>NZ_BMQA01000049.1 GCF_014647875.1 Streptomyces brasiliensis | reverse complement strand
CTGCCAGCTGTCCTCGGGGTCCATGGTGGCCAGCGCCGCGTTGATGCCGCCGGCGGCCAGTGCCGTGTGGGCGTCGTCCTTGGGGCGCTTGCCGACCGCCAGGACATCGACCCCGGACTCGGCCAGTTCGATCGCGGCCCGCAGCCCCGCACCTCCGGTACCGATCACCAGCACCATGGTGGACAGACGTCGTTCGGTGATAGCCACGGCCTTGCTCCGTTCGCCTGGGTTGCCACTCAGTACGACCGGGCAGTACGGCGATCTGTGACAGCTTTCGTCACTGCTGCAGCGACGTCACGTAGGGATCCAGTTTGGCGGGGTTCATGACCCACAGCAGGCGCTCGATGCCGCGCGCCGACGCCTCGACGGACAGGAGAGCCGACGCGTTGCCACCGGCCGTGACCAGGACGGCCGGCCTGCCGTTGGCCTCGACCCAGCGCACCTCGGTGTCGGGCCAGAAACGCGGGGCGAAGGCGGCGACGAACTTGGCGACGTGCTCACGGCCGACGACCGGAATCCTGGCCGCGCCGCGCATGCCGTCACCGTCGGTGTAGCTGACCACGTCCTCGGTGAGGACGTTCTCGAGCGCCGACAGGTCGCCCGTCTGGGCCGCGGCGAGGAACACCTCCAGCAGGCGTCGGTGAGCGGTGGAGCTGACTGGCTCCGTGCGTTCCGAGGACAGATGCTTGCGTGCGCGGCTCACCAGCTGCCGCGTGTTCGCCTCGCTCGTCTCCAGCATCTCCGCGATCTGCTTGTACGGGTAGTCGAAGGCTTCCCGCAGCACATAAGCGGCCCGTTCCACCGGGTTCAACTTCTGCAGGAGGAAGAGGACCGCCAGGTCCAGCGCCTCGGCCCGTTCCGCGCCCAGTTGCGGATCCGCGCGCGTGTCCACCGGCTCGGGGATCCAGGGCCCGACATACGACTCGCGGCGCACTCGTGCGGACTGGGCCACGTTGATCGCCAGCCGCGCGGTGACCGTGGCCAGGAACGCAGCCGGCTCGTGAACGTCCGCGCGGTTGGTGTTCTGCCACCGCAGCCAGGCGTCCTGGACGATGTCCTCGGCTTCCGCGACGCTGCCGAGCACGCGGTAGGCGATGCCGAAGAGTTGGGGACGCGCCGAGATGAAGTCCCTCGTCGCCTGGTCCAGGGAGTCGGCGTCGTCCCGGTTGCGCATGAATTCCTCCAGCCTGTGAGCACCATGCTACAAGCGGGTCCCCCGTCTCTCACCCAGACCATGGAGTGCCGGCGTCGTACTCGGTCGACGCCCATGTGGTCACGCCGAGTTGAGAGGTGTGAGGGCGGCCGGGCAGCGACCGTCGGCTCCGTTCCCGGCACACAGAGCCACCGGGCCACCCGGAGCGCGCGCCGGGTGCGGGGCGCACCCCGGCGTCGCAAGATGGACGCATGGTCACATGACCGGTCGGTGCGCGACGGGAGGTCCCCCATGAAGTTCGCGGTGTTCGGCGGTACCGGATTGATCGGATCGCAGGTCGTGAAGAGACTGAACGGCGACGGACACGAGGCGGTACCGCACTCCATGTCAACGGGCGTCGACGTGATCACCGGCCAGGGCGTGGAGGAGGCGGTGGCCGACGCAGAGGTCGTCGTCAATCTGACGAACTCCCCGACCTTCGACGACGCCTCACCGCCGTTCTTCCGGACCTCGATGGACAACATCCTGGGCGCCGCCCGGAAGGCCGGGGCCGGGCACGCCGTCATCCTCTCGATCGTCGGCGTGGACAAGGTGCCCGAGCTGGACTACTACCGGGCCAAGCTCCTCCAGGAGGACATCCTCAAGGACGGGTCGATCCCCTACTCGATCGTGCGGGCCACCCAGTTCATGGAGTTCATGGACGCGGTCCTGTCCTGGACCACGGAGGGCGACGCCGTACGGCTGCCGAGCACCCCGATCCAGCCGATCGCCGCCCGGGAGGTCGCCGACACCGTCGCCGACGTCGCCGCCGGCACCCCCTTGAACGGCACCGTCGAAGTCGGCGGACCCGATGTCTTCCCCCTCGACGAGCTGGGCCGGATCACCCTCGAGGCCCGTCCCGACGGTCGCACCGTCGTCACCGACGACACCGCGGGCATGTTCGCCGCCGTCCCAGGCGATGCCCTCGTCACCAAGGCCGGCGCCCTCATCGCCCCCACCCACTACCGCGACTGGCTCTCCTGAACCAGCAGCCCAGCCCCACCGAGGGAGGCCTCACCATGGCGAACGACGATCCGGCGACAGGCAGCCCCGCGACCCGACCGCGCTCGGAGGCATGGAAGACGGCGCTCACCGTGCTGCAGACGGCGCAACCGCCGTTCGTTCCCGAAGGGGCGGAGGTGGCGACGGTTCTCGTCGCGTTCCCTCCCGGCGACCCCGGCACCCCGCCGCACCGGCACTCGGGGCCCGCCTTCGGCTACATGCTCGAAGGGGAGATGCTCTTCGAACTGGAAGGCGAGCCGGAGCGGGTCATCAAGGCCGGGGAGACGTTCTGGGAGCCGGGCGGCGACGTCATCCACTACCAGGACGGCAACAACCGGACGGACTCCTGGAGCCGTTTCCTCGTCACCATGATGTGCATGCCGGGTCAGCCCATGCTCACACTGGTCGACGAAGAGGAACTGGCCCAGCGCAGGCACCTGCGTGCTCCGCGCCCGGACGCCTGACCCGCCTGCCTTCGCTCACTCCACGAAGTACGAGTCGTGCTTGTCCAGGAACGCGGCTCGCTCCTCGTCCGTGGCGTCGGCCAGCTCCGACAGCTTCTCGAAGTACTCCTCGCGCGGCGCTCCCGGCGTGAAGAGCAGCAGCATCCCGGCCGGTGCGTCCGAGTCGTTGCGGAAGGCGTGCAGTCCGCCCTGCGGCACATGCAGGAAGTCGCCCTTCTGCCCGTCGATCCACTGCGCGCCGTCGAAAAGGCGAACGTTTCCGTCGAGGATGAAGAAGGACTCCGAGATGCGCTTGTGGAAATGCGTCTTCGGGCCGCCGGCCCTCGCGCTCATCTCCACTCGGTAGAGACCGAACTCGCCCCGAGTGGTATTCGTGCTCGCCAGATAGTGAATGGCGTCCTTACCGGCTTCGCCGACATTCGGCGGGGTGCCCGCCGGACGGAATTTCGCACTGACCTCGCCGCTGTCTCCCCCATAAACCTGCTCCGGGTACGACATGGTGACCATCCCTCAATGTGCGTTGGTATGCGACATCTCACGTGACATCTCACGACGGCCCGCCGGAGGTCAGTCGAGCTCGAGGCCCCCGTCGACCGTCAGTACCTGACCGGTGATGTGCGCGCCCAGGGGATCGGCGATGCGCAGGATCCAGTCCGCGATGTCCTCGGGATCGCCGAGACGTCCCGTCGGGATGCGGTCTCGTTCATGGCTGCGTATCTCGTCGATGGTGTCCCGGGGGAGCCCGGCCGCCACCAGGACGTCCGTCCTGGTGGGTCCGGGTGCGATCGCGTTCACCCGGACCCCTTCCGCCGCGAGTTCGAGCGCCCAGCTCCGCGTCAGCTGTTCGACGGCGCTCTTGGTCGCGGCGTAATGGGCAGCGCCGGCCAAGGGCCGGTGACCGTAGGTGCTCGACACGTTCACGATGGAGCCGGACGACTCACGCAGATGCGGCAGCGCCGCGTGGGCGAGCATGCTCGGCGCGGTCACATTGAGCTCGAACAGCCTGGTGATCACCGACCGATCGGTCTCGGCCAGGGGCATCACGGCGGTGGCGCCCGCGTTGTTCACGAGCACGTCGAGCCGTCCCCACCGTTTCACGGCCTCGGTCACCACGGTGTCCGCGGCTCCCTCCTCGCAGAGGTCGAGCGGCAGGACCGCGATGTGGGGGTCGGCGCCGGCCGTCTCCTCCAGGGCCTCGACACGGCGGCCCACACCGAGGACGTGGGCCCCGGCCCCGGCGAGGGCGATCGCGGCCGCCCGGCCGATGCCAGACCCCGCTCCCGTGACGATCGCGACGCGGTCCACGAAGCGGTGTGGGGTGGAGCTGAGCATGGTGCCGGTTCCTTCGTGGGTCGGTCAGCCGAACTGGCCGGGCTGGTAGTCGCCGGCGGGCTGCTGGTTGATGACGTTGATGCGGTTGTAGGCGTTGATGACGGCGAGGAGTGAGATCAGTGCGGCGAGCTGGTCGTCGTCGTAGTGCTTGGCGGCATTGGCCCAGGCGTCGTCGGTGACACCGCCGGCCGCGTCGGCGATGCGGGTGGCCTGTTCGGCGAGTTCGAGGGCGGCGCGTTCGGCGTCGGTGAAGACGGTGGCCTCGCGCCAGGCGGCGACGAGGTTGAGGCGCTGCTGGGTCTCGCCGGCGTGGGCGGCGTCCTTGCTGTGCATGTCGGTGCAGAAGCCGCAGCCGTTGATCTGGCTGGCGCGGAGTTTGACCAGTTCCTGGACGGCGGCCGGCAGTGTCGAGTCCGAGACGGCCTTGCTGGCCGAGTTGAGGTGCCTGAGCACCTTGCCTCCGAGGGGGCTGCCGAAGAAGTCGAGACGTGCTTCCACAGTGATCTCCTTGCCGTAGTGCGGATACACACCACTGACCGGATGGCCCCGCCACCTGTGACAGGGCGGCGCAGTCACTTCGATTCCAGTTGGGTTGTCACAAAAAGGGCGGTAATCCAGTCAAGTACCCGAAAGATGCGGATGAACAACTGATGCCCGCGTCTGTCTGGATCGCGAACCGCCCCAGACCCGTCTACCCGAGGACAGAAGCCCGGTGATCAGCATGGACAGGGTGACAGCCGGTGAGCAGCTGCTGAGCACGCGTGAGATGTCCGACTCGGCCATCGCGATGCTCGGCGAGCAGGGGACCGTGGTCGGCTGGACGCGGGTCGCCGAGCGACTTCTCGGGTACTCCGCCGGGGACGTGGTGGGCCGCTCCGCCTCACTCGTCCTGCCGACGTCCGAGGACACGCCGACGGCGACGGCGTTCGTCGAGCGGTGCCGTGCCCGGGGTGGCTGGTCGGGTACCACGTCCGTGCGCCATCGCGACGGCCGCACCCTTGTCGTCAGTCTGCGGATCTCCATGGTGCGCGGGCGGGACGGAGCAGTCGCCTGGCTCGTGTCCGTGACCGACGCCGGAGCGCTGTCCGGGGACACGGCGACCGGATCGGTGCGGGATTCGCTTCTCGCGCGCGTGCCGATCGGCATCGTGTTCCGTGACCTGGGGCTGCGCTGTACGTGGGTGAACGACACGATGGAGAGCCACGACGGCGTCCCCGCTGATCGACGGCTCGGACGTGGTTTCCCCGATGTGCTGTCCGGTCCCAAGGCCGCGGCGCTCGAGGCGACGATGCGGCAGGTGCTGGCCACCGGCGCCAGCGGCGTCCACACCTACCGGTCGTGGCTCGCGTCGGGTTCGCGCCGGGACCACACGTTCGCGGCGTCGGTCTTCCGTCTCCAGGGCGCCGACGGCCGAGCACTGGGGGTGTGCGTCATCAGCGTCGACGTCACCGAGAGCCGGCGGGCGTACGAGCGCCTGGCCATCCTCACCGAGGGCAGCGCGCACCTGGGCGGCTCCCTGGACGTGATGCGGACCAGCCAGGAACTGGCCGACCTCGCCGTGCCCCTGTTCGCGGACTACGTCGCCGTCGACCTGGAGCAGTCGATCCCCTTCGGACACGAGCCCCCGGTCCGTGTCGGCCCGACGGGCGAGCGTCTCCCCGTGTTCCGGCGGGCCGGTCTGGCCTCCATCCACCAAGGGGTCCCCGAATCCCCCTGGGGGCGCGGTGACCCGGTCCTCATGCCGCCCACCTCACCCTTCACGGAGGTGCTGCGCACCGGGCGGCCGCACCTGGAGCCCGTCCTGGACGCCGCCGAGGGCACCTGGTTCGACCAGGACCCGGCACGGGCGCGAAAGGTCAGGGAGAACCGAGTCCATTCGCTGATGGTGGTTCCCATCCGCGCGAGGCGCGCCCTGCTCGGGGTGGCCGTGTTCGTCCGCACCGAGGACCCGGTGCCGTTCCAGGAGATCGATCTGCTCCTGGCCGAAGAACTCGTCGGCCGCGCCGCGCTGTCGCTGGACAACGCCCGCCAGTACTCCCGAGAACACACCGCGGCCCTCGCGCTCCAGCGCAACCTGCTGCCGCACCGGTTGCGGGGCGGCGCGGCCGTCGAGGCGGTCTCGCGGTATCTGCCGGCCGACCTCCACAACGGCGTCGGGGGCGACTGGTTCGACGTGATCCCGCTGTCCGGTGCCCGGGTGGCTCTCGTCGTCGGCGACGTCGTCGGACACGGGCTGCACGCCGCCGCGACCATGGGCCGGCTGCGCACCGCCGTCTACACCCTCGCCGACATGGAACTGTCCCCCGAGGAACTGCTCACCCACCTCGACGACACGGTCCAGCGACTGGCCGAGGACGACGCCTGCGCACCGGACCAGACCCCCGCGGTGACGGGTGCCACCTGTCTGTACGCCGTCTACGACCCGGTCACGCGGAAGTGCGTCATGGCACGGGCCGGGCACCCGCCGCCCGCGATCATCGACCCGCGAGGCCGGGTCACGTTCCCCGACCTGCCCGCCGGTCCGCCCCTGGGGGTCGGGCTGGGCGTTCCCTTCGAGGCCGTGGAACTGGACCTGCCCGAGGGGAGCCTCCTCGCCCTGTACACCGACGGCCTGGTCGAGAGCCGCGCCGAGGACATCGACGCGGGCATGCGCCGGCTGGGCGCGGCCCTGGCGGCGCCGGCCCGCTCCCTGGAGGAACTCTGCACCCGCGCCACGCAGACCGCCGCGGGGCGGGCGCCGACCGACGACGTCACCCTGCTCCTGGCGCGGACCCGCTCGCTCGATCCGGAGCAGGTCGCCTCCTGGGCGCTGCCGCACGACCAGTCCGCCGTCGGCGAGGCCCGGCAACTGGCCGCCGGCCGGCTGGCCGTATGGGGCCTGGAACGTCTCGAGGACACCACGAAGCTGATCGTCAGCGAACTGGTCACCAACGCCCTCAGCCACGGCACCGGCCCGATCGGTCTGCGGCTGATCCGGCACCAGGTCCTGACCTGCGAAGTGTTCGACGCCAGCGGCTGCTCCCCCCGGCTGCGTCACGCACGCGCCGTCGACGAGAACGGGCGCGGTCTGTTCCTGGTCGCCCAGCTGTCCCGCCGCTGGGGCAGCCGCTCGGTGCCCGGCGGCAAGATCGTCTGGGCCGAGGAGGACCTCGCCACCGCCCTCGAGCGCCGCAGAGCCGCCTGACCGACGAACCCCCAGGTCGAGGGATATTGCCATCCGATCGGTTCCGATATATCGTTGAGACATCGCGTTAGATCGACGATGGAATGGGAGTGATCGCGATGCGTACCCACGGATTCGAGCACGGACATCGACATGACGGCCCCCACCGGCACGGCTGGGGCGGCTTCGAGGGACTGCGCGCGGCTTTCGGGCCCTTCGGTCCGGGTGGTCCGGGCTTCGGTCCCGGCGGACCCGGTTTCGGACCGGGGTCCTGGGGGCCACGAGGGCGCGGCGGCCCGAGGGGAAGGGCGCGGCGCGGTGACGTGCGGGCCTCGATCCTGGCCCTGCTGAAGGACCGGCCGATGCACGGCTACGAGATGATCCAGGAGATCGCCGAGCGCAGCGGCGGCGCGTGGAAGCCGAGCCCCGGCTCGGTCTACCCCACCCTGCAGCTGCTGGAGGACGAGGGCCTGATCGCCAGTGAGAGTGAGGGCGGCAAGAAGCTGTACTCGCTCACCGAGACCGGTCGTACCGCCGCCGACGAGGGTCCCGAGGCCCCCTGGGAGGAGGCCTCCCGCGGGGTCGACTGGGAAGCGCTCGGTGAGATCCGCCAGGCCGGCTTCGGCCTGATGGAGGCTTTCGGCCAGGTCTGGAAGACCGGCAGCAAGGAGCAGCGTGAGAAGGCGCTGGCCGTCATCAACGAGGCCCGCAAGAAGCTGTACCTGATCCTCGCCGACGAGGACTGACGGCCGTACGACCGTCCGGGCGCCCCGTGGAACCCTCCGCGGGGCGCCTTCGTGCCGGCGCCGTACGGCGGTTCAGGCCACCAGCCCGTCCAGCTTGCGCAGCGACTCGTTCAGGGCGGCCGTCGCCGAGTCCTTGAGCTTGCCCGCCATCAACGACACGGCCGCGCCGGTGAATTCACCGTCGATGCGCACGCTCGTGGCGCCGCCGTCCGGGGTGAGGGTGTAGCGGGTGGCGACCACGACCGCCATCGGGCCCTTGCCGCGAATGGCGAGCACCCGGGCCGGTTCCAGTTCCTCGATGGTCCACTCGACCTCCGCCGGGAAGCCCATCAGCTTCATGTTCTCCTGGAAGGTCCCGCCCACCGTCAGGGTCTGCGGGCCGCACCTGGGGAAGTTCGTGTGGGTGGCGTTCCACTCGCCGTACGCCGACCAGTCCGTGAGCTGCGCCCACACCTGCTCGGCCGGTGCCTGGATGCGTGCCTCCGCGCTGACTTCGGCCATGGGGCCGCCCCTTCGTGTCGGGCTACGGTGTCGCGGAACGTAGCCGGAGGGTCCCGAACATTCAATACTGATGAACCGTCAGAAAATGTGGAGGGCGGCGACTCGGCCGACCCGCCGTATCGACGTCGCGTCGAAGAGGTCCCACGCGCGCGGGAACGTGCTCTCGTGTGTGGGTCACGCGTCCGGAACAGGTCGGCGGGCAGCGCGTCCTCGGGGGCGTGCCCGGTACACGTACTGCCTCCGTCGACCGCCGGCAGTGCCACCAGCCGGCACTCGTACCAGTACTTGTCCTTCACACCCGCGAGGACACGGAAACGCGTGGTGGTTACATCTGGGATGCGGGGCAAGGCGGCACGCGCTCCTCGGGGAAGTTCGGCCTGATCTCATCCCTGAGGAGGAGATTGCGGCGGACGACGTCCACTTCGTGTGGGACGGGAAGATGGTTCCGGCCGGGGATGACGCGAGCCGGAGGGGCTGATGGGGTGGAGATGTGCAACCCCGTATTCCCCATCAGTCCGCCGATGAGCAGGACCTGCGTACCGCGGACGACGATGCCGGGCTCAGTGCCGAGCTGGCAGCGGTGGTGGCTGGTGCCCGCCGGCGGGCCGTCCGGGACGGGGACCGGCAGGTCGACACCGCCCATCTGCTCCACTCGCTCCTGGAGTCCGACTTCGACGTGCGCGCAGTGATCGGCGAGGCCCCGCAGCTCGCCCGCCTCCTCGGCTACCTCGTACAACGCAGCATCGGCTACGGGCTGCGCTGGCAGAGCACGGTGGAGGACTCGGGCACGCCGGCCGTGGTCGCCGGACCCGGGATCACCGAGACGAAGGACGCGGGAGGAGGCTGGTCACCGCTGGCCGCGGCCGCCATGGGCCGCGCTCGTGACCGCGCCGAGCGGCGCGGAGCCGACCGCGCCGCGGGCACCGACCTCCTCGCGGCGATCGTCGCCGACCCGCAGGCCCGCGCCGTGGAGGTGCTCGGGCGCGCCGGGGTGGGGGCGACCGACCTGGTCGCGCGGATCGACAGTCGCTCGGGGGAGTACGCCGGTGACGGTGGGGCGGCTTGCTGAGGAGCGGGGACCGGTTCGTCGGGGCCGCCTGCCGGGGTCTGCTGGGGGGACGAGGGAGCGGAAGGGGCAGGCTGTCGGCCACCGGCTGCCGAGCCGCGGGACCGGGATGCCCGGACCGCCCGCTGTGCCGTCGAGGCCGCGGCGTCGTCCCATCCAGCCGGTGAGACAGGTGTCATCGGGGGTGACGGTCATGTCGTCGCCTGTCATCATGTGCCGGTGCGTATGTCGGAGAGCAGTCACGGCAGCCGCGGAAAGGGCGTAGGGCTCGGCCTCGCGCTCGCGTCCGCGCTCGCCTTCGGGGGATCAGGTGTCGCGGCCAAGCCGCTGATCGAGGCGGGCCTCGACCCGCTGCACGTGGTATGGCTGCGGGTGGCCGGTGCCGCCGTCGTGATGCTGCCCCTCGCCGTGCGCAACCGCGCCCTGCCACGCCAACGGCCCGCGCTGCTCGCCGGGTTCGGACTGCTCGCCGTGGCGGGCGTCCAGGCGTGCTACTTCGCCGCGATCTCGCGCATCCCGGTCGGCGTCGCCCTGCTCGTCGAGTACCTGGCCCCCGCCCTCGTCCTCGGCTGGGTGCGCTTCGTGCAGCGCCGGCCGGTGACACGGGCCGCGGCGCTCGGCGTCGTCCTCGCCGTCGGCGGGCTCGTCTGCGTCGTCGAGGTGTGGTCGGGGCTCGGTTTCGACGCCCTCGGGCTGCTGCTGGCGCTGTGCGCGGCCTGCTGTCAGGTGGGCTACTTCGTCCTGTCCGACCAGGGCAGCGAGGCGGGTGCCGAGGCCCCGGACCCGCTCGGCGTCATCGCGTACGGCCTGATCGTCGGCGCCCTCGTCCTGACCGCCGTGGCCCGCCCCTGGACCATGGACTGGTCCGTACTCTCCGGCACCGCCCGGATGAACGGCGACGCGGTCCCGGCCGTCGCCCTGCTCGCCTGGATCGTGCTGGTCGCCACAGTCGTCGCGTACGTCACGGGCGTCCTGTCGGTACGGCGGCTCTCCCCGCAGGTCGCGGGCGTGGTGGCCTGTCTGGAGGCGGTGATCGCGACCGTGCTCGCGTGGGTGCTGCTCGGCGAGCACCTGTCGGCGCCACAGGTCGTGGGCGGTCTCGTCGTCCTGGTCGGCGCGTTCATCGCGCAGTCCTCGACGCCCGCCAAGGGCGCCGCCGAGCCGGTGTCGAGCGGCCCTGCCGAAAGCGAGTTGGCCGTCCGGGAAACCGTCGTCTAAGGTGTCGAACATGCCGACGAACGCACTTGTCCTTCCGCCTCCGGCCGCCTGAGGCGGGCCTCCGGGAAACACGCCTGGCTGATCGCCGGGCGGGACGGTGCTGCCCGCAGATGAAGTCCGCGCGCCCCGCTGGACCGGGGTCGCCTTCCGAACTTCTGCACCTCTGCGGAGATAACTCGTGTCGAACGTCGCTTTCGGTCTGCCCGTCGGGCGTGGCCTCCTCTACCTGATCGTCGCCGGTGCCGCCTGGGGCACCGCGGGCGCCGCCGCCTCCCTGGTCTACCGGGCCAGCGACATGGGCGCCGTCACCCTGTCCTTCTGGCGCTGCGCCGTCGGCCTCGTCCTGCTGCTCGCCGGACGCCTGCTGCGCCGGGGCGCGCGCCGGCCGGCGGTGCCGGAGACGCTCGGCCGCAGGGCCGTGAAGGCCGTCACCACCGGCCTCGGGCTGGCCGTCTTCCAGACCGCCTACTTCGCGGCCGTGGAGGCCACGGGACTCGCCGTGGCGACCGTCGTCACGCTCGGCGCCGGCCCCGTCCTCATCGCGCTCGGCGCCCGCCTCGCGCTGGGCGAGCGACTCGGGCGTGGCGGGGCCGCCGCCGTCGCCGGAGCGCTCGCCGGTCTTGCCGTCCTCACGCTCGGCGGCTCGGGCGCGAGCGTGCGCCCGGCGGGCGTGCTTCTCGCGCTGGCGTCGGCGGCGGGCTACTGCGCCATGACGCTGCTCACCCGCTGGTGGGGACGCGACGGCGGCACCGACAACTCCGGTACGACGGTCTGGGCGTTCGCTGTCACGAGCGTGTGCCTGTTGCCGTTCGCCCTGTCCGACGGCCTGGTGCCGCACACCGCCGACCCCGTCAGGGTGCTGTGGCTCCTCGCCTACATCGCCGCCGTGCCCACGGCACTCGCGTACGCCCTCTACTTCGCGGGCGCAGCCGTCGTGCGGTCCGCGACCGTCTCCGTGATCATGCTCCTGGAACCGGTGAGCGCGGCTGTCCTCGCTGTCGCCCTGCTCGGCGAACACCTGACGGCCCCCACGATCGCGGGCACCCTGCTGATGCTGTGCTCGGTCGGCGGCCTCGCGGTGGCCGAGGCCCGCGCGGCACGCGAGGTCGCGCCGCTACCCGCCTGACCCGGGGAGGGGCGTCGTTCGGGCGGGCATCACGCCGGCTCGTCCCGCTCGGCGGCGGTGCCGGGGCACCCGGGCCTGCGTGTGGGCGCCGTACGACAAGGCGCCGGACCGCCGTGACAGTCTGAGCGCAGCCCGCGCGGCAGGCGGCTCGCGCGGGCTGCGCGGCGTGTCCGCCCACCGTGCGGGCCGGCTCCCCTCACGCTCGGCGTCGCCGCACCAGATGGTCCCGTGCCGCCCCGTCCCCCGGACCGCCTCGAGCCGCCAGGCCCGCGGCGATACGGTCCTTGACCTCCTCGGGCTTCTGGCTCGCGTACTTGAACTTGGCCCGGACGCCGGTCACTTCGAGGCGCAGGCCGCGGATGCCGGACAGCATGCGGCCGTACGGCGCCTCGCCGGGCACCGCCAGGGCCGAGCCGCCGTCGGGCTGGAAGTGGCCGAGCTGGCGGTTCACCAGCTCGGCCTTGGCCGCCGGATCGTCCACGACATGGGCCGTGCAGCGCAGTTGGACGGCCGTGTAGAAGCTCGTGGGGACGCCGTGCTCGGACGGCACGTCCGGCGGGGCCTGCCAGGGGCCGGGAACGTACACGTAGTCGTCGACCACGCTCAGCAGCACGACCGGGTTCGCCTCGAGGGACGGCCACAGCGGGTTCGTGCGGGCGAGGTGGGTGACGGCCTCACCGCGCTCGCGATCGTAGGCGAAGTGCAGCGGCTGGACGAACGGCGGCTCGCCGGACGGGCCGTTGACGGCGAGCTGGCCGAAGTCGTGGGCGGCCAGCCAGCCGTGCCACTCGGCGTCGTCGCGTGCCGCGTCCCAGGGGTGGATCAGCATCACAGGGTTCCGAGGTAGCCGGGGAGCGCGATGCCGGGCGCCAGGTCGGCGTTGGCGACCGGCGCGTCGTAGCCCTTGCGCAGCGGGACGACGCCGGCCCAGTGGGGGAGGCCCAGGTCCTCGGGCTCGTCGTTCGCGCCGCCCGTGCGGACCTTGGCCGAGACCTCGTCCAGGTCGAGGCGGATCACCGCGGTGGCGGCCAGCTCCTTCTTGTTCGCGGGGCGCGAGTCGGCGGAACGGCCCGGTACGACGTGGTCGACCAGCGCGTCCAGGGCCACCCGCCGCTCCTCCGGGTCGGTGACCTCGTGCGCGGTGCCGTGCACCACCACCGAGCGGTAGTTGATCGAGTGGTGGAACGCCGAGCGGGCCAGCACCAGACCGTCCACATGCGTCACCGTCAGACAGACCGGGAGTCCCGGGTCGGCCGCGCCGGTCATCCGCAGTGGGCGTGAGCCTGTCGAGCCGTGGACGTACAGCCGCTCGCCGACCCGGCCGTACAGGGTCGGCAGCACCACCGGCGCGCCGTCGCGGACGAAGCCGAGATGACAGACGTAGCCCTCGTCGAGTATCGCGTGCACCAAGTCCCTGTCGTACGACGCCTTTTCGGCGGCACGCGTGGGCACGGTGCGGTCGGTCGGGACGTAGGCGGCGGACGGCGACGGCGTCTGCGGGCTACCCGGCATGGCGCTCTCCATTGCACTAGTGCATAATCTGGTTTGTGCTAGGAGAGTATCCGATCCAAGGTCGGGGCGCAGCCGAGATTGCGGCGAGCGTCGAACACGCGGTGAGCACCGGCGAGCTGGATCCCGGCCAACTGCTGCCACCCATGCGGGAGTTGGCCACGAGACTGGGGGTGAATCCCAACACCGTCGCGGCCGCCTACCGCACCCTGCGCGAGCGCGGGGTCATCGAGACCGCCGGTCGCCGGGGCAGCCGTGTCCGCCCCAAACCGGCCACGACCGGACGCGAGCACCTGCGCGTCGACGTGCCTGCCGGGGTGCGTGACCTGTCCGACGGCAACCCCGACCCCGCCTTGCTCCCCCCGCTCGCGCCCGCCCTGGCGGCCGTGGCCGAGGAGGGCGACCGCGCACCGGTGCTGTACGGCGCCGAGGCGGTGGAACCGGAGCTGGCGAGGATCGCGCGGGCCGAACTCGACGCCGGCGGCGTGCCCGCCGGACCGCTCACCGTGGTCTCCGGCTCCCTGGACGCGATCGAGCGTGTCCTCGCGGCCCACCTCAGACCGGGCGACGCCGTCGCCGTCGAGGACCCCGGCTGGGGCCGCACCCTCGACCTGGTCCCGGCGCTCGGCCTGCGCACCGTCCCCGTGGGCGTCGACGACGAGGGACCGCGCGCCGACGACCTGCGCCGCGCCCTGGAGTCCGGCGCCCGCGCCCTCATCGTCACCGACCGCGCGCACAACCCCACCGGCGCCGCCGTGAGCGCCCCCCGCGCGCGTGCGCTGCGCTCCGTCCTCCGTGACCACCCGCAGACCCTCCTCCTCGAGGACGACCACGGCCACGGCATCGTCGACCTCCCGCTGCACCCCCTGGCGGGCGTCACCCAGCACTGGGCGTTCGTCCGCTCGGTGGCCAAGGCGTACGGCCCCGACCTGCGCCTGGCCGTCCTCACCGGCGACCCCGTCACGGTCGACCGGGTACGGGGACGGCAGCGACTGGGCCCGGGCTGGGTGAGCCGCCTGCTGCAACGCACGGTGGTCCACCTCTGGTCGGACGGCGCGGTGGACGGCCCCGCGGTGGCGGCGGCCTACCGCGCCCGTCGGGACCTCCTCATCGACGCCCTCGCCGAACGCGGCGTCCCGGCCCACGGCCGCAGCGGCATGAACGTCTGGGTCCCGGTGCCCGACGAGACGGCGGCGGTCGCCCGCCTCCTCCACGCGGGCTGGGCGGTCTCCCCCGGCGCCGGCTTCCGCCTGAACGCCCCACCGGCGATCCGCATCACGATCTCGACATTGACACCGGAGGAGACGGCCCCGTTGGCGGAAGTGGTGGCGACGGCGGTGGGCCCGACACCGGCGCGAACTTATGTCTAGTGCTGTGGCCGGGAAGGTTTGCCGAGCCGGTGAACCTTTCCGGTCACAGCACTGGGCGTGAGCAACTTCCCTGAGAGTCATCACGTAATTCACGTGACGTCCGATGGTTGGGCAGAACGCTCCGGCGCGGGCCTTGTGCCGCGTGGTCGCGGGTCGGGTCTCATCCGGGGCTGTGCTGCTTCCCTGTCGGATGTGCCGAGCAGAGGCTGCTGTCACCGCAGGTGGAGCAGCTGCCGCGGCCGGCAGCCCGAAGGTGTGCCGTGGCACCGCGGTTGACTCGACGGAGCCTCTTGCAGCCCCGGAGAGATCCTGCGGCAACCGTCGTCCGACTATCGGGCACTTTCGCAATCACGTGATGACTCTCAGGGGCGCGGGGTTGTGTTCGATATGCGGCTCCGCCGCGTGGGCGCTAGCGGCCACGACGCATCCGCACCCGCGCACACTGCACGCGGCCTCACCTCGTCAGGCGCCCCGTCGCACCTGAGTGAGTGCCGCCCCGGCAAGAACGACCACCGCCCCCACCGGAGTTGTCCACCGAAGCGATTCACCCAGAATCGCAACGCCCGCCGCCGTGGCGATGACCGGAATGAAGTAGGTGACCATCTGCGCGGTCGTGGGCCCGACTTCCGCGACGAGCCCGTACTGAATGAGAACGGCCAGCCCCGTACCGAGCGCCCCCAGCGCGGCGATCGCAAGCAGTGGAACCAGCGAGAAGTGTGCGGGAAAGGACGTGAACAGCGGTGTCACCACGGCCAGTTGGACCGTGGCGACCAGCAACTGCGCGCCTGTCATCGCGAGATGCGAACCCCCGGCACCCGCAAGCGTGCGCCGCACATAGATCCACCCGACCGGATAACTCAGCGAGGCGAGCAACGCCATCACCGTCCCCGTCGCGTCCAGCCCGTGGAACCCCTGCCACGCACCGAGAACAGTCAGCACCCCCAGGAACCCCAGGCCGAGGCCGGCGAAGCGCACCCGTGTGGGACGGTCCTCCGACAGCGCCACCAACGACAGCGCCATGCCCCACAGCGGCGACGTCGCGTTGCAGATCCCGGCCAGCGTCGACGGGATCGTCAGCTCGGAATAGGCGAAGAGCGAGAACGGCAAGGCGTTCAGCAGAAACGCGGCGACCGTCAGATGCCCCCATGTGCGCGCCCCGCGCGGCAGCCGCTCCCGCTTCACCGCCATCGCGGCCGCGAGCACCGCTGTACCGAACACCAGCCGCCCCAGAGTGACCTGGAAGGGTGCATAGCCATGGGTGCCCACCTTGATCAGCAGGAAGCTGAAGCCCCAGATCAGGGACAGGGCGGTGAAGCGGAGACGCCAGTCGGGACGGGGGCGCGGTCGCGCGGCGGCGTCGGCCGGGGTGCCGGTCGTGGTGACGGTGCTCATGGTCGTAACGATGCAACAGCCAACTTCGTAGCACAATCGAGATTTCTCACGGGATACCTCGTAGTATCGCTTACATGTTAAACCTCGAGCGCCTGCGCACTCTCGACGCCCTCGCCCGGCATGGCTCGGTCAGCGGTGCCGCCGAGGCGCTGCACGTCACGACGTCCGCGGTCTCGCAGCAGATGGGCAAACTGGAGCGCGAGGTGGGGCAGCAGCTCCTCGCCAAGAACGGGCGCGGGGTGCGCCTCACGGACGCGGGCCGGCTGCTGTCCGAGCACGCGGCGCGGATCCTCTCCCAGGTGGAGCTGGCCCAGTCCGACCTCGAGGCGCACCGCGGACAGGTCGTCGGCGAACTCCGGCTGTCCGCGTTCCCCACGGCCGCCCGTGGCCTGTTCCCCACCGCGCTCGCCGCCCTGCGGACCCGGCATCCGGCACTGCGCGTGCGCTCCTGTGAGCTGGAGCCCGAGAACGGTGTCGCGGGCGTCGTGCGCGGCGACCTCGACCTCGCCGTCGTCCTCGACTGGTACAACAAGCCGATGCCCGTCCCGGACGGACTGGTCAAGGCGCCGCTGTTCGACGACCCCGCCGACGTCGCCATGCCGGCCGGCCACCGGCTCGCGGACCGGGACGAGGTGGACCTCGGGGAGTTCGCCGAGGACGAGTGGATCACCTGGGGCGAGGGCGAGTTCTGCCACGAGTGGCTGATGTTCACGCTGCGCTCCCGCGGCGTCGAGCCGATCGTCGGCCACCGCGCCGCCGAGACGCACACCCAACTGGGTCTGGTGTCCGCCGGGCTGGGCGTCTGCATCGCCCCGCTCCTGGGTCGCCGTCCCGTGCCGCCCGGCGTCGTCATGGTCCCGCTCACCCAGCGGGTGCGCCGCCATGTGTACGTCGTCTGGCGGGCCGACGCCGACCGCCGCCCGTCGATCCGGGCTGCGGTGGAGGCACTGCGGGAAGCGGCCGGGCAGGTGGACTGAACGGGTCTACAGCGAGCCCAGCTTGCGGAAGTCCCAGGAGACGATCTTGTCCGGGGCCAGCCGGATCCAGGCGTGGCGACCGTCGTACGGCATCTCCTCGATGCCGAAGTTCTTGCGCGCGAACAGGATCTCGGGAGCATCGAGTTCGGCACACAGCTCGCCGGTGCGGGGGATCTCGCCCACGAACTCCACGGTCCCGGACAGCTCCACGCCCTGCAGCTGGTCGTACTCCTCGCCGGAGTCCACCACGACCGCCACCCGCGGATCGCGGCGCAGATCGGCCCACCGCTTGCTGCGCACCACGGAGTACAGCCACAGCGAGGTGCCGTCCCAGGCGAACCACAGCGCGCTCACGTGCGGGAAGCCGTCCACGGACACGGTGGCGACCCGGCAGGTGCGCTGGCCGGTGAGGAACTCGTCCAGCTCGCCCGGAGTCATCATGATCCTCCGGCCCCGGCGCTGAGTGACGGTCATGCGGCGCTGCCCCCTTCTCGGTCGTTCCCCTCTCGCGCGACGCTGGCTGGTCTCGCCCGACCCGCACCAGGGCGAAAGGGGGCGTCGTGCCGTCGTACGAGCAACTCACCGAACTCCTCGATCCCGTCAGCACCGTGCTGCTCACCGTGGAGTGCCGGCATGGCGTGGTCGGACCCGGCAGCGCGCTCCCGGAACTCGCCGAGGAGGCCCGCGCCTCCGGCGCCCTCGGCAATGTCGCCCGGCTCGTCGCCGCGGCGCACGACACCGGCGTCCAGGTCATCCACGCCGTCGCGGAGCGCCGCCCCGACGGCCGCGGCGCGAACCGCGACGCGCGGCTCTTCCGCGCCGCCGAACGGCTGCCCGTCCAGCAGCTGTCCGGCACCACCGCCGTGCGCGTCGCGCCCCCGATCGAGGTCGCCGAGGAGGACTTCGTCGTACGACGGCTGCACGGCCTGTCGCCGATCCAGGGCACCGACCTCGACGCCCTGCTGCGCAATCTGGGCTGTCGCACGCTGATCGTCGCCGGGGTCTCGGCCAACGTCGCCGTACTCAACGCGGTGTTCGACGCGGTGAACCGCGGCTATACCGCCGTCGTCCCCGCCGACGCGAGCGCGGGCGTGCCGGCCGACTACACCCCGGCGATGATCCGGAACACCCTCGCGCTGGTCGCCACGGTCGCGACCACCGACGAGGTGCTCGGCTGTCTCGAACGGTCCCGCCGGCGGGCCTGACGCTCAGGCGAGCGTGATCTGGTCGCCGGACACCGTGACGTTCTCCGACGCCAGCGGCTGCGTCGCCGGACCCTTCTTGACACTGCCGTCCTCGACGGAGAACTGGCTGCCGTGGCACGGACAGACGATCGCGCCACCCGTGATGCTGGTCACCGCGCACCCCTGGTGGGTGCACTTCGAGGAGAACGCCTTGTACGTGCCGGCCGTCGGCTGGGTGACGACCACGCCCTGGTCCTTGAAGATCTTGCCGCCGCCCTCCGGGATCTCGGAGGTCTTCGCGAGAGCCGTGCCACCGGCCCCGGCGGCGCCACCGGAGCCGTTGCTGTCCTGCGTAGTGCCGGAACCCGACACGTCGGAGGAGTCCGCCGAGCCGTCGTCGGAGCCGCAAGCGGTCAGCGCGACGGCGAGCCCCGCCGCTCCGGCCGCCGCCATGACGGTACGGCGGGCCGGTCCCGTTGCGGAGTTGAGCGATGCGCTGGTCATGAGGGAGTTCCCTTCCGAGGAGCGTTTCGTCGATGCATCGATGTGCCGTTTCGTGATCCGCCCAGGGGTACGGCCGCCGGCCGCCACCTGTTCAGACGGTTCCGAGATCCTGACGTCCGCGCGGTCGGAGGGCCGTGAGCTGCAGCTGTCGTTCCGCTGTCGGAACCCCGGGATCCGCCCAGTAACCTGGGGCGATGCTCAAGGAAGTCATCGCGACCCGTTACCTCACGCCCCTGCGTGAGGGCGGCTCGTTGCCGGGGCTCGTCGAGGCCGACGACTTCGGGACGTACGTCATGAAGTTCACCGGCGCCGGGCAAGGCCGCAAGACGCTGGTCGCCGAGGTCGTGTGCGGGGAACTCGCCCGCCGCCTGGGGCTCCGGGTGCCGCGGCTGGTGACGATCGCGCTCGACCCGGTGCTCGGCCTCGGCGAACCCGATCACCAGGTGCAGGAGCTGCTGCGCTCCAGCGGCGGCACCAATCTCGGCATGGACTTCCTCTCCGGCGCCCTCGGCTTCGATCCGCTCGCCTTCGCCGTGAGTTCCGAGGAGGCCGGGCGGATCGTCTGGTTCGACGCGCTGATCAACAACGTCGACCGCTCCTGGCGTAACCCCAACCTCCTGATGCACCACGGCGACCTCTGGCTCATCGACCACGGTGCCACGATGATCTGGCACCACAACTGGCCCGGCGCCGAGGCCTCCGCGAACCGCCCCTACGACGCCTCGGACCACGCCCTCGCCGGGTTCGCGCCCGATGTAGCCGCTGCCGCCGCGCAGTTGGCCCCCCTGGTCACCGGCGAGCTGCTCACCGAGGTGACCGCCGAGATCCCCGACGCCTGGCTGACCGGCGAGCCCGGCTTCGACACCCCGGACGACCTCCGCCGGGCCTATGCGCGGCCGCTGCTCGCGCGGGCCGCCGTCGTCCACGAGCGCGTCACCGGCCTCGAGGAGGGCAAGTGAGCGAGACCCATATCCACATGGCCGGTCATGTGACCGAGCGCCACATCACCAGGGCGGGCCAGGGCGGCGACCGCGACGTCTTCGAGTACGCCCTGCTGCGCGTCGTCCCCCGCGTCGAGCGCGGCGAGAGCATCAACGCGGGCGTGGTCGTGTACTGCCGGGCCAAGGCCTACGTCGGTGCCCGCACCCACCTCGACGAGGCACGGCTGCTGGCCCTCGACCCGTCGGCGGACGTGACCGGTGTGCGGGCCGCTCTGGGCGCCGTCGAGAAGGTGTGCGCCGGTGGCGCCGCGGCCGGGCGGGCGGGCGAGGACGACCCGGGCCGGCGTTTCCGCTGGCTGATCGCGCCCCGCTCGACGGTCGTGCAGCCGGGACCCGTCCACACGGGGCTCACCACCGATCCGGCGGCCGAGGCGGAGCGGTTGCTGGACCTCCTGGTGAGGTAATGGATCACACGCGGCGGGTGTGCCGTTGACACCGGGTGCCAGGGCTTCTAGCGTCACTTCCGCTGAAGGTACTAAGCGGTCGCTCACCGGGTGGGCGTACCGTGGGAGCCGCAGACCAGGTTTGCCGACCAGGCTTTCTCGAGGGCGAGGAGAACCAGCAATGTCCACCACTGAGCAGCGGGTCGCCGTAGTCACCGGCGGTGCGCGCGGCATCGGCGCCGCCACCGCCGTACGACTGGCCGCCGAGGGCCGTGCCGTTGCGGTGATCGACCTCGACGAGGCCGCCTGCAAGGACACCGTGGAGAAGATCACCGCGGCCGGCGGCAAGGCCATCGCGGTCGGCGCCGACGTCTCCGACGAGGCGCAGGTCGAGGCGGCGATCGCACGCGTGGTCGAGGAGCTGGGCGCGCCGACGATCCTCGTCAACAACGCGGGCGTCCTGCGCGACAACCTGCTGTTCAAGATGACGGCCGCCGACTGGGACACCGTCCTGAACGTGCACCTCCGCGGCTCGTTCCTGATGGCCAAGGCCGTGCAGAAGCACATGGTCGAGGCCGGCTGGGGCCGCATCGTCAACCTGTCGTCGTCCTCCGCCCTCGGCAACCGCGGCCAGGCCAACTACTCCGCCGCCAAGGCCGGTCTGCAGGGCTTCACCAAGACCCTCGCCATCGAGCTGGGCAAGTTCGGCATCACCGCCAACGCCGTCGCCCCCGGCTTCATCGCCACCGAGATGACCAAGGTCACCGCCGAGCGCGTCAAGATGGGCTTCGAGGAGTTCAAGGCCGCGGCCGCCACCCAGATCCCCGTGCAGCGCGTCGGCGAGCCCGAGGACATTGCCAATGCCATCGCCTTCTTCACCGGCGAGGCCGCCGGCTTCGTCTCCGGCCAGGTGCTGTACGTGGCCGGCGGGCCGCTCGACTAGGGACACCGGGGATCACGGACATGACTGAACCGCCTGCACTCTCCGGCAAGGTCGCCCTCGTCACGGGCGCCAGCCGCGGCATCGGCTACGGCGTCGCCGAGGCGCTCGTCGCGCGCGGCGACCGCGTCGTCATCACCGGTCGAGGCGAGGACGCCCTCAAGGAGGCCGTCGAGAAGCTCGGCTCCGGCCGGGTCGTCGGCGTCGCCGGCAAGGCCCACGACCTCGACCACCAGGCCGAGGCCGTCGGGCGCGCCATGGAGGCCTTCGGCCGCATCGACTTCCTGGTCAACAACGCCGGTACGAACCCCGTGTTCGGGCCGATGGCGGACCTCGACCTGAACGTGGCGCGCAAGGTCTTCGAGACCAACGTCGTCTCGGCGCTCGGCTTCGCCCAGAAGACCTGGCACGCCTGGCAGAAGGACAATGGCGGCGCGATCGTCAACATCGCCTCGATCGCGGGCCTCGCGCCCTCGCCGTTCATCGGCGCGTACGGCGTGAGCAAGGCCGCGATGATCAATCTGACCCAGCAGCTGGCGCACGAGTTCGCGCCCAAGGTGCGGGTCAACGCGATCGCCCCGGCCGTCGTGAAGACCAAGTTCGCGCAGGCCCTGTACGAGGGCCGCGAGGAGGAGGCCGCCGCGGCCTACCCGCTCGGCCGGCTCGGTGTGCCCTCCGACATCGGCGGCGCCGCCGCGTTCCTCACCTCGGACCAGTCCGACTGGATCACCGGGCAGACGCTTGTCGTCGACGGCGGCATCTTCCTGAACGCGGGCGTGGGCTGACACGGTTTCGGACACCTCGACGGGCGTCGCTTTCCCGAGGGGGGAGCGGCGCTCGTCGTCGTGAACGACGAAATTCACCGCACAGGATCCGCACAACCGGATGACAACGTCGTCATCGGAAATTTGATCAACTGGCCTGTTCCGCAGCAGGTTCAGGGGCCGCAACGCTGCGGTATGGTCTGCCGACCCTTGGTACGGCGGATCGAGGAGCGTGCGCATGTCCAACCGGAAGCGAGGCCTGCAGAAGGTGGCGGCGATCGCGTCCGTATCCCTGGTGGCCGGATGTGGTGTCTTCTCCGGCGGCGACCCCGACAGCCAGGGACCGATCGTCGTGGGCACCACCAGCGCCCCCAGCACGCTCGATCCGGCCGCCAGCTGGGACGGTTCCTGGGAGCTGTTCCGCAACATCTACCAGACGCTCCTCGCCTACCCCAGCGGTGCCACCACCCCGCAGCCCGACGCCGCCGAGAAGTGTCGTTTCACCGACAGCTCGAACCGCACCTACCGCTGCAAGCTGCGGTCGGGCGTCAAGTTCTCGGACGGCGACGCGCTGAACGCGCAGGCGGTCAAGTACTCCATCGATCGCATCCGGGACATCGACGCCCCCAGCGGCCCCGCCGGACTGCTCGGCAGCCTCGACCGCGTCCAGGTCCTGGGCGACGACGAGGTGGTCTTCCACCTCAACAAGGCCGACGCGACCTTCCCGTTCGTGCTCGCCACCCCGGCCATGTCGATCGTCGACCCGAACGAGTACCCCGCCAAGGAACTGCGCAAGGACAACAAGATCGACGGCTCCGGGCCCTACCGGCTCGAGTCGTACACGGAGGGCAAGCAGGCCGTCCTCGTCCGCAACGACCGGTACGACGGCTTCGCCGACCGCAAGAACAACGCCGTGACCATCCGCTACTTCCAGGACTCGGCCACCATGGTCAAGGCGCTGCGCGCCGGGCGGATCGACATGACCTACCGCGGTCTCGCCGCCGACGACATCATCGCCCTCCAGGGCCATGACTCGGCCGACCTCCAGCTGGTCGACGGCGCGGGCATCGACATCAGCTACCTGGTGTTCAACCCGAAGGACCCGTGGGCCAGGAACCCCGCCGTACGCAAGGCCGTCGCCCAGGTCGTCGACCGCGCCGCGATCGCGCACAAGGTCTACAAGGACACCGTCGACCCGCTGTACTCCATGGTCCCGGCGGGCCTGACCGGGCACACCACCGGATTCTTCGACGACTACGGCAACCCCGACGTCTCCAAGGCCCGCAAGATCCTCACCCGCGCGGGCATCACCCAGCGGGTCCCGCTGACCTTCTGGTACACGACGGACCGCTACGGCTCCGAGACCGCCAAGGAGTTCCAGGAGCTCAAGACCCAGCTCGAGGACTCCGGCCTGTTCACCATCACCCTCATGAGCCGCCCCTGGAAGACCTACGTGGTGGGCTACCAGAAGGGCGAGTACCCGGTGTTCGGCCGCGGCTGGTTCCCCGACTTCCCCGACGCGGACAACTTCATCGCCCCGTTCGTGGGCCAGAACAACGCCCTGGGCACGCCGTACCGGACGAAGGAGATCACCGACAAGCTGCTGCCCGAGTCGCGTGAGGAGAGCGACCGCGGCCGTGTGGTGAAGCAGTTCGAGGAGGCGCAGCAGATCCTGGTGGACGACGCGCGGCTGCTGCCGCTGTGGCAGGGCCGGCAGTACGTCGCCGCCAGCGACGACGTCTCGGGCGGCGAGAAGGCCCTCGATCCGTCGACGATCATGATGATGTGGGAGCTGCACCGCAAGACCAGCTGGTGACGTCCCGCGGTCCGGTCCGCGGGCGGCGATTGTCAGTGGCCGCCTGTAGGTTCTGAATCCGGCAAGTGACCGCACACGATAAGGACGTTGACGTGACCGACACCGCCATGCTGCCCGAGTCCTGGCGCGGGGTTCTGGGCGACGAGCTGCAGCAGCCCTACTTCAAGGAGCTGACCGAGTTCGTCGAGGAGGAGCGGGCGAAGGGTCCTGTCTACCCGCCGCGCGAGGAGGTCTTCGCCGCGCTGGAGGCGACGCCGTACGACAAGGTCAAGGTGCTGATCCTCGGCCAGGACCCGTATCACGGCGAGGGCCAGGGCCACGGGCTGTGCTTCTCGGTGCGGCCCGGCGTGAAGACCCCGCCCTCCCTGCGCAACATCTACAAGGAGATGAAGGAGGAGCTGGGCACGCCGATCCCGGACAACGGCTATCTGCTGCCGTGGGCCCGGCAGGGTGTCCTGCTGCTCAACGCGGTGCTCACGGTGCGCGCCGGTGAGGCGAACTCGCACAAGGGCAAGGGCTGGGAGAAGTTCACCGACGCGGTGATCCGCGCGGTGGCCGGCCGCCCCGACCCGGCGGTCTTCGTGCTGTGGGGCAACTACGCGCAGAAGAAGCTCCCTCTCATCGACGAGACGCGGCACGTCGTGGTCAAGGGCGCGCACCCCTCGCCGCTGTCGGCGAAGAAGTTCTTCGGCTCCCGCCCGTTCACCCAGATCGACGAGGCGGTCGCCCGGCAGGGCCACGAGGCGATCGACTGGACGATCCCGAACCTGGGCTGACCGCCGTGACGCGGCGGCCCCGTGTCGTACGGGGCCGCCTGACGTGGATTGCCGGTGCCGCCGGTTAGCGTCGACAGGGACAGCCGACGAGTGCCCGGAGGACGCGGTGGCGGAGCGAAGAGAGCAGGCGGCACCGGATGCCGTCCTGACGCGGATCGGGCAGGTCGTCATGCTGCACCACGGTGGGGACCGCGAGGAGGCCCGCCGCCGGCTGCTCGACCTGTGGGCGGAGATCGGCGAGGACGGCGACCCGTTGTACCGTTGCACCCTGGCGCACTACCTGGCCGACACCCAGGACGACCCCTCGGACGAACTGGCGTGGGACCTGCGGGCGTTGTCGGCGGCGGACGAAGTGACGGACGGCCGCGCGGGGGGCGATCCCGCGGCGGTCCGGGGCTTCTACCCCTCTCTCCACCTGAACCTGGCCGCGGACTACGTGAAGCTGGGCCGCGCCGAGGCCGCCCGCACCCACCTGACCCGGGCCCACGGCACGGCCGACGCCCTGGGCGACGACGGCTACGGCGACGGGGTGAGGGCGGCGATCCGCCGCATGGAACTCCGGCTGGCGGAGGAGGGCCCGGCGGGAGGAGAGCCCTGGGGGCCGCCGCGACAGCGGCCGCGGTGACCTGGGGTGGGGGATCCGGCCCAGGCCATGTCAACGCCCGTACGCCCGCTCGCAGATCCTTGCCTCCGGGCTGCCGGGGCGCCAGCCGCCGTATTTCTTGCCCAGGCCGCAGATGTCCGGCTTCGGCGGGGCGGCGCGGGGCACGTCGGGGGCCTCGACGCGCTGATGGCGCGAGGGTGCGGGGTGGGGCTGCGGGCGAGGAGGTACGCGGGGCGACGCCGGACGTGGGGTGTCCGACGGGGCCGCCGGGCGGCTCTGCGCGAAGCGCTCGGGGTCGTGGGACGGGCCGACCATCTCCAGCGCCTCACGAGCCGGTGCCTGGACGACCTTCGGCGTTGCTCTGCCGTCCGGCCGGGGCGCCGACGGCTGTGAGGGCGCCGTGTCCGGAGGTCCCGGTGCCGGCGGGCGCTGGACGGTCACACAGCCGGAGAGGGCGGAGACGGCCACGGTGACCAGAAGTGCTGCGGTGGTCGACGTACGATGCACCCGCGTCACTTTGCTGGGTCGGCCCCGCCCGTGGGGCCACGAACAGGCGATTCATGCCCCGCACGGGTGATCTCACGCCCCCTACGGGGGGTGCCGGCGGGTGGAGGCTGACGTCAGTCGCCGGTGGCGCCGTCGATCCGCTCCCGGATGAGGTCCGCGTGACCGTTGTGCCGGGCGTACTCCTCGATCATGTGGGTGTAGATCCAGCGCAGGTTGAACGGCTCCTGGGTGAAACGGCCCTTGCCCAGGGAGAGGTCGTCGAGCGCGAAGTCCGCCGCGTGTCGCCGGGCGGCCTCGATCTCGGTCTGCCAGGTGGCGTACGCCTCCTGCCAGGTGTCCGCCTCGGTGGCGTGGAAGTCGCCGTCCTGGTCCGCGTCGGTGAAGTAGATGGGCCCGCGGTCGTCGCCGGCCAGCACCTTGCGGAACCAGCTCCGCTCGACCTCGGCCATGTGCCGGACCAGTCCCATCAGGGACAGCTCGGAGGGCTCCACCGGCGCGGTCCGCAGCTGCTCGTCGGTCAGCCCCTCGCACTTCCAGGCCAGGGTCTGCCGGTGGTAGTCCAGCCAGCCCTCCAGCATGGCGCGCTCCGAGGCGTTCTGGGCGGGTTCAGTGCGCTCCGTCGTCATGCCCCGCATCCTTGCTCAACCGGCCCCGGCGCTCAAAGGGTTTCAGCCGTCCAGCATCCCGGTCAGCAGCTCGCGCAGCCCGGCCCGGACCTCGTCCAGGCTCGGCACCTCCGCGTGGAACGTCCCGGCCGCGCACGAGAACATCAGCCCGTCGGCCCAGGCGACCAGCGACAGCACGTGCCGGTCCGGCTCGGTGGAGCCCAGGGCGGTGACCATCGCCTCCAGGCGGCGGCGGAAGACGCCGCCCGCCGCGTCGTAGAACGCCCGCAGCTCCGGCCGGCGCGTGGCCTCCAGGGCCAGTTCGTAACGGGAGATCAGCAGCTCGCGGTTGCGTGTGACGGACCGGTGCGTGGCCAGGGCGAGCCCGTCCACCAGGGAGTCGAGGCCGCCGCGTGGATCGGGCATCTCGTCGAGCGCCAGCACCTGGGCCTCGCGCTCCGCGTGCCGCCGTACCACCAGCTCCAGCAGGGCCAGCCGGGTGCGGGCCAGGTTCGAGGTAGAGCCCAGGGGCAGCCCGGCAGCCTCGTCGACCGCCCGGTGCGTCAGGCCGCGCAGGCCGCGCCGGGCGATGAGCGTGATCGCGGTGTCGGCGACGAGGGTCGCGCGGGAGGCGGCCGGGGGGTGTACGGACATGGCACGACCCTATCTGTGGGACTACGGATGTAGTACGGTCGAGGCCGGGCTCACTACATCTGTAGTAACCGGCTGTTGGAGGAGACATGCCCCACCCATCACGCGCCGTCGTCATCGGCGGCGGTATCGGAGGCCTCACCGCGGCGGCGGCCCTGCTGCGCCAGGGTCGGCAGGTCACCGTGCTCGAACAGGCCCGGTCCCTCGAGCCGGTCGGGGCGGGCATCTCGCTGGCGCCGAACGGCCTGCGCGCCCTCGACGTCCTCGGCATCGGCGACGAGATCCGCGACCTCGCCGCCTGGCAGGGCGACGGCGGGCTGCGCACCCCCGCTGGACGCTGGCTCTCCCGCACCGACGCCGCGGCCGCCGCGGCCCGCTTCGGCAGCCCGATCGTCCTGCTCCACCGGGCCACCCTCATCAACAGCCTCGCCGCGCTGCTCCCGCCCGGCACCGTCCGCACCACGGCCGCCGCCACGCTCACCGACCCCGGCGACACCGGCCGGCCGGCCCGTGTGCGGACCGCCGACGACGAACTGGAGGCCGACCTGGTCGTGGGCGCCGACGGCATCGACTCCGGGGTGCGTGGCGCGCTGTTCCCCGGACACCCGGGGCCGGTGTACTCCGGGTTCACCACCTGGCGGGTCGTGATCCCGGTACCCGGCGTGGTGGAGTTCGCCTCCCACGAGACCTGGGGGCGCGGCCGGCTCTGGGGCACGCATCCGCTCAAGGACGGCCGGGTGTACGCGTACGCCGCCGCCATGACACCCGCCGGAGGGCACGCACCCGACGACGAGAAGGCCGAGCTCGTCCGCCGGTTCGGCGACTGGCACGACCCGATCCCCGCCGTCATCGCGGCCGCCCGCCCCGAGGACGTGCTGCGCCACGACGTCCGCCACATCGCCGAGCCGCTGCCCGCCTACCATCGCGGCCGCACCGCGCTCCTCGGCGACGCCGCGCACGCCATGCCGCCCACCCTGGGCCAGGGCGGCAACCAGGCCATCGAGGACGCCGTGGTCCTGGCTCATCATGCGGACGACCTGCCCGCGTACAGCTCGGCCCGACTGCCCCGTACGACCGCGATCGTCCGCCAGTCCGTCCGGGTCGCCCGCGTCAACATGACGGGCAACCGCGCCGCCATCGCCGTACGCAACACCGCGGTCGCCGCGCTGTCGAAGGCCGGACCGGCGCTGCTCCTGCGCGGATTCGACGGCATCGCCGACTGGCGGCCCCCGTATGCTGCCCGGAAGGCACCGGTGGACGAGCGCTAGGGGAGAGCACGTGAAGGTCGGCTGTGTCGGGCTCGGGGACATCGCGCAGAAGGCGTATCTGCCGGTGCTGGGAGTGCAGCCGGGGGTCGGCCTGCACCTGCAGACCCGGACCCCCGCGACCCTCACCCGCGTCGCCGACGCCCTTCATCTTCCGCCGGAGCAGCGGCACACCACGCTGGACTCGCTCCTCTCCCAGGACCTCGATGCCGCCTTCGTGCACGCGCCCACCGACGTCCACCCCGAGATCGTCGAGCGGCTCCTGGACGCGGGCGTACCGACCTACGTCGACAAGCCGCTGGCGTACGAACTCGCCGACTCCGAGCGGCTGGTGGCCCTCGCCGAGCAGCGGAACGTGTCGCTCGCGGTCGGCTTCAACCGGCGTCACGCCCCCGGGTACGTGCAGTGCCTCGACCACCCGCGCGAGCTGATCCTGATGCAGAAGAACCGCATCGGGCTGCCGGAGGAACCACGCGCGATGGTCCTCGACGACTTCATCCACGTCGTCGACACGCTGCGCTTCCTCGTCCCGGGCCGGGTCGACGACGTGACCGTGCGAGCCCGCGTCGAGGGCGGGCTGCTGCATCACGTCGTGCTCCAGCTCGCCGGGGACGGTTTCACCGCGCTCGGCGTCATGAACCGGCTCAGCGGCTCGGCGGAGGAGATCCTCGAGGTCTCCGGGCAGGACACCAAGCGTCAGGTGCTCAACCTCGCCGAGGTCGTCGACCACAAGGGACAGCCGACGGTGCGACGGCGCGGCGACTGGGTGCCGGTCGCCCGGCAGCGCGGCATCGAGCAGGCGGCGCTCGCGTTCCTCGACTCCGTGCGCGCGGGGAAGGTGCTCAGCGCCCGGGATGCGCTGGCGACTCACGAACTGTGCGAGCGGGTGGTACGTGCGGTTCAGGAGCGCCACGGCGCGTCCTGAACGCCCTCACGCCCTCCGTCGCGCACAGCGTGGCGAGCACCAGCAGCGCGCCGTGCACCGGCCAGTCACCGTAGCGGACGTACGGCGTGACACCGTGCGCCAGCGGCACCTCGTACACCCGGGCCGTGCTCGCGTCGGTGCCGAGCCACGGTCCCAGCCTCTGTCCGCCGGGGCCGTAGACCGCGGACACCCCGGTCAGTGTCGCGTGCACCATCGGTCGGCCCGTCTCGGCGGCGCGCAGCGCGGCCAGCGAGGCGTGCTGCTCGGGAGCCCAGCTGTGCTGGAACGTCGATGTCGAGGACTGGCCGAGCAGCACGTCGGCGCCGTCCTCGGCGAGGTGCCGGCTCATGTCGGGGAAGGCGGTCTCGAAGCAGACCATCGGGCCGACCCGCAGCCCGTGCCCGACGTCCATCACGACCTGCTCGGTGCCCCGCCTGCGGTCCTCGCCGGCCGCCCGGCCGACGGAAGTCGCCCAGCCCAGCACGGAGCGCGCCGGTATGTACTCGCCGAAGGGGACCAGCCGCATCTTGTCGTAGCGGGCACCGGTCGCGCCGTCCGGGCCGATCAGGACCGAACTCTTGTAGATGCCGGGCCGGTCGGAGCGGCGGGCGTCCACGTTGACCAGGACGTCCGCGCCGGTCTGCCGTGCCAGTACGGCGACCCGCCGGGCCAGGTCCGGGCGGGCGCCGAGGTCGAAGCCGACGCTGCTCTCGCCCCAGACGACCAGGTCGACGTCCTGGCCGACGAGCCCCCGGGTGAGCTGCTCCTCGCGGTCGAAGCGCCGGTCCCCGCTGTCCGGGCCCCCGACGACCCCCGGCTGGACCACGGCGACCCTGACCCGGCCGTCGACGTCGGGGTGTGGTGACCACGCCCAGGCCGCCGACGTCGCGGCGGCCGTCGCGACCAGCGAGGCCAGGGCGGGTATCCGCGCCTCGCGCACCGACACCAGCACGGTGACGGCGACGTTCACGGCCACCACCAGAAAGCTCAGCAGCCACACCCCGCCCACCGAGGCGAGCCGCAGCGCCGCTTCCACCTGCCACTGGCTGGAGCCGAGCATGCCCCACGGGCCGCCGAGTCCCTGCCAGGACCGGACCAGCTCCACCGCCAGCCACGCCGACGGAAGAACCACCAGCGCGGCCGCGCCCCGGCCGGGCGAGGGTGCTCCGCCGAGGAACCGGCGCACCAGCCAGCCCCAGGGCGCCCACAGCGCGCCGAGCAGCGCCGCGATCAGGAAGATGAAGACGTGCAGGCTCGGCAGCAGCCAGTGGTGCACCGCGACCATGAACCCGATACCGCCGAGCCAGCCGTCGTACGCCGCCCTGCTGCCGGTCGGGGCGGAGCGGGCGAGCAGGATCCACGGGACGAGGGCGACGTACGCGAACCACCACAGCGAGGGTGCCGGAAAGGCGAACACCGGCAGGGCGCCCGAGCCGACGGCGACGAGGGAGCGCCGCCACGGTGAGGCGAGCCAGCGGTGGAACGTGTTCATGCGTCGCCTCCCTGCCCAGCGGCTTCCTCCAGTGTGCGCGCCGGGCGGCCCTCCCCGACAGAGGGCCTCGGACTCAGCCGAGCACTGGTGCCGCACGCCGTTCGGGCAGGCGGCGCCACTTCTCCTCGACGACGACCTCGCGCAGCCGCCAGCCGTCCTGGGTCCGCAGCAGCCCGAAGGCGTACCGGCCGCCGCACACCAGGTCCGGTGCCGTGGAACCGCTGTCGCGGTCCGCCAGCCGCATCGGATTGACGTAGTCCGCCTGCACGCGCGCGGTGTCCCCGGTGTCCTGTTCCAGGATTTCGAACCGCACCCGCCGGTTGACGATCAGATGCTGACGCATCGCGAACGGTGCCAGACTCGCGGCCAGCCAGTCGGCGACCTGCCCGGCGTCGCCCTCGATGCCACCGGCGCCGCGGTAGTCCGCCCGCCCGTCGGCTGTGAACAGTCTCCGGTACGTCGCCCAGTCCCCGTCGTCCACCGCCACCGCGTACTCGGTCACCAGGCCGTCCACGGCCAGCCGGTCCATCACTGTCGCGAGCTCCACACGCTGCGTCATCGGCACAGTGTTGGGTACGGGGCGCCAGGAGCCAAGAGGGAGTGCGGGACATTCGGGCCCGTTCGCCTACCGACCGCCACCGGTGAGGCAGGTCAGCCACTGGGCGACCGCCTGCGCGATCGGCTGGCCGGTCGCCAGCTCGACGAAGCCGAACTGGCCGCCCTGGTTGCACTCCAGGAACCACCAGACGCCCTCCCCGTCCTCGGCGAAGTCGAAGGCGGCGTACGCCAGTCCGGCGAGGTCGGTGTACTGGTGCACCGACTTGCGGATGCGTTCGGGCACCGCGACGGCCTCCCAGCCGTGTCCGGTGTCGCCGTAGCGCCCGTCGACCTGGCCGGGACGGGCCCGCTTGCGCGCGGCGAAGAGCTGGGTGCCGACCGCCGTCAGCCGGATGTCGGCGCGTTTGCGGATGTAGCGCTGCAGCAGCGCGGGACCGGCCGCCACTGCGGAGAAGTCCGCGTCGGGGCCGATCAGAGTGGTGGGCAGGGCCAGCGCGGGATCACCGGGCGGCGGCCCCGATGCCGACTTCACGACCACGTCCCGGTGCTCGTCGGCGAACTCCCGGGCCAGCCGCGGGGACGTGGTGAAGACGGTCGGCGGGATGGCGAAGCCGCTGAGATGAGCGGTTCTCAACTGCCATGGTTTCAGGCGGGCCAGCTCCGCGTTCCGGGGATGGTTCATCCAGCGCGCGGAGCTGGAGAAGAGCATGCCGTACAGCGCCTGGCGGGTCTCCGCGGTCAGCCACGGCGAGCGATGCGCCGCGTGCGCCGCCGGTTCGCCCGGTCTGCGCACCCATACGGAACGCAGCCCGCCCATGCTGAGCACCTGGCCGTTGACGGACAGGTGGCCGTCGAAGTCACCGTGGGCGTAGTGGGCGGACAGGACGGCCTTGCCGGGCAGATCTGCGGGGTCCAGCCGCACGACGGGAGCTCCCGACGCGTGCAGCTCGGACACCACCATGTCTCCGGTCACGTCCTCCTCGGACGTGAGGATCAGAACAGTCATGAAGTCACGGATCGTCAGTGGTCGCCGTCAGTCGTCGAAGTGCGTCTTGGAACCGGCGGTGGACGTGGTCGTGCCGGCCGCCAGCAGCAGGGCACGGTCACTGACGGCCGGGCGGCCGTCCGGAAGCACGTTCAACTGACGTCTTGCATCGAAGCGGTACGGCGTCACTACGGTCGGAAGCCTCTGGGGGAAGACGTACTTGAGGGTGAACGGTCGCACTCTGAACCTCCACGTATGTACAGGACCTGGTATGGCGGGGTGAAGGGCTGTCACCATATCCCCACTGGTCACTCATCGCGCGAGGCTTCACAACTGTCACACGGGGTACACGGTGTAGTTATGCCCTCACTCCTGGAAGGCCCTTCCGGCCTGGAAGGGCATACTCCAGATACCGTTCAGCCTCGGGACCAGGGTTTTCAGCAGTGAAGTCGTATCAGGAGGTACACACATGGCACGTCCGGTCACCGTGGTCACCGGCGGCAGCCGGGGCATCGGCGCCGCCACCTGTCTGCGGCTCGCGGCGGACGGGCACGACGTGGCCGTGGGGTACGTCCGTGACGCCGACGCGGCCGAGACCGTGGCGCGGGGGGTGCGCGAGGCGGGGGCGCGGTGTGTGACCGTGCGTGCGGACACCGCCGAAGAGGCCGACGTGGAGCGGCTGTTCGACACGGCGGAGGAGCGGCTCGGTCCGGTGACGGGGCTCGTGAACAACGCGGCGGTGACCGGGCCGCTGGGCCGGTTCACCGAGGTGCAGACCGCCGATCTTCGCCGGGTCGTGGAGGTCAACCTGCTGGGCACGCTGCTGTGCGCGCGCCGCGCCGCCCGGCTGATGACGGCGCGGGGGAGTGGAGTGATCGTCAACGTCTCCTCGGCGGCCGCCACGCTCGGAAGCCCCGGTGAGTACGTCCACTACGCGGCGACCAAGGCCGCCGTCGACGCCCTGACCCTGGGTCTCGCCAAGGAACTCGGCCCGGACGGGGTCCGGGTCAACGCGGTCGCGCCCGGAGTGATCGACACGGAGATGCACGCGGCCATGGGCGCCCCGGACCGCGCCCACCGGGCGGCACCGACGATTCCGCTGCGCCGGCCGGGCCAGGCGGAGGAGATCGCAGCCGCGATCGCCTGGCTGATGTCCCCGGAGGCGTCGTACACCACGGGTGCGGTGCTGCGGGTGTCGGGCGGGCGGTAGCGGTGGCGGTGGGGAACAGGGCCTTCAGCCGCCGGCGCGCAGGCGCTCGAAGGCCGTGGGGCTCGGGCGGTCGGGCAGGAAGTCCCTGATCCTGCGCGCGCACTGCGCCGGATCGGCCCGGCTGGTGTCGCACTCGATGTCGTACACCCCCTGGGCGTGGGCCTGCTTCAGCTGGCGTGCGGCGAGTCCGCCGGGCCGGTCGCCGCGCTCACGCTCCCGGCGCTCCAGCTCCGCGAGCGGGCAGCGCACGCCGACGAAGACGACGTCCCGCGGGTCGAACAGATCCAGGCAGTCCGTCAACCGCCAGTCCGCGCTGAGGACATGGTCCATGACGACGTTGTTCCCGGCGGCGGCCATCCCGGCGACGGCACGGTGGAAGCCGTGCCAGGTGCGGTGCAGGATCTCGTCGAGCCGGTGCGCGGGGAATTCCCGGCGGCTGCGGATCGCGTGGAACATGTCGGCCGACATGTGGAAGTACGGTTCGTCCAGGACGTTCAACAGCTCGGTCGCGATGCTCGACTTGCCCGAACTCGACGTGCCGTTCAGGAAGATGATCAGCCCGCGGCGCTCGGGCACACGGCTCAGGTGCTCCATGCAGCGGCTCAGGCCGCCTCGATGATCTCGCTGCGAATCGCCTCGGCCCACTCGATCACCAACAGCTCGTACTCCGCGTGGTCCTGGGCCGAGAGGTACCCGCCCGCACGCAGCCACAGCGCCCGGATCTGCTCGTTCACCTCGGCAGCAGACCGCACGGAACCAGGGGGGTCGGAATCGGGGGACATGCCCACAAGCGTAGGGGCAAGCACTGACACTGCGCTACCGCACCGCTACGCGCACTGCATGGGGTCGGTCACCGCCTACGGCACGGCAGGCTGCGCCGCCCGCCCGGGACGTCCCCGGTCGGCCCAGGCCAGGTGGCATATGCCCCACGGGGAGAGCGGGCAGTGCCGGGAGTACGGCGTCCAGGTGCACGTCATCCGGCGCACCGGAGATGTCCGAAACCGCACGGGCTTCCGGCTGGGTCCGTCAGTTCGCCGACTCGGCCGCGTGGGGGCTCAGTACGCCCGCCGTGACCAGCGCGATGATGACGATGCCGAGGGCGATGCGGTACCACACGAACGGCATGAAGCTCTTGTTGGAGATCCACTTCATGAACCACGCGATGACCGCGTACCCGGAGGCGAAGGCGATCACCGTGGCGAAGAGCGTCGGCCCCCACGCGACATGGTCGCTCTCCATCGCGTCCTTCAACTCGAAGACCCCGGAGGCGAGTACGGCCGGAATGGCGAGCAGGAAGGAGTAGCGTGCGGCGGCCTCGCGCCGGTAGCCCATGAACAGACCGCCGCTGATCGTGGCGCCGGAACGGGAGACGCCCGGGACGAGCGCGCAGGCCTGGCAGAGGCCGTAGATCAGACCGTCCTTCACGCCCAGGTCCTGCAGGGACTTGCGCTGCTTGGGCGCGCGGTGCCGGCCGCCCGTCTCGTCGCGCGCCGCCAGCCGGTCCGCGATGCCTATGACGACGCCGACGACGATCAGCATGGTCGCGGTGATGCGCAGATCCCGGAACGGCCCCTCGATCTGGTCCTTGAGTGTCACGCCCAGCAGACCGATCGGGATCGAGCCGACGATCACCAGCCAGCCCATCTGTGCGTCATGGTCCTGCCGCATCGCCTTGTCGAACAGCGACCGGAACCAGGCCGAGACGATCCGGCTGATGTCCTTGCGGAAGTAGATCAGTACCGCGGTCTCGGTGCCTATCTGGGTGATCGCGGTGAAGGCGGAACCCGGATCCTTCCAGCCCGAGAAGGCGGCGGTCAGCCGCAGATGGGCGCTGGAGGAGACGGGGAGGAACTCGGTCAGCCCCTGGACGAGTCCGAGGACGAGGGATTCAAACCAAGACATGAAGGTGAGGCGTCCAAGTGCTGATCGGGGAAACCGGGATATGTGCTGATCATGTGCGCTGGGGGGCAGCGTAGCGTCCCGGTGAGACGGGCCCGACACAGGGGTTCGCGCCCGCGCGCGGCCCGGCCGGTGTTACGCGGCGGCCGGGCCGCGGACCGTCCAGCCCGGGGCCTGCGGGTGGGAGGTCAGGTCCTCGTGGCGTACGGGGTCGCCACAGACGGCGCAGGTGAGGACCGGGAGCAGCTCGTTGCCGCAGGCGTGCTCGATCACCATGGGGCGCTCGTCGTCCGCGTGGAGATGACGGTCACCCCAGGCCATCAGGGTGATCAGGACAGGTTCCAGCTCCAGACCCGCCTGAGTGGGCCGGTACTCGAAGCGCTGCGGGCGTTCGCTGTAGGCGCGCTTCGTGAGGATCCCGGCGTCGACGAGCCGGCGCAGCCGGGTGGCCAGGATGTCGCGCGGCGCGCCGATGTTGCGGACCAGCTGGTCGAAGCGGCCGTTGCCCAGGCAGACCTCGCGCAGGACCAGCAGCGAGTACTTCTCGCCGACGAGCGCGAGGGCGTCGGCGATGGAGCAGGGGCGCGGGTCTTTCATGGCGGCCATGGCGCCCAGTCTAAAGGAGGGTTTGATTTTCAAACTGATGGAGTTATGGTGAGTTCGGATTTCCTACTCACCGGTAATCGCGTCGGGCGGCCGGAAGATCGCCCCCGTGGCCAAGGAGGCCGGCACCATGCGTGACGCAGTAATCGTCGAAGCCGTACGCACCCCCATCGGCAAGGGCAAGCCGAACGGCGCCCTGGCGCACGTCCACCCCGTGGAACTCCTCGCGCACACCCTGCGCACCCTCGTCGAGCGTTCCGGTGTCGACCCGGCCCTGATCGACGACGTCATCGGCGGCACCGTCGACCAGGTCGGCGAACAGGCCATGAACATCACCCGGTACGCCGTGCTGTCCGCGGGCTTCCCCGAGACCGTCCCCGCGACCACCGTGGACCGTCAGTGCGGCTCGTCCCAGCAGGCCGTGCACTTCGCCGCCCAGGGCGTGATGTCGGGCGCGTACGACCTCGTGGTCGCGTGCGGCGTCGAGTCGATGAGCCGCGTGCCGATGTGGTCGAACGTGCCCGCGGGCAAGGACCCCTTCGGCCCCGGAGTCGCCGGCCGCTACCCCGAGGGCCTCGTCCCGCAGGGCATCAGTGCCGAACTCATCGCGGCCAAGTGGTCCATCACCCGCGACCGGTTGGACGCCTTCGCCGTCTCCTCGCACCGGAAGGCGGCCGCCGCCTGGGACGCCGGCCTGTTCGACGCCGAGGTCGCGCCCCTGGAGGGCGTCACGCGCGACGAGTGCGTGCGGCCCGGCAGCACCCCCGAGATCCTGGCCGGCCTCAAGCCCGCCTACTACGACCCCGGATTCGCCGAGCGCTTCCCGCAGATCGAGTGGAACGTCACCGCCGGCAACGCCAGCCCGATCAACGACGGCGCCTCGGCCGTCCTGATCACCTCCGGCGAGACCGCGGAACGCCTCGGCCTGCGCCCGCTCGCCCGCCTGCACAGCTTCGCCGTCACCGGCTCGGACCCCCTGCTGATGCTCACCGGCGTCGTCCCCGCCACGGAGAAGGTGCTGCGCCGGGCGAACCTGCGCCTCGACGACATCGACCTGTTCGAGGTCAACGAGGCCTTCTCCAGCGTCGTCCTGGCCTGGCAGCAGGAGACCGGCGCCGATCTCGCCAAGGTCAACGTGCACGGCGGCGCGATCGCCCTCGGCCATCCGCTGGGCGCCAGTGGCACCCGGCTGACCACCACCCTGGTCCATGCGATGCGCGGGCGCGGCGCCCGCTACGCCCTCCAGACCATGTGCGAGGCGGGCGGACTCGCCAACGCGATGGTGCTGGAAGCCGTCTGAGTGGCTCAGCGCGGTCGCAGGTGGTGGCGCTTGCGCCAGGCCACCACCGCGCCCGCCAGCGCCGGTACGGCGATGAAGGCCAGCGCGATCAGGAAGGCGGGCGATGTCGGCGCGGCGGCACGGGCGCCCGCGACGACGTAGGCGGCGGTGTTCGGGATCGAGCCGAGCGCCGTCGCCAGCAGGAACGGCAGCCAGTGCATCCGGGAGACGGCCGCGCAGTAGTTCGCCGCCCAGAACGGCACCCCGGGGAACAGCCGCGCCGCCATCATCGAACGGAAGGCGTGCCGGCTGAGCTGCACGTCGGCCGCCTTCAGCCAGCGGCCGCGCAGCAGCGGGCGCAGGGCGTCCTGGCCAAGGGCCCGGCCCAGGCCGAAGGAGGCGGCGGCGCCGAGCACGGTGCCGGTCAGTGACGCGGCGAGGCCCAGCTCGGAACCGAAGAGGGCGCCGGCCGCCAGGCTCATCAGCGGACGCGGGACGAACGCCACCGAGCACAGCCCGTACGCCACCGCGAACACCAGCGCCGCCGCTGCTCCGCCGAGCTGCGGCGGCCAGCCGTGGGTGAGCAGCCGCTGCGGCTCGAAGAGCAGCACGGTCGAGGCGGCGCCCGCGAGGATGACCACCAGCAGTACGAGACGCGCCCAGGGTGACAGCAACACGCGCGTGCAGCGCGTCGCGAAGCCCGCGCGCGGGGACGGGACGGGGTCCGCCGTGGGGACGGCGACGGCGAGCTCCGTGGCGGCGGCCCGGGGAGAGGCCGTGGCGGTGCCAGAGCGGTTGGCATCGAGCATTCAGCGACACTAACCGACGAACATGACCGATCGCCGTACGGACCGTCTCACGACCGCAACAGCCGTGGGTCCGGCCGGAGTACCGCCGGGGCCGCGGAAAACCATTCGACGTGTGACGACCCGTCGGCGATGATCGGCCTCATGTTCCGGCACGCCTTCGTCCTCGCAGCATCCGCAGTCGCGGATGCCCCGAAGGCTGCCGCCGTGATCATCGTGGCCACCGTCGACGGCGCCCGAAGCTGACCCTTCCCGGATCGTCCGGCGGACCCCGCAGGGGGAGGGTCGGCCGGACGATCCGGGGTCCGCGTCATCACTCACGACGCTTCGAGGTACAGCCATGCCCAAGACGGCGTACGTGCGCACCAAGCCGCATCTCAACATCGGCACGATGGGCCACGTCGACCACGGCAAGACCACTCTGACCGCCGCCATCACCAAGGTGCTGGCCGAGCGCGGGACCGGCACGTTCGTGCCCTTCGACCGCATCGACCGGGCCCCGGAGGAGGCCGCGCGCGGTATCACCATCAACATCGCGCACGTGGAGTACGAGACCGACACCCGGCACTACGCGCACGTGGACATGCCGGGCCACGCCGACTATGTCAAGAACATGGTCACCGGCGCCGCGCAACTCGACGGGGCGATCCTCGTCGTCTCCGCGCTCGACGGGATCATGCCCCAGACGTCCGAACACGTCCTGCTCGCCCGGCAGGTGGGTGTCGACCACATCGTCGTCGCCCTCAACAAGGCCGACGCGGGCGACGAGGAACTGACCGACCTCGTCGAACTGGAGGTCCGCGAACTCCTCACGGCACAGGGCTACGGCGGCGACTCCGTCCCCGTCGTACGGGTCTCCGGACTCAAGGCCCTGGAAGGGGACCCGCGCTGGACGGCGTCCATCGAGGCGCTGCTCGACGCGGTGGACACCTACGTGCCCATGCCGGAGCGGTACCTGGACGCGCCGTTCCTGCTGCCCGTCGAGAACGTGCTCACCATCACCGGCCGGGGCACGGTCGTCACCGGCGCGGTCGAGCGCGGCACGATCCGGGTCGGCGACCGGGTCGAGGTGCTCGGCGCCGGTCTCGAGACCGTCGTCACCGGCCTGGAGACCTTCGGCAAGCCCATGGCGGAGGCGCAGGCGGGCGACAACGTGGCGCTGCTGCTGCGCGGGGTGCCGCGGGACGCCGTGCGGCGCGGTCACGTCGTGGCGGCGCCGGGCAGCGTCAAGCCGAGCCGCCGCTTCACCGCGCGCGTGTACGTCCTGGCGGCGCGGGAGGGCGGCCGGACGACCCCGGTGTCCACCGGTTACCGGCCGCAGTTCTACATCCGCACCGCGGACGTGGTCGGGGACGTCGACCTCGGCGGGACGGCGGTCGCGCGGCCCGGTGACACGGTCGCCATGACCGTGGAGCTGGGCCGCGAGGTGCCCCTGGAGCCCGGCCTCGGCTTCGCGATCCGCGAGGGCGGCCGGACGGTCGGCGCGGGCACCGTGACCTCCGTCGGCTGAACGGCCGTCGGTGCCCGCCCCCACACCGGGGCGGGTGCCGGCGGAGCCTGTTGTCGGTGCCGTGCGTCAGACTTGATCGCACACATGGCAGGCGAAGGAGTCGGGGGACAGGATGACCAAGCGGGCGCTGGTACTCGGCGGTGGCGGTGTGGCCGGGATCGGCTGGACGGCGGGTGTGCTGTACGGGCTGTCCGAGGCCGGGACCGACTGGGCGGACGCCGATGTGGTGATCGGTACGTCGGCGGGGTCCACCGTCGCCGCGCAGCTCCTGGCCGCCGACACGGTCAAGGAGGTCTACGACCGTCAACTCGAAGCCCCCTCGGGCGAGTTGCCCGCACGGCTAGGCCGTGGCGCGACCTTCGGACTCATGTGGGCCGCGCTGACCTCCCGCAGCCCCGAGGCGTTCGGCCGAAGGATCGGCCGTCTGGCCCTCACGGCCCGCACACCGTCCGTGGCGGCCCGGCGCGCCGCGATCGAGAGCCGTCTCATCTCCACGGACTGGCCGGAGCGTGCCCTGCGGATCACGGCGGTGGACACCGCCACGGGTGAGCTGAGCGTGTTCGACACGGACAGCGGCGTCAGCCTGACGGACGCGGTCGCCGCGAGCTGCGCGGTGCCGGGTGTCTGGCCGGCCTGGCCCGTCCAGGGCCGCCACTGGACCGACGGCGGCGTCCACTCACCCGCCAACGCCCACCTCGCCGAGGGATACGACCGCGTGATCGTCCTCGCACCCCTCACCCGAGCCGGCGGCGCGATCGCCTCTCCCGCGGCCCAGGCCGCCCGCCTCGAGTCCGGGGGCGCCCACGTCGCCCTCGTCACCCCGTCCGCTGCCGCGCGGGAGGCGATGGGCACCAACGCCCTCGACCCGTCGACACGGGCAAAGGCAGCCCGGTCGGGCCGGGAACAGGCGTCGGCGCATGCCGAAGAGGTGACGCGGGTGTGGGCGGTCTGACGCCCCGGCGCCCCCGCCCCGCTCGGCCCGGCACAATGGAGCCGTGGACGAGCCCATACCCGTGACCAGGATCGTCGATCACGGAACCGCCAAGCTGATGCCAGACATCGACCGGGAGCGGGCCTGGCTGCTGACGGTCGACGGGGCGCCTCAGTCGTACGTCGATCTGGACGAGCCGACGCATCTGGAGTTCGAGTACGCGCGGCGGCTCGGGTACGTCCTGGACGCCGTGGGGGAGCCGGGGCGGCCCCTGGACGTGCTGCACCTCGGCGGGGGTGCGCTCACGCTGCCCCGGTACGTCGCGGCGACCCGGCCGGGTTCACGGCAGGACGTCGTCGAGGCCGACCGGGCGCTGCTCGCGCTGGTCACCGAGCATCTGCCGCTGCCCGACGGGGCCGGGATCGCCCTGCACACCGCCGACGCCCGAGCCTGGCTGGAGAGCGCCCCGGACGACTCCGCAGACGTCCTGATCGCCGACGTCTTCGGCGGCTCCCGGGTCCCCGCCCACCTCACCACCCTCGCCTACGCCCACGAGGCCCGGCGCGTGCTGCGTGCCGACGGCGTCTATCTGGCGAACCTCGCGGACGCCGCGCCGTTCGCCTTCCTCCGCTCCCAACTCGCCACGCTCGCGGCCGTGTTCGAGGAGCTTGCGCTGATCGCAGAGCCGGGCGTGCTGCGCGGCCGCCGGTTCGGGAACGCGGTGCTCGTCGCCTCCCGTCACCCCCTCGACGTGGCAGCCCTCGCTCGCCGCACCGCCTCCGACGCCTTCCCGGCGAGGGTCGAACACGGCTCGGCGCTGGGGGACTTCATCGGCGGCGCCGCACCCGTGGAGGACGAGGACGCCGTTCCGTCGCCCGAGCCCCCCGACGGAGCGTTCGGTATCGGCTGAGGTGCTCGCCCCCGGAGTTGGCCAGTTGGCCGCCCAGCGCCGTTGCGTCGGGCGGCCGTTCGCGGCGCGGTCCCGCCCGGCTCCGGCCCGCGGCCGTCAGGACTCCGTAGGCTCCCCGTGCAGTCGCACCGTGCTGAGGATCTTCATGATGGTGGCCGTGTCGACCTCGCCGTCCACGCCCTTGGCCGCGTAGAGGTTCCACGACACGATGTCACCGGCCGAGTTCTTGAAGGCGAACGTGATCGCCTTGCCGTCGCTCGCGCACTTGCCCTTGCGGGGCGTGTTCGTGGAGCGGGCCCAGGCGTAGGCGCCCGCGACACCGGACTTGGTCGTGTAGTCCGTGGCCTTCTTGTCGTAGGTGATGCTCTTCTTGTCCGGCTGGGTGTAGCCGCCGTAGATCCACCACGGCACTTCCCGGACCGCCGCGTCGCCGGGGCTCTTCGCACCGCTCTCGCCCTTGGTGCCGACCGCGGCGAGCGCAGTGTCCTCGGTCCGGCCGTCCTTGTTGTCGTCGGTCGTGCACCACTTCGGCTTGTACTCGGCCGGTGCCGACATGATCACCAGCGGCTTGCTGTCCGCCGACTTGCGGTCCTCGAAGCCGATGGACAGGGTCGGCGACTCGACCACCCAGTCCGCCGGAACGTCGAAAGCCGTGCCGCGCTTGGGGTTGATCACGACCTTCCAGCCCGCGACGAGCGGCTTCTCGGTCTCGTCGCCGCGCGGATTGTCGTCCGAGCCGGACGACGACGCGGTGGGGTCGGCCGAGGGCGACCGGCTCGCCTGCTTGTCCCCGCCGCCGTCCGCCTTGTCGTCCTTCTTCCCGCCCAGGACCAGGAAGCCCGTCACACCGGCCGCGACGACGACCGCCACGGCCGCGATGATCGCGACCAGCTTCGTCCGGTTCCCGCCGCCACCGCCCTGCGGCGGCTGCGGGCCGCCGATCGGCACGGTCTGGTCCCACTGCGGCTGCTGCGCATACGGGTTGGGCTGCTGATAGCCCGGCTGCTGATACGGATTCGGCTGCTGGTAACCCGGCTGCTGGTACGGGTTCCCCTGCGGGTTCTGCTCGCCCCCGGGCGGCTGCTCTCCTGGCCACATGGCCCATAACCCTAGTGCCGAGCGAGACACGATTCGGTCACTGGCCCTTGTCAGGGACGTACCGAAAACGCGATCACGTTATTGGCGCCCACAGTGTCGAGCTTTGTCTGTGCCGCTTCCTTGTCGCGCTGTGCTTCGAGCAACTCACCGTGGATCCGGCGATTTCCCCAGCCGGGATTTCATTCGCCAGGCGCAGGACCAGAATGCGTATAGAGCGCACTGTCCGCGGCCGACCCGGGCGCTTGGGCCGGGAGGCGGCGGCATGGCGGCGCGCGAGAAGGTTGCGGGGACAGCGCAGTACAGTGTCCGGCCGCACCAGCAGCCGCGGCCGCCGGCGTCGTCGGGCCGTGCGTGCCGCGGGGTGCCGACCTGCCGGGGCAGTGGACGGTCGGTGCTCCGTGTCGGCTGCATCACCGCCCGAGGTCGGTTACGTTGGTAAAGCACCTGGCCAGAGGGGGGTAACAAGCCGTAACCCACCGGGGATGCTCCATGACCGGCCTGATCGTCGTCCTGCTGTTGGTGGTCGTGGCCACAGCCGTGGCGACCGGTGCCCGGCGCTGGAGCTTGCCCGCCCCCTCGCTGCTTGTCATTGTGGGTCTGGTCGCGGGGCTGATCCCCTGGGTTCCCGAGGTGCGCCTGCCGCCTCACGTGATCAACGTGGTGGTGCTGCCACCTCTGCTTTATGCCGCGGCCGGCGAAATCTCGGTCCGCGACCTGCGCACCGTGTGGCGGCCTGTGACCGGCCTGGTCTTCGGCCTGGTCCTGGCGTCGGCCATCGCCGTCGGGTACGTGGCCCGCGCGATCACCCCGCTCACGGCCGCGACCGCGTTCATCCTCGGCTCTGTCCTGGCCAGCACCGACCCCGTGGCCGTGACCGCGCTCGGCCGGCGCCTGTCTCTCCCACCGAGCGTGCAGGCCATGGTGCAGGCAGAAAGCTTGTTCAACGATGCCACCTCACTGGTCCTGTACAAGGTCGCTGTGGCCACTGCGGTGTCCGGTAGCGCGATCAGCGTGCCCGGGACTGTTGAACAGTTCCTGATCCTTGCGGGTGGAGGAGCCCTCATCGGCGCGGCGGTCGCCGCAGTGGTGACCCTGATCCGCAGGCGGACCGACGATGCCATGCTGGAGACGGTCATCGCATTGGTCACTCCATACGCTTCCTACGTCATCGCGGAGCAGTCGCACACCTCTGGCGTGACCGCCGTCATCGTGTCCGGGGTCGTCCTCGGCAGCACCGGCCATAAGCTCAGCAACGCCCCCGTCCGCCTCCAGGCCCACGCTGTCTACGACACCGTGACCTTCCTGCTGGAGAGCGTCGTCTTCGCCCTGATCGGCCTCGAGCTCCCCTGGGCCGTCCGTCATCTCGCGCGCGACGAGCACGGCTGGCCGCTGTGGGTGCCGGTGATCGCCCTCACTCTGCTGGCGGTCCGCCTGCTGTGGATCTTCCCGCTGTCCGCCCTGATCCACCGCCGGCACAGGGAGGGTGACAATCGCCTCTCCTGGCGCGTTCCGGCCGTCCTGTCCTGGGCGGGCACCCGAGGTGTCATGCCGCTGGCCGCCGCGCTCTCCATCCCCTTGGCCACCCACACAGGGGCGCCGCTGCCGCACCGGGCGCTCATTCTCATGCTCACCACCGGGACCATCGCACTCACTCTTATCTTCCAGGGTTTTACCCTGGCCCCCGTCGTCCGCAGCTCCGGCATCGCTCTGGAGCCAGAGCACACCGCCCGCGAGGAGGCCCGGACCCGCCGACACATTGCCCACGCCGCTCTCGACGAGCTTAAACTGCTGGGCGATCCGGAACAGCTCGCCGATCTGGGTGCCGCGGCCGAGGCTGCCGTGAAACAGGCCCGTCGTCATCTGGAAGCGCGCATCCACCAGGTTGAAGACGCCCACTACAGCGACCCGGACGCCCGTCCCGCCGACGCCTACCGTGAGATACGCCGGACACTCATCGCCATCGAGGCGGCCGAGCTCCAGCGCCTTTACGAAGCGAACAAGATCAGCAACGCCACCCGGCGCCGGATCCAGCACGAACTCGACCTCGAAGAAGTCAGCCTCCGCCCTCGCGACTGACTACCGGCCCCATCAACCGTCGATAACAGCTCGACGGAAGAGATCATGGCCAGTCCGACCCGTGTGCCGTAGACACCAGTCCTGAGCCGCTTCCTGCGCCAACTGGGGGTCGGATGACTCTTCACAGCCGGACGCCGCGCAGAACGCTTCGTACAGGACTTCGCTGTCTGGCTCGTGCCGGATCGTATGGCGCATGTAGCGCAGAATGGCCCGGCTCATCCTGACGCCTCAGCGGGCAATCCGGGGGCGTCGTCGGCCCTGTCCATCACGAGTGCCAAGGGAAGCGCGTTGAGCAGCTTCACCGCCGAGCCGAGTGGAAGTGCCCCAACTTCCACGTACGCACGTCCCCTGCCGGTTACCAAGGCACGCACCCGCGCGGTTTCCTCTTCGGGGAGTCCGACGCGTTGCAGGGCCGCACGTAGTAGCGCCGCCGTGTGCTCCGCTTCAGCGCGTGCGCTCTTGTACTGGGTCATGGGGATCATGAGCGGCGCCGCCTCCTGCCCTTGTGCGGATGGTTACGGATCTCGACATTCAGGTCCGACACCTTGGACATTTCTCCCTTGGCTCGCGCCTCACTGCGCTCACGGTCCAGCGCTCGGCATACATCGCACTCCGATGCCGGAGGCGGGTCGCTGTCGAGTCTCAGTGGCAGTTCCACGGGTGGGCTGGGGTAGGTCTTGGTCATTTGGATCCCCTAGCGTCGTCCTGATGACGACAACGCTAGGAATGTCGGAGAGCCAGCCTCAATGAACGTGCACGAACTTGCACGCGGTCACCTGAGAGAGTCGATTGCCGACGTGATCAGTGCGCGTGCAGGAGCACCGTAGACAGCCGAGTCGGCCAGCTCCGAGAAGGTTTGGGCGTACATGCCGACCTCGTGAGGCTGCGTGATGGTCAGGAAGGCAGACACCAATTCGACGTTGACTTGGGCATCATCGAAGATCCAGAAGTCTTCGACGGGCCACAGCGCGGTGCGGTCCGCACTGAGTGGGATCACACCCAGGCTGACGTTCGGCAGGGTCGCCAGAGACAGCAGGTGGCCGAGCTGGCCGGCCATGGCCGCAGGACCGCCGATTCGGTGCCGTAGTGCGCTCTCCTCCAGGAGGACAGCGAAGCGGCGCGGTCCCTCGTACAAGATGCGCTGCTTGTCGACGCGGACCTGAACGGCTTCCTCAAGGTCATCTGGGAGGGCACGCCGGTCACGAATCGACCTGAGCAATGCCTCAATGTACGCACGGGTTTGGAGCGGTCCGGGGATGAGCCATGACGAGTAGGCCCGGAAGTGCCGCGTTCGCTCCCACAGCGGGATGACCGACTCTTGCGCACGGCGCAGGCCGGAACGCTCCATGCGCCGCCACTCGACATACGCGCCATCGATGTTCCGCGCAGTAGCGATCAGGTCGTCCGTCTGGTCCGCAGCGCCGCAGTGCAGCGTGTATGCACGCAGGTCGTCATCTGACGGCACCGTACGGCCGTTCTCGATACGGCTGCACTTGCTTTCATGCCAGCCAGCCCGAGAGGCAAGCTCTCGCGCTGTCAGGCCGGAGTCCTTCCGGATCTCACGCAGACGCTTGCCGAGAGCCTCTCGGGCTTGCTGGACACTGGACGATGAAGTCACGTTCGACTGTTCTGGGTGTGTGCTGTCAGGCGGGCCGGTACTCCTCGTGAGGGATGGCGCGTTCCCAGACAGCGGCAAACGCGGAGCTACACAGTTCGACCACGGCAGGGTCAGTTACCAGCTCTTCACCGGTCATCGTCCCGTCCCCAGCGAAGTGGTTGAACAGGACTGACGTGCCGTCGAACAGCCAGAAGTCGTTACCGGGCAGCGCCAGCCCGGAGGCTTGCCGACGGGGCAGCCAACGCACGACCTCACCGGCCTTGACGTTGTGTCCGCTCGTTAGCTCGTATTCATAACGGATGTACCGGGAGATGGGTTCCGAAACGATGCGGGCTCGGTGCATGGCCACGCCACGAGCCACCGACGCGGACGCCACTTCGATCCACCAAGGCCAACGCTCAGCCGGGTCGAACCGGTTGCCTGACTCCCACTCCTGATAGTCGTCATCGAGCCCGTACGCGTCCCTCATCTCCAGGTGGTACGCGCTGTGTTGAGCGGAGCGGATCAGATCCTCAAACGTCGGCTCCGTCGCCACCGTTCACCTCCGGGAAGAACTGCATCATGCGCCTCGGGAACTCGATCACGGTCTCATGATCCGGTATGTCCATCTGCGCCAGCCGCTCAGGGTCTGTGACCCGCCAGCCTTGCAGGATGTAGTTCCCGGTCTCGTCGTCGAGGTACACCGTCGGAGAGCCGTTGTTGGGGCTCTCCGGGTCCTTGCCAAGCCGGTGCAACGCCATGGTGTCCTCCCACGTCATCGGTGACGATCAACATGTTCGAGCTTGCGCCGTCTCACCTGCGCACGCCAGCAACTTGCACGAACTTGCACGAACGAACCCCCACTGCCAGCCATCGGGAGACAGCCAGTGGAGGGGGTTCCTTTGATTGCTTAGCAGTGTCAGAGCAGTGCGAGGAACAGATTGGAGTCTCGGCGCGGCTCCGCCCGCTTCGGTTCGGGTGCGGGCTGCCGGGGCTGCGCCGGTTCCTGACGGTAGGCGTCCAGCCGGACGACGGCTGCGCGGTTCTGCTCACGTTTCGGTTCGGCCGGCATCGGCTTCGCACCCGTTTCTGTCGTCTCCCGTGTTCAGAAGTGTCACCGCGGAGTGTGAAAACGGTGACTGGTCGGCCTGTCCTGCCCGACCGCTCCACGGTCACTACAACTTCGGGAAGCGCTCGAACCGCAGCGGCCGTTGCTCCGACGAACGGGAGAACCTGGGAAGAAGTGGTCCGACCGCCGTGCAACTCGATCCCGGCCCCGACCTTGTCCGCGAGGCTGAGAGGCTGACGCTTGCTGGGCTTGCTCCCGCTGCCCGTGGCGATGGTTTCCACCGTGTCCATGGCGTATGTGACCAGGGAGGCCGCCGCATGCAGATCATCAGAGGTGATCTGGGAGCGCAGGTCGAACAGCGCCAACAGAGCAGCGATCCGACGCACCTGTTCATTGCAGCGGGCCGCGAACGGCTTCAAGTCCTCAGACTCTCGGGCCTTGCTCAACAGGTCGTGGCGGATCATGTCGGCCACGTCGTACGCGTCCTCAGCCAGAGCGATCGTGCCTACCCTCTGCCCGAAGCGGACGGCACGCGCGAACTGCTCACCCGCCGCCGGGATCAGGTGAGCAGGCATCCGTTCCCGCTCGCTCAGCCACCGGATCTGAGACACGGGCAGAGTCAACAGCCTGTTGTAAGAGCCGCCGTCCCGGTCAGTCCCGGAGAGGTTCGCCGAGAACTCCTCCGGCGTGATGTGGCCCATGATGGCGACCCGGGGAGCGTCGACCCGGACGGGATCCTTCGCCCTGGACGTAGCCACAGGCGCACCGTCCCAGAGATCACGGAGTAGCTGTGAAAGGTTGGCCTGTCGACGTCCGGCCCGCAGGACATGGGCGTACTCGGTATCGATGATCAGGGCGTGTTCGCCGCAGTCGGCCACGGCCTGGATGAGCCCGGCTCCACCCACGACGCCGTGGATCACATTGCCGGACATGAAGGTACGGTTCGCATCCTTGGCAATAGCCTCTGCGATGCCCCACGACTGGCCCATGCCTTCACCCGTGCCGCCGCACAAGAGCACGTGAAGCATGAGTGGCATGGATCCGGAACCGCGCTGGACTCGGGTCTGCGGCAGCATAGCGGAGAAGGCACACAGCAACCCGCCGAGCAGACCGACCGGGGACCACTCCACGTGGGGAGCGAGAGAGGCCACGACTCCCCCCAGTCGGCCGGTGCTCATCGCGCGGAAATCGGGAGCGCTCATGCTGCCTCTATCTCGAAAAGGGTTGGTTGGGTGGCCACTGGCCGGGTGTGCGGGTGCCGAAAAATCATCCGGCCTGGTCATGCGGCATGTTGGTACTCGTGGAGGGTTCCGCCGAGTCGGTTTCGTCGATGGATGTCCAGGTTGCTGTGCTGTGCTGGAGGGTTGATCGGTCGTGTAGCGGGCGCAAGGGTGCGGCTTGTCCCAGTGTTCGGTGTGGCCGGTGCTCGTTGTAGTGGGTCTCGAACTTGCGGGAGTTCATACGGAGTGTCCGGATGCCGGTAGTTACGATCTTGGTTCCGGTGTCGGTCATCAGGGCGTCAATGGCAGCGGTGAACTTGGAGTCGCGGTCGTGGATGAGGAACTTGGCTGTGCTGCCCGTGTCCTCGAGGTGCATGAGGAGGTTGCGCCTGAGCTGCACGACCCAGTCCGCGGTGGGGTGCGCGGTGGCGCCCAGGATTCTGACGTGCCTCGTGGCGTGTTCGATGACGGCGAAGGGGTACAGGCGTGCCCCGGCCAGCGTGCGGACCTCGAAGAGATCGCAGGCGAGCAGGGCCTC
>NZ_BMQA01000048.1 GCF_014647875.1 Streptomyces brasiliensis | reverse complement strand
CGCTGGGTGGTAGAGCAGAGTCTCGCGCTCCCGCACCGGTTCCGCCGCCTGCGCATCCGCTGGGAGATCCGCGACGACATCCACGAAGCCTTCCTCAGCCTGGCCTGCAGCATCATCTGCCGGCGCCGACTGAAGAACCTCGCACACTGTCAGGAGTTCTAAGCTAAGAGCCATCACGTAATGCAGGCGGAGACGCGTCTTGCCGCGGTGATTGCTCCGTTTACCGGATGTCGAGCTTGAGGTTGTGAAGTGCCGCGACACCCGCGACGGCGTGGTTGATCGCGTTGCCGCGGCGTCGGCACTGGCGGACGATGGACGACCCGCGCCACACGCAAATCCTCTTCAATCCAGGGCTGCAAAAGGCCCTGCCGAGTCAACCGCAGCGGGGTGCCCGCCCCGCACGGGGCCGCACCCACGCGGCAGCCCACAGGCCGGAATCTTCCGGCCGCCGCGGGCCTCTGCCCGACAAAACACACCGACCGGTACCGGACAAACCCCGAATGAGACCCCACCCGCGAACGAGCGGCACAAGGCCCACGTCGGAACAGCCGGCCGCACGGACCACACACCACCCAGGCGCGCCCGCTCCGTACAGACACCGGACGGACATCACAGCATCACGTGATGACTCTTAGCGCAGGAGCAGTTGGACGCCGCCCACGATCGTGGCCGCGATCACCAGTTGCTCGAACAACCGCTGGTTGATCCTGTTCACAGCCCATTTCCCGATGAACGCGCCGGGTACGACGAAGACGGCGAGCGCGGCGTCCAGCACCAGCGAGCGGCCGTCGATGAGGCCGAGGCCCGCACTGAAGGGCACCTTGGACACGTTCACGATCAGGAAGAAGAACGCGGACGTCCCCAGGAAGCCCAGCTTCCGGAAGCCCGCCGACAGCAGGTACATCGACATGACGGGGCCGCCCGCGTTGGCGACCATGGTAGTGAAGCCGCCGAGGACGCCGTACGAGCGGGCCTTGACCCGGCCCGACCGGGTGGCGACCGAGTCCGGTTCGTCCTCGGTGTTCGCGGTGCGTCTGCGCCACAGGGTGACTCCGGCCATCAGCAGCAGGATCGCGCCGATCGAGGTCCGTACGACCGCGTCGTCGGCCCAGACCAGGAACAGCGTGCCGACCACCACGCCGGCCGCCACCGCCGGGAACAGCCGCCACAGGGTGGGCCAGTGGGCGTGCCGCCGGTAGGTGGCGACGGCGAGCACGTCACCGGCTATGAGCACCGGGAGCAGGACTCCGGTGGAGGCGCGGGCGGGCAGGACGGCTGCGAAGACGGCCAGGCTGACCGTGTTGGCCCCACTGACCGCGGTCTTGGAGAAGCCGACGAGGAGCGCCGCGAAGGCGAGCGCGGCGAACTCCCAGCTGGTGATGTGCCAGAGCGTCATCGTGTTCATGCGGAGACCGATGCTATGCCCACGCATCCGGCGCACGTAAGGAGCATCTCGTCTGGTGGCCCCTGGGGACCCGTCCGGCAATTCCCGTCAAATCCATCCAAGTACACCCGGAACGAGGGAGACGGGAATCGGCGGGACAGTGCCTAGTCCCGCTCCACCAGCACCGCGCTCCCCTGCCCCACGCCCACGCACATGGTGGCCAGGCCGCGCCCGGCGCCGGTGCGGCGCATCCGGTGCAGCAGCGTGGTGAGGATGCGGGCGCCGGAGCAGCCCAGTGGATGGCCGAGGGCGATCGCGCCGCCGCTGGGGTTGACCAGGTCCGGGTCGATGCCGAGCTGGTCGACGCAGGCGAGGGCCTGTGCGGCGAACGCCTCGTTGAACTCGGCCTCCTGGACGTCGTCGATCTTCCAGCCCACGCGCGCCAGCGCCTTGCGGGTCGCGGGCACCGGTCCGATGCCCATGACGTCGGGGTGGACGCCCGCGGAGGCACCGGCGACGTACCGGCCGAGCGACTCCAGGCCCAGCTCGTTCAGGGCTTCCTCGCTGACCAGCAGCAGTCCGGCGGCGCCGTCGTTCATCGGCGAGGCGTTCCCGGCGGTGACCGTGCCGTCCTGCCGGAAGACGGGCCCCAGCCGGGACAGCTTCTCGAGTGAGGTGTCCTCGCGGATGCACTCGTCGCTGTCGACGACGGTGCCATCCGGGCGCTCCACGGGCAGGAGTTCGGCGTCGAAGTGGCCGTCCTTGCGTGCGGTGGCGGCCCGTTGGTGGCTGCGCAGGGCGAATTCGTCCTGACGTTCACGCGGAACGCCGTACCGCTCCGCGACCTCCTCGGCGGTCTCGCCCATGGAGAGCAGGCCGTGCAGGTCCTTCATCGCCGGGTTGACCAGGCGCCACCCCAGGCGGGTGTCGGCGGTCTCCATGCGGTGCGGCAGGGCCTCGTCGGGGCGGGGCAGGACGAAGGGGGCGCGGCTCATCGACTCGGAGCCGCCCGCGATCACGGTGTCGGCCTCGCCCGCGGCGATGGTGCGGGCGGCGGTGGTGACCGCCTCGAGGCCGGAGGCGCACAGCCGGTTGACGGTGGCGCCGGGGACGGTCTCGGGGAGGCCGGCGAGCAGGGCGGCCATGCGGGCGACGTTGCGGTTGTCCTCGCCGGCCTGGTTGGCCGCGCCCCAGTACACGTCGTCGACGCGAGCCGGGTCGAGCGCGGGCACGTCGGCCACCAGGTGGCGGATCACGGTCGCCGCGAGGTCGTCGGGCCGTACGCCGGACAGGGCGCCGCGCAGCTTTCCGATGGGGGTGCGGCGGGCGGCCGCGAAGTGGACGGGACGCACGACAGGACTCCTGACCTACGACGTTGCGGATCATCCGGAACCGAGAGGCACCACCCACGTTAATTAGCAGTGCTAGTTTTGGACTATAGACCTCCGACCCGTCTCCTGGGAAGATCCACCGGACCTTCACCGAGCCGCTGGAGGAGAGATGGACCACGTCCGCGAGCACGATCTCACCGGCACCCGGGGCACGGTCGTCGCGTATGAGTGGCCACACCCCCGGCCCCGGTACGTGGCCCTCGTGGCGCACGGATACGGCGAGCACATGGGCCGCTACGCGGGCCTCGCCGCCGCACTCGCCGGGCACGGCGCCGCCGTCTTCGGGCCCGACCACATCGGGCACGGGAAGTCGGCAGGTGAGCGTGTCGTGATCGAGGACTTCGAGGACGTGGTCACCGATCTGCACGCCGTGGCGGCGCCGGCGCGTGCCGCGCATCCCGGGCTGCCGGTGGTCCTGGTCGGCCACTCCATGGGCGGCCTGATCGCGGCCCGGTACGCGCAGCGGTACGGTGCCCGGCTCACCGCGCTCGTCCTGTCCGGCCCGGTGATCGGCACATGGGAGCTGCCCGGCAGGCTGCTCGCGCTCGACGAGATCCCGGACACCCCGATCAGTCCGCGCGCGCTGTCGCGTGACCCGGCCGTGGGCGCCGCCTACGCGGCCGACCCGCTGGTGTGGCACGGCCCGATGAAGCGGCCGACCCTGGAGGCGTTCGTCCGCACCCTGGACACCGTCGAGCGGGCGGGTGACGTCGGCTCACTCCCGCTGCTGTGGCTGCACGGCGGCGACGACCGGCTCGTCCCGCTGCCCGGCAGCCGCCCCGGCGTGGAACGGCTCGGCAGCGGACGGGCGACGGAGCGGATCTACGCAGGGGCGCGACACGAGGTGTTCCACGAGACGAACAAGGAGGAGGTCTTCGCGGACCTGACGGCGTTCCTGGACACGGCACTGACCGGCTGAGCCCGCCCGCTCAGTGCACGGGAATCCCGAGCAGCCGCCCGATCGTGCGGAGCACTCCGTTGTCATTGTTGGACGGGGCCAGGTGGCGGGCCCGGCGGACGACCTCGGGGTGGGCGTTGGACATGGCGAAGGACCAGTCGGCGGCGTCCAGCATCTCCAGGTCGTTGAGGTAGTCGCCGAACACCATGGTCTGCGCGGGCGTGATGCCGAGTTCGCGCTGGAGTCCGCGCAGGGCGGCACCCTTGTTGGCGGTGCGGTTCATGACGTCGACCCAGTGCTCACCGGAGACGACGACCTGATGCGTGGCGGCGAAGTCCGCGAGGGCGGGCGCGGTGGTCCGCTCCGCCGGGCCGAAGTCGAACAGGGCCACCTTGATCACGTCGTCGTCGACGGCCGTGACGTCGTCGACGATCAGGTGCTCGACGTAGTACCGGCGCACCTCGGCCAGGAACGCCTCGTCGGTCCGCTCGACGTAGGCGGACCGCTTGCCGCAGACGACGGCGCCCACGTCGGTGCCGCCGGCGACGAGCCGCCGTACGGTCCGGGCGATGTCCGCGGCGACGGCCTGGTCCAGCGGATCCGAGCTGAGCTCCACCCCGTCGCGCACCACATACGTGCCGTTCTCAGCGATGAACGCCATGCCCTCGGCGACGTCTGCGAACTGCCGGGCCAGCGTGGCGTACTGGCGGCCGCTGGCCGGGCTGAACAGGACGCCGCGGCGGCGCAGTTCGGCCAGCATCGGCCACAGGCCCGCCGGGATGCGCTTGGCGTCGTCGAGGAGGGTGCCGTCCATGTCGGTGACGACGAGCCTGATGTCGGCGGCGGCCGGGACGGGGCCGGAGGCGGTGAGGAGGGGCGCGGGGGTGGCGGGCATGTCCTGCTTCCGGTCGGGAACGGGTCGTACGGGGTCGTACGGTGAACGGCCGTACGGAGGTATTCGCACGCCAGTGTTACGCATGGGCCGTACGGTCCCGGAACCGCCCGCTGTGCCGATACCCGGGACATCCTGATCACCGGGCGGCACAATGCCGGTGGACAACGGCACCTGAGAAGGGCAGGGACGTGAGCGAGGGCCACCCCCCGACTGGCGCGGAGGCGCGGCTGAACACCTCCGTGGCGCACAACGCGCGGGTCTGGAACTACTGGATCGGCGGCACGGACAACTACGAGGTCGACCAGCAGGTCGGCGAGCACGTGGCCGGGATGTTCCCGGTGATCCGGGCGGTGGCGCGCGCGGACCGCGAGTTCCTGGGGCGGGCGGTCGGCTTCCTGGCCGGTGAACGTGGGATGCGGCAGTTCCTGGACATCGGCACCGGGCTGCCGACCGTGAACAACACGCACGTGACAGCCCAGCGGATCGCGCCCGAGTCGCGGATCGTGTACGTGGACAACGACCCGATCGTGCTGGTGCACGCCCGCACCCTGCTCACGAGCAGCCCGGAGGGTGTCACCGACTACATCGACGCCGATGTGCACGACCCGGAGGGCATCGTGCGGCGAGCCGCCGAGACCCTCGACCTGGAGCGGCCGGTCGCGGTGATGATGCTCGGCATCCTGAACTTCGTGCTGGACGCCGACAAGGCGCGCGACATCGTGCGCCGGGTGATGGCGGCGGTGCCCTCCGGCAGCTTCCTCGTGCTCACGCACCCCACCTTCGACGCCGAGCTCGGTGGCGCGGGCAACGTCGCCACGATGGAGTTCTGGAACGCCAACGCCACCCCGCCCATCACCGCCCGCAGCCGCGCGGAGGTGACCGCCTTCTTCGACGGTCTCGAACTGCTGGATCCCGGCCTGGTGCCGTGCTCGCAATGGCGCGCGGGACCCGACTCCCCCGCCGCGGTACCGCAGTTCGGCGCGGTGGCCGTGAAACCCTGACCGTGCACGCGCACAGCCGAGTCCGTCCAGGAGGACGTATGGCCACCCTTGCCGACCCCGTGCCCGGCGGGCGTCCCGGCGACGTCGAGCGGGCCACGGAACTCGCGGCCGAGCTGGCCGGCCGGGGCGTGCACGGGATCGTCCTGGCCTACGTCGACACGGCGGGGGTCGGCCGGGTGAAGACGGTGCCGACGGCCCGGCTCGCCGACGCAGTGGCCTGGGGCGTCGGCATGTCCCCGGTCTTCGACACGTTCCTGGCCGACGACTCCGTCGTCACCACCGACGTACTCGGCTCGCCGGACGGCGATCTGCGGCTCTTTCCGGACCTGGACCGGCTGGTGGTCCTGGCCGCGCAGCCCGGCTGGGCCTGGGCCCCGGTCGACCGGATCACCCAGGAGGGCGAGCGGCACCCCGGGTGCAGCCGCACGTTCCTGCGCCGGACCGTCGCGGAGGCCGAGGGGCGGTCCGGCCTCAGGTTCAAGGCCGCCATCGAGATCGAGTGGTCGATCGGCCTCGGGTCGGCGCCCGGCGGGGAGTTCGTCCCGGCGGTGTCCGGTCCGGCGTACGGCGCGACCCGGCAGGTCGAGCTGAGCGACTACACGTCCGACCTGCTGGCGGCCCTCGCGGCGCAGGGCGTGGAGGTCGACCAGGTTCATCCCGAGTACGCGGCCGGGCAGTTCGAGGTGTCGGTGGGTGCGCTGGACCCGGTGGCTGCGGCCGATCGGAGCGTCCTGGTCCGGCAGACGATCCGGGCGATGGCCGGGCGGCACGGCCTGCGGGTGTCGTTCGCCCCGGCCGTGTCCGCGACGGGCGTCGGCAACGGCGGCCATCTGCACCTGTCCTGTCTGCGCGACGGCCGGAACCTGCACACCGGGGGCGACGGCCGGTACGGCATGACGGCCGAGGCCGAGTCCTTCGTGGCCGGGCTGCTCGCCCACCTCCCCGCGCTGACGGCCGTGACGGCGCCCAGCCCGGCCAGCTATCTGCGGCTCAGACCCTCGCAGTGGGCGGGGGTGTTCACCGCCTGGGGCCGGGAGACGCGCGAGGCCGCGCTGCGCGTGGTCACCGGCACGCTCGGCCGCCGGGAGCGGGACGCCAACCTGGAGGTCAAACCCGTCGACCTGGCCGCCAACCCGTATCTCGCCCTCGGCTGCGCCGTCGCCGCCGGCCTGGACGGGATCGATTCCGCCGCCGCCCTGCCGGAGGAGATCACCGGCAACCCGGCCCGGTTCGGCGCCGAGGAGGCGGCGGCCCGGGGCGTACGGCGGCTGCCGACCTCACTGACGCAGGCCGTCGCGGAGTTCCGCACCGACGAGGTGCTGCGGACCGCGCTCGGTCCTGTCCTCGCGGACGCGGTGACGGCCGTACGGCTCGGAGAGGCCGCCGCCGTCGAGGGGTTCGACGACGCGCGCGTGGCGGCGGCCTACCGCTGGGTCTACTGACGATGGGGCCGATCCAGGAGGCGCTCGACGCGCTGCCGCTCGTGGACCACCACTGCCACGGCGCCGTCACCGCCGACCTGTCCGCGGGGGACTTCGCGTCGCTGCTCACGGAGGGCGGTGCCTGGCCCGGCGTGTCCCCCTTCGACAGTCCGGTCGGGGTGGCCGTACGACGCCACTGCGCACCCCTCCTCGACCTCCCCCGGCACGCGCCCGCCGCCGACTACCTGGCCCGGCGGTCCGCCCTGGGCTGGCGCGAGGTCAACCGGCGTTTCCTGTCCGCCGCGCGGACCGAGGTCTTCTGCGTCGACACGGGGTATGCCCCGCACTCGCTCACCTCCCCGGACGAACTGGCCCATGCGGCGGGCGCGACGGCCTACGAGGTCGTACGGCTGGAGGCCCTGGCCGAGGCGGTCGTCGCGCAGGGCGTCGAGCCGGACGAGTACGCGCGCGTGGTCGGCGCGGCAGCAGGCGAGGCCGTACGGAAGCCGGGCGTGGTGGCGGTGAAGTCGGTGGCCGCCTACCGCACGGGCTTCGACCTGAACCCCGCCCGGCCGACGGACGCGGAGGTCACGGAGGCGGCCCGGCGCTGGCTCGCGCGCGGCGGCCGACTCGCCGACCCGGTCCTCGTACGGCACCTGCTGTGGACCGCCGTCGACCTCGGTCTGCCGCTCCAACTGCACACCGGCTTCGGCGACGACGACATCCGGCTGCACCACGCCGACCCCGCTCTGCTCACGGACTGGCTGCACCTCACGCGCGGCACCGTTCCCGTCCTGCTGCTGCACTGCTGGCCGTACCAGCGTCAAGCCGCCTATCTGGCCGCGGTGTTCGAGCAGGTGTACCTCGACGTGGGACTGGCCCTGCACCACACCGGCCCGGCCCGCTCCCGGGCCGTCCTGGAGGAGGCACTGGAGATCACCCCGTTCCGCAAACTGCTCCACAGCTCCGACGCCTACGGCGTGGCCGAATTCCACCACCTCGGCGCGCTGTGCTTCCGGCAGGGGCTGGCCGCACTGCTCCAGGACCGGGTGGACGCCGACGAACTGAGCCTGCCCGACGCCCTGCGGATCGCCACCTGGACGGGCCGCGACAACGCCCGCCGCCTGTACGGACTGCCCACACCCGACTCCGCCCGCGACTGAGCGCGCACGACACCCGGAAAGTATGATCAAGCAATGTCTGACTTGACCGAAACCACGCCTGGCTGGCTCTCCCCCGACGAGCTGGAGATGGCACGCGCCCGCATGCCGATCCTGTACGTCGAGGCCGTGCCCGTGCGTGTCGACGACAGCGGCGAGGTCACCAGCATCGGTCTGCTGCTGCGCATCGGCCCCGACGGGACGGTCAGCCGGACCCTCGTCTCCGGCCGTGTCCTGCACCACGAGCGGGTCCGCGACGCGCTGCTGCGCCACCTGGAGAAGGACCTCGGTCCCGTGGCCCTGCCCCGCATCCCGGCCTCGCTGCAGCCGTTCACGGTCGCCGAGTACTTCCCGACGGCGGGCATCACGCCGTACCACGACCCGCGCCAGCACGCGGTGTCCCTAGCCTACATCGTCCCAGTCACCGGCGACTGCCGCCCCCGGCAGGACGCGCTGGACCTGGTCTGGTTCACCCCGCAGGAGGCCGGTTCGGCAGCGGTGCAGAGCGAGATGCCGGGCGGACACGGGGTGCTGCTCAAGCAGGCGCTCGCACACGTGGGGCACGTTGCCTGAGCCGAGTGTGGGCCGACCTGACAGCCAGCCAATTTCCTGGTCCTCAGCCGACCTCGTCGTGACGGGACTTCAACGAGGCTTCTGCGGCTCCCTCTCGGGCGTCCGGCGCAGTCGCCCCTTGGCGGGTGCGCGGCGACTACCGCACACTCGTTCCCATGACACCGACTCCGCAGGCCATTCTCGACGCCCTGACCCCCAGCGCGACCTTCCTCGTCCTCGACATCGATCCGGACGGTGAGGACGCGGCACGCCAACTCCTCGCCGATCTCGCCGGGTTGACCCGGTCCATAGGCTTCCGCGAGCCGGAGGGGCGGCTCAGCTGTGCGGCCGGTGTCGGCTCCACCGCGTGGGACCGGCTCTTCGACGGTCCACGCCCCGCCGAACTGCATCCGTTCCGGGAGTTGTCCGGACCCCGGCACCACGCTCCCGGCACGCCCGGAGACCTGCTCTTCCACATCAGGGCCGCCCGCCCCGACCTCTGCTTCGAGCTGGCCTCCGAGATCATGGGCCGGCTGCGGGGCAGGGTCACCGTGCGCGACGAGGTGAGCGGGTTCAAGTACTTCGACGTACGCGATCTCCTGGGCTTCGTGGACGGCACGGAGAACCCCGTCGGCCGCGAGGCGCGGGAGGCCGTGCTGATCGGCGACGAGGACCCGGACTTCGCGGGCGGGAGCTATGTGATCGTGCAGAAGTACCTGCACGACATGGCGACCTGGAACGCCCTGTCGGTCGAGGAGCAGGAGCGGGTCGTCGGGCGGACCAAGATGACCAACATGGAGCTGGACGACGCGTCGAAGCCGTCCGACGCGCACATCGCCCTCACCTCGCTCAACGATCCGGACGGCACCGAGCGGCAGATCCTGCGGGACAACATGCCGTTCGGGAGCGCCGGACGCGGCGAGTTCGGCACGTACTTCATCGGGTACGCCCGTACGCCCTCGGTCACCGAGGAGATGCTGCGGAACATGTTCCTGGGCACGGCCGATGCGCCGCACGACCGGATCCTGGACTTCTCCACGGCCGTGACCGGCTCCCTCTTCTTCGTGCCCTCGGCGGACTTCCTGGACGAGCTTCCCGGTCCCGCGAAGTCCTGAGCACCGTCAGCGGTGAATGGGCAGGGGTGTCGTCTCCACGAGCCGGCGCCCCGTGCCACCCCAGCGCAGGGCGATGATCTCGGCCATGATGGCGACGGCGGTCTCCTCCGGCGTGCGGGCGCCGAGGTCGAGGCCGATGGGTGAGGCGAGCCGGGCCAGCTCCGACTCGTCGAGCCCGGCCTCGTGCAGCCGGCGCAACCGGTCCTCGTGGGTTCGGCGGCTCCCCATGGCGCCGATGTAGCGGGCGGGGGTGCGCAGGGCGCGCTGGAGGAGGGGCACGTCGAACTTGGGGTCGTGGGTGAGGACGCAGATCACCGTGTTCGCGTCCACCACGGTCTCGTCGAGGTAGCGGTGCGGCCAGGAGACGACCAGTTCGTCGGCGTCGGGGAAGCGGCGGCGCGTGGCGAAGACGGGACGGGCGTCGCAGACGGTGACGTGGTAGCCGAGGAACTTGCCGATGCGGGCGACCGAGGAGGCGAAGTCGATGGCGCCGAACACCAGCATCCGGGGCGGCGGCGCGAAGGACTGTACGAACACGGCGAGATCGTCGCGCCGCTCCTCACCCGCACGCCCGACATGCACGACGTCGGTGCCGCCCTGGGCGAGCAGACCCCGAACTCGCTCGGCCACGGCCGAGTCCAGACGGGCGTCACCGAGTGTGCCGACGACGGAAGCAGGAGTGACGACCAGTTCTCCGGTCGCCTCCCCCGAACCCTCCTGCGGCAACGGCGTCGCCACCGCCACAGGGCGACCCGCCGCGATGTCCGCCAGCACTGCCGGCAGCTCCGGGACGTGTCCCGCGCCCGCCGGGCGGACCAGGATCTCGATGATCCCGCCGCAGGTCAGACCGACCGCCAACGCGTCGTCGTCGCTGACGCCGTACGTGACCAGGGCCGGTTCGCCCGTCTCGATCACCTCGCGCGCCAGCTCGTACACCGCTCCCTCGACGCACCCGCCCGACACGCTGCCGATCACCTCGCCGTCCTCGGCGACCGCCAGCGACGCACCGGGTCTGCGCGGCGCCGACTTCCAGGTCCGTACGACGGTCGCCACGGCGAATCGCCTGCCCGCCGCGCTCCAGGAGGCCAAGCCCTCCGCGATGTCCCGCATCCGTGTGCCTCCTTCGGCAGCGTCCACCACCGTGTGCCGTGCCGGCGGCCCTGGCCGTCCGGAGCATGCGAACACCGTCCGCCACATGTCAACGGCTGATTAAGTCTTCGCTTAGGTCGGCCCGGCGATCGCCGTGAGCGAGTTAAGCGATCGGTTAAGCAGCCGTTGACACCCCTGTCGGCCGGGTGCCCAATGAGGGCGGACATGGCGCCCGAGGCGCCCGGCCGCGCGCCGGGCGGGACAGGGGGATTGCGGCATGCAGGTTCCCGCTCCGTTCGAGTACCAGCGGGTGAGCACGGTGGACGAGGCGGTCACACTCCTGGACCGGCTCGGCGACACTGCGCGTCTGGTGGCCGGCGGGCACAGCCTCATCCCGATGATGAAGCTCAGGCTGGCCAACTTCGAGTACCTGATCGACATCAACGAGCTGCACGACGAGCTGGGCTACATCCGCGCCGAGCCCGGCCGTATCCGCATCGGCGCGATGACCCGGCACCGCGAGCTGCTGGAGTCCGACGAGCTGGCCGCGGCCTTCCCGATCTTCCGCGACGCGGAGCGCGTGATCGCCGATCCCGTCGTACGCAACCGGGGCACGCTCGGCGGCTCCCTGTGCCAGGCGGACCCGTCCGAGGATCTGTCGGCGGTGTGCACCACGCTCGACGCGTCCTGCGTGATCCACGGGATGAACGGCGAGCGGGTGGTGTCGATGGAGGACTTCCACCAGGGGCCGTACGAGACGGCCGTCGGCGACGCGGAGATTCTCACCGAGGTCCGCTTCCCGGTCCGGCCGCGCGGGTCCAGCGCCTACGAGAAGGTCGAGCGGCGGGCCGGCGACTGGGCCGTGGTCTCGGCGGGCGCGGCGGTCTGGCTGGACGAGGCCGGGCTGATCGCGGACGCCCGGGTGGGGCTCGCCGCGGTCGGTCCGAACACCGCGGGCATTGCGGGGATCGCGGACGCGCTGCGCGGGCAGGCGCCCGCCGAGGAGCTGTGGGCGCGGGCCGGCGACATCGCGGCCGAGGCCTGCTCGCCGGTCACGGACCGGCGCGGCAGCGCCGAGTACAAGCGGCATCTCGCGCGCGAACTGACCGTACGCGTGCTGCGCCGGGCCGTGGCCCGGATCGACGGACAGGAGGTGTGATCGTGCAGGTCACCATGATCGTCAACGGCGAAGAGGTCACCCGGGAGATCGAGGGGCGGCTGCTGCTGGTGCACTTCCTGCGCGACCACCTCCAGCTGACCGGCACCCACTGGGGCTGTGACACCAGCAACTGCGGTACGTGCGTGGTGTGGCTGGACGGCGAGCCGGTCAAGTCCTGTACGGTGCTGGCCGCGATGGCGGGCGGCCACGAGGTGCGCACCGTCGAAGGGCTGGAGCAGAACGGACAGCTCGACCCGATCCAGCGTGGGTTCATGGAGTGCCACGGGCTGCAGTGCGGGTTCTGCACCCCGGGCATGATGATGACCGCCCGCGCCCTGCTCGACACCAATCCGGACCCCTCGGACGAGGAGATCCGCGAGGCGATCTCGGGCCAGATCTGCCGCTGCACCGGCTATGCGACCATCGTCCGCTCGATCCGCTGGGCGGCGGCGGAGGAGGCCGGCACCCGGACGACGGCCCCGGACACCGAGCACACCGTCGCGACCACCTCGGGGAGCGCGTCATGACCACCGTCGCGTCGAACGGCCACCGCACCGCCTTCGTCGACAACGACCGGAAACCCACCGGGCACGGCCGGATGCTCCGCAAGGAGGACCCGCGCTTCGTACGCGGCAAGGGCCGCTACGTCGACGACCTCCAGCTGCCCGGCATGCTGCACCTGGCGATCCTGCGCTCCCCGCTCGCCCACGCCCGCGTCCTGTCGGTCGACACGACACTGGCCGAGGCCCATCCCAAGGTCCGCCTCGTGGTGACCGGTGCCATGCTCGCCGAGAAGGGCCTGGCGTGGATGCCGACCCTGTCCAACGACGTCCAGGCGGTGCTCGCCACCGACAAGGTCCGCTTCCAGGGCCAGGAGGTCGCGTTCGTCGTCGCGGAGGACCGCTACTCGGCGCGCGACGCACTGGAGTTGATCGACGTCGAGTACGAGGCACTCGACCCGGTGATCGACGTCCGCACCGCGCTGTCCCCCGACGCGCCCGTCATCCGCGACGACCTGGAGGGCAAGTCCGACAACCACTGCTTCGACTGGGAGACCGGCGACGCGGCCGAGACGGACGCCGTGTTCGCCCGTGCGGACGTCGTGGTCAGCGAGGACATCGTCTACCCGCGTGTGCATCCGGCGCCGATGGAGACGTGCGGCGCGGTCGCCGACTACGACGCGGTCGACGGCAAGCTCACCCTGTGGTCCACCACCCAGGCTCCGCACGCCCACCGCACGTTGTACGCGCTCGTGGCCGGGCTGCCCGAGCACAAGATCCGGGTCGTCTCGCCGGACATCGGCGGCGGCTTCGGCAACAAGGTGCCGATCTACCCGGGTTACGTGTGCGCGATCGTCGGCTCGCTGCTCACCGGCAAGCCGGTGAAGTGGATGGAGGACCGCGCGGAGAACCTGATCAGCACGGGCTTCGCGCGTGACTACGTGATGCGCGGCGAGATCGCGGCGACCCGGGACGGGAAGATCCTCGCGATCCGCACCAACGTCCTGGCCGACCACGGCGCGTTCAACGGCACGGCGGCGCCGGTGAAGTACCCGGCGGGCTTCTTCGGTGTCTTCACCGGCAGTTACGACCTGGAGGCCGCCCACTGCAAGATGACGGCCGTCTACACCAACAAGGCGCCGGGCGGGGTGGCGTACGCCTGCTCGTTCCGCATCACCGAGGCGGTGTACCTGGTCGAACGGATCGTCAACTGCCTGGCGTTCGAGCTGGACATGGACCCTGTCGAGCTGCGGATGAAGAACTTCATCCGGCCCGAGCAGTTCCCGTACCGCACGAAGACGGGCTGGGTGTACGACTCCGGGAACTACGCCCCGACCATGGAACTCGCCAAGCAGCTCGCGGGCTACGACGAGCTGCGCGCCGAGCAGGCCGAGAAGCGGGTCCGGGGCGAACTCATGGGCATCGGCGTGTCGTTCTTCACGGAGGCGGTGGGCGCGGGCCCCCGCAAGGACATGGACATCCTCGGCCTGGGCATGGCCGACGGCTGCGAACTCAGGGTCCACCCCACCGGCAAGGCGGTGGTCCGGCTGTCGGTGCAGACGCAGGGGCAGGGCCACGAGACGACGTTCGCGCAGATCGTCGCCGAGGAACTGGGCATCCCGCCGCAGGACATCGAGGTCGTGCACGGCGACACCGACCAGACGCCGTTCGGACTCGGCACCTACGGCAGCCGGTCGACGCCGGTCTCGGGCGCGGCGGCGGCGCTGGTCGCCCGCAAGGTGCGCGACAAGGCGAAGCTGATCGCCTCCGGGATGCTGGAGGTGTCGGTCGCGGACCTGGAGTGGGAGAAGGGTTCGTTCCGGGTGGCGGGCGACCCGAACGCGTCGGTGACCATCCAGGACATCGCGATGCGCGCGCACGGCGCCGGCGATCTGCCCGAGGGCGTCGAGGGCGGCCTGGAGGCACAGATCTGCTACAACCCGGAGAACCTCACCTATCCGCACGGCGCCTACATCTGCGTGGTCGACATCGACCCGGGCACGGCGAAGGTGACGGTGCGGCGGTTCGTCGCGGTCGACGACTGCGGCACCCGCATCAACCCGATGATCATCGAGGGCCAGGTGCACGGCGGGCTCACCGACGGTGTCGGCATGGCGCTGATGGAGATGATCGCCTTCGACGAGGACGGCAACTGCCTGAGCGGTTCGCTCATGGACTACCTCATCCCGACCGCGCTCGAAGTCCCCGACTGGGAGACCGGGTTCACGGTCACGCCCTCGCCGCACCATCCGATCGGCGCGAAGGGCGTCGGCGAGTCGGCGACGGTCGGATCGCCGCCGGCCATCGTCAACGCGGTGGTCGACGCGCTGGCGCCGTTCGGGATCCGGCACGCGGACATGCCGCTGACGCCCTCGCGGGTGTGGGAGGCGATGCAGGGCCGGCCGGTGCCGCCGATCTGAGCGACACGGCCAGGACGTCGACGAGGAGGTCCGTGGAGGTGGCAGGGTGCCCAAGACGGTGAGCGCGCGAGCGCTCGAACTGGCGGAGCGGCGCGTGCCGTTCGTGCATGCCCGCGTAGTACGCGCCCAGGCGCCCGCGTCCGCGCACCCGGGCGACGAGGCGATCGTGTACGGCGACGGCACGATCGACGGGTTCGTCGGCGGGATGTGCGCCGAGGGCTCGGTGCGTACGGCGGCGCTGGGCGCCCTGCACGGCGGCGGCCCGCTGCTGCTGCGGGTGCTGCCGCAGGGCGAGGCCGTGTTCCCGGAGACGCCGGGCGCGCAGGTGGTGGTCAACCCCTGTCTGTCCGGAGGGGCGTTGGAGATCTTCCTGGAGCCGGTGCTGCCGCCGCCGCTGATCGAGGTCGTCGGGCACACCCCGATCGCGGAGGCGTTCGTCGCCCTCGCCGACGTCCTCGGCTATGCCACGGCGCGCTCCCTGCCCGACGGGCCGCCCGCCGAGCACACGGGCGCGGTGATCGTGGCCGGGCAGGGCCGCGGTGATGCGGAGGCGTTGCGTGCCGCGCTCGACGCGGGCGTGCCGCACATCGCGCTGGTCGCCAGCCGCCGCCGGGGCTCCGCCCTGCTCGACGAACTCGGCCTGGGCGAACAGGAACGGGCCCGCATCCACACCCCGGCCGGACTGGACATCGGCGCCCGCACCGCACCGGAGGTCGCCCTGTCGATCCTGGCGGAGGTCGTCGAGGCCGTACGGTCGACGCGCACGCCCCCGCAGGTCGCCGACCGTCCGGCCGAGGCGGTGGACCCGGTGTGCGGGATGACGGTGACCGTGGGCAGGGACACCCCTCATCTGACCGCCGAGGACGAGGAGTTCTGGTTCTGCGGCACCGGCTGCCGGGACCGCTACGCGGCGGGGCTGGTGGGCTAGAGGGTGAGCGAACTGTTCACGGACGCCGAAGACGTACGGCGGCGCCTCGCCGAGGTCGGCCACCTGGTCGACGTGGGCACCGCGACCGCCCTCTACCTGGCCACGGTCCTCGACCGCCCGCTGCTCCTCGAGGGCGAGCCGGGCGTCGGCAAGACCAGTGCCGCCAAGGCCCTCGCCGAGGCACTGGACACCCCGCTGATCCGGTTGCAGTGCTACGAGGGCCTGACGGCGGGCGAGGCGCTGTACGAGTGGAACTACCAGCGCCAACTGCTCGCCGTTCGGCTCACCGAGGCGCGCGGCGAACACCTCGCCGACGCGGACCTGTTCACCGAGGAGTTCCTGCTCGACCGGCCCTTGTTGCGGGCCGTACGGCATCAGGGCCCGCTGCCACCGGTGCTGCTGATCGACGAGATCGACCGGGCCGACGACGAATTCGAGGCGCTGCTCTTCGAGTTCCTCGGCGAGTGGGCGATCACCATTCCGGAGCTGGGCACCTTCGCCGCCGTACGACCGCCGGTCGTGGTCCTCACCTCCAACCGCAGCCGCGAACTGCACGACGCGCTGCGCCGCCGCTGCCTCTACCACTGGATCGACTTCCCCTCCCCCGAGCGCGCGGCGGAGATCCTGCGCCGCTCGGTGCCGGCCGCGAACGAACCGCTGATCGCGTCCGCCACCGAGTTCATCGGCCGGGTCCGCGCACTGGACCTGGACAAGGCGCCCGGCATGGCGGAGGCCATCGACTGGGTCTCCGCCCTCGCCGCGCTGCGCGTGTCCCGGCTGGCCCGCCGCGATGTCGTCACCACCCTGAGCGCGGTCGCCAAGAGCCCCGACGACCGCACCGCCATCACCGGGGCCCTCGAAGAACTCGGCTACCCCGAAGAAGCGAGGAGACCGTAAGCCATGAAGATCGACAACGAGTTCGGCGTCGACGTCCCCGTCGAGCGGGCGTGGGAGGCGCTCACCGATCTGGAGGCTCTCGCCCCGTGCATGCCGGGCGCCCAGCTCACCGGCGTCGACGGTGACGTCTATCGCGGCAAGGTCCGGGTCAAGGTCGGACCGGTGGTCAGCCAGTTCCAGGGCACGGCCCGGTTCGTGGAGAAGGACGAGACCGCGCACAGCGCAGTGATCAGCGCGGCGGGCAAGGACACGCGCGGGCAGGGCAACGCATCGGCGACCATCCACGCGCTGCTGCGCCCCGAGGGCACGCGCACGGTCGTGTCGGTCAGCACGGACCTCAACATCAGCGGAAAGCTGGCCCAGTTCGGCAGCGGGATGATCAAGGAGATCTCGGAGAAGCTGTTCGCCCAGTTCGTCGCGAACGTGGAGGAGCGGCTGCTGGCCCCGCCGGAGCCGGAGACACCGGAGCCGGACCCGGTCCCGGCGGCAGCCGCGTGGGCCGGGGCGGGCGAGGCGTCGACGGCCGTACGGCCCTCGCCGTCCCCTGCGACCGGGACGGACACACACGCCGGGACGGAAGCGGGGGCCGGGGGGGAGGCGGAGGCCGCGCCGGCCGGTGCCGAAGCGGACTCCCCGGCGGCCGAGGCGCGTCCGCGGTCCGTGCCCGCGGCCCGGCGGCCGGACGCCACACAGGAGGAGAGCGAGCCGCTCGATCTGATGCGGCTGGCCGGGAAGTCGGTGTACAAGCGGCTGATCCCGGTGGCCGTGGGGGCCGTCGTCGTCGGCGTGGTGATCTATCTGCTGGTGCGTTGACCCGGAGCCGGTGCGATGACACGGATCAGCGACCCGTTCCTGCCCGCCGTCGACCGGGCCGCGTTCGCCGTGGCACTGGCGGACCGGCTGCGGCGGCGGGGCGTGCCCGTGGGTCTGACCGCCACGCAGGACTTCGTGGCCGCGCTGGCCGCCTCGCCGCCGGCCACGCGGACGGCGCTGTACTGGACGGCACGTGTCACGCTCGTCCGCGACCAGCCGCAGCTGGCCCGGTTCGACGAGGTCTTCGACTCCGTCTTCGGCGAGGCCGTACTGGCGGTGGACCCACACGCGCGGCGCGACGGCCGTGGCGGCTCGCCCCCGCGCGAGGACGAGGTCCACGCACCGCCGCCCGCCGGGGCGTCGGGTGATCCGATCGAGGCTGCTGGACTTCCCTGGGTGACGCTGCCATCGGTGGTCTCGGGCGCCGAGCACGACGATGCGTACGCGTCGACCGTGCCGGAGCGGCTGCCGACCGATGTGGCGGGTGCCGTGGACACACCGTTCGAGCAGCTCGGTGAGCGGGAGGCCGAGCTTCTCGGGCGGTGGCTGGAGACGGCGCTGAGGCAGTGGCCGACGCGCCGTTCCCGGCGGCATGCGGTGCGGCCGGGCGGACATCGGGTGGCGATCCGGGAGACGGTCGCCCGGGCCCGCCGCACCGGCTGGGAACCGGTGCGGCTGGTACGGACGGGCGCGGTGGACCGCCCGCGACGGGTCGTCGTGCTGTGCGACGTGAGCCGGTCGATGCAGGCGCAGGCCGTGGCGTATCTCCATCTGATGCGGGCGCTCGCGCTGACGACGCACGCCGAGGTGTTCGCTTTCGCGACCTCGCTGACGCGGCTCACCACGGTGCTGGCGCACCGCTCGGCTCAGACCGCGTTCGAGGAGGCGACGGAGCGGGTCGTCGACCGGTTCGGCGGCACCCGGATCGCGCACTGCCTGGAGGCGCTGCTGGCCTCGCACCACGGGGGCACGCTGCGCGGGGCGGTCGTCCTGATCGCCTCGGACGGCTGGGACGGCGACCCGCCCGAGCGGCTCGCCGCGGCGATGGCCCGGCTGCGGCGCCGCGCGCACACGGTGGTCTGGCTCAACCCCCGCGCGGGCGCCCCGGGGTTCGCCCCGCGCACGACGACGATGACGGCGGCGCTACCTCATGTCGACCTGCTCCTCCCGGCCGACACGTTCGCGGCGCTGCTGCGGGTGCCGGCTGAGATCGCGCGCCTCACGGGCCGTGACGGACGTACGGCCCGACCGGTACGGCCCCTGGTGTCCACTCCCTGGACCTAAGGCCACTACACCCGGCCGGCTCATCACCGCCATCGGCCGCGAATGCGAGAAGACCGGCGGGCGGATACTGCGCGCCTCCACCGTCACCACGAAACTGTCCCAGACCTGCTTCTGCGGCGCGAAGGTCGCCAAAACCCTCGCCGACCGGATCCACACCTGCACCGCATGCGGACTCGTCGGCGACCGCGACATGGTCTCCGCCGCCCTGGGCGCCCACGTCCGGCTCACCGACGCGGACGACCCCAGCACTGCGCGCCTGGACGATGTCCAGGCGCGCCACACGCAAATCCTCTGTGATCCAGGGCTGCAAGAGGCCCTGTCGAGTCACCGCAGCGCGGTGCCCGCCCCGCACGGGGCCGCACCCACGCGGCAGCCCACCGGCCGGGACACCCCGGCCGCCCAGGGCCTCTGCCCGACAAAACACACCGACCGGTACCGGACAAACCCCGAATGAGACCCCACCCGCGAACGAGCGGCACAAGGCCCACGTCGGAACAGCCAGCCGCACGGACCACACACCACCCAGGCGCGCCCGCTCCGTACACAGACCGGACGGACATCACAGCATCACGTGATGACTCTTAGCTCCAGAGCGTCACGTGGATGGCCGGGCGGAAGCGGCCGGCGGTGACGCCCGCGCCGCGGAGCATGGCCTGGGTGGCGCGGGGCGTGGTGACGAAGCGGCGCAGCTCGGCGGCGGCGGGCGGGGCCTCGCGGTCGCCGAGGGCGAGCAGGTTCCAGGAGCCGCGGGCGGGCAGCTGGGGTCCGTTCACCTGACGGAGGTCGCCGTCGGCCAGGTCCTTCGCGATGGCGAACGCGACCGCGAGTGCCACGCCCTTGCCGTGCTTGGCCTCGTCGACGGCGGCGGCGTGGCTCTGGAAGATGCGCTGATTGTGCTCGGGCACCCCGATGCGGCGCAGTACGGAGGGCACCATGCCCACCCGGCCCACCGCCGAGGGCCCAAGCAGCCACGTCTGTTCGCGCAGCTCGGCGACCCCGGCGGAGCCGGAGCCGGAGGCGAGCGGATGGTCGGCGCCGACGACGGCGATGACCTGGTAGTTGAGGAAGTGGGTGCACATCATCGCGTCGTCGACGGTGGCGGGCCGGGGCCCGACGGCCACGTCGACGGCCCGCTCCAGGAGCAGGAGCGCGAAGCGCTGCGGATCGTGCACGCTCAGCTCGACGTCGAGATCGTCGGCCCGCCCGGCGAACAGCTCGATGAGTCCGGGCGCGGCGTACTCGGCGAACAGGCTCGAAGCGGCGACGCGCAGCAGCCGGCGCCCGGCGCCCGCCTGCTGCACCTCGAGGACGGTCTGGTCCTGCAGACCCAGCATCTCGGCGGCGCGGCTGGCGAGCCGCAGCCCGCCCGGCGTGAAGGCGAGTCCGTTGGCCGTCCTGGTGAACAGCTTGTCGCCGAGTTCCTTGCGCAGATGCGCGATGTGCATCGAGACCGCCGCCTCGGTCACAGCCAGATCGGCCGCTGCGGCCTTCACCGAACCGAGGCGGACGGTCGCCGAGAACGCCCGTAGCTGTGCCGGGGTCAACGACCACCTCCCGCGCTCGCCACGGATGCCCGTGCATCTGTGACCTGCGTCTCAAGCTAGCGCACAGATCCATCCGGAGCCATGGGCGCGACGGGACCGCGCGCGGGCTGATCGCGTTCAGGACACCTCGGCTCGCGCGGGCGGTCCGTCGTCGAGGAAGCCGCCCGACTGATGCTGCCACAGCTTGGCGTAGGCGCCGTCCGCGGCGAGCAGTTCCTCGTGCGTGCCCTGCTCGGCGATCCGGCCGTGGTCGAGAACCACGAGGCGGTCCATGCCGGCGACCGTGCTCAGCCGGTGCGCCACCACGAGCGCCGTGCGCCCCTCCATGAGCCGCCACAGCGCCTCCTGGATCAGGATCTCGCTCTCGGAGTCCAGGGCGCTGGTCGCCTCGTCGAGCAGCAGGATGGGCGCGTCCCGCAGGATCGCCCGGGCGAGGGCGACGCGCTGACGCTGCCCGCCGGACAGCTTGACGCCCCGCTCGCCCACCATCGTGTCGAAGCGGTCCGGCAGCGCGTCGGCGAACTCCGTGACGTGCGCCGCCTCGGCCGCGCGGCGGATCTCGGCTTCGGTGGCGTCCGGCCGGGCGAAGGCGATGTTGTCCCGCAGCGACCGGTGGAACATCGCCGGGTCCTGCGGCACGTACGCCATCAGGCTGCGCAGGTCCGCCTGGCGCAGCCGGCTGATGTCCTGGCCTCCGATCAGGATCCGGCCCGAGTCGATGTCCGTCATGCGCAGGAGCAGCCGGGCGAGCGTGGTCTTGCCGCCGCCGGACCGGCCGACGAGACCGATCCGCGCCCCGCTGGGCACGTCCAGCTCGAGACCCTCGAAGAGCGGCTCGGCACCCGCGTGCGAGAAGGTCACCTTCTCGAAGCAGACGTCGGCGGCACGCGGGCGCAGCGGCTCGGGCAGCGCCGGGTCCAGCACGGTGGGCGGCTTCAGCAGCAAGGCGGTGAACTGCGCGGCCTCCGTCATCGAGCTCTCGAGGCGGCGGTAGATCTGGTTGAACTCGAACATGATCCGCGTCGCGTTGGAGTAGTACGTGAACGCGACGACGACCCCCTCGACACCGTGCCTGCCTCCGCCGAGCGTGACGGCGAGCAGCAGGCCCAGCGCGTTCGTCAGCACGGACATCGGCGCGACCAGGGTGTCGATGCGCAGGTTGCCGTAGTCCCAGGACCGCAGCGAGAGCCGTCGGGACTCGGCGACGCGGGAGCGGTGTTCGGCGGCCTCCCGTTCCTCGGCGGCGAAGGCCCGGACCGTGTCCATGTTCATCAGGCTGTCTGCGACATGGCCGGACACCCGGGCGATCGCCTCCTCGCGCTGGTCGACGAGCGCCTGGCGACGCCGGATCAGGGGCACCACGCACAGGGCCGTGAGGGCGATCATCGTCAGGAGTCCGACGACGAGCAGCGGTTCGTAGCGCCACAGCACCACCGCGCCGAACGCCAGCGGCACGAAGCTCCCCACGACGTTGAACGTCAGCGTGTCGACGAACTCCTCGAACCGGGTGGCGAAACTCAGCACCCGCTTGGTCAGCGACCCGGCGAAGTTGTCGTGGAAGAACGCGGCGTCCTTGGCGAACAGCTCGTCCATGCCGATCACGTAGAGCTGCTCGATACCGAGGGCGTCGAGCCGGTTCATGCAGTGCAGACCGAGACGCCACAGCGTCTCCGCGAGCAGCAGGGCCCCGGCGAAGGCGAGGACGTACGGCAGTGTGGAGCCGGTGGTGAGGCCGGTGCCGTCGGCGATGTGTCCGACGAGCTTGGCCACGACGAGCGGTGCGACATAGGCGATGCCGATGTTGCCGAGCGCGGGCAGCAGCATCGCGGGCACGGTCAGCCGTCGGAGCCGGGATAACTCCCGTCCGTAGTAGCGAAGTGCGAGCAGCACCGGGCCCTTGCCGGGCGCTGCCCCTCGCGACTCTGAGAATCCCATGGCAGCAGTCCTGTGTCGTCGCGGGAAGGTGACCATGTGTAGCCGCGCGTGTACGGCAGGTCAGGAGTGGAAGTGTCCCGCGACGACACCCGTGGAGTCCAAGCGTTTTTCCCGGCCGCCACCGGGCAGCGCGGGCACAGAAAAAGGGCCTCCGCAGGCTCTCACCTGCGAAGACCCTTCGCACCGTCGGGACGACAGGATTTGAACCTGCGACCCCTTGACCCCCAGTCAAGTGCGCTACCAAGCTGCGCCACGTCCCGGTGCCGTTTGACCTGGGGTTTCCCCGGTCGAAACGCGCAGGGAAACAATACCGCACTCGGGTCGGTGGTCGCGCCCTCGTTTGTCCGGGGGCGGTGGCGCACGCTCGGAATCACTGCTTGACCTCAAGTTTGGTGGAGGTTGCACGATCGTCGCATGACGATCACCGAGGAAAGCGGACGGACGTACACCTATGACGACCTGCCCCGCCTGATGGGGCTGATGACCGGCGACGAGAAACACGGCCCGGCGGCGACCTCCACCCTGGACGTGCTGTGGGTGCTGTACGACCGGGTGCTGCGGATCCGGCCGGAGGGGACGGAGGATCCGGGGCGCGACCGGTTCCTGCTCAGCAAGGGGCACGGGCCGATGGCGTACTACGCCGTGCTCGCCGCCCAGGGCTTCGTGCCGGTGGACTGGTTGCCGGCGTTCGGATCGTACGATTCGCCGCTCGGGCATCACCCGGACCGGGTGCTGGTGCCAGGGGCCGAGATCGGCAGTGGTTCGCTGGGGCACGGGCTGCCGATCGCGGTCGGCACCGCACTCGGGCTGCGTGCGCAGAGGCTCGGCGAACCGCGTGTGTGGGTGCTGGTCGGCGACGCCGAGCTGGACGAGGGCAGCAACCACGAGGCGATCGCGTTCGCCGGGCCCGCAGGGCTGGAGCGGCTGCACACCGTCGTCGTCGACAACGCCTCCGCCAGTCACGCGCGCCCCGGCGGGATCGCCGCGCGCTTCGAAGCCGCGGGCTGGTCCGCGGCGACCGTCGACGGGCGGGACCACGAGGCGCTGTACGCCGCCTTCACGGCACCGCATCCGGGTCGGCCGCACGTGGTCGTGGCCCGCGTCGAATCCAAGTACGCCTGAGATCCCGGCACTTACCGCTTCCAGCAGAAGGGCACCAGCTCCATGGACACCATGCGTGACCGTTTCGCCCCCGTCGTCACCCGGCTGCTCGACGAGGATCCACGGGTCGCGGTCGTCCTCGCCGAGATCGGCAGGGACGGCTTCGGCGAGGCACTGCGCCGGCATCCGGACCGGGTGATCAACGTCGGCATCCGCGAGCAGCTGCTGGTCGGCGCCGCGGCCGGGCTCGCGCTGACCGGGATGCGCCCCGTCGTGCACACCTTCGCGAGTTTTCTCGTCGAGCGGCCGTTCGAGCAGGTGAAGCTCGACCTCGGGCACCAGAACGCGGGCGCGGTGCTGGTCAGCGCCGCCGCCTCCTTCGACTGGCCTGCCGGCGGGTACACGCACATGTCGCCGGGCGACGTGGCGCTGCTCGACACCCTCGACGGCTGGACCGTCCATGTGCCGGGGCATCCGGACGAGGCCGAGACGCTGCTGCGGCACGCGGTCGCCGCGGGCGACGACAAGGTGTACGTACGGCTGTCCGTGCAGGCCAACCGGAAGGGGCGCCCGGTCGACGGGCAGCACCTGCGCACCGTGCGCGAGGGGCGCTCGGGCGTCGTCGTCGCCGTCGGCCCGATGCTGGACGCCGTGCTCGCCGCCACGGAGGACCTCGACGTCACCGTCCTGTACGCGACGACCGTGCGGCCCTTCGACACGGCCGGCCTGCGCCGGGCCACCGAGTCGGCGGGCACGGACGTCGTCCTGGTCGAGCCGTATCTCGCCGGGACGTCGACGGCCGTCGTCAACGACGCACTGGCCGATGCGCCGCACCGAGTGCTCGGGCTGGGCGTGGGCCGCCGTGAGCTGCGGCGCTACGGCACCGTCGAGCAGCACGTGGCCGCACACGGCCTCGACGCGTCGAGCCTGCGCGCGCGGATCGGGGCATTCACCGGGCTGCCGGCCCCGGCCTGATCGAGCCGGGCACGGTCGGCTCGGACCCGATCGAGCCAAGCCTGATCGACCCCGGCGCACAACGGCGTGGGCCTCGTCCGCCCGGACCTCATCGGCCCCGGCGTCAACGGCTCGGGCCCCCGTCAGCTCGCGTCCGCGCGCACCAGACCACGTATCGCCGGCACGGCGAGCAGCGCGATCGCGACGACGATGCTCATCACCCCGGCCACCAGCAGCACATGGCCGGCTCCGAGGGTGTCGGCCGCCGGGCCGGCGAGGGCCTGGCCGACCGGCATCATCGCGAGGGAGCCGGCCACGTCGTAGGCGTGGATACGGTTGAGGACGTCGGGCGGGACCTGGGTCTGGACGCTGGTCGCCCACATCACACCCCAGAAGGACATCCCGGCCCCGGCGACGGCGGCTCCGGCCGCCATGGCGGGAACGCCGAGGCCCGCGCCGACGGTCGCCGGGAAGCCGGTGAAGGCGAAGAGGGCGATCGCCCCGGCCCGGAGCATACGGCGGGGACGCAGCCGCAGGGCGAGCAGACCGCCGACGACGGTGCCCGCACCGAGAGCCGAGTTGATCAGACCGTAGGCGCGCGCCCCGTGCTGTTGGACGACCTCCGTGGCCACCAGCGGGACCGTCGGCCCCCAGACGGCGATCATGTAGACGCACCAGACGGCGATGACGCCCCACAGCCAGGTCCGGGCCCTGAACTCCCGCCAGCCCTCGACCAGATCGGCCTTGAAGGCGCGCATCCCCGCACCGGCCGCACGGGCGCCCTCGGGGAGCGGGGGCAGGCGGAGGAGGAGAAGGCACAGGGCGCTCACCGCGTATGTGGCCGCGTGGCCCGCGAACACCCCGCCGGGCGAGGCAAAGCCGACCAGCAGGCCGGCGAGGGCAGGGCCGGCGAGCTGGGCGGCTGACTCGGCGATGCGTATCGCGCCGTTCGCGCCCTGGATGTCGGAGGCGAGCCGCGGCACGGTGCTCGCCACGCCGGGCTGGAAGACCGCGCCCGCCACGCCGTTGACGACGCCGATGACACAGATCTGCCAGAGGACCACGTGCCCGGCGAAGAACAGCGCGGCGGCGAGGGACTGGGTGACGAGCCGGACCAGGTCGGCGCCGATCATCAGCCTGCGGGTGCTGAACCGGTCGGCGATGACCCCGCCGAAGACGACCAGACCGGCGAAGGAGGCGGCCGTCGAGGCCATGGCGAGGCCCACCGCGCCCGCGCCGTACCCGTGTTGGAGGAGTCCGGCGGCGAGCGCCACGGGCAGCATGGTGTCCCCGAGCCGGGCGGCGGCCCGCGCCACGAAGAACAGCGCGAAGTCCCGCGACCAGACGGCCGGAGTCCCGCCCTGCCCGCCGTACCGAACCCTGGCAACGATGTCGTGCCGTGCCGATGTCCCGGTCATCCCCGCCCGCTCCCCTCCCCTGCCGGTTCCGCCGTCGGATCATGCCACGACGCGCGCGCCCCGCCCCCGAATTTTCACGCCCCGCCCGGACGCCCCAACCCGGGGTGGGCGTCGAGCAGTCGGGGCGGAGCCGCCTGCCGCCAGGAGTCGGCGAGGATGTCGCGCAGCTCGGCCTCGTCCTCCAGGGCGGCGAGCCGGGCCCGCACCCAGGCGAACTGGGCCTCGTGGCCGGCGATCCAGAACTTCTCCGGCTCCGCCAGCACCAGTTCGTCGCGCTCCTCCTTGGGACAGCGCACGGCGATGGAGGTCTCGTCCTCGGGCAACGTGGCGAACATCTTCCCGGCCACCCGGAACGTGGGCATGCTCCAAGCGATCTTCTCGGTCGTGTCCGGCAGGGACAGGGCGATACGGCGTACGTCTTCGGCATCCGGCATGACAGGCACCGTAGCCCGCCCCACTGACAGTCACCTGGTCACGGCCCCGGCCGCTCGTATCCGAGAGTCACCACGTCACGGCATCCAGCTGCTTGTAGTAGAGCGTCGTCGGCCGCAGCACCCCGGCCGGGCTCGCCGCGTAGTCGGGGATGACTCCGGCCCGGGTCCAGCCCGCCGAGCGGTAGAGGTGTTCAGCGGGGCTGTCGGTCTCGGTGTCCAGGTGCAACAGGGTCACGCCGGCCGCGACCGCCGCCTCCTCGGCGATGGTCAGAAGCCTGCGGCCGAGGCCCTGTCCCCGGCCGTCCCGGTGGACCATGAGCTTGACGAGTTCAGCGCGGTGCCGGCTGTTGGGCTTGTCCGGGAAGGCCAGGCCCACCGTGCCGGTCACCCGGCCGCCGCCGTCCCGCGCCACCCAGACGGCGATCCGCCCGGCGGCCACGGCGTCCGCCCGCTCCCGCCACCAGGCGACGGCGTCCGGGCGGGCGAGCGGTGCGAGGAAGCCTACGGACGCCCCGCCGGCCACCGTGTCGGCCAGCAGCTCCCCCAATTCACCGGCGTTGTCCCGGACTTGACCGGCGCCCAGCCGCAGCACCGTCATGGCCGCACCACCGCCAGGACGTAGCGCGCGTCCTCGGGCCCCGGGCACCGGAACCGTGTGGGGCCCCACACCCGCAACCGCAGACAGTCGCCGTCGTCGAGGTGGTGCCGGACGTCCTGCGCGGTCATCTCGAGGGCGCCCTCCAGCACCCAGATGTGCTGTTCGAGGCCGGCCACGGGCGGGCGGTCGTACGAGATGTCCGCCCCGGCCGCGAGCCGTCTCTCTACGAGTTCGCCGCGCAGGCCCGGATGCGGGGCCGACACCGACCGTCGTACGAATCCGGAGGCGCGGTCCTCCCACACCGGCTGCTCGGCGCTGCGCACCAGCGGTGCGGGCGCGGACTCCACCTCGCTGAGCAGCTGGGACATGGTGCGTCCGTACACGGTGCACATGCGGCCCAGCAGCGCGGCCGTGGGGCTGACCTCGGCCCGTTCGGCCCGGGACAGGGTCGACCTGCTCACTCCGCTGCGTTCCGCCAACTCGCCCAACGACCAGCCGTGTTCGGCCCGGAGTTCCGCGAGGCGGGTGCCGAGCCGGACATCGACAGGCTCCGGGGCTTCCCGGTCGTGTCTCATATCCGGGACGTTGTCCCTGATATGAGACAGGCGTGTTACGAAGGGCTCAAGCCCGGGCGGCCTCGCCCAGCGCGTCCAGCACCGGGCGGATCAGGGGATGGTTCTCCGCTCCCCGTCGCACCGCCGCGAAGACCCTGCGGGTCGGGGCCACGCCGTCCACAGGGTGGACGACCACGCCCGTGAGGTCCATGCCGCGCAGGGCCGAGCGGGGGACGAGGGCCACTCCGGCGTCGGCCGAGGCGAGGGCGACGACGGCGCGGAAGTCGTCCGAGGAGTGTTCCAGGAGGGGCTGGAACCCGGCGCTCTCGCAGGCCAGGACGACCACGTCGTGGCAGGGGTTGCCCGGGTAGGGGCCGATCCACACGTCCTTGGCCAGCTCCGCCAGCGGGACCTCGTTGGCGTCGGCCAGCCGATGGGTCACCGGGACCACCGCGTCGAACGGCTCGGCGTAGAGCGGGACATGGGTGAGGCGCGGGTCGTCGGCGGGGGGCGCGCCGCGGTACTCGACGGCGACCGCGACGTCCACCTGACGATCCAGGACCATGGGCAGGCTGGCATCGCCCTCGGCGTCCTGGACGCGGATCCGGATACCGGGCGCCGACTCGGCGAGCCGGGCCACCGCCGGGGCGACGACCTCGGCGATGCCGGTCGCGAAGGCCGCGACGGTGACCGTGCCGGCCGCGCCCGAACTGTAGGCGGCCAGCTCCGCCTCGGCCCGCTCGAGCTGGGCGAGGACGGCGTTGGTATGGCCGAGCAGGATCTCGCCGGCCGGAGTGAGCCGTACGCCCTTCGCGCTCCGCTCGACCAGCCGGTGGCCGGTCTCCTGCTCCAGAGCCGTCAACTGCTGGGAGACCGCCGAGGGCGTGAGGTACAGCGCGGCGGCAGCCGCCGTCACCGTACGGTGGTCGGCCACCGCACGGAGGATGTGGAGCCGCCGCGCTTCGATCATGCGGACGATTATCGCAAGATGTCCGGACTGCTCGGTCCCGGTCCTCCGGATTGCTCAGGCGTCCAGCTCGGCCCGGGCCGCGACGAACGCGTCCACCGCGCGGTTCACGTCCTCGGTGGAGTGCGCGGCCGACAGCTGGACCCGGATCCGGGCCTGCCCCTGCGGCACCACCGGGTACGAGAACCCGATCACGTACACGCCGCGCTCCAGCAGCAGCTCCGCCATCCGGCCCGCCCGCGCCGCGTCACCGATCATCACCGGCGCGATGGCGTGGTCGCCGGGGAGGATGTCGAAGCCCTCCTCGGTCATGCGGCGGCGGAACAGCGCGGTGTTCTCGCCGAGCCGGACCCGCAGGTCGTCCGCCGACTCCAGCAGGTCGAGGACCTTCAGCGACGCGGCCGCGATCACCGGGGCCAGCGTGTTGGAGAAGAGGTACGGCCGCGAGCGCTGGCGCAGCAGGGCGACGATCTCGGCGCGGGCGGCCACGTAGCCGCCGGAGGCACCGCCGAGGGCCTTGCCCAGGGTGCCGGTGATGATGTCGACGCGGTCCATGACGCCGTGCAGTTCGGGGGTGCCGCGACCGGTGGGGCCGACGAAGCCGACGGCGTGCGAGTCGTCGACCATGACCATCGCGTCGTACCGGTCGGCGAGGTCGCAGATCTCGGCGAGCGGAGCCACGTAGCCGTCCATGGAGAAAACGCCGTCGGTGACGATCAGCCGGCGCCGCGCGGACTGCGCCTCCTTCAACTGCCGCTCCAGGTCCGCCAGGTCGCGGTTGGCGTAGCGGAAGCGGCGGGCCTTGGACAGCCGGATGCCGTCGATGATCGACGCGTGGTTGAGCGCGTCGGAGATCACCGCGTCCTCCTCGCCGAGCAGGGTCTCGAAGACTCCGCCGTTGGCGTCGAAGCAGGAGGAGTAGAGGATCGTGTCCTCCTGGCCGAGGAACGCGGACAGCCGCGCCTCCAGCTCCTTGTGCACCTCCTGCGTTCCGCAGATGAAGCGCACGGACGCCATGCCGTAGCCCCAGCGGTCCAGGGCCTCGTGCGCGGCGGCGATCACGTCGGGGTGATCGGCGAGGCCGAGGTAGTTGTTGGCGCAGAAGTTGAGGACCTCACCGGGGCGGCCGCCGGCGGTGACGTTCACGGTCGCGGACTGCGGGGTGCCGATGACGCGCTCGGGCTTGTGCAGACCGGCGGCACGGATCTCGTCGAGGGTGGCGCGCAGGTCGTCGCGCACGGAGTCGAACATGACAGAAACTCCTTGGAAAAGCGGGTGACTTACGCGGTCCAGTCGAGGATGACCTTGCCGCCGCGGCCGCTCGCCGCGTCGGCGAACGCCGCCTCGAAGTCGCGGTAGCCGTAGCGGCCGGTGATCACGGGTGCGAGGTCGAGGCCGCCCTCCAGGAGGACCGACATCGCGTACCAGGTCTCGAACATCTCACGGCCGTAGATGCCCTTGATCGTGATCATCGAGGTGACGATCCGGGCCCAGTCGACCGGGAACTCCTGCGCCGGCAGGCCGAGCATGGCGATACGGCCACCGTGCGTCATGTTGGCGATCATGTCGCGCATGGCTTCGGGCCGGCCGGACATCTCCAGGCCGATGTCGAAGCCCTCGCGCAGGCCGAGTTCGCGCTGACCGTCGGCGATGGTGGCGGTGGAGACGTTCAGCGCGAGGCTCACACCGATCTTGCGGGCCAGCTCCAGGCGCTCCTCGCTCACGTCGGTGATCACGACGTTGCGGGCGCCTGCGTGCCGGGCCACGGCCGCGGCCATCAGCCCGATCGGTCCCGCGCCGGTGATCAGGACGTCCTCGCCGACCAGCGGAAAGGACAGCGCGGTGTGCACGGCGTTGCCGAACGGGTCGAAGATCGCGGCGACATCGAGGTCCACGGGCACCCGGTGCACCCAGACGTTGCCGGCGGGCAGCGCGACGTACTCGGCGAACGCGCCGTCGCGGCCCACACCGAGCCCGACCGTGGCCCGGCACAAGTGGCGGCGCCCGGCGAGGCAGTTGCGGCACTTGCCGCACACCAGATGGCCCTCGCCGCTGACGCGGTCGCCGGACTTGATGTCGGTGACGTCGCGGCCGGTCTCGACGACCTCGCCGACGAACTCGTGCCCGACCACGAGCGGGGTGCGGATCGCCTGCTGCGCCCAGCCGTCCCAGGACCGGATGTGCAGGTCGGTACCGCAGATCCCGGTCCGCAGGACCTTGATCAGTACGTCGCCCGGGCCGATCACCGGCTCCGGGACGTCCGCGAGCCAAAGCCCGGGCTCCGCCTTCTCCTTGACCAGCGCCTTCAACGCTACGGCTCCTGTGGGTGAGGTCCCGGTTCCGGGCACGCCGAAGGAGCCCGCACCGGGGAAGAGGGGTGGAATCTCCCTGCAATCTGCCGTACGCGCGAGGCGCGGTCCATCGAGGATTTCTTAACCGCCGCCTCAGCTTTGCTTCACGCCCCCACTGGTGCGCTCGGCGGAACGGCTCAGAGCGGCAGCCCGTCGTGCTCCCGCCGCTCGAGTCGTACGGCGAGATCGGCGGCCGCCGACTTGATGGTCTCCAGGCCGGTCGTCCCCCACGGCCGGGGCTCCAGGTCGGCCACGCACACCGTGCCCAGCACCATGCCCGTGCTGTCGATGAGCGGGGCGCCGAGGTAGGAGCGGATGCCGTACTCGTCCACCACTGGGTTGCCCGCGAATCGCGGGTAGTCGTGCACGTCGTCCAGGACCAGCGCCTTGCGGCGGGCCACCAGATGGGGGCAGAACCCATGGCTGCGCGGCAGGAACCGGCCGACCTCGGGCCCGCCGCCGTTCTCCTGCACGGCTGGCCCGGCGCCTGGTGTGCGCAGGCCCGCGAAGAACTGCCGTTCCTCGCCGATGAAGTTGACCATGGCGTACGGCGTGCCGGTGATCCCGGCGAGATGGTGCGCGAAGGCGTCCAGCGAGGGATCGGGGTGCTCCCCCAGGCCCAGCCGGCGCAGCCGTCGGACGCGGGCGGGCGCCTCCTTGTCCTCGGGGGTGACCAGCAGCCCCCTGGCCGGCCGTGGCGGTTCGTAACTCAAGGCCGGGCTCCGTCACATGTGGGCGCCGTGGCTCGGCGCGGGTGCCGGGGCGTGGGCGATCAGATGGCGTACGAGGGTCAGCAAGGTCTGGACACCGGAACTGGAGATACGTGCGTCGCAACGGACAACGGGAACGGCGGGGTCGAGGTCTATGGCGGCGCGCACTTCCTCGGGGTCGTAGCGGTAGGATCCGTCGAACTCGTTGATGGCGACGATGAAACCGAGCCCGCGTTCCTCGAAGAAGTCGACCGCCGCGAAGCAGTCCTCGAGCCGGCGGGTGTCGGCGAGGACGACAGCGCCCAGCGCACCCTCGGACAGCTCGTCCCACATGAACCAGAACCGCTCCTGACCGGGCGTGCCGAAGAGATACAGCACGTGCTGCGGGTCCAGGGTGATGCGGCCGAAGTCCATCGCCACCGTCGTCTCGACCTTGTTCTCGATGCCGTCGAGGTCGTCGGTGGCGGCGCTGACCGTGGTGAGCAACTCCTCCGTGCTGAGCGGCGCGATCTCGCTGACCGCGCCCACGAAGGTCGTCTTGCCGACGCCGAACCCGCCGGCCACCAGGATCTTGAGCGCGGTGGGGAACGGGTCAGAGCTGTCGTCGTAGTCCATCGAGCACTGCCTCCAGTAGGGACCGGTCCGTGGGGTTGTGGAAAAAAGCGGGGGGCTTGGCAGTGAGCGCCCCGCAGTCGACCAGGTCCGCGAGCAGCACCTTGGTGACCGCCGCCGGGAGCCGCAGATACGCGGCGATCTCGGCGACCGGGACGGGCCCGTGGCACAGGTCGAGCACCTGGGCGTGCTCCGGGCCGACATAGCCGAGCGGGGTGGCTCCGGTGGCCATCAACTGCGACATGAGGTCGAGCGCGACGGTGGGCCTGGTGCGGCCGTTGCTCACCGTGAACGGGCGCACGAGGCGTCCGGCCGCGTCGTCGAGCCAGGGCCCGTCGCCGGCCGCCGTCACGCTCAAGGCCTCATCGCCGGGGGTTCGACGGGGTGCTGCCGTGGCGCGGTCACCAGATACGGGCGGACGCTCTTGACCAGCATCGCCATCTCGTAGCCGAGGACGGCGGCGTCGGCCTCGCGGCCGGCCAGCACGGCGAGACAGGTGCCGGAGCCCGCGGTGGTGACGAACAGCAGGGTCGAGTCGAGTTCGACGACGACCTGCCGGACGTCCCCGCCGTCACCGAACCGGACGCCCGCGCTGCGGCCGAGGGAGTACAGGCCGGAGGCCAGGGCCGCCATGTGGTCGGCGCTGTCGGGGTCGAGCCCGTGCACGGACTTCACGAGCCCGTCGCAGGACAGGAGGAGCGCGCTGGTGGTGTGCGGTACGCGCTGCACGAGGCCGCTCATCAGCCAGTCGAGGTCGGATACCTGGGCGGTCGGCGCATCGCTCGCCATGGTCGATCGACTCCTTGGGGTACGAAGGTCTCGGGAGCGCTGGGGGTGGGGGTGAGGGTGAGGGCGAGGCTGGGGACAGGGGTGGAGATGGGGGAGGTCACTGAGCCGATCATCCGGCCGGCGCGCTCCCGTCGGGCCGCGCGGTGAGTTCGGGTTCAGGCGCACGGAGACTGGCCTCTGCGAGGGCCGCGTCCGGGTGCGGGAGGCCTGTGGGGCGGGGGGTGAGGGTAGGGGTGGCGCCCGGCGTGGGTGCGGGTTCCATGTGCGGTGCGTCCACGTGGGGCGCGTCCATGTGGGGCGCTTGGAGTGGGTCCGTGTGAGCGGAGTCCATGTGCTCGGGACCTACGTGGTCCGGACCCATGTGCCCCATATCCCCCTGGCCCATGTGTCCCGGCCCCATGTGTGCCGCACCCGTGTCGGTCGCTCCCCTGTCCACGGGCTGCGACTCAGCCGTCGCCCCCGCCCTCCCCGTGTCCGTCGCCTCCACGTGCTGCTCTGTCTCGGCCAGGCCGATGCCACGCTGGAAGGCGGCCATGAGGCCGGGGTCGTGGCCGGCGAGGGTCTCGCTCTCCTGGCGTGGTGCGGGGCCGCCCTTGAGCTGGGGGGCGAGGTGTTCCTGGGCGCGGCGGCGCGGCAGTTGGGGCCTGCCCATGGTGCCGCGCACGGTGCCGGTGCGCGAGGCGGGCGCGACGGCCTGGGTGTTCTCGGCGCCGGGACGTTCGTCGTACCTGGTTCCGGGTACGGCCTCCGCGGGATTGGGCCGAGCCTCGCTGGGGCCACGCACCGGCAGGGGCGCGGGCGCGCCGCCTTCCGCCGAGGCGACGGTCGGTGGCCGCACGGCATCGGGCTGCACGAGCCGCCGTTGTCCACCGGCCGTCTCCACGGACGACGCGGGCCGACCCGACGACTGCGGCTGCGGCTGCGGCTGCGGCTGCGGCTGCTGACCTGGCGCCGTGGACCAGTTGGGCCCGGCAGACCCGGCGTAGGAGCCGTTCCGCGCACCGGGCACCGCTCCCCCGGGCACGACTCCCGCAGGCGCCCCGGCTGTTGATCCCGCACGCCGTCCCCCGTTGGGCGGCACACCCCCCGCGCCCCGCGGCTGCGGTACGGCTCCGGGCGCACCCGGTGCCGTACCCAACAGCCCCTGCGGAACGACGATGACGGCCTGGACGCCGCCGTAGATGTTCGTCTGCAGCCGGACGTTGATACCGTGCCGACGGGCGAGCTGGGAGACCACGAAGAGGCCGATGCGGCCGTCGGCGAGCAGGCTGCCGACGTTGACCTGATCGGGGTCGGCGAGAAGGGCGTTCATCCTGCTCTGTTCGCCGACCGGCATGCCCAGGCCCCGGTCCTCGACCTCGACGGCGAGCCCGGCCGTGACGAGGTTGGCGCGCAGCAGCACCTGGGTGTGCGGGGCCGAGAACACCGTGGCGTTCTCGACGAGTTCGGCGAGCAGATGGATGACGTCGGCGACGGCGTGGCCGCGCAGTTCGCCATCGATGGGCGGGACGAGCTTGACCCGGGAGTACTGCTCGACCTCGGCGATGGCCGACCGCAGCACCTCGGTCATGGAGACGGGGTTGCTCCACTGCCGCCGCGAGACGGCACCGCCGAGCACGGCCAGGTTCTCGGCGTGCCGCCGGATGCGGGTGGCGAGGTGGTCGACGTGGAACAGGCCCTTGAGCAGATCCGGGTCCTCGATCTCGTTCTCGATCTCGTCGAGGATGGAGATCTCCCGGTGCACGAGGGACTGCAGCCGTCGCGCGAGGTTGACGAAGACCTCGAGCTTCTGTGCGCTGCCGGCCTGGCTGGAGAGCTGTGCGGCGCTCACGACGGCGGTGACGGCGCCGTCGTGAGCGCGGGCCAGATCGGCGGCGAGCAGCTCGAAGTCGTCGGCGTCCTGCGGGGGTCCGCCGCGCAGCTTGCGCTGCGGCGGGGGTCCGTCGCCCCGGCGCAGCGCCTCGAGCAGCAAGCGCAGATCGGCCTCGCCACGCGCGGTGTTGCGGCGCAGGGCGCCGACACGGTGGCCCACCGAGCGGGCGGTGCGGCCCGCGGCCACGGCGGCGATCACGATGCCTGCGACGGTCACCGCGAGGGCTCCGGCGAGGACGGCCCACAGGACGATGCCGGGCCGTGCGCCGGTGGAGCGGACGGTGAACAGGACGGCCGCGGTGCCGCTGAGGGCGACCCCGACGGGTGGCAGCACGGCCAGGCGCAGGAGTTGGGGCCGTATGTGGGTCTCGGGCAGCGCCGGAACGGGGCGGGTGACCGGTCGTCCGTGCCGGCCGCCCTCACGGCGGTCGGCGCGTGCGGCCGGTGCACGAAGCTGAGCCATCGGTGTCCTCGTACGGGTCCGTCGGGCCTGATTGTTCGCGCGGGATGCGCGACATGGGCATGCGCCATCGCGTGCCGGTCGGCAGCGCCGATGGTTTTCGGCCCTGCGTCGTCCGGCGGCCACTCACAGTAGTCGCCTGCGCATCATGTGCGGTGGGCAGTCGACAAAGTCCCCCGCAGACAGTCCCGCTCTGGTATGAGGCGTCGTACGACAGACCGATAGCCCTGCGAGATTCGCGACTCCGAACGAAAACGGAACGATCCGACCTGGTCGGAAGCGGTCACGAAGAGTCGGCGAGGGTCGGGGCGGCATCCGCTCCCCGACCCTCACCGGCCATCCGTTTTCCCCGGGTTGTCCACCCGCGACCGGCCCGCCTCGAGACTTCCTGGACCTCCTCCGTTCCCGGCCGCACCGGCGCCGACGTCACCGGCCGTGTCGGCCGGCGCTCGCCTCTCACGTGAGATCGCCCGGGATCCTCCGGGACAGACATGGCGTACGGCCCTGTCCTCGGCGCCACGCCGCGGACAGGGCCGTACGGAAAGAAGTTCACGCGTGCCCGGTCAGCGGGCCTGGGCTCACGCCTCGCTCGCCAGGTCGAGGTCCTCGTGGGCGGGCGCGGGCGCGGGCGCGGGCACGGGCTCCCCGGTACGGCGCCACGGCGTGGCGAGCGGCGCGGACACTCCCTGCCACCAGGGCTCGACGGGCAGCTGTCCGCTCGGCTCGAAGGGCTCACCCGGTGTGGGGAACGCCGCCGCCTGCCCCACCGCATCGGCCGCGTCCTTGGTCCAGGCCCCCGGCTCCGCCCAGGCGTGCGGGGCGAGATTGAACGTGCCCCAGTGGATGGGCATCATCACGCCGTGCGGCCAGCCGCCCTGGAGGTCGAGGTGGGCACGCATGCCCTCCTCGGGTGTCATGTGGATGTCGGGCCAGAACTCGCTGTACGCACCGATCTGGATCATCGTCGCGTCGAAGGGGCCGTACTCGGCGCCTATGTCCTTGAAGCCCTCGAAGTAGCCGGTGTCGCCGCTGTGGTAGATCCGGTGCTCGTCGCCGGCGACGGCCCACGAGGCCCAGAGGGTGTGCTGGGTGTTGCGCAGGCCGCGGCCGCAGAAGTGCCGGGCCGGGGTGGCGGTCAGGGTGAGTCCGCCGACCTTGGTCGCCTCGTGCCAGTCCAGTTCGCGCAGCCGGTCCGCGGACACGCCCCAGTGCTCCAGATGGGCGCCGACGCCCAGCGGGACGGCGAACACGGTGTCCGTGCCGGCCAGCTCCTTGATCGTGGGCATGTCGAGGTGGTCGTAGTGGTCGTGCGAGATGACCACCACGTCGACCGGGCCGAGCGCGGCCAGCGGCAGCGGCGCCGGGTGGAGGCGCTTCGGCCCGACGAACGCGAAAGGGGAACAACGCTCGCCCCAGACGGGGTCGAAGAGCACGCGCCGACCGTCGATCTCCGCGAGCACGCTGGAGTGGCCCATCCAGGTCAGCCTCAGCCCGGTGGCGGGCGGCTTGGCCAAGTCGGCGAGTGTGGTGGCGTGTACGGGCACCGTGCCCTCGGGGGCGCGGCGCGGGCGCAGGTCCTTGTCGAAGTAGACCTTCGCGAAGTCCAGCATCGAACCGGAGGGCCGGGTGCGGGCGGTGCCCCCCGGATTCTGGAAGACGCCGTCCTTGAAGTGGGGCGATCTGCGGATCCGCGCCAGGCGTTCACCGCCCGGGTCGGCGCCGAAGGCCGCGGGCTGCAGCGCGCGGAGCCCGGAGCTCAGGGAACGCAAACCGGTCACGGTACCTCCTGGTGGAGTCGGTCAGGCCATCCATTATGGTCGGCCCCTCCGACAGCCAGGTGTCACGCCCCGGCAGACGAGCGTCGACAGGGTCTCGGCATGCTTTCGATGTGGACGGGATCGGCCTGGACGAGCTGGTCGGCGGCTGCGGGGGGCGGCGTCGGTGCTCGCGACGCTGGACCGGGCCGGAGTGCCGTACCGGGGCACACGTGTCGCGGTGCAGGGGCTGGGCACCATGGGCGGGGCCACGGCCCGCTTTCTCGCCCGCGCCGGGCTGACCGTCGTCGCCGTGGCCGACGTCACGGGCACGCTCGCGAACCCCGCCCGACTCGATGTCGGGGCGCTGCTGGCGGAGCGGGACGCCCACGGCACGGTGGACCGCTCGGCGCTGCGTCCCGGCGACCGTGAACTGCCGGGTGACGCCTGGTTGTCCAGCGACGCGGAGGTGCTGTTCCCGGCGGCGGTGTCGTACGCGATCGACACCGCCGACCAGGGGCGGATCGGCGCCCGCTGGATCGTCGAGGCGGCCAGCATGCCGGTGCTGCCCGAGGCAGAGCGGCTGCTCGCGGCGCGCGGGGTGACCGTGCTGCCGGACGTGGTGGTCGACTCCGGTACGAACGCCCGGTGGTGGACCCTGTTCGGGGACATCGGCCCCGACGCCGAGGAGGCGTTCACCCATACACGACGCTCCGTGCGCGCCCTCGTCGAGCTGGTGCCGGCCCGCGCGGAGACGGACGGCACGACCCCGCGCGCCGCCGCACACGCCATCGCGACCGAGCACGTGAACGTGATCGCGGAGCGGTTCGGCCGGTACCGGTGACATTGCCTGCGGCGTCTCCTGCGTCCGGCCCCTCATACCCTGCCGGGAATTGAGGCACGGGCGCGACGGCGGCAGAGTCGAGGGCACACAGCGCAGCGCTGATCCACCGGTCCACCGACCGCCGCGAGGAGCATCGTGCCCGCCATCGACCCGCAGTCCCTGATCGACCGCTACATCGGCGTCTGGAACGAACCGGACCCCGGGGCCCGCCGCAAGACCGTGCACGACCTCTGGGCGGAGGACGGCCTGCACATCCTCCGACCGCCCCAGGAGATGCACGACAAGGCGGTGGGCCTCGGCTTCACCACCGCCGTCCTCGAGGCCCGCGGCCACGAAGAGTTGTGCGCGCGCGTGGAGCGGGCGTACGAGGACTTCGTCGCCCCGGGGACGTACCTCTTCCGTGTCCAGGAAGCCCCCGTACTCCTGCGCGACGTGATCACATTCCGCTGGGAGTCCTACAACCGTCAGGAGGGCCGGGCGGCCGGCGGCGGGCGGGAGTTCCTGGTCCTGGGCGAGGACGGCCGTATCCGGCTCGACTACCAGTTCGTGGAGTGACTTCGTGGACCGGCGTGCAACACGCGTAGGGTGACGGCGTGGTGCGGTTGAGTGTGACCGAGCGGCGGGAGGAGTTGCTGCGGGCCGCCGTCGAGCAGATCGAGGCGCGCGGCGTGGCCGTCAGGATCGAGGACGTGGCCTCGGCGCTCGGGGTGAGCAACGCACTTGTCCTGTACCACTTCTCGACGAAGGAGAAGGTGGTCGGCGCCGCTGTCACCTTCGCCGCGGAGGACGACCTCGCGCACCTGCGCAAGCTGCTGGGCCGGCGCACGAACGCGCTGCGGCGGCTGCGGTCCGCCGACCGCTGGTACGCGCCGACCGGTCAGGCCAGGGTCCGGCGATCGAGGGCTGGGTGGTCGCCCCGCGCGAACCCGCCCTGCGGGACGTGACGCGGGACCTGGACCGGCAGTGGGAGGCCGCGCTCACCGAGGTCATCGCGGGGGGCGTGGCGGCGGGCGAGTTCAGCTGCCCCGACCCGGCCGGCACGGCCCTGCGCCTGACGGCCCTCCTCGACGGACCGGCCGTACAACTGACGTCGTACGCCGGCGCGGTGCCGCGTTCACGGGCCCAGGAATGGGTGGACGAGGCGCTCGCCCGGGAACTCGGGCTGCGGCGCGAGGCGTTGACCGGACAGGTGCGGTGAACGCCGCGAGGCGGCGACCGCGCAGGAGCGGTGACCGTCCCGGCGGGGCTGCGCGTGCTCGTGCTCGCCCAGCCCCACGAGTGCCTCAGGCCACCGAGGCGATCCGCATCTTGATGTCGTCCGGGGACAGCGCGCCCTTGGCGGTCGCATGATCGCCCGAGGACTCGCCGCGCAGGCGGCGGCCGATCCAGGGGACCAGGTACTCACGGGCCCAGTGCACGTCGTCGCGCCGGATGTCGAGCGTGCCGCGGGGCGGCAGCGGCGGCCAGGGCTGGTCCGGGTCGGCCGGGACGTCCAGGCCGAGGACCTGGCCGGCACGGAGCGCCACGCGCGTGTGGCCCTCGGGTGAGAGGTGGAGCCGGTCGTCGTCCCAGGCCCGCCGGTCCTGGACGGTCTTGAGGGACCAGAGGTCCAGCACGGGGCAGCCGTACCGGTCGGCGATGGCCCGGACGTGCCCGTTGTACGTCGCGATCTTGCCGCGCAGATGCTTGAGCACGGGGACGCCGCGGGTGTCGAAGCCGGTCGTCACCATGACGGTGCCGGCAGCGGACGTCAGCCGGGCCACTGCCCGTTCGAAGCGCTCGGCCACGTCATCGGGGTCGGTGCCGGGCCGGATGATGTCGTTGCCGCCCGCGCAGAAGGACACCAGGTCCGGCGCGAGTTCGACGGCCTGCGGAATCTGGTCCGTCACGATCTGGTCGAGCAGCTTTCCGCGCACGGCCAGGTTGGTGTACTGGAAGTCACCTTCGGGCTGCCGGTCCGCGAGCAGGACCGCGAACCGGTCCGCCCAGCCGACGAACGACCCGTCGGGGCCGGGGTCGCCGACGCCCTCGGTGAAGCTGTCCCCCACCGCCACGTACGACCCGATCACTGCTCTGTTGTCCCTCTTCGAATCGTCTGCCACATCGGCCCATGATTCACCTTCGGATGTGACTTACGCGATCGTAGGAAGGGGTTGACGAACGGTGAGATAAGCCACTCCTAAAGACTTTGCCAACGGGGAATACGCCATGGACGAACCCCGGACCCCCAACGCCGAAGGCCGGACCCGGGGATCGGGGGTCCGGCCTTCGGCGGCTTGCGGGACAGTCCGTCAGACGGCGACGCCGTGCGAGCGGAGGTAGACGACCGGGTCCACGTCCGAGCCGTAGTCCGGCGTGGTGCGGATCTCGAAGTGCAGGTGCGGGCCGGTCACGTTGCCGGTCGCGCCGGAGAGGCCGACCTGCTGTCCTGCGGTCACGGTCTGGCCGGCCGAGACGGAGAGCTGGGAGAGGTGGGCGTACTGCGCGTAGTAGCCGTCGGCCAGCTTGATGACGACCTGGTTGCCGTACGCGCCGCCCCAACCGGCGGAGACGACGGTGCCCGCGCCGACCGCCTTCAGCGGGGTGCCGGTCGGGACGACGAAGTCGACGCCGGTGTGGTAGCCGCTGGACCACATGCTGCCCGCCACGTGGTAGGCGGTGCCGATGGCGGGGCTGTCCACGGGGAGGACGTAGCCGGTGCCGGTGTCCGGAGTGGTGGTGGCGTTCTGGGCCGACACGTTCGACGCGGTGGCGGGCGCGGACGAGGCCGGCGCCTGGGTCTCCTGCGCGGACTGCGTGGCCTTGGCCGGAGCGGACTGCTCGGCCGACGACTGCGAGGGCGCGGGAGCGGCCGGCGCGGAGGTCGTCGTGACCGTGCGGCCGAACGTGAGCTTCAGGCCCGGGTGGATCAGGGAGGGGTCGTCGCCGACGGCCGCGCGGTTGTCCCGGTAGAGCTGCGGCCAGCCGCCGCGGACGTGATGGTCGACGGCGATCTTCGACAGGTAGTCGCCGGGCTGCACGGTGTAGAAGCGGGCGCCGGAATTCGTCGCCGCGGTCTTCTTCTCGACCACCGGGGCCGACTGGACGGTCTTTTCGGAAACGGACTGCGGGGTGGCCGCATGGGCGCCGGTGGCCCCGATGAGCGGCAGAGCCAGCGCGGCGCCGCCGGTGCCGGCGACGGCGACGGCGATCGAGCGGGTGAAGCGCTGGGTCTTGGGATGGCGGTGCTTACCCTTCGCGGGCATGGCGAATTCCTCTCCGGCGCCTGCGAGGTGAGCTGTCGGGTTCGGGCTGGAGCTGCCCGGCCGCGCGGAGAGCGCGACTTCACCCCTAGCCGTCCCGGAGACCGGAACAGGCAGTCGTACCTGGTGGGTCCCCCGCTCCTGCCGTGCGTGGGTGAGTGTGGTGGGGACTCCGGGCGGCGGCAGGATTCGGCGGTCCGACCGGATTGGTGGCGAACGTAAGCGAGCGGGACGCGAGGGGACAAGCAGAAGATTCCCTCTGTCCGTGTTTCGCTTGATCCGTTACGGGAAATCCCGGTGACCCTGGGTGAATTCCGCCCGTATTCACCTCTTCAATTCCCGGGAAAGGCATGAGACTTACGTGAGCTTGACCGGCGACGTACGGTCACGGATATGACGCTCCTCACGCACCTCTCGTCCAGGATCCTTTACCTCGGGGCGACTTTGAACGAAGGTGGCAATTCGGACAGATAGCTCAGATGCGACGCAGGCGGAGAACCGTCGCATCCAGGTCGCCACTCAGTCCGGTACGCAGTCCGTGGTGCAGCAGTACGGCACCTCGATGTATTTCACCCGTTTCACGACATTCGTACGACGCTGTCGGGTCGAGCCCCCGCAGACGCAGCGCCGGGACCGGTTCGCCGTAGCGCTGGGCCTGGAGCCAGGCGAGGACGGCGGTCTCGTCCCCGCGCACGTACTGCACCGCGCTCAGCCCGCCCGCCGGGGGCCGCAGCCGGTACAGCTCGCCGTGCTGCACGACCGGCCGGATGTCCTTGTAGAACTCCACCCACCGCCGGGCCTCGGCCAGCTCCTCCTCGGTCCACTCGGTGAGGTCGCCGCCGACCCCGAGCACACCGGCCATGGCACTCACGAAACGAAAGCGCAGCGAGCTGACCCGCCCGTTGAGCTGGGTGTTCGGGCTGTCGGTGACCCAGGCCGCCATGATCCGCGCGGGATGGATCTGGCTGAACCCGTGCTGGATGGCGAGCCGGTCGAGCGGGTCGGTGTTGTCGGAGGTCCACACCTGGTCCGTACGGCTCGCCACCCCGAGGTCGATCCGGCCGCCGCCGCCCGAGCAGGACTCGAACGCGACACCGGGGTGGGCCGCCCGCAGCCGGTCCAACAGTGCGTACAGGGCGCGGACGTGATCGACCCACAGGCGCTGCGGGTACGGCTCGCCGGGCCAGCCCGCGTCCGTGAAGCAGCGGTTGAAGTCCCACTTCACGTAGTCGATCGGGGCGCTGGACAGGAGCGCGTCGAGCTGCTCCCAGAGGTACTCCTGGACGTCCTCGCGGGCGAGGTTGAGGACGAGCTGATTGCGCAGTTCCGTCCGCTTTCGCCCCGGTTGGTACTGCGCCCAGTCGGGGTGCGCCCGGTACAGGTCGCTGTCCGGGTTGACCATCTCGGGCTCGACCCAGATACCGAACTGCATCCCGAGGCCGTGCACCTGGTCGGCGAGTGGCTTGAGCCCATGCGGGAAGCGGTCGGGGTTGGGCGTCCAGTCGCCGAGTCCGGCCCGGTCGCTGGTGCGGGCGCCGAACCAGCCGTCGTCCACGACGAACAGTTCCACCCCGATCGCCGCCGCGCGCCGGGCGAGCGCGGCCTGCTGTTCCTCCGAGATGTCGAAGTTCGTGGCCTCCCACGAGTTGAACAGCACGGGCCGGTCCCGGTCCGCCTCAGGGACGACGTACGCCCGCTGGTAGGCGTGCCAGGTCCGGCTCGCGCCACCGAAGCCGCCTTCGCTCCACAGGCCCGCGAAGACCGGAGTGGTGTACGACTCGCCCTCGGCCAGCATCAGCAGGCCCGAGTCGTCGTAGCCGGCGCCGCCGGTGATCTGCACGCGCGCGTCGGGGAGTTGAGCGACAGCGATCCGCCAGGACCCGGACCAGCCCAGCGCGCAGCCGTACACCTCGCCGCGCTCCTCGGTGGCGTCGGTGTCGAGCGCGACCCAGGGCAGGTGCTGGTGCCCGGTGTGGCCGCGGCGGCTGCCGATGACCTTGTCGCCGTAGGTGAGCGGGGCGCTGGTGAGCCGGGACTCGGCGGCCCAGCGCCCGTGCAGCTGGGACAGCCGCCAGCCGTCGCGGTCGGGCAGGGTCCAGGTGGCCGCGTCGGCGCGCAGCAGCTCCACGCGCGTGTGCCCCTGGTTGTCCAGGGTGACCCAGCGCTCGACGACGTCGCCGCGCATCCGGTAGTGCAGCGTGATCGCCAGGCCCGTGTCCCGGAAACGCAGCCGCAGTTCGTCGCCCTCGGTCTCGTACGCCTCGAAGGCCCACTCGGTGCCGCGGCGCTCCTCGGTGCGCACGGACAGGGCAGGCCGCACGAAGCGGGGTCCGCCCTCGACGGGGTACTCCTCGCGTCCGTCGAGCGGGGACTCGAAGGGCCAGTAGCCGGGCAGCGGGTGGGCGGCGAGGGCCTCGGCGTCGGCGAGCGCGATGCGCGGGCCCCAGTGCAGGTGGAGCAGTTCGTCGTCGTCGGTGAGGTGCAGCGCGTAGCTGCTCGTGGGCCCGCTCAGGAGCCAGGTCCGGCCGTTGTCCGCGATGTCCACCATCAAGCCCTCACAGGTGCCAACAGATCCGCTCAAGCACCAACATCATCAAGGGCGACGGGCCCTGGAGGCAACGCCTGTGGACAACTCATTGCCCGGGGAAACCCATGTCGTATCGTCGACTGCGCGCCCGTCGACGAACCGCGTCGCCGGGCACCGACCGGGAGGAGCCCCCCGTGACGCAGCAGGTCCCGTCGACCGAGCCCGAGCTGGCCGGTGTGCGCAACTTCCGTGACGTGGGCGGGCTGCCGACCGTGGACAACCGGCGAGTGCGGTACGGGGTGCTGTTCCGCAGCGGTCACCTGGCGCACGCGACGGATCAGGACGCGGTGTTCCTGACGGGCCTGGGGCTGCACACGATCTTCGACTTCCGCAACGCTGCCGACCAGAAACTGGAGGGCCCGGACATCGAGCTGCCGGGCGTGCGGAACGTGAACCTGCCGCTGACAGACCCGGCCGACGGCGCCGAGTTCTGGAAGATGGTCCGCGAGGGCGAGATCGAGCAGCTGCGCGCGATCCTCGGCGACGGCAAGGCGGCGAACCGGATGATCGCCTCGTACCGCACGATCCTCAAGCAGCGCACCGCCGAGCACTCCCGGGTCCTGCACGCGCTCGCCGAGGACAGCGTCCCCGCGCTGATGCACTGCGCGGCGGGCAAGGACCGCGCGGGCCTGTCCATAGCCGTGACGCTGCTCGCCCTGGGTGTGGAGCAGGACGCCATCCTCGCGGACTACCTGGAGTCCAACGCCACGCACCGCCGTTACAAGGTGCACCGCAGCAACTCCTCGGCCGCGGCCTACTCCCCCGAGGTCATGGAGCTGCTGAGCCCCCTCTTCGACGCCCGTGCCGAATACCTGGCGGCGGCTCTGGAGACCGTGGACGAGGCATGGGGCGGCGTGGACGCCTATCTGGAGCGGGGACTCGGGCTCACCCCGCAGACCCGGGAGCGGCTGCGCGAGCGCCTGCTGGACTGACCGCCCTCACCCCTTGCCGCCCAGCGCGAACAGCAGGTAGAGGAAGGCGGCGAAGACGTGGCCCACGGCGATGTAGATGATCAGCCGGATCCACAGGGACCGCGGGAACTTCTCCTCCAGGTTGCTCATGGCAGCTCTCCAGTGATGTGGCCCAGGCACAGGGTGGCCGTGGGACTCTGCAGCAGGGTGTGGACGAACAGGAGCTCGACCCCGTCGTGGTCTTCGGCGGCGAGGCGGTGCGGGGTCAGCGAATCGAAGTGTGCGCTGTCCCCGGGCGCGAGCAGGTGCACGGTGTCCCCGAGGCGCAGCCGCAGCCGCCCCCGCAGGACGTACAGCCACTCCTCGCCGGGGTGGACCCGCACGATGTCGCCCTGCGCGCCGTACGGCACCCGGACGCGCAGGGACTGCATCCCGCGGCCCGGCGCACCCGCCTGCCAGTAGGTCCAGCCGCCCGCCCGGGTCGGCTCCATGTCGGCGAAGCGCACGATGGCGTCCCGGTCGGCGACGGTCTCACCCAGCAGCTCGGAAACCGTCGTACCGTAGATACGGGCCAGCGAGAGCAGCATCGGCAGTGAGGGCTGGCGCTGCCCGGTCTCCAGCCGGGAGAGATGGGCGGGCGACAGCCCGGCGGAGCGGGCCGCCGCCTCCAGGGTGAGGCCGGCCCGGCGGCGCAGCGAACGCAGCTGCGGCGCCACCACGGGCAGGTCGTCGTCGTGGCCGGGCAGGGGCCCGGCTGAGGAGGAGCTCATATCTCCATTGAGCCGCATCTTTGCCCCTGGGGCAATTTTCTTGCCTCAGAGGCAAAGCGCGTCGATCACCTGCTGGCGACCGCCTGCTTGATCAGCGTCTTGCCGAAGTCCCACATCAGGCCGCCGCCACTGTGCGCGTCGTCCATGACATCGGTGAAGGCGTCCACGAACCGGTCCACGTCGGCCTCGTCGACGACCAGCGGCGGGATCAGCTTGATCACCTCGAGGTGGTCGCCGGAGACCTGGGTGAGGATCCGGTGCCGCTGCAGCAGCGGTACGACCACCATCTGCGCGAACAGGCCCTTGCGGGCCGCCTGCAGCATGGTCCAGCGGCTGCGCAGTTTCAACGAGCTGGGCCGGCCGAACTCGATGCCGATCATCAGGCCCCGGCCGCGGACGTCGGCGAGCAGCTCGTACTTGTCGATCAGCTCGGTGAGCCGGGACTTCAGCAGGTCGCCCGTGGCCCGGACATGGGCCACAGTCTGCTCGTTCTCCATGACCGACAGCACGGCGAGACCGGCCGCCATCGCCTGCGCGTTGGACCCGAAGCTCGCCGAGTGGACCAGGACGCGGTCCATGGACGAGTAGACCTTCTTGAAGATCCAGTCCTTGCCGAGGGTGGCGCCGACCGGTACATAGCCGCCGGACAGGGCCTTGGCGACGCACACCAGGTCCGGCTCGACGCCGTCCTCGTGCTGATAGGCGTAGAAGTCCCCGGTCCGGCCGAGGCCCGTCTGCACCTCGTCCGCGATGAGCAGCGCCTTGTGCTTGTGCAGCAACTCCTGGGCGGCGCGCAGATAGCCGGGCGGGGCCTCGTGCACGCCCTTGCCCTGGATCGGCTCGACGATCAGGCCGGCGACGTCTCCCTTCTTCACCTCCCGTTCCAGGGCGGCGAGATCGCCGAGCGGTACGGCCGTGTCGGGCAGCAGCGGTGCGAAGCCGTCCCGGAAGCCCGTCTCGCCGTTCACGGAAAGCGAGCCGGTCGTCAGGCCGTGGAAGGCGTGCGCGCAGTACAGGATCCGCGGCCGGCCGGTGGCGAACCGGGCGAACTTCAGCGCGGTCTCCACCGCCTCCGTGCCGCTGTTGCCGAAGAACACCCGGTCCAGGTGCGGGCTGTGCGTGAGGAGCCTCTCGGCCAGCAGCCCGGGCAGCGGCTGGCAGTCGAAACGGGTGAGGTCGGCGAGCTGGGCGTCGAGGACGTCGTGCAGCGCCTTGCGGACGACGGGGTGGTGGCGGCCCAGGCCCATCACCCCGAACCCGGCGAGCATGTCCAGGTAGTCGTTGCCGTCCGCGTCCCAGAAGTGGGCGCCCTCGGCCCGCTCGTAGACCTTGTCGAAGCCGATGGTGTGCAGCATGCGCGGGAGCTGGTGGTTGAGGTATTTGCCGTGCAGCTCGTAGCGCTCGGCTCCGCGCTCGGCGAGGAGGGCGCCGAGGTCGAACTCCGTGCTCATTCCTTCTCCTTGACTGTGCCGCCCGCGTCCTGGACGGCCAGGCTCGCGCCGATCCGCCCGGCGACCTCGACGGGCGTGAGGCCGATGTCGGCCAGGAGCTCGCCGCGTTTGGCGTGGGCGAGGAACTGCTCCGGGATGCCGAAGCGCCGTACGGGCACGTCGACGTCGGCGTCGCCGAGGGCGAGGGCCACGGCCGAACCGACCCCGGCGGCACGGCTGTTGTCCTCGACGACGGCCACCAGGCGGTGTCCGGCGGCGAGGCCGGGCAGCGCCGGATCGACGGGTTTGACCCAACGGGGGTCGACGACCGTGCAGTTGATGCCACGCGCCTCGAGCAGTTCGGCGACCTGGAGGCACACCGGGGCCATGACTCCGACGGCGATCAGCAGCACCTCGGGATCGTCGGCCCGGTGCAGCACGTCCATGCCGCCGACGTGGTCCACGGCCGGGATCTCCGGGCCCACCGACTCCTTCGGGAACCGGATCAGCGTGGGCGCGTCGTCGACGGCGACGGCCTCCCGCAGCTGGGCGCGCAACTGATCGGCGTCGCGCGGGGCGGCGATCCTGAGGCCGGGCACGACCTGCAGGACGGACAGGTCCCACATGCCGTTGTGGGACGGCCCGTCGACGCCGGTGACGCCGGCCCGGTCCAGGACGAAGGTGACGCCGCAGCGGTGCAGCGCCACGTCCATCAGGAGCTGGTCGAAGGCGCGGTTGAGGAAGGTGGCGTAGACGGCGACCACCGGGTGCAGGCCGCCGGTGGCCAGCCCCGCCGCCGACACCGCCGCGTGCTGCTCGGCGATGCCCACGTCCCACACGCGCTCCGGGAAGCGCTCGGCGAACTTGCCGAGGCCCACCGGGTGCAGCATGGCCGCCGTGATCGCGACGACGTCGTCGCGTTCCTCGCCGATGCGGACGATCTCGTCGCCGAACACCGACGTCCAGGACGGCCCGTTGGACGGCGCGAGGGGTTCGCAGGTGAGCGGGTCCATCACGCCGACGGTGTGGAAGTGGTCCTCCTCGTGGGCGAGGGCGGGTTCGTAGCCGCGGCCCTTCTCGGTGAGGCAGTGCACGAGGACCGGCCCGTGGAAGCGTTTCGCCCGGCGCAGCGCGGACTCGACCGCCCGGATGTCATGCCCGTCGATCGGGCCGACGTACTTCAGTCCCAGGTCCTCGAACATGCCCTGCGGTGCGAAGGCGTCCTTGAAGCCCTTCTTCGCGCCGTGCAGGGACTCGTAGAGCGTGTTGCCGACCACCGGCGTGCGCTGCAGGACTTCCTTGCCCCAGGCCAGGACCTTCTCGTAGCCGTCGGTCGTGCGCAGGGTGGCCAGGTGATTGGCGAGGCCCCCGATGGTCGGCGCGTACGAGCGCTCGTTGTCGTTGACGACGATGATCAGCGGACGGTCCTTGGCGGCCGCGATGTTGTTGAGCGCCTCCCAGGCCATGCCGCCGGTGAGCGCGCCGTCGCCGATGACCGCGACCACATGACCCTTCTCCCCCTGCACCTGGCGGGCCTTGGCCAGGCCGTCGGCCCAGCCGAGCGCCGTGGAGGCGTGGCTGTTCTCGATGACGTCGTGCTCGGACTCCTCGCGCGAGGGGTAGCCGGACAGGCCGCCCTTGCTGCGCAGCTTGGAGAAGTCCTGACGTCCGGTCAGAAGCTTGTGCACATAGCTCTGGTGGCCGGTGTCCCACAGGATGCGGTCGACCGGTGACTCGAAGACCCGGTGGAGCGCGACGGTCAGTTCCACCACGCCCAGGTTGGGCCCGAGGTGACCGCCGGTCCTGGCCACCGCATGCACCAGGAACTCGCGGATCTCTTCGGACAGTTCACCGAGTTCCGACTCGGACAGCGCCTTCAGGTCGCGTGGTCCCCGGATGTTCTCCAGCATGGTCACGCTCGGGCCCCCTCTCGGTCCGTGCTGTTCAACTCACGGTAATGGCCGGTTCCCCCGAACCGACGCCGTCCTGCTCCATCTGCTCGGCGATCTTCAGCGCCTCCTCGATGAGGGTCTCCACGATCTTCGACTCGGGGACGGTCTTGATGACCTCGCCCTTGACGAAGATCTGGCCCTTCCCGTTGCCGGAGGCGACCCCCAGGTCCGCCTCCCGCGCCTCACCGGGACCGTTGACGACACACCCCATGACCGCGACGCGCAGGGGCACTTCCATGCCCTCGAGTCCGGCCGTGACCTCGTCCGCGAGCCGGTAGACGTCGACCTGGGCGCGCCCGCAGGACGGGCAGGACACGATCTCGAGGCGGCGCTGCCTGAGGTTCAGCGACTCCAGGATCTGGATGCCGACCTTGACCTCCTCGGCGGGGGGCGCGGACAGGGAGACGCGGATCGTGTCCCCGATGCCCTGGGACAGCAACGCCCCGAAGGCGACGGCCGACTTGATCGTGCCCTGGAAGGCGGGGCCGGCCTCCGTGACGCCGAGGTGCAGCGGGTACTCGCACTGGGCGGCCAGCTGCCGGTACGCCTCGATCATCACGACCGGGTCGTTGTGCTTGACCGAGATCTTGATCTCCCGGAAGTCGTGCTCCTCGAAGAGGGACGCCTCCCACAACGCGCTCTCCACCAGGGCTTCCGGGGTGGCCTTGCCGTACTTCTGAAGCAGACGCCTGTCCAGAGAACCCGCGTTCACGCCGATGCGGATCGGCGTGCCGTGGTCC
>NZ_BMQA01000047.1 GCF_014647875.1 Streptomyces brasiliensis | reverse complement strand
CAGGGCCACGCGGACGTCCTTGGCGGCGCCGGACTCGGCGCCCTCACGGCCGCCCCAGGCCACGTAGGTCTTCGCGCCCAGCTCGGCCGCCAGGTCGATGTTGCGGATCGTCTTGCGCAGCGCGTAGCGACGCACGTCACGGTCGTTGGCGGTGAACCCGCCGTCCTTGAAGACCGGGTGGGTGAAGAGGTTGGTGGTGGCCATCGGCACGGTGAGGCCGGTGGCGTCCAGGGCCTGGCGGAAGCGCTTGATGTGCGATTCCCGCTCGGCGTCCGAGGACCCGAACGGGATCAGATCGTCGTCGTGGAACGTCACACCGTAGGCGCCCAGTTCCGCCAGGCGGTGCACCGTCTCGACCGGGTCGAGGGCCGGACGGGTGGCGTCGCCGAACGGGTCCCTTCCCTGCCAGCCGACAGTCCACAGACCGAAGGTGAACCTGTCCTCAAGGGTTGCGTTGAAGCGCTTCGACATGTACGGCCCTTGCTGTCGCGCGGTCCGGCAACGTCGCCGGACGGTTTTGTTTGACCTGATGACTAATACGCCAAGAAGCTGCGCTCACGCCAGCTTGTGTGGCACATCCCCTTCACTACTTACTGTGAAACAGTGGTTCTGTTTATGTAAAAGGACCTGGTCAGGGCCGTCTCCGCTGGCGCGGAGCCCGTTGGAGCGGATTGGTTATGTGTACGATCAAGCTCGTCGTGACGCTGCCTGTGCTCCACCCGACAGCCTCCGCTCACCCCCCTGAGGAAGATCATGAAGTTCACCGATGGCTTCTGGCGCATTCGCGATGGCGTACAGATCGCCTACGCCACCGAGGTGCGTGATGTCCGCACTGAATCGAAGCGCTTCAACACGTATGCCGCAGTGCAACGGGTGACGGGGAGGGGCGCCACGCTCAACGCGCCACTCATCTCGGTCGACTGCTTCTCGCCGGCCGAGGGCGTCATCGGCATCCGCCTCACCCACCACTCCGGCAAGCGCCGGACCGGGCCCGAGTTCACCGTCGGCGGTGTCGAGGGCGGTGTCGGCGAGGTCCGCGCCGAAGGCAGCATCACTGAGTTGACCAGCGGCCCCCTCAGCGTGCGTCTGGACAGCTCCGCCCCCTTCGCGCTGAGCTTCCGCGACGCCGACGGCCGCGAGCTGACCCAGGTGGGCGCCAAGGGCGCCGCCTTCGCCACCACCGACCAGGGCGGGCATCACATGGTGGGCAAGCTCGCGCTCGGCGTCGGCGAGCAGGTCTACGGCCTCGGCGAACGCTTCACCCCGTTCGTCAAGAACGGCCAGGTCGTCGACATGTGGCAGGCGGACGGCGGCACCAGCAGCGAGCAGGCGTACAAGAACATCCCGTTCTACCTCTCCTCGCGCGGCTACGGCGTCTTCGTCAACCACCCCGGCAAGGTCTCCTTCGAGGTCGGATCGGAGTCCGTCGGCCAGGTCCAGTTCAGCGTGGAGGACCAGACCCTGGAGTTCTACGTCGTCGCGGGACCCACCCCGAAGGACGTCCTCACTCGCTACACGGGCCTCACCGGGCGCCCGGCCCTGCCACCTGCCTGGTCCTTCGGGCTGTGGCTGACCACCTCGTTCACCACCTCGTACGACGAGGCGACGGTGATGTCGTTCGTCGACGGCATGGCCGAGCGCGGCATCCCGCTGTCGGTGTTCCATTTCGACTGCTTCTGGATGCGCGAGTACCAGTGGTGCGACTTCCAGTGGGACCCGGACGTCTTCCCCGACCCCGAGGGCATGCTGGCCCGGCTGAAGGCCAAGGGCCTGCGGATCAGCGCCTGGATCAACCCCTACATCGCGCAGAAGTCCCCCCTGTTCGACGAGGCCGCCGAGCTCGGGCACCTGGTGCGCCGGGCCAACGGCGACGTGTGGCAGTGGGACCTGTGGCAGGCGGGCATGGGTCTGGTGGACTTCACCAGCCCCGAGGCCTGCGCCTGGTTCCAGTCGAAGCTCAAGCCGCTGCTGGACCAGGGCGTCGACTGCTTCAAGACCGACTTCGGCGAGCGCATCCCCACCGACGTCGTCTGGCACGACGGCTCGGACCCCGAGCGGATGCACAACTACTACACCGAGCTGTACAACAAGACCGTCTTCGAGCTGCTCGAGAAGGAGCGCGGACAGGGCGAGGCCGTGCTGTTCGCCCGCTCCGCAACTGCGGGCGGCCAGCAGTACCCCGTGCACTGGGGCGGTGACTGCTGGTCCTCCTTCGAGGCCATGGCCGAGTCGCTGCGCGGCGGGCTGTCACTGTCGCTGAGCGGCTTCGGCTTCTGGAGTCACGACATCGGCGGCTTCGAGGGCACGCCGGACGCCTCGGTGTTCAAGCGCTGGCTGGCCTTCGGCCTGCTCTCCTCGCACAGTCGTCTGCACGGCTCCTCCTCCTACCGCGTGCCGTGGGCGTTCGGCGACGAGGCCGTCGACGTCGCCCGCCGTTTCACCCTGCTCAAGCACCGTCTGATGCCGTACCTGTACGGCGTCGGCGTCGAGGCCCACCGCACCGGTGTGCCCTCGATGCGCCCGATGCTGCTTGAGTTCCCCGGCGACCCGGCCTGCCGCCCGCTGGACCGCCAGTACATGCTCGGCGCCGACCTGCTGGTCGCCCCGGTCTTCGCCGAGGACGGCGAGGTCGAGGTCTATCTGCCTGAGGGCGCCTGGACGCAACTGCTCACCGGCGAGACGGTCACCGGCCCGGCCTGGCGCACCGAGCGCCACGGCTACGACAGCCTTCCGCTGTACGTCCGCGAGGGAGCCGTCCTGCCGCTGGCCGCCGACGACCAGCGCCCCGACGGCGACTGGCTGGACGGCATCACGCTGCTGGTCCACCCGACCACCGAGGGCGGCTACGAGCGCACCGTGACCGTCCCGGACCGGGCCGGCCTCACCGCTGCCACCTTCCGCGTCCTGCGGGACGGCGACACGCTGCGCGTCACCGCGGAGGGCAGCGACAAGCCGTTCACCGTGCGGGTCGCGGGCGGCGCGAACGCCACCGGGAGCGGCGGGGTGACCGTGCCGCTGGCCTGAGCCGGCACGGCGACCCCGGTCCAACCGGGGGTGAGGGGCGGGACGCATGTGTGCGCGTCCCGCCCCTCATTCGTCCCCGGTGTCCGACGTGCGGTCGGCGGCGACGTCAGGGCGTCACGGGCGCCGGACCCGTACTCCCGCGAACCACCAGCTCCGGGGCAAGCAGCACGATTTCGTCGCTGCCGCGGCCGTCGAGCTTGGTGATGAGGTGCTCCACGGCGAACCGGCCCATTTCCTGTGCCGGGATGGCGACCGATGTGAGCCGCACCGATGCCTGGACGGCGACCTGGTCGGGACAGATCGCAACGACCGACACGTCCTCGGGCACGGCCCTGCCCTGCTGGCGCAGCAGGCCGAGCAGGGGCTCCACCGCGGACTCGTTCTGCAGGACGAAGCCCGTGGTGCCGGGGCGTTCGTCGAAGATGCGGGCAAGGATCAGGGCCAGTGCGTCGTACCCGCCCTCGCAGGGGCGGTGCAGGACACGGACGCCCAGCTCCCGCGCCCGGGACCGGAGTCCGTCGAGGGTGCGCTCTGCGAAGCCGGTGTGCCGCTCGTAGACGGCCGGGGCCGCACCGATGACGGCGATGTCGCGGTGTCCGAGATTCGCCAGATGCTCCACGCACAACGCCCCGGTCGCCGTGAAGTCGAGGTCGACGCAGGTCATCCCCGTCGTGTCGGAAGGCAGGCCGATGAGCACGGACGGCTGGTCGGTTTCACGCAGCAACGGGAGCCGCTCGTCGTCGAGTTCGACATCCATGAGGATCATGGCGTCCGCCAGCCCGCTGCCGGCCACCCGGCGCACCGCGTCGGGCCCCTCCTCACCGGTGAGCAGCAGGATGTCGTACCCGTGCATGCGGGCCGTGGTGGCCACCGCGATGGCGATCTCCATCATGACCGGCACGTACATGTCGGTACGCAACGGGATCACCAGCGCGATGATGTTGGACCTGCTGCTGGCCAGTGCGCGGGCGCCGGCGTTCGGGTGGTAGCCGAGTTCACGGATGCTCTGCTCGACACGCTGCCGGGTGGTGGCCGAAATGGACCGCTTGCCGCTGAGGACATAGCTCACCGTGCTGGCCGAGACTCCGGCGTGCCGGGCAACCTCGGTGAGGGTGACCATCCAGCTCTCCAAGACTTGCGAAGCGCTTCAACAGCGCCTTGTGCCGAATATAGCAAGCCAGAATACGTCGACATGAGCCGGCCACGGTTGGGTGTCCACAGGCGGTCGAATCGCTTCGACCGCTCCGTCTCCCGCGGAACGCCAGGTCCGTCCTGCCGGGGCGGTGCGTCTGTCCCTGGCCCCCGGCCTCCGGTCCCCCGGTCCGGCGGCGCCTGCCGGACCACGTGTGCGAGGCGCGCGCCGACCCGCACGGGCATCGTGGTCTCCTTGACGGCGCACCAGTCGGTCTTGGCGCTCACCCGTTTCTCGCGGTTGTCGAGCGCCTCCCCCGACAACGGGACCTCCGAGTTGCTCTTCCCTGGCTCGACGCCAGGGACCTGCCTGGGGAGCCGACTCCCCGGTGGGCGAAGGCGGCGCCCCAGCGGAACGGCGCTGGTTACCGACTTGCCATGTGTGATCTCGCCAGGACCAGCCATGGCTGAACCACAACTGGCATGCAAGACGGGGACTCGGGCCGGGCAAACACTCCACACCAGCCGACGGTCAGCCGACCTGCGCCGCGAACGCCTCGTAGGCCTGCGCGTCGAAGAGGACGAATCTGACCTCCTCGACCGCCGTGACCGTCCCGCGCACCGTCTCCACTGCGATGCGGGCGCCGTCGTCCATCGGCCAGCCGTAGATGCCGGTGGAGATGGCCGGGAACGCGACGGTGCGCGCGCCGAGATCGTCGGCGATCTCCAGTGACCGTCGGTAGCAGGAGGCAAGCAGCTCGGAGCGGTCGTCGGAGGCCGACCAGACCGGGCCGACCGTGTGGATCACCCAGCGGGCGTCCAGGTCGCCGGCCGTTGTGGCGACCGCCTGGCCGGTGGGCAGGCCCTTGCCGTAGGAGGAGGCGCGTAGCTTGCGGCACTCCTCGAGGATCGCGGGGCCGCCGCGCCGGTGGATGGCGCCGTCCACGCCTCCGCCGCCGAGGAGGGAGGAGTTCGCCGCGTTGACGATCGCATCGGCGCTCTGGCGGGTGATGTCGCCCTGGACGAGTGTGATGGTGGTCATGGGTGTCTCAGCCTCCTCCAGACGGCCTTCGCCGCGTTGTGGCCCGACATGCCGTGCACGCCGGGGCCGGGCGGGGTGGCCGCCGAGCAGATGAACACCGCGGGGTGCGGGGTGTTGTAAGGGAACAGGGACAGCTTCGGGCGCAGCAGGATCTGCAGGCCCGAGACCGCGCCGGTGCCGATGTCGCCGCCGACGTAGTTGGCGTTGCGGGCCGCGAGCTCGGGCGGGCCCGCCGTGGCGCGGGCGAGGACGCGGTCGCGGAAGCCGGGCGCGAAGCGCTCCAGCTGGCGCTCCATGACGTCCGTGAGGTCACCGGTCCAGCCGTTGGGCACATGGCCGTAGGCCCAGAACACATGCTTGCCCTCGGGGGCGCGGGTGGGGTCGGCGACGCCGGGCTGCACGGTGATGAGGAAGGGTGGTTGTGGGGTACGGCCCTCACGCGAGGCCGCACGCAGGGCGGCGCCGATCTCCGCGCTGTCCGCGCCGATCTGCACGGTGCCGGCGGTGCGCGCCTCGGGCGCGGTCCAGGGCACGGGGCCGTCGAGGGCGTAGTCGATCTTGAACACGCCGGGACCGTAGCGATAGTTCTCGTAGTAGTTGCCGAAGCCCGCAATGCGCGCCAGGGCGGTGGGCGAGGTGTCGAAGACGTACGCGCGGGCGGGCGGCAGGTCGTCGAGCCGCTTGACCTCGTAGTCGGTGTGGATCGCGCCACCGAGGTCCGTCAGGTAGGCGGCGAGGGCGTCCGAGATCGACTGGGAGCCGCCGCGCGCCACGGGCCAGCCGCGCGCGTGCGCCGCCAGCGCGAAGACCAGGCCGACGGCGCCGGTGGCGAAGCCCCCGAGCGGAGCCATGACGTGGGCGACGAGTCCGGCGAACAGGGTCCGGGCGCGCTCGTCGCGGAAGCGGCGCAGCAGCAGGGTGGCGGGCGGCAGTCCGGTCAGGCCGAAGCGGGCGAGGGTGACCGGGTCGCGCGGGAGCGTGGTGAGCGGCAGGGACATGAAGTCGTGCGCCAGGGTGTCCCAGCGGGGCAGGAACGGCTCGACCAGTCGGCGGTACGTCCCCGCGTCGCGCGGGCCGAGCGAGGCGGCCGTCTCGGCCACGGACCGCGCCAGCACGGCGGCCGTGCCGTCCGGGAACGGGTGGGCCATGGGGAGGCGGGGGTGCACCCACTCCAGGCCGTAGCGCTCCAGGGGCATCGCGCGGAACGCGGGCGAGTTGATGCCGAGGGGGTGGGCCGCGGAGCAGGGGTCGTGACGGAAGCCGGGCAGGGTGAGCTCTTCGGTGCGGGCTCCCCCGCCGACGGTGTCACGGGCCTCGAAGAGGGCGACGGAGAAGCCGCGGCGGGCCAGCTCCACGGCAGCCGTCAGTCCGTTCGGCCCCGCTCCCACCACGACCGCATCGAGCATCGACGGCACCTTTGGACCCCTTCGTCAACCGATGGCCACTGAGGATCAGCATATGCCGGGGCACCGACAGCCCAGGCGGCGCGGGGACGGTCGCCTGCCGGCGGGCGCGGCCGGCGAGCCGGGATCTGCACAACCGGAACGCACGGCGACCGACGACCCTGCACGGCCCACGGACTACTGCCCGCGGAAGCGGAATCGACGGCAGAGGTACGGCTCGGCAGCCGGTGCGGTGCCGGTGGCCGTCAGCCCGCGCTGCCGCGCAGCAGCTCTCGTACCCGTTCCGCCGTCGCCGTGTCGCGGGCCGCCGTGAACGGGAGGGTGTTGCCGCCCGTGATGCGGAACGGTTCGCCCGTGAGCGTGAGGTGGGCGCCGCCCGCCTCCTCGACGAGGAGCAGGCCCGCCGCATGGTCCCAGGCCGCCTCCCAGGAGAAGGCGGTCGCGTCCAACTCACCGCGCGCGACGGCGAGATACTCCAGCCCGGCCGAGCCGCACGCGCGCGGCGCGGTGCCGTCGGTCCACAGGCCGAGCAGGGCGCGCTTCTGCTCGTCCGTCGTGTAGTCCGGGTGGGACGTGGCTATACGCAGCTCGCGACCGGGCTCGGGCGCGCCCGCGAGGAGCCGTACGCCGTCGAGGTACGCGCCCCGGCCCCGTACGGCCGTGGCGAGTTGGCCGCGCGCCGCCGCGTACGTCCAGGAGGCGAGGACGACGCCGTGGTGGGCGAGCGCGACGAGCGTGCAGAAGCCCGGGTCGCCGTGCACGAACTGCCGTGTGCCGTCGACCGGATCGACGATCCAGACCGGGGCGTCGCCCTGGATCGCGTCGTACGTCGCCGGATCGGCGTGGACCGCCTCCTCCCCGACGACCACGGAGCCCGGCAGGAGGGCGCCGAGCACCTCGGTGAGATACCGCTCGGCGAGGCGGTCGGCGTCGGTCACCAGGTCGTGCGGTCCGCTCTTCTGGTCGATCTCGTGGTCGGCGAGCCGGCGGAAGCGGGGCAGGATCTCGGCCGCGGCCGCCTTGCGGACGGCATCTTCGACGAGGGCCGAGTGGTGCGCGAGAAACTCTTCGATGGTTTCCGTTGTTGCTTCGATCATGCCCCCCATGAGAACACGCTGCACTGACAATCCCCACCCGTTCGGTGTACGACGGATGGAATCCGGACGAACAGGCGGTGCCGTCGCTCAGCGGCCGACTGCGTACCCCTGCATCCCGCGCGGATTGGCCGCCGCCGACAGGATGCCGGACTCCGGATCGCGGGCCACCGCGCAGAGCCGGCCCTCGGACCAGCCGTCGGCGACCGTCACGTCGTGGCCGCGCCGCCGCAACTCCTCGACTGTCCCCGGGTCCGTGCGGGATTCCACGGTGACGCTGCCGGGGCGCCTGCCGCGCGGGTAGAAGGAGCTGGGGAAGCTGTCGTTGTGCCAGTTCGGGGCGTCGATCGCGCCCTGGAGGTCGAGTCCGCCCCGGACCGGGCCGCGCAGGGCGACGGCGAGGAAGAAGTGCAGCTGCCACTGGTCCTGCTGGTCACCTCCGGGCGTGCCGAACGCCAGCACCGGCACCCCGTTGCGCAGCGCGATCGACGGGGTGAGGGTGGTGCGCGGACGGCGCCCGGGGGTGAGGGAGTTGGGCAGCCCCTCCTCCAGCCAGGTCATCTGGAGCCGCGTGCCCAGCGGGAAGCCGAGTTCGCGCACCACGGGGTTGGACTGGAGCCAGCCGCCGCTGGGCGTGGCAGCGATCATGTTGCCCCACCGGTCGACGACGTCGAGATGGCAGGTGTCCCCGCGCGTGCTGCCGTCGGCGGCGACCTCGGGGTCGTGCGAGTACTTCGCGACGGTCGGTTCGCCCGCCCCCATCGGGTCGAAACCCGTGTCGAGCGGGGCCGTCACGCGCGCGTGCACGGGCAGCCGCGGGGTGCGGCCGGCGGGGCTGCCGGGACGCAGGTCGTACGAGGCCTTGTCGTCGACGAGGACCCGCCGCTCGGCGTTGTAGGCGTCCGAGAGGAGGTCGGCGAGCGGCACCTCGGCCGCGTCCCCGTACCAGGCCTCGCGGTCGGCCATGGCGAGCTTGCAGCCCTCGATCAGCAGGTGCACGTACTCGGCGGAGCCGTAGGCGGGCAACTCGGTTGGGAGCAGGGCGAGTTGCTGGAGGAAGGCCGGGCCCTGGCTCCAGGGGCCGGCCTTGCACACGGTCCAGCCGTTCCAGTCGTACGTCGCGGGGGTCTCGTAGGTCGCCGACCAGCCCGCCAGGTCGGCCGCCGTGAGCGTGCCGGTGTGCCGCTCGCCGCTGGTGTCCATGGTGGGCCGTCCGGACTGCCGTACCAGCGCCTCGGCGACGAAGCCGGAGCGCCACACCTCGCGTGCGGCCTCGATGCGCGCCTCCCGGTCGCCGGCGCCCGCGGTCTCGGCGAGCAGCCGCTTCCAGGTGGCGGCGAGGGCGGGGTTGCGCAGCAGCCGGCCGGGCCGGGGTGCCTGTCCACCGGGCAGATACAGCTCCGCCGACGAGGTCCACTCGGTCTCGAACAGCTCGCGGACACTCTCGACGGTGGCGCCGACGTTCTCCACGGGCGCGTGCCCGTGCTCGGCGTAGCCGATGGCGTACGTGAGGACGTCGTCGAGGGACTTCGTGCCGTGGTCGCGCAGGAGCAGCATCCAGGCGTCGAAGGCGCCCGGTACGGCGGCGGCCAGTGGTCCCGTGCCGGGAACGAGGTTCAGACCGAGCGCCCTGTAGTGCGCGACCGTCGCGCCCGCCGGGGCCACGCCCTGCCCGCACAGCACGCGCGCCTCGCCGCCCGCCGGGGCGAGCAGGATGGGCACCTCGCCCGCGGGTCCGTTGAGGTGCGGCTCGACGACGTGCAGCACGAACGCGCCCGCGACGGCGGCGTCATAGGCGTTGCCGCCGTCCTCGAGGACGGCCATCGCGGACTGCGAGGCGAGCCAGTGGGTGGACGACACCATGCCGAAGGTGCCCTGGAGAGTGGGCCGGGTGGTGAACACGGGGCGACTCCTCACTGCGCGGCTGCCGGTCAGGTGATCGTACGCAGCCGTGCTCAGCCCCGTGTGCCCCCTCGGGGTGCGACCAGTCCCGACTCGTAGGCGAACACCACCAGCTGGGCCCGGTCGCGGGCGCCCAGTTTGGTCATCGCGCGGCTGATGTGGGTCTTGACCGTGAAGGGGCTGATGACCATGTGGGCGGCGATCTCCTCGTTGGTCAGGCCGCGGGCGGCGAGGGCGGTGACCTCGCGTTCGCGGCGGGTGAGGTGGTCCAGGGCGGGCGGTGTGGCACGGTCCGGGGGCAAGGAGGCGAACTCGCCGATCAGGGTGCGGGTGACCGACGGGGAGAGCAGGGCCTCGCCGCGGGCCACCACCTCGATGGCCTGGAGGAGGTCGGCCGGTTCGGTGTCCTTGAGCAGGAAACCGCTCGCGCCCGCGCGCAGGGCCTCGAAGACATAGGCGTCGAGACCGTAGTTGGTGAGGATGACGACGCGGACGCCGGACAGGGCGGGGTCGGCGGCGATGTGCCGGGTCGCCTCGATGCCCGACATCACCGGCATCTGTACGTCGACGAGAGCGATGTCGGGAACCTCCCGGCGGACCAGGTCGAGGCCCTGGGCGCCGTCGGCGGCCTCGCCCACCACCTCGATGCCGTCCTCGGCGTCCAGGAGGGCGCGGAACCCGGCGCGCATCAGCGCCTGGTCGTCGACGAGCGCCACGCGGATCATCCCGTCTCCTCCAGCGGCAGCCGCGCGTGCACCGAGAAGCCGCCCTCCGCGCGCGGGGCTGCGTGCAGGGTGCCGCCCAGGGCGGTGACGCGCTCGCGCATGCCGGTCAGGCCGGTGCCGTGGGCCGGTGGGCGGGCCGGGTCGGCGGTGCCGTCGTCGTCCACACGGACCGTCAACTCCCGTTCACCGTAGTCGAGTCCGACGCGAATCCTGGCCGGGCCCGCGTGCCGGGCGGCGTTGGTGAGGGCCTCCTGGACGATGCGGTAGACGGTCCGCTCGACGGCGGTGGGCGCGGCGCACGCGTCGCCGGTCGCGGTCAGTTCGACGGCGAGGCCGGCCGCGCGGGCCCGGTCCACGAGCTGCGCCGGTGTGCCGGTGGGCTCGTCCGTGCGCAGCACCTCCAGGGTGGCGCGCAGCTCCCGCATCGCCTCGCCGCTCGCCTCCTGGATGGCGAGCAGCGCGGGCGGCACCTCCTCGCCGCGTTTGCGGGCCAGGTGCACGGCGACGCCCGCCTGGAGCTTGACGATGGAGATACTGTGGGTGAGCGAGTCGTGCAACTCCCGTGCGATGCGCAGGCGTTCCTCGCCGGCCCGGCGCAGGGCGGCCTCCTCGCGGGTGCGCTCGGCCTCCAGGGCGCGCTGTTCGGTCTGGCGCAGATAGGCCTGCCAGTTGCGGTCGGCCAGGCCCGTCACGACGGCGCACAGGAACCAGCCGGCGAGCAGCGCGGCCCGTTCGGCCACCTCGCGGGCCGACGGGTCGGTGGCGACGTATCCCGCCAGGAACAGGGCGCTAGCCGCGGCCGCGAGAGCGCGGTGGCCCGAGCGCGCGGCCGTGTGGACGGCGCCCAGGACAGGGAGCGCGGACAGGGGTCCGGGGTGGGCGTGCAGCACATACGCCGTGCCGGTCGCCGTGGTCGCTGCCAGCACCGCGCGCGGGGCCGCGCGGTAGAAGGCGAGGGCGGCGCAGGCGAGGACGATCAGGGCGTGGTCGAAGACCGTCGTGCCGGGGTCGAAGGCGGCCGGGACCATGACGAGGGCACCGACGACGGCCGCGAGGGCCGCGTCGACGAGACGCCTGCGCATGCCCGGGTTCACCTCCATGTCCGCACCCTAGACGGCCGCACCGTCACCGGCGTCAGCCCTGTGGACGGATCGGGGACTACTCCCCGTGAAGTAGTCCCCGGCGTCGACGGGCCCGGCCGGCGCACCGGGGACTGGGTCCGGCCGTACGACGACCCGGGCCGCCCCGGCGGCGCACGCTGCTGTCCATGTCTTCGATCTTCCGATTCACCGACCCACCGTCGCCCGGGGCGGCCACCGGCCGTGTCGCCGAGGTGTACGAGCAGCTGCGCCGTGACTTCGGCCTGGAGCGCCCGCCCACCTTCGTGGTCCTGTCCTCGGCACCCGAACTCCTCGTCGCCGGCTGGGCGTTGTTGCGCGAGTCGCTGATCGCCGGGCCCGGCAGCCGCACCGGCAAGGAGCTGGCCGCCCTCGGGGTGTCGCTCGCCAACCGATGCCCGTTCTGCGTGGACGCCCACACCATGCTGCTGCACGCCACGGGCGACCACGCCCTCGCCGAGCGGCTGGCCCGCGGGGAGCGGCCCGAGAACACGGAGCACGCGCGTGTGCTGGACTGGGGACAGCGCACGCGCGTGCCGGGCACCGAACTGGAGCCGTTCCCGTTCCCGCGCGAACACGCGCCCGCGTACCTCGGAACGGCCCTGGCCTTCCACTTCATCAACCGGATCGTGTCTGCCCTGCTGACCGAGAACCTGCTGCCCGCGGGCGCCCAGCGCCTGCGTCCGGTGCGCAGCATCGCGGGCCGCGCGCTCGCCCGGACCGTCCGCCGCACCGCCGCACCCGGCGCGGCCCTCACACTGCTCGACGAGCGCGCCCCGGGCCCCGACTGGGCGACCGGCACGGACGTCGGGCCGGCCTACGCGGCACTGCGCACGGCGGCCCTGGCGGGCGCGGCCCTCCTCGACGCCGACGACCAGGCCCTGGTCCGCGCGACCCTGCGCACCTGGGACGGCTCCCATCCGTCCCTGACCGGAAGCTGCCTCCCGGACCGCGCCACGCGTCCCGGCGCCCGGCTCGCCCTGCTGGCGGCTCTGGCGCCGTACCGGATCACGGACGAGGACGTGACGGCCTGGCGTCGGCCCGAGCACCAAGACCACTGCCTGGTGCACCTGGTGGCGTACGGCGCGTTCGCCGCAGTGGACCGCATCGAGAGTTCCCTGACCCTGCGCAGCACCCTGGAGGCCAAGTGACCGCGATCGCCAACCCCCGTCAGGCGCAGGCCTGGAACGGCTCCGTCGGCCTGCACTGGGCCGCCCACACCGCGCGCTACGACCGGCTGATCTCGGGCGTCGACGAAGCCCTGTTCGGCGCGGCCGACATCGCGGCCGGCGACCGTGTGCTGGACGTCGGCTGCGGCGCCGGCGCCACCACGCGCAGCGCGGCCCGGCTCGCCAAGGACGGCCACGTGGTCGGCGTGGACATCTCCGCGCCGCTCCTCGAGCGTGCCCGCGAAAGCACCGTCGCCGAAGGCATCGCGAACGCAGCCTACGAACTGGCCGAAGCACAGCTGCATCCGTTCCCGGACGCCGGGTACGACAACGTGATCAGCCGGGGCGGGGTGATGTTCTTCGCGGATCACGCGGAGGCGTTCCGCAATCTGTGGCGCGCACTGCGGCCGGGCGGGCGGCTCACGTTCATCTGCCCGCAGCCGTCGGGGCCGCAGTGGGAGGAGTCGCGGGCCCTGTATCTCTTCTCCCAACTCGTGAACGGACCCGACGAGTCGGGCGATTCGGACACGGTCGTCGCGACGACGGCGATGGCGTCACTGTCCGACCCGGACCGCATCCGTGAGGTCCTGGACGGATACGACGACGTGACCGTGACGCCGGTCACCATCGAGACCGAGTGGGGCCGCGATGCCCGCGACGCGGTCGACTTCCTGCTCTCGCGCTCTCCGGACACCGTGGTGGGTCCGCAGAAGCGCGCGGAACTGGAGGACGCCCTGCGCCCCTACACGCGGCCGAACGGTGTCCGCATGCGGGCCGGGGTCTGGCTCGTGTCGGCCGTACGCCCCTGAAGCGTACGGTTCGTCCCGCGATGCACGGGACGGCGGGGGCACTTCACCGTCACGGCGCGGGTACGGAGCGAGTTGGCACTTCCGCCCCCACAGTTACTCGTGTGACACTGGCGTCCCGTCCGCGGTGCGGACCACCTCCGCACACCCTCCCCCACGAGAAGTGCGCCGTGTCTCCCCTTCCTCTGCCGCTCGCCCTCACCGCGCGTCTCTCGCCGGTCGCCGTGCTCGCCGCGGCCGGCTGGGCGCTGACCACCGGCCCGTTCTCCGCGGCTCCCGTCGGCGGACACCAGCCGGAGCCGAAGACGGCCAGCCAGTCGTCCTCGGCGCCGTCGTCGACGGCCGTGTCCAAGACGTACTCCGACGCGCCCTCACCGTGCGCGGGTGTGAGTACGACGACCGTCAAATCCCTTGTACCGGGCGCCAAGACGGCGGGCAAGGAGATCCCGTCGACGGACACGAAGCTGCGCCGCACCTGCTCCTGGAACGCGCTCAAGGGGTACGACTACCGCTGGCTCGACGTGTCGTACGAGATCACGGAGTCGGACCAGGCCGCACAGAAGGAGTACAAGGAGCGCGTCAAGGCCAAGAGCGGCGGAGGGGATGTTCCGGGCGTCGGCGACGCCGGGTATTCGGTGGTGAACCTGACCTCCGAGGACAAGCAGGACACGCGTGAGGGCGTGGTGATCGTCCGGGCGTCCAACGCCCTGGTGATCGTCACCTACAACGGCAGCGACTTCGAGACGAAGAAGGCGCCAGGCGCCGACGAGATCAACAAGGGCGCCATCAGGGCCGCGAAGAGCGCGGTGGCCGTGCTGGCGGGCGATCAGTCGAACTGACCGCCCTTCCAGCGGGGTTGACCCTCAGTCACGCGGTGGCCGCCGGCTTCTTGCCGGTCAGCAGCATCAGGGCCAGGTACAGCACCAGCGAGGTGCCGAGGCCCACCGCCCAGCCGTAGTCCGCCAGCGAGGACAGCGCCGGGATCGGGGTGCCGTCGAACAGCGGCTTGAAGCTCGCGCCGCCGATCGCCAGCACACCGCCGACGAGGAAGGCCACGACCGCCCGCCAGTTCCAGCCGCCCTCGTACCAGTAGCGTCCGCCGCTGCGGTACAGGTCGGTGAGGTCGAGGCGGGTGCGGCGCAGCAGCCAGTAGTCGGCGATGAGGATGCCGGCGACCGTGCCGAGCAGTCCGCCGACCAGGCCGAGCCAGGTGAAGATGTAGCCCTGCGGGTCGGAGTACAGCTTCCACGGGAAGATCAGCACCGCGAGGACGGCGGTGATCAGGGCACCGGCGCGGAAACTGACCTTCCGGGGCGCGACGTTGGAGAAGTCGAACGCGGGCGAGACCAGGTTCGCGGCGATGTTCACGGACAGGGTCGCCACCAGGACGGTCACCAGCGCGTACAGCAGGCCCGCCACGTTGTCGGTCTTGGCGGCCAGCTGGACCGGGTCCCAGACCGGCTCGCCGTACACCGCCTGCGAACCGGACGTCACCAGCACGGACAGGAACGCGAACAGGGTCATGGTGGTCGGCAGACCGAGCGCCTGGCCCCACGTCTGCGCCTTCTGGCTCTTTCCGTACCGGGTGAAGTCGGGGATGTTCAGCGACAGCGTCGACCAGAAGCCGATCATGCCCATGAGGGAAGGCCAGAACAGCTTCCAGAAGTCGCCGCCCCAGCCCAGCTTGGACGGCTGGTCGAACAGCGGGCCGACGCCGCCGGCCTTGCTGCTCATCCACCACAGCATCACGAAGGCGCCGACGAGGACGAAGGGCGCCGCCCAGTTCTCGAAGCGGCGGATGGTCTCCATGCCCCGGTAGATGATGGCGATCTGGATCGCCCAGAAGATCGCGAAGGACAGCCACATCGTCCAGGCGTAGCCGCCGATCTTCGACGCGTTCGCCCAGTCGTCGCCGATCAGCTTCCCGGCGAGGAAGTAGATCGCCTCGCCGCCGATCCAGGTCTGGATGCCGAACCAGCCGCACGCCACCAACGCCCGGACGACGGCGGGGAGGTTGGCGCCGCGGACGCCGAAGGAGGCTCGGGCGAAGACCGGGAAGGGGATGCCGTACTTCGGCCCCGCGTGGCCGGTGAGCAGCATCGGGACGAGCACGATCAGGTTGGCCAGGGCGATGGTGAACACGGCCTGTTTCCAGTCCATGCCTACCGCGATGAGCCCGGAGGCCAGCGTCCAGGTGGCCGTGTTGTGGGCCATGCCGACCCACAGCGCGGAGAAGTTGTACGTGGTCCAGGTGCGCTTCTCGACGGGGACCGGCAGCAGGTCCTGGTTGGCGTACGGGCCACTGGGCTGCGGTGAGCCCGGGGCGATCTCCACCCGGCCGTCGGCGAGGGTGACTTGGGAGGTCGGCGGTATGGCCGTGGGAGCGGTGTCGGTCATGGGCGGGCCAATCGACTGGGACGGACGGGAGTTGCCGTGCGGGCGGCGCCGAATGAGGGGTGCGCCCCTGGGCGGACCGTGGGAGCGACCTGGGCCCCCTCCCCGGGGCGGCGGGAAGGGGGAGTTCACGAGGGGGTCGACCGTTGACGGAATGATCAACCGTTCGACCGGACGGATCAGCTGTTGACCGCGGGGATCACCTGCGCGCCGTACGCGTCGATGACCGCTTCCTGGGCGTCGTGCATGTCGTACACCGCGAACTGGTCGACGCCCAGCTCGCGCAGGGCGTTCAGCTTCTCGATGTGCCGTTCGACGGGCCCGATGACGCAGAACCGGTCCACGATCTCGTCGGGCACGAACTGGGTGTCCGGGTTGCCGCTGCGCCCGTGGTGGGAGTAGTCGTACCCCTCGCGGGCCTTGATGTAGTCGGTGAGTTCGTCGGGTACGGCGGCGGAGTGCTCGCCGTACTTGGCGACGAGGTCGGCGACGTGGTTGCCGACCATCCCGCCGAACCAACGACACTGATCGCGCGCGTGGGCGAGCGACTCGGGCGAGTCGTCCTCGGTGACGTACGCCGGGGCGGCGACACAGACCCTGACCTCGGACGGGTCGCGCCCGGCGGCGGCCGCCGCGTCCTTCACGGCCTTGACCATGTACTCGGTGAGGTACAGGTCCGACAGCTGGAGGATGAATCCGTCGGCCTCCTCGCCGGTCATCTTCAACGCCTTGGGGCCGTACGCGGCCATCCAGACGGGGAGTTCGGCTCCGGGACTGATCCATGGAAAACGGATCACCGTGCCGCCGAGGTCGGCCTCCTCGCCTCGCGCGAGCGCCCGGATCACCTTCATGGCCTCGCTGATCCGGGCCAGGGTGTTGGGCTTGCGGCCTGCGACACGCATCGCAGAGTCGCCGCGTCCGATACCGCAGACGGTGCGGTTGCCGAACATGTCGTTGAGGGTGGCGAAGGTGGAGGCGGTCACCTCCCAGGTGCGGGTGCCCGGGTTGGTGACCATGGGGCCGACCGTCAGCTTGCTGGTGTTCGCGAGAATCTGACTGTAGATCACGAACGGCTCCTGCCACAGTACGGCGGAGTCGAAGGTCCAGCCGTAGCGGAAGCCGTTGCGCTCGGCCCGCTTCATCAGGCTGATGACACGCGAGGCCGGCGGGTCGGTCTGCAGGACGAGTCCGAAGTCCATTGGCGCGACTCCTAGTTGAGGTACTGGCAGGTGGAGCGCGGGGTGTAGACGCCGTGCCCGGCGTGTCCGGTGTACTCCCGCTCGGTGATGACGAGTTCGCCGCGCGAGAGGACCGTCTCGACCCGGCCGGTGGTCCGCTTGCCCTCGTACGCCGAGTAGTCGACGTTCATGTGGTGCGTCTCGGCGGACATGACCTGCTCGGCGTGCGGGTCGTAGATGACGACGTCGGCGTCGGCGCCCGGCGCAATGGTGCCCTTCTTCGGGTACAGGCCGAACATCCGCGCCGGGGTGGCGCAGGCGATCTCGATCCAGCGGCGGCGGGAGATGTGCCCGTCGACGACGGCCTGGTGGAGCAGGTCCATCCGGTTCTCGACTCCGGGCATTCCGTTGGGGATCTTGGAGAAGTCGCCCCGGCCCAGCTCCTTCTGGCCCACGAAGCAGAAGGGGCAGTGATCGGTGGAGACGACCTGGAGGTCGTTGGTCCGCAGGCCCTTCCACAGCTGGGCCTGGTGCTCCTTGGGCCGCAGCGGCGTCGAGCACACGTACTTGGCGCCCTCGAAGTCGGGTTCGGCGAGGTTGTCAGTCGACAGGAACAGATACTGCGGACAGGTCTCGCCGAAGACGTTCAGCCCCTCGTCGCGCGCCCGGGTCAGTTCGGCGACGGCCTCGGTCGCCGAGACGTGGACGACGTACAGCGGGGCGCCCGCGACCTGCGCGAGCTTGATGGCGCGGTGGGTCGCCTCGGCCTCCAGGAGTGCCTTGCGGACCTCGCCGTGATACCGGGGATCGGTCTCTCCCCGCGCCAGCGCCTGCTCCACGAGTACGTCGATCGCGATGCCGTTCTCGGCGTGCATCATGATCAGGCCACCGTTCTCACCGGCCCGCTGCATGGCGCGCAGGATCTGGCCGTCGTCGCTGTAGAAGACGCCCGGGTAGGCCATGAACTGCTTGAAGGAGGTCACGCCCTCCTCCACCAGCAGGTCCATCTCCTTGAGCGTCTCCTGGTTCACGTCGGAGACGATCATGTGGAAGCCGTAGTCGATGGCGCAGTTGCCCTCGGCCTTGGCGTGCCACGCGTCCAGACCCTCGCGCAGGGTGTGGCCGACCGTCTGGATGGCGAAGTCGACGATCGTGGTCGTCCCGCCCCAGGCGGCGGCCCTCGTGCCGGTCTCGAAGGTGTCGGCGGCGTAGGTGCCGCCGAAGGGCATCTCCATGTGGGTGTGGGCGTCGACTCCCCCCGGGATCACGTACTTCCCGGTGGCGTCGATGACCCGCTCGGCGGTGAAGGCCTCGGCGGCGGGGGTGCCGGTCGCCGCGAGGGCGGCGATCCGGCCGTCCTCGATCAAGACGTCGGCGTGGATCTCATCGGCGGCGGTGATGACCAGACCGTTGCGAATCACGGTACTGGTGGTCATTTTGTTCCCCTTTCCTGCGCTTGCGCTCCGCTGGGTGCGTGGTCTGAGTGGCGGTTCGTTGTGGCTGTCGCGCCCGCGCGGCGGTAGCCGCAAATCGAGTCAGCCCCGCGCCCCTGACGGGGCGCGGGGGTTGGCCGGGGTTTTTACGGCGCCGTCAGCGGCCCATACGTTCCGGGCGTGCGGTCGCGGTAGAACTGCCAGCGGTCCCGCACTTCCCGCAGTTTCGCCATGTCCAGGTCGCGGACCACCAGTTCCGTTTCCTTGTCGCTCGCCACCTCGCCGACGAACTGGGCCTCCGGGTCGACGAAGTACGTCGTCCCGTAGAAGTCGTTGTCGCCCAACTCCTCGACGCCCACCCGGTTGATCGCGCCGACGAAGTACTCGTTGGCCACGGCCGCCGCCGGCTGTTCCAGCTGCCAGAGGTAGGCGGAGAGGCCGCGGGAGGTGGCCGACGGGTTGAAGACGATCTCGGCGCCCGCGAGGCCGAGGGCGCGCCAGCCCTCGGGGAAGTGGCGGTCGTAGCAGATGTAGACGCCGATCCTGCCCACCGCTGTGTCGAAGACGGGCCAGCCGCTGTTCCCGGGACGGAAGTAGAACTTCTCCCAGAAGCCCTGCACCTGCGGGATGTGGGTCTTGCGGTACTTGCCGAGGTAGGAGCCGTCCGCGTCGATCACGGCCGCGGTGTTGTAGAGGACGCCGGGCTGTTCCTCCTCGTACATCGGCAGGACGAGGACGATGCCCAGTTCTTTCGCGAGCGCCTGGAAGCGCTGGACGGTTGGGCCCTCGGGGATCTGCTCGGCGTACTCGTAGAACGCCTTGTCCTGGACCTGGCAGAAGTACGGCCCGTAGAACAGCTCCTGGAAGCACAGCACCTGGGCGCCCTGCGCGGCCGCGTCGCGGGCCGCCTGCTCGTGGACCTGGATCATGGACTCCTTGTCGCCGGTCCAGGCGGTCTGGAAGAGGGCGGCACGGATCACTCTGCTCATCGGGACCTCCGGTCGCTCGGTGTGCGAGGAGCCTAGAAAGCCCGGAAGCCCGCTTTGAGTTGCATCGTGTCACGTCTGCGGGCACGGGGCGTGCCACCGTGTCACGCTGTCGTCGGCCCATGTTTCACCGCCGTTTTCCCAGGTCGTCGCATGTTTCACCCCTGTTGCGCGTCATGCGCGAGGAGCGCGATGTGCACCGAGGCCGCCTGTTCGAAGTCGTCGAGGTCCACGCCGAGCCGCGCCTGTATCGCCTCGAGCCGGCGGTAGAGCGCGGGGCGTGAGACGTGGTGGAGCTGGGCGGTGCGGGACTTGTTTCGGCCGGTGGCGAGGTAGGTGCGCAGCACGGAGAGCAGGTCCTCGCCGGGCGCGCACAGCAGGCCGTCCAACTCCCGCTCGGCGAAGGCCTGTACGTGCGGATCGTCGCGCAACAGCCGGATCAGGCCGCGCAGATGGACGTCCTTGAGCCGGACGACTGCCGGGAGGTCGAGGGCGGCCGAGGAGTCGGCGACGGCGTCCGCGACGTGCTGGGCCTCGCGCAGGGCCGTGGGCACGTCGTCCCAGCCGGTGCGCGGGCCGGCCGCCGCGACGACGGTACGGGCCTGTCCTGACGCCGTCCGCAGCCGTGCCGCGAAGTGCGCGGCCAGCGCTTCGGCGTCCTGGTCGCGGGCGAGGCTGAGCAGCACGGCGGTGGCTCCGTCGGCGAGCTCGGCGACGAGTCCGGGCAGGCCCAGCATGCGCAGGACGCGGTCGAGTTGGGTGGGGTCGGCATCCCGTACGACGAGCGGTACGAAGGTGCGCCGGTTGACCGGAAGCCCGGCCGCCCGTGCCCGCGGCAGCAACTGCCGTGCCGGTACGACGCCGGAGACCAGGTCCGTCAGCAGGCTCTGTGCGGACTGCTCCTCCCAGGTGTGGGCTGAGCCGCCGCCGAGCATGCGGTGCAGGACGAGCGCCTCGGCGGCCCGGTCGGCGAGCAGCCGTCCGGCCGCGATGTCACCCCGGTGGCCGCACAGCACGATCTGCCCCCACCGCTCACCCCGCCCGCCGAGCTCGGCGCGGATCCAGCCGTCGCCCTCGTTGCCGCCGGCCTGCCGGGCGATGCGCTCCCAGTCGCGCAGCACGTCGTCGACGGCCGGCCGCTCCCCCGCCGTGGCCAGCACGCGGTGGGCGAGGTTGGTGACGACGACCGGGCATGCGCTGTGCGAGGCGACCTCGTCGAGGAGGCTCTGCAGCGGCGCGCCCGCGGTGATGAGGGCGGTGAGCGCGGTGCGTACCGACTCCGACAGGCTGACGGCGGCGAACTTCCGCCGCACGAGCCGGGACTGCACCTCCTCGGTCAACTCAGCGAAGGGGAAGGGACGGTGGAGGACGACCATGGGCAGCCCGCACCGCTCGGCGGCCCGCCGCATCACGTCCGGCGGCGCGGGAAAGGCCCGGCCGAGGCCCAGGACGACGGCCGCGGCCTCGGCGCGGTACAGGGACTGGATGTACTCGGCCTGCTTGCCCTCGTCGCCGGCGAGCAGCACCCCGGTGGTGAGCACCATCTCGCCGCCGCTGAGCATCACCCCGACGTCGGCCGCCTCGGCGACGTGCACCCAGCGCACCGGCCGGTCGAGGTGCCCGGCGCCGGCCACCACCTCGGGCTCCCCGGCCAGCACCCGTTCCAGACCGAGGACCTGACGGACCGACAGGGCGGATTCCAGGGTGTCCGGGGTTTCCAAGATGGTGGTCATGACGGCCCCTCGCGTGGGTGCTAGTGGACGCTCCTCAGGGCGTTCTCAAGGATCGCGGCGCCCTCCTCGGCCTCCGCGACGGTCAGCGACAGCGGCGGGGCGATGCGCAGCGCGCTGGTGTTGTGCCCGCCGCCCTTGCCGATGAGCAGCCCACCCTCCCGGGCCGCCTCGAGGACGGCGGACGCGGCCTGCGGATCGGCCTCGTCGGTCCCCGGTTTCACCAGCTCGACACCGATCATCAGCCCGCGCCCGCGCACCTCCCGTACGCCCGGGAGTTTCGCGGTGCCGGCGCGCAGCCGCTCGATGAGGAGTCCGCCGACGCGCCGGGCGTTGCCCTGGAGGTCGTGTTCCAGCAGGTAGTTCAGGTTGGCCAGGCCCGCCGCCATGGTGACCTGGGTGCCGCCGAACGTCGAAATGCTGTTGCTGTCCAGGCAGTTCATGATCTCCGCGCGGGCCACGACACCGCCGATGGACATGCCGTTGCCGATGCCCTTGGCGAAGGTGACGATGTCCGGCGGTCCGTTCTGCCCGTGCGCCTGCCAGCCCCAGAAGTTGTCGCCGGTGCGGCCCCAGCCGGTCTGCACCTCGTCGGCGATCCACAGGATGCCGTACTCCTGGAGCACCTCGCGGAAGGCGGCGTACAGGCCGTCGGGCGGGGAGGTGAAGCCGCCGACGCCCTGGATGGGCTCGGCGATCAGGGCCGCGGGCGGGCGGGTGTGGCCGAGCAGGTCCTTGAGGTCCGCGACGCAGGCCGCGATGAACTCGCCGTCGCTCAGCCCGGCGAACGGGCCGCGGGTGCGGACGCCGCCGTGGACGTACAGCGTCTGGAGCGGGGACAGCGACGTCGGGGACCAGCCGCGGTTGCCGGTGACGCCGACCGCGCTGAAGGAGCGGCCGTGGTAGCTGTTGCGCATCGCCAGGACCGTGTTGCTGCTCCGGTGGGTGGTGGCGAGCAGCAGGGCGGTGTCGTTGGCCTCGGTGCCGGAGGTGGTGAAGAAGACGCGGGCGTCCGGGATGCCGCTCACCTGGGCGACGCGCTCGGCGAGTTCGACCATCGGCCGGTTGAGATAGAGCGTGGACGAGTGGATGATCCGTCCGGCCTGCTCGGCGACCGCCTTGGTCACCTCGGGCAGCGCGTGCGCGGTCATCGTGGTCAGGATGCCGCCGAAGAAGTCCAGATACCGGTTGCCGCTGGAGTCCCAGACGTGGCGGCCCTCGCCGTGGGTGATCTCGAGGGGGTCCTCGTAGTAGAGGGCGAGCCAGTCGGGGAGGACACCGCGGTGGCGGGAGTACAGGTCGTTCACGGCTGCACCAGCCCTTCGTAGGCGTCGGGGCGGCGGTCGCGGTAGAAGGCCCACTGCTGCCGCACCTCGTCGATGAGGTCGAAATCCAGGTCACGGACGACGAGTTCCTCGCTCTTGTCGCTCGCGACCTCACCCACGAACTGCCCGCGCGGGTCGACGAAATAGCTCGTTCCGTAGAAGTCGTTGTCCCCGTACTCCTCCTGCCCCACCCGGTTGATGGCGGCGACGAAGTACTCGTTGGCGACGGCCGCCGCGGGCTGCTCCAGCTGCCACAGGTAGGCGGACAGACCGCGCGAGGTGGCCGACGGGTTGTACACCAGCTGGGCGCCGTTGAGCCCGAGTTGCCGCCAGCCCTCCGGGAAGTGCCGGTCGTAGCAGATGTAGACGCCGATCCTGCCGACGGCGGTGTCGAAGACGGGCCAGCCGGCGTTCCCGGGCTTGAAGTAGTACTTCTCCCAGAAGCCCTTGACCTGCGGGATGTGATGCTTGCGGTACTTGCCGAGGACGGCTCCGTCGGCGTCGATCACGACCGCAGTGTTGTAGTAGAAGCCGGACTGCTCGACCTCGAAGACCGGGACGACGAGCACCATGCCGGTCTCGCGGGCCAGGGCTCGCATCCGGCGCACGGTCGGCCCGTCGGGCACCGGCTCGGCCCAACGGTAGTGCTCCGGCTCCTGGACCTGGCAGAAGTAGGGCGCGTTGAACACTTCCTGGAACCCGATGACGCGAGCCCCTTGCCTCGCCGCCTCGCGGGCGTGCTCCTCGTGTTTCGCCACCATGGACTCGGTGTCGCCGGTCCAGGTGGCCTGGACCAGAGCGGCGCGTACGACGTTGGCCATGAGCTGCTCCTTCGACGGGACGTCAGAGCCTCTACGCCCGTAGACACAGGCCGTAGAGGGACGAACGTAAGCCTCGGGGACGGGCTTGCCAAGACCATCGTCGTCAACCCGCGGAGTCGATCATGTTTCACACTCCAGTGGGTGAGTCGCTGCTCCGGTCAGGCGGCGAATCCGGCCACCCTCAGCGTGCACCAGGTCCCAGTGCCGCTCCTGGGAGACGCTCTGCGCGGCCTCCAGCAGCAGCGGCACGAGGTGCTGCGGACCGGCGGCGACGCTGCGGGCCGCCTCCTCCGGGGTGCGGACCCGGACATACGCGTCCAGCAGCGCCCGCACCTCGCGCCGGCGCCCCTCGGCATCCAGCGCCGGCACGGCCCCGCCGATCTTCCCGGCGGGCGGGCGACGCCCGGCCGCAGGAGATGTGTCGATCGACGCGATGCACGCGGCGGGCCAGGTCGTCGGCCGGGCCCTGACGGCCGTACGGGAGGCTGCGTGCGTCGGCGTGGCCCTGCTGGAGCTGGACGAGGTGGCGCGCGAGGTGCTGCGCGAGGCGGGCGCGAAGTCCCCGTTCCTGGGCTACCGCCCTTCCTTCGCGCCCACCCCCGTCCCGGCGGTCGTCTGCGCCTCGGTGAACGACGCGATCGTGCACGGCATCCCCACCCGTTACCGCCTGCGCGACGGCGACCTGGTCTCCATCGACTGCGGCGCCGACCCGGACGGCTGGGTGGGCGACTCGGCGATCAGCTTCACCGTGGGCAGGCCGCGCCCGGCGGACGTGCGCCTGATCGAGACGGCCGAGCGCGCGCTGACAGCCGGCATCGAGGCGGCGGTGGTCGGCAACCGCATCGGCGACATCGCCCACGCCGTCGGCACGGTGTGCGGAACGGCGGGCTACGGGATCCCGGACGGCTTCGGCGGCCACGGAGTGGGCCGCCACATGCACGAGGACCCGGCGGTCCCCAACGAGGGCCGCCCCGGCCGAGGACTCCCCCTGCGCCACGGCATGGTCCTGGCCATAGAGCCGATGCTGATCGCAAGCGGCAGGGACGGCTACCACGCGGCCCCGGACGGCTGGACCCTCAGGACGAACGACGGCTCCCGAGCAGCCCACACGGAACACACAGTCGCGATCACGGAGATGGGTCCCCGAATCCTCACGGCCAGGCAGCCGACCTGAGGGGCGCGAGGCTGTGTCGATATGCGGCTCCGCCGCGGGGCGACCAGGCACAACGCACCCGCCGTCGCCGCCGCACCCCGCGCCTCCCTTGTATAGGAGCCCGGCGAAATGCCAGTCGCACATAACCGTGACAAGGTGTTATCAACCCGCACCAAAGGAACGGAACGCCATGACCAACGGCTACCCTCCCGACCCCTTCGGTGATTTCCTGGCCCGCTTCTTCGGCGGCGCCGGAGGCGAGCCGCCCCCCGGACCCCGGCACATCGACATCGGCCGCCTGCTGAGCCAACCGGCCAGGGAACTCGTGCGGGGCGCTGCCCAGTACGCCGCCGAGCACGGCAGCCGGGACCTGGACACCCAGCATCTGCTGCGCGCGGCCCTCTCCGCCGAGCCCACCCGGAGCCTGCTCAGCCGGGCCGGGGCGGACCCGGACTCCCTGGCGACGGAGATCGACGAGCGGTCCGGGCCGGTCCAGCACCCGGCGGGCGAGGCACCGCCGCCGACGTCGCTGTCCCTGACCCCCGCGGTCAAACGCGCCCTGCTGGACGCGCACGACATGGCCCGTTCCAGCGGCGCCGGGTACATCGGCCCGGAACACGTCCTCAGCGCGCTCGCGGCGAACCCCGACTCGGCGGCCGGGCACATCCTCAACGCGGCCCGTTTCGCGGCCCGTGGTCTGCCGCCGGAGGCCCCCGAGGCGGAGCGGACGCGTACCGGCACCGAGCGGCAGCGGCCGACGGCCACCCCGACCCTCGACAAGTACAGCCGCGATCTGACCGACATGGCCCAGCAGGGCCGCATCGACCCCGTGATCGGGCGGGACGAGGAGATCGAGCAGACCATCGAGGTGCTCTCCCGGCGCGGCAAGAACAACCCCGTGCTGATCGGCGACGCCGGCGTCGGCAAGACGGCGATCGTGGAGGGGCTGGCCCAGCGGATCGCGGACGGGGACGTGCCCGACGTGCTGATCGGGCGCCGGGTTGTGGCGCTGGACCTGACCGGCGTGGTGGCGGGCACCCGTTTCCGTGGCGACTTCGAGGAGCGGCTGAACAACATCGTCGGGGAGATCCGCGCGCACTCGGACCAGTTGATCATCTTCATCGACGAGCTGCACACGGTCGTCGGCGCCGGTGGCGGCGGCGAGGGTGGGGCGATGGACGCGGCCAACATCCTCAAGCCCGCCCTGGCCCGCGGCGAGCTGCACATCGTGGGCGCGACCACGCTGGAGGAGTTCCGCCGGATCGAGAAGGACGCGGCGCTGGCCCGCCGGTTCCAGCCGATCCTGGTCCCGGAGCCGACCGTCACCGACACGATCGAGATCCTGCGCGGGCTGCGCGACCGCTACGAGGCGCACCACCAGGTCCGCTACACCGACGAGGCGCTGGTCGCCGCCGTCGAGCTGTCCGACCGCTATCTCACCGACCGCCGCCTGCCCGACAAGGCGATCGACCTGATCGACCAGGCGGGAGCGCGAGTGCGTCTCGGCGCCCGCACGAAGGGCACGGACGTACGCGCCATGGAGCGCGAGGTCGAGCAGCTGATCCGGGACAAGGACCAGGCGGTCGCGGACGAGCAGTACGAGCAGGCCACGCAGCTGCGCGACCGGATCACCGAGCTGAAGGGCCGGATCGCGGAGAGCACCGGCGGTGAGGAGGCCGACGAGGGGCAGCATCTGGAGGTGACGGCCGAGGCCATCGCCGAAGTGGTGTCGCGGCTGACGCACATCCCGGTCAGCCGGCTGACCCAGGAGGAGAAGGAACGGCTGCTCGGCCTCGAGGAGCATCTGCACCAGCGCGTCGTCGGCCAGGACGAGGCGGTCGCCGCGGTGGCGGAGGCGGTGCTGCGCTCGCGTGCCGGGCTCGCCAGCCCGGACCGGCCGATCGGCAGCTTCCTGTTCCTCGGCCCGACCGGCGTCGGCAAGACGGAGCTGGCCCGTGCGCTCGCGGAGGCGCTGTTCGGCAGCGAGGACCGGATGGTGCGGCTGGACATGAGCGAGTACCAGGAGCGGCACACGGTGTCCCGGCTGGTGGGCGCCCCGCCGGGGTACGTCGGCCACGAGGAGGCCGGTCAGCTCACCGAGGTGGTGCGGCGGCACCCGTACTCGCTGCTGCTGCTCGACGAGGTGGAGAAGGCGCACCCGGACGTCTTCAACATCCTGCTCCAGGTCCTCGACGACGGGCGGCTCACGGACTCGCAGGGCCGCACGGTGGACTTCACCAACACGGTCATCGTGATGACGAGCAACCTGGGTTCTGAGGCGATCACCCGGCGCGGCGCGGGCATCGGCTTCGGGTCGGGTGGCGCGGAGGCCGACGAGGAGGCGCGGCGGGAGCGGATCCTGCGGCCGCTGCGCGAGCACTTCCGGCCGGAGTTCCTCAACCGCATCGACGAGGTCGTGGTCTTCCGGCAGCTCACGGCGGAGCAACTGCGCCGGATCACGAACCTGCTCCTCGACCGCACACGCAAGCTGCTGCAAGCCCAGGGCATCGCGGTCGACTTCACCGACGCCGCGGTCGACTGGCTCGCCGAGCGCGGCCACCAGCCCGAGTACGGTGCCCGCCCCCTGCGCCGCACCATCCAGCGCGAGGTCGACAACCAGCTCTCACGCCTGCTGCTGGACGGCCGCATCGCGGAGGGCAACGAGGTGACGGTGGGCGTCGAGGACGGCCACCTGGCGTTCCGCACCAAGACCGAAGCGCCGGCCGCCACGAACGGGCCGCCGCCCGCACCCGAAGGCGCGGCGCCCGAGTCACCGCCGCCACCATCGGACCCGTCGGCCTAGCCCGGCGGCGGGCCCGGCAACCTGGCCGCCGGGCCCGCCGCTGCTCCTACGGCGCCGGATCCACCACCAGCGCCGAGCCGCCACCGCGCCGTACCGTCTCCGCCGCCGCCAGCCACTTGCCGTTCGGCAGGCGCTGGACGCCCGTCGCCGCGCCGATCTCGGGGTTGAGGGTGAAGGAGTGGCCGATGGCTTCCAGCTGCGTCCTCAAGTCACCGTTGTAGAGGGCGGGTTCGAGTTCCGTCTTGGCCGCGTTGCGCTGGCTGGCGCGCGGCGCGGCGATGGCGTCGACGAGCGGCAGCCCGCGGTCGACGAACTCGGTCAGGGTCTGCAGCACGGTGGTGATGATGGTCGCGCCACCGGGCGAACCGAGCGCCACCACCGGCTTGTTGTGGCGGTCGAGCACGATCGTCGGGGAGATGGAGGAGCGCGGACGCTTGCCGGGGCCGGGCAGGTTCGGGTCGTGGACGGCCGGGTTGGCGGGGGCGAAGGAGAAGTCCGTCAGCTCGTTGTTGAGGAGGAAGCCCCGGCCGGGCACGGTCATCGCGCTGCCGCCGGTCTGCTCGATGGTCAGCGTGTAGGACACGACGTTGCCCCACTTGTCGGCGACCGTGAGGTGCGTGGTGTTCTCGCCCTCGTACGTCGTCGGCGCCGCCGTGCCCCCCACACCGCACGCCGCCGGATGCCGCGGGTCACCGGGTGCGAGCGGGCTGGTGAGGACGGCGTCGTCCTTGATCAGGCAGGCGCGCGAGTCGGCGTACCGCTGCGACAGCAGCTGCCTGGTCGGTACGTCCTCGAAGGCGGGGTCGCCGACCCAGCGTCCCCGGTCCGCGAACGCGATCCGGCTCGCCTCGACGAAGTGGTGCAGATACTGCGCCTCGGAGGCCTTCGACAGGTCGGTCTTCTCCAGGATGTTGAGCGCCTCGCCGACCGTGGTGCCGCCCGAGGAGGAGGGGGCGATCGAGTAGACCTTGAGGCCGCGGTACGACGTCTTCGTGGGCGCCTGGAGCTTGGCGCCGTAGGCGGCGAGATCCTTCGTGGACAGCTTGCCCGGGCGGGCGTTCCAGCCCGAACCCGGGTCCACCGGCGGTTGGTTGACGGTGTCGACGATGTCCTTGCCGAGGTCGCCTCGGTATATCTCGCCGACGCCTTTCCTGCCCAGCTCCTCGTAGGTGCGGGCGAGTTCGGGATTCTTGAAGGAGGAGCCGACGACCGGGAGCTGCCCGCCGGGCAGGAACAGCTTCGCGGTGTCCGGGAAGTAGCGGAACCGGGTCTCGTTGGACGCGGTCTGCGAGCGGAAGGTGTCGTCGACGGTGAAGCCGTCGCGGGCGATCCGCTCGGCGGGCTGCAGGACCGTGCCGAGCCTCTCGCTGCCCCACTCGTCCAGGGCCGTCTGCCAGGTGGCGGGCGTGCCCGGTGTGCCCACGCTGAGGCCGCTGCTGACGGCGTCGGCGAAGGCGAGCGGCTTGCCGTCCTCGAGGAAGAGACCGGAGCCGGCGGTGAGCGGCGCGGTCTCTCGGCCGTCGATGGTGTGCACCGTACGGGACCTGGCGTCGTAGTAGACGAAGTAGCCGCCCCCGCCGATGCCGGCGGAGTAGGGCTCGGTGACGCCGAGGGCGGCGGCCGTGGCCACGGCGGCGTCGACGGCGTTGCCGCCCTTCCTGAGAACCTCGATGCCGGCAGCGGAGGCGTCCGGGTCGACGCTGGCCACGGCGCCGCCGTAGCCGACGGCCACGGGGGCCTTGGGCACCGCCTCGCTCGTCGCCGCGGGTGGGGCCGCCGCCCCCACCGACACGACGGCGGCAGAGACCGCGAGGACCGACAGTTTCCGCACGACAGGGCGACGCATCCGCACCTCCAGTGAGGGACCGTCCCGGCAGCTTAATCCATCGGCATGTCCCCGTCAGGACCATCTCGAACACGAGTTTGCCTTCACCCGCTAGCATGCGCGCCCATGAGTGACGACGTGCGCAACATCGTTCTGGGCGTGCTGGCGGCCGGCATCAGTGCCGGCCTGGGCTGGCTCGCCCGTACCTATCTCTGGAAGCGGAAGCTCCGCCGCAGGCAGGCGTTCTTCGGATTGCCGCAGAACTCGGAGTCGCTGCTCGTCGTCAACCGCGACCCGGCCACGTCCGAGCCGGCGGTCCACCGGTTCGACGTGTTCGCGCTCCTGGAACTGGCCGCGCTGATCAAGGACTGCGGGGCGAACCTGCAGATGGTGACACAGGACAACGTTCAGCAAAGCTTCGGCGAACGCACCGAGTTCTGTGTCGGCGGCCCCGGTTCGAACCGGCGGATGCTGGCCCACATGTCGGCGATGCTGCCCGGTGTGCGCGTCAACATCGAGGCCGAACCGGGTCCGGACCGCGGCGCGTTCCAGATCGGCAGCGAGCGCTACCGACTGGAGCCCGGCGTCACGGAGCACGTCCTGCTCGCCCGGCTCACCGCGGGACAGCGGGGCGAGACGCGCCCGGTCTTCCTGTTCTGCGGGCAGCGCGCGATCACCAACCAGGCCGCGACCCGCTATCTCGCCCGCAACCACGAGCGGCTGGCCCGCAAGCACGGCAACAACTCGTTCGTGCTGCTGCTGAAGGTGGTCAACTCCAAGGCGTACGGCCCGGACGTCGTCGAGGTGGTCGCGGACGTGACGCGGGCCGCTCAGGCGCCCCTGCCGAAGACGGAGGCTCCACGCATCTCTCACCGCGCCTCCTAGTTTCGCGTACATGTCAACAATCTTTACCGGCACGTAACTTACCGACGGGTTACTTCGGGTAAGAGGTCACGGTTACCGTCGGGTCACTTTGCACGGACACGAGTCAGGAGTGACCCCATGGGGACCGTTCGCACCACCTTGCGCACATCGGCCGTAGGTATCGTGTCGGCGGCCCTGATCGCCGGTACGGTCGTCGGCCTGGCTCCCGCCGCCGAGGCCGCCACACCGTCCGTCCGCTTCGTCGACATCACCGGCGACGGCGGCACGGTGCTCAGGGCGAACGTCGTCACCCCCGCGGGCGCCGACGGTTCGCACACCCACCCGCTCATCGTGCTGCCCACGAGCTGGGGCCTGCCGCAGGCCGAGTACCTCGCCCAGGCCCAGCAGCTCGCCGACGCCGGCTACATCGTGCTCACGTACAACGTGCGCGGCTTCTACCAGTCGGAGGGCCGGATAGAAGTGGCGGGCCCGCCCGACGTGGCCGACGCCTCCAAGGTCGTCGACTGGGCGCTCGCGCACACCCCGGCCGACCCGGACCACATCGGCATGGCGGGCGTCTCGTACGGCGCCGGGATCAGCCTGCTCGCCGCCGCGCACGACAAGCGGATCAAGGCGGTCGCCTCCCTCAGCGGCTGGGCCGACCTGATCGACTCCATCTACTCCGGCCGCACCCAGCACGTCCAGGCGGCTGCCCTGCTGGACGTCGCGGGCACCGTCACCGGCCGGGAGAGCGACGAACTCCGGCGGATCTTCGACGAGTTCTACGCCTCCGACCTGTCGAAGGAACAGGAGATGATCGCCTGGGGAAAGAAACGTTCCGCTGCGACCTACCTCGACCAGCTGAACAAGAACGGCGCCGCCGTCCTGCTCGCCAACGCCTGGGGCGACACGATCTTCCCGGCGAACCAGTACGCCGACTTCTACCAGAAGCTGACCGTGCCCAAGCGGCTAGAACTGCGCCCGGGCGACCACGCGACGGCCGAGGCGACCGGCCTGTTCGGGCTGCCCAACGACGTGTGGACGGACACCCGGCGCTGGTTCGACCACTGCCTCCGGGGCGTCGACAACGGCATCGACCGGGAGCGGCCGGTCCAGATCGAGTCCCGCACGGGAGGTGGCTACGAGGGCTATCCGGACTGGAAGTCGATCGCGGCCACCCGGAAGAAGATCGCCCTGGCCGACCGGGCCACCATCCAAGCGAACGTCGACTCGGGCGCGGACGGCGGCATCGTCTTCCTCTCCAGCATCCTGGACCAGATCGCCCAGCTCCCGCCGGTCGCCTCGATCCCGCTGCTCCCCCGGCGCCGGGCCGCGGTCTGGCAGTCGGAGCGGTACGGCAGCGCCCAGCAGGTGCGCGGCACCGCGACGCTGCACACGACGCTCACCCCGACCAACGAGAGCGGCACCCTCGTCGCGTACCTCTACGACGTGGGCCCGCTCGGCCTCGGCAAGCTGGTCAGCAACGCTCCGTACACCTGGCACGGCCGGACGCCCGGCCGGCCGTTCGCCGTGGACCTGGACCTGTTCTCCACGGCCTACGACGTCCCGGCCGGGCACCGGCTCGCGCTGGTGGTCGACACGGTCGACCCCTTGTACATCGAGCACAACCCGTCCGGCGCGCAGCTGACCTTCTCCTCGCCGGCGGACGACCCGTCGTACGTGTCCGTTCCGCTGCGCGAGCAGTGATCTCCGGCTGCCGCCGGCCGGGCCTGGCCCCGTGAGCCGCTGCCCCGCCTCCTAGGGCTTGGGGACGGTGGGGGTACCTCCGCCCGGCAGCAGCGTCCCTGGATCGGCCGCGGCGACGTCCACGGCCTCGGTCTTGGGACTGCGCCGCTCCCACCGGGACACCCATCCTGCGAACCAGGAGAGCAGCATGCACATCCCGATGCAGATCGGTGAGATCACCATCACCACTGAGATGAAGGGCAAATCGTAGTCGAGATTCGAGGCGATGAGTTTGCCGGCGTGGAGGAACTCCTCGTAGGTGATGAGGTAGCCGAGCGAGGTGTCCTTCAGCGCGACCACCGACTGGCTGACGATGGCGGGCAGCATGGCCCGGACCGCCTGGGGCACCAGGACGTGCGCCATGACCTGGGTCTTGTGCATGCCGAGCGCGAACGCGGCCTCCTTCCGGCCGCGTTCGACGGCGTTCACACCGGAGCGGAACACCTCGGCGAGCACCGAGCCGCGGAGGTCGGCTCGTCGAACAGCAGGGCCTTGGGTTCCATGGCGAGGGCGCGGGCGATGGCCACCCGCTGCTGCCGACCGCCGGAGAGCTGGGCCGGATACCTGTCGGCCTGGCTCGACAGGCCCACGCGGTCGAGGAGTTGGCGGGAGCGCCGGTCGGCCTCGTCCTTCTTGCGCCTCCGGACCTCGACCCGGGCCAGCGAGATGTTCTGCAGGACCGTCTTGTGGGCGAAGAGGTTGAACGACTGGAGGACCATGCGGACCTCGGTGCGGAGTTTCGCGAGCGCCCTGCCCTCCTGGGACAGCGGCCGGCCGTCGAGTTCGATCGTCCCCGACTGGATGGTCTCGAGCCGGTTGATCGTCCTGCACAGCGTCGACTTCCCCGACTCCGACGGGCCGATGACCACGACCACCTCCCCCTTGCCGACGGTGAGGTTGACGTCCCGCAGGACATGCAGCTCGCCGAAGTACTTGTTGACGTCCCCCAGCTCGACCAGAGGATCGACGGCCATACGCAGCCCTACCCGGTCTCAGCTGTGTCGTGGTTGCCGCAAACTATCCAGACAAGCGTGGAGTTGATGCACGACGCAAACTTTTCGGGTATCAGCCGTATTCACCTTGCGTCTCCGTCGCGTCTCAGAACTCGGCGACCTCCGCGTACAGCTGGGAGAGCTCGGGAACGCCGCTCACGGCCCACTCCTGGCCGGACGAGACGACGTCGAACTCACGCCCGGACTCCAGGCGTACGACGGGACGCTCACCGGGCCAGATGTGCCAGCACGCGCCGGGCACCGTCCGCACGATCACCGTGCCCAGATAGAGTCCCGCGTCGCTGCCCAGCCAGGGCAGGACCTCCTCGTCGTCGCGCCAGCGCGGCAGCAGCTGGTCGATCGCCTCCAACGAGGCCACCGAGTCGTCGAGGAGGACGCCCTCCCGGGACGCCTGGGAGCGCAGCAGCTCGCACTCGGACAGCAGCTCGGCGACGCCGTCCGGGTCGGTCGTGAACGCCGCTTCATCGCTCTTCTTGTGCCGGTTGCCCAGGAAGGGGATGTTCATACGCCCAGCGTGTCATTCACACCGCCATACGCACCACAGCCCGCACAGGGGTGTCGCGGGCCGTACTTGCGGCGTTCGCCTACTGGACCTCCAGGTCGACCACCACCGGCGCGTGGTCCGAGGCGCCCTTGCCCTTGCGCTCCTCACGGTCGACGTACGCGTCCTTGACCGCCTTGGCGAACGGCGCGTTGCCGTACACCAGGTCGATGCGCATGCCGCGGTTCTTGGGGAAGCCGAGCTGGCGGTAGTCCCAGTACGTGAACGGGTGGTCGTACTTGAGGGGCCGCGGCACGACGTCCGACAGGCCCGTCTCGCGCAGGGCGGTCAGGGCGGCCCGCTCGGCGGGGGTGACGTGGGTCAGGCCCTCGAAGGCGGCCCGGTCGTAGACGTCGTCGTCCGTCGGTGCCACGTTGTAGTCGCCGAGGACCGCGAAGGGGCGGCTGCCTCCCGCGTCACCGGCGACGGCCGCCTTGAGCGCCTCGAACCACTGGAGCTTGTACGCGTAGTGGGGGTGGTCCACCTCGCGGCCGTTCGGCACGTACACCGACCAGACGCGGACCGGGCCGCAGGTCGCCGAGATCGCTCTGGGCTCCTGGACGCCCTCGTAGCCGGGGTCGCCGGGCAGGCCCTTGACCACGTCCTCCAGGCCGACGCGGGAGAGCACCGCCACCCCGTTCCACCGGCCGGTCGCGTGCACCGCCGCCTCGTACCCCAGCTCGCGCAGTTCGGCGAACGGGAACTGGTCCTCGGCGATCTTGGCCTCCTGGAGGCACAGCACGTCCGTGCGGCTGCTCTCCAGCCAGGCAAGCAGCCTCGGCAGGCGGGCGGTGATCGAGTTCACGTTCCAGGTCGCGATGCGCATGCCTCACAACCTACCCGGCCGCACTGACAACGCCGTCCCGCGTCAGACGTCGGCCGATGTGCCCGGCGCGAGCCGCAGGTGTTCCGCGCCGCCGAGCGCGCCGATCTGGCGGTCGTAGATGGGGCGGGCGAGGTCGGTGAGCAGGGCGTCGTGCACGTCGTAGGCGCGCTGCGGCTTGACCTCACGTACGTACTCGATGACCTCGGCGATCTTGTTCCAGGGGGCCATCACCGGGAGCATCAGCGTCTCGACCGCCCGGTCAGGGACGGTCAGGGCGTCGCCGGGGTGGAAGACGCGGCCGCCGTCGATCAGGTAGCCGACGTTGGTGACCCGGGGGATGTCCGGGTGGATCACGGCGTGCAGTTCGCCGTGGACCTGCACGTCGAAACCCGCGGCGGTGAAGGTGTCGCCGTGGCCGACGGTGTGCACGCGGCCCGGGAAGGCCGCCGCGATCTTGTCGGCGACCGACTTCAGGGTCCAGATCTCGGCCGCCCGGTCGGCCTCCATCGCGGCCCGCAGCCGGCCTTCGTCGAAGTGGTCCGGGTGCTCGTGCGTGACCAGGATCGCGTCGGCGCCGACCGCGGCGTCCTGCTCGCTGAAGCCGCCGGGGTCGAGAACAAGGGTCCGCCCGTCCTTCTCGAGACGGACGCAGGCGTGGGACATCTTCGTGAGCTTCATGGTCACCATCCTGCCCCCGCCGGCCGGGCGTCGGCACGGCGCAGACAGGTGCTCGTCCTACCCGGACCAAGATCCGCACCCGGCCGCGCGCAGCCATCACCCTTGCCCCGGCATCGCGGCGCAGGACCCGCGCCGGCCGGACCGTGGTCCCCGCCCTCGCCGCGCTCAGTCCTCCGGTGTGGTCTCCTCGCGGATGACCTGCTGGGCCACCCTGAACGCGCTGTTCGCCGCCGGCACCCCGCAGTACACGGCCGCCTGCAGCAGCACTTCCTTGATCTCCACCGGGGTCAGACCGTTGCGCAGGGCCGCCCGCGTGTGGAAAGCCAGCTCCTCCAGATGACCGCCGGCGACCAGCGCAGTGAGCGTGACGCAGCTGCGTGAGCGCCGGTCGAGGCCGGGCCGGTCCCAGATCTCGCCCCACGCGTACCGGGTGATGAACTCCTGGAAGTCCCCCGAGAAGCCGTCGGCCTGCGCCAGCGCCCGGTCCACGTGCGCGTCGCCGAGCACCTCCCGGCGGACCTTGAGCCCCGCGTCGTAGGGGTCGGGCCGGCCGAATGCCTGCGGCGGTACGACGACGGCCGGGGCGATCTCGGCGATGGGCGAGGCCTGCGGAGCGATATGCGGCGCGGCGGCCAGGACCGGCTTGACGGGGGGCGCCGGGATCGCCATCTGGCCGGTGGTCGAGTCGTAGGCGGGCTGCCAGGCCGTGGAGAAGTGCCGCACCAGCAGGTCACTGACGGCCGCGGGCTGCTCGACCGGCACCAGATGGGAGGCGCCGGGGACGACCGCGAGCCGGGCGTCCGGTATCCCGGCGACCAGAGTGCGGGCCTCGGCCGGGCCGGTGACCTGGTCGTCCGAGCCGACCAGGACCAGGGTGGGCACGCCGATGCGGCCCAGTTCGGGCCGCACGTCGAAGCCGGCGAGCGCCTCGCACGCGGCGATGTAGCAGCCGGGGTCGGTGGTGCGGACCATCTGCACGGCCCACTTGGTGATCGCGGGCTGCGCGGCCGCGAATCCTGCGGTGAACCAGCGTTCCGGCGAGGTCCGGGCGATCGGGTCGAGGCCGTTCGTGCGCACGATCACGCCGCGCTGGCGGAACTCGTCGGCTGTGCCGAACCGCGGCGAGGTGGCGACCAGTGCCAGCGAGGCGACCCGGTCGGGGCGGCGCAGTGCCAGTTCGACGCCGATCGCGCCGCCGAGCGCACAGCCCGCGTATCCGAAGCGCTGTACGCCGAGTCCGTCGAGCGTGGCCAGCAGCCGGGCGGCCAGCTCGGTGACGGAACCGGCCGGGTGTGCGGGCGCGCCGCCGTGCCCCGGCAGGTCGAAGCGGAAGACGCGCCACTGCTTGGCCAGCTCCGGCACCTGCCGGTCCCACATGTGCCAGGTGGTACCGAGTGAGGGACCCAGGATCAGGACAGGTGCGTCTTCTGGCCCGTCAAAGCGGTATTGCAGGGTGTTCATCGGTGTCTCACTCACGCCCTGCACGCTCTCACATCTCGCAGATTCTCACGTGATCGGGTCGCAGCCCCGTGCAAGCCGTCCCACGTTGTGATGAATCCGCGAAGATTCCGGTGGTGTGATGCCGGGGTGGCGAAGTGCGGAGGCCGCCGCTCCGGCGCCGCACAGTGCGTGGGCGGCGGGCCGGGTGGGGTGACGGCCGCGCACAGGAACAGCCGGGCAGACCCGTGGCGTAGGAGGCGAGCGTGGCACGGGGGCCGTGGACTGGAGGAGGGCCGGCCGCGGCCGGAGACGTACGGCGGTATGCGGGCATGTGCGGTGAGCGCGCGCACGGCGCTGAACCGGCCGACGTGAAGCCGCCGTCAGGGGGTGACGATCAACAACGGCAGCAGCGGGACGCGAGCGCGCGGGACCGCGGGGCGGCGTGGGCTGCGGATCACTGGTGACATCGGACGAGGGGACGGGCCCCGTCGGCAGGGAGTCTCACGGGGTGGGGGCGGGGCTGGCGGCGACGCTCGTCCCCGGGCCTCACGGTTCGTCCAGTGTGCCGAGGCCCGTCAGGGCGCCGACCGGGTCCAGGTCCGGGGTGCCGCGCGGCCACCAGTCGTCGCGGCCCGGTTCCGACTCATATGCGTACCACAACCCGTCCTGGCCCAGGCGGAGTTGGACATGACCCTGGGGGTGGGTGAGTCGGTTGCGCCAGGGGCGGAACGCCGGGAGGTCGGCGGCGAGGAGCAGCGGGCGGGCGCGGTCGAATCGGCCTGCCGGCGGGTCCCAGGGCTCTTCCAGGACGGCGAGCCCCTCCAGCCCGCCCTGCCGCCAGGCGGCGACCGCGCGGGCCAGGTCGGCCGGGGTGCGGTCGGCGGCGGAGGCGAGCGAGGAGTAGAGCGCGCGGGTCCCGGCGGTGAGTCCGGAACCGGGTCTGGCAGCGGCGAGACGTACGGCGTCCTGCCACAGGGTCAGGCCGCCGACCGGGTCGCGCCCGGTGGCGAGCAGGGCGTGGGCGCGGACGGCGGCGTCCGTGGCGAGCTGGTCCAGCGCGAAGGGATCCGGGCCGCCGGGCGCCGCCGGGTACACGGGGGGCTGCTCGGGGTGCGGGGGGTGGGGCAACGGTGAGGGGAGGGGCGGGAGTCGGCGGTCGGCGAGGGCCTCGGTGGCGCGTACGCCGGCGAGCGGGGCCGGCTGCCGTTCCTGGGCCGCGCGGGCCGCTGCCGTCGCGTTGCGGCGGGACAGGGCGTCGAGCAGCTCGCGTTCGCCGCGGCCGCGCAGCAGGAGCAGGACGAAGGGGTCGGCGTCGAGAAGGCGGGCGGTCTGGTAGCAGAGGGCCGCGGCGTGCTTGCAGGGGTGACCGGAGTCGGGGCAGCTGCACCGGGGTTCGAGATCACCGGGGCCGGGCAGGAGAGGCACTCCGCAGACGGCGAGGGACTGCGGCAGTTCCTTGTCGAGCAGCGCGGCGATGTGTCCGGTGCGCTCGGCGGCGGCGTCCAGGAATCGCGCCCAGTCGTCCTCGCCCAACGTGCGCAGCCGGACCTGCACCCGGTAGGGCCGCGGGCGGCTCCCCTGCACATAGGCCAGCACGAGCCCCGGCGTCACGGTGATCGCGTCGACATGCCCCCGCTCGGCGTAACCCCGTCCCCGCGCCAGCCGCTTGACGTCCAACGCGCCCTGCTCCAGCGCGTCGACCCAGGCGTTCCCCCACCAGGTCTCGGCGAACCCGGTCTCCTCCGCCGCCGTACGGGGCGGGAAGGGCTGGAAGGTACGGCGGAGTTCGCTGTCGCGGTGGGGGCTGGCCATGGTGCGGGGGAGGTGGGGAGGGGCGGTGGCGGGCACGGTGTCATCCCCCTGTGCTTCACCGGGTCGGGCACCTGAAGTGGACTGATCCGCTGGAGGGTTGACGCCGTCGGCTTCCGCCGGTCCGTCCATGGCGACCGGCATCCGAAACGCGTCTGCCGGCAACGCCCGTATGCCACGGGCCGACTGGCCATGGGGAGCCTGTGCTGCCGCGGCAGCGGTGGTGGAAGCAGGGACGGCGGCCCCGGCTGTCGATCCGGCAGCCCCGGCACCGGCAGTCGAAGCGGCAGGGTCGCCACCCCGTCGTGCGTGGACGAGGGCCGGTCGGAGCCCGGAGGTGGCGGCGCCGCGCCGTGCACGGTTGGGCGGCGTGACGTCGGACGAGGGCTGAGCAGGAGGTGCCGGGCTCTGTTGTCCGCCTCGCGGCTCCCGTCCCGGTGTCTCCGCCTCCGCCACCGCCCGGGCCTCACGGCGGGCGGCTCGCAGCGCTTCGCGGGCCACGTCACCCGGGCGCCCCGGCCCCCCGCCGGCGCCGCGCACCCGTGAGGCATCCGGCGCTTCTCGGCCACCGGTCTCGTGGACCGGTTTCCCTTGCACCGACCCGGCGTGTTCACCCGGTTTCACCGAACCGGTGTCGTCACCACCCCGCTCCTCTCCCGCTGCCGAGCCCCGCCGGGCGGAGACAGCCGACCGCAACGCCGCGCGCGCGGCGTCACCCGGCCGCGGCGAGTCGGCGGCAGCCTCCTTCGGCTCCGGCTCGGACCCGGGCCCCTTTTCCTCCGCCGCCTCCCGCGCAGCCCGAAGTGCCCGGCGCGCGGCGTCGCCGGCGCGTTGGTCGTGGGCGGTCACGGCTGCCTCCTCAGGGTCACCAGATCGGACAGTTCGCGGTCCGTGAGTTCCGTGAGGGCCGACTCGCCCGAGCCGAGGATCGCGTCGGCCAGGGCGCGCTTGGCTTCGAGCATCTCGGCGATGCGGTCCTCTACCGTGCCCTCGGTGACCAGGCGGTGGACCTGGACCGGCTGGGTCTGGCCGATGCGGTACGCGCGGTCGGTGGCCTGTTCCTCGACCGCCGGGTTCCACCAGCGGTCGAAGTGGACGACATGGCCCGCGCGGGTGAGGTTGAGGCCGGTGCCCGCCGCCTTCAGGGACAGGACCAGGACCGGGGTGCGGCCGCTCTGGAAGCGGTCCACCATGCGCTCCCGCTCCGGCACCGGCGTGCCTCCGTGCAGCAGATCCACCGGGATCGCGCGGGCGGTGAGGTGGGACGTGATGAGGCGGGCCATCCCCACGTACTGCGTGAAGACCAGCGCCGAGCCGTCCTCGGACAGCAGCGTGTCCAACAGCTCGTCCAGAAGCGCCAGTTTGCCGGAGCGGGCGGCGAGACCGTCGCCCGCGGCGGCCGCCTCCTTGAGGTACAGCGCGGGGTGGTCGCAGATCTGCTTGAGCGCGCCCAGCAGCTTCAGCACGAGACCGCGCCGCGCGATGCCGTCCGCCGTCTCGATGGCCAGCATCGACTCCCGCACCACCGCCTCGTACAGCGCGGCCTGTTCGCGGGTGAGCGGGACCGGGTGGTCGGTCTCGGTCTTGGGCGGCAGCTCGGGGACGATGCCGGGGTCGGACTTCTTGCGGCGCAGGAGGAAGGGGCGTACCAGGCGGCCCAGGCGCGCCACCGCCTCCTCGTCCTCGCCGTTCTCCACCGCGCGCGCGTGCCGGGCGCGGAAGGACTTCAGCGGGCCGAGCAGCCCGGGCGTCGTCCAGTCGAGCAGGGCCCACAGTTCGGAGAGGTTGTTCTCCACGGGCGTACCCGTCAGTGCCACGCGTGCGGGGGACGGGATCGTGCGCAGCGCCTTGGCCGTCGCCGAGTAGGGGTTCTTGACGTGCTGGGCCTCGTCCGCGACGACCATGCCCCAAGGCTGCTCGGCCAGCGCGGCCGCCGTGGAGCGCATGGTGCCGTACGTCGTGAGGACGAATCCGCCGGTCAGTCCTTCCAGCGTGCGGTCGGGGCCGTGGAAGCGCCGGACGGGGACGCCGGGCGCGAACCGGACGATCTCCCGCTGCCAGTTGCCGAGCAGCGACGCCGGGCAGACCACCAGGGTCGGTTCGGTGCGCGCCCGCTTCAGATGCAGGGCGATGACGGTGATCGTCTTGCCGAGGCCCATGTCGTCGGCGAGGCAGCCGCCGAGGCCGAGGGAGGTCATGAGGTCGAGCCAGGCCAGACCCCGGAGTTGGTAGTCCCGGAGGGTGGCCTGCAGACCGGCGGGCGGCGCGGCGGGGCGCAGGCCCGTGGTGAGGCGGTCGCGCAGGGCGGCCAGAGCTCCGACCGGTACGGCCTCGACGCTCTCGCCGTCGACCTCCGCGGTACCGGTGAGCGCCACGGACAACGCGTCGACCGGGTCGAGCAGCCCCAGTTCGCGCTTGCGGGCCTTTCGTACGAGCGCCGGATCGACCAGCACCCAGCGGTCCCGCAGCCGCACGACCGGGCGGTGCGCCTCGGCCAGCGCGTCCATCTCGGCCTCGGACAACGGGTCGCCGCCGAGGGCCAACTGCCAGCGGAACTGCAGCAGTTCCTCGCTCTCGAAGAAGCCCGTGCCGTCGGTCGCGGAGCCCGGTGCCGGCCGTACGACCGCGGCCGCGCTCAGGTCCTGCGCCAGGTCCCGGGGCCAGTGCACGGCGACTCCGGCCGTCGCGAGCCGGGTCGCCGCCACGCCCAGCAGTTCGCCCAGCTCGTCCTCGGACAGGGCTAGGACGTCGGGCACGTCCTGCTCGGAGAGCCGGTCCAGGGGCGGCCACACACGGGCGGCCCGCCGCACGGCGAGCGCCGCGTCCACACGCGCGCGTGGCCCGAACGCCGCGTCGGCCTCTCCCGCCCAGAGCGCGGCCGCATCGGCGACCAGGGTGGGGTCGGCGAGGCTGTGCACCTGGACGATCGCCGCGCCGACCGTCTGCACGCCGCCGCCGTCGAACAGGTCGTACGCCGACAGATCGAGCCGGAGCGAGATCCGTACGCCCGCGTCCATGCCCGCGGCGACCTCGGCCGCCCAGTCGTGGGCGGCGGGCAGACGCTGGGGCTCGCGGGCGGCGAAGGGCTTCCCGGCGGTGTACGCCGCGGCCGGGGTGCGGGGCAGGGTGTCCGCGACCGCGTCCAGGAAGGAGCGCACCAGCGCCTCCGGCTCGGGCAGCCGCAGCGGACCGGGGCCCGGCAGGGGCACGGCGTGGCCCTCGGCGGGCAGGGCCGCCGCGATCGCGCGCAGATGGGCGATGTCGTCCGGCTCCAGGGGCCCGGCGCGCCAGGCGTCGTGTCCGGTCGGGGTCAGCCCGGGCAGCAGACGGCCGCGGGCGGTGAGCCGCAGCGCGTGCAGCGCGGCGGCACCCCAGCAGGCGGTGGCCGGGTGGGCGGCCGGGTCGTGCCGGGCCCGGACGAGCAACGGGAGGGCCGCACCGACCGGCAGGGACAGCGCGGGTACGGTCCTGCGGCGCACACCCGCGCCGTGCCGCCCTACGACCGTCAGCTCTTCGCCTTCTCCCGGCGGCGCTCCCCCCTCGGGGTCCCAGAAGACGATCCGCCCGTCGCGCGGGAGAGGCGCGGGCAGGTACACGGCGGCCAGGCGCGCCGGGACGGAGTCCCCGAGTGCTCCCGTGCTCTCGACCGCCGCAGCCGTGCCGCTCATACGTCCTGCCACCTCCCGCCCGTGCCTCGGATCAGACGTCTTCGACTGTACGGGCGGGGTCTGACAACCGGCCGCGTCAGGGAACCGTGCGCGAGACGACGTACACCATCGGATAGTTCGGGTCGGCCATGTTCACGACGACGTCCTGGGTGGGAGCCGGGTTCTTCTGCGGGTGCGCCAGACCGGACCAGGCGCCTGGACCCGTGAAGTCCCAGCCGCTGACCTTCCGGTCGCGGGCGCCGACCGTGATGTGGTTCTTCTTCAGGTCGTCGCGCCGGACGCCCATGGCCTCCAGGAAGCTGTCCAGGCCCGCGCTGTTGGTGCGGAACTCGACGTAGAGGCGGCTGGTCTTCCAGTTGTTGGTCTCGTAGTAGGCGATGTAGTCGGCCGGATGCGGGACGTTCACCTGGTAGAGACGGCGCTGCACCTTCGACGGCCAGCCCGGGGCCAGGCCCCTCGACGAGTACTTCGCCTCCTTGTCCTTGCCGCTGTCACGGCTCTGGTTCGCGGAGATCATCAGATAGCCGGCCGGGACGCCGATGAGCAGCACGATGATCAGCAGGGTCAGCGCGCGGCGGCGTGCCTTGTGGCGCGGGTTCTCGACCGGCCGGTCCGGGTGCTCGTCCGGGGACAGGGCCTGGCGGGGCAGCGCCGCGGTCATGCGGTGTCCCGGGTGCGACGGGCCTCGGCGTACCTCTCGTAGCGCTCCCACCGCTCCACACGGCGCCGCTTGGCGCGCCGGAAGCGCCGGGCGACCAGCCGGGCGAGATCGGCCGCGCCGACCATGCCGGCCTCGGGGCCGAGCTGGGCGCGGGTGATACGGGCCTCGGGGCGGTAGCCGCGGCCGGTGAGGTGGCGTTTGAAGGCGTCCCGCGCGGGGCCGATCAGCAGGTCGTCGGCGGCGCTGACGCCTCCGCCGATCACGAAGCAGGAGGGGTCGAGGGCCGCGGCGAGGTTGGCGATGCCGACGCCGAGCCACTGTCCGATGTCCTGCAGCAGCTCGATGCACATCGCGTCGCCCTCGCGGGCCAGCTCGGTGATCATCGGGCCGCTGATGTCGCCGATGTTGCCCTTGACGTGCTCGATGATCCCGTACGCCACCGGGGAGTCGGCGGCGGCCAGCTCCCTGGCCTCGCGGACCAGGGCGTTGCCGGAGCTGTACTGCTCCCAGCAGCCGCGGTTGCCGCACGGGCAGCGGTGGCCGCCGGGCACGACCTGCATATGGCCGAACTCGCCCGCGACGCCGTACTTGCCGCGCTTGACCTGGCCGTCCTCAAGGATCGCGCCGCCGATGCCGGTGCCCAGCGTGATCATGACGAGGTGGTCCTCGCCGCGGCCGGCGCCGAAGCGCCACTCGGCCCACGCGGCGGTGTTGGCGTCGTTGTCGACGAGGACGGGCACGGAGAGACGGCCGCTCAGGCGGTCGCGCAGCGGTTCGTTGCGCCAGGACAGGTGCGGGGCGAACAGGACGCGGTTGCGCTCGGCGTCGACCCAGCCGGCTGCGCCGATGCCGACGGCGTGCACGTCGTGCCGGTCGGACAGGTCCAGGACCAGCTCGACGATGGTGTCCTCGACGACCTTCGGACTCTTGGACTTGTCCGGGGTCTCCGTGCGGACCTTCTCCAGGATGTTGCCGTCGGCGTCCACGACGCCCGCCATCACCTTGGTGCCGCCGATGTCGATGCCGACGGTCGGTACGCGGGGCGCCGTGAGGTGTGAACGGCGCTCCCTTGTACCGACAGTTCGCAGGACGGTTGCTCTGCGGGAGCCGATGGGGGCGGTCAGGTCGCGGTAGGTGCTCATCACGGCCGATTCTGCCTCACCACGGGGGGTGGGTGCTGTGCGGGTGGGACAAGGGGAGTGCGCGAGCGTTGCCGCGTGCGGGTGCGCTGTGGTTGCTCGCGGCGGAGCCGCACATCGACACCGCCTCGCGCCCCTGGTGCTGTGGCCGGGAAGGTTTGCCGGTCGCGAGCCGGTGAACCCTTCCGGTCACAGCACTAGCTGTCTTGCAGTTCGTGGACCAGAGCGTCCAGGTCGGAGCCGCCTGCCATCTGCTTGGTCAGCTCGTCCAGGGTGATCTCGTCCCGTGTGTGATTCCCCACCATCGTCCCCCTCCGCAGCAGGACGAACCTGTTCCCCACCAGGTACGCGTGATGCGGGTTGTGCGTGATGAGAACGACACCCAGGCCCTCGTCCCGCGCCGCCGCCACGTACTTCAGCACGACCCCCGACTGCTTCACCCCCAGCGCCGCCGTCGGCTCGTCCAGGACGAGGACCTTCGCGCCGAAGTACACGGCGCGGGCGATCGCCACGCACTGGCGTTCGCCGCCCGACAACGTGCCGATCGGCTGGTCGACGTCGCGGAGGTCGATGCCCATGCGCAGGAGTTCGGCGTGGGTGGTGCGGCGCATGAAGTCGACGTCCATGCGCTTGAAGGGGCCCGCGCCCTTGCGGGGTTCGGAGCCGAGGAAGAAGTTCCGCCACACCGGCATGAGCGGTACGACGGCCAGGTCCTGGTAGACGGTGGCGATGCCGCGGTCGAGCGCCTCGCGCGGGGAGGTGAGGCGGGTCTCCTCGCCCTCGATGCGCAGGGTGCCGCCGTCGTGCTGGTGGAGGCCGGAGATGATCTTGATCAGGGTGGACTTGCCCGCGCCGTTGTCGCCCAGGACGCAGGTGATCTCGCCGGAGCGGACCTCCAGTGAGACCCCTTCCAGGGCACGGACGTTGCCGTAGCGCTTGCTGACGTCCGACAGGTCGACGAGCGCCGTACGCTCCGTGGTCCGATTCACTTCGTCGCCTCCGCGCGCTTGCGGACCCAGGCGTTCAGCAGGGTCGCGAGGAGCAGCATCGCTCCGAGGAAGAACTTGAACCAGTCGGGGTTCCACTCGGCGAAGACGATGCCCTTGCTGGTCATGCCGAAGATGAACGCGCCGACCGCCGAGCCGATGGCGCTGCCGTAGCCGCCGGTGATCAGACAGCCGCCGATGACGGCCGCGATGATGTAGATCAGCTCGTTGCCGACGCCCTCGCCGGACTGGACGACGTCGTACGAGAAGAGCAGGTGCTGGCCGGAGATCCAGGCGCCGAGCGCCACGCCCATGTAGAGGCCGATCTTGGTCTTCGCGACGGGGACGCCGACCGCGCGGGCCGCGTCCTGGTTGCCGCCGACGGCGAAGATCCAGTTGCCGGCGCGGGTGCGCAGCAGGATCCAGGAGGCGAGGGCGACCAGGGCGAACCACCACAGGATCGTGATCTTGAAGTCGACTCCGCCGATGGTGAGGGTGGAGGCGAAGACGTCGTGGGCCGTCGGGAAGCCCTCCATGTCGGCGATCGTCTTCGTGGACACGGTGCTGTCGATCAGCTTGGTGAAGCCGAGGTTCAGACCGGTCAGCATCAGGAAGGTGCCCAGCGTGATGATGAAGCTGGGCAGCTTGGTGCGGGTGAGCATGAAACCGTTGAACGCGCCGATCGCCAGGGTGGCCAGGAGCGAGACGCCTACTCCCACCCAGACGTTCGCCGTCATCTGGTAGCTGAACATCGACGAGATCAGCGCGGACGACGTGACCATGACGCCTGCCGACAGGTCGAACTCGCCGCCGATCATCAGCAGCGCGACCGGGACCGCCATGATGCCGATGGTCGAGGACGCGTACAGGACGGTGCTGAGGCTGGCGGCCCGCAGGAAGCTGTCGGCGGCGATCGCGAAGAAGAGGAAGACGGCGATCGCGCCGACGACCGAGCCCAGTTCCGGGCGGGACAGCAGCCTGCGCAGCGGGGACGCCGGCAGCAGCCTCTCGTCGACCGCGCTCATCGGGTGCCCCGCTGCGTGTACCCGGCCAGCGCGGACGCCTGGTCCTTGGTGATGATCTGCGGTCCGGTCAGCACGGGCCGGCCGCCGCCGAGGACGTCGCCGTTGTACCTGTACAGCCACAGCAGGTCGACCGCCTGGTAGCCCTGGAGGTACGGCTGCTGGTCGACGGCGAAGCCGAGCGTGCCGTCGGTCAGCTCGGCGGCGACCTTGGCGTTGAGGTCGAAGGTGTCGACCTCGGCGTTGCTGCCCGCGTCCGCCTTGGCCTTGACGGCGGTGTCGGCGTAGGGGGCGCCCAGCGTGACGACGGTGTCGACGGACTTGTCGGCCTGGAGCTTGGCTCCGATCGCGGACTGGACGTCGGGCATGTTGGTGCCGTTGACGTAGAGGTTCTCGACCGTGCCGTGGAAGGTCTTGGCCACGCCCGCGCAGCGCTGCTCGTGGCCGACGTTGCCCTGCTCGTGCAGAACGCACAGGGCCTTCTTCTTGCCGCGCTTGTTCAGCTCGTCACCGACTGCCTCGCCGGCGATGGTCTCGTCCTGGCCGATGTGCGCGAGGGCGCCGAAGGCCTTGGACTCCTCGGAGCCGGAGTTCACCGTGATCACCGGGATGCCGGCCTTCTCGGCGCGGGCCACGGCCGCCTTCAGGGCGTCGGGCTTGGCGAGGCTGACGATGATGCCGTCCACCTTCTTGTCCACGGCCGCGTCCACGAGCTGCGCCTGCTGCTGGGCCTCGTCGTCGTGCGAGTAGAAGAAGTTGATGTTGTCCTTGACGGCGGCCTGCTCGGCGCCGCTCTGCACGATGTCCCAGAAGGTGTCGCCGTCTCCCGAGTGGGTGATCATCGCGAAGGTCCAGCGGGGTGTGTTCACCGCCGCCCTCCCCTGGGCCGCCGCGGCCTTGCGGGCGTCCTCGGCCCGTTTGCCGCCGGTGCTGCTGCAGCCGGCCAGGGACACGGAGAGTGCTCCTGCCAGTGCGATGCCTACCCAGGTCCGAAACCGTGCCACGAGGCCGTGCCCTTCTTGCTGTGTTCTGTCGTACGCGAGACCCGTCGGTCGGTGACCTCACCGGCCTCAAACGACTCAGTATCGAACACGGGGAACGCGCATGACGCGACCGGGGACGAGGTTTCGGTCACATTGTCCGGACAATGCTACGAATCCGGGGCGCCCGGGTACGCACTGCGACGGTGCTCAGGGCCGTACGAGCAGCTGGAACTCGAAGGAGTAGCGGGTCGGGCGGTAGATGTGGTCGCCGAACTCGACCGCGCGGCCGGTGTCGTCGAACGTGGTGCGCTGCATCGTGAGCAGCGGGGCGCCCTCGGTCTCGGCGAGGCGCTCGGCCTCGGCGGCCGTGGCTCCTCGGGCGCCGATGGACTGGCGGGCGCTGTGCAGCGTGATCCCGGCGGAGCGCATCAGCCGGTACAGGCCGGTCGCCTCGAGCTGCGCGGTGTCCAGGTCGAGCAGGCCCGGCGGCAGGAAGTTCGTCAGGTACGCCATCGGCTCGCCGTGAGCCAGCCGCAGCCGCTCGACACGGTGCACGTCGCTGCCCTCGGGGAGGCCGAGCGCGGCCGCGACCTCGGTGGACGCCGGGACGACCGTGTTGACCAGGACGGTGGTGGCGGGGCGCTGGCCGGCCGCCTCCAGGTCGTCGTAGAGGCTGCTCAGCTCCAGCGGGCGCTTGACCTGGCTGTGCACGACCTGGGTGCCGACGCCCCGGCGGCGCACGAGCAGTCCCTTGTCGACGAGGGACTGGATGGCCTGGCGGACGGTGGGCCGGGACAGACCGAGACGCGCGGCCAGTTCGATCTCGTTGCCCAGGAGGCTGCCCGGGGTGAGCGCGCCGTGCTCGATCGCGGCCTCCAGCTGCTGGGAGAGCTGGAAATACAAGGGCACCGGCGAACTCCGGTCCACGCTGAGGTCGAGTGACACGGTCGGGTCCACTTCTGGTTTCGGCACGGGGCGAGCGTAGCTCCGTGGCCGGATGACGGGAAGTCGTGTAGTCCGATTGTCCGGACATACGCATTGACAGCGCGTGGGGTCGGCCTCCACTTTGTTTCCATGCGCATCGGGGTCATTGGTACGGGCCGCATCGGCACCATCCATGCGAACACGCTCAGCCGTCATCGTGAGGTCGGATCCCTGATCCTCACGGACGTGAATCCGGCACGGGCGCAGGAGCTGGCGCACCGGCTGGGCGAGACGGCGGCACCGGGGGTGGACGAGATCTTCAAGTGGGGCGTGGACGCGGTGGTGATCACCGCGACCACCTCGGCCCACGCCGATCTGATCGGCCGGGCGGCGCGCTCGGGCCTGCCGGTCTTCTGCGAGAAGCCGGTCGCACTCGACCTGCCGGGCACGCTGCAGGCACTCGCCGAGGTCGAGGCGGCGGGGACGGTGCTGCAGATGGGCTTCCAGCGGCGCTTCGACGCGGGGTACGCCGGGGCGCGCGAGGCCGTGCGCTCACGGCGGCTCGGGCGGCTGCACACGGTGCGGGCGATGACGGCCGACCAGTCCCCGCCCCCGCCGGAGTGGCTGGCGCTGTCGGGCGGGCTGTTCCGGGACACGCTGATCCACGACTTCGACGTGCTGCGCTGGGTGACGGGACGTGAGGTCGTCGACGTGTACGCGACCGGGTCGGACGCCGGGCCCGCCATGTTCCGGGAGGCCGGTGACGTCGACACCGGCGCGGCCCTGCTCACCCTGGACGACGGCACGCTGGCCACGGCGACGGCGACGCGGCTCAACGGGGCGGGCTACGACGTCCGGATGGAACTCGCCGGAGAGCTGGACACGGTCGTGGTGGGCCTGGACGACCGTACGCCGATCGCGTCCACGGAGCCGACGGGACCGCCCCCGGCGGACAAGCCGTGGGCCGGCTTCCTGGAGCGGTTCGGACCGGCGTACGAGGCCGAACTGCGCGCGTTCGTCGAGGTGTTGAACGGCGAGCGGGCCAACCCCTGCGACGGGTTCGAGGCGTTGCAGGCGCTGAGGGTCGCCGAGGCGTGCGAGGTGTCGAGACGGGAGCGAAGGCCGGTGCGCCTGGTGGAGATCCCGGGCCGGGGCGAGCCGGCGTTCAGGTGAGCAGCCGTATCGCCGGGGTGGTTCCGTCCGTGGCGAGGACGGACTCGCAGTGGACGCAGCGCAGCCATCATCGGGTTGGCCGCGGTCCGGTGAGTGGAGTGGGGGGTCAGGAGGGGAGGAGGGGCAGGTCGTCGGTGTAGGCGTTGACCGGTGGAGAGATGCGCTTGGTGCTGCCGACGTCGAGGGCGGCTTCCGCCGTCGGTGTGCCGAGAGTGCCCTTGGGGTGCCAGGTACCGGTCACCGTCAGCCATGTGTTGGCGGGTGGTGGCTCGCCGCCGTACATGCGGACCTTGACGGACTGGGAGTCCGCCGCGCAGCACGTGAAGATGATTCGGGTCAGGTACCAGCCGCCGCCCTGTCCGGCCGGGGTGGCGAAGCCGGTCATCTGGACGGTGCGGCCCTTGACGGCCAGCCCGCGGTCCCGCTGGACGCGGGTGGTGAAGTCCGTGAGCGTTATCGGCAACGGCGAGGTCGCAGGCAGTGGGTCGAAAGCCTTCCGCTCCTTGACCGCCTTGTCGTTCGAGCGCGCTGCGGTGTACGCGCCCAGGGCAGGCGGGGCGTAGCAGAGCAGACTCAGCGCGGGAAGGAAGAGCAGCCAAGCGATGCGGGGTGCCGTCGAGTGGTCGTGGTGTTGCGCGCTGCCAGACTCCTCCGTACGACCCCGGTCCCGAGCCGCCCCCGTCAAGCCGAGCAGTACCAGCAGCACCCCGGAGACGATCAACAGCGGGCGCAGACCTTCCTTGACGTAGCGCAGGTAGAGGTCCGTGAAGAGGGCGGCGTGCAGCAGGCCGATGCCGGTGATGGCCAGGAGCAGGACCTGTACGGGGCGTTTCACAGCAGCGCACCTCCGATCACGACGCTCGAGGCGACCGCCAAGGCGACGGTCGCCGTGGAGAAACGCCAGGCGAAGGCCCGCCCGAATGTGCCCGCTTGAAGGGCGATCAGCTTGAGATCCACCATCGGGCCGACCACCATGAACGCGAGCCGGGCGGTGGCCGAGAAGCCCGTGAGCGAGGCCGCGACGAAGGCGTCGGCTTCGGAACAGACCGCCAGCAGGACGGCGAGGGCGGCGAGGAAGAGAACAGACAGCCATGACGAGTTGGAGAAGGTGTCCAGGACGGAGCGCGGCATAGCCACGTTGAAGGTGGCCGCGGCCATCGCTCCCAGCACCAGAAACCCGCCGGCGTGCAGGAAGTCGTGCTGGAAACCGAGGCGGAATTCGGTCCAGCGGCCGTGGCCGTGCCGGTGACCGGTGTGCCGGACGGCAGGGCGCAACCACTCCTCCCTGCCCCTCCAGAGCCACAGCCAGCCCATCACCGCGGCGGTGGCGAGCGAGGCGAGCAGTCGGGCGGCCACCATTGCGGGGTTTCCCGGGAAGGCAACCGCGGTGGCGGTCAGGACGATCGGATTGACGGCGGGCGCCGAGAGCAGGAAGGCGAAGGCTGCGGCCGGGGTGACGCCCCGGCGGATCAGGCTGTTCGCGACCGGCACGGACGCGCACTCGCATCCGGGCAGGATCGCTCCGGCCGCTCCGGCCACAGGTACGGCGAGGGCGGGCCGTTTCGGCAGCGCTCTGGTGAGCAGGTCGGCCGGCACGAAGGCATTGATCGCGCCGGACAGGAGCGTGCCCAACAGGAGGAAAGGGAACGCCTGAACAGTGATGGCCAGGCAAACGGTGCGCCAGGCTTGGAGGGCCGGGTGGGCGAGCCACTCGGTGCCCGCGAGGAGGAGCACGGTCGCCCCACCGGCTGCGGTCGCGATCGTGGTGACGAGCGGCCACGAGCCGACGCGCCGCAAGGGCGACCGGGCGGTTACGACCGCCACCCCTTCCGCCATATCAACCAGTTCATCCGTTTCTTGCATTTTCACTCCGGATGTTGGCATCTGGTTGAAGATAAGCGAAGACCCGGCGATGGCCGCGTCCACACGCCGTCAGGGGACGCAATTCCGGACGAGTCACCCTTCCGACCGGGAGCAAGGTGCGACGGCCTCAGCAACCGGCTCCCAAGGCGCGCAGTGCGCGGCACATCTGTCCGCGATGGACCTGCGGAAGGCAGCTGAAAACGCACGCGCCGTGAGCCGCATGCGGCAAGCCCCTGCCGCACCCGCCCCTTCGCCGCAAGCACCAACCGTGGCGTCCACCGGCGAGTGACGCCGAGCGAGACCTCGTCCCCGTGGCCCACCTCCGCGGCGTCGCTGAGCCTGAGGCGCACGTTCTTCGACATAGCAGGCGGCCTGGGCGGGAGTTCAGCGACAGGGTCGTCGAAGGGGCCCGGCGGTCGTCGGGGTCGCCGGAAAACGCCCAGGTGTGCAGAGCCTCGCCTCCGATTCCCAGACCGTTGTCCGGGCCGGGGTGACGAAGCCGTCGAGGGAGACCGAGATGTCCGCGATGATTCGAGTCATACCAGGGCAGACCCGATCCACCGCCCGAACTCATCACTCACACATGAAGCATGTGATCCCGGCGGATCGACGCGTACAACTGGACCCTTCGACTGGGAATTGCCCGTGAGAGCCGCGACGGGAGGGGGATCGGACCGGCGGCGTCGGCCCGCGTGGTTGCCGGAAGCCTGAAGAGCGGCCCCTGTCACCCTCGCCCGACGGATAGGCCCGGGCACCCATCGGCGTAGGCACCCGGGCCGGCTCACATGCAGGGACAGACCCGTCACGGGGACAGGCGGGCCTGCCCCTGCAGGTCATGTCCCTTCTTGTGGTGTAGCCGATCAATCAGTGGTCGTGTTGGGGGTGTTGGG
>NZ_BMQA01000046.1 GCF_014647875.1 Streptomyces brasiliensis | reverse complement strand
CGAACCACAGCAACACAGTTCATAGCCGCACATTCGTTTCATTTGACTTGACAGCTACCGTCCGAGCTTCTTGAGTGCCTTACCGCCCACAGGGCCATCATCGGCCCGACTGAGTACACCCCGCGCGTCACCGATAAGCGCCAGGTCCTCAACCACCTTCGTCTCGGCAGTCACCGGCCCGAACGTAGCCCAGTGCTCCCGGAAGTCCATGTGTTCCCGTCCCAGCGCACTCGCGGCTGTCGTCGCCATACGGCGGGCCTCCCTGGCCACGTCCGGACGGTTGTTGCGGAGCGACGCAGACGCCACACGCTGAAGTAGCTCGCCCCAGACAGCCAGTTCGCCAGGCGTGGCCTTGGACATACGCGGCTCGACACTGTCAGCCGTTCGCGTGGCCAGTTGCTCGGCCTCATCGAAGCGGTCCTGCCGCAGAAGCAGCCAGCCCATGCCGACGACACCGTTCGTGGCCAGCTGGACCTGTCCGGTCTCCCGTGCGTCCTGGATGCCGCGCGAGAGGGCGTGATACGCCATGTCGTAGCGCCTCACCTGGGTCAAGTACTTGCCCGCGAGCAGGAAGGCCATGGCGCGCACGATGATGGCGCGTTGACGGTCCTCTCCCTCGTCGCTGGTGGCTACCGCAGTCTCGGCGGCGCGCATGATGCCCGGCAGCTTCTTCGCCACGCTGTCGTAGCGGTCCGTGCGGTAGAGGGCGTGTTGGTCCTCGATGTCCCGCTGGATCGTGGCCACGTCGACAGGTAGGTCCGGCTCCATGATGGTCTCGGACAGGCCGACCGGCGGCATGAGCGCGCGGCGGAGCTCCATGAGCCTGGGGCCTTCGCTGGAGTCCACCTCGATGGGTGACGGCACCTCGGTTGCGAAGAGACTCGATGTCGTGGTGTCCAGCGCACGGGCGAAGGAGTTCAGCATCTCGACGGAGGCGTTCCCGCCCTGCTCGACGATGCGGACTGTGCCAACTGAGGCGCCCGCAGCTTCGGCAAGCTGCTCTTGCGTCCAGCCCTTCAGACGGCGGTAGTTCTTGACGTTCTCTCCGAGCGACGACATCGAATCACCTCCAGTTCAGCGTACGCCGCTTGGCCTACTGGAAGTTGTTCCTCCAGTAAGGGGCACCCGAACATGAATGAGCCCCACCCTTTGGGGTGGGAGCTTGCGGGAAAGCGGCGCAACGCGCGATTCACCAGGTCGGCGATACGGGGCGGTATTGCCGTCTGATCGGGCCCAGACCGCAAAAGCCCCCTCCCGGATCAAGGAGGGGGCTTCTCCCTGTATGTAAGCGTGCCGGAAACCGCAGGTCAGCCCGCGAGCTGAACTCGGAACCTCAGAACACACGAGCCGACGGCGACGATCCTGGCGGCCGTCGCACCCCGCGACGCGGGCGCCGCATCCGGCCTGCTGCAGACCCTGCAATGGCTCGGCGGCACCCTGGGACTCTCCGTCCTGGTCACGGTGTTCGGCACCGTGACCAGGCACACGAGCGGCACCCCGGCCGAGATCCTCACCCACGGCGCGTCGCGCGCGTTCGGCGTCGGCGCGCTGATCGCGCTGGCCGCGCTCCTGGTGTCGGCGTTCGTGATCAGGGGCCGCAGGCCGAAGGCCGGCCAACCCGCCGCACCGTGACGGAGTGTGGGCCGCACCCCTGTGGAGGTGCGGCCCACCGCCGGTTCTCGCGGCCCAGGGCCAGTCCACGTCCCGGGCCGGCTCCAGCAGCTGTTCAGTGAGCAGTACGGCCCTTCACACCGGGGGCGCCGCACCGTTGATCCACGGCAGAGGCACGGCGCGGGTTCACCACGCCGTGCTTCCGCCTCCTGCCGTCGGGGCGCCCCTCCCGCACGGAGCCCCGCACTGTTCGCACAACCTGTACATGTGTGAACGCTATGTACAGCGTCGGTGATCGTCCGGACAATCGGACAGCTTCCCCGTTCGAAGGAACCGGCGTTCTAGCGCCGCTGCCGCTTCCACGGACCCGTGATGGCGAGCATGATGCCCGGGGTCTGGATGTTGGCGTACAGGGTCCTGCCGTCGGGCGAGAAGGTGACGCCGGTGAACTCGCTGTACTCCGGCTCCTCCGCGGTGCCGATGTTCAGCTCGTTGCGGGCGATCGGGTAGGTGCGGCCGCTGTCGGTCGCGCCGAACAGGTGCTGGATGCCCTCGCCGTCCTCGGCGATGACGAGACCGCCGTACGGCGAGACGGTGATGTTGTCCGGGCCGTCGAAGGCGCCGTCGACCGACGGGTCCGGGTTGACGCCGATCAGGACCTTCAGCGTCAGGGTGCGGCGCTTGGGGTCGTAGAACCAGACGGCACCGTCGTGCGCCTGGCCGGGGCTCTCCGTGCGGGCGTACGAGGAGACGATGTAGACGCCGCCGTCGCCCCACCACATGCCCTCGAGCTTGCGGGCGCGGGTGATCTGGCCGTCGGTGAACTGCTTGCGCGTCGACGTCGTCTTCGCGTCACGGTCCGGAACGTCCGCCCAGTCCACGCCGTACACCGTGCCGATCTTCGTGGCGCGCGAGAGGTCGTCGACGAACTGGCCACCGGAGTCGAAGCACTTGAAGGCCTGGAGGGTCCCCGCGTCCTCGGCGAGGGTGCGCAGCTTGCCGTGGCCGTGGTGGAAGCCGTGCGGAGGGGTCCAGCGGTACAGCAGACCGTTGGGGTTGGACGCGTCCTCGGTCAGGTACAGGTGGCCGCGCTTGGGGTCGACGACGACGGCCTCGTGGGCGTACCGGCCCAGCGCCTTGATCGGCTTGGGGTCCCGGTTGGCCCGGCGGTCCTCGGGGTCGACCTCGAAGACGTAGCCGTGGTCCTTGGTGAAGCCGAACTTGCCGGCCTTGTCCTCGGTCTCTTCACAGGTGAGCCAGGTGCCCCAAGGGGTGTTGCCGCCCGCGCAGTTGGTGGCGGTGCCGGCGATGCCGACCCACTCGGCGACGTGGTCGCGGCGGACCTCGACGACCGTGCAGCCGCCGGCGGCACCCGGGTCGTAGACGAGACCCTCGGTGAGCGGCACCGGGTACTCCCAGTCGGCGCGGGCACCGGCCAGCTCGTGGTTGTTGACGAGGAGGGTGGCGCCGCGCGGGCCTTCGAAGGTGGAGGTGCCGTCGTGGTTGGACGGCGTGAACTCACCGGACTCCAGCTTGGTCTTGCCGCTGTAGGTGATGATCTCGTACTTGAAGCCGGCGGGCAGCGCGAGGATGCCGTCCGGGTCGGGGAGCAGCGGGCCGTAGCCGACGCCGCTGTGGCCGTGGCCGCGCTCGGCCGCGTCCTCGCCGGTGCTCTCGGTGTCCGTGGACGCAAGGGCGTTGGGTGCGGTGGCGAGGGCGCCGACGCTGCCCGCCAGTGCGACACCGGCACCGGTGATCGCGGATTTCCTGGCGAAGTCCCTGCGGGTGAGCGACATGGTGTCTCCTGTGACGGTGGGAGTGCCGTGGAGGGTGGCGGATGTCGGTTCGGGCGAAACATTCCCGCCCGTCCCTGAACGAGAGTTGAACGGCGGGCGACTTCACCGGACCCTCTTCCATGAATCCGTATGCGCTTCCCCAGGCGCCGCAAAAGTCACTCAGGGTCGGGTAGTGCTCAGACGGTTCCCAGCCGCTCGCCCATTTGCTCCCTTGTTCCACCGCGACGGCGCTCAGCCGCAAAGGCGCAGACCAGCGGTGCCGGACCGGCTCAACCCGCGACCGCCTCACCCCAAGCCGCACCCAACCTACGCGCCGCCCTCAACTACCGTTCTGCGACCGCGCCTTGAATGCGGCCTTCCGCGCCTCCTTGGCCACCCTCTTGTCCGGATGCAACCGCCCCATCACCTCCAGCACGTCCGCCGCGGCCGGATGCTCCACCCGCCAGGCCGCCGCGAAGAACCCGCTGTGCTGGGCCGCCAGCCCCTCCACGAGAGCCTGCAGTTCCTCCGAGTTGCCTTCTGCCGCCAGCTGCGCGGCAACCGTGTCGACGGTCAGCCAGAACACCAGGTCCTGCGACGGCGCCGGCACGTCGGACGCCCCCCGCTCGCTCAGCCACACCCGGGCCAGCCCACCCAGCTCCGGATCGTCCAGCACCTCACGCAGCGCGGGTTCCGCCGACGCCCCGACCAGGGACAGCGCCTGCTGGCAGCGCAGCCGCCGCAGCGGTCCCCCGCCGTCGCCGCCGCGCGCCGCGGCGAGCAACTCCCGTGCGGCGGCGAGGGTTTCGCGACGCGCCAGCCACTGCTCGGTCTCGGCCTGGGCCGCCGCCGGCGGGAACGCGGACGTGCCGTCGAGGAGCGCGTCCGCGCCCTTGTCCGCGAGTTCGCCGACCGCGGGCGCCGTGAACCCGGCCTCCTGCAGCCGCACCCGCAGCCCGTAGGCGCCGAGCGGGGTGAGCCGGACCATGCCGTAGCGGGAGACGTCGGTGTCGTCGACCGACGCGGCGGACTCCTCCTCGGGGTCGGTCATCAGCGCCTCGTCGAGGGGCCGGTACTCCACGAGCCCGACCGGTTCGAGCATCCGGAACTGCTCGTCGAGGCGCATCATCGCGTCGGAGACCTGCTCCAGGACGTCATTGGTGGGCTCGCCCATGTCGCCGGGCACGATCACCGAGGCGGCGAGGGCGGGCAGCGGCACGGGGCCGTCGGCGGGGGTGTCTTCGCTGACGGTGAGCAGATAGAGGTTGCCGAGGACACCGTCGAGGAAGTCCGCCTCGGCCTCCGGGTCCCAGTCGAGTGACGAGAGATCGACCTGCCCGCCCTCCTCCATGGCGTCCACGATTCCGTCCAGATCGGGCACGCTCGCGTCGGCGAGTACGGTGTCCAGGACGCTCAGCCACACCGCGAGCGCGTCGTGCGGCGAGCCGCCGGTCAGCCGGGCCAGCTCCTCGCCGACCGCCACGGTCCCGGCCTCCTCGTCGGCGATCTCGACCAGCCCGGTGTCCACGGCGACGCGCCAGGCCCCGCTCGCGTCCGCGGCGGCGTCGTCGCCGGTCAGCCCCAGTGCGTCGGCCGCGGCGGGCAGCTGTTCCTCGACCAGTCCGCCGCCGGCGTCGACCCTGGTGCCGGGCCCGGCCCAGCGGGCGAGGCGGGCAGCGCGGGAGAGCAGCGGTGTGGACAGCGCGGCGCGGGCCAGCTCCGCTTCGGAGTGCAGCCGCACCGGCGGCAGGGGGGAGCTGTCTGACATCGGCTGGTTCTCCTCGGACCTTGAAAGGACTCAGCCGCTCAGCCTAGACGGGTTTCCACCCATGCCGCCCGGTCCATCTCACCGTCGGTCGCCGTACATGGCCAAAACCTTGACAACTCCCTTGACGAGGATGGAGATTGACACGCGTAGAAATCGAGGGTACAAGTGTTCACTCGGTTTTCTACGCGCGTCACCCCGTCAGCACGCGCCGACGCTCCCGGACCAGCGACCACGACCCGCAGGTGCTGCGGTTCCGCCCGTAACACCCTCCGCCGGGGTCAGGGGCGGCTGAACACCCCGTTCAGCCAGCCCTGCCAGGCCGTCTCGTTGGCCTTGGCGTCGGCGTCGGGCGCGAAGTCGTGCACGGAGATGCCGACCGGCGCGCCCCAGTGGTTGCGGCCGAAGAAGCGGATGAGGGCGTGGTCGGTGCGCAGCCCGATGAAGTACGGGTTGCGGTAGTCGAGCACCGCGTCGACGGCCCGGCCGTCGGGACCGTTCGCCGACACCCGCGCGCCGACGGCGGTGTCGTCCGCGAGGCCGAGCGCGCGGCCCACGGCGGTGAAGGCGTCGGCGGCCTTCGACGCCTCGGGCCCGTCGAAGGTGGCGAAGGCGACCGGCCGGGGCGCGAAGTGAACCAGGTACTCGCCGAGGGTGTGCAGGTAGAAGTCGTTGTGCTTGGCGGCTCCGTCGTACTGGTTGTCCCAGTCGTCGACGAAGATGCCGCTGTGCACGTAGCGCACCCAGGCGCGGCGGCCCTCGTCGCGCGGCTCGATGGTGTAGTCGAGCTGGTTGAGGGTCTGCTGCGAGATGCCCTCGACGTTCGTGACACGGTTGGTGTAGCGGTGCGGCGGGTCCCAGGCGACGACCTTGGAACCGAAGGGTCCGCTGCCGCCCACCCGGGGCTCCGGGGGCTCCATCGGCCACAGATAGCCGCCGGTGCCGGTGGTGATCGCCTCCCACACCTCCCCGGGCGTGGCGTCGACCTCGAACTCGCGGGCGATCTCGAATTCCTTGGACATTACGGGCTCCTGCTCACTCGTTCTCGAGTTCGGGGGTGGGGGACTGGTCAGCGACCGCGGCATCTTCGACCGCGGGGTCCTTGACCGTGGGATGGACGGCGACGACGATCCGGTGGTCCCGGCCGTTCTCCGCGTCGTGGGCGTCGTACTTGCGGATCAGGGCGCTCACGCCCGCCGTCAGTTCCTGGACGAAGGCGGCCCGGTCGGCGGCGGAGGCGAAGCGGACCTCGCCGTCCAGCGCGTATGTCGCGAGCCGTTTGCGGGCCTTCGTCGCGCCGGTGATCAGCGTGCCGACGTCCCGGACGAGCCGGGCGCCGAGCGCGAGCAGATAGCGGGCGGACAGCTGGTCCCGGAAGCGGTCCGGGTCCGGCTGCACGGCGGCGAGCGCGAGCGGCGAGATGACGTACGACGCGGCGGTCGCGCGCATCAGCCGTTCGGTGACGTTGCCCTTGCGCCGCTCACCGGCCAGTTCGACCAGGCCGTGCCGCTCCAGCGCCTTCAGGTGGTAGTTCACCTTCTGCCGGGGCAGCCCCACCTTGCCGGCCAGCATCGCGGCCGACGCGGGTGCGGCGGCCAGCTCGGCGAGCAGCCGGGCCCGTATGGGGTCCAGCGACACGGCGGCGGCCTCGGGGTCCTCGATCACGGTCACGTCCAGCATGCGTCCACACTCTCACCGAAAACTTTTTTTGTCCAGGAGACTGAAGTTTTCGGTGAGAGGACATGCCGAACCACACCGCGGCCGTTGGCTCGCTACCCCTTGCCCCCGCCCTCCCCCAGCCGGGCCAGCTGGGCCTGGAACCAGTCGAGGCGGGCCTGCAACAGGGCGGCCTCCGCGACGAGTTCGGGCACCCCGAGCCCCTCCGGCGCTGCGAGCGCGCGCCCGCCGCCGGCCACCACCCGCAGCCCGTCCCCGGCCAGCCGGGCGAACCCGGCGAGCGAGACGGACGTACGACCGCGCACACACCCCGCGCAGGCGGGCGCAAGAGCACGCCAGCCGGGGCGCCCCCAGCCCGCGTCGGCGAGAGCACCCGCAACCGCCCCGCAGGCGCACGGCCCGACGACGGCGGTACGCACGCGCTGCCGGGCATACCGGAAGCCGCGCTCGAACCTGATATAGGCACCGAGGACGGAGACCTCGAGCAGGACCGCCGCCCGGTGTTCAGCCGTACACAGGAACGCCTCGGCGGCCGTACGGTCGTGCACGCAGTGGAAGCCGCAGTCGCACAGCCGCGCCGGCGGACGGTGCCCTCGCCCGTAGACACAGGACGCGTCGTCGAGGACGCCGTACGGCAGTGCGCCGCCCAGCGACACACCGGTGAACCCGGCCCGGGTGCCGTCCTGGGACAGCACCGGGTGGGCGATCTTGTATCCGGTCGGCGGCTCCGCCGGTCGTTCCGCCGGGAGCCGCAGCCTCATCGGGCGACCGGGACCTCTTCGGCGGCGGGAACCTCGAACTCCCGGGTCTCCTCGGGGACTTCGAGCATTTCCTCGTGGTCCACGGGCCGCTCCTCCGCGACCCCGGTGGCCAGTGCCTTGCCGAGCTTCATGGTGCCTCCCATGCCCTGCAGTCGATGACCGTCCCGGCCCATAGTGACCCATGAGGGGCCGAGTTGGACATAGGGCCTGGACGCATGCGCGCACCTCGGCCACGGCTCCGCACCCCTCGTCTCTGAAGTATTGCTTATTCATATCTCGTAGAAGATTTAAGTGGAGCTTCACTGTCGCCGTGGCGAGACTACCGTCATGACGAACCCAGCCGGCACCGCCCCGCCCTTCGGCCGCGCTCTCTGCGCGATGGTCACGCCTTTCACCGCCGAGGGCGCCCTCGACCTCGAAGGAGGCCGCGCGCTGGCCGCCCGGCTGGTGGCGGAGGGCTGTGACGGCCTGGTACTGAACGGGACGACCGGTGAGTCCCCGACCACCACGGACACCGAGAAGGCGGAGCTGGTCCGAGCCGTCCGGGAAGCCGTCGGCGACCGGGTCCCGCTCGTCGCGGGCGTCGGCACCTTCGACACGCGGCACACCACCGAACTCGCTCTCGCGGCCGAAAAGGCAGGCGCGGACGGGGTGTTGGTGGTGACGCCGTACTACAGCAAGCCGCCGCAGGACGCCCTGGAGGCGCACTTCCGGGCGGTCGCGGACGCGAGCGGGCTGCCGGTGATGCTGTACGACATCCCGGGCCGCACCGGCACCCGCATCGCCCCGGAGACGATGATCCGGCTCGCGGAGCATCCGCGGATCGTGGCGGTGAAGGACTGCTCCTATGACTTCCTCGGCACACAGAAGGTGCTGGCGCGTACGGAGTTGGCGTACTACGCGGGCTGTGACGAACACGTCCTCGCCCTGCGCGCGGTCGGCGCGGCGGGCTGCGTGAGCACCGTCGCGAACGTCGTCCCGCGCCAAGTCGCCGACATCCTGGCCGCGTTCGAGGCGGGCGACACGGCCCGCGCGGCCCGCCTCCAGCAGCGGGCCACTCCTCTCATCGAGGCGATGACGGACGCGGGCCTGCCGGGCACGGTCACCGCGAAGACCCTGCTGGGCCGGCTCGGCCTGCCCGGCGGCCCGGTACGGCCACCGCTGCTGCCCGCCGGCCGGGAGGCGACCGACGGGCTGCTGGCGGCGTACGAAGAGTGCGTGGCCGACTGATCAGCGCTGGGCGAGGACGGGCTCCCAGACGTTCTCCCGATCGGGGGAGACGTCCTGTTCACGCGTGCCGCTGAGCTGGACGACCTTGTCGCTGCCGATGGTGACCAGCACGAGCCGGGGCCGGTACTCGGCCGAGTCGGGCGTCCGCTCCCAGGCGACGAGCCGTCGGTCGTCCACCCAGGCGAGCAGACGGGCCCCGCGCACCCTGGTGACCTCCTGGCCACTGACCGGGTCGACGATCTTGGACCACGACTTGTCCTTGGCTTCGGCAGTCAGCCCGACCGCGCCGAGCCGGCCGTCCGGCGAGAGCCGCGCGTCGACATCCGACCGCAGATACCGCTCGTTGGCGGGCGCGGCGATCTCGTGGCCCTCGAGATCATGGAACCGCTGCATCCCGTCCCGGCTGCCGACGATGGGCGCGAACACCAGCGCGGCGTCGTGCGTGAAGGAGAAGTCCGCGCGGCCGAAGGTGTCCCCGTCCGTCGCCACCTTGCTCCACGGACTTTCATGGCCGGTGGCCACGTCGACGACGGAGAAGCCGGTGCGGCTCGTCTCGTTGGGCCGCGCCAGCCACTCCTCGTGCTTCTTGCCCTTTGCGTCGTAGACCGTCTCCCTGTGGCGTAGATCGGGCTGTTCGGCGTAGGTCGTCGCAAGGAGTCTGCTCCCGTCGCGCGAGAAGGCGAGTCCTCCGGCCCCGTGGGCGGCCGGGATCCATCGGTCGATCTTCCCCGTGGCCAGATCGAGCAGCCCGATGCGGCGCGCGGGCAGGGTCCGCTCCAGGACGGCGGCGGTCCGCATCCCCGGAGCGACGGCGACGAAGCCCCATCGCGCGTCCTTCTTGTAGGTCGCGGTCGTTGGGTCCAGGAGCCAGTAGGTGCGGGCGTAGACGGCCCGGTCGGCGGTCAGTTTCACGATGTCCTGGGTGTAGTACGCGGCCAGCGCCACGTTCCCGGCGGCGATCAGGTCGCGGGGCGGCGACTGGTCCGGGTGGGCCGTGGTGCCGGTGCCGTCGAGCACTCCGGAGGGGCGTGTGTCGTGCCGGCCCGGATCCAGCAGGGGGACGGCCACCGCTACGGCGACCACGGCGGCCACGGCGGCGGCGATGGACGCGAGCCTGCGGGTACGGCGGCGCCGGCGGGCGGACAGCACGCGGTCGGCGAACCCCGGTCCCGCCGGCGGCTGTTCCGCGGCCTGTTCCCGCAGGGTGTCGCGCACGAGTTCCTCGACGTTCACGGACGCACCTCCACGGGCGAGAAGTCACGGGACGGCGGCTGCTCGGCGCCGTCGGGACCGAGCGCGGCCAGTTCCGGCGCGAGCGTGCGCAGCCGGGCCAGGGAACGGTGGGTGGTGGACCGTACGGTGCCGACGGAGCAGCCGAGGAGCCGGGCGACGTCGGCCTCCGGCAGGTCCTCGAAGTAGCGCAGCACCAGGACAGTGCGCTGGCGGGCGGTGAGCCGGGACAGGGCGGCGCGCAGGACGAGGCGCAGTTCGGCGGCGGACGAGGCGTCGGGGGCCGCGGCGTGTTCGGGCGGTTCGGCGACGCTGAGTTCGCGCCGCCGCCCTTTCAGGCGCCAGCGGCTGATCTGCTGCCGGTACAGGATCTGTCGTACATAGGCCTCGGGCTCGTCGATCCGCTGCCAGCGCCCGGCCGCCTTGATGAGGGCGTTCTGGAGCAGGTCCTCGGCGGCGTGCCGGTCACCGCCGGCGAGCAGTACGGCGGTCTTCAGCAGCGCGGACGACCGGTTCGCCACGAACTCACGGAAGTTCTCCTGCGCTTCGACATCCATCGTCACCTTCTACTCGCCCGGGCGGACCCGGTGCCCGCTCCCTCCACCCCTGGTGACGCGCGTGGAGAGGCACCACTATGCCTGTCCGGGCGAGAAAGTCCGCGCGAGAAAGTCCGGGCCGGAAATTCGATCCGGCCGGGGCCAGGGGGTGCCGTACGTTGTCCCCGTGAGCCGCCCCCTGTTGTTCCTGGACGTCGACGGCCCCCTCAACCCGTACGCCGCGCAGCCCGAGCGGCGTCCCGAGGGCTATACGACGATCAGGGTGCCCCTGCACCCCGGTCGCGCCCTGCGTGTCTGGCTGAACCCGGACCACGGCCCGGCGCTGCTGGACCTCGATTACGACCTGTGCTGGGCGACCACCTGGATGGCCGAGGCCAACCGCTGGATCGCCCCGGTCCTCGGCCTCCCCGCCCTGCCGTACGTCGACTTCGGCACGTCCCTGCTCGCCCTGCGCCCCGACGGGGTCCACTGGAAGACGGAGGCGATCGTGAGGTACGCGGCGGGCCGCCCGTTCGCCTGGATCGACGACGAACAGAGCCCGTCAGACGCCCTCTACGTCACCACCCACCACCCCGCCCCGTCCCTGCTCCACCACGTCGACCCACGCATCGGCCTGCGCGACCCGGACTTCGCCGCGCTGGCGGACTTCGCGGCGTCCCTATGACAAAGGCCCTCCCACGAACAGCGGAAGGACACTTCGACACCTGGGTCAGTGGTGGCTGTTCTGGCGAGCAGAAGCTGTCCGAAGCAAGCGCATCGACGTACCTGATCTCGACTCTCACGACGCTCGCCGCAGATGCCAGGGATCAGATCGCGTGGCTCGACAGGTACCGACTCGAAACGGACGACCTGGCCCTGGACTACGAAAACGCAGGGGGCACGATCCTGGTCCTTGCCGAAACTGGTCGTATCGATGCCGTAGTGGAGTCGCGCCTCTCACGCATTGACGCGACCATCGACGCGATGAACGGGCCGGCACACGCCGCCAGGTGGACCTATGAGGCGCTGACGACGGACGCGGGGTGGCTCACAGTCCGCCGACTGGGACGCGAGGCACAGAATTGGCCGGTACGGTGGCAGCAGCCGATGCCCGCCCTCAGGGCTTACAGCGGCCCCTGACGGCACTCGACAGCGCTGACCCGCGCAGTGACACTCCACCGGCCTCAGTTGTCAGTGGCAGTCGAAGCGCCAGTCCCACGGGAGGCCGGGACACTGGCGGCAATGGAAGAAGTAGACGCCGCCGCAGTCGCCCAACTGTATGTCGCCGGTGATGGTCAGAAGGTGCTCCATGCGGTGTCCTCTCTCGCAGTCCGGCCAGTCGGCAGGCTGCGTCCAGGCGGGCCAGCCGCCGACCTTCGTCCCGATGATGTTGGAGTCGGATGGCCACATGGAGCCGCCCGTCGGCAACCGGAGACGAGGTTCCCAGGTCTCCCACATGTCCTTGGGCAGATCGAGCCACCTCGGACAGTCCTCCGCGGTAGTCGGGGACAACGTGGACGGTTCCGGCATGTGGTCCTCGTCGTACTCCCCCTCGCTCACCCGGGGGATCTCGGACAGCAGCCCTCCGGCCACGACCTCCGCCTCGTTGCGCCAGTACAGCCGCGGCAGCACCGGCCCGGGATCCTGCTCATGGGTCAGCGCGCACCAAACCAGCTGCAGCAGATCCTTGCCCTCCGGGAACTCCAACCCCGGCACATCCCGGGCGAACAGCTGGAGGATCGGCACCATCGGCACCGCGCCCGGGACAATCGGGGTGGTGTTGCGCCAGTCGGACCCGTACGTCCAGTGGTCTTCCTGCGCGCAGTACGGCCACGGCTCGTCCGCGGGCCACAGCGGCTCGCCTCCGAGCGAGCTCTCCCGCACGCCAGGGTCGCCGGGCTCCGGATTGAGGAGGGTGGTTTCCCGGCCCAGGCCCGCGTACTCCGGTATCAGGGTGCGCAGATCCTTCGCGGGCAGCTCGGGGGTGTCTCTGGGCATCGTGACTCCTCAAGCGCACAAAGATCGACGGGACGCTGCGGGCACGTTAGTACGTGCCACCGACAGCCTCGTACAGCCAACGGCCGCCCCATCACACCCCCAGGTCTTGCCGCTGCACGGGACCGCAGCACAGCCGCGGCGCTCTGGACCGTCTGTGGGCCGTGGAAGGGCGCTCAACATCACCTTGGTCGGATGCGCTCGCGAAACGCCGGGCGCAGAGGAGCCCTGTGACATCCGTGGCTGACATCAAAGGCGGCGGATCAGAGCACGCAGAGGCGACATGATTTCCAGCGGTCGACGGCACCGACCACGGCCGCACTGATCAGCCGATCGAACTCCTGAAGCGGTGCTCACGCATGAGCGCCCTCCCGGGCCGTCGTGGGGCCGTGGAAGGGCGCTCGATGGTGACCAACCCCGACAGTTGTCGACAGCTCAGCAACTGGTCAGGATCGAGCAGGCGGCCGCAGGTCACGGCCACCCCTGGTCAGTTGTGGCTGTGCAGAATGTCGTTCAGGCCGCCCCAGACCGCGTTGTTCGGGCGGGCCTCGACCTTGCCCGAGAGTGAGTTGCGGCGGAAGAGGATGTTGGACGCGCCGCTGAGGTCACGGGCCTTGACGATCTGGCCGTCGGGCATCGTGACGCGGGTGCCGGCCGTGACGTACAGGCCCGCCTCGACCACGCACTCGTCGCCGAGTGCGATGCCGACGCCCGCCTCGGCACCGATCAGGCAGCGTTCGCCGATGGAGATGATCACGTTGCCGCCACCGGACAGCGTGCCCATGGTGGACGCGCCGCCGCCGATGTCGGAGCCGTCGCCGACCACGACTCCGGCCGAGATACGGCCCTCGACCATCGACGTGCCGAGCGTGCCCGCGTTGAAGTTCACGAAGCCCTCGTGCATGACCGTCGTGCCCTCGGCGAGATGCGCGCCCAGCCGGACCCGGTCCGCGTCGGCGACGCGCACGCCCTTCGGGACCACGTAGTCCGTCATGCGCGGGAACTTGTCGATCGAGGTGACCTGGAGGTGCAGGCCCTCGGCACGGGCGTTGAGGCGCACCTTCTCGATCTCGTCGACGGCGACCGGTCCGAGCGAGGTCCAGGCGACGTTGGCCAGGAAGCCGAACATGCCCTCCAGGCTCTGGCCGTGCGGCTTGACCAGGCGGTGGGAGAGCAGGTGCAGGCGCAGATAGACGTCGTGCGCGTCGATCGGCTTCGCGTCGAGCGAGGTGATGACCGTGCGGACCGCCACCACCTCGACGTTGCGGCGGGCGTCGGGGCCGATCGCCTGCGCGGCGCCCTCGCCGAGCAGTTCCGCGGCCTGTTCGGCCGACAACGACTCGGTGCCGGACGGGCCGGGCTCCGCGGCCAGCTCGGGGGCGGGGAACCAGGTGTCGAGAACGGTGCCGTCGGCGGCGACGGTGGCGAGCCCGGCGGCAACGGCGCCGGTGGTGCGAGGAGCAGTCGTGTCGGTCATAGGGGAAACCTAACGTGAGGGGCCTCGCACGAGCGAACCGATGAGCCGTACGTCTCAGGTACCGGGCGTGGGTTCGCCGAACGACCGGTTCACGGGATCACCCGGGCCAGGAGTTGCCGTGCGTATTCCTCGTCGTACGACGCCCCCGTCAGCAGTACCTGCAGGCAGATGCCGTCCAGCAGGGCGATCAGGGCCCGTGCCGTCACCGGGTCCGTGCGGGTCGCCAGTCGTTCCGCCGTCTCCTCGGCCCACTCCGCCGCGACGGGCCGCAGCGCGGGGCGGCGCAGGGCGGCCAGATACAACTCGTACTCCAGCTCCACGCCCGTACGGTCACCCGCCAGCCACTCACCCGTCGCCCGGGCCAGGTCCGTCGCGAGATCGCCCCCGCCCTCCTCCGGCAGCCACTCGGCGAGCGTCTTCGCGAAGCCCTCGTTGGTCTGGCGAAGGGCCGCGACCAGCAGTTCGTCGAGCGTCGCGAAGTGGTACGTCGTCGAGCCGAGCGGTACGTCCGCCTCCGCGGCCACCGAGCGGTGGCTCAGGCCGGCGATGCCGTTCGCCCCGACCACCCGGATCGCCGCGTCGATGATCCGCTGCCGTCGCTCCGGGTCGTAGCGCCGGGCGGCCATCAGTGCGCGCCGCCCAGATTCAGCACCACCACACCCCCGATGATCAGCACGAGGCCGGCCACCTTGGTGAGGTTCAGGCCCTCACCGAACAGGAGCAGGCCGAGCACGGCGATGGTCGCGGTGCCCACCCCGGACCAGATCGCGTACGCCGTTCCGATCGACACCGTCTTCAGGGTCCGCGCGAGCAGGAGGAACGAGACGACGTACCCGAGGGCGGTCACCAGCGAGGGGCCCAGCCTGCTGAAGCCGTCGCTGTACTTCATCGCCGTCGTGGCGGCCACCTCGGCCGCTATGGCTCCGGCGAGCAACAGGTATCCCATGTGTACGAGCGTACATAACGACGTTGTACGGAGCATGACGCACGATCCACGAATGACGCGCGTAGACGACGTACTGCGAACACATCACGTCCATCCCGCCGTAGCTCTCGGGCACAGAGGGTTCGTCGATCACCAGCGTCGACTACGACATAGCGCACATCGACAGCGAGTTCTCCGGCCAGACGAGGGGACCACGACCCGCAGGTCGCCCGCATCACGCCCTGAGCCGGCCCGCACAGCATGAGGCGGCGGCACCCGCACGGTGCCGCCGCCTCATGCACGTATATGCGAACTCAGACGTTGAAGCCCAGCGCGCGCAGCTGCTCGCGGCCGTCGTCCGTGATCTTGTCGGGGCCCCACGGCGGCATCCAGACCCAGTTGATGCGCAGCTCGTTGACGAGGCCGTCCGTGGCGGACTTGGCCTGGTCCTCGATGACGTCCGTCAACGGGCAGGCCGCCGAGGTCAGGGTCATGTCGACGGTGGCGATGTTCGCCGCGTCGTCGATGTGGATGCCGTAGATCAGGCCGAGGTTGACGACGTCGATGCCCAGCTCGGGGTCGACGACGTCCATCAGGGCCTCGCGGAGCTCCTCCTCCGAGACCGGCTTCATCTCCACGGTGTCGCTCATGCCGTCTTCCTTTCGGCGTCGGCTCCGCCCAGCGCCTGGGCCGTCGCGTCCTTCCACGCCATCCAGCTGAGGAGGGCGCACTTGACCCGGGCCGGGTACTTGGAGACGCCGGCGAACGCGACCGCGTCCTCCAGCACCTCCTCCATCGCGTCGTCGGGCTCGACCCGGCCCTTGGACTGCATCAGCTCCAGGAAGGTCTCCTGGATCCTCTGCGCGTCCGCCAGCTCCTTGCCCACGAGCAGTTCGTTGAGGACGGACGCGCTGGCCTGGCTGATGGAGCAGCCCTGGCCCTCGTACGAGACGTCCTGGACGGTCGTTCCGTCATACTTCACGCGAAGGGTGATCTCGTCGCCGCACGTCGGGTTCACGTGGTGCACCTCGGCGTCGCCATCCCGAAGACCACGCCCGTGCGGGTTCTTGTAGTGGTCCAGGATGACTTCCTGGTACATGGAGTCCAGCTTCACCTTTTCAGCACGCCCTTCAGCCGAAGAAGTTCCGTACGTGCTCCAGGCCGTCGACCAGAGCGTCGATCTCGTCCGGCGTGGAGTACAGATAGAACGACGCTCGCGTGGTCGCAGGAATTCCGTACCGCAGGCAGACCGGCCGCGCGCAGTGGTGGCCGACCCGGACCGCGATGCCCTGCTCGTCCAGGACCTGGCCCACGTCGTGCGGGTGGATGTCGCCCAGCGTGAAGGAGATCGCGGCCCCTCGGTCCTCGGCCGTCGTCGGACCGATGATCTTCAGGCCCTGGACCTCGGACAGGCGCCGTACCGCGTACTCGGTCAGCGCGTGTTCGTGGGCGAGGATCTTGTCCATGCCGATCGAGTTCAGGTAGTCGATCGCCGCGCCGAGACCGACCGCCTGGGCGATCGGCGGGGTGCCCGCCTCGAACTTGTGCGGGGCGGGAGCGTACGTCGACGAGTGCATCGACACCGTCTCGATCATCTCGCCGCCGCCCAGGAACGGAGGCAGGTCCTCGAGCAGCTCCTGGCGTCCCCACAGGACGCCGATGCCCGTCGGGCCGCACATCTTGTGGCCGGTGAAGGCGACGAAGTCGGCCTGGAGGGCCTGCACGTCCAGCGGCATGTGCGGCGCGGCCTGCGAGGCGTCGATGCACACGAGCGCGCCGACCTCCTGCGCGCGGCGCACTATCGCCTCGACGGGGTTGACCGTGCCCAGGATGTTGGAGACCAGGACGAAGGAGACGATCTTCGTCTTCTCCGTGATGATCTCGTCGATGTCGGACAGGTCCAGGCGGCCGTCATCGGTCAGGCCGAACCACTTCAGCTTCGCGCCCGTGCGCTGCGACAGCAGCTGCCACGGCACGATGTTGGAGTGGTGCTCCATCTCCGTGATGACGATCTCGGTCTCGTGGTCCACGCGGTAGGGCTCGTCGGCCCAGCCCAGCATGTTCGCCACGAGGTTGAGCGATTCGGAGGCGTTCTTGGTGAAGATCACCTCGTCGCGGCTGGGCGCGTTGATGAACGACGCGACCTTGTCCCGCGCGCCCTCGTACAGCGCCGTGGCCTCCTCGGCGAGCACATGCACACCGCGGTGGACGTTGGCGTTGTAGCGCTCGTAGTACTCCCCGAGGGCGTCCAGCACCTGGCGCGGCTTCTGTGAGGTAGCGGCGTTGTCCAGGTACACGAGCTTCTTGCCGTCGTGGACCAGACGGTCCAGGACGGGGAAGTCCTTGCGGATCGCCTCGGTGTCGAGGAGGCCCGGCAGCTGTGTCACGCGGATGCGCCGCCCTTCGTGTATGCCTCGTAGCCCTCGTCCTCCAGCTTGTCGGCGAGCTCGGCGCCGCCGGACTCGACGATCCGGCCGCCGGAGAAGACGTGGACGTAGTCGGGCTTGATGTAGCGCAGGATGCGCGTGTAGTGGGTGATCAGCATGGTGCCGACCTCGCCGGTCTCGCGGACGCGGTTGACGCCCTCGGAGACGATGCGCAGGGCGTCGACGTCCAGGCCCGAGTCGGTCTCGTCCAGGATCGCGATCTTCGGCTTGAGCAGCTCGAGCTGAAGGATCTCGTGGCGCTTCTTCTCACCGCCGGAGAAGCCCTCGTTGACGTTGCGCTCGGCGAAGGACTGGTCCATGTGCAGGCGCTCCATGGTCTCCTTGACCTCCTTCACCCAGGTGCGCAGCTTCGGCGCCTCACCACGGATGGCCGTGGCGGAGGAGCGGAGGAAGTTGGAGACCGAGACGCCGGGGACCTCGACCGGGTACTGCATCGCCAGGAACAGGCCGGCGCGGGCGCGCTCGTCGACGGACATCGCCAGGACGTCCTCGCCGTCGAGCAGCACGGTGCCCTCGGTGATCGTGTACTTCGGGTGACCCGCCAGCGAATAGGCGAGGGTCGACTTGCCGGAGCCGTTGGGGCCCATGATGGCGTGCGTCTCGCCCTGCTTCACGGTGAGGTCGACGCCCTTGAGGATCTCCTTCGTGGCGTTGTCGGCCTCGACGGTGACGTGCAGGTCTCGGATTTCAAGCGTTGCCATGGGTGCCTCAGGACTCCTGGGTGAGGGAGACGAGCACGTCGTCCCCTTCGATCTTTACGGGGTATACGGGGACGGGGCGCGTCGCGGGAAGGCCGGACGGCTTGCCGGTGCGGAGGTCGAAGCTGGAGCCGTGCAGCCAGCACTCGATCTGGCAGTCCTCCACCTCGCCCTCGGAGAGGGAGACGTTCGCGTGGGAGCAGATGTCGTAGATGGCGAACACCTCACCCTCGGTCTTCACGACCGAGACCGGCGTGCCGTCGAGTTCCACCCGCTTCGGGGTGTCGTCCTCCAGCTCGCTCAGCCCGCAGACGCGTACGAAGGCGCTCATGCGACGGACGCCTCCAGCTCCTCCTCGATCTTGGCGAGCAGGCGCTCCTCGATGTCCGCGACACCGATCTGCTGGACCAGTCCGGCGAAGAAGCCTCGGACCACCAGGCGGCGGGCCTCGTACTCCGGGATGCCGCGGGCCATCAGATAGAAGAGCTGCTCGTCGTCGAAGCGGCCGGTGGCGGAGGCGTGGCCGGCGCCGACGATCTCGCCGGTCTCGATCTCGAGGTTCGGCACCGAGTCGACGCGCGCGCCGTCCGTGAGGACGAGGTTGCGGTTCATCTCGTACGTGTCCGTGCCCTCGGCCTTGGCCTCGATGAGCACGTCGCCGATCCACACCGCGTGCGCGTCGTCGCCCTGGAGCGCGCCCTTGTAGGCGACGTTGGACTTGCAGTGCGGCGTGTTGTGGTCGACCAGGAGGCGGTGCTCCTGGTGCTGACCGGCGTCGGTGAAGTACAGGCCGTACAGCTCGGCCTCGCCGCCGCTGCCCGCGTAGCTGACGCGCGGGTGCAGCCGTACGACGTCGCCGCCGAAGGTGACGACGACCGACTTGAAGGTCGCGTCCCGGCCGACGAGGGCGTTGTGCTGGGCCACGTGCACGGCCTTGTCGTCCCAGTCCTGGACGGAGACGACGGTCAGCTTGGCGCCGTCGCCGAGGATGTACTCGACGTTGGCGGCGAGCACGGCGTCACCGGTGTGGTCGATGACGACGACGGCCTCGGCGAAGGCACCCAGCTCGATGACCTGGTGACCATACGCGATCCCCCCCTCGCCGTGCACGGCGATGCGGATCGGCTCGGTGAGCACCATCTCCTTGGGGACGGTGACCACGCCGGCCTGCTCGAACGCGGAGTACGCCTGGGCGGCGACGCGGTCCACCGGGACGCCGGCCCTGCCGAGCCGCGCGTCGTCGCGGCCGACGGTCTCGACGGTGACGCCCTCGGGGGCCCCGACGGCGACCTTCACGCCCGCGCCGTTCGCGACGGCGGTGCCGTCGTGCAGCCCGCGCAGGCGCTCCAGCGGCGTGAACCGCCACTCCTCCTCACGGCCGTGCGGGACCGGGAAGTCCGCCACGTCGAAGGACGGGGGCGCACTCATGCGCGTGGCGACGGTCGACTCGGCGGCCACCGCGATCTGGCCGGCGGTGGTGGAGCCCACCGGGATGTTCTGAGCCTCAGCCATGGCTGTCGTAATGCTCGCTTTCTTGCGTAAGTGGCTTGATGGGACAGCGGCTCGGTGATTAACCGACCGCGCCTTCCATCTGCAGCTCGATCAGCCGGTTGAGTTCAAGGGCGTACTCCATGGGCAGCTCCTTGGCGATCGGCTCGACGAAGCCGCGCACGATCATCGCCATCGCCTCGAACTCGGAGAGCCCGCGGCTCATCAGGTAGAAGAGCTGGTCCTCGGAGACCTTGGAGACGGTCGCCTCGTGGCCCATGGACACGTCGTCCTCGCGGACGTCCACGTAGGGGTACGTGTCGGAGCGGGAGATCGTGTCGACCAGCAGCGCGTCGCAGAGCACGTTGGACTTGGAGCCCGCGGCGCCCTCGCCGATCTCGACCAGGCCGCGGTACGAGGTGCGGCCGCCGCCGCGCGCCACCGACTTGGAGACGATGTTGGACGAGGTGTTCGGCGCCATGTGGACCATCTTGGAACCGGCGTCCTGGTGCTGCCCCTCGCCCGCGAAGGCGATGGAGAGGGTCTCGCCCTTGGCGTGCTCGCCCATCAGGTAGACGGCCGGGTACTTCATCGTCACCTTGGAGCCGATGTTGCCGTCGATCCACTCCATGGTCGCGCCCTCGTAGGCCACGGCGCGCTTGGTGACCAGGTTGTAGACGTTGTTCGACCAGTTCTGGATGGTCGTGTAGCGGCAGCGGGCGTTCTTCTTGACGATGATCTCGACCACGGCGCTGTGCAGCGAGTCCGACTTGTAGATCGGGGCCGTGCAGCCCTCGACGTAGTGCACGTAAGCACCCTCGTCGACGATGATCAGGGTCCGCTCGAACTGGCCCATGTTCTCCGTGTTGATGCGGAAGTAGGCCTGGAGCGGGATCTCCACGTGGACGCCCGGCGGGACGTAGATGAAGGAGCCGCCCGACCACACGGCGGTGTTCAGGGAGGCGAACTTGTTGTCACCGGCGGGGATGACGGTCCCGAAGTACTCCTTGAAGAGCTCCGGGTGCTCCTTCAGGGCGGTGTCGGTGTCGAGGAAGATGACGCCCTGCTCCTCCAGGTCCTCGCGGATCTGGTGGTAGACGACCTCCGACTCGTACTGGGCGGCGACACCGGCGACCAGGCGCTGCTTCTCCGCCTCCGGGATGCCGAGCTTGTCGTACGTGTTCTTGATGTCCTCGGGCAGGTCCTCCCAGGACTCCGCCTGCTTCTCCGTGGAGCGCACGAAGTACTTGATGTTGTCGAAGTCGATGCCCGACAGGTCCGAGCCCCAGTTCGGCATGGGCTTCTTCTCGAAGAGCTTCAGACCCTTGAGGCGCAGCTTGGTCATCCACTCCGGCTCCGACTTCTTGCCGGAGATGTCGCGGACGACGTCCTCGTTCAGACCACGCTTCGCTGCGGCACCGGCCTCGTCGGAGTCGGCCCAGCCGTATTCGTACTTGCCCAGGCCCTCGAGTTCGGGGTGGGCAGTCTCCATGGGGAGAGTCATGCGGGGTTCCTCCCGGCCGTGCTTGCAGATGCGTCAGTGGTTGTCTTGGGGATGAACGTCGTGCAGACGCCGTCGCCGTGCGCGATGGTCGCCAGTCGCTGGACGTGCGTTCCGAGCAGCTCGGCGAAGATCTCCGTCTCCGCCTCGCACAGCTGCGGGAACTGCTCCGCGACGTGCGCGACCGGGCAGTGGTGCTGGCACAGCTGTTCGCCGACCGGTGCGCTGCGCGCCGTGGCAGCGTACCCGTCGACGCTCAGGGCCTTGGCCAGGGCTTCGGCGCGCTTGTCGGGGGTGACACTCTCGACAGCCTTGCGGTACGCGCCCGCCTGCGCGGTGATCCGGGCGCGGGCGAAGGCGGCGACCGCCTCCGGGCCGCCCTCCTTCTCGGCGATCCAGCGGAGCGCGTCCGCGGCGAGCTTGTCGTACGACTGGTCGAAGGCGTCGCGGCCGCAGTCGGTGAGCACGAAGACCTTGGCCGGGCGGCCGCGGGTCCGCGCTCCGTACACCCGCTGCTCGCGCGGCTCCACCACGTCCTCGGCGACGAGGGCGTCCAGATGCCGTCGTACAGCAGCCTGCGTCAGGCCCAGCCGGCCGGCGAGTTCGGCGACGGTCGACGGGCCGTGGTCCAGGATGGACCGCGCGACCCGGTTGCGCGTCGGATGGTCCGAGCGCAGCCCTGCCGCGAGCTCCTCCTGGGGGGTCCCCGTGGAGGTCTCCCGAGCCTCGTCGACGTTTTTCACAACGCCATTGTTGCGTAATTCCTCAGACCCTGACAAGCCGCGCCCCGAACCGTCCGCGGTGCCCTGCATCACTTAGGCATACCTAATCCGACCTGCGGAAATGATCATCTGGACGGCTTCGTCGTGGCTGGTCGCGCCCGCGTGGCCCAGCCGCACGTCGATACAGCCCGCGCCCCTGAGCCGACCGGGTGACGAAGAGTTCGCGCACCCCCGCGTCCGAGAGCCCGGAGTTCTCCCTAGACTCTGGAGCCATGCGAAGTGAGCCCGTGGTCCAGGTCCAGGCCCTGGTGAAGCGGTACGGCACGAAGACAGCCGTGAACAGCCTGGACCTGGTGGCCCAGGCGGGGGTGACCGCCGTACTCGGCCCCAACGGGGCGGGCAAGACGACCACGGTCGAGACCTGCGAGGGGTACCGGAAGCCGGATTCCGGCACGGTGCGCGTCCTGGGCCTCGACCCGGTGAGACAGTCGGCCGAGCTGCGGCCCCGGGTCGGCGTGATGCTCCAGTCCGGCGGCGTGTACTCGACCGCCCGGGCCGACGAGATGCTGCGCCACGTGGCGCAGCTGCACGCGCACCCGCTCGACGTGGACGCGCTCATCGAACGGCTCGGCCTCGGCAGCTGCGGCCGTACGACGTACCGCCGGCTGTCCGGCGGACAGCAGCAGCGGCTCGCGCTGGCCATGGCCGTGGTGGGGCGCCCTGAGCTGGTGTTCCTGGACGAGCCGACGGCCGGCCTCGACCCGCAGGCCCGCCGGGCCACCTGGGACCTGGTCCGCGACCTGCGCGCCGACGGCGTCTCGGTCATCCTCACGACCCACTACATGGACGAGGCCGAGCAGCTCGCCGACGACGTCGCGATCATCGACGCCGGCCGGGTGATCGCCCAGGGCTCCCCCGAGGAGCTGTGCCGCGGCGGCGCCGAGAACACCCTGCGCTTCACCGGCCGCCCCGGCCTCGACGCCAGCTCCCTCCTCAAGGCGCTCCCGGCCGACTGCACGGCCGCCGAGCTGACCCCGGGTTCCTACCGGGTGGTCGGCAAGGTGGATCCGCAACTGCTGGCGACGGTCACCTCGTGGTGCGCGCAGCACGGCGTGATGCCGGACCGGATCTCGGTCGAACGGCACACCCTCGAAGACGTCTTTCTGGAGCTGACGGGCAAGGAGCTGCGTTCGTGACCGCGACCACCAGCACGACCACCACCACGGGCCGCTACGCTCCGAAGCCGGGCGCGGCTCCTCTCTCGAGGATGATCGCCGCCCAGGCCGTGCTCGAGACGAAGATGCTGCTGCGCAACGGTGAGCAGCTGCTGCTGACCGTCGTGATCCCCACACTCCTGCTGGTGCTGTTCAGCTCCGTCGACATCGTGGACACCGGCGCCGGCAAGGCGGTCGACTTCCTCGCCCCCGGCATCCTCGCGCTCGCCGTGATGTCGACGGCGTTCACCGGGCAGGCCATCGCGACGGGATTCGAGCGCCGCTACGGCGTACTGAAGCGGCTCGCCTCCTCCCCGCTGCCGCGCTGGGGCCTGATGACCGCGAAGACGGCGTCCGTCCTGGTCACGGAGATCCTCCAGGTGATCCTGCTCACGGTGATCGCCTTCGCGCTCGGCTGGTCGCCGCACGGCAACCCCGCCGCCGTCCTGCTCCTGCTGGTCCTGGGCACGGCCGCCTTCTCGGGGCTCGGCCTGCTGATGGCGGGCACGCTCAAGGCCGAGGCGACCCTGGCCGCCGCCAACCTGGTCTTCCTGCTGCTGCTCGTCGGCGGCGGCGTCATCGTCCCGCTGGACAAGTTCCCTTCCGGCGCCCAGGACGTGCTGGGGCTGCTGCCCGTCTCGGCGCTGTCCGACGGCCTGCGGGACGTGCTCCAGCACGGGGCCGGGACGCCCTGGGGCGACCTGGGGATCCTGGCGGTGTGGGCGGTCGCGGGTCTCGCGGCGGCCGGGACGTTCTTCCGCTGGGAGTGACCCGCCCGGACGAACCCTGGTGAACCGGTTTCGACCGACCCTCGTGAAAGCGTGCACAAGCGGCGCCCTACGATGGTGCACGTGCCAAAGCTGACCCGCGCCGACGCCGAAGCGGCCCTGCGCAACCCGCTCGCCTTCATCGCCGCACGCTGGACCCCGCATCCCCGGACGGTCCAGCGTGCGGCACTCGCCGCACTCGTGATGTCGGTGGTCATCGTGGTCACCGGCGGTGCCGTCCGGCTGACCGGCTCGGGCCTCGGCTGCCCGACCTGGCCGACCTGCACCGACGACTCGCTGACGACCACCCGCGCGATGGGCGCCCACGGCGTCATCGAATTCGGCAACCGCATGCTGACCTACGTGCTGTGCGCGGCCGTCGGCTGGGCGATCGTCGCCGCTCGCTCGCAGAAGCCGTGGCGGCGCGCCCTCACCCGGCTGGGCTGGGCTCAGTTCTGGGTCGTCATGGGCAACGCGGTGCTCGGCGGCATCGTGGTCCTGGTCGGCCTGAACCCGTACACGGTGGCCGCCCACTTCCTGCTCTCCTCGGCCCTCATCGCCGTCGCCGCAGTGATGTGGCAGCGCACCCGCGAGGGCGACGGGGCGCCGCGGCCACTGGTCGGCAAGGCGGTGCAGCAGCTGGTGTGGTTCCTGGTCGCCGCGTCCGTGCTGCTCATCGCGGTCGGCACGGTGGTGACCGGAGCCGGCCCGCACGCCGGTGACTCGAGCGAGGTCGAGCGCATCCCGATCGACTGGGAGACGGTCACCAAGCTGCACGCCGTGCTCGCCTGGATCGTGGTGACACTGACGTTCGCCCTGTGGTTCGTCCTCAAGGCGGTCGACGCGCCCGAGGGCCCACTGCGCCGCACCCGCGAACTCTTCCTGGTGCTGCTCGCGCAGGGCGTCATCGGCTACGTCCAGTACTTCACGCACCTTCCCGAGGCCCTGGTCGCCCTGCACATGCTCGGCTCGGCGCTGATCTGGATCTGGGTGCTGCGAGTGCTGCTGTCGCTGCGGGAGCGGCCCGAGGCGATGGCCGACCTGCCCGGCCCGACGGCCGAGACGGTCGTGAGCACGCGCGCGTAGGCGTCACCGCGGGAACTTCGGCACGGCACGCGCGCGTGGGCCGTCAGTCCAGCCCGTACACCCGCCGTGCGTTGCCCGCCGCGATCAGCCGGGCCACGCGCTGCGCGTCCGTCAGCGACCACGCGCCCTCGGCGACCCAGGTGCCCAGCACCCGGCCGAGGGCCTCACGGAACAGACGTGCGCCGACGACGTGCAGCTCGGGCAGGCCGTGGGCCCCGCTGGAGAAGAGGATCTTGCCGAAGGGCGCCAGCTCCAGGATCTCGGCGAGCACGGTGGCCGCACGGGCGCCGGTGCGCACGAGCGCGGCGCCCGAGTCCGCGTACACGTGCGGGAAGACCTCGGCCAGATGGGCGGCGTGGCGGTGGTACGGGTAGCCGTGCAGCAGAACCAGGTCCGTGCCCATGCCGGCGGTGGCCCGCACGAAGTCCGTGAGCAGCACCGGGTCCGTGCGGTCGATGCGCGAGCCCGGTTCGCCGAGCCCCGCGTGCAGTTGGAGGGGCAGGCCCGAGGCGACCGCGATCCACAGCAGATGCCGTAACAGCACGGGATCGCTCAGCTCGCCGCCGACCCGCCGCCCGGCCAGCCAGCGGCCCGCCGCACCCCGCACCTCCCCGGGCCCGGGCGGCTCGGGTGACAGGGCCAGTCCGTGCCGTACACCCGCTACGGAGGTGAAGGCGACGGCGTTCGCCGCGGCCCCGTGAACCGACTCGGCGAGGTTGGCGAGGAAGCACTCGACGGTGCCGGAGGTGTCGGCGACCTGCTCGGCGAGGAGTTCCAGGCGCACAATCTCGCGCGCATCGGCGGCGCCGTCGGCGGCCATCTCGACGGGGCCGGTGAGATCGCCGGGCAGCCCCGTGTCGACCAGATAGGTCGTGATGCCACTGCCCCGCAGCAGTCTGCGGCCCGCCTCCAGTACACCGACTTCACGGCGCCGGGCGAGATAGCGCGCGGGTGAGCAGTGCGGTTCGAGGCCGAGCAGCGGGGGGCACCAGCGACGTACGGCGAAGCCCGTCTGGGTGTCGAAGAGTGTGGTGCCGGGCGCGGGCGGTCCCTCGGTCCGGGCCAGCTGGGCCTCGAAGGTACCGAGGCCCAGCTCCGTTCTCAGTACGCCGTGGCAGTACTGGTCCACGAGGGACGGGGTTTCGATCACCGGGACACTCCCCGTATTGGCGTTGGCGCTGGGCTGCCTTCGCCGGGACTAACGGGTGAGCGGGGTGTCAGGTCGCGGTTCGTGGAGGGACGGGAGGTTGTTCGGCGGCTGACCGTCGTCCTGGGTTGCTCGCGCCCACGCGGCGGAGCCGCACATCGATACAGCCCCGCGCCCCTGTCGGGGCGCTGCATCAACCGCCGATTTGGATGCCCGCCATCCTCTTCCACTCGTACGGCCCTGTCGTCACCTTCGCCGCGAACTCGCCGTCGAACGACTCGTGCGTGGTGATGCCGGACTTCTCGACCGCCTGTTCGGCGATGGCGTACGTGGGGGCCACCAGGTCGCCCCAGCCGCCGTCCTCGCCCACGAGCACGATGCGGGCGCCGCGTTCGCCGATGTAGGCCACCTGGCCCTCGGCACCGCCGTGGGCCTTGGCGAAGGCGTCGATCTGCTTGGCGAGCCGGGCCACCTTGCGCTCGGCCTTCGCGTCAACCTGCTGTGTGTCTGCCATGGTCAGGATGCTATTCACGAGTAGATCGACTGGCGAGGGCTGGGCCCTGTGACGTACGTCAGCTGTACGTCAGCGCAGGAAGGGATCGATCGCGACGGCCACGAAGAGGATCGAGACGTACGTGATCGACCAGTGGAACAGGCGCATCTCCTTCAGCTTGGCGCCCGTCACCTCCGCCTTCGCGCGGCTTTGCAGCCCGTGAGCCTCCCACAGCCAGAACCCGCCGGCCAAGAGCGCGACCAGGGTGTAGAACCAGCCCGTGTAGCCGAGGGGCGTCAGCAGCAGGGAGACGGCGACCATCACCCAGCTGTAGATCACGATCTGCCGGGCGACCACCTTGTTGGAGGCGATGACCGGGAGCATCGGCACGCCCACGCGCGCGTAGTCCTCCTTGACCTTCATGGACAGCGGCCAGTAGTGCGGCGGCGTCCAGAAGAACATGACGAGGAACAGGACGATCGGCGCCCACGACATGGAGTTCGTGACCGACGACCAGCCGATCAGCACCGGCAGGCAGCCCGCGATGCCGCCCCACACGATGTTCTGCGACGTACGCCGCTTGAGGATCATCGTGTAGACGACGACGTAGAAGAGGAGCGCTCCGAGTGACAGCCAGGCGGACAGCCAGTTGACGGTGAAACCGAACAGCAGCGTCGAGACGACCGCCAGCGTGATGCCGAAGGCCAGGCACTCCCGGGGGCTGACCATGCCGGTGACCAGGGGGCGCTGCGAAGTGCGGTCCATCAGCGCGTCGATGTCGCGGTCGATGTACATGTTCAGCGCGTTCGCGCCGCCCGCCGAGAGGTAGCCGCCGACGCAGGTGAGCAGGACCAGCTTCAGGTCGGGCACGCCCTGCTGCGCCAGGAACATCACCGGAACGGTGGTGATGAGCAGCAACTCGATGATCCGCGGCTTGGTCAGAGCCACGAACGCCTTGGTCCGGGCCCCGAACGGCCTGCGGCTCGGGCTCTGGCTCGCACCGAGCACACCCGCTGGACGGGATTCGACGGCCGTCACGCACACCCCTGACAGAGACATCCCAGCAAGCCCCTACGTGTGAAGTGCGGGTAAAGGCTCGCGCGTACCACGCCACTTTAGACGTTGCCCATACCTCGGCCTTCGCGGGGGTGGGGTCGTGTTGGAAGGGCAGGTCCGACGTGCGCACAAGGGCTCGATTGAGCGGTCAGATGAGCGCCTCCGTATTCACTTGCCGAAACGTCCTACAAGCCAGTCGGGAGGCGGATTTCCAAGAGTCCCGGCAGTCTGGAATGACCGGAGAAAACGCACGTACTCACGGGGGTAGGCTCGACAACGGCCGGTGGGCGTCCAGTGCACCGGCATTCGACATGTGGAGAGGAGCCCTGACTCAGGGTGAGCACCAAGCCGACCACCACAGACCTCGAGTGGACCGAGTTGGACCAGCGGGCCGTGGACACCGCCCGCGTCCTGGCCGCCGATGCCGTACAGAAGGTCGGCAACGGCCATCCCGGTACGGCGATGAGCCTGGCGCCGGCCGCCTACACCCTCTTCCAGAAGGTGATGCGGCACGATCCGGCCGACCCCGACTGGGTCGCGCGCGACCGCTTCGTGCTGTCCGCGGGGCATTCGTCCCTGACCCTCTACATCCAGCTCTACTTCGCCGGTTTCGGCCTGGAGCTGCCGGACCTGGAGGCCCTGCGCACCTGGGGCTCCAAGACCCCGGGCCACCCGGAGTACGGGTACACGACGGGTGTCGAGACGACGACCGGTCCGCTGGGCCAGGGTGTCGCCAACGCGGTGGGCATGGCCATGGCCTCCCGCTACGAGCGCGGGCTGTTCGATCCGGACGCCGCCCAGGGCGAGTCCCCCTTCGACCACTTCATCTACTGCATCGCCGGTGACGGCTGCCTCGAGGAGGGCATCTCCTCGGAGGCGTCCTCGCTGGCCGGTCACCAGGAGCTGGGCAACCTGATCCTGCTGTGGGACGACAACCACATCTCGATCGAGGGCGACACGGAGACGGCCATCTCCGAGGACACCGTCAAGCGGTACGAGGCGTACGGCTGGCATGTGCAGCGCGTCGCGCCGAAGCCGAACGGCGACCTGGACCCGCACGCTCTCTACAACGCGATCGAGGCCGCGAAGCAGGTGACGGACCGGCCGTCCTTCATCGCGATGCGCTCGATCATCGGCTGGCCCGCCCCGAACCTGCAGAACAGCCATGCCGCGCACGGCTCGGCGCTGGGCGCCGACGAGGTCGAGGCCACGAAGCGCGTCCTCGGCTTCGACCCGGAGAAGTCCTTCGAGGTCGCCGACGAGGTCATCGCCCACACCCGGCTGGCGCTGGAGCGCGGCAGCCAGGCCAAGGCCGAGTGGGAGAAGCAGTTCGAGGAGTGGCGCGCGAACAACGCGGAGCGCGCTGCCGAGTTCGACCGCATCAGCAAGGGCGAGCTGCCCGCGGGCTGGGCCGAGGGGCTGCCGGTCTTCGAGGCGGGCAAGGGCCTTGCCACGCGTGCCGCCTCCGGCAAGACGCTCCAGGCCCTCGGCGCGGTCATCCCCGAGCTGTGGGGCGGTTCGGCCGACCTGGCCGGCTCCAACAACACGACGTTCGACGCGACCAGCTCGTTCCTGCCGGCGGACAACCCGCTGCCGGAGGCGAACCCGTACGGCCGCACGATCCACTTCGGCATCCGCGAGTTCTCCATGGCCGCGGAGATGAACGGCATCACCCTGCACGGTGGCACCCGTGTCTACGGCGGTACGTTCCTGGTGTTCTCCGACTACATGCGCAACGCCGTACGGCTGTCGGCCCTGATGCACCTCCCGGTGACGTACGTGTGGACGCACGACTCCATCGGTCTCGGTGAGGACGGCCCGACGCACCAGCCGGTCGAGCACCTGGCGTCGCTGCGCGCGATCCCGGGTCTGAACGTGGTCCGTCCGGCCGACGCCAACGAGACCGTCATCGCCTGGCGCGAGATCCTGAAGCGCTACACCAAGGAGTTCGGCAAGGGCGCCCCGCACGGCCTCGCGCTGACCCGCCAGGGTGTGCCGACGTACGAGCCCAACGAGAATGCCGCGCGCGGCGGTTACGTCATGTTCGAGGCCGAGGGTGGCGAGCCGCAGGTCATCCTGATCGCGACCGGTTCCGAGGTGCACGTCGCCGTGGAGGCGCGCGAACAGCTCCAGGCCGAGGGCGTGCCGACGCGGGTCGTGTCCATGCCGTCCGTGGAGTGGTTCGAGGAGCAGGACCAGGGGTACCGGGACAGCGTCCTGCCGCCGCAGGTGAAGGCGCGGGTCGCGGTGGAAGCCGGTATCGCCCTCACCTGGTACCGGTACGTCGGGGACGCGGGCCGCATCGTTTCCCTGGAGCACTTCGGTGCTTCCGCCGACGGCAAGGTCCTTTTCCGTGAGTTCGGCTTCACTACCGAGAACGTGGCCGCCAAGGCCCGGGAATCCATCGCCGCCGCCCAGCGCTGACGCTCATATACGACACGTAGGAGATGTAATTCCATGACAGACGCACTGAAGCGCCTCTCCGAGGAAGGCGTCGCGATCTGGCTGGACGACCTGTCGCGCAAGCGGATCACGTCCGGCAACCTCGCCGAGCTGATCGACCAGCAGCACGTCGTGGGCGTCACCACCAACCCGACGATCTTCCAGAAGGCGATCAGCAGCGGCGACGGGTACGAGCAGCAGCTCGCCGACCTCGCAGCCCGCAAGGTCACCGTGGAAGAGGCGGTCCGCATGATCACCACGGCGGACGTCCGTGACGCCGCCGACATCCTGCGCCCCGTGTTCGACGCGACCGACGGCCAGGACGGCCGGGTGTCGATCGAGGTCGACCCGCGGCTCGCGCACAACACCAGGGCGACCGTCGCCGAGGCCAAGCAGCTGGCCTGGCTGGTCGACCGCCCCAACACGCTCATCAAGATCCCGGCCACCAGGGCGGGCCTGCCGGCGATCACCGAGGTCATCGGCCTCGGCATCAGCGTCAATGTGACGCTGATCTTCTCGCTGGAGCGCTACCGCGAGGTCATGGACGCCTACCTGGCCGGTCTGGAGAAGGCCAAGGAGCGCGGCCTGGACCTGTCGCTGATCCGTTCGGTGGCGTCGTTCTTCGTGTCCCGTGTGGACACCGAGATCGACAAGCGGATCGACGCGCTGGGCACCCCCGAGGCCAAGGCGGCCCGCGGCAAGGCTGCCGTCGCCAACGCCCGGCTCGCCTACCAGGCGTACGAGGAGGTCTTCTCCTCGGACCGCTGGAACGCGCTGGAGAAGGCGAGCGCCCGCAAGCAGCGTCCGCTGTGGGCCTCGACGGGTGTCAAGGACCCGTCGTACAAGCCCACTCTGTACGTCGACGACCTGGTGGCGCCGAACACGGTGAACACCATGCCGGAGGCCACCCTTCAGGCCACCGAGGAGCACGGCGAGATCACCGGCAACTCCATCGCCGGTACCTACGAGCAGGCCCGCGCCGACCTCGACGCGGTCGAGAAGCTCGGGATCTCGTACGACGACGTGGTCCAGGTGCTGGAGGACGAGGGCGTCGAGAAGTTCGAGGCGTCCTGGAACGACCTGCTGAAGTCGACCGAGGCGGTCCTGAAGCGCCTCACGCCCTCGGAGGGCTGACATCTTGTCGAGCAGCAATCCGCTGCGTGACCCCGCAGACCGACGGCTCCCGCGTATCGCGGGGCCGTCGGGCCTGGTCATTTTCGGCGTCACGGGCGATTTGTCACGTAAAAAGCTGATGCCCGCCGTGTACGACCTCGCCAACCGTGGTCTGCTTCCGCCGGGTTTCTCGCTGGTGGGCTTCGCCCGCCGCGAGTGGCAGAACGAGGACTTCGCGCAGGAGGTCCACGACGCCGTCAAGGAACACGCCCGTACGCCGTTCCGTGAGGAGGTCTGGCAGCAGCTCATCCAGGGGATGCGCTTCGTCCAGGGCACCTTCGACGACGACGACGCGTTCGAGCGGCTGCGCTCGACCATCGACGAGCTGGACAAGGCACAGGGCACGGGCGGCAACTTCGCCTTCTATCTGTCCGTGCCGCCGCGTTCCTTCCCGGTGGTCATCCAGCAACTCAAGAAGCACGGCCTGGCCGACCAGGAGGGCGGCTCCTGGCGGCGCGCGGTCATCGAGAAGCCCTTCGGCCACGACCTGAAGTCGGCCGAGGAGCTCAACAAGGTCGTCCACGAGGTGTTCGAGCCGGACCAGGTGTTCCGCATCGACCACTACCTCGGCAAGGAGACCGTCCAGAACATCCTGGCCCTGCGATTCGCCAACACGATGTTCGAGCCGATCTGGAACCGGTCCTTCGTAGACCACGTGCAGATCACCATGGCCGAGGACATCGGCATCGGCGGCCGCGCCGGGTACTACGACGGCATCGGCGCCGCCCGTGATGTCATCCAGAATCACCTGCTCCAGCTGATGGCGCTGACCGCGATGGAGGAGCCCGCCTCCTTCGACGCGGACGCGCTGGCCGCCGAGAAGACCAAGGTGCTCGGCGCTGTACGGCTGCCGAAGGACCTGGGCCGCAGCTCGGTCCGCGGGCAGTACGCGGCGGGCTGGCAGGGCGGCGAGAAGGTCATCGGCTATCTGCAGGAAGAAGGCATCGACCCCAGGTCGAAGACGGACACCTACGCCGCGATCAAGGTGGGGATCGACAACCGCCGGTGGGCGGGTGTCCCCTTCTATCTGCGCACCGGCAAGCGGCTCGGCCGCCGGGTGACCGAGATCGCGGTCGTCTTCCAGCGGGCGCCGCACTCCCCCTTCGACCACACCGCGACGGAGGAGCTGGGCCAGAACGCGGTCGTCATCCGCGTCCAGCCCGACGAGGGCATCACGGTCCGCTTCGGCTCCAAGGTGCCCGGCACCTCGATGGAGATCCGGGACGTGTCCATGGACTTCGCGTACGGCGAGTCGTTCACGGAGTCGAGCCCCGAGGCCTACGAGCGGCTGATCCTGGACGTGCTGCTGGGTGACGCCAACCTCTTCCCGCGCACGGAGGAGGTCGAGCTGTCCTGGAAGATCCTCGACCCGATCGAGCAGTACTGGGACAAGCACGGCAAGCCCGCGCAGTACCCGTCGGGCACGTGGGGCCCCGCGGAGGCCGACGAGATGCTCGCACGAGACGGACGGAGCTGGCGCCGGCCATGAACATAGACCTCACGGACACCACGGCCAGCAAGGTCAACAAGGCACTGGTGCAGGGCCGCCGAGCGATCGGCACGCCCGCCGTGGGCATGGTGCTCACCCTGGTCATCGTCACCGACGAGGAGAACGCGTACGACGCGCTGAAGGCCGCCAACGACGCGTCGCGCGAGCACCCCTCGCGCACGCTCGTGGTCATCAAGCGTGTCTCCCGCACCCCCCGCGACCGCACGTCCTCGCGTCTGGACGCCGAGGTGCGGGTGGGCGTGGACGCGGGCACCGGTGAGACGGTGGTGCTGCGGCTGTACGGCGAGGTCGTCGACCACGCCGACTCGGTCGTCCTGCCGCTGCTGCTGCCGGACGCGCCGGTCGTCGTGTGGTGGCCGGTGAACGCGCCGCTCGACCCGGCCAAGGACCCGCTGGGCGCCCTCGCCCAGCGCCGGGTCACCGACACCTACGCCGCCGAACAGCCGGTGCGTGAGCTGGCCGTGCGCGCCGACGCCTACACGCCTGGCGACACGGACCTGTCCTGGACCCGCATCACGCCCTGGCGCTCGATGCTGGCCGCCGCCCTCGACCAGGTCACCTGCGAGGTCAAGGGCGTCGAGGTGGAGGGCGAGGAGTTCAACCCGAGCTGCGAGCTGCTGGCGATGTGGCTCGCGGACCGGCTGGACGTCCCCGTCAAGCGCTCGCTGTCGTCGGGCCCCGGCCTGACGGCGGTGCGCATGGACACCGACTGCGGCCCGATCGCGCTGGACCGCGCGGACGGTTCGCTGGCCACGCTGTCCATCCAGGGCCAGCCGGACCGTGCGGTGGCGCTCAAGCGCCGCGAGACGGCCGAGCTGATCGCGGAGGAGCTGCGGCGCCTCGACCCGGACGACACGTACGCGTCTGCGCTGCGCTACGGCGTGGACCGGCTGACCGGGTCGGCCAAGGCGACGCAGGAGGCGCCGGGGGCCGAGCCCGCGGAGCCGCAGCAGAAGACGGCTCCGAAGCCGGCCCCGCCGAAGAAGGCGGCAGCGAAGTGAGCACTCCGCAGCTGGTCGTGCACCACGACAAGGAGCTGATGGCGCAGGCCGCGGCGGCCCGGCTGATCACCAAGGTCGTGGACGCCCAGTCCTCGCGCGGCTATGCGTCGGTGGTGCTGACCGGTGGCCGCAACGGCAACGGTCTGCTGGCCGCGCTCGCGGCGGCCCCGGCCCGGGACGCCATCGACTGGGGCCGGATCGACATCTGGTGGGGCGACGAACGGTTCCTGCCCGAGGGCGACCCGGACCGCAACGTCACCCAGGCGCGCGAGGCGCTGCTGGACGCCGTGCCCCTGGACCCGAAGCGCGTGCACGCCATGCCCGCGTCGGACGGTCCGTACGGCACCGACGTCGACGCGGCGGCGGAGGCGTACGCGGCGGAACTGGCCGAGGCGTCGGATCCCGAGAACCACGGCGCCGTGCCGACCTTCGACGTCCTGATGCTCGGCGTCGGCCCCGACACGCATGTGGCCTCGCTCTTCCCGGAGCTGCCCGGCGTCCGGGAGACGGAGCGCACGGTGGTGGGCGTGCACGGCGCGCCCAAGCCGCCGCCGACCCGGGTCTCCCTCACCCTCCCGGCGATCCGGGCGGCCCGTGAGGTGTGGCTCCTGGCAGCGGGTGAGGACAAGGCGCAGGCCGCGGCCATCGCCCTCTCGGGCGCGGGCGAGATCCAGGCCCCGGCCGCGGGCGCCCACGGCAGGCAGCGCACCCTGTGGCTGCTGGACGCGGCGGCGGCCTCACAACTGCCGCGGTCGCTGTATCCGCCGGCGTCTGCGTGACGAGGTCTGCCCGACGGTGAGGGCGGCGGGGTTTCGGCCCCGCCGCCCCTCCGGGGCTCCGCTGATTCCCCTGAATCAGCGGAGCCCCGGAGAACGGTCACTGGCGTCCGCGCAGCTCCCGGTATTTCGCGACCAGGGCCTTGGTGGACTCGTCCAGGCCCTCGACCTTCGCGCCCTCGGTGAGGGCGGGCTCGACGCGCTTGGCGAGGACCTTGCCCAGTTCGACGCCCCACTGGTCGAAGGAGTCGATGTTCCAGACCGCGCCCTGGACGAACACCTTGTGCTCGTAGAGCGCGACGAGCTGGCCGAGCACGGACGGGGACAGGTGGCGGGCGAGGATCGTGGTCGTCGGGCGGTTGCCCTCGAACGTCTTGTGGGGGACCAGTTCCTCCGGCACGCCTTCCGCGCGTACCTCGTCCGCGGTCTTGCCGAAGGCCAGCGCCTGCGTCTGGGCGAAGAAGTTGGCCATCAACAGGTCGTGCTGGGCGATCAGGCCCGGCTGGAGGTCGGCGACCGGCCGGGCGAAGCCGATGAAGTCCGCCGGAATCAACTTCGTGCCCTGGTGGATGAGTTGGTAGTAGGCGTGCTGCCCGTTGGTACCGGGGGTGCCCCAGACGACGGGGCCGGTCTGCCACTCGACCTCCTGCCCGTCCCGAGCCACGTGCTTGCCGTTGGACTCCATGTCCAACTGCTGCAGATAGGCGGTGAACCTGGACAGATAGTGGCTGTAGGGCAGCACCGCATGGGACTGGGCGTCGTGGAAGTTGTCGTACCAGATGCCCAACAGGCCCATGAGAAGCGGCACGTTGGACTCGGCGGGCGCGGTCCTGAAGTGCTCGTCGACCAGGTGGAAGCCGCCGAGCATCTCCCGGAAGCGGTCCGGGCCGATGGCGATCATCAGGGACAGGCCGATCGCCGAGTCGTAGGAGTAGCGGCCGCCGACCCAGTCCCAGAACTCGAACATGTTGACCGGGTCGATGCCGAACTCGGCGACCTTCTCGGCGTTGGTCGACAGCGCCACGAAGTGCTTGGCGACGGCGTCCTGACCGGCCTTCAGCTCGGTGAGCAGCCAGTCACGCGCGGATGTCGCGTTGGTGATCGTCTCGATGGTGGTGAAGGTCTTCGAGGCGATGATGAACAGCGTCTCGGCCGCGTCCAGGTCGCGCGTGGCCTCGTGCAGGTCGGCGCCGTCCACGTTGGACACGAAGCGGACCGTGAGGTCGCGGTCGGTGAAGCTGCGCAGCACCTCGTACGCCATCGCCGGGCCGAGGTCCGAGCCGCCGATGCCGACGTTGATCACGTTCTTGATGCGCTTGCCGGTGTGTCCGGTCCAGGCGCCGGAGCGGACCCGCTCGGCGAAGTCGCTCATCTTGTCGAGCACGGCGTGCACGGCGGGGACGACGTTCTCCCCGTCGACCTCGATCACCGCGTCGCGCGGGGCGCGCAGCGCGGTGTGCAGCACAGCCCGGTCCTCGGTCGTGTTGATCTTCTCGCCGCGGAACATGGCGTCGCGCAGCCCGAACACGTCGGTGGCGGCGGCCAGCTCGCGCAGCAGCCGCAGCGTGTCGTCGGTGACCAGGTGCTTCGAGTAGTCGACGTGCAGGTCACCGACCTGGAGCGTGTACCCGGCGCCGCGTCCTGGATCGGCGGCGAACAGGTCCCGCAGATGGGCGCCGACGAGCTCCTCGCGGTGCTTGGCCAGTGCGGTCCACTCCGGCGTCTGGTTGAGCCTGGTACGGCCGTCTGCGTTCATATCCGAGTTCAGCCTTCTTTCCTGCCTGTCCTTGCTGCGCACCTTGCCCCGCTGCCGTTCCCAACCTAATTGATCAGCGCGTGGCATGACCTGTCGTCGAGCCGTCCCGCGGCGCAACAACAGGTATGTCCCGCTTGCGCTCCGGTATCAGCGCGGTGACGGACAGGACGAAGAACGCGGCGGCCAGCAGCGCGGGCGTGTTGAGGCCCCAGGCAGTGGCGACGGCGCCACCGAGCAGTGCTCCCAGCGGTGCCCCGGCGACCGCGAGGGTGCGGAAGGCGGCCGCGACCCGACCGAGCATCCCGGCGGGGCTGCGTTGCTGCATCAGGGTCGTCGTGTTGACGTTCCACACCATGCCCATGAACCCGAAGACGGCCATGGCGGCGACCAGGGCGGCCAGGCTGCGCACCGAGCCCATGACGACGAGCGCGCCGATCTGCACGGTCCCGGCCAGCAGCACCACCCGCATCCGTCCCGCACGGGCCACGAGCCGGCCGCCGACCGCCCCTCCGGCGAGATTGCCGACGGTGTAGGCGGTGGCCGCGGCGGCGTATCCCGCGGTACCGGCATGCAGCCAGCCGGTGACCAGGAGTACCAGGGTGGCGATGAGCGCTCCCATGCCGATGTTGCACAGGGCGGTGGCGGCGCACAGGCGGCGCAGGGCCAGGTCGTGCCACAGGGTGCGCAGTCCGTCGGCGATCTCGTGTCGCAGGGTGCTGCCCGCGGGTCTGGGGGCGCGCTCGGGCGGGCTGGTCCGCAGGGTGGCGACCAGGGCGGCCGCCAGCAGGAAGGTGGCGGCGTCCGCGACGTAGGGGACGGCGGCGCCGGCCGCCATCAGCAGCGGGACGGCGGGGGCGCCGAGGAGGCCGCCCGCGACCCGCTGTCCCGTCATCAGGCGGGCGTTCGCGCTGCCGAGCACGTCACTGTCCACCAGGGCGGGCAGCAGGGCCGTGGAGGCATTGTCGAAGAGCGTCTGGAGGGTGGTGAGGGTGAAGGCCAGCGCGATCAGCAGAGCGATCGAGGCATGGCCCAGGGCCACGGCGACCGCGAAGCCCGCGACCAGCAGCCCCCGCGCCACGTCCACGGTCCACATCGCGCGCCGCTGGTCGACGCGGTCGGCGACGGCCCCGCCGAGCAGTCCGAAGGCGATCCAGGGCAGATAGCCGCACGCGGTGACGGCGGCGACGAGCAGCGGCTCACCGGTCAGCGAGACGGCCAGCAGGGGCAGCGCGGCCGTACGCAGCGCGTCGCCGAAGCTGGAGAGCACGGCGGCGCTCCACAGCCTCCCGAATCCCCCGCGCCACGCTGGTGCACGCACTTCTGTCCGCTCGACCGCCGTCACGGCTCCCCCTCCGATTCGATCTGTCACGAACCATAGAGGGCGCCACTGACAATCGGCCCGCGGCAGGCGGGCGATACAGCTGCGGCCAGGCGCCCTCGGGCACCCGGCCGGCCGCAACTCCTAGATCTCGCCGCGCAGTTTGGCGAGCGCCTCGGCGAGGATCGCCTCGCCGTCCGCGTCGCTGCGTCGCTCCCGTACATACGCGAGGTGCGTCTTGTACGGCTCGGTGCGCGGCGGGTCCGGCGGGTTGTCCCGGTCCTGTCCGGCGGGAAAGCCGCAGCGCGGGCAGTCCCAAGTGTCGGGGACCTGCGCGTCGCTGGCGAAGCTCGGCTGCGTCTCATGCCCGTTGGAGCACCAGAAGGAGACGCGCAGACGCGGCGCGGACTCGCCCCGCTCGGCCTCGCCCATCGGCCCCGCCCCGACCCGGCTTCCTCGGATCGCGTTGCCACTTGCCACGGTCGTAACTCCCTGCGTGATGGTGCCGCGAAGCGAGTCGGCGTTTCGCTTCGCTGCGAGCGCCTCAGTCTACGTAAGGCCCAACGCGCGTCCAGTGATTGGAGTTACAACGCCCCCGCTCCCAAGACGCAAGCCCCATGATAGGCCGCGCCGAGGAGCGCGTACCGAACATGGGGCCCTACGTACGGAATGGGCGTGCCTGTGGCACGCCCATCGGTTGTCCGCCGGCGTCAGCTGTTCGTCTTCATGAGCATGGCGAGGACGATGATGCAGGCGAACCAGAGCAGACCGATCACCAGGGTGATGCGGTCGAGGTTGCGCTCGGCGACCGAGGAGCCGCCGACGGAGGACTGCATGCCGCCACCGAACATGTCGGAGAGGCCGCCACCCTTCCCCTTGTGCATCAGCACCAGCAGCATCAGCAGCAGGCTGAAGACGATCAGGGCGATCGAGAACCCCAAAACCACGGCTGGACCAACTTCCTCGGATTCGGATAACGACGGGGGCACGGCACTGTGGCCATGCCCCCGCAAGCGTACGACGGATCGCCGCTACCGCATACTCCCAGCTCGTGTCACTGGTCGCGGAAGCGCACGATCTTGACGAACTCGTCCGCGTCCAGTGAGGCACCGCCGACCAGGGCGCCGTCGATGTCGGCCTTGGCCATGATCTCGGCCACGTTGCCGGCCTTCACGGAGCCGCCGTACTGGATGCGGACCTTGTCGGCCACGTCCTGCGAGTACAGCTCGGCGATTTTGGCCCGGACAGCGCCGCAGACCTCCTGGGCCTCGTCGGAACCGCAGACCTTGCCGGTGCCGATGGCCCAGACGGGCTCGTAGGCGATCACGATGGTCTCGACCTGCTCGGCCGGGACGTCCTTCAGACCGCCCTCGAGCTGGGCGAGGGTGTGGGAGACGTGGTTGCCCGCCTCGCGGACGTCCACCTCCTCGCCGACGCACAGGATCGGGGTCAGGCCGTGCTTGAAGGCGGCCTTGACCTTGGTGTTGATCAGCTCGTCGGTCTCGTGGTGGTACTGGCGGCGCTCGGAGTGGCCGATCACCACGAACGTGCACTTCAGCTTGGCCAGCATCAGGCCCGAGATCTCGCCGGTGTAGGCACCGGAGTCATGCGCCGAGACGTCCTGGGCGCCGTACTTGATCCTGAGCTTGTCGCCGTCGACCAGGGTCTGCACGGAGCGCAGGTCGGTGAAGGGCGGCAGGACGGCGACCTCGACGGCCTCGTAGTCCTTGTCTGCCAGGGCGAAGGCGAGCTTCTGGACGTGCGCGATGGCCTCGAGGTGGTTGAGGTTCATCTTCCAGTTGCCCGCCATGATCGGCGTGCGTCCAGAAGGATTGGATGCTGCCAAGGGTCAGTCCTCCAGTGCGGCGAGGCCGGGGAGCGTCTTGCCCTCGAGGTATTCGAGGGAGGCGCCGCCACCGGTCGAGATGTGGCCGAATGCCTTCTCGTCGAAGCCCAGCAGCCGGACGGCCGCGGCGGAGTCGCCGCCGCCGACGACCGTGAAGGCCGGGGATCCGATGAGGGCCTGGGCGACCGCCTTGGTGCCCTCGGCGTAATCGGGGTGCTCGAAGACGCCCATCGGGCCGTTCCAGAAGACGGTGGCCGCGTCGGCGAGCTTCGAGGCGTACAGCTTGCGGGTCTCCGGACCGATGTCCAGGCCCTCCTGGTCGGCCGGGATGGCGTCCGCGGCGACGGTGGTGGGGTTCGCCGGGGCCTTCGTCTTCAGGTCCGGGAACTCGGGCGCGACGAGGACGTCGACGGGGAGGACCAGCTCGACGCCGCTCTTCTCCGCGCGCTCGATGTACTCGGTGACGGCCGGGATCTGGTCCTCCTGGAGGAGGGAGATGCCGACCTCGTAGCCCTTGGCCTTGAGGAAGGTGTACGCCATGCCGCCGCCGATGAGGAGGCGGTCGGCCTTGGCGAGCAGCTCGTCGATGACGGCGAGCTTGTCGGAGACCTTGGCGCCGCCGAGCGCGACGACGTAGGGGCGCTTGACGTCCTCGGTGAGCTTCTTCAGGACACCGACCTCGGTGGCGATGAGATAGCCGGCGTAGTGCGGCAGGCGGGCCGGCAGGTCGTAGACCGAGGCGTGCTTGCGGTGCACGGCGCCGAAGCCGTCACCGACGTACACGTCGGCGAGGGCTGCCAGCTGGTCGGCGAACTCGCCGCGCTCGGTGTCGTCCTTGGAGGTCTCGCCCGGGTTGAAGCGCAGGTTCTCGATGACCGCGACCTGGCCCGGCTGGAGGCCGTTGACCGCGTCGTGCGCGGCCGGGCCGACGGTGTCCTGGGCGAACGCGACCGGGGCGCCGAGGAGTTCGGCGAGCCGCTCGGCGGCGGGCAGCAGCGAGAAGGCCAGGTCCGGGGCACCCTTGGGACGGCCCAGGTGCGAGGCGACGACCACCTTGGCGCCCGCCTCGGCGAGGGCCTTGACGGTGGGCAGGACGGCGCGGATACGGCCGTCGTCGGTGATGAGGCCGTCGGCCAGCGGGACGTTGAGGTCGGCGCGGACGAAAACCCGCTTCCCGTCCACGCCTTCGGCGAGCAGTTCGTCGATGGTCTTCATGAGGGGACTCCTGAGAAGGGCTCTTGATCGTACGAGGGCTGATCGACCGTACAGAGAGGGTCGATCTGCACGTGCGTCAGGGCTCGGGCAACGTGACCGCTGCCCGAGCCCTGCTGGCGCATCAGGTGCCTGCTCTGCCGATCAGAGCTGGTTGCCGACGAAGACCGTCAGGTCGACGAGGCGGTTGGAGTAACCCCACTCGTTGTCGTACCAGCCGATGACCTTCACGTTGTTGCCGTCCTGGACCATCGTCAGGGAGGAGTCGAACGTGCAGGACGCCGGGGCGTTGACGATGTCGGAGGAGACAATCTGGTCCTCGGTGTACTCGAGGAGACCCTTCAGCTCGCCCTCGGAGGCCTTCTGGAAGGCGGCGTTGACCTCTTCCTTGGTGACCTCACGGGAGAGCTCGACGACCAGGTCGGTGACCGAACCGGTCGGGACCGGGACGCGCATGGCGAGGCCGTCCAGCTTGCCCTTGAGCTGCGGCAGCACCAGGGCGGTGGCCTTGGCGGCACCGGTGGTGGTCGGAATGATGTTCTCGGCGGCGGCACGCGCGCGGCGCAGGTCCTTGTGCGGGAAGTCCAGGATGCGCTGGTCGTTCGTGTACGCGTGCACCGTGGTCATCAGACCCTTGACGATGCCGAAGTTCTCGTCGAGGACCTTCGCCATCGGCGCCACACAGTTGGTCGTGCAGGAGGCGTTGGAGATGACGTGGTGGTTCGCCGGGTCGTACTTGTCGTGGTTGACGCCCATCACGACGGTGATGTCCTCGTTCTTGGCCGGAGCCGAGATGAGGACCTTCTTGGCGCCGCCGGCGATGTGCTTCTCGGCGTCTTCCTTCTTGGTGAAGATGCCGGTCGACTCGATGACGATGTCGACGCCCAGCTCACCCCAGGGGATGTCGGCCGGGTTGCGCTCGGAGAGAACCTTGATGGTGTGGCCGTCGACCGTGATGGTGTCGGCGGTGTGGGAGACCTCCTGCTTGAGACGACCCAGGATGGTGTCGTACTTCAGCAGGTGAGCGGTGGTCGCGGTGTCACCCAGGTCGTTGACAGCCACAACCTCGATGTCTGCACCCTGCTCCAGCAGCGCGCGGAAGTAGTTACGACCGATGCGGCCGAAGCCGTTGATGCCTACGCGGATCGTCACGAACCGATCTCCTCGTTGGTACGCCGGCCATGCGGTGCCGGCGAGCTGTATTTGGGATGTCCCCGACCACCCCTGACCCTACCTCTCTGAGGCTCCCGGGGTGACATCGAGATGCCGCATACACGGGCAGGCGGTCCGTACCAGCCAGTAGGGGTACGGACCACCATGGGCCGGGTGCCGAACTGTTCTGTTGTATTACGGAATGTCGCCCCGCCGGCCGCCTTTGTCACTCGTTCGTGAGCGCGTCGGCTCACTTGTCGAGTGCCGCCTGCGCCTTCCCGATGAGCGCCGTCCGATCGGCCGCCGCGGCGACCTGCTCCAGGCCGAAGCCCAGCAGCACGGTGTCGTCCGTGGTGACCGTTCCGTACTTCTTGATCAGGACTCCCGTGCGCGTCCAGTCCTTCAGGACCGCGCGGGACTGCCCGCGGGCGTGAACCCGATGCGCTTCTCGAACGCGTCCAGCGCCTTCGTCTCGGGCTCGGAGCCGGGGCTCGCGCCGCGGTAGGTCTCGCTGGTGGGGTTGGGGGACGAACCCTCGTCGTCGTAGCCCCACTTGTAGGCGAAGTTGCGGTTGAGGTCGACGCCGTCGCCGGTGGAGATGGCGCCGTCGCCGTTGACGTCCCGCAGGTTCTTGCGCCACAGGCGGGTGTCGGAGTCCTGGAAGGTGTAGTCGTAGCCGTCGGGGCTGGCCGACAGCACGAACCACAGCTCGGTCGAGTCGACGACCTTCTTGACGCGCTTGTCGGTCGTGTAGTGGTCCAGGTGGTAGTGGAGGAGCCGCCGTGTCATCTCGGGCGTGATCCACTCGCGCGCGTGCTGGTTGGACATGTACAGCACTGAGGGTTTCGTGCCGTCCTTCGACTTCTTCGCGTTCTTGGTGAGTTTGAGCGCGAGGATGTCCTGACCCTCGAGGGTCTTGCCGATGGACTCGACCTTGGTGAGGCCGGGTGGGCCTGTGCCGTGCCGAGGATCTCCTCGGCCAGGCCGCCGCTTCCGCTGTATGGCCGGAGGACGCCACCGAAGGCGTCCTCCGCCCGGTTTCCCGGGCCCGGCCAACAGCGAGATCAGACACGCCCTGTGTCTCATGAACCGTTCCTTGGCAGTGCGCGGAAGCCCCCGCACTGGCACGCCCCGAACGGTCTTGGGCGCACTGGTCGTCCGCTTTCGCACCCCGGTCGGCGACACGGATCGCGTCCGTAGTCCGAGCCGGGCGGGCGAAACCCCTGCCGATCTGGCCACGCTGGGAGCAGCCAGAGGTGGCGGAGAGGCCCTGACCCATCTCGCCGGTGGAACAGGGGCCCCGCGCACTGGCGCCGCGCCCGACGTCTCAGATCGCTCCGCGAGCTTAGCCCGGCCCGGTCAAGGCGCCGCATGCCCTGGGCCCAGGGCATCACACGATCGAGCTAACTCGGCCTCGAACAAGCCCAGTACACTTCGATGGGTGCGCGAAGGCCGACATCGACGGCCCAAGCCGACGTGGGCACCGGCGAGTTGAGCGATCGTCACTACCCCGCGAGGTTGTCGGCCAATTCCTCGCTGAGGTTGGCCTCCGTGCCCGGGATGCCCAGGTCCGAGGCACGCTTGTCGGCCATGGCCAGCAGCCGGCGGATACGGCCGGCGACGGCGTCCTTGGTCAGGGGCGGGTCGGCGAGCGCACCCAGCTCCTCCAGCGAGGCCTGCTTGTGCTCCATGCGCAGTCGGCCGGCGGCAGCGAGATGCTCGGGCACCTCGTCGCCGAGGATCTCCAGGGCGCGCTGGACGCGGGCTCCGGCGGCGACGGCGGCACGCGCCGAGCGACGCAGGTTGGCGTCGTCGAAGTTGGCGAGCCGGTTCGCGGTGGCCCGCACCTCGCGGCGCATCCGGCGCTCCTCCCAGGCCAGCACGGACTCGTGCGCGCCGAGGCGGGTGAGCAGGGCGCCGATCGCGTCACCGTCACGGACGACGACCCGGTCCACGCCTCGCACCTCGCGGGCCTTCGCGGCGATCGACAGCCGGCGGGCGGCGCCGACCAGCGCGAGCGCGGCCTCCGGGCCGGGGCAGGTCACCTCGAGGGAGGAGGAGCGGCCGGGTTCGGTCAGCGAGCCGTGGGCCAGGAAGGCCCCGCGCCAGGCCGCCTCCGCGTCACAGGTGGCGCCGGAGACCACCTGCGGGGGCAGACCGCGGATCGGGCGCCCCCGGCCGTCGACCAGGCCGGTCTGCCGGGCGAGCTGGTCGCCGCCCGCGACCACCCGCACCACGTACCGTGAACCGCGGCGCAGTCCGCCGGGCGCCATCACGATCAGCTCGGAGCTGTGGCCGAAGATCTCCAGGATGTCCCGCTTGAGGCGGCGGGCCGCCATCGCGGTGTCCAGCTCCGCCTCGATCACGATGCGCCCGCTCACCAGGTGAAGGCCGCCGGCGAACCGCAGGATGGCCGAGACCTCCGCCTTCCTGCAGCAGGTCCGGGTGACGGGGAGCCGGGAGATCTCGTCCTTCACCGCTGCCGTCATCGCCATGGGCCGATCCTTCCATGCATCCGAAAAATACGGTCGTACGCGGCGGCCAGCAGCTCCGGGTCGTGCCGGGGCGAACCGTCGGTCCGGGCCACCGGCGCGAGCTCGACCGCGGCTCCGAGCCGCTTGGCGGCCTCGGTGAGCGAGTCGCGGTCGGGCACGGCGGCCTCGTCGGCCAGCACCACGTCCAGGGCGAGTTTAGGGGCGTGTCGCCCCAAAACCTCCAAATGACGCTGCGGGGAGAAGCCCTCGGTTTCGCCCGGTTGCGGGGCGAGGTTCAGCGAGAGCACCCGGCGCGCCTTGGTCTGGGTGAGGGCGTCCAGGAGCTCGGGGACGAGCAGATGCGGGATGACCGAGGAGAACCAGGAGCCTGGGCCCAGCACCACCCAGTCCGCGTCCAGGACCGCCGCGACGGCCTCGGGGACGGCGGGCGGGTCGTGCGGCACGAGGTGCACGGACTGCACCTCACCGGGCGTGAGGGCGACGGTCGCCTGCCCCCGCACGGTGCCGACCTGGTCCGGCCGGGCCGGGTCGTGGCCCTTGACCAGGGCCTGGAGCTCCAGCGCGACGGCGGACATGGGCAGCACACGACCGTGCGCGCCCAGCAGCTTGCCGACCAGGTCCAGGGCCTGGACATGATCGCCGAGCTGCTCCCACAGGGCGACGATCAGCAGATTGCCGACCGCGTGGCCGTTGATCTCGCCCTGGGACTGGAAGCGGTGCTGGATGACCCGGGCCCAGGTCTGACCCCAGTCGTCGTCCCCGCACAGCGCGGCCAGCGCCTTGCGCAGATCGCCGGGCGGCAGCACGCCCAGCTCGTCGCGCAGGCGTCCGCTGGAGCCGCCGTCGTCGGCCACCGTGACGACGGCGGTGAGGTCGCCGGTGATCCGCCGCAGTGCGGCGAGCGAGGCGGACAGGCCCATGCCGCCCCCGAGGGCGACGACCTTGGGCTGGGCGCCGCGCCGGCGCGCGCGGCCGCCCCGGGCCTCGGCCGGCCGTGTGGTGCGCCCCTCGGCGGAACGGCTGGCGCGGGCTTCGGGCACCACCCGGCGCAGCCTGCTCAGCCGCGGTGTACGTTCCGTCATTCCCGTCCCATGTCCCGGTGCACGACCACCGTCTCCACTCCCTCGGCCGCGAGCCGCGCGGCGAGCTTCTCCGACATGGCCACCGAGCGGTGCTTGCCACCCGTACAGCCGATGGCGATGGTCACGTAGCGCTTGCCCTCGCGGCGGTAACCGGCCGCGATGAGCCGCAGCAGCTCGGCGTACCGGTCGAGGAACTCCTTGGCGCCGGGCTGGTTGAAGACGTACGCCGCGACCTCCTCGTTGAGGCCTGTGAACGGGCGCAGCTCCGGGACCCAGTGCGGGTTGGGCAGGAAGCGCATGTCCGCGACCAGGTCGGCGTCGACCGGGAGGCCGTACTTGAAGCCGAATGACATCACGGTGGCCCGCAGCTCGGGCTCCTCCTCGCCGGCGAACTGGGCGTCCATCTTGGCACGCAGTTCGTGCACGTTGAGGCTGGAGGTGTCGATCACCAGGTCGGCGTCGCCGCGCAGCTCGCGCAGCAGCTCCCGCTCGGCGGCGATGCCGTCGACGATACGGCCGTCGCCCTGGAGAGGGTGCGGGCGGCGCACCGACTCGAAGCGGCGCACCAGGGCCTCGTCGGAGGACTCCAGGAAGACGATGCGCCGTGTGACGTTCTTCGCCTCGAGGTCGGCGAGGGACTCGCGCAGGTTGTCGAAGAACCGCCGGCCGCGCACGTCGACGACGACCGCGATCCGCGCCACGTTGCCCTGCGATCTGGCGCCCAGCTCCACCATGGTGGGGATCAGGGCGGGCGGGAGGTTGTCCACGACGAACCAGCCGAGGTCCTCCAGACACTTGGCGGCCGTCGACCTGCCTGCTCCGGACATGCCGGAGATGATCACCAGCTCGGGGATGGCCGCGTCGGGGACCCCGGCTGTGGTGGCGTCCGTACTCACCTGTGCTCCGTTTTCCTGCTTCTGCTGCTGATCCTCGCCGTTTTCCTTGTGCGCGCGATCTCGCTGCGCTGTGGGCCTTGCCTCGTGCTCGGTCATCTCTCCTGCCCCCGTCGTTCGTCCGGGACGCCCGCGGACACGGGCTCCCCCGAGGAACCCCCCGTCGTGTCGGGTTCCTCGTCATCCATGATCTCTCCGGTCGCCGTGTTCACGGCGGGTACGGCCGGGGCCGCCGCGGCGAGGGCCGCGGCGATGGTCTCGGCCGTCTTGCGGCCTATCCCGGGCACCTCCTGGATCTGCTCGATTGTCGCGGACCTCAGCTTCTTCACCGAGCCGAAATGCTTGATCAACGCCTGTTTGCGCGTCTCGCCGAGGCCCGGCACGTCGTCCAGCGGGCTGGAACGGAATCGCTTGGCCCGCCTGGTCCGCTGGTAGGTGATCGCGAAGCGGTGGGCCTCGTCGCGGACGCGCTGCAGCAGATAGAGGCCCTCGCTGCTGCGGGGCAGGACCACCGGGTCGTCGTCGTCCGGCAGCCAGACCTCCTCCAGGCGCTTGGCGAGGCCGCAGACGGCGATGTCGTCGATACCGAGCTCGTCCAGCGCCCGCTTGGCGGCCGCGACCTGCGGCTTGCCGCCGTCCACCACGACCAGCTGGGGCGGGTAGGCGAACTTCCGGGGGCGGCCGTCCTCGTCCTTCAGGCCGTTCCCGTCCTCGTCGACCCACTCGCCGGTCTTCTCCTTCTCGGCGAGATAACGCCTGAAGCGGCGGGTGATCACCTCGTGCATGGAGCGGACGTCGTCCTGGCCCTCGAAGCCCTTGATCTGGAAGCGGCGGTACTCGCCCTTGCGCTGCAGGCCGTCCTCGAAGACGACCATCGAGGCCACGACATCGTCGCCCTGGAGGTGCGAGATGTCGTAGCACTCGATCCTGAGCGGGGCGCTGTCCAGGTCGAGGGCGTCGGCGATCTCCTCCAGGGCACGGGAGCGCGTGGTCAGGTCGGAGGCTCGCTTGGTCTTGTGCAGGGCGAGCGCCTGCTGGGCGTTGCGCTGCACGGTCTCCATGAGGGCCTTCTTGTCGCCGCGCTGCGGGATGCGCAGCGACACGTTCGAACCACGGCGGTCCGTCAGCCACTCCTGGACCGGTGCCACCGGGTCGGGCAGGGCCGGGACCAGGACCTCCTTGGGGACGGCGTCGCCGGACTCCTCGCCGTAGAGCTGCTGGAGTGCGTGCTCGACGAGGGCGTCGGTGGTGACGTCCTCGACCTTGTCGGTCACCCAGCCGCGCTGACCGCGGACGCGCCCGCCGCGCACGTGGAAGATCTGGACGGCGGCCTCCAGCTCGTCCTCGGCGACGGCGATGAGGTCGGCGTCGGTCGCGTCGGCGAGCACGACCGCGTTCTTCTCCATGGCCTTCTTCAGGGCCCCGATGTCGTCGCGCAGGCGGGCCGCCCGCTCGTACTCCATCTCCTCGGCCGCGTCCGCCATCTGCTTCTCCAGGCGGCGCAGATACGTCCCTGTGCGACCGGCCATGAAGTCGCAGAACTCCTCCGCCAGTTCACGGTGGTCCTCGGCGGAGATGCGCTCGACGCAGGGCGCGGAGCATTTGCCGATGTACCCGAGGAGGCAGGGGCGGCCGGTGCGGGCGGCGTTCTTGAACACGCCGGCCGAGCAGGTGCGCACCGGGAAGACGCGCAGCAGCAGGTCGACCGTGTCGCGGATGGCCCAGGCGTGTCCGTACGGCCCGAAGTACCTCACGCCCTTCTTCTTGTGACCGCGCATCACCTGCACGCGCGGGAATTCCTCGTTCATCGTCACCGCGAGGTAGGGGTAGCTCTTGTCGTCGCGGTACTTGACGTTGAACCGGGGGTCGAACTCCTTGATCCAGGAGTACTCCAGCTGCAGCGCCTCGACCTCCGTGGACACCACGGTCCACTCCACGGACGCGGCCGTGGTGACCATGGTCCGGGTGCGTGGGTGGAGGCTCGCCAGGTCCTGGAAGTAGTTCGCCAGGCGCTGGCGCAGGCTCTTCGCCTTTCCGACGTAGATCACCCGGCGGTGCTCGTCGCGGAACTTGTAGACCCCGGGAGTGTCCGGGATCTCTCCCGGCTTGGGGCGGTAGCTGGAGGGGTCGGCCATGTATCACACCCTACTGTCGCGGGGTGACACTCCGACGGGCCTGTGGACAACGCCGAGCCCTGCCACCGGCCGGTGGCCGAGCGAAGCCGGTGGGCGGCGCACCTGTGCGCAGCATCACCACCAGAACCGGGCGTGCCGCGATCCTGCCACCGCGCGGCGTGGCCCTGGAAAGCGCTCACCGGGTGCCGGTCGCGGCCCGGGCCGCGGTGGGACGCTTCGGCCGGGCGGCTGTCTCGGGAGGGCACGGCTCGGCCAGGTGCGAGCCGGGGTTGTCTCCGAGGTGTTGTCGGCGGTTGGTCAACACGCTTCAATGCGGGGGAACTCGGGGCCGTGAACGACGGCGTCCGGATCGGCGTACTGCTGTGCGGACGCCCCGGCGCCCACGGGGTGGCCCGGAAACCCGCGCGAACGGTCTGACCAACCGTTGACATTCACAGAAAGGCCCCTGTGCATGCGGCATGCCATACAGCACGCGGACATCGCCACCGAGGAACTGGACACCGCCCTGCGCGGCGGCCCCTTCCACGTGGCGCTGCGCGCCGCGATCGCCGCCCGCGGACTGCCGCTCCAGCGCGTTCAGCACCATCTGTCGCGGTACGGGGTCAAGGTGGGCGTCACGAGCCTGAGTTACTGGCAGCAGGGCGCCCGGCGCCCCCAGCGTCCCGAGTCGCTGCGGGCCGTACGTGCGCTGGAGGAGATCCTGCAACTGCCGGACGAGTCGTTGATCCGGCTCCTCGCCGAGACCGACGAGAGCTCGGCCGGCCGGCGTCCGGCAGTGCGCTCGTACCGCTCGCTGGTCGAGGCCACCGGCGTCCTCGACCGGCTCCATACCGAGCTGGGCTGGTCCCTCGACGGCGGGCTGCAGGCCCTCGGTCACCACGAGCGCATACGGATCGGGGCGCACCGCCGGCTGACCGGTCTCGAGTCGCACCACATCGTGCGGGCCCACCGCGACGGTGCGGACCGCTTCGTCGCCGTCCACCACGGCGACCCGGGCTGCGCGCCGGAGCGCATGACGGTCCATGCCCTGGAGAACTGCCGCACGGGACGCGTCCGGGTCGACCAGGACACCGGCGTGCTCGTGGCCGAGCTGCTCTTCGGCACCCGGCTGCACTCCGGCGACACCTACCTCTTCCGGTACGCGGTCGAGGACGGCACGGCCGGGGCCTCGCGCGAGTACGTCCGCGGTTTCGACTTCCCGGGCGGCCAGTACGCGCTCCAGGTGCGCTTCGACGCGAGCGCCGTCCCGGTGCGCTGTCACCGCTTCGCCCAGCACTCGGCCGCTGCGCCGCGCCGCGGCCGCCATGAGCTGCCCCTGATCGGACCGCACCGCTCCGTGCACCTGGTCGAGCCCCGGGTGCGACCGGGCCTCGTGGGGATCGCCTGGGACTGGGGGGAGTGACGGGCGCCCCGCGCTCCCGCCCCTCAGGCGGCGCCGGGTCCCGCGACGATCTTGCCGTCCGTGGCCTTGACCGGCAGTTCGTTCAACGGCACCGTCGCCGGCGACTGAACCACCTTTCCGGTCAGGGCGTCGAACTCGCTCCCGTGACACGGGCAGATCAGTGTCGTCCCCTGGAGCTTGTTGATCGCGCACCCCGCGTGCGTGCAGACGGTGCTGTACGCCTTGAGCGTGCCCTGTGCGTCCCGGCTGACGACCACGTTGTGGTCCCGGTAGAGCTTGGCGCTCCCCTTCGCGACCTCGCTCTCGGCCCCGAGCTCGACCGGCGCTGTCGGCGTGGCGTCCGCCGTGGTACCGCCCCCCGGGGCCGAGCACGCGGCGATGCCGAGCCCGGCGATCGGAGTGACAGCGGCACCGCGCAGGACGGTGCGGCGGCTCGCGGAGGGTCGGGCGGGCATGGCGGTCTCCACTGGTCGGGGGCGGTGCAGGCCGACGATACCCGGGGGGATCGTCCCGGATTCGGGTGGGTCGGGAGTGGAGCGCGGATGGGAACCGGGATCGTCTCGCGGCGGTACCGGGACCGGACACTCGCAGGGGGGCGAGACCGGGCCGGGATGGGTTCGAGCGGGACGTAAACGCTTGCGTAAGCGTTTACGTACGGCCATGGATGGGATACCGTCCCGGCCAGAAGCCGACCGGACGGCCGCCGATCGCCGTCCCCGGGCGGGTGCCCCCGCAAGGGGAGCCCGTGCGAGTGTCCGGAGGGAGCACCATGCCCACGATGGCCGACGTCGCGCGGAGCGCCGGAGTCTCCGTGGCGACCGTCTCCCATGTGCTGAACGGCACGCGGCCCGTGCTGCCCCACACCCGCCAGGCCGTCCTGGACGCGATCGACGAGCTGGGCTACACGCCCAACACCCTCGCCCGCTCCCTGGTGACCTCCCGGACCCGGTCCATCGGGCTCGCGGTGTCGGCGATCAGCAACCCGTACTTCACCGAGATCCTCCAGGGCGTCGAGGCCGCAGCCCTGGAACACGGCTACAGCCTGCTCATCGCCGACCCGCACGACGACCCCGAGCACGAACGCAAGGTCGTCCAACTGCTCCACGAGCGACGCGTGGACGGCCTGATCGTCGCCCCGTCCGCAGAACCGCGCGAACTCGTCGCCTACCTCGGCCGCCACGCCGTACCCACCGTGTTCCTGGACCGCTTGATCGACGAGCGAGCCGACCCTGCAGGCCAGGCCGACGGCCTTCCTCGCTTCGACCAGGTCTGCGCCGAGAGCACCGAGCCCATGTCCCGGCTCGTCACCCATCTCGCCGGCCTCGGTCACCGCCGCATCGGGCTGGTCGCGGGCCTCCCCGGGCTCAGCACCACCAGCGAACGGATCATGGGCTACCGGCACGGGCTCGCCGCCGCCGGGCTGCCCCACGACGACCGCCTCGTGATCCCCGGCAACTCCGAGTCCACCGGCGCCGAACGGGCCACCGCCGCTCTGCTGTCCCTCGTGGCCCCTCCCACGGCGCTCATCACCGCCAACAACGCGATGACCATCGGCGCCCTGCGCGCCCTGCGCGATCGCGGGGTGTCCGTGCCCGACGACCTCGCTCTGTGCTGCTTCGACGACTTCGCCTGGGCGGACCTCTTCTCGCCCCGGCTCACCACGATCGCCCAGCCCAGCCGGGAGATCGGCGCGCAGGCCGTCCGTGTGCTGCTGGACCGCCTGGCGGCGCCGGACCGACCCGCCCGGACGATGCGGCTGCCCTGCACGTTCGTCCACCGGACGTCGTGCGGGTGCGAGGAGGCTCCGGCCGGCTCGGGGCAGCGACGCGAGCCGGCATCCCCGCTCTCCGGGGCGTCCGCACGCCATGGACAGCCCCCGCCCTCCGTCGTGCGGTCCCGGCCGAACGAACGGTCCGGGAAGCGGCACCACACGGACCCGTCCGAGCACCCCAGGAAAGGAAGCGTCTCGTGATCGTCGTCGCCGGTGAGGCACTGATCGACCTGGTACCGCAGGGCACGGGTGCCCTCGCGAGCCTGCGGCCGGCGCTCGGCGGTGGCCCGTACAACACGGCGGTGGCCCTCGGCCGCCTCGGCTCCCCCACGGCGTTCTGCTCTCGCGCCTCGTACGACGCCTTCGGCGAGGCCCTGCTGGACGGGCTGCGCGGGGCGGGCGTGGACGTCTCGGGTGTCCAGCGCGGTACGGAGCCGACCACCCTCGCGGTCGCCACCATCGACGGCCATGGCTCAGCGGCCTACTCCTTCTACGTCGAGGGCACCGCCGACCGCCTCTTCTCGGCCCCTGGCGCTCTTCCGGACTCGGCACGCGCGGTGTCGTTCGGCACCTGTTCGCTCGTCCTGGAACCGGGGGCGAGCGCCTATGAGGAGTTGATGCGGAGCGCGGCCGGGGAGGGGCTGTTCACCGCGCTCGACCCGAACATCCGGGCGGGTCTGATCCCGGACGCCGACGCCTATCGAGAGCGCTTCAGGAACTGGCTGCCGTCGGTGACGCTGCTGAAGCTCTCGGCGGAGGACGCGGAGTGGCTGGACGGCACTCCGCGTGAGTGGCTGGCCGCGGGCCCGTCGGCCGTGGTGGTCACCCGGGGTGGTGAGGGGCTGACCGTCTTCACCCGGGACGGCGCCGAGTACTCCGTGCCGGGTGAGAAGGTCGACGTCGTGGACACGATCGGCGCCGGTGACACGGTGAACGCGGCTCTGCTGCACGGCCTCGCCGCACAGGGCGCCCTGTCCGCCGAGTCGCTCGCAGGTCTGGGTGCCGGCGGCTGGACGCGGCTGCTGCGGTTCGCGGCACGGGCGGCGGCGATCACTTGCGCACGGGCGGGGGCGGAGCCGCCGTATGCCGCTGAACTGGGCGACTTCCAGCAATGGTCGGCGTGAGGCGTTCGGGGCCGGGTTCCTCTGTGGGGTTGTCAAGGTTCGGCTGAGCATGCGGTTCGTGGGACCTCTCGATCCGCAGGGCCAGGGTGGCTGATGGTGGAATCGGGTAGGAGGGCCGGGTCGCCCGGCCCTCCTCCCACACCACCGGACATGCGGGTCA
>NZ_BMQA01000045.1 GCF_014647875.1 Streptomyces brasiliensis | reverse complement strand
CCAGCCAAAGACCATCACCCTTCTGCCTCGATTGGTTTAGAACTCAAGCAACGGCATTGGGGCGCCCCCTCTCGGAAGGGGCGCCCTCATAGTCGTACGCGCGCTGTCAGCCCATGAACTTCTTGAACTCGTCCGGCAGTTCGAAGTCCTGCCCGCCCTGCTGCGGCAGCCCGAAGGCGCCGCCCTGGGCCGCGGCCTCGCGGCGCTGGGCCTCCTCCAGCTCCTGCTGCTTGCGCTTCATCGGGTTGCCGGAGCGCTGCTTGCCCTTGGCCTTCTTGGGCTGCTTCTTGGTGCGGCCGGGACCACCACCCATCCCCGGCATACCAGGCATCCCCGGCATGCCGCCGCCCTGGGCCATGCGGGACATCATCTTGCGGGCCTCGAAGAACCGCTCGACCAGGCCCTTCACTGCGCTGACCTCGACACCGGAACCCTTGGCGATACGGGCGCGGCGGGAGCCGTTGATGATCGTCGGGTCCTGGCGCTCGCCGGGGGTCATCGACTTGATGATCGCGGCCGTGCGGTCGACGTCGCGCTCGTCGAGGTTGTTGATCTGGTCCTTGATCTGACCCATGCCGGGCAGCATGCCGAGCAGCTTGCTGATGCTGCCCATCTTCCTGACCTGCTCCATCTGGGCCAGGAAGTCGTCCAGGGTGAAGTCCTGGCCCTTCTTGGACGCCAGCTTGGAGGCCATCTTCTCGGCCTCTTCCTGGCTGAACGTCTTCTCCGCCTGCTCGATCAGAGTGAGCAGGTCACCCATGTCGAGGATGCGGGAGGCCATCCGGTCCGGGTGGAAGGCGTCGAAGTCGTCGAGCTTCTCGCCGTTCGACGCGAACATGATCGGCTTGCCGGTGATCTGCCGGATCGACAGGGCGGCACCACCGCGGGCGTCGCCGTCGAGCTTGGAGAGCACCACGCCGTCGAAGCCGACGCCGTCACGGAAGGCCTCGGCGGTGTTGACCGCGTCCTGACCGATCATCGCGTCGACGACGAACAGGATCTCGTCCGGCGAGACCGCGTCCCGGATGTCCGCGGCCTGCTGCATCATCTCCTGGTCGATGCCCAGGCGGCCGGCGGTGTCCACGATCACGATGTCGTGGACCTTGGTCTTGGCGTGGTCGATGGAGTCCTTGGCGACCTTGACCGGGTCACCGACGCCGTTGCCCCGCTCGGGCGCGTAGACCGCGATGCCGGCACGCTCGGCGACGACGCTCAGCTGGTTGACGGCGTTCGGGCGCTGGAGGTCGGCGGCGACCAGGAGCGGCGAGTGGCCCTGCTCCTTGAGCCAGTGGCCGAGCTTGCCCGCGAGGGTGGTCTTACCGGCACCCTGCAGACCCGCCAGCATGATCACGGTGGGGGGCTGCTTGGCGAAGCGCAGCCGCCGGGTCTCGCCACCGAGGATCGTGACCAGCTCGTCGTTGACGATCTTCAGGACCTGCTGGGCCGGGTTGAGCGCCCGGGACACCTCGGCGCCGAGGGCGCGCTCCTTGACGTTCTTGATGAAGGTCCGGACGACAGGCAGCGCCACGTCCGCTTCGAGGAGGGCGATGCGGATCTCGCGGGCCGTGGCGTCGATGTCCGCCTCGGACAACCGCCCCTTGCCGCGCAGGCTTTTGAAAGTCGCTGAGAGGCGATCGGAGAGAGTATCGAACACGGCGGCGTCGGTCCTCGGGGTCGGAGATGGCTGAAGGAATCGCCCTCCAGGGTATCCCGGCCGCGCGAAACCGGGTCACGGTCGTCCGCGTGACGTCATCGCGCCGTCCGCGAGACGCCGTCGGTGCCGTCCACGCCCCCGTAGGGGGCTGTCTTGACACGCTTGGCTTCAAGCGCCCTGAAGAGGCGCGGGGAACTGCGCGGTCAGCCACGACGTCGCCGCAGACGGTCGACGGCCCGGCGCGGCACTTCCAGCGGAGCGCAACGTCACGGCGCTCACCCCCGCAACGTCTCCTCCAGCTTGCGCGCCACCCCCGCCGCGTCGTCGCCGGGCAGCGGGGAGCCCTCCGTGCCGGTGACGTAGAAGGCGTCCACGGCGTTGGCGCCGAGCGTGCTCACATGGGCGCTGCGGACGCGTACGCTCGCGTCCTCCAGCGCCCGGCCGATCCGGAACAGCAGCCCGGGGGCGTCCTGGGCGCGGACCTCGATCACCGTGGCGTGCCGGGACGCGGCCGGGGCGACGGTCACCCGGGGCGGCGGGGCCACGACACCCCGGCGGCGCGGGTAGGCGGCGTCGCGTTCGGCCAGGCGGGCTGCGATGTCCAGGGAGCCGTCCAGCGCCCGCACCAGGTCGGCGCGCAGCCGGGCCGCCTGGGGCAGCGAGCCGTACTCCGCCGCGACGCGCCAGTCCAGCAGTAGGACCGAGCCGTCGTCGACGTCGTCCGGGAGCCGCAGGGCCCGCAGCTCGGCCGTGCGGACCGTGAGGCGGTGCACGGCCAGGACGCCGGCGACCGCGGGCAGCACGCCGGGCTGGTCGGGTACGGCGATCAGCAGCTCGACGCCGAGCGGTTCGGGCTCGTCGGACGCTTCCTCCGTCGGCGGCTCGGTCTGGGCGCGCAGGGCGAGCACCGGGCCGCCCGTGCGGAACGCCTCGATGGCGAGACGTTCCTGTTCGGCGGTGGGTGCGCCGGGCTCGGGCTCGTCGGGGGCGTCGCCGGCGAGGACCGCTGATACACGTTTGACCAGGTCGGCAACGAGGGAGCCTCGCCACGAGGACCAGGCGGCGGGGCCGGTGGCCAGCGCGTCCGCCTCGGTCAGGGCGTGCAGCAGCTCCAGCGTGCTCTGCGTGCCGACTGCCTCGGCGACCGAGCGCACGGTGGCGGGGTCGTCCAGGTCACGACGGGTGGCCGTCTCGATGAGCAGCAGGTGATGGCGTACGAGCGTGGAGAGCACGCCCACGTCCGCGCGGTCGAAGCCGATGCGGGCGGCCACGTCCTTGGCGATGATTTCGCCGGCCACGGAGTGGTCGCCGGGCCAGCCCTTGCCGATGTCGTGCAGCAGGGCGGAGACGAGGAGGAGGTCGGGGCGGCTGACGTGCCGGGTCAGCTCGGAGGCGCGGACCGCCGTCTCGATCAGATGCCGGTCGACGGTCCAGATGTGGACGGCGTTGCGCTGCGGACGGCAGCGCACGCGCTCCCAGTCGGGCAGCAGCCGGGTGATCAGGCCCTCCGCCTCCAGCGCTTCCCAGACCTCCACGGTCGGGCGGCCGGAGCCCAGCAGGGTCACCAGCTGTTCGCGGGCCTCGGCGGGCCAGGGCGTGGGCAGGGGGCGCACGCCGGCGGCCATGCGCCGTACGGCGTGCAGGGAGAGCGGGAGGCCGGCCTGGGCGGCGGCGGCCGCTGCGCGCAGGGGGAGCACGGGGTCGCGTTCGGGGCGCGCCGCGCGGGCGAGCACCACCTCGCCGTCCTGCTCCACCACGCCCTCGGCGAGAGGCGAGCGCTCGGCGACCGGTTTCCCGCCGCCGAGCATGGCGCGCAGCCTCGTCCGCACGGCGCGCGATCGCAACACGCGCCCCACCTCGCGCCAGGTGACGTCACTGGCGTACGAGATCACGCGCGCGGCCTCGTACGCCTGCCGCAGGAGCGTGTCGGCGTCCAGCAGGCCCAGCTCGGCCGCGACCTGGTCCTGTTCCTGGAGGGAGAGGCGGTCGGTGGCGCGGCCGGTGGTCAGATGCAGGGCGTCGCGCACGTCGAGCAGGCGTCGGCGGGCGTCGGCCAGGCCCTCGCGCGGGGCGTCCGCCAGCCAGGAGGCGGCGACGGCGCGCAGGGCGGTGGCGTCGCGCAGGCCGCCGCGGGCCTCCTTGAGGTCGGGTTCCAGGAGGTACTGCAGCTCGCCGTGCCGCTCGGCGCGCTCGGCGCACAGCTCCTGGAGTTCGGGCAGGCGCTTGGGCGCCTGGTTGCGCCAGTCGGCGAGGACCGCCGTGCGCAGTCCGGTCGTGAGGCCGAGGTCGCCCGCGATGTGGCGGGCGTCGAGGAGGCCGAGCTGGACCTTGAGGTCCTCGCCGGCCGTCCTGCGGGCCTCGGCCGGGCTGCGCACCGAGTGGTCGAGGGCGAGGCCGAGGTCCCAGACGGGGTACCAGATGCGGTCGGCGAGGGCGGTGATCGCCGCAGAGTCGCCGCCGTCGTGCAGGAGCAGGAGGTCGAGGTCGCTGCGGGGGGACAGTTCGCCGCGTCCGTAGCCGCCGACGGCGACGAGGGAGACACCGCGCATACCGTCGGCCGCCGCGTCGAACAGACCGGACAGCCAGCCGTCGGTCAGTTCGGCGAGGGCCGCACGGCGCGGCGGCCCGGACCGCGCCCCCTCACCGAGGAGGCGCAGCCGGGCCGCCGCGTAGCCGCTGGGTCCCGAGTCCTCTGCGCCGTTCCGAACTTCCGTGCTCGTCACCCAGCGACTCCTGTCCTTCTTCTGTTCACCGGCGCCCCGGTCAGAGCGCGTCGGGGCCGCGCTCGCCGGTGCGGACCCGTACGGCCGTCTCTACGGGCAGGGACCAGACCTTGCCGTCACCGATCTTGCCGGTCCGGGCGGCCTTGACGATGACGTCGATCAGCTGCTCGGCGTCGTCGTCCTCGGCCAGCACCTCGATACGGATCTTGGGGACCAGGTCGACCGTGTACTCGGCGCCGCGGTAGACCTCGGTGTGTCCCCTCTGACGACCGTAACCGCTCGCCTCGGTGACCGTCAGGCCGTGTACGCCGAAGGCCTGCAGGGCCTCCTTGATCTCGTCGAGCCGGTGGGGCTTGACGACGGCGGTGATGAGCTTCATGCGTCCACCTTCTTGCTCTCCGCGGCCAGGGCCGGCGCGGCGGAGCCGACGAGGCCGCCGCCGGTGCCGCTGAAGTCGTATGCGGTCTCGGCGTGCTGCGCCTGGTCGATGCCGGACACTTCCTCGTCCTCGGGAACCCGCATGCCGATGGTCTTGTCGAGGAGGAAGGCGAGGACCGCGGAGGCCACCAGTGAGTAGCCGAGGACCGCGAAGACACCGGCGCACTGCTTCCAGAACTGGTCGAGGCCGCCGCCGTAGAAGAGGCCCTCGACGTCGGACTGGCCCTTGCCGCTGGCGAAGAAGCCGATGAGCAGGGAGCCGGCGATACCGCCGACCATGTGGACACCGACGACGTCGAGCGAGTCGTCGAAGCCGAACTTGTACTTGAGTCCTACGGCCATGGCGCACAGGACACCGGCGATGACGCCGACGGCGATCGCGCCGAGCGGGGAGACCGCACCACCGGACGGGGTGATCGCGACGAGGCCCGCGACGGCACCGGAGGCGGCGCCCAGCGTGGTGAACGCGCCGTGGCGGATCTTCTCGTAGACGAGCCAGGCCAGCATGGCGGCCGCGGTGGCGATCTGGGTGTTGACGAACATCAGCGGGCCGACGCCGTCGTCGTTGCCGAGCCACGAGCCGGCGTTGAAGCCGAACCAGCCGAACCACAGGAGACCTGCGCCGAGCATGACCAGCGGGAGGCTGTGCGGACGCATCGGGTCCCTCTTGAAGCCGACGCGCTTGCCGATGACGAGGATCACGCCGAGCGCCGCGGCACCCGCGTTGATGTGGACCGCCGTACCACCGGCGAAGTCGATCACACCGAGGTCGAAGGCCCAGCCTCCGGTGCCCCAGACCCAGTGGGCGACCGGGAAGTACACGACCGTGACCCACAGGATCAGGAAGAGCGACCATGCCGAGAACTTCACGCGGTCCGCGAGGGCGCCGCTTATCAGGGCCGGCGTGATGATCGCGAACATCAGCTGGAAGACGGCGAAGACGAAGACCGGGATGGTGTACCCGGGCCACAGGTCTTCCTTGCCGATCCCGCCGAAGCCCACGAAGTCCGAGGTCCAGCCGACGATCGAGCCGTGGTCGGTGCCGAAGGCCATCGAGAAGCCGTAGAGCACCCACAGGATGGTGACGATGCCCAGGCTGATGAAGCTCATCATCAGCATGTTCAGGGTGCTCTTGACGCGGACCATGCCTCCGTAGAAGAAAGCCAGGCCCGGTGTCATGAGCATCACCAGGGCGGAACAGATCAGCATGAAGCCTGTGTTGGCGGACGACAGCTTGGGTGCGTCCGCCGCAAGCATGATGGCTGGTGCCATCGGCGTCTCCTCGTCGGTTGGTACGGCCCCGTGCGGGCGAAGCCTGAGAGGTCCGGTCAGTGAGGGGTGGGCCGGTTATGCGCCATGAGATTGGCGCAGCGCGGTTTCGGTCGACGCCCCTCGTTGTTTCGCCGGAGTGACGAAGGCACCCTGCGTGTTACGCGTGGATGAATTGCCGGATGTACGCCTGCGGCATCGTTTTCGTGGCGCAACCTTCTCGGGAGGAGAGTATCCGGCCGCGGCAGGCCTTCCGATGACCTGGCATGGGGGGAGCCGAGTCGGGCAGTTCGGGAGGGCCGGCCGCGGCCGGGGCTTCGCGGGTCAGACCGCTTCGGCGGTCTCCGGGAGGTCCACGGCGAGCTGGTCGGTGAGGTCGACGACCGCCGCGAGATCACCGAAATCGCGTACGGCCGTGTCGACGGTCCTGCGGATGCGTGTGTTGACCCGCTCGGAGCGGACCTTCTTCGCGATGCCCATCGCCTGGGAGACGAGGACCGTACTCTGCTCGGGCTCGCGGCGCAGCAGATGCACGGTGGCCAGGCCGATGAGGTTCAGCGCGTACGACCGCTGGTACTCGGCCTCGTTCGCGAACAGCTCCACGGCCCGCCGCATCAGGGGCTCGGCCATGGAGGCGTAGGTGGGGCTGCGGCCGGCGACGTAGGCGAGGTCGCGGAAGGAGTGGGAGTTCTCGCCGTACAGCTCCGCCTCGGAGAAGAAGCGGATCCAGTCGGGGTCCGGCTCGTCCCACTCGTCGGCCTCGGCGAAGGTGTCCTCGGCCATCCGCACCGCCCGCTTGCACCGGCCGGGCTGGCCCATGTTCGCGTACGCCCGGGCCTCCATCGCATACAGCATGGACTGGGTGCGGGGGCTCGCGCAGTCACGGCTGCCGTACTGCGCGAGGTGGATCAGCTCCAGGGCGTCGTCGGGCCGGCCGAGGTGGATCATCTGCCGGCTCATGCTGGAGAGGACGTACGAGCCGAGCGGCTTGTCGCACGCCTCCTTGGCGGCGTGCACGGCCAGGACGAAGTACTTCTGGGCGGTCGGCTGGAGCCCCACGTCGTAGCTCATCCAGCCCGCCAGCTCGGCGAGTTCGGCGGCGACCTTGAAGAGCTTGACCGCGGTGGCCGCGGGCTGCGACTCCTGGAGGAGGTCGGTGACCTCGTGCAGCTGGCCGACGACCGCCTTGCGGCGCAGGCCACCGCCGCACTGGGCGTCCCACTGGCGGAACATCCGCGTGGTGGACTCGAGCAGGTCCAGCTCGGGCTTGGACAGCCTGCCGGGGCGGGGCTCGGCGGGCTCGGGCTCCGGCTGCGGGGCGGCGGGCGCGGGGACGAGCCAGCGCTGCATCGGCTCGATGAGGGACGGGCCCGCGGACAGGGTCAGCGAGGTCCCGAGGAAGCCGCGCCGCGCCAGCATCAGGTCGCTGCGCGAGAACTCGCTGAGCAGGGCCACCGTCTGCGGACCCGTCCAGGGCAGGTCGACGCCGGACACGGAGGGTGACTGGCGGGCGGCCCGCAGACCGAGGTCCTCGACCGAGACGACACAGCCGAACCGCTCGGAGAACAGCTCGGACAGGATCCGGGGGATCGGCTCGCGCGGGTTCTCGCCGTCCAGCCAGCGGCGCACGCGCGAGGTGTCCGTGGAGATGTGGTTGGCCCCCAACTGGCGGGCCCGGCGGTTGACTTGGCGGGCCAGCTCGCCCTTGGACCAGCCGCTGCGCACGAACCACGAGCCGAGCAGCTCATTGGGGCGCTTGTCAGCGTTCGCTCCGCTGCCGCCGTTGTCGCCCACTGGAACGCCCCCATCCCTGAGACCACTTGTCGCCGAGTGCGCCAAGCCTTATCAGAATGCCGGTAAGTACGGCCGCCCGTCCGGTACTTCTCACCCTTCGAACGGGATACCGAGTTGCCCACGGCATATCCGAGAGTGCATGTGCCCCCAGGACTCGTGCACTCAAAGTAATCCTACGATCACCCGCCCAGCCACGACGATCCCGGAAACGCCACCATTCGCCACCCCTTCGAATGAACTCACGGTTGCCCGGGCGCGATTCACTTGACATAGGACGGCCGGAAGTGGGCGGAGCGGTGCACTCAGGGGCGCGCGCCGCCGGGCGCACCACCCGTGGCACTCCAGGGCGCTGCCCGGACCTTGCGAGCGTGGGGTAGGGCAGAGCCGTGAGGGTCACGTTCCGCTTCTGCCTCGTTCCGCGTCGTAACCACCGGCGTGCTGGACCCGTTGGAGGGGGCATGGGCTTCACGATCGGCGGCATTCGCGAGATCCGCTCCGGCACGCGCCGGCGCGGCCGTTCGTCGGAGTGCACTGCCGTCGCCGAGTTCACCGGCCTGTGGGGCTGGGACGTGGTGCCGGGCGCGCGTGCCGTTGCGGGCGTATGTTCCTGCGGCCGGGCGGACTGCCGTGCGCCGGGCGCGCATCCGCTGGACTTCGCGCCCCAGATCTCCGGCGGCGCCACGCTCGACGAAGTCACCAAGGCCTGGGGCGAGTCCCCGGGGGCCGCGGTGATGCTGCCGGTCGGCCGGGCGTTCGACGTGATCGAGGTCGCCGAGCCCGCCGGGCGCCGTGCGCTGGTCCGCCTGGAGCGCATGGGCCTCCCCCTCGGCCCGGTCACCGCGACCCCCGACGGCCGGGCGCAGTTCCTGGTCGCCCCGGGGGCCGCCGTCGAACTCCCCGCACTGCTCTACCGCATGGGCTGGGACGACCCGACCTCCCTGGACCTGCGCGGCCTCGGCCCCGGCGCGTACATCACGGCTCCGCCCTCGGACCGCGGCGGCCGCGGCCCGGTGCGCTGGCTGCGGCCGCCGGCCCTGGACTCGGTGTCGAGGCCGCCGGCGGCAAGGCTCCTGCTGGGCACGCTGGCCTACGTGGCACACCGCTCGCGCGCCTAGTGCTGCGACCGGGAAGGTTCACCGGCTCGCGACGCCCGGCAAACCTTCCCGGCCACAGCACTAGCCGCCCACAGCGAAGCGCCCGCCCCCCAACTGCACCTTGGGGTACGGGCGCTTCTTCACGCGCACGCGCGGGCGGTGCTCAATCCCCGATAAGGGCGTCAACGAACGCCTCCGGCTCGAACGGTGCCAGGTCGTCGGCGCCCTCGCCGAGACCGACCAGCTTGACCGGGACGCCCAGTTCGCGCTGGACCGCGATCACGATGCCACCCTTGGCCGTGCCGTCCAGCTTGGTGAGCACGATGCCGGTGATGTCGACGACCTCGGCGAAGACGCGGGCCTGCACCAGGCCGTTCTGGCCGGTGGTGGCGTCGAGGACGAGCAGCACCTCGTCGAGCGGGGCGTGCTTCTCGACGACGCGCTTGACCTTGCCCAGCTCGTCCATGAGGCCGGTCTTGGTGTGCAGGCGCCCGGCGGTGTCGATGAGCACCACGTCGACGCCCATCTCCTTGCCCTCCTTCACCGCGTCGAAGGCGACGGAGGCGGGGTCGCCTGCCTCCGGACCACGCACGGTGTAGGCGCCGACACGCTCCCCCCAGGTCTGCAACTGGTCGGCGGCGGCGGCACGGAAGGTGTCGGCCGCGCCCAGCACGACGGTGCGGCCGTCGGCCACCAGGACGCGGGCGAGCTTGCCGGTGGTGGTGGTCTTGCCGGTGCCGTTGACGCCGACGACCATCACGATGCCCGGCTTGCGGTCCTCGGGCTCGGTCTTCACGGTGCGATCGACGTCGGTACCGACCAGCTTGAGCAGCTCCCCGCGCAGCAGGCCGCGCAGCTCCTCCGGCGTGCGGGTACCGAGCACCTTGACGCGCTCGCGCAGGCCCTCGACCAGCTCCTGGGTGGGCTGCACACCGACGTCGGCGGTGAGCAGCGTGTCCTCGATCTCCTCCCAGGTGTCGTCGTCGAGGTGCTCGCGCGACAGCAGCGTGAGCAGGCCCTTGCCGAGGGCGTTCTGGGAGCGGGAGAGGCGGGCGCGCAGGCGGACCAGGCGTCCCGCGGTGGGCTCCGGGATCTCGATCCCGGGGGCCTCGACGGCTTCGGCGGTGGGGGGTTCCTCGACGGCCGTGGGGGCCGGGCCACCGGGGAGGTCCACCTCCTCGATCGTGCGGCGCGGTTCGTCGCGCGGCGTCTCGGCCTCGTCGCCGACGTGCGGCTCGGCCGGGGGCGCGGTGATGTCGGGCGCGGCGGGGGGCGGCGGGGGCAGCGACTTCTTGCGCCGCGTACCGACGACGAGCCCGCCGAGCGCGCCGAGCACGACCACGGCGATGACTACAGCAAGGATGACGGTTTCCATAACCCGTCCAGTATCCATCCCTGCCCCGCCGCGGCTTTGTCGCTGCGGGGCGGATTTTCTGTAGCTTCCTCCAGGAAACGTGGGGAGTTTTGGGGTGATTCGTTGTATCAAAGTACGATGATGCCCTATGAGCACCACCGGCCGCCACGATGGCGCCCTCGAGACTCGCGGCATAGAACCGGTCCCCCACCCCGAGCGCACCGCGCGAACCCGCGGACTGCTGCCGACCTGGATCGCCGCCAACATCAGTGTCCTGCTGCTGACCATGGGCGCGAGCCTGGCCGTGACGTACGGGCTGAACTTCTGGCAGGCCCTGGTGGTCGGTGTCACGGCGCCCATCGTGTCGTACGGCCTGGTGGGGATCGTCGGCATCGCCGGCAAGCGTGGCGGAGCCCCCGGCATGGCGCTGTCCCGGGCGGTGTTCGGCCAGCGCGGCAATCTGCTGCCGGGCTCGCTGATCTGGATCGCCCGCTGGGGCTGGGAGACGATCAACGCGGTGACCGGCGCCTATGCGGTGCTGACGGTGCTGGACATCCTTTTCGGCGTGCGGAGCAACACCGTCCTGATCGTCGTCACGCTGCTGTTCTTCGTGGTCGCCACATTCGCGATCTCGGGCCTGGGCATCGGTGCGGTGCGGCGCTGCAACACGTGGGCGACCTGGTTGTTCGGCGCCTTCTCCGTGCTGGTCCTCGGTTATCTGGTGGTGGAGACGGACTGGGGGAAGGTCTTCGAGCGGGGCGCCGGGTCCACGGCGGCGATGATCACCGGCATCGGTCTGGTCGCCGCGGGCGGCATCAGCTGGGCGCCGACCGCGCCGGACTTCACGCGCTATCTGCCGCGTACGGCGTCGTCGGCGGCGATCGTGCGCAACACGGTCGGCGGTGCGGGTGTCGTCGTCCTGCCGATGGTCCTGATGGGCGCGGTGATGGCGACGTCGACCCCCGACCTCGCCACCGCGAACGATCCGGTGTCCTTCCTGGGCGAGATCCTCCCGCTGTGGCTGGCGGTCCCCTACCTCCTGATCGCGTTGATCGGCATGCTGCTGATCAACGCCATGTCGATGTACTCGGCCGGGTTCACCGCGCAGACCCTCGGCATCCGGGTCCCGCGCCACTGGGCGGTCTCGGTCAACGCGGTGATCTCGCTGGTGTTCGGCGGCGTCCTGATGCTGGTGGCGACGTCCTTCATGGGCTCCTTCATCGCCTTCCTGTCGCTGCTCGCGGTGGCCTTCTCGGCCTGGGTCGGCGTCTTCGGCACGGATCTGCTGCGCCGGGGCGGCTACGACGCGCGGGCCCTGCTCGACACCACACGTACCAGCGCCTACTGGTACCGGGGCGGCTTCTCCCCCGCCGCGGTCGCCGCCTGGGCCGTCGGCCTCGGCTCGGGGATGCTGTTCACCACGTCCGACTGGTTCACCGGCCCGCTGGCCACGAACAACCCCGTCGGCGAGTACGGCCTGGGCTGGGTGGCGACGATCGTCGTCTCGGGTCTGCTGTACGCGGCCCTGCCGAAGCCGGCGGTGGCGGTGGCGACGGCCGGCGAGCCGGTATCGGCCGGCGTCGAGGAGCCCGAGGGTATGGCTGTCTGACGCTCCGTCAGCTACCGTCCCCTTCGCATCCACCGTGTGAAGGGGGACATCCCATGCCCGTCACGGTCGTACGTTTCAACCTCGTCGAGCCCGGGGCCACCCCCGCCTCCCTCGCCGCGCGCTACCGGGCGGCCCTGGAGATGGCCGCGTACGCCGACGAGCACGGGATCACCACCGTGCAGACCGAGGAGCACCACGGCGTCGAGAACAACTGGCTGCCCTCGCCGTTCACCTTCGCGGGCGCGGTGTTCGGGGCGACACAAGGAAATTCAGCGGCGCGCGGCGCCTCGTCGAGGGGCGGTGGCCGGGCGACGGGCGGGCGGATCGCCGTCACGGTCCCGGCGGTCATCGGCCCGCTGCACGACCCGCTGAGACTGGCCGAGGACATCGCCGTGCTGGATCTGCTCGGCGGCGGCCGCCTGGTCACCGTGGCCGGGATCGGCTACCGGCCCGAGGAGTACGACCGCTGCGGCGTCGACTGGAAGCGGCGGGGCCGGCTCCAGGACGAACTGCTGGAGACGCTGCTCAAGGGATGGACCGGCGAGGAGTTCGAGTACCGGGGCCATACCGTACGGGTCACCCCTCGCCCGGCCACCGAACCGCACCCCCTCCTCCTGGTCGGCGGCTCCTCCCGGGCCGCGGCCCGGCTCGGCCTGCCCTTCTTCCCGAGCGCGCATCTGCCGGAGCTGGAGGCGTACTACAAGGAACGGCTCGTCGAGTACGGCACCGAGGGCTGGACCATGATGCCCACGGCCGAGACCCCCCTCCTGCACATCGCCGAGGACCCCGACCGCGCCTGGGAGCGCTACGGGCAGCACTTCCTGCACGAGGCGCGCACATACGCCTCCTGGCAGTCCGGCGACATCCGCTCGGCGGTGAGAACGACGGCCACGACGGTGGACGAACTGCGCACGGAGGGCGTGTACCGGATCCTCACACCGGAGGAGTGCGCGGCGCAGGGCCTCGACAACCCCGTGCTGCATCCGCTGGCGGGTGGGATGCCGGTGGAGGAGGGGTGGCGGAGCCTGCGGCTGTCCGCGGAGCAGGTCCTGCCGGTGCTGGACTGCCGACCCGCGTCGTAATCCGCTGGTCCGGCCCCGTCCGGCGGTGCTCCACTGAGGCCATGAGTCTGAACGTGGATGTCGTCGTCCGGGGACCCGCCGGTGGGTTCGACGTGCTCGACACTCCCGAGGGGTGCGACGACTCGGCGGGCTTCGAGGTCTGGCGCCAGAAGGTGTGGGGCTCGGACGTGGTGCGCTCGCTGGGCGCCCGTTACCTCCCTCTGCTCGACGGCGACTGGATGGAGGTCGCCACCGAAGATCTGCCGCTGTTCCTTCAGGAGATCCTGCTGTTGCGGGCCCATCTGGACCTGATCGCCACCACGGTCGGGGTGCACCCGGACGGAATCGAGAGCCGCCTGGACAACATCGAGGCGGCGACCCTGCGCGCCCAGCGGCTCGGTGCCCGCGTTCTCATCTGGTGACCGGCACCCCGACGCACGAAACCGCCGCCCCCGGCTCGGGCAGTGGGCCGAACCGGGGGCGGCGGGAGGTTACGAGGAGGGGGGCAGCGGGGGGCCCGGCCCGTCTCCTCGGGTGCGCGGGCCTCGTACAGAGGCTCAGCCCATCTCCTCCAGCGCCTTGCCCTTCGTCTCCTTGACGAACTTGAGGACGAACGGAACGGAGAGCACCGCGAAGACCGTGTAGATCACGTAGGTCACGGACAGGTTCCAGTCGGCCAGCGACGGGAAGCTCGCCGTAATGGCCCAGTTGGCGATCCACTGCGCCGCGGCGGCCACACCCAGGGCGGCGGCACGGATCTTGTTCGGGAACATCTCGCCGAGCATGACCCAGACGACCACACCCCAGGACAGGGCGAAGAAGAGGACGAAGATGTGGGCGGCGACCAGGGCGATCCAGCCCTCCGCGGCCGGGAGCTTGCCGCCGACCAGGTCGGACGAGAACGCCCAGGCCTCCAGCGCGAGGCCGACCGCCATGCCGATGGAGCCGATGAGCGCGAGCGGCCGGCGGCCGATGCGGTCCACGAAGATCATCGCGATGACGGTGCCGACGATGTTGATGATCGACGTCGTGAACGAGTAGAAGAACGAGTCCGCCGGGTCGACGCCGACCGACTGCCACAGCGTGGACGAGTAGTAGAACGCGACGTTGATGCCGACGAACTGCTGGAAGACCGACAGACCGATGCCGACCCAGACGATCGGCTTGAAGAAGAAGCCGCCGCCGAGCAGGTCCTTGAAGGCGGACTTCTCCTCGCTCTTCATCGCGTGCTCGATCTCGGCGACGCGGGAGTTCAGGTCGATGTCCTCGCCCTCGACCTCGGCGAGGATCTCACGGGCGCGGTCGCGCTGGCCGACGGAGAGCAGGAAGCGCGGGGACTCGGGGATCGCGAAGGAGAGCAGACCGTAGAGCACGGCCGGGATCACCATGACGCCCAGCATGACCTGCCAGGCCTCGAGGCCCATGATCAGACCGCGCTGGTTGCCGTCGGCGGCATTGAGCAGAGCCCAGTTGACCAGCTGCGAGAGGGCGATGCCGAGGACGATCGCGGCCTGCTGGAAGGAGCCCAGTCGACCACGGTAGGCGGCCGGGGCGACCTCGGCGATGTAGGCGGGGCCGATGACCGAGGCCATGCCGATGGCGAACCCGCCGATGATCCGCCAGAAGGCGAGGTCCCACAGCGCGAAGGGCAGCGCGGAGCCGACGGCGCTGATGATGAACAGCACGGCGGCGATCTGCATGCAGCGGATGCGGCCGATCCGGTCGGCTATGCGGCCGGCGGTCGCGGCACCGATGGCACATCCGATCAGGGCGATGGCGATGACCTGGGCCAGCCCCGCGGACCCGACGTCGTACCGGTCCCGGATGGCTTCGACGGCGCCGTTGATCACGGAGCTGTCGTAGCCGAAGAGGAAACCGCCCATGGCGGCCGCCGCCGCGATGAAGATGACGTGCCCGAGATGTTCGGGGTGAGTCGACCTGGCTCCTGACTGCTGTGCCTGCACTGTGCTGGTCACGTGAAACTCCTCGGGCCACCGGCAACATCACCGGGGTGGGGGGGCGAGCCCTTGCAGGTTTCCGGTGGCGCACAGTTCACGGCGCTCACACCTGAAGGTAATAGCAACGTTGCGAGACTATGCCTTCAAGTTTCGAAGTCAATCCATACCAGATGTGACAAATGTGATACAAAGGAGATCGACTGTGTCCAGCTCTTAAATGGTTGGTCACCGCAATCGCTGCGAGATGACCTTCGACACACCGTCCCCCTGCATCGAGACGCCGTACAGAGCGTCGGCGACCTCCATCGTGCGCTTCTGGTGCGTGATCACGATGAGCTGCGAGGACTCCTGCAACTCCTGCATGATACGGATCAGCCGCTGCAGGTTGGTGTCGTCGAGGGCGGCCTCGACCTCGTCCATCACATAGAAGGGGCTCGGTCGGGCCTTGAAGATGGACACGAGCATCGCGACGGCGGTCAGCGACCGTTCGCCGCCGGACAGCAGCGACAGCCGCTTGACCTTCTTGCCCGGCGGGCGGGCCTCGACGTCCACGCCCGTGGTGAGCATGTTGTCGGGGTCGGTCAGGACGAGCCGGCCCTCACCACCCGGGAACAGCCGGCTGAAGACGCCCTCGAACTCCCGGGCCGTGTCCCGGAAGGCCTCGGTGAAGACCTGCTCGACGCGCTCGTCGACCTCCTTGACGACCTGGAGCAGATCCGCGCGGGTCTTCTTCAGGTCCTCGAGCTGCTCGCTGAGGAACTTGTGCCGCTCCTCCAGCGCCGCGAACTCCTCCAGGGCCAGCGGGTTCACCTTGCCGAGCTGCTGGTAGGCGCGCTCGGCGGCCTTGAGCCGCTTCTCCTGCTCGGCGCGCACGAACTTCCTCGGCTGGTTGCGGGGGTGCTCCGGGTCCTCCGGGAGGACCTCGCCCTCGGCGGGCGGGGACGGCGGGACGAGCTGGTGCGGACCGTACTCGGAGACGAGCCCCGCCGGTTCGACGCCCAGTTCCTCCAGCGCCTTCGTCTCCAGCTGCTCGATGCGCATGCGCTTCTCGGCACCGAGTACCTCACCGCGGTGCACCGAGTCCGTCAGCTTGTCGAGTTCGGACTTGAGGTCGCGGCCCGTGGTGCGGGCGGCGGCCAGTTCCTGCTCGCGCTGCGCCTTGGCCGCCTCGGCGGCGGCGCGCTCCTGGTCGGCCCGGCCCAGCGACACCTCGACGTGGGCGAGCAGCTGGCGGGCGCCGGAGGCGACGGCCTCCGCAACGGAGGCCTCGTAACGCATGCGCGCGCGCCGCTGTTCCGCACGCGCGCGTGCCTCGCGCTCGGCGCGGGCGCCCCGGTCGAGCGCGTCGGCCCGTCCCGCGAGGCCCTTGACCCGCTCCTCGTGCGTACGGACCTGGAGGCGGGCCTCCATCTCGGTCTGCCGTGCGTTGGCACCATCGGCCGCGAGCCGGTCGCGCACGGAGGTGTCCGGTTCCTCCTCGACCGGCATCTCCTCGGCGACGGCGAGCCGCTCGGCGAGTTCCTCGGCCTCCTGGACAGCCTTGTCGAGGGCCTCCTGCGCACGGGCCGCCGCCGCGGTGGACCGCTCGGCCTCACCTGCGGCGCCGCGGGCCTGGCCGGCGAGCCGTCCGAGCTGCTGGGCGACGGCCGACTTCTCCCGGTCGGCCGCCCGCCGCCGCTCCCCCAGCTCCTCGACGAGCCCGGCACACTCCTTGCGCCGCTCCCCCGCCGCCTGCTGGGCCTCGGTCAGCGCCGCACACCGTACGGCCAGCTCCTCCAGCTCGGCGGCGGCCTCGTCGACGGACGCCTGCACCTCGAGCAGACTCGGCGCGCCGGCGGATCCGCCGTGCGCGAAGTGAGCGCCGAGCAGGTCGCCCTCGGCGGTCACCGCGGTCAGCTCCGGGCGAGCGTAAACCAGGTCCTCGGCGTCCTCCAGCGTCCCGACGACCACGATCCCGCGCAGCAGCCGGCGTACGGCGGGCATCAGTTCGGCGGGGCCGCGGACGAGGTCGGCCGCGAGGAGGTGTGAGCGGGGTTGTCCATCGGCTGTGGGCTCGTCGTGGCTGGTCGCGTCTGCGCTGCGGAGCCGCATGTCGATACGGTCCGCGCCCACCTGGGGCGTCTCCTCCCCCGCCAGCAGCAGGGCCGCTCGGCCGCCGTCCTGCTTGCGCAACAGGCGGATCGCTTCGGCCGCCGAGGCCGGGGTCGCCACGGCGACGGCGTCGGCCGCCGCGCCGAAGGCCGCGGCGAGGGCGACCTCGTGGCCGGGGGCCACCGTCAGCAGCTCCGCCGCTGGGCCCAGGACCCCGGTGAGCCGATCCCGTGCCCCCAGCAGTATTCCGGTGCCGTCCTTCCGCCTGAGGCCCAGCGCCAGCGCCTCGTGGCGGGCTTGGGTCGCCGCGCGCCGGCGCTCCGCCGCCGTGGTCGCCTCGCGGGCCGCGGACAGGGCGCTCTCGGCCTCGGCGAGCTGCCGCCTGGCCGCCTCGTGCTGCTCACCTAGTTCGGCGTCGCCCGCGTCGAGGCCGTCGACCTCCGCCTTCAGCGCCTCGTACTCCTCCTGCGCGACGACGGCCCGTTCCTGGGCCTCGTCCCGGGCCGCGGCCAGCCGGTCGATCTCGGACTGCGCTGCGGCGGCCCGCGAACGGGCGGCATTGACCTGCCCGTTCAGCCGGGCCAGGCCCTCCCGCCGGTCGGCGATGGCACGCGCCACGTCCTTCAACCGCCGTTCCTCGACGGCGAGTTCACGCTCAAGTTCGGCACGGTGGCCGACAGTGTCGTCGAGCGCACGCTGGGCCGCTTCCAGAGCGGCCTCCAGTTCGGCCTCCTGCTCACGGATGCGGGCGGCCTCGCGCTCCATGTCCTCGGGGTCCCGGCCGCGCCGCTCCTCCAGCGGCGCCGAGGTCGCGCTCTTCACGCGCGCGTCGGCCAGCGAGATCGTGCCCCGGACGCGCTCGGCGAGCTGGGACAGCTCGTACCAGGTCTGCTGGGCGCGCTGCAGCCTGGGCGTGAGCTGCCGTACCTCGTCCTCGAGCAGGGCCTCGCGCTGGAGCGCCTTCTTCAGCTCCTGCTCGGCGGCTTCCTTGCGCTCCTTCAGCGCGGCCTCGTCTGCGACCTCGGCCTTGAGCGCCTCCCGCAGCCGTACGAGATCGTCGGCCAGGAGGCGCAGGCGCGCGTCGCGCAGATCCGCCTGGATCACGGCCGCCCGGCGGGCGACCGCCGCCTGCCGGCCCAGCGGCTTGAGCTGGCGGCGCAGTTCGTCGGTGAGGTCCTGCACGCGCGCGAGGTTGGCCTGCATCGCGTCCAGCTTCCGCAGCGCCTTCTCCTTGCGCTTGCGGTGCTTGAGGACGCCGGCCGCCTCCTCGATGAAGGCGCGGCGGCCCATGGGGTCGGCGTGCAGGACGGAGTCGAGCTGGCCCTGGCCGACGATGACGTGCATCTCGCGGCCGATGCCGGAGTCGGAGAGCAGGTCCTGGATGTCGAGGAGGCGACAGGTGTCGCCGTTGATCTGGTACTCGCTGCCGCCGTTGCGGAACATGATCCGCGTGATGGTGACCTCGGCGTACTCGATGGGCAGGGCACCGTCGGAGTTGTCGATGGTCAGGGACACCTCGGCGCGGCCCAGCGGAGGGCGGCCGGTGGTGCCGGCGAAGATGACGTCCTCCATCTTGCCGCCGCGCAGCGACTTGGCGCCCTGCTCTCCCATGACCCAGCTGAGCGCGTCCACGACATTGGACTTGCCGGAGCCGTTCGGACCGACGACACACGTGATGCCCGGCTCGAACCGGAGCGTGGTCGCCGAGGCGAACGACTTGAACCCGCGGAGGGTCAGGGCCTTGAGGTGCACGCCGCTGGACTCTACCTTCCGCCGCTATCTCACTCCATGAACCCTCGCAACCTCACGGTTTCACGCATGAACATGCAGGGCACACCAGACGTTAAAGAGGGTGAAAGGATGCGCGGGGGCAAGAAAGAAGGGACGCCGAGGCGTCCCTTGCAACTCTGACAACTTAGCGGTTGATACGGGCAGCCCGACCACTGCGTGAGCTGTCGTGGAGCGATGCAGCGATCAGGTGAGCGCAGGCTCCGCCTGGTGTGCGTCGATGCTCTCCATGATCCTGTCGTGAGAAGCGGCAGCCGCCAGCTCATCGTTCTCCGCCTGGATCCGTACGAGCTCGGATTCCAGGTCCTGTACGCGCTGCTGGAGCCGTCGCATCTCGGCGAGGAGTCGAGGGTCGGAGCCGCCGACGTAACCGAGAAGCGCCTTTGCCATGATGGATGGTCCTCCACACTGAGTGACCGACCGAAGCGGTGTGGGTCGTGAGGGATTCGCACCCGCGGTGCTTGACACACTCGAGTGTTTCTCTGCCATTGCTACATGCCAAACAGCTAAGGTGCGCGGGGCTTTCAGCGTCTCACCAAAAAGTTTGACGGTCAACACGATCACGCCCCGTATTGACGGGCAACCCGGTGGCACGCGGCCGACAGACCGCGGCGCTGCGACTTTCGCGGGGCCCCAGGGGCTGAGCGATCACCTGTAAGAGCGGAGCCTGCCACGGCGCGCCGTTCTTGGCAACCACCAGGCCGTTTCTGCCTCCGGCAGCTGCCGGAGGCATGCCCCGCCACTGCCGCCTGCGCGGCTTTACAGAACGGACTCAGCGGATGGCGAAGCCGTCGTAGCCGCCACGGGGTGTGTCCCAGATCTCGGTGACACCGTCCACGCGCCCGGGCGTGTCGCTGCCCTGGAGCCAGTCGAGAAGTCCTTCGCAGCCCTCGCGCGAACCCTCGGCGACCACCTGGACGCGACCGTCCCCCAGATTGACGGCAAACCCGCTCAGGCCCCCGATCTCCAGGGCCTTGGCACGCGTGAACCAGCGGAAACCCACACCTTGGACGCGTCCCCGTACCCAGGCGACCAGTCGCACATCCTCGCTCATGGCTGCAACCTAACCGGGCAATGTCCCTCGAGGCACTTCCTCCCCTCCCGCCATGCGGTAGCGTCCCCACCCAATGAATCTCATATGAAACTCACTCGATCGAGTGAGTTGGGTTGGCCCGCGAGGTCGAACGAGCGCGGTCGCCCGCCGGCACGAGGAAGGCCAGGACATGGGACGCCACCGACGCTCAGCCGCCGGCCGCGCCGCCACGGGCCGCGCCACGGGGATCACGGAGACGCACGGTCCCGCCACGGACAGCCACGACCCCCACGGCTCGTACAGGGGTCGCCCCGCCACCATGGGCATCGCGCCCTATCTGAACCCTGAGGCGTACGCCGACACCAATGCGCGGAGTTCGGCGTACCTGTACGCAACGGACGACGAGTACGGGCCCGTCTCGGACACGATCAGCTTCTCCGCCGACGGGTTCGCCACACAGAGCTTCTACGCGGAGAACTTCGCGACGGACGGCTACGCCACCGACGGATACGCGGACGGGTTCGCACCGGCCGGCGGCGCGGAGCGGAGCCGTGGGCGCCGGCGGAAGAAGAAGGCCGTGACGCCCGTGCGCACGGGGCTGCTCGGGGTCTCCGCCGCCGTCGCCATCGGCACGGTCGCCGTGGCCACGGGCGTGGTGCCCGGCCTCGACAACTACCGGCTCGGCGGCGGCACCAGCGCCTCCGGCGGTGACAACGTGCAGGCCGCGGGCGTGCCGAGCAACTCGGCGAGCGGGCAGGGCGGCACCTCCGGCAGCGCGGAAGCGGGCCGGGACAGCGGCGGCGGCACGACGAGCCGGGACAGCGACCGCTCGGTCTCGCCCACGGCGTCCGCCTCCGCGCCGACGGCGCCCGCGCCGGTCACGACCCCCTCGAAGAAGCCGAAGCAGACCGCCCCGCCCGGGCAGATGAAGCCCAAGCCGAAGCACCCGGCCGCGACGAAGGCGCCCAAGCATCCCTCGGCCCCGGCGAAGGTCTCCGCACAGGCCGCCGCCGAGGCGGAGGTGCTGAAGCTGGTCAACGACGAGCGGGCGAAGGTGGGGTGCAGCCCGGCCTCCGCGAACAGCTCGCTGACCCGGCTGGCCGAGTCCTTCAGTGAGGACATGGCCTCGCGGGACTTCTTCGACCACACCGACCCGGACGGCGCGACCCCGTGGGACCGCGCCGCTGAGGCCGGCATCATCGACCTCGGCGGCGAGAACATAGCCCGGGGTCAGGCAGACGCGGCCGCCGTGATGGAGGCCTGGATGAACAGCCCCGGCCACCGGGCGAACATACTGAACTGCGACTTCAAGACGCTGGGCGTCGGCGTGCACTTCGCCGCCGGCGGCCCCTGGTGGACACAGGACTTCGGCTATTGAGAATTCCGCAGGTCAGCGCCCTATGAGGTCTCTTGGGCCGTCTCGGGGCCGTCATCGGTAGCCGGGCCGTCCCCGAAGACCGCATCCACGACGGCCCGAGTGCGCGTCGCGCTGGTCGGCATCGGGTGCGTGCAGACCGAGGTTGATCCGGTTCATGCGCCTGAGGCGGTGCCCATGATCGGTCCAGCGTCCCCCACTGCTCCTCGGCGAGGACCGTGGTGTGGCCGTAGCCGGAGTGGTAGGCGATGGAGAGCGAAAGCGCCAGCTTTTAGTTAGTGCAACCTATAGGTTAGCGCTGCCTGCGAGTACGCTTGCGGCGTGAACAGCGCCGAGGAGCTCACGGCGGGGCAGAACCTGCGGCACCTCCCGTACAACGTGTTCGCGAAGACCTGCCCGTCGCGCGGCACGCTGGAGCACGTCACGGGCCGCTGGGGCGCGCTCACCCTGGGCGCCCTGCACGAGGGCCCGTTCCGCTTCAACGAGCTGCGCCGCCGCGTGGACGGCGTGAGCGAGAAGATGCTGTCCCAGACCCTGCACGCGCTGGAGCGCGACGGACTGGTCCACCGCGAGGCCCAGCCGACGAACCCGCCGCGCGTGGACTACGAGTTGACCCCGCTGGGCCATGAGGTCGCCGAGCGTCTGCTGTCCCTCATCCGCTTCGTGGAGGGCTCGATGGACGACGTGCTGGCGGCCCGGCAGACGTACGACGCCTGCCGGGACTGAGACCCCGGACAAGAAGCCGTCAGACGGTGTCGAAGCCCTGGAATGTGCCCGACGCGTCGGCCGCGTCCGCGTAGTCGGCGAAGTCCGCGTTCGCGATGCTCAGGTTGGCGGAGATCTCCGGGAACCAGCGGACCGGCACGCGGAACGTCCGCCCGGGCTCGTCGAACAGGTCGACCGCGAGGAGCGGGTGCGCCGCGTCGCTCATGGTGGTCGCGTCGGCGAGGAAGACCTCGCAGACCTTGTCGTCCTCCGCGGCGGCCGCCTCCGCGTCGAGCACCGCCTGGACGCCCGCGTCCGCGAACCGCGGGTCGCTGACGAAGGTGGCTGTGCTCTTGTCGTCGGCCGCCTCGATCTCCTTCCGCACGGCCTCCCACGCGGCGTCGTCGGCGAAGTCGGTGCGCAGGACGAGCGTGGTCAGGTCCGCGGGCTGGGGTAGCGACATGAACATGATGCTCTCACCCCGGGTCCGCGGCCGTGCGGGCGGTACCCCTCACACGACCCGTGCGCTCGGCGGCCGTTGGCACTTCGGGCAGAAGCAGCTGGAGCGGTTCATCCACGGGCGGCGGCGCATCGGGGTGCCACAGCGCTTGCAGGGCAGGCCCTCGCGGCCGTACGCGTCGAGCGAGCGGTCGAAGTACCCCGACTCGCCGTTCACGTTGACGTACAGGCTGTCGAAGCTGGTGCCGCCGACGGAGAGGGCCGCCGTCATCACGTCCCGTACGTGGCCCAGGAGTTCAGCGGTACGTGGGCGGGTGAACGTCGCGGTGGGGCGGTCGTAGTGCAGACGGGCGCGCCAAAGCGCCTCGTCCGCATAGATGTTGCCGACGCCGCTGATCAACGACTGGTCGAGCAGGGCCCGTTTGATGGTGGTGCGCTTGCGCCGCAGGGCCTGGTGGAACGCCTCGTCGTCGAACAGCGGGTCGAGGGGGTCACGGGCGATGTGCGCGATGACGTCGGGCAGTCCGTCGGGGGTGTTGTCGTGCAACGACAGCCCGCCGAAGGTGCGTTGGTCGACGAAGCGGAGTTCCGTGCCGAGAGCGTCGGCGAACCGGACGCGGATGCGCAGGTGCTTCTCGTCCGGCGTCTCGTGCGGCTGCACCAGCAGTTGGCCGCTCATGCCGAGGTGCGCCAGGACCGACTCGTCGGTGTCCTCCAGCGGCAGCCACAGGTACTTGCCGCGCCGGCACGGACTGCCGATGGGGTGGCCCTTGAGCCGCTGCGTGAAGTCGTCCGGTCCGGGCACATGACGCCGTACGGCACGGGGGTGCAGCACCTCGGCGTCGGCGATGGTGCGATGGGCGACCCACCGCGCGAGACCGCGCCGCACGACCTCGACCTCGGGCAATTCGGGCATCACAACCCCCGTACACGAACCGTGGATGAGCCGAGCGCCCGCCCCCTCGCGGGAGCGGGCGCTCGATCTCGCTGTTCTGCTGCGTCAGGCGGAGGCGGAGGACGGGTCGTCGGCCTCTGCGGCCGCCGTGGCACGCTCGTCCGCCGCGGCCCGGATGGACCGCCAGGCGGACTCGGCGGCCTGTTGCTCCGCCTCCTTCTTGCTGCGGCCGGTGCCGGTGCCGTACGAGACGCCTCCGACGCGGGCGGCAGCAGTGAAGGTCTTCTCGTGGTCGGGGCCGGTCTCCGTGACCAGGTACTCGGGCACGCCGAGTCCCTCCGTCGCGGTGAGCTCCTGGAGACTGGTCTTCCAGTCCAGGCCGGCTCCGAGGCTCGAGGACTTCTCGATCAGCGGGTCGAAGAGCCGGTGCACCAGCTCGGACGCCGAGTCGAGGCCCTGGTCGAGATAGACCGCGCCGATCACCGCTTCCAGGGTGTCGGCGAGGATGGACGCCTTGTCCCGGCCGCCCGTGCCCTCTTCACCGCGGCCGAGCCGGATGAAGGAGCCCAGGTCGAGGCCGCGACCCACTTCCGCGAGCGCACGCGAGTTCACCACCGCTGCCCGGAGCTTGGCCAGCTGGCCCTCGGGCAGGTCGGGGTGGGTGCGGTACAGCGTGTCCGTGACGACGAGGCCGAGTACGGAGTCCCCGAGGAACTCCAGCCGCTCGTTCGTCGGCAGACCGCCGTTCTCGTACGCGTAGGAACGATGGGTCAGTGCTCGCACCAGAAGGGCGGACTCGAGCTGGTAGCCGAGCCGCCCTTCCAGAAGCGTGTGGGACGAGGCCGTGTTGTCCGCTTTCTTCTTGGCGGACGGGTCCGCCTTGGCGTCAGCCGCCTTCTTGGGACTGGACACTGTGCCTCTCACCAGCCGCTCAGACCTCGAGGACCTGGCGCTTGTTGTAGGTGCCGCAAGACGGGCACGCGATGTGCTGCTGCTTGGGCTCGTGGCAGCGCTCGCACGCAACCAGGGTGGGGACCGCAGCCTTCCACTGCGACCGGCGGTGGCGCGTGTTGCTGCGCGACATCTTCCGCTTCGGAACAGCCACGGCTACTTCTCCTGCTTCTCGTCGACGCCCGGTTCGGCGCCGCTCATCTCGTCCTTCTCGTCCGACGTGGTGCCGGCGAGTCCCTGCAAAGCCGCCCAACGGATGTCGACGGCGTCATGGTGGTGGTCCGGGTCGTCCGCGAGCCGTACTCCGCACTGAGAGCACAGTCCCGGGCAGTCTTCCTGGCACACCGGCTGCATCGGCAGTGCGAGCACCACCGCATCGCGCAGCACCGGTTCGAGGCCGAACAGGCCGTCCTCGAGGAAGAGCCTGTCCTCGTCGTCCTCGGCGTCGTCGGCCGGTTCCGCCTTCACGCGGCCCCGGTCGTCGGCGTCAGGGTACGAGAACATCTCCTGGAAGTCCGCTTCGACGTCGAGCTGAAGCGGCTCCAGACACCTTACGCACTCCCCCTCGGCCTGTGCACGGGCGGTGCCTGTGACGAGCACACCTTCCATGACCGACTCGAGCCGGAGTTCGAGCTCCACCGAGGCGCCTTCCGGCACTCCGATGACCCCCTCGATGCCGAGATCCTTGGGAGCGTCGATCGTGCGGGTCAGCCGCTGCAGCGCACCGGGCCGCCGCCCGAGCTCGTGAGTGTCGAACACGAGCGGGTTGCGGTGGTCGAGGCGCGTGTGAGGGGCCATTCCTGCTTTCGATCTTCAGAGCTGGGGGACGCCGTCCCGCGATGTTCCCGGGGCAGCGCTGATCGCGGGCGTACACGCGACCGAAGAGCCAGGATACTGGACCTTTCGCTTTCGGCCCAATCCGGTGGTCGCACCCGGCGGCCGGGGCCGCCGGCACCGGCCGCTACAGGCCTCGCCCCTGCTCGTACGCCCGCAGCTGCTCGGCGCTGATCATGCTGGTGTCGAAGAGGCTGGTCTCGTCGAGGTCGTAACCCTGCTGGGCCTCCTCGGCGGGTTGCTGGGGCTGCTGCCGGACGGCGTTGGGGTCGTAGCCGCCCTGCTGTTGCGGGTCGTAGCCCTGGTACGCCGCGTACGGGTCGGCCTGCTGGTAGCCGTACGGGTCCTGCTGCTGGGCGTACTGGTAGCCGTAGGCGTCGGGCTGCTGGTAGCCGTACGCCGTCTGCACGGGCTGCGGCTCGTACGCGGGCTGCCGCGGCAGCTGGGGCTGCTGCTGGGCCGGCTGTTGCCGGGCCGGCTGCGGCTCGTACGCGGGCTGCCGCGGCGGCTGGGGCTGCTGCTGGGCCGGCTGTTGCCGGGCCGGCTGCTGCTCGGCCGGTTCGTCGGACAGGGCCGCCAGGTCGGCGAGGTAGTCGGCGTCGCTGGAGTGCTGGAAGGTCGTGGGGTCGTCGGCGAGGGCACCGAGGTCGTCAGTGGCGATCCTGCCATGCAGCTTCTGCCGGCCGCGGCCTACGGCCTCCAGGGTCTTGGCCAGGACCGCCTCGAAGGCGCCGAGCTTGACGTCGACGTAGTCGTGGGCGTTGCGGCGCAGGGTCTCCGGGTCGTGGCTGCGCTCGGGGGCGTCCTCGTCCTCGTAGCCCTGCTCGTCGAGGCCGGGGCCGGTGCCGAGCAGCTTCTCGCGGCCGCGGCCGACCGAGCCGAGGGTCTTGGTGAGGACTACCTCGAAGTTGGCGAGCTTGGAGTCGACGTAGTCGTCGGCCTCGGCGCGGACCTCCTCGGCCTCCGTGCGGGCCTCGGCGAGGATCCGGTCCGCCTCGGCCTGCGAGCGGCGGGCGACCTCGGTGTCCGAGATGAGCGAGCCGCGCTCGGCGTGGGCGTGCTCGATGATCCGCTCGGCCTCCTGGCGGGCCTGCTCGACCATCTGCTCACGGCCGCCGATCAGCTCCTCGGCCTGGGCGAGGGAGCCAGGCAGCGCCTGGCGCACCTCTTCGAGCATCGCGAGCAGCTCGGCGCGGTTGATCACGCACGACGCCGACATGGGCATGGCCCGGGCACTGGAGACCGTGGTCACGATCTCGTCGAGCTTCTTCTGGACGTCCACCTGTGCTCGCCACTCTCTACCGCTGTGTTGGAGACGGACGGGACGACTGTAGCCCCATCAGTCCTTGCGCAGACGCTTGTTGAGTGCCTCCAGGACGACCGGCGGCACCAGGTGGGCGACGTCGCCGCCCCAGGTCGCGACCTCCTTGACCAAGGAGGACGAGAGGAAGCTGTAGGTCGGGTTGGTCGGCACGAAGAGGGTCTCGACGCCCGTGAGGCCGTTGTTCATCTGGGCCATCTGCAGCTCGTAGTCGAAGTCGCTGACAGCGCGCAGGCCCTTGACGATGGCCGGGATGTCACGCTGCTTGCAGAAGTCGACGAGGAGGCCGTGGAAGGCCTCGACCCGTACGTTCTCGAACTCGGCGGTGGCCTGGCGGATCAGGTCGATTCGCTCCTCGATCTCGAAGAGGCCCTTCTTGGCCTTGTTGATCATCACCGCGACGTACACCTCGTCGTAGAGGCGGGAGGCACGGGAGATGATGTCGAGGTGTCCGTTGGTGATCGGGTCGAACGACCCGGGACAGACGGCGCGGCGCACTTGTGATCCCTCGCTCTCCGGTCCGGTCATCGTGCGTCTTCGCACGTAGAGGCGGCGCGACCGTACCAAAACGTTCCCTCGCCGTAACGACGGGACCGGATCGCCTCGAAGCCGTCCGGCCAGTCGAATTCGCCGCCTCTGGTGCTGCGCTCCACGGTGACGAGAGCTTCCTTCCCGAGCCAGCCCTGCGTGCGGAGTGTGAGCAGAATCTCCCGAAGATCGTCGTCCGTGACGGCGTACGGGGGGTCGAGGAAGACGAGGTCGTACGGCTCGGCCGGCGCCGGTGACTGAACGATCTGTTCGGCTTTGCCCGATCTCACCTCGGCGCCGGGGAGGCCGAGATTCTTGACGTTCTCCCGGATGACCTTGGCCGCGCGGACGTCGGCCTCGACGAGGAGGGTGTGGCTCGCGCCGCGGGACAGCGCCTCCAGGCCGACGGCTCCTGAACCGGCGTACAGGTCGAGGACCCGCTCCCCCTCCAGGGGGCCACCGAGGAGGGACTGCCAGGTGGAGAAGAGGCCTTCGCGTGCGCGGTCGGAGGTGGGGCGGGTTCCGTTCCCGGGCGGAACGGTCAGGCGGCGGCCCCCGGCCTTGCCGGCGATCACGCGGGTCATTTCGGGTCCTTGTTCGAGGGCGGTTACGGATTCAGTTTGGCAGCTGGTCCGTCCTGGTTGCTCGCGCCCGCGCCCCTTTCGGGGCGTTCCACTCACCCCTTCTCCAGGTACTGCTCCCTCTCCTCGTCCAAAAGGGCGTCCAGGGCCGTGCGCAGGCCAGGGAGGCGTTCCAGCTCCGGATCGACCGCCACCACCGCCGTCGCCTCCTCCCTCGCCTCCGCGATGATGTCCTCGTCCTCGATCACCGCCAGGACGCGCAGGCTCGTGCGGGCGCCCGACTGGGCCTGGCCCAGGACGTCGCCCTCGCGCCGTTGTTCGAGGTCGATGCGGGAGAGTTCGAAGCCGTCGAGGGTGGCGGCGACCGCGTCCAGACGTTGGCGGGCCGCGCTGGCCTCGGGCATCTCCGTGACCAGGAGGCAGAGGCCGGGGGCCGCGCCCCGGCCGACGCGGCCGCGCAGCTGATGGAGCTGGGAGACACCGAAGCGATCGGCGTCCATGATCACCATCGCCGTGGCGTTGGGGACGTTGACGCCGACCTCGATGACCGTGGTCGCGACCAGGACGTCCGTCTCCCCGGCCGCGAAGCGGCGCATGACGGCGTCCTTGTCGTCCGGCTGCATACGGCCGTGCAGGACCTCGACCTTCAGTCCCTGGAGCGGGCCTCTGCCCAGCTGGTCGGCCACGTCGAGGACGGCGAGGGGCGGGCGCTTCTCGGCCTCGTCCTCGGGGGACTTCTTCTTGCCCGCCTTCTTGGGGTCGTCCTCCTCGTCGCCGATCCTCGGGCAGACGACGTACGCCTGATGGCCGTTGGCCGCCTCCTCGCGGACCCGCTCCCAGGCGCGCGTCAGGAAGTGGGGCTTGTCGGCGGCCGGGACGACATGGCTGGCGATGGGTGAGCGGCCTGCGGGGAGCTGGTCGAGGACCGAGGTCTCCAGGTCTCCGAAGACCGTCATCGCGACCGTGCGCGGGATCGGCGTGGCCGTCATGACCAGGAGGTGCGGGGGCTGCTTGCCCTTGCCGCGCAGGGCGTCACGCTGCTCGACACCGAAGCGGTGCTGTTCGTCCACGACCACCAGGCCGAGGTCGTGGAACTGGACCTTGTCCTCGATCAGCGCGTGTGTGCCGATCACGATCCCGGCCTCGCCGGTGACGAGGTCGAGCAGGGCCTGGCGGCGGGCGGCCGCTCCCATGGAGCCGGTGAGCAGCACCACCTTGGTGGCCTGCTCGGCGCCGCCCAGCATGCCACCCTCGGCCAGCTCGCCCATCATCTCGGTGATCGACCGGTGGTGCTGCTGGGCGAGCACCTCGGTGGGCGCGAGCATGGCGGCCTGCCCTCCGGCGTCGACGACGGCGAGCATGGCGCGCAGGGCGACCAGGGTCTTGCCGCTGCCGACCTCTCCCTGCAGCAGGCGGTGCATCGGGTGGTCCGTCGCCAGGTCGTCGAAAATCTCCTTCGAGACCTTCTGCTGACCCTCCGTGAGGGTGAAGGGGAGGCGGTCGTCGAAGGCGGTGAGGAGGCCCTCCGGGGCCGGCTGCCGTGGTACCGCCGGCAGCACGGCGTCGGCGTGGCGGCGGCGGGCCAGGGCAACCTGGAGGACGAAGGCCTCGTCCCACTTGAGGCGAGCGCGGGCGTCGGCGATGTCGGCCTTGGTGTGCGGGCGGTGGATCTTGTGGAGGGCCTCGGGGAGAGTGACCAGGCCGCGGCCCGTGCGGAGGGAGCCGGGGAGCGGGTCGAGGGCCTCGTCGGCGGTCGGGAGGATCTGCTGGACCGCCTTGCCGATCTTCCAGGACTCCATCTTGCCGGTGGCCGGGTAGATGGGGATCAGGGCGCCGGCCCAGGTCTCGGCCGTCTCCGCGGCGGCGTCGTCACCGTGCAGCAATTCGTACGCCGGATGCGCCAGTTGCAGGCGGCGGTTGAACACGGAGACCTTGCCCGCGAACATCGCGCGGGTGCCGGGGAGCAGTTCCTTGTGCGGCTTGTGAACGCCGTTGCCGAAGAAGACCAGTTGGAGGCGTCCGCTGCCGTCCGTGATGGTGACCTCCAGGCGCTGGCCCTTGCCGCGGGGCGCCTTGGCGGAGGCGAAGGTGTGCAGGCGGGCGTCGGCGACCTGGGCGACCACCGTGACGTGCTCGTCCATGGGGAGGTCGGCGAGGCGGGTGAGCTGGCCCCGCTCCTCGTACCTGCGGGGGTAATGGTGCAGGAGGTCGCCGACGGTGTGCAGGCCGAGGTGCTCGGCCATCACCTTGCCGGTGGCGGGGCCGAACTCCTTCTCCAGTGGTTTTTCCAGTGCGGACACGAGATCCATTGCACACCACACCACCGACATTGCCGTACACGTGTTGGGAAACCCCTGGTCAGGCGGGCTGGCGGGACCCTGCGCGTTCAGAGCTCCGGCGTCGGGCCCACCGAGCCGGACGTGCACACCCTGCTGGCGACGATCGGTGGCAGCTCCAAGCGGCCGGAGGGCTGCAGGAGGCCGTTCGGAGTTCCTGGGCCGGTTCGGCGTCGGGCTGCCCGCCTGCTTCGTGGTCGCCGAGCGGATCCGCGTCGCCAGCCGCAGCGCACGGACGCCCGGCGCCGCGCCAGTGGAGTGGACGGCGAGCGACGCCGGCTCGTACACCGTGCGCACCCTGCCCGATGAGGCCCGGACCGAACCGGGCACCACCGTGCACCTGGTGGCACGGGCCGGTGCCGGCGCGTGGCTCGCGCCCGAGCGTGTCCTCACCCTGGCCCGGGACTTGGGCTCACTGCTGCCGTACGACGTCCGGGTGGGCGACGGTGGTCACCGACCTGCCAGCGCCCTGGGACCGCCCGTACCCCTCCCCGCCGATCGCCGAGCTGGCCCGCTCGGTGCCCGAGGACGCCGGGATCCGGGCCGCGTACGGTCGGGCGCCGGCCGAGATGACGAAGGCCGCGACGGTGTCGGCCTCGCTCGGCGACGCCGCGCTGCACAGCCGTACCGGAGCGGAACCGGCCGCGGCGGTCGCACGCGCGCGTGCGGTCCTCGAGGCGTACGAGGGAGCCGACGACGAGGACGAGGCTGTGGCGTCGTGCCGGGCGGAGGCGGCGCAGATGCTCAACCTCGAGGAGGAGTGAACGGGGCGGGCCTCACGCGCGCCGGAGCGAGTCGAGAACAGGCGAGGGCCTCTCCGGAAGCCGCGCTCGCTCCACGCGCGTGTGCGCGGGTCCCGAGCGTCACTCCACGCCGATCAGCAGCAGTGCTCCCTGGCGGCCGCCCCGGTACACCACCGTGTCGACGGCGAGGTACGACTCGCGTACGCGTGCCTCGAGGCGGTCGGCGATGGTGGTCGGGGCCTCGTCGCCGAGGACCAGGGTGACGAGTTCGCCGCCGGCCTGGAGCATGCGGTCCAGGACCGACTCGGCGGTGGCCGTGACGTCCGTGCCGATGACGGCCACGTCCCCGTCGATCAGGCCCAGGACGTCACCGGCCTGGCAGATGCCGGCCATGGTCCAGGACTGGCGCTCGGCGACGACGACCTCGGCGTGACGGGTGGCGCCGGCCGCCGATGTCATCGACACCACGTCCTCGTCGAAACGGCGCTCCGGCTCGTGCACGGCGAGCGCGGCGATCCCCTGGACCGCGGAGCGCGTCGGGATGAGGGCGACGCGGATGCCCTCGGTGCGGGCCTGCTCGGCCGCGGCGGCCGCGGTGTGACGCAGCTCGGCGTCGTTGGGCAGCAGCACGACCTCGCGCGCGTGGGCGCGCCGTACGGCGTCGACCAGCTCCCCGCTGGCGGGCGGCTCCCCGGGGCGCGCGAGCACGGTGGTCGCGCCGGCCTCGGTGTACAGCCCGGCCAGGCCCTCCCCGGGGACGACCGCGACCACGGCCCGCTGCACGCGCTCCCGCGGCGGCAGGGCACCGCCCCGGGTGTGGACGTCGCCGAGCCCGAAGTGGGTGATCCGGATCCGGTACGGCCGCCCGGCCTCGACGCCCGCCTCCACGGCGGCGCCCGCGTCGTCGACGTGCACATGCACGTTCCACAGCCCGTCCCCGCCGACGACGACCAGTGAGTCTCCGAGGGCGTCCAGCCGCGTCCGCAGCCGGTCCACGGCGCTGTCCCCGGCCTCCAACAGGTAGATCACCTCGAAGGCGGGCCCGCCCGGCTCGGCCCCGTCGTCACAGCCTCCGCCGGCGGCAGCGGCCACCCCGCGCGCGTGCGCCTCGGCGAGGGCCGCCGCGTGCGTGTGCACCCCGCGCACCGGCACCGGCGCCCCCGGCGCCTCCCCCGTGAACGTCTCCACCAGGGCCGCCAGCACCGCGACCAGGCCGCGTCCGCCGGCGTCGACCACCCCGGCCCGCTCCAGCACGGCCAGCTGGCCCGGGGTCACCGCCAGGGCCGCGCGCGCCCCCTCGTAGGCCGCCCGGGCGACGGTCCCGCAGTCGCCCTCGGCCCCGTCGGCGGCGTCGGCAGCGGCCGAGGCGACGGTCAGGACGGTGCCCTCGACCGGGTGTGCCACGGCCAGGCGGGCGGCGTCGGCGGCGTGCCGCAGGGCGAGCCGCAGGCCCTGTCCGTCCGTATGGGTCGTCTCACCGTCGGCGGCGAACACCTGGGCCATGCCGCGCAGCAGCTGCGCGAGGATCGTCCCGGAGTTCCCGCGCGCCCCGATGAGCGCGCCGTGCGCCATCGCGCGCACCGCCTCCGCCAGCGAGGGCCCGGCTCCCTGGGCGGCGCCCACCTCGTACCCGGAGAACACGGCCTCGACCGCGCCCACGGCCGACTCCAGCGTCAGATACAGGTTCGTACCGGTGTCCCCGTCCGCCACCGGGTAGACGTTGATGGCGTCGATCTCCTCGCGCGCCTGTCCCAGCGCACGGAGCGCATGACCGCACCAGGTGCGCACCGCGAGAGCATCGAAGAATGTCTGCGGCACCTGCGCCACCTGCGCCTCCTTGAGCTGCTGGACGGGACGCAGCGTAGACCCCGGGTCGGTGTGCACCGGAACAGGGCCGGGAGCGGGGCCCCGAGCTGCCATGGTAGTTTCGTTGTACGGACGCAGCCGTTGTATGCTGCTCCGGTTGCCCGATCTCGATCGGGCCATTCCCCTGGCAACGCCACTCAAGATCTCGGATCCTCGGATCCCGGTCCCGGCATGCTGGGATCAACCGTAAGTGCATCTGAAGTCTTTGGAGTGACCCGTGGCTGCCAACTGCGACGTCTGCGGCAAGGGGCCGAGCTTCGGCAACACCATCTCGCACTCGCACCGCCGTACGTCCCGCCGCTGGAACCCGAACATCCAGCGTGTGCGTACCGTGGTGGGCGGGACGCCGAAGCGCGTGAACGCTTGCACCTCGTGCATCAAGGCCGGCAAGGTCTCGCGCTGACGCACAGCGCGGCCACTGCTGGTCCGACGCAAAAAGCCGGTCCACCTCGCGGTGGACCGGCTTTTTGCGGTACCCCGAAGATCAGGGCCGTACCCGAAGATCGCCGTTCCACGGAACGGCCCCGGGCCTCAGTCCCGGAACCGCCACCCGTGATCCACCGGCCCGATGCCCGCGCCGAGCGCGAACCCGCGGGCGATCGCCCCGGTGACGTACTCCTTCGCCTCCGTCACCGCCTCCGGCACGGAGCGCCCCTTCGCCAGTCCCGCCGCGATCGCGGACGCGAGCGTGCAGCCCGTGCCGTGGGTGTGCCGGTTGTCGTGCCGGGGTGCGCGCAGCCAGTGCTCCTCGGACCCGTCGGTCAGCAAGTCCACGGCGTCCCCGGGCAGATGCCCGCCCTTGATCAGCACCCAGCGCGGCCCGTACGCCAGGACGGCCGCCGCCGCGTCCCGCAGTTGCTTCTCCGACTCGACGCGCATCCCCGCGAGTTGGGCCACCTCGTCGAGGTTCGGGGTCGCGACGGTCGCCACCGGCAGCAGCTTCGTGCGCACCGAGTCCAGCGCGGAGGCCGCGAGCAGCGGGTCCCCGTGCTTGGAGACGCCGACCGGGTCCACGACCGCCGGCGCGTCCGTGCCGCCGAGCAACTCCGCCACCGTCTCGACGAGTTCGGCGGAGGGAAGCATGCCGGTCTTCACGGCCCGTACGCCGATGTCGTCGACGACGCTGCGGTACTGCGCGCGCACCGCCTCCACCGGAAGTTCCCAAGCGCCCTGCACGCCCAGGGAGTTCTGCGCGGTCACCGCGGTGATCACGCTCATCCCGTGCACGCCGAGCGCCAGCATCGTCTTCAGGTCGGCCTGGATCCCGGCCCCGCCACCGGAGTCGGAGCCCGCCACGGTCAGCACGGTGGGGATCACGACTCGGCGTCCCCGAAGTGGTCCCAGCCGCCCTTGCTGGTCCAGGGCGCCCCGTCGACCGTCACCAGGGGCAGCGCCGAGGGGTTGAGGACCTCGCCGATGACCTTCCAGCGGGCCGGCAGTTTCACGTCGGGCGGGAAGGTCGCCACGATCGCGTGGTCCTCTCCGCCGGTCAGCACCCACTGGAGCGGGTCGACGCCGACGGCCTGACCGATGTCGCTCATCTGGGACGGGATGTCGATCACGCCGGAGCGGATGTCGATGCGCACCTTGCTGGCCTCGGCGATGTGCCCGAGGTCGGCGATCAGCCCGTCGCTCACGTCGCACATCGCGGTCGCCCCGAGCCCGGCCGCCGCCGGACCCGCGTGGTACGGCGGTTCGGGGCGCCGGTGGGCCTCGACGAAGGCGCGCGGCGAGCGGAAGCCGCGGGAGAGCACCGCGTACCCGGCCGCGGACCAGCCCAGCCAGCCGGTCACCGCGACGAGGTCGCCGGGCTGCGCGCCGCCGCGGGTCACCGGCTCCTGGTTGCGCAGATCACCGAGTGCAGTGATCGACACCATGATCGTGTCGCCCCGTACGACGTCCCCGCCGACCACGGACGCGCCCGCGACTTGGCACTCGTCGCGCAGGCCGTCCATCAGCTCGGTGGGCCAGGTGACCGGGAGTTCGGCGGGCACGACCAGGCCGAGCAGCAGCGCGGTCGGTACGGCGCCCATGGCCGCGATGTCGGCGAGGTTCTGCGCCGCCGCCTTGCGCCCCACGTCGTACGCCGTGGACCAGTCGCGGCGGAAGTGCCGCCCCTCCAGGAGGATGTCGGTGCTCGCCACCACCCGGCGGTCGGGCGCGGCAACCACCGCGGCGTCGTCGCCGGGGCCGACCCGGACCGCCGGGGTGGTCGTCAGACGGGAGGTGAGCTCCCTGATGAGCCCGAACTCCCCGAGCTCACCAACAGTGCCCTTCATTACCCTTTCGCCCCTTCTGTGACTTTCCGTACCCGCTCGCGCACCATCGTCGTCCTCGATACGGTCGAGGCGACCGTCAACTTCCGTCGTGCCCGAACCCCGGCGCGGGGACCGCCGTCCTCGCAGGTCTCCCCGTGACGAGCGGCGACGCGATACCGTGGCGTTCCTTTTCCCCACATGATCCTCGTGGCCGCCCTGGAGGTTCCGTGGTACAGGCGTACATCCTGATCCAGACGGAGGTCGGCAAAGCGTCGACCGTCGCCGAGACGATCAGCAAGCTCCCTGGAGTCATCCAGGCCGAGGACGTGACGGGACCCTACGACGTCATCGTGCGCGCGCAAGCCGACACCGTGGACGACCTCGGCCGCATGGTGGTCGCCAAGGTCCAGCAAGTGGACGGCATCACCCGCACCCTGACCTGCCCGGTCGTGCATCTGTAGCCCCCGTCTACCCTTGGCCGGTGAACATCTTCCGTCACCGGCTCCTCGGCCTGCCCGCGCTGGCCCTGCTGATCTCCGTCGCGGGCTGCTCCTCAGCAGACGACAGCGCCGGCGTCGCGGTTCCCAGCCCCGACGCGGACACCACCGAGCTGTGTCAGAACCTGGACAAGGACCTGCCCGCGAAGGTCGACGGCGCCGGCCGGACCGACCCCGAGCCCCGGTCCGCGCTCACGGCGGGCTGGGGAGGCTCGGCGATCATACTGCGCTGCGGTGTCGCCCGCCCGCCCAAGATGGTGGACCCCAAGGTGGCCGAGGGCGGGGACCGGAACGCGGTCGCGGGCGGGGTGAATGGGGTCGACTGGCTGATGGAGAAGCGGGAGGACGGGTCGTACCGCTTCACGACGGCCAATCGCCGTGCCTATGTCGAGGTCTCCCTGGCGAAGGCGCGGGCCGGTGACAGTTCCGGGGTGCTCGTCGATCTGGCCCCGGCCATCAAGAAGGCGATCCCCGAGGGGATCGCCGACTGAGGCCCTGCTGACTGCGGTCAGCGCAGTCCGGTCGACCGGCGCAGCGCGGCCTGCACGAGGCGGTCGATCAGCTCCGGGTAGCTGATGCCGCTGGCCTGCCACATCTGCGGGTACATCGAGATCGGCGTGAAGCCGGGCAGCGTGTTGATCTCGTTGATCACGAACTCCCCGTCCTCGGTGAGGAAGAAGTCCGCGCGTACCAGCCCCTCGCAGGACGCCGCCTCGAAGGCCTCCACCGCGAGCCGGCGCACCTCGGCGGTCTCGTCGTCGGTGAGCGGCGCGGGGACGATGCCGGGCGTGGAGTCGATGTACTTGGCCTCGAAGTCGTAGTACGCGTGCGCGTCCGCCGGCGGGATCTCGGCCGGTACGGAGGCGCGCGGGCCGTCCTCGAACTCCAGCACCCCGCACTCGATCTCGCGGCCCCGGAGCGCGGCCTCGACCAGGATCTTCGGGTCGTGCTGCTGCGCCAGGGCGATGGCCTCGTCGAGGCCGGAGAGGTCGTCGACCTTGCTGATGCCGATCGACGAACCGGCGCGCGCGGGCTTCACGAACAGCGGCCAGCCGTGCTCGCCCGCGAAGTCGATGATCTTCTTGCGGGCGGCGGACTCGTCCTGCGCCCACTCGCGGGGCCGGATCACCACGTACGGGCCGACCTTGAGCCCGAAGGAGGTGAACACCCGCTTCATGTACTCCTTGTCCTGGCCGACCGCCGAGGCGAGCACGCCCGCGCCGACGTACGGCACGCCGGACAGCTCAAGGAGGCCCTGCAGGGTGCCGTCCTCGCCGTACGGACCGTGCAGGACGGGGAAGACGACGTCGACCTCGCCGAGCGCCTTGGGCACGGAGCCGGGCTCGCTGTAGACGACCTCGCGGTTGGAGGGGTCGACAGGGAGCACCACGCCGCCCTCGCTCGACTCCGCGAGGTCCTCGACGCTGGGCGTGCGCCGGTCGGCGATGGCCATGCGGTCGGGTTCGTCGGCGGTGAGCGCCCAACGGCCGTCCCGGGTGATGCCGATCGGCAGGACGTCGTACTTGGTCCGGTCGATGGCTCGCAGGACGGCGCCGGCGGTGACCACGGAGATCCCGTGTTCGGAGCTGCGCCCGCCGAACACGACGGCCACACGCGGCTTGCGGGACGGCTGCTCAGGGCTCTGGGGGAGGTTCTCGGTGCTCATATCGCGATGAGCGTACCCGCCCGTAGGGCCCGGATACAGCGTTGGACCGGCGGGTTCGCTCAGCGTCGTTCGGGCTTCGCGCTGCGCGACATCAGTTCCTTGAGGGCGACGACGGGCGGCTTGCCCTCGTGCACGATGCCGACGACGGTCTCCGTGATGGGCATGTCGACACCGTGCCGGCGGGCCAGATCGAGCACTGACTCGCAGGACTTGACGCCCTCGGCGGTCTGCTTGGTGACCGCGATGGTCTCCTCCAGCGTCATGCCCCTGCCGAGGTTGGTGCCGAAGGTGTGGTTGCGCGACAGCGGCGAGGAGCAGGTGGCCACCAGGTCACCCAGACCTGCGAGTCCGGAGAACGTCAGCGGGTCGGCGCCGAGCGCGAAGCCGAGCCGGGTGGTCTCGGCGAGCCCGCGCGTGATGAGCGAGCCCTTGGCGTTGTCGCCGAGCCCCATGCCGTCGGCGATGCCGACCGCGAGCCCGATCACGTTCTTGACGGCGCCGCCGAGTTCGCAGCCGACGACGTCGGTGTTGGTGTACGGCCGGAAGTACGGCGTGTGGCAGTACGTCTGGAGCCGCCGGGCCACCGTCTCGTCGGTGCAGGCGACCACGCCCGCCGCCGGCATCCGCGCGGCGATCTCACGGGCGAGGTTGGGCCCGGTGACGACGGCGATGCGGTCCCGGCCGACCTTGGCGACGTCCTCGATCACCTCGCTCATCCGCATCGTGGAGCCGAGTTCGACGCCCTTCATCAGGGAGACGAGGACGGTGTCCGGGGCGAGCAGCGGCACCCACTCGGCGAGGTTGGCGCGCAGCGTCTGCGAGGGCACCGACAGGACCGTGAAGTCGGCGCCGGCCGCGGCCTCGGCGGGGTCCGTGGTGGCCCGGAGATTGTCCGGGAGCTCGACACCGGGCAGGTAGTCGGGGTTGGTCCGGGCGGAGTTGATCGCCGCGGCGACCTCCGGGCGCCGGGCCCACAGGGTGACCTCGCACCCCGCGTCGGCCAGCACCATCCCGAACGCCGTGCCCCACGAACCGGCGCTGAAGACCGCCGCCTTGACAGCCTCGCTCACTTGCCGCTTGCCCCTTCCGCTTCCTGCCCGGTCTGCGCCTTGGTCTTGCGCCGCTGCTCGATCCGCTCGCGGCGCGGGTCGTACGGCGTCGTGGGGGCCTTCGCGCCGCGGATCTCCTCCAGCTGGCGGGTGATGGCGGCCATGATGACCTCGGTGGCCTCCTTGAGGACCTCCGCGGTCATCTCCTTGTCGTAGAAGCGCGACAGGTCCACCGGCGGGCCGGCGAGCACGTGGTGCGTCTTGCGCGGCAGGAAGTCCGGCTTCTTGCTGTACGGCGGCAGCAGTGCGTTGGCGCCCCACTGGGCGACCGGGATCACCGGGCACTTGGTCTGCAGGGCGACGCGCGCGGCACCGGTCTTGGCGGTCATGGGCCAGCCGTCGGGGTCCCGGGTGATGGTGCCCTCGGGGTAGAAGGCGACGCACTCGCCGCGCTCCACCGCGTCGATGGCGGCCCGGAACGCGCTGAGCGCGTCGGTGCTCTCGCGGTAGACGGGGATCTGTCCGGTGCCGCGCATCGCGGCACCGACGATTCCCTTCTTGAAAAGCCCGCTCTTCGCGAGGAATCGCGGAACCCGTCCGGTGTTGTACTGATAGTGCGCGTACGCGAAGGGGTCCACATGGGAATTGTGGTTCACCGCGGTGATAAATCCGCCCTCGGCCGGAATGTGCTCCATTCCACGCCAGTCCCGCTTGATCAGAACCACCAGTGGCGGTTTGCAGATCACCGCGGCGAAGCGGTACCAGAAGCCGATTCTGCGGCGGGGCACGCGGACACCTTCCTCTAGAGCCTGGGGGGCCGCACAAGTGTCGCCCCAGGCCGCCTGTCTGTCGAGCACACCGTACGCCCCGCCGCCGCGACCGCCAGATGGTCCAGGTGACAATGTCCGCAACGAGAGAGGGACGGTACGTCGGTGCAGTGGACCTTGGTCATCCCCGTGAAGCCCTTGGCGCGCGCCAAGAGCAGGCTCTCGGACACCGCCGCCGACGGGCTGCGGCCGGGCCTCGCGCTCGCGTTCGCACAGGACACGGTGGCCGCCGCGCTGGTCTGTTCCGCGGTGCTGGATGTGGCGGTAGTCACGGACGACGCCGTGGCCGGACGCGAGCTGGCCGCGCTGGGCGCCCGTGTCGTCGCGGACGAACCGGGAGGCGGCCTGAACTCCGCGCTGGCGCACGGGGCGGCGGTCGTTCGCACCACGCGGCCCGAAGCCCCGGTGGCCGCCCTCAACGCCGACCTGCCCGCGCTGCGCCCGCTGGAATTGTCCCGGGTACTGGACGCGGCGGCGGAATTCCCCCGTGCTTTTCTCCCCGATGCGGCAGGAATCGGCACCACCCTGCTGGCGGCGACTCCCGGCCATGAATTGCGCCCGGCTTTCGGCACCGATTCCCGCGCCCGGCACCGCGCGTCGGGGGCGGTCGAACTCCGACCTGACGCGGTGGATTCGGTACGGCAGGACGTGGACACCGGCGAGGACCTGCGGGTGGCGCTGGCGCTCGGGGTGGGCCCGCGTACGGCTGCCGCGGCCGCGCGGTTGCTGATACCGGGGCAGTAGGCTGCCGTCATGCAGGCGACCGCATACACGTACGACCCCGAAACCCGCAGCGGGCAGGTATTGCTGGACGACGGCACTCCGGTGCCGTTCGACGCCCCGGCGTTCGACGCGGGCGGGCTGCGCCTGCTGCGGCCCGGGCAGCGGGTGCGGATCGAGACGGAGCCCGCACAGGGCGAAGGAGCGGGCCTGCGGATCACGCTGGTGACGCTGCAGACGCTGTGACCCCTGTTACCCCTGTGCTTTTTGTGAGTTCTGTGAGCGCGTGACGTTCCCCCGGACACGCCGCGGGCCGGGCTCCCCTGGGGAGTCCGGCCCGGCGTGTGAGTGCTCCTGCCCTTGCGGCTAACGGGCGGTGGCCTTCTTGGCGGTGGTCTTGCGCGCCGTCGACCTCTTGGCCGGGGCCTTCTTCGCGGTGACCTTCTTCGCCGGGGCCTTCTTGGCCGTCGTCTTCTTGGCGGTGGCCTTCTTCGCGGTGGCCTTCTTGGCGGCCGTCGTCTTCTTGGCGGTCGCCTTCTTGGCCGCGGCGGTGGTCTTCTTCGCCGGGGCCTTCTTGGCCGTCGTCTTCTTGGCGGTGACCTTCTTCGCCGTGACCTTCTTGGCGGTCTTCTTGGCGGCGGCCTTCTTGACCGTCGCGGCAGCGCCGCCGGTCAGGCTGCCCTTGGGCGCCTTCTTGACGGCGACCTCGCCACCGCGCGGGAGCTTCTTCGTGCCGCTCACCAGGTCCTTGAAGCCCTGACCTGCGCGGAAGCGCGGCACGGAGGTCTTCTTGACCCGTACCCGCTCGCCCGTCTGGGGGTTGCGGGCGTAGCGGGCGGGACGGTCCACCTTCTCGAAGGAACCGAAACCGGTGACCGAGACCCGGTCCCCGGCGACCGTCGCGCGGACGATCGCGTCCAGGACCGCGTCGACAGCGTCGGCGGCCTGCTGGCGGCCGCCCAGCTTGTCGGCAATCGCTTCTACGAGCTGCGCCTTGTTCACGTCTTCCCCTTCGGAGACATCGCCAGAACGAAAGTGTTCAAGCTTTTTCGCACGTTAGGCAGATATATACCGCAAATCAAACACGAAACGGGCTAATCACCCTTGTGCCGCAACGGACTCGGCTCTCTCGGACTTGTTCAGCGTTCCTCTTCGGGGATTCGTCCCTCGTCGAGGTCGGCGATGAACCGCTCGAGACGCTTTGCCGCGTCGGCGAGATCGTGCTTGGCCGCGGCCGTAATGACCAGCAGCTTCCGGGTCAGCGCCATCCGTACGCCCTCCGGGACTTGCAGTGCGCGCACTCTTGCGTGCGCTTCCTTCAGTTGGCCCGCGACCGCCGCATACAGCTCGAGTTGGCCGTCGTGTTCCATGCACAGATTGTGCCATCTGGGGCGAGTTGTCGCCTGCGCAGGGGGTAACTGCCGCCTCCGACGGCCTTCCGGAAGAGATCGCGAGCCGCCTTCCGGTCATTCGCATACCCCGACAACCACCGCCGTAACGTGGGAAGTTGAGCGCTCGCGCGGATCATGGCGGGGCCGTTCGGGTACAGACATGGCTGTACCCCCAATCGTGGCGATCGGGGGTACAGCGGGGGTGTTGGGGTGGCCGAAAGTGGACGTGTTCGGCCCCGCCGGCTCAGACCTTCAGTGTCCGCGGCTTGTACGACGGACGCTTGGCCTCGTACGCGGCGATGTCAGCCTCGTTCTGGAGGGTGATGGAGATGTCGTCGAGCCCGTTCAGCAGCCGCCAGCGGGAGTTCTCGTCCAGCTCGAAGGCGGCGGTGATGCCCTCGGCGCGCACCTCGCGGTTCTCCAGGTCGACGGTGATCTCGGCCTGCGGGTCCTGCTCCGTGAGCTCCCACAGGGCGTCCACGATCTTCTGCTCCAGCACCACTGTGAGCAGGCCGTTCTTCAGCGAGTTGCCCCGGAAGATGTCGGCGAAGCGGGACGAGATCACCGTCTTGAAGCCGTAGTTCTGCAGCGCCCAGACGGCGTGCTCACGGGAGGAGCCGGTGCCGAAGTCGGGACCGGCGACCAGCACGGTCGCGCCCTGCCGCTCGTGCCGGTTGAGGATGAAGGACTCGTCCGTGCGCCAGGCCTCGAACAGCCCGTCCTCGAAACCGTCCCGGGTCACCTTCTTGAGCCAGTGAGCAGGGATGATCTGGTCGGTGTCGACGTTGCTGCGGCGCAGCGGGACGGCCCGGCCGGTGTGCGTGGTGAATGCTTCCATGACTCTCAGACTCCAGCGGGCGTACGGGTGTCGGCGTCGGACAGGTCGGCGGGGGACGCGAGGTGGCCCAGGACCGCCGTAGCGGCCGCGACCTGCGGCGACACCAGGTGCGTACGGCCGCCCTTGCCCTGCCGGCCCTCGAAGTTGCGGTTGGAGGTGGACGCGGAGCGCTCACCTGGGGCCAGCTGGTCGGGGTTCATGCCCAGGCACATCGAGCAGCCCGCGTGCCGCCATTCGGCGCCGGCCTCCTTGAACACGACGTCCAGACCCTCGGAGACGGCCTGCAGACCCACGCGCGCGGAGCCCGGGACGACCAGCATCCGTACACCGTCGGCGACTTTGCGGTCCTTGAGGATGCTCGCGGCGGCACGCAGGTCCTCGATGCGGCCGTTGGTGCAGGAACCTACGAAGACAGTGTCCACGTTGATGTCGCGCAGCGGCTGGCCGACGGTCAACCCCATGTATTCCAGGGCCTTTTCGGCGGCCAGGCGCTCCGAAGCGTCTTCGTACGAAGCCGGGTCGGGGACGGCGCTCGAAAGCGGCGCGCCCTGGCCCGGGTTGGTGCCCCAGGTGACGAACGGCGAGAGCTCGGCGGCGTCGATGACGACCTCGGCGTCGAAGACCGCGTCGTCGTCGGTGCGCAGGGTCTTCCAGTACTCCACCGCGGCGTCCCAGTCGGCGCCCTCGGGGGCGTGGGCACGCCCCTTGATGTAGTCGAAGGTCGTCTCGTCGGGGGCGATCATGCCCGCGCGGGCGCCGGCCTCGATCGACATGTTGCAGATGGTCATCCGGGCCTCCATCGAGAGCTTCTCGATGGCGGAGCCGCGGTACTCCAGGATGTAGCCCTGGCCGCCGCCCGTACCGATCCTGGCGATGATCGCCAGGATCAGGTCCTTGGCGGTGACGCCCCCGGGCAGTTCGCCGTCGACCGTGATGGCCATGGTCTTGGGGCGGGCCAGCGGCAGCGTCTGGGTGGCCAGCACGTGCTCGACCTGCGAGGTGCCGATACCGAACGCCAGCGCGCCGAAGGCGCCGTGCGTGGAGGTGTGGGAGTCGCCGCAGACAACGGTCGTACCCGGCTGCGTCAGACCCAGCTGGGGGCCGACGACGTGGACGACGCCCTGCTCGACGTCGCCCAGCGGGTGCAGGCGCACGCCGAACTCGGCGCAGTTCTTGCGCAGCGTCTCCAGCTGGGCGCGCGAGACCGGGTCGGCGATGGGCTTGTCGATGTCGAGGGTCGGGGTGTTGTGGTCCTCGGTGGCGATGGTGAGGTCGAGCCGGCGCACCTGGCGACCGGTCTTGCGCAGCCCGTCGAAGGCCTGCGGACTGGTCACCTCGTGCAGCAGGTGCAGATCGATGAAGAGGAGGTCGGGCTCGCCCTCGGCGCGCCGGACGACATGGTCGTCCCAGACCTTCTCCGCGAGTGTCCTACCCATCGCTGTTCCCTTCGGCCGGCACGAGAGCACCGGCCCATCTAGAGATCGTGAGGCAGCGCCCGCGCCCCTTGTGTACGGGCGTCCGCCGCCAGGCCCTTTGGTCCACGGGCCGCTGTGTGATTCCAGGGTGGCGCGTCCCACGGAAATTTGAACTTGCGTTTCACAGAGTGAGACGTGAATATCGTTGCATGGACAACAGTAGCGGCGTCGGCGTCCTGGACAAGGCAGCCCTTGTTCTGAGCGCCCTGGAGTCCGGTCCGGCCACCCTCGCGGGTCTGGTCGGCGCCACCGGACTGGCACGACCCACGGCTCACCGGCTGGCCGTGGCTCTGGAACACCACCGCATGGTGGCACGTGACATGCAGGGCCGGTTCATCCTCGGCCCGCGTCTGGCCGAACTGGCCGCGGCGGCGGGCGAGGATCGCCTGCTCGCGACGGCGGGCCCGGTGCTCACCCACCTCCGGGACGTCACCGGCGAGAGCGCCCAGCTCTACCGCCGCCAGGGTGACATGCGGATCTGCGTCGCCGCCGCGGAACGCCTGTCCGGCCTGCGGGACACGGTCCCGGTGGGCTCGACGCTCACGATGAAGGCGGGCTCCTCGGCACAGATCCTGATGGCCTGGGAGGAACCCGAGCGCCTGCACCGCGGCCTGCAGGGCGCCCGCTTCACGGCGACGGCCCTGTCGGGCGTACGGCGACGCGGCTGGGCCCAGTCGATCGGCGAACGCGAGCCGGGCGTGGCGTCGGTCTCCGCACCCGTCCGCGGCCCGTCGAACCGCGTAGTGGCCGCGGTCTCCGTCTCCGGCCCCATCGAACGCCTGACCCGCCACCCGGGCCGCATGCACGCCCAGGCAGTGATCGACGCGGCAGCCCGACTGTCAGAGGCACTGCGCCGCTCGGGCTGAGGATCACGGGAATGTCGTAGCCCCGTCGGAAAGGAGCCGCCTCAACGCCGCGGCAGTTCCGAACCGACGGGGAGATCGCCGGCCTCAGGGGCGCGGGGCTGTATCGGTATGCGGCTTCGCCGCGTGGGCGCGACAAGCCACGACGCACCCGCACTCACCGGACAACAGAAATGGCCCCCCACCTCAAGCGCATCGGCTGAGGCGAAGAGCCATCGTCCCGTACCCCCGACCGGATTCGAACCGGCGCTACCGCCTTGAGAGGGCGGCGTGCTAGGCCGCTACACAACGGGGGCGTGGAGCCTGCGTTTCCGCAGGTCCGAGCTGGTCTACCTGGACTCGAACCAAGACTAACTGAACCAGAATCAGTCGTGCTGCCAATTACACCATAGACCAATGTGGTTTAGACCAGTTCGTACCCCCGACCGGATTCGAACCGGCGCTACCGCCTTGAGAGGGCGGCGTGCTAGGCCGCTACACAACGGGGGCCTTGATCCCTGAGGATCCGTACCCCCGACCGGATTCGAACCGGCGCTACTGCCTTGAGAGGGCAGCGTGCTAGGCCGCTACACAACGGGGGCTTTGCAGATGAGCTCTGCGAGCTGGCCTACCTGGACTCGAACCAAGACTAACTGAACCAGAATCAGTCGTGCTGCCAATTACACCATAGGCCACTGGAACGCAAGCCCCTGAGGGGATCTTGTTCTAGTTCGCTCCTCCGGTTCCCGGCCTCTCGGCCCGCTCCCCGGCGGCGCAGGAAGAACATTACCTGAAGGTGGACGGCGCTCCAAAACGGGTATCCGAGCCGAGAAGCACGGGGAGTTCGGCCAGGGACGCGATCCGGTGCGGTCCGGAGGGCGCGTCGGAGGTCTCGTACGGCCCGCCGCGGTCGATCCACACGGACCACAGCCCGGCGTCGGCCGCGCCCCGCCCATCGATCTCCGGATGGTCACCGACGTACGCCACCTCGTGCGGGGCCAGTGCCAGGGCGTCGCAGGCCGCGAGGAACGCCCCGGCCTCTGGCTTGGAGACGCCCAGCTCCGCCGCGCACAGCACGGCCTCGAAGCGGTGGTGGACACCGAGCGTGCGCAGCTTGCGCTCCTGCACCCGGATGCTCGAGTTGGACAGCACGGCGTGCCGGTGGCTGGCGGCGAGCGCGTCGAGGGCGGGCAGGACGTCCGGGAAGAGACTCCAGGCGGCCTCGTAGTGACCGATGTACCGGTGGAACCAGGCCTCGGCCTCGTCATCGGTCAGCTCCGCGGCCAGGAACTCCCGCACCCGGTCGCGGCGCTGCTCCTCGAAGCCGACCTCACCCGCCCCGAACCGCGCCCACTGCCGGTCGGTGACCTCGCGCCAGTGCGCGAGCGCCTCGTCCGCGCCGCCGTACCGCTCCAGCAGCCCCTCCGCCGCCAGATGCGCCCGCATGCCGGCCCGGTCCGCGGAGGTGTAGTCGAAGAGGGTGTCGTCCACGTCCCATACGACAGCTCTGATCACCATGACCCGACAGTACCGCCGGATCGGCTGGGGGCCCGGGGGTTATCCCCCGAGGAATGCAGCGTCGAAGAGGGTGTCGTCCACGTCCCATACGACAGCTCTGATCACCATGACCCGACACCGCCGGGCGGTGCCCCGGAAACGCGCTTCGCGGCCGGTCAGGCCTCGGCCGTCGTAGGGGCCGGGGCGACGAAGAAGTCCGTGACGAAGCAGGTGACCTCACCGGTGGCGTTGCGGCCGATCCACGTGGGGTACGCGCCGTCGCCCCAGCCTGAGCTGAAGGCGACCAGGGTGTGGCCGGTGTCGGGGGACGTGATCGGGTGGGGGCCGTGGCTCCAGCCGCTCTTCTCGAAGGCGTCCCACAACGGCCCCTCGTCGCCCTCGCATTCGGGGAACGAACCGTCGGCCGCCGCGTCGTAGAAGCAGCCGGTGCCGGCGTCGACGCCGTAGCCGTAGAACTCGTCCTCGCCGAGTTCCGCGGGGTCCTGGCCGGGCTGGAGGGCGAGTTCCCAGGTGGTGGTGGGTTCGTCGCGGACGACGAGGCGGGCCGCCGCCACCCGGTGGTGCGGTGCGCCGGACGGGGGCTCCCCGGGCTTCGCGAGCCGTGCCACGGCCACCTCCACGCGGTAGCTGCCCGGCTCGACCGTGACCGTGAAGGGCTCGATGTCGCCTCTGCCCAGGTACACGAACGGGTCGCACGCGACGACGCGGCCGGTGGGCAGGGTGAGTTCCCCGCCCTCGGCGAGCTGGATCACGCCGGTGGTTCCGGAGTCGTAGGTGAACGTGCTTCCCGGTGTGAACAGCCACGTGAAGTCGGGAGCGGGCATGGGCATGACGGCACGCCTTCCTGGGAGTCGGACGGCGGAACAGTAGCCCGCCGCACCGACACCTCCGTGCCGGGCACAGACGCGAAGGGGCGGCAGCCGATGCGGCTGCCGCCCCTCACGCCCGCGTCTGTCTTACGCGGCCAGCTTCGCCAGCGCCGCGTCGATCCGCGCCAGCGTCCTCTCCTTGCCCAGAACCTCGAGGGACTCGAAGAGGGGCAGGCCGACGGTGCGGCCGGTGACCGCGACGCGGACCGGGGCCTGAGCCTTGCCGAGCTTGAGGCCGTGGGTCTCGCCGGCGGCCAGGACGGCCTCCTTCAGGGCTTCAGCCGAGGTCCAGTCGGCCGGCTCCAGCTTCTCGCGGGCCGTACGGAGCAACGCGTCGGAGCCCTCCTTCATCGCCTTCTGCCAGCTCGCCTCGTCCTCGACCGGCTCGGCCAGGAAAAGGAAGTCGACGTTCTCGGTGATCTCGGAGAGCACCTTGAGACGGCTCTGCGCGTGCGGGGCGATCGCCTGCCACTTCGTCTCGTCGAAGGCCTCGGGCGCCCAGGGCGCGAAGGGGGGCTGCAGCCACGGGCGGCAGCGCTCCGTGAAGTCCTTCACGTCCAGCATCCGGATGTGGTCGCCGTTGATCGCCTCGCACTTCTTCAGGTCGAAGCGGGCCGGGTTGGGGTTCACGTCGGCGATGTCGAAGGCCGCGACCATCTCGTCGATGCCGAAGATGTCCTGGTCGGCGGAGAGCGACCAGCCGAGCAGGGAGAGGTAGTTGAGCAGGCCCTCGGGCAGGAAGCCGCGCTCGCGGTAGAGGTTGAGCGACGACTGCGGGTCGCGCTTCGACAGCTTCTTGTTGCCCTCGCCCATCACGTACGGCAGATGGCCGAACTCGGGGATGCCCTTGGCGACGCCCACCTCGATCAGCGCCTTGTACAGGGCGATCTGGCGCGGGGTGGAGGAGAGCAGGTCCTCGCCGCGCAGGACGTGGGTGATCTCCATCAGGGCGTCGTCGACGGGGTTGACGAGCGTGTAGAGCGGGGCGCCGTTGGCGCGGACGATGCCGTAGTCCGGGACGTTCTCGGGGAGGTACGTGATCTCGCCGCGGACCAGGTCCGTGAAGGTGATCGTCTCGTCGGGCATGCGGAAGCGGACGATCGGCACGCGGCCCTGCGCCTCGTACTCCTCGACCTGCTCGGCGGTGAGGTCCCGGCAGTGGCCGTCGTAGCCGGAGGGCTTGCCCGCGGCGCGGGCTGCCTCGCGGCGGCTGTCCAGCTCCTCCTGGGAGCAGTAGCAGTGGTAGGCGTGGCCGGAGTCCAGGAGCTTCCGCGCGACGTCGGCGTAGATGTCCATGCGCTGCGACTGGCGGTACGGCGCGTGCGGGCCGCCCACCTCGGGGCCCTCGTCCCAGTCGAAGCCGAGCCAGCGCATCGCCTCGAGCAGTTGGCCGTACGACTCCTCGGAGTCGCGGGCGGCGTCGGTGTCCTCGATTCGGAAGACCAGAGTGCCCTGGTGGTGGCGCGCGTACGCCCAGTTGAACAGTGCGGTGCGGACCAGGCCCACATGGGGGTTACCGGTGGGCGAGGGACAGAAACGAACGCGAACGGGAGTACCGGGTGCGCTAGCCACGCTTGACAACCTTGTTGGTGAGAGTGCCGATGCCTTCGATGGTGACGGCGACCTCGTCGCCGACGTTGAGGGGGCCGACCCCGGCCGGGGTTCCGGTGAGGATCACGTCGCCCGGGAGCAGCGTCATGGCCTCGGTGATGTTGACGATCAGATCCTCGATCGAGTGGATCATCTCGCTCGTGCGGCCGAGCTGACGCTGTTCGCCGTTGACCGTGAGCTGGATCGTCAGATCGGACGCGGTGGCGAGGTCCAGGTCCGTCTCCACCCAGGGGCCGAGCGGACAGGACGTGTCGAAGCCCTTGGCGCGCGCCCACTGCTTCTCGCGCTTCTGGACGTCGCGGGCGGTGATGTCGTTCGCACACGTGTACCCGAAGATCACGTCCTGGACGCGCTCGCGCGGGACCTCTCGGCACAGCCGGCCGATGACGACGGCCAGCTCGGCCTCGTGGTGCAGGTCCTGGGAGAAGGACGGGTACTGGATCTCGTCGCCGGGGCCGATCACCGAGGTGGAGGGCTTGAAGAAGGCGAACGGGGCGTCGGGCACCTCGTTGCCCAGCTCCTTCGCGTGCTCCGCGTAGTTGCGGCCGAAGGCCACGACCTTGTTGGGGAGCACGGGCGGGAGCAGCCTGACCTTGCTCAGCGGCACCTTCGTACCGGAAAGTTCGAAGTCCGCGAACGGGATGCCCTTGATGATGTCCAGGACGAGTTCGTCCTGCTTGTCGCCCTCGACCGCGCCGAAGGCGACGTTCCCGTCGATGGAGAACCTGGCGATGCGCACGGGATCCTTGCGCCCCTTAACTGAGTGAACCGAGCCGGCTGGAGTCTGACGCTCCAGGCTAACGCGGCGGGGGCCCGCGGCCTCGCGCATTACGGCGCACGACGAGGGGCGCCGCTGCGGTGAGGGCGCCCCTGGCGTCGGTGCGGGCGGCGTCGGAAGCGCGGCCGCCGTGGTGCGGGCTACTCGGCGGCGGAGGCGCCGGCCGGGATCTCCATGAGGACGGTGCGCCGGGGGTTGGCCGTCTGCGCCGGGAGGTCGAGGGAGTGCTCCGGCTGTTCCGGGGTCTGCAGCTCTTCGGCGTCCTCGAGGTGCGCCAGAGTCGTGCGCCGGGGGTTGGCTATGTTGCGGAACATCATCGTCGTCTTCACGGTTGTACTAAACCCGTTCCTGAGTGGGTTGACAGAGACTTCCCTCTTGTAAAGCGTCAGGCTAAACATCCGATTCCCCGGCTCAGCCGTGAAGTGCCCATGATCTCCGTGTGAGTTTGCTCACGAAGCCGAGTCCAAACCGGTCAATTCAGGCTCTCAACTCACCACAACGAAACGGACATTGAACCCCTGAAGCCATCATTCCGCTCCTGATCATGGCGACTGGGACACCACTCACGCGCCGCCGACTCGCTGGGGTAAGTCCGTAATGTACGAGATCACTTTCCACGTCTCGTAACTCTTCACTCACGCGCTGTCACAGAAGTCACAGCTCGGCCCACGGGCCTTGTTGGAGATCCGGCACTGTGCTGGAATTCCACGGACCGCCGCGGGATCGAGCCGGCGCACAGGGGGCGCGAAGCAGCGCCGAGCGGCGGTGAGACGGGGGGAGCCAGCGCCGGTCACTCACGACCACCACGGGGGGCGTTTTCAGGGCGCTCCCCACAACGCCGACACCGTGTCCTTCCGTTCACGCGGAGGGGCGCCTGGTCCAGAGGTTGCGACGCTAGTGCAGGGACGTTTCAAGAGGGATGGCAGCGCTTCGGCCGAGCCGGAGCCGCACGGTGGGACCGACCGCGGTTCCTCGCCCCAGCACGCCCAGAACCCGGGCCCGGCCCCGTCCGGCGACGGTGCCGACCGCTCCGGGCGCGGCGCCGTGCCGTCCGCGACGCCGCGTCCGGCGCCTGCGGTCAGGCCGCCCAGGGGTCAGACCGGACCCGGACCGCGCATAGCCCTGCGCAACTGGCGCATCTCCACGCGCCTGGTGTCGCTGCTCGCGCTCCCGGTGGTCGCGGCCACCTCGCTGGGCGCGCTGCGCATCAATCAGTCCCTGGACGACATCCAGCAGCTCGACAACATGAAGCTGCTGACCCTTATGACAAAGCAGGCGACCGAGCTGGCCGCCGCGCTCCAGGAGGAGCGCGACCAGTCCGCCGGCCCGCTGGCGCACAACGGCAACCGGTACGCGGTCAAGGGCCTGCAGGACAAGACGGACCGCGCCCGCGACAACTTCCTCAACGCCTCCGAGGCAATCGACACCGCGAGCAAGAAGGGCCAGCTCCAGGGCGTCCGCGACAGCCTCGTCGGCCTGGCCGGCCAGCTCGAGGGCCTGGCCAAGATCCGCCGGGCGGCGTACCAGTCGCCGAACAACTCGACACAGACGGTCGAGGCGTACCACCGGCTGATCACCCAGCTGGTCGACCTCTCCCAGGACATGGCCGAGGCGTCCAGCAACCCGGAGATGATCCAGCGCACTCGCGCCCTGGCGGCGTTCTCCACCGCCAAGGAGTACGCGTCGGTGCAGCGCGCCGTCATCGCCGCGGCCCTGCCCGAGGGGAACAAGGTCGCCGGCAACCTCTCCGAGAACGACCGGTTGTACGCCGAGTCGGCGCTCGAGAGCGAGGGGTCCGAGCTCAGCATCTTCCGGAAGATCTACTCGGACCAGGGTGCCGAGGAACTTCTGAAGCCCATCGACGAGGGCAACCCGACGATCGAGTCGGCCGACACCTATGCCAAGCGTGCGCTCGAGCGGCAGGGCGGCATCGACCAGCTCAACAAGCGGTCGTACCGCGACTGGGTGGACGACAGCTCCACCAAGATCGAGCAGATGAAGAAGATCGAGCACACGCTGCTCGAGGACATGGAGCAGAAGGCCCGCGAGCTGAAGAGCGCCTCGCAGCGCGAGGCGATCATCTCCGGTGCGCTGATCCTGCTGGTGCTCGGCGTGTCGCTGGTCGGCGCCTTCGTCGTGGCCCGCTCCATGATCCGCTCGCTGCGCCGCCTGCAGGAGACCGCCACCAAGGTCGCCCAGGACCGGCTGCCCGAGCTGGTCAAGCAGCTGTCCGAGTCCGACCCGCAGGACGTCGACACCTCCGTCGAGTCGGTCGGTGTGCACTCCCGGGACGAGATCGGCCAGGTGGCCGCGGCCTTCGACGACGTGCACCGCGAGGCGGTCCGCCTCGCGGCCGAGCAGGCCCTGCTGCGGGGCAACGTCAACGCGATGTTCACCAACCTCTCGCGCCGCTCCCAGGGCCTCATCCAGCGTCAGTTGTCGCTCATCTCCGAACTGGAGTCCCGCGAGGCCGACCCGGACCAGCTGTCCTCGCTGTTCAAGCTCGACCACCTCGCGACGCGTATGCGCCGTAACGGTGAAAACCTGCTCGTTCTCGCCGGTGAGGAGCCGGGCCGCCGCTGGACCCGCCCGGTCCCGCTGGTCGACGTGCTCCGCGCCGCCGCCTCCGAGGTGGAGCAGTACGAGCGCATCGAGCTGGCCGCCGTACCGACCACCGAAGTGGCCGGCCGCGTGGTCAACGACCTCGTGCACCTCCTCGCCGAGCTGCTCGAGAACGCGACCTCCTTCTCCTCGCCGCAGACCAAGGTCAAGGTCACCGGTCACGCGCTGCCCGACGGCCGCGTGCTGATCGAGATCCACGACACCGGTATCGGCCTCTCCCCGGAGGACCTGGCGGCGATCAACGAGCGGCTCGCCTCGCCGCCCACGGTGGACGTCTCCGTCTCCCGCCGCATGGGCCTCTTCGTGGTCGGTCGTCTGTCGCAGCGCCACGGCATCCGCATCCAGCTGCGCCCGTCCGACTCCGGTGGCACGACCGCGCTGGTCATGCTCCCCGTCGACGTCGCCCAGGGCGGCAAGAAGCCTGCTCCGGGCAAGTCCGGCGCGCCCGCCGCGGGCGGTCCGGCCGCCGTGCAGGCGGCCGCGGGTGCGGCTGCCGCCCGGCGCAACGCCGGTCAGGGCGGCGGTGCCCTCGGCGCCGCGGCCTCCGGTGGCGCCCTCGGCGCGGGTGCGGCCGCCGGTGCCGGCCGTCTCGGTGCCGGTCAGGGTCCGCGCGGTCAGGTCGGTGCCGGTCAGGGTCCCCGGGCCGCGCTGCCCGGCACGGGCCAGGGCGGCGGCCGTCCGGGTGCTCCGGGCGGAGCGCGCGGGCAGCAGGGCCGGCCGGCTCCGGCGGGCGCCGGTGCCTTCAACGGCCAGGCGCCGGGCGGCCAGCAGGACACCTTCGGCGGTCAGCAGGACGCCTTCGGCAACCGTGGCCAGGTCGCCCCGCAACGGGGTGACAACGACGGCGGCCGGCAGCAGATGCCGCCGCGCGGTGGACCGCGTGCGGAGCTGCCGGGCGGCAACTCGCAGCCGCGCACGCCGAGTTGGAGCGACGAGAACGCGCAGCCGCCGCTGTCCCGCGCCTCGCTGGACGCCCCGCGCGGCCACGACGAGCAGGACCCGGCGCACACCGCGCGGATGCCGCGGATCGACGACCGGCAAGGTCCGGGCTCGACCGCGGAGATACCCCGGATCGACGCCTACCAGGGTCCGACCGGCACGGGCGAGTTCCCCCGCCCCGACTTCAACGGCGTGAACGGCGCCCAGAACACGGGCCAGTTCGCCCGCCCCGGCGTCGACAGCCAGCAGAACACCGGCCAGTTCACGCGTCCCACGGCGAACGGCCAGCAGGACACGGGCTCCTACGTCCGCTCCGACGTCTTCGGTGCGCCGGCCGGACAGCAGGACCCCTCCTCCACCGGCCAGTTCGCCACTCCGCAGGCCTACGACGCAGGCTCCACCGGGCAGTTCGTGACGCAGGGCTACGACGGCAGCTCCACCGGGCAGCACTCCCTGCCCGGCCGGCCGAACAACGCCCCGTACGGCGCGCAGAACACGGGTCAGTTCGAGCGGCCGCAGGCAGGCGGCCGCGGCGCCGACTACGGTGCGCCCCGGCAGCCCGCCCCGCCGCAGCGCCCGATCCACCAGGAGCCGGACGACAGGGGCGCCGCGCAGCGGCCCGATGACGGGCGGCGGCCGGGTGACGGATGGGCGCTGCCGCCGGCAAGCAGTCCGGGTGACGGCCGTACGCCGCTGTACGACACGCTGGAGACGAACTGGTTCCGCGGCGGTCAGCAGCAGGGCAACGGCTCGGCTCCGGCTCCGCAGCAGCCACAGGCTCCCGCTCCCGCCGCCTCCGCGGCCCCCAAGCGTCCTGCCCCGGCCGCCTGGCGCAGTTCTCCGAACGACGAACTGGTCCGGCAGGCGGAGCGGGTACGGCAGCCACAGGCGGGCGGTGTCACCACCTCCGGTCTGCCGCGCCGGGTGCCCCGGGCGAACCTCGTCCCGGGCACCGCTCAGCAGAACCAGCACCAAGCCGGTCCGCAGGTCTCGCGTGCGCCCGACGACGTACGCGGCCGGCTGACCAATCTCCGTCGGGGTATCGCGCAGGGTCGTCAGGCAGGCACCGGCCAGACCGGCAGCTACCCGAGCCCCACTCACCAGCAGGAGCGTTAGTTGAGCCAGATGAGCCAGGCGGCACAGAATCTCAACTGGTTGATCACCAACTTCGTGGACAACACCCCCGGGGTGTCCCACACCGTCGTCGTGTCCGCCGACGGCCTCCTTCTGGCGATGTCGGAAGGCTTCCCACGGGACCGTGCCGACCAGCTGGCGGCCGTCGCGTCCGGGCTCACCTCGCTGACGGCCGGGGCCTCTCGGATCTTCGAGGGCGGCAACGTGGCGCAGACCGTCGTCGAGATGGAGCGCGGCTTCCTCTTCCTCATGTCCGTCTCGGACGGCTCGTCCCTCGCCGTGCTCGCGCACCCCGAGTGCGACATCGGCCTCGTCGGCTACGAGATGGCGCTGCTCGTCGACCGCGCGGGGGCGGTGCTCACCCCGGACCTGCGCGCCGAACTACAAGGCAGTCTGCTCCACTGAACGGCCTCGGATCCACCCAGCTCACCAAATCACCGTCCGGCCGCCACAATCCCCCCACCGGCCTCGTCCGACGGCACGACTGACCAACCTGCTGTCCCGCCCGGAGGATTCATGACCCCGCCCACCGCCTCTCATGATCCGTACGCGGAGCCGTACGGGGACGAGGGCGACCAGCCGCTGGTACGTCCCTATGCGATGACCGGTGGCCGGACCCGGCCGCGCTATCAGCTCGCCATCGAGGCGCTGATCAGCACGACGGCCGACCCGGCAGCACTCATGGGACTGCTCCCGGAGCACCAGCGCATCTGCCACCTCTGCCGCGAAGTGAAGTCCGTGGCAGAGGTGTCCGCGCTTCTGACCATGCCCCTGGGCGTGGCCCGGATTCTGGTGGCCGACCTCGCCGAGGCCGGCCTGGTCGCCGTCCACCAGCCGGGCGGCGACGAGAACAACGGCGGTGCACCGGACGTGACACTGCTCGAAAGGGTGCTCAGTGGACTTCGCAAGCTCTGACGGAAGCCGGGCCACCACCTCCGCGAAGATCGTGGTGGCGGGCGGCTTCGGCGTCGGTAAGACCACGTTCGTGGGTGCCGTCTCGGAGATCAACCCGCTGCGCACAGAGGCCGTCATGACGTCCGCGAGCGCG
>NZ_BMQA01000044.1 GCF_014647875.1 Streptomyces brasiliensis | reverse complement strand
ATCCCCACACACGCCCGAAGGCGCCCCGCAAGGGGCGTCCGGCCGCAAGGCCGGACGGGAATCCCCCGCCTTCAAAGCGGGGGAGCCTTCAAAGCACCTTGGTGCGGATCAGCGCCGACAGCACCAGCGCGCCCGGCAGCAGCGGCACCCAGTCCGTCAGCACCCGGAACCCGATCACGGTCGCCGTCGCGACGGCCAGCGGGGAGCCGAACGCCACCAGCGTGAACACCAGCGCGGCGTCCACCGCGAGCCCGCCCGGCGCGGGCACGGCCCCCACGGCGGTGCCCGCCGCCAGGAACGCGAGGATCACCTCGGCCCACGACAGGGGCAGCCCCATGGCGGCCCCCACCGAGGCGACCACACACGCCTGGAGCAGTGGCATCGCCGCCGCCCCGCCCCACAGCGCGAGCACCCGCCAGGGCCGGGTGTGCAGCAGTCGCGCGTCGGCGAGGGCGGTGCGCAGCAGCGTGGTCACCGGACGGCGCAACGGCCGTACGACCGTCAGGAGCACGCCCGCGACGGTGAGCGCGGTGGCGACGGCGGCGAGCACCGTCACCAGGGTGCGCCCGTCCGGGACCAGTTCACCGAGCCGCTGTCCCGCCGGGGAGGCCGCCAGGAACACCACGAGCACGATCGTCTTGGCGATCGGCTTGACCAGGGAGTACAGGGCGAGCGAGGCGGTGGCCCGGTCGAGCGGGATCCCGCGCCCGCGCAGGAAGCGCAGGGTGACGGCATGCGCGCCGATGCCCGCGGGCAGCGCGTGGTTCGCGGCGCCGGCGGCGAACTGCGACGCCAGCAGCAGCCCCGGTGGCAACCGCTCAGGAAGCGCGCCCTGCCGTACGCAGGAGGCGGCGACCCAGCCCAGGCAGGTGAAGCCCACCCCGGCCAGCAGCCACCCCGGATCGGCCGAAGCCATCCGGGTGACGCCCTCGTACATCAGGGGCCGGTTGAGCAGCCCCCAGACCACGACCAGGACGAGGGGAGCGAGGCACACGGCGAGGCGGACGGGGCGGGCCGCCATGAAGGACGCCGGGGGAGCGGCCGGGGCGTCGGGGCAGGCCGCCGTGAGCGGGGACAGCGGGGCGAGCGGGGAGTCGGAGGGCGGTGCGGACACCGGGGACAGTGAGGACACGGGGCACGTCGTCCTTCCACATCGGGCCGCACGCGGACGACCTGGGGAAGCGAGGCGGGGAGACCGCGGGGAGCTTTCCCGCTCCGGATGACTGGCGGATGTCCGAAAACCGAAGGACGGTCGGCGGAACGGTGCCGCACGGCAGGCTCGCGGACACCGCGTGCCACCGGTGACCAGGTAGCCTTCCCGTAGGTGCGCTCCGCGAAGCGCGCCCCGGGAAAAAGCACGCGACTGGGGAGGAACCGGCGTTGCACGTCCAGGAATGGCTCGACACCGTGCCCGCGGCCGCCGTCTACGCCCTGGTGGGCCTGGTGATCGGGCTGGAGAGCCTGGGCATCCCGCTGCCGGGCGAGATCGTCCTGGTCTCGGCGGCGCTGTTGTCCTCCCAGCACTCCGGCATCAACCCGGTCGTCCTGGGTGTGTGCGCGACGGCCGGCGCCGTGATCGGCGACTCCATCGGCTACGTCATCGGCCGCAAGGGCGGACGCCCGCTGCTCGCCTGGCTGGGCAGGAAGTTCCCCAGGCACTTCAGCGAGGGGCACGTCGCCACCGCCGAGCGGTCCTTCGAGAAGTGGGGCATGTGGGCGGTCTTCTTCGGCCGCTTCGTCGCCCTGCTCCGTATCTTCGCCGGCCCGCTCGCGGGTGTGCTCCACATGCCGTACTGGAAGTTCCTGACCGCCAACCTGCTGGGCGGCATCTGCTGGGCCGGCGGCACGACGGCGGTCATCTACTACGTGGGCATCGTGGCCGAGGACTGGCTGAAGAGGTTCTCGTACCTGGGCCTGGTCGCGGCACTCCTAATCGGCCTGACGTCCATGCTGCTCATCAGGCGCAAGGCGAAGAAGGCACAGGAATCCCGGCAGGAGGCGGAGCCGGTCGGCGTGGGTGACTAGAGGCCCGAAGGGGCGCGGGGCCGTGTTCCCCGTGCGGCTCCCGCCGCGTTGGCGCGCCGAACCCCCACGCCCACCCGCCGAACGGTCCTATTCGTGCACCCCGCGATGCGCCTTGGCCAGCTCCGCATACACGGTGCCGTTGAGGGTGACCCCCTGCCGCTCCTCCGCACTCAGCTCCCGCCGCACCTTCGCCGGTACTCCCGCCACCAACGACCCCGGCGGCACCACCATCCCCTGCGGCACCAGCGCCTGAGCCGCGACGAGCGACCCCGCCCCGATCACCGCCCCGTTGAGCACGGTCGCCCCCATACCGATCAGGCAGTCGTCCTCCACCGTCGCCCCGTGCACCACGGCGTTGTGCCCGATGGACACCCGCTCCCCGACGGTCACCGGAAACCCGGGGTCGGCATGCAGGGTCACGTTGTCCTGCACGTTCGCGTCCGTCCCGACGGTGATCTTCTCGACGTCGCCCCGCACCACCGCCCCGTACCAGACGCTGGCACCGGCCCGCAGCGTGACGTCTCCGATGACAGAGGCCGTCGGCGCCACGAACGCGTCCGCGTCCACCTGCGGTTCCCTCCCGCCGATCCCCACGATCAGCGCCTTCTGCGTCATCACCGTCTCCTCGTGTCCGTAGTACGACGCACCGTACGACACGGGGTGGGGCAAAGATCACAGAGGCCCACCCTCTCGCCGCGGGCGACCGCTGAGTAACGTGAGCGCGTGCCGAAGCGCAAGAACACGTTCTCGTCCTGGCGGGCCCGAGTGGCTCAGCGTGCCGTCCACAAGGCCTGGTCCTGGGTGCAGCGCACGGGCTCCGTCACGGCCGAGCACCCCGCGGGGTTCCGCTTCGGCGCGATGGGAACGAGTACCAGGCTCGCCTTCCCGCTCGGCACGGTGTTCGGCGAACCGTGGATCCACCTCGGCTCGCACTGCATCGTCGCCGAGCAGGTCACCCTGACCGCCGGCCTGATGCCCGACCTCGACCTCGGCCCCGAGCCGATCCTGCGCATCGGCGACGGCGTCGTGCTCGGCCGCGGCAGCCATGTCATCGCCGACACGACGGTCACCATCGGCAGCGACTGCTACTTCGGGCCGTACGTCTATGTGACGTCCACGAACCACTCGTACGACGATCCGCACGAGCCCATCGGCAGACAGTGGCCGCGGATGGAACCGGTGGAGATCGGTCCGGGGTGCTGGATCGGCACCGGCGCCGTGATCCTGCCGGGCGCGCGGATCGGCCGGAACGTGGTCGTGGCGGCCGGCGCGGTGGTCCGCGGGACCGTGCCCGACCACGCCGTGGTCGCCGGAGCGCCCGCTCGGGTCGTACGGCGCTGGACGCCCGGCGACGGCTGGCAGCCCCCGCTGCGCACACCCGCGCCGGTGCCGATCCCGGACGGGGTCACACCGCAGCAGCTGCTGGCACTGGCCGAGCTGGACGAGGAGGGCGTGGCTCGGCTGGCCGAGCTGGAGGCCGAAGGCTGACGACCGCCGGGTCTCAGCCCGTCGCGAGCAACACCGTCCCCAGCAGGGCGAGCCCCGCGCCCGCCGCCTGGACGGGCCGCAGCCGTTCGCTCAGGAAGCCGCGCGCGGCCAGGGCGGTCACCACGGGATAGAGCGAGGCGAGCACGGCGGCTACCGTGACAGGGCCGTGCTGCGCGGCCACCGAGTAGGTGCCGTTGGCGGCGACGTCCGCGAGCCCGACGAAGGCGAGCGCCGGCAGCGAGGCCCACGGGATGCCGTACCCGGGGAGGCCGACTGCCGGCGCGGGGGCTCGGCGCCGTGCCAGGTACAGCGCGGCGCCGCCCGCGGCGACACTGGTCACACGCTGCACGAACAGGGCGAGGAACAGACCGGTGACGGTCGTCGACGCCTCGGTGATGAGCGCGAACACCGTGCCGAAACCGAGCGCGGCGACGAGCGTGAGCAGGATCGTCCGCCGCTGCACGGGCGCGCCTGTGAGCTGCGGCCCGCCCGCGAGGACGACGCCGGTGACGGCGACGGCGATGCCCGCGACCTGGAGCAGCCCGGGCCGCTCGCCGAGGAAGAGGCCGACGCCGATGGGGACGGCGACGCTCAGCGTGGCCAGCGGGGAGACGACACCCATCGGGCCGAGTGCCAGGGCCTTGTAGAAGCCGAGCAGGGCCACGGGCCCGGCCAGGCCGGCCCCGAAGGCGAACCACAGCCGTGGCCCGGCCTCGCTCCAGCCGCCCGTCGCCACCACGACCACGCCGAGGACGGCCGCCGCGATCCCCTGGGAGACGACGACCACCGTCAGTGCGGGAGCGCGCCGCGTGAGCAGCCCGCCGCCGAAGTCGGCAAGGCCCCACAGGAGGCTGGTGGCCAGCGCGAAGAGTGCTGTCACGGGTCGCCTCGCAGTACAGTTCGATGAACGGTCGGGTGCATCCCACCGTAGTTCAGTCAATTGAACGCGGCAATCAAAAATAGTAGACCTGGCCCATCGGATCACTCGACGGAATCATGGACGGAACGTGTCGGACCTCGACCTGCTGACCCAGTCACTGGCGCGCAACGTCAAGCACTGGCGCTCGGTGCGCGGCTACACCCTGGACGTGCTCGCCGCCCGGGCAGGCGTGAGCCGGGGCATGCTCATCCAGATCGAGCAGGCCCGGACCAACCCGAGCATCGGCACGGTGGTCAAGATCGGCGATGCGCTCGGCATCAGCATCACCACCCTCCTCGACTACGAACAGGGCCCGAAGGTCCGTGTCGTCCCCGCCGACCAGGCCGTACGGCTGTGGCACACCGACGCCGGCAGCTACAACCTCCTGCTCGCCGGCACCGAGGCGCCCGGTCCGCTGGAGATGTGGGAGTGGCGGCTGATGCCGGGCGAGAGCAGCGACTCCGACCCGCACCCCGCCGAGACGGTCGAGCTGCTCCACGTCACCGCGGGCGAGCTGACGCTCACGGTCGACGCGGTGGAGTACCGGGTGCCGGCGGGGGCGAGCGTCTCCTTCGAGGCCGACACTCCGCACACCTACGGCAACGCCGGCGACGTGCCCACGGAGATGATCATGGCCGTCTCGGTGCCGCCCGTCCGCTGAGCGGTCGCCCCGGGACTGTTAGCGTGCGGTCATGCGTGCACCCATCGGCACCTTCGAGACCGCCGTCCCCGCCCCCGACTGCCTCGACGAGCTGACCGGCCCGGTCGCCGACGCCGTACGGGCCTGGAGCGGCGGCACTCCCGCCGACCAGATCATCTACGTCGAGACCGACCCCCAGTGGGCGGACACCGCCGTCTTCGTGGAGCACTACGGCCGCGACCTGCTGGAACAGTCCGCGAACTGCGTGGTGGTGGCGGGCAGGCGGGGAGGGGAGACCACGCTCGCCGCCTGCGTCGTGCTGTCCACCACCCGCGTCGACGTCAACGGCGTCGTGCGCCGCCAACTCGGCGCCCGCAAGGCGTCGTTCGCCTCGATGGACACGGCGACCGGTGAGACGGGCATGGAGTACGGCGGCATCACCCCCGTCGGACTGCCCGACGGCTGGCCCCTGTTGGTGGACTCGGCCGTCGTCGACCTCCCCTATGTCCTGGTCGGCAGTGGCCGCCGCCGCGGCAAGCTCCTGGTGCCGGGCAAGGCGTTCGCGGAGCTGCCGGGCGTGGTGGTGCTGGAGGGGCTCGGCGTCGCCTGACGGGGCGCCGCCCGCTCAGGCCGTCGAGTGGTGGGCCAGGGCCAGATGCGGGTCCGCCTCGCCCGGTACGGGTGCGGGATCGGCGTGCACCAGGGCCGCGGTGAGTCGCGGTACGGCGTGCAGCAGGGCGTGTTCGGTCTCGACGGCGATCGCATGGGCCTGCCGTACCGACGCCTCGCCGTCCACCACGACCGCGACCTCGGCCCGCAGCCGGTGCCCGATCCAGCGCAGCCGCAGCTCGCCCACCTCGCGCACGCCCGAGACCTTCCGCACCGCCCGATCGGCCCGGTCCACGAGCGCCGGATCCACGGCGTCCATGACCCGCCGGAACACCTCGCGCGCCGCATCCCGCAGGACCAGTGCGATGGCGGCCGTGATCGCCAACCCCACGAGGGGATCGGCGAGTTGCAGACCGAGCGCGGAACCGCCCGCGCCGAGCAGGACGGCCAGCGACGTGAAGCCGTCCGTGCGCGCGTGCAGCCCGTCGGCGACGAGCGCGGCCGAACCGATCTCCCGGCCGACCCTGATCCGGTGCCGGGCCACCCACTCGTTGCCGGCGAACCCGACCAGCGCCGCCAGGGCCACGGCCGGCAGGTGCGCCACCGGACGCGGCTCCAGCAGCCGTTCCACGGCAGCCCAGGCCGCGAAGGCCGCGGACGCGGCGATCGTCAGCACGATCGCGATGCCCGCGAGATCCTCGGCCCGGCCGTAGCCGTAGGTGAAGCGGCGGGTCGCGGCGCGGCGCCCGAGCACGAAGGCGATGCCCAGCGGTACGGCCGTCAGCGCGTCCGCGGCGTTGTGCACCGTGTCACCGAGCAGCGCGACCGACCCGGAGGCGACCACGACGACCGCCTGTGCCAGCGCGGTGGCGCCGAGCACCGCCAGCGAGACCCACAGCGCTCGCATCCCGCGCGCCGACGCCTCCAGGGCCGGGTCGAGCTTGTCGGCACTCTCGTGGGAGTGCGGGGTGAGGAGATGGCGGAGGCGGTGCCCGAGGCCGGACCGTGAGGAATGGTCGTGCCCGTGGGCGTGCCCATGGTCGCCATGGTCGTGGTGGTGGTTCCGGTCGCTCACGTGGATCCCCTTCCGGTGCGGGAATGGACGTGCGACGCCCATGGAAGCCATTATGTGCGTATGAGCGCACGCATGCACCTGTCATCTGCACATCATGCGCACCCGCGCACCCCGGGCGAGGACCAGTTCGCCATGGCCGCCGAAGTCCTCGCCCTGCTCGGCGACCGCACCCGCCTCACGCTCCTGCACGCCCTCACGGAGGGGGAGGCCGACGTCACGACGCTGACCGAGGTGTGCGGGGCGGCCCGGCCCGCCGTCAGTCAGCACCTGGCCCGGCTGCGTCTCGCCGGGCTCGTGACCACGCGCAAGGACGGGCGCCGGGTGGTCTACTCACTGCGCCACGACCATCTGCGCCGCCTCGTGGACGAGGCCCTGAAGGTGGCGGACCACCGGCTGACCGAGACGGGGACCTGAGCAGATGCCGTGGCTGACGGGACACCCCGTCCGGGAGAGGGGTCAGTGCGCCGGGGCGTCGGTGAGCACGACCTCCTCGATGCTGCCCTCGATCTCCTCGGGCCGGGACGCGGTCGCCTTGGCTCAGTAGTAGATGCCGAGGGAGAAGACCGCGACGACCGCGATGTCCCACCACAGTGCGATGTGGCCCTGGCCGCCGAAGCCGCCCTGCCAGGAGATCAGGCCGAGGCCCACCAGATAGGCGGGCGGCCACTGCGCGGCCCGGAAGTAGGAACTTGCCGCATCGTCCCGTTGTGGTAGCTGCACCCCGCGGATGGCGCACACACCCTCTTGCTCGATCAGCATCCGGCGAAAGTCCTTGATCGTCATCCGGTAGCCGATCAGAGATGTACCGGGCATGAGGAGTGAACAAATGGACTCGGGCACGGACATGTCCACGGGGTCTATCGCCGTGTATGGCCACCACGCTGAAGCGCGCGGGTTCCCGGGGAGCGACGTCCCCGGGAACTCGCGCGGTCAGGTGTTCACGGTCGGAGTTGGAAGGCTCGGGTGGTGGTCTGTTTGATGGTGTTTCCGGCGGCGTCGGAGGCCTCGACCTTGAGGCTGACGGCGCCCGTGGTGTTGGCGAGGGCGGGGTAGGTGGTGGTGGCCTTGTAGGTGCCGTCACCGGTGGAGCGGATGCTCACCGGTTTCCAGGTGGTGCCGTCGTCGGTGCTGGCCCACAGCTTCACGCTGGTGATGGCGGGCATGGTTCCGGTCGTCGGCGAGTGGTAGGCCTGCACGGTGAAGGTGTGCGTCTGGCCCGCACGCACGGTGTTGTCCAAGCCCTGGGCGGAGCCGAGGTCGTAGCTGACATACACCACCGGCTCCGGGTCACACGCCTCGGTCGAACCCTCCAACATGTTGGCCATGCAGTGGAAGCCGTTCTGCTTCATGTCGGGCGCCGGCGGTGAGTGGAAGGTCCACTCGACCTTGTTCTTGCCGTCGTCGCCGGCCAGGGTGTACGTCGCGGCGCCGTCCGGGAGCACGTACCGGGGGGTCTTGGGGGCGATGTCCTCCCAGCCGGCCGGCGGGGTGTTCGAGATCTCCTTTCCGTCACGGTAGAGATGCAGGTTGTAGGCCGACTCGAGGGCGCCATCCGGCTTGTACGCGCCGGTGAGGATGTCGTGGTCCTCACCGACCCCGGTGGTGTTGCTCAGGTCGGCCCACAGGACGTTGCCCTGCACGCAGATCGAGCACCCCAGGTCCACCGAGCCCGGGGGGGCGTCCGCGCCGGGAATTGAGTAGACCTTGGACGTCGCCATGTTCGGGCCCGGTGTGGCCGGGGCGCGGAACCATTCCTGCTGGGTGCGGACGGGCTTGTCGAACACCTCAGACCGCCAGCCATTGATCGTGTTCCCTGAGGAGGCGATGCCCTGTTCGTAGATCACGTCGTCGCTGAGCGGGCCGACCCACTCGCGGTGCGTCTTGGCTCCGGTGACGGCAGTGCTGCCGAACGCCACACTGCTCGCCATATTCACCCCTCCTTCGTCCTGTTTGAACGCGTACATGTACGGCGTGTACATGTCGGTGCTGGTGCCGTGCAGGTTCAGGTCGACCTGGGCGAGCTGCCGGCTGGTGTAGGTGTAGTGCAGCGAGGCGGGGATGTGTCCTTCCTCGTACTGCTTGAAGGTGTAGCTGTAGGGGGTCTCGCCGTTGTCGGTCACCCGGATGGTGGTCGGCCCGCTCGCGAGCTGGTCACGGACGGCCAGGCCCTCGCGGGTGGACAAGAACACGTCCGGGATGCCTAGCGGCTTGGGCTCCCCGGTGAACGGCTTTTGGGCGATGTGCAGCGGAATCGTGCAGTTGGTGTCCTTGTTGGGGAAGATAGCGACCCCGGCCGCGCCCGCGTCGCGGATCGCGCCGATCTGCTCGATCGACGCACCGCACTCGGGACCGGAAAGCCCCTTGACGTAGTCGGCCTCCAGCAGGACGAGCTTGCCCTTCAGGTCGGTACGCTGGGCGATCTCCTCCGGTGTCGCCATCCCGACGTCCGTCACCTGCAGGTCCTGCGTGCCGGTGAACCGCCGGAAGTCCGGGTGAGCGTCCTCGGTCTGCGCGGTGAACTGGCCCCAGTGGATGGGCGAGACCGCGTTCAGGGCGACCTGCTTGGGCTTGCGGATGCTCATCGTGGTCTCGGATCGGCCGAGGGTCCACTGGGTGGTGAAGCGGAACTTGCCCTTGGTCACCGGCTTGGTCGGCAGCGCCCACAGCTTCCCCCACGCACCGATCGGCGCGTTGTCCCAGAGCAGTCCCTGGTAGGCGGCGCCGGCAGCGGTGGTGCGGGTGAAGGTGAAGTTCCAGTCGTTGTTCAGCGGCTCGGCGGGTTGGGGGGTGCTGAACTGCACCTGGGAGGCCTGGCGGAGATCCAGGGTCACGTCGGCGTCGCCGGTGATCGTGAACTCCGGCAGCGACAGGTACGCCATGTTGTCGCGGTTGTCGTCGTCGGTCCAGTTGACCAGCTGGGTCAGGCTGAGCGTGCCTTGTGGCACCCTGACCTGGACGACACCGGTGTCGACGAGCGATCCACCGCCGATGTCGCCCTTGTCACCGTCCATGTCGATGACGTCCTGGGCCCACGGGTTGATCGGCTTGCCGTCCCGGCCGATGGTGTGCACGGTCAGCGTGGCCATCGGCGCCTGCCTGACGGCACCCACCGGGGTCCGCAGCGCAATTCCGTCGGCTTGGGCGGTGACGACGCCGCTGTAGTTGTCGTAGACCAGTCCGGAGGGGTCCAGCGTGAGGGTGGTCGAGGCGGTGCCGTTCGCCGGTACGGTCAACGCCGCGTCGCTTGCGGTCAGCTTGCCGTCCAACGCCTCGCCCTTGGAGTTGTGCAGGGACGTGGCGAGGGTGAGCGTGACCGGCTGGTCGCCGTAGTTGCGGTAGGTGACCTGGCGGGTCAGCGTCGTGCTGTCGTCGGTGACCGCCCCGAAGTCGGCGTCAGGTGTGGTGGCGAAGACCTGCTGGCTGTCGGCGCGGGTCAGGTCCACCCGCCCGGCGCCCTGCTCATACGCCGAGTACCCGTCATCGTTCGCGGATGACATCAGCGCGGCCTTGATCTGCGGGCCGCTCCAGTCCGGGTGGTGCTGTGCGATGATCGCCGCCGCGCCCGCGACGTGTGGCGTGGCCATCGAGGTCCCCGACGCGGTGGTGTAGTAGTCGTTGACCGGCGTGCCCATGGTCGTCCCGGCCGCACGAGCCGCGGTGATGCTCACGCCCGGCGCGGCGATGTTCGGCTTGAGCGCCTCGTTGCCCAGGCGCGGGCCGCGGCTGGAGAAGCTCGCGAGCTTGTCCTGCTTGTCGACGGCCGCCACGGTTAATGCCGCGTCCGCCGACCCCGGCGAACTGACCGTTTCGGCGCCTGGGCCGTTGTTGCCCGCGGCGATCACGAACAGCTTGCCGTCGGCGGCGCTCAGGTCGTTGACCGCCTGCGCGATCGGGTCGGTGCCGTCGGTCCCCACCTGGGTACCCAGGCTCATACTGATGATCTTCGCGTCGGTCGTCGCGGCCCATTCCATGCCGGCGATGATCTGGGACTCATCGCCGGAACCGGTGTCGTCGAGGACCTTGCCGATGATCAGTTTCGCGCCCGGCGCGACACCCTTGTACTTGCCGTCGGAGGCAGCACCAGAACCAGCGATGATGTCGGCGACGTGCGTGCCGTGCCCGAACCCGTCCTTGACACTGTCGACCCCCGGCACGAACGACTTGGACTCATCCACCTTCCCAGCCAGATCGGGATGGCCGTCGTCGATACCGGTGTCGAGGATGGCGACCTTGACGCCGGAGCCGTCATGGCCGTTCGCCCACGCCTGCGGCGCGCCGATCTGCGGCACGCTCTGGTCCAGCGTGACCGTCACCTTCTTGTCCAGCCACACCTTGGCGATCTCGCCGCGCAACGCGTTCGGCGACGCCAGGGTGGTCACGCCACCCTGGGCCGGGACCGCGCGGACCGCGGTCCAGAACGTGCTGGTGTCGGACTTGGGGACGGTCAGCGTGGCGGCGTGGATGCTCGTCAGCTCATGCGTCGGGGTACTCGCCGGGATCGCGGTCGCCGCAGACTTCACCGCCGCCTTCGCCTGCGTCTTCGGGTACTGCACGATCACCGGCGTCTGCTTGGTCGCGTCGTCGGCGTACCCGTGCTCGGCCAGGTACTTGATGTCGAACAGCTCCCGGTCCAGCCGTCCGGCCTGGATCGCGGGCATCGCATCCGAAGGCAGCGCGTACACCCCGTCGGGGGTCTGCTGCACGTACAACCTCGCCTGGCTGCCGTCGGCGCGTACGGACGGGACCGGATCGATTCGATACCGGTCACCACCCATGCTGCTGAACTTCACCTGGTCCCCGGTGATCAAGGTGACGGTGTGTTCTCCGCCGCCGACGCCGGACAACCGGACCGTGTCGGACGGCGTCGCCCGCGCCGGCCGCTCCGACGCAGGCTGGACGGATACCGGGCTCGCCTGCTGCGCGTACGCCGTCGAAGTCAATCCCAACGCGGCCGCCGCCGCGATGGCGACGAAGGACCGCCGGCCATGTCGCCGCCTGCCGCCACCATACGGACGTGGCAGGTCAGCCGATCTTCGTGGATGCATGCTGGGGGTGCTCCCTTCACGGGGGTGTACGTGGGTAGGGACGCGTCAGACAGGTTCGAATCCTGTGGGCGGGCGCGGGCCGTACCGGCACGGCGGCCGTGTCTCCTCGTCCTCCTCAGCAGTGGCCCGAGGTACCTCGGGCTCGGACTCCTGGTTGGGACCGCCGGCGGGCTCGGACTCCTGGTTGGGACCGCCGGCGGGCTCGGACTCCTGGTTGGGACCGCCGGCGGGCTCGGACCCGCAACTCGGCACAGGGATCTCTGACATGCCCGCAAGCTTCGCCCCCACCAACATGGGTGGGGTATGGGGAACAGACCCCCAACTCCGGGTCAGCCCTCCCCCATATGCCGCCTCAGCTCGATGCGGGACCGCAGGCCAAGGCGGTGCAGCGCGGCGCTGAGGTGCTTGTCCACGGTCTTCGGCGACAGGAACAACTCCCGGGCGATCTCGGCGTTGGTCCGCCCGGCCGCCGCCATCCGCGCCACCTCACGCTGGCGTTCGGTCAGCACGTCGCCCGCGGCGCCGCCGTTCCGCCGCGCCGCCGCCGGCCGCACCCCATGGCGGCGCGCCAGCCGCATCGCCCGGTCCAGATCCCAGCGGGCCCCCATCTCCTCGTACGCGGCGATCGCCGCCAGCAACGACCGCCCGGCGGCCTCGGTGTCGCTCCCAGCCCCGGCCAGGGCCGCGAACCGGCAGGCCGCGGCCTGCTCGTCACACTGCGCGGCCTCGTACCGGGCGGGCAGCTCCCGATAGCCGCCGGCCGCGGCGACGAACAGCTCCGCGGCATCGGACCAGCGCTCCTCGGCTGCGACCAGGAAGCCACGCGCGTGCGCCAACGCCGGCGCGGCCAGCGGCGCGTCCAGACCGGACAGCCGGTCGGCGTACCGCTCGACCAGCGCCACCGCGGCCGCCCGGCCCTCCGGTGCCATCGGAGCCGCCGGAGCCCCCGAAGGCACTGCCCCGCCGGCCGGATTGCCGGTCGCGGCCGCCAGCAGCGCCTCGGCCAAGGCCGGAACGGTGCGAACCCCGACCGGCCACAGCTCCTTTGCCTCCCACATCGCGACCACGTCCGCGGTCTCCGCCACCGCCGCTCCGGGTTCACCGCACGCCGCCCCCAGGCGTACCAGCACCGACACGGTCAGTGGAAGGTGGTCGACCGCGCCGAGGTCTCGCTGCCGCCCGACCACCTCGCGCAGCCGGGCACGCGCCTGCTCCAGCTCGCCGGGAACGGGCGACAGGCACGCTGCGACGGCGTGCAGGCGCACCTCGTAGGCACCGCTGACGTGTGCGTGCCGAAGCACCTCGATCGTCTCGCGCAGCCCGTCCCAGGCGCCGCGACAGTACGCGACCATGCTCAGCCCGACCCGGCAACGGAACTCCTCCACGCCGCTGACGTCATGGCCTGCCGTGCCTCTCAGGGCCGTGGCGAGCAGCCGCTGCGCCATCCCGAAGTGCCCGGCGCTGCACAGTTCCTCGCCCAGCGCCCGGCACGCATAGGTCTCCCTGCGGCGCGGCACACGCTCGTCGAGCTCCCGCTCGTTGAGTTCCCGATCTTCGGGCTCCCGATCTTCGAGCTCCCGCTCGACGAGCGCGGCGAGTTCGGACCACCGCGGGTCGCCGAGCGCGGCGAACACCATGGCGATCACCCCGAGGACGAACAGCCGGACGGCCGGGTCGGTCACCTTGGGGGCCAGCCGGAGTGCCCGCTCCAGCCAGCGCCGGTGCTCGGCAATCGGGGCCTGCGGGGCGGTCGGGATACCCAGGGCCGCCATGCACCAGGCGGCCAGATCCGGTCGGTCGTCCAGGTCCGCCACCGCCTCCGCGAATGCCCGGTGCCGCCGCGACAGATCGGTCGTCCTCCCGTCCAGGTGAAGCGCCAGCAGGAACCACAGCTCGCCGCGCGTCCGCCGCGGCAGGTCGTCGTGGTCCAGCGCCGCCGCCAGCAGGTCCTCGATGTCCCGCTCCTTCAGTGTCTCGATTGCCGCCCAGCCGAGCCGGACGGTCAGCGCCACGCGCCGCTCGGCGGTCACGTCCGCGTGCCGCAGCACGTCCTCCAGCAGCCGTACCGCCTCCGCGGCATCGCCCAGCTCCGCGGCCTGAGCCGCGGCCCGATCCGCCGTCTCCACCCACTCCCCGACCCGCCCCGCCTGCCGCAGATGATGCGCCAACTGCCCCAGCGGCGCCTGCGGCAACACCTGTACGGCGTCGGCGGCACGCGCGTGCAGCACCCGCCGCCGCGCGGGCGGCACCGCCTCGTACACCGCCTGCGCCGCCAGCACGTGCCGGAACCCCACCAGCCCGTCCCGCTCGACGAGCAGCCCCAACTCCAAGGCCAGGTCAACGCCGTCGGCGGCGTCCGCGAGCCCGGACACGCCCGCCAGCGCCGTCACCGGAACGGCGATACCGAGCACCGCCGCGGCCTGCACCACCGCGCGCGCCCCCTCCGGCAGCCGCGCCACCCGCTCCCGGACCGGGTCTCGAACCCCCGCCGGGACTTCCAGCCGGTCCAGGGCCCGGCGTGCCCAGCCACCCTCCCAGCGGATCACCTCCCCCCGCGCCCGCAGCAACGCGAGCAGCTCCTGGATCGCCAGCGGCAGCCCGGACGCACGCTCGCACAACTGCTCCGCGAACGGCGCCGACACGTCGTCGAGATCCAGGATCGCCGCGGCCAGCCGGCGCGTCCGGGCGGCGTCCAGCGGGCCGAGCCCGATGTGCCCGACCGTGACGCTGTCCGCCGGCCGCGCGGTGATGGCACGCACCGCCGTGGAGACCTCCTCGCCGCGGTAGGTCAGCACCACCGAAAGCCCGCCGGGCGGCTTGGCCAGCAAGTAGGTCAGGAACTCCACTGTCTGCTCGTCCGCCCAGTGCAGGTCCTCCACGACCAGCACGGCCGGGCAGAGCGCGCCCAGCACCTCGGACAGGCCGCGGTACTGCCGGTGCCGTACGGCCGCCTGGTCCGCAACCGGCTCGGGCAACTCGGGAAGCACCGGCGCCAGCTCCGGCACCAGCCCGCGCAGCGCCCCCGTGACCGGTGTCAACGTCACCGCAGCCAGGTCACCGCCGCTCTCACGCAGCGCCTCCACCAGCGGACCGAGCGGAAACGGCTCCCGGATCCGCCCACATCCACCGACCAGGAACCGCCGCCCCGCAACCTCCTCACGCCCCGCCAGCTCGGCAACCAACCGGGACTTGCCGATACCGGCCTCGCCTTCAACCACCACCACAGACGGAGCCGCCGCGACCGCCGCGACCAACCGGCCCAGCTCGGCGTCCCGACCCACCAACACCGGGGAGACGACCCGTCCCAAGGCCGAGACGTCATCCGCCCGTATCCACCTGGCGTCCACCCACCGGCCCCTCAACTTGGTTACAAACCATCGACATTCAAGACCTGATAGCCCAGCCTGGGATCGTTATGTAGGTCACAAGTCGATATCTTGGTTGGGGTGGCACGGACTGGGCGAGGGCGGCCGGCCGGCAACCAAGTCCCAGAAACCGCGAGAGTGGCTGGTCTGGGTTCCCCCGTGATCTTGGACACTCGTTGGTTATGCCGCGAGAGCGTGTTGGTGTCGCTGCCTGGTCTCGGCCGGGGTGAGGTAGCCGAAGGTCCTGTGTTTGCGCAGGCGGCGGCGGTTGTAGAAGGTCTCGATGAAGGTGAAGACCTCGGCGCGGGCGGTGGTCCGGTCGGGCCAGGTCCGGGTTCCGATCTCCTCCTTGAGTAGAGCCCAGAAGCTCTCCGCGGCGGCATTGTCGAAGTATGATCCGGTGCGTCCGCAGCTCTGGCGTAGCCCCAACTCTCGTATTTGGTTGCGGAATTGGGTTGACGTGTACTCGCTCCCGCGATAGCCGTGTATGAGGCAACCGGGCTCCAGATGAGCCCGGACGTGGGCCATGTCGAGGGCGTCGGTGACGAGTTCGGCGCGATGGTCGGCCATGGCGTAGCCGACGACCTCGCGGGTGGCCAGGTCGAGCCAGCAGGCGAGGTAGAGCCAGCCCTCGGCGGTGGGCAGGTAGGTGATCTCGCCGACCAGCTTGATGCCGGGGCGCTCGGCATGAAAGTTGCGGTCGATCAGGTCCAGGGCCGGCTTCGCCTTCGTGTCCGGCCGGGTTAGCGAGCACCTCTTGCGGCGGGTGACGCCTCGGATGTCGCGCTCGCGCATCAGGCGGGCGATGCGCTTGCGGTTCACCTGTCGCCCCGGGCGCCGCAGTTCGGCATGGATGCGCGGGACGCCGTAGGTGTGGCGGGAGGCGGCGGTACCAGCCGCGCAGGGACTCCGAACTGATGCCGAGTTCCCGGGCGACCGCCGTGACCGTCTTCCCCGAAGAGTCGACGAGAGCGATCGCGTCCCGCTTGAACTCCTCGGTGTACCGCTTCGTGTACTTGTTTCCCACCTGGTGCTACTTCCACTGGACCTCATGTCCCAGTCTCCAGGTGTCCACGATCAAGGGGAAGCTTCAGTTGCCACAACAAGCGATGACAGTCCGTGAAGGTTGGCATGGAGAAGTTGGTGATGGCCAGTTCCTGTCGATTCGCCTCAACAGCGGTGAACCTGTGGGCCAGTTCACTGTGGGCTTCCACGGCCGTGGGCAATCCGGCTGGATGGTCCACGCCGTGGACGAGTGCGTTGCCAGCCCACTCGCGGACGTACTCGGTGGTCTCCTGTTGTCCGACGGAGCCGAAGTGATCACTCGTCAGGATGAGATTCCCGTCGAAGTCGAGCCTGGGGATGTCGCTCTACGCATGGTGCCCACCGGTGCCGAGTCTTCCGAGGAGGCCCTCGTTCCGCAACCACATCAAGTCGACGGTCCGCAGTGCTCATGCAGACCCTATTGGCGTAGCCGGAGGGACGCCGCGAAAGGGGGCCTGGGAGCCGTACCAGAGGACACGATCATCTTTCGTCTCGTTGATGCCCCCGGCCTCGGTTGTTTCTCCATCACGTCTTCGTCTTGGAACTTTGCGGCTTCTGTCCCGCACGTCCAAGCCGAGCTGGCGCAGGACCGAGGTCGCCCAAGATCTGCCGCCTCAGATTGGTGCGGGAGGAATGTGCGACTCGCAGCGGACAGGTGGTGACCTACAGGCGGCCTGAACTCTGCGTCAACGCGACGTAGCGTGCCACTCTCAAGGGGGAATGATCTTGCCGTTCTTCCCCATGGATTCCTAACCCAGGGACTTATAGGCAATCGCCGGGCAGCGGTCCATGACCATGTCGAGCCCGGCCGCCCGGGTCCGCTCGTACGCAGCCTCGTCGATCACCCCGAGCTGGAACCACACGGCCTTCGCGCCCTTGACGACCGCCTCGTCGGCGACCTGACCGGCGAGGTCGGAGTTCACGAACACGTCGACGACGTCCACCGGGATGGTTCCGGCAGGTGCCATTCCGTTTGGTATGGACGTAGTCAACTGAGCGGGGAGGCCAGGGGCCTTGCGTGAAATTGATCGGTCCCGTCCGTGAAGATGTCCTGTGACATCCCGTCATGCGGTGGGATCGGTCGGTTGGTTACCCGTGGATACCAGTGCAGGCACGGAGCCGGTGATCATGTGAGGGTCGAAGTCGCATGAGTGCTTAGCGAGATCGTGCCTGCACCCGTATCTTCCCCATGCCCCTCCGCGCTGGAGCAACTGGCCCAGGCGGAACGGACCGCACCCTTGCCCGCGGCGGTGGATCTCCTCGTATTCCTCCGGAGTGTCCCGGACCTGCGTGACCCCCGCGGGCTCCGCCATCCGCTGGTGGCCCGGCTGTCCGCGGACCTCCGCCGCCGTCCTGACCGGAGCCTGCTCCCTCGCCGCCATCGACGAGTGGATCACCAACGCGCCGCCAATCGGTCCCTCTCGGGTCCGGCTCCGTTTTCTGTATGGCGCCGGCTTGACCTGGCACGGCGTCACCTCAGGCAAAACCTGGTCATACGTACTGTGCTGGATGAGAGCCGGCTCCCTGTGCAGTGGCAGACAGGGTGGCTCGCCGGCGACTGCGGCGCTCAGTTGGCGAGACAGGGAGTGGGAGGGGGGCGCCGCAGCTATGTCGGCCCCGGTGGACGGGAGTCACGCTGTCCTCGGACAGGGACCCGGCGTACGGCCCGACTCGTCTGCCGCTAGCTGCGGGTTTGCCTTCCAGCCCTCGCCTGAACTGGGGATTCTCTCCTTTGCTCTTTCGAGGGCTGTCTGCTTTGTGCGGATGAAAGTCCCCGGGGAGTCCAGTGGCCCCAGCCCAGCAGGCCGACGTCCACCGACACGGCCATCACTCCGATCCCACTGGCTCGGAGCCAGCCTCGTCCAACCGAGGTGCCCTTGCCGTCGTTCATGGTGCGAGAGGCCCGGTGGCAAACTATCCGCACGGAGTTGAGGCAAGGTCCAGTGCATCTACGCGCCTTGGACCACTCCGTCATTGCTTCTCGCAACCGCCCGGCTCGTCAGCCGAGCCTTGGCAGAAGAGACGCCTCGCTCCCCCAGTGTTGGACCGCTCCGGCGGGGCGCATCGTTGCTGGGTTGATCGCTTGAGGCGTGATCGCCGACGGCTACCGCCCCGAACGCTTCGACGCCATCGGCGCGCGCTGGTCTGCCTCGCCAGGATGGCGGTCACCATGTAGCCCCGCGCGGTCACTGAAACGACGGCGGAATGTTGACTACGGGTGCGTTGTGGTCAGTCTGTCAGTACGGTGAGGACGTCACGCACGGTGGTCGCCACGGCGTCGCGGGCCGGGCCAAGATATTTGCGCGGATCCGTCAGCGCCGGCTCCCTCAGCAGCACGTCGCGGACGGCGTGGGTCAGCGATATGTTGAGCGCTGTCCCAACGTTGATCTTTCTCATGCCCGCCAGGACCGCCGCGCGGAGTTCCACATCGGGAACCCCGGATGATCCGTGCAGCACCAACGGGACCGGAACGGCTTCCCGGAGGCGTGCGATGAGCGCATGGTCCAGGGCCGCCGACCGTTCAGTCATGGCGTGGCTGCTGCCCACCGCGACCGCCAGGGCGTCCACCCCCGTACGCGCCACGTAGTCGGCGGCTTCCGACGGGTCCGTGCGCACTCCGTCGGCGTGCGCGCTCGCGGGGGCATCGGGCTTGCCACCCACGTACCCCAGTTCGGCTTCGATCCAGAGCCCGGCCCCGTGCGCCCACTGTGCCGCCGAGGCTGTGGCGGCGAGGTTGTCGGTGTAGGGCTGCGCTCCCGCGTCGAACATCACCGAGGAGAAGCCGGTGTCGGCCGCCTGGTGCAGCAGGTCGACGTCGGTGACGTGGTCGAGGTGCAGAGAGACGTCGACCGCTGCCGTCCGGGCGACCGACGACGCCGCCAGCGCGAGCGGGGCGAGCCGGCTGCCGTGGTACCGCACGGCGTTCTCGCTGATCTGCAGGATCACCGGCCGGCCGGCGGACTCGGCGCCCGTCACGATGCCCTCGGCGTGTTCCAGGGTGATGACGTTGAAGGCGGTGACGCAACTGTGCTCGGCAGCGGCCCGGGCGACAAGGTCTCCGGTGGGGACCAAGGACATGTGCGTGCTCCTCGTGCGGGGGAAGTGCGACTTGCATTGTTGGAGAGATCCGGCCCGCCCTCTGGACGGGCCGGATCCAAGCTGCCTGAGTGCAGCGGCTTATGAGCTGGCGGCCGATGTCGCCGGCTCTGGAACCTCAGGAATCTCCTCACGCTTCTCGTCGGCGTAGACCATCAGCGTCGATCCGCCGAGGGCGAGCACGATGCCGAACGTCCCCCAGATCGTCGGCAGTGTCTGGTAGATGACCAGCGACAGCACGATGGTGAGGACGGGCGCCAGGGCGTTGGTGATCGGTGCGACGACGCTGGCCTTGCCGCGGCTGAGCGCCATGACGAGGAACAGCGCGCCCACGGCGTTGAGGATCTGGGTGACGGCGGTCAGCGCCGGCGCCTGCCAGGGGGCGTCGGGCAGCCCGCCCATCATCAGGATGGCGACGGGGACGAGCAGCAGTCCGCTGATGGTCATCCAGCCGAACGTGGTCGCGTCGTTGACGCCGGCGAGAGCGGCCTTGCGCATGAAGAACGCCTGCGCTCCCCAGGCCACGCAGATGAGGATGGCCAGCACCATCCAGGACCCGGTGCTGACGTCCCCGCCGGCGCCGGAGGGGATGCTGAGCAGCACGATGGCGATCAGCGCGGCGACCACGCCGATGACGGCGAGCCTCCCTATCCGCTCCCGGAGCAGGGCCACGGCCATCAGGACGGTGATCACCGGGGAGAGGGAGACCACGGGGAAGATCAGGTACGCGGGACCGTCGGACAGCGCCTGGAACAGCAGCAGCTGACCACCCGCGCCGGTGAGTCCGGCCAGGAGCCCGTACCCTGCGGCGACCGGACGGCGGTCGAACTTCTGCCGGCGCAGCGCTACCGCGGCCGGGACGAGCATCGTGAAGGCCCAGATGACGTAGATCATCTCGTCCGGGTAGCCGTATCGTTCGGTCGGCTGGCTGGAGAAGGCTCCCCAGACACCCCAGAACAGGACCAGCAGGCCCGCGTAGAGAATCCAGGAACGGTTGTCACGCGATTTCATCGCTGTCCTCCGTGGTGGTGATGTCGGAGCTGGAGCGCAGGGCGGCCAGCGCGTCGGTGCCGATAGGGGTGCCGGCGAGCTTGGCCGCGTAAAGCGCGGCTCCCACCACCGGTTCGAACAGGGGTTGCCGGAGCTCGTATCCGGCCCCGCCGCTCCGGAGCGCCGCGGTGAACGCGTCGAGCACGGCGGCCGAGCGGAAGACACCGCCGGAGTAGGAGACGAGGACGGTCTCGTCGTGGGTGAAGCCCAGCCGGCGCCGGGCACTGTCCACGAGCAGGGCCAGTTCCCGGCCGGCCTCGGTGAGGATGGCCGCGGCCTCCGTGTCGCCCGACTCCGCCGCCTCGACCACCAGCGGGGTCAGCGAGGCGATCTCGCTGCGGTGTCCCTGCCAGCGGTTGAGCACGACGTCGATCACTTCGAGGTCCGTGGTCAGCCCGAGGTGCCGGCGCAGCCGGCCGGCGAGCGGACCCTCGTACAGCCGGCCGTCGCTCATCCGGGAGAACGCGTTCAGTGCCCGGGCGGCGATCCAGTACGCCGAGCCCTCGTCGCTGAACAGCTCGCTCCAGCCACCGGTGCGGGCACCGCGGCCTTGCCGCTCGCCGTAGGTCATCGAACCGGTGCCGCTGATGACGTTGATGCCGTCCACCGCGCCGAGGGAACCGGCCCAGCCGCAGACCATGTCGTTGTCGGTCGCGTAGCGCCCGTGCCCCAGCACCTGGCCGGGAGCCGCGTCCAGCGCGGCGATGTCGCCGGGGACCTCTCCGTAGCCGGGCAGGCCCAGGAACGCGTGGTCGATGTCCGCGGGCGTGATGCCCGCGTCCTTGGTCACAGCCTCGACCCCGTGCGCGAGGACCCGTACCACGTGGTCGACGCCACCGGTGGCGTTGTCCCCGAAGTAGTAGGCACCCTCCGCGATGGCCCGGGCCCTGATGGTGCCCGTGCTGTCGATCAGGCAGAAGGCTGTCTTCGTGCCTCCGCCGTCCACACCCAGAAACATCGTTGTTCCTTTGCTCGGCTCTGTCTGACGCTGTTACGCGACGTCCGCTCGGCTCTCTCCGACGCTGTCGGGCGGCGCCTGCCGCCCGGCTCTGTCGTCCGGACAGACGCTGTTACGCGACGTCGTCCTGTCGCTGGGGAAGGTCGTGCACGGTCACGCCCCGCACGACCCGGTTCACCTCGCCCGAGGGGAACGGGTTGTCGGGCCGGATGCCCAGGGCCAGGGAGGAACGCAGCGCGACGAGCTGCGCGGTGACCACGGCGGGCAGGGCGAGGGCGGCGTCGTCGGCGCCGACGAGCCCGGGCAGCACCCAGGTGTCGTCCCCGGGCACCCCGTCGGGGGACGCGGTGACGGCCACGACGCTGCCGGACGGGAGGTTCGCGCGCAGCTCGGCAATGATGTCGAGGTCGTAGCGGCGGGTGTACGGGTCGTTGGAGACGTACACGACGACGGCGGTGCGGTCGTTCAGCACCGACTTGGGGCCGTGGCGGAAGCCGAGGGAGGACTCCGAGGACGCGACGAGCGCGCCGCCGGTCAGCTCCAGCAGCTTGAGGGCGGACTCGTGGGCCAGCCCCTTCAGCGCGCTGCTGCTACCGAGGTAGACCAGCCGCTCGGGGCGGCGGGCCAGCAGGGCGTCGATGGCCCGGTCCAGGCCACCGGCCGTGATGTGCTCGGCCGCCGCGGCCGGTGCCTCGATGTCCTCGGTGCCGAGCGCGCCGAAGGCGAGCAGGCACGCGAGCAGCATGCCGGTGAAGCTCGACGTCATGGCGAAGCCCCGGTCGTTCGACACGGGCGGCATGAACAGGACGTGCGACTCGGCGCGCGGGCCGTGCTCGAGGGCCAGGTGTCCGGCGGCGTTGCAGGTGATGACGAGGTGGTTCACATGGGTCAGGACCTGCTCGGCGAGGCGGGTCGCCGCGACGCTCTCCGGGCTGTCCCCGGACCGGGCGAAGGACACGAGCAGCGTCGGGACGTCGTCAGGGAAGGACGCGTGGGGGTCCGCCACGATGTCGGTGGTGGACACCGCGTCCACGCGCCGGCCGGTGGCCCGCGCCACGGCCGCCCGCGCGACCTCACCGGCGAAGGCCGAGGTACCGGCTCCGGTCAGGACGATCCGCAGGTCCTTCTCGGCGAACAGCGGTGCGAGGAAGGCGTCCAGGGAGTCCCGTCCACCGGCGACGATGCCGGCGACCTCGCGCCACACCGCGGGCTGCTGGGCGATCTCCGCGACCGTGTGGTCGGCCCCGGCATCCTGGGGCATCGAGTGGGAGATGGGGGTGGTCACACGTACTCCTTGTCTTGGACACTGCAGGCGCGGTCGTAGTCGCGCAGGACGTCCCGGACCCGGTCGACGACCAGGTCCCGAGGTGTCGCGGTGAGGGCGCCGACCCGGACCCGCCGGTACTGGTCGGGCAGGTGGGCGCTCAGCAGGGGAAGCGGGATGCCGAGGGCCGAGAGGTTGGCGAACAGGCGGTCCTGCGCGGCGGAGATCTCGGGGTCGGGCCAGTAGTAGCGCATGCGGTCGCTGTAGCTGTAGCGCCTGGCCAGCCGCTGCGCGGCGGCGTCGCCCTCGTAGTAGCCCGACCACCAGGAAGGCTCTTCGCGCATCCGGCGGTCGACCACCTCGACGATCCCGGAGCGCGCCCCGGGGCCGACGAGTTCGTCCTCGACGGCGGCCAGTGCGAACAGGGCCTCGCGCAGTGCGAACGTCAGCCCGGGCCCCACCTTGAGCACGGCCCAGTGGTCCTCCACCAGGGCGGCCAGCCCGTCGACGGTCTGATAGTCCGTCGAGTGGGCCTCGAAGACCATGTTCGGCTCGTCGGCCAGGACCTCGCGCAGCTCGGTCGTCCGCTCGCGCCGGTAGTCGAACACCTGAAGGTGGTCGAATTCGACACCCGGCTGCACGACCAGAGCCATCACGCGGGGCCAGGCGTCGGCGACCTGGTGCGCCGCAAAGGCGTTCCGGTTGTGTTCCACGGTCAGACGTGCAGCCTCGGGGCCGGTGGCCGTCATGCCCTCCAGCGTCTCGTGCGCGCCTCCGGGCACCGGCACCTCGGTACCGATGACGTAGCGCAGGGCGGCGGCGGAGTCGCCCGCGGCCTCCTCGGCCACCCGCACCAGGCGGGCGGTGCGCTCGGCGACCAGGTCGTCGGTCAGCGGCGCGGGGTCACCGGCGCAGGAGAAGCTGCAGTCGAGGTGGATCTTCGTGAAGCCCGCCCGGACGTACGCCGCGACGAGGGCGTCCGCCTCGGCCATCGCCTGCTCCGGCGTCAGCGAGCGCCACCGGTTCGGTCCCAGGTGGTCTCCGCCGAGGACGACCCGGTCCAGCGGCAGGCCGTGCTCGGTGGCCATGCCGTGCACCAGCTCCCGGAAGTCCTCCGGCTTCATGCCGGTGTATCCGCCGTACTGGTCTACCTGGTTGGAGGTCGCCTCGACGAGGAGGATGCCTCCCGAGGCGAGTGCCTGGCGCACGGCCGCCTCGATGACCAGCGGGTGGGCCGAGCACACGGAGGTGATGCCGTGTGGTTCACCCGCCTTCTGGCGTCGCACCACTTCGTCCAAGGGGTTCCACATGTTCTGCTCCAAGGTTCGCAGAAGGGCGCGGGCCTGGAACGGAACGCGTACCTCCGGAAACGTCTCCGGAAGAGTATTGGTATGCGCCTTGGTCGTCAATGGTCCTTATCTGGTATGGAACTGGTCTTACTTTGACTGGTATATAACTGGTATGCCTTCCTTGGACAACGGCCTCCCGCAGGGCCTTCTGGACGCGGACTCCCTGCCCCTGTACTCCCGGATCGCCGGACGTCTTCTGGACGACATCTCCGCTGACGGTGCCCGGCCCGGTGACCGCCTGCCGTCCGAGCGATCGCTGGCCGCCCGGTACGGTGTCTCGCGCGTCACACTGCGCAGCGCGCTGAACGAACTGGCGGAGCGTGACGTCATCGAGTCGTCGCCGGCCCGTGGATGGTTCCTCGCCGACGGCTACGAGCGCGCGGCCCCGGCCTCCCGGCCGTCGTCCACCCAGGGGGCCGGCCAGTCGGTGCAGGGCTTCGCCGACTACGCCGACCAGTACGGATTCAAACTCCGCGACGAGGTGCTGGAGTCCACGGTCCGCGCGGCCACGGTCCGGGAGTCCGAAATGCTGCGCGTCGGCCCAGGGGCCGCGCTCTTCGAGATGCGCCGGCTGCGTTTCCTGGACGACATCGTCGTCGTCCTGGAGCACAACCGGCTGCCCCTCGCGCTGTGTCCGCGACTGGCCGAGACCGACTTCACCAGGAACACGCTCTTCGCCACGCTCCGCCGCGCCGACCCGCCCCAACTACCCAAGGTGGCCGACTACTCCGTGGAGGCCCGGCATCCGGCCGAGGACGAGCGAAGGCTGTTGGAGATCACCGATGCAACCCCGGTCCTGGTCGCCACCCAGCTCGCCTTCAACCAGAACGCCCAGCCCCTGGAACTCACCGCGGCGGTGTACCGCGGCGACCGGTACCACTTCCGGGCCTCGATCACCGGGTGAACTCGCTGCGTCCCCTATGCCGCGGATCACTGCCGACCGCAACAACACCCCACGCCAGACCGCCAATTTCCCTCGGCGACTGACTGACCGAACGGCAGGCCGATCCACAGACGATGTCCTCACGAAGCAACGGTGGTGGGGCTGGCGGGCTGCCCGAGCACCCGGCACGTCATCGCCATCGGCACCCACACAGGGGGCATCGGCGGCGGCCAGCTCGCGCACGAGCGGGTATGTCTGTAACGGGGCCGGCTGAACTGTGGTCGGCTGAGAGGCTGGATCTCGGTCGGCGCGTGCGACTCCGGGTATATCGGACCCGTTGCCCCTGGGCGGCGTGTTGAAAATGACATGTCCGCGCGCTAGGTCGAGGTTCGGCCCTCACACACAGATGCCTTGATCAGAAGCCTGCCCGCCCGCCGGCGACGGTGGCCGTGACTCATTACAGATGTGTCTTCGAGCGACTCCACGGGCTCGAGCCAAACGGTTCCGTTCCTTCGAGTCAGGAGTCTTATGGCCATCGCCGCCGAGCTGTTCGAGCATGTCGTCCAAGGCGTGAAGACCTTCATCACAACGTACCCCTGAACAGCCAGGGAACGGACGCCGCGGGCCGTCTTGGCAGACGGACGCGCGGTGTTCTCCACTACTTGTGTCAGCGCGATCGGTGAGCCCAGGGCTGGGGCCGCTTCAGGCCGATGCCGCGTCTGCTTGACCACAGCTGAGCCGCAGGAGTAGCCGAGCGGGTAGGCAGGTCCAACGATCAGTCGCACCAAGAGGCGGTGGCAGTTCGTGAGGAGGGGTTCTATCCGTTCTCTCTCAACGCGGCTGAGTCGGCCGCGCGGTTCTCCGCGGAATTCCGAGTCAGTGAGCAATCATGCTGGACGGTCCGTGTTCGGGAGAGAAGCATCGCTGTGGCAGTCGTGGGAGTGCTGGGCGGTCGCTTGGAGGCTGGCGGGCCGAGGCGGTGACGGAGTCGGACGATGTCGGTGTCGTTTGGGAACGTGGCGATGTCGTGCTGGGCATGGTGCTCACCGGGCCTGAAGGCGGGCCGGACGATGGAACCGCCCTTCCCCAGCCTCATCTGGCCGACGGTCCGCAGCGTTCGTGTCTCCGTTCCTGGCGTGAGCGCAGAGGGGCCGCCAGAGGGGGTTTCGGGCCCGTGCCGGAGTGCACGATCACCTTTCGCCTTCTTGACGCACCCGGCTACTTCGCGATGACGTCTTCGCCGTGGGACTTCGCTGCTTTGATCTCGCACGTCCGAGCGGAGCTGGCATCGGAGGGGCGACGCTCGAAGGTCTGGCGGCTCAGGTTGGTGGGCGAGGAGCGCACGACTCGCGGTGGGCAGGTGGTGACCTACCGGAGACCAGAAGTCCTCGTCAACGCGAAGTAGATCCTTTCGCCGACATGGGGGACAGAGCTGCCGCTCGTCCCCCATGTGCCGCTAACTCAGCGCCCTATATTCGATCGCCGGGCAATGGTCCATGACCATGTCGCGGCCGGCGGCGCGGGTGCGTTCGTAGGCGGCGTCGTCGATCACGCCGAGCTGGAACCAGACCGCCTTGGCGCCGATGGCGACGGCCTCGTCGGCGACCTTGCCCGCCAGGTCGCTCCGTACGAATACGTCCACCACGTCCACCTCGAAGGGGATGTCGGCGAGGGACGCGTAGCCCTTCTGGCCGTGAACCGTCTCCGCCTTGGGGTGCACCGGCACGATCCGCTTCCCGAAGCGCTGCAGCACCTCGGCCACCCGGTAGGCCGCACGCCCCGGGTTCGAGGACAGGCCGACGACGGCCCAGGTGTCACCGGTCTCGGTCAGGATCCTGCGGATGGTCGCTTCGTCGCCGTACATGGCCGCACTCCTCGGGCGTCGGGGCATTGTCCCTCCCGCCAACAGCCGCTTTCGGACCCTGATTCCCGGGCGGGGGCTCGAGACGGACGGTACGCACCAGCCGTACGCACCGCCCGAATGTCCCGCCACGGTGACCGGATCTGGCGCCGAGTGCCTGCGTACGGGCCTTCGCGCGCCTACGCTCGCGCTGTGCTGCGTATTGTCGACGCCCGAACCGGTGACCCCGTCCAGGCCGCCCCCGCCCGCCGGGGCCTGACCCGCGTGGAGGCGCACGCGCCGTCCTTCACGCCCACCTCCCTGCGCGTGCTCCTCACCACCGACCTCCTCGTCCGCGCCCTGGAACTCGGCGGCACCCCCGTCTGGTCGATGCTCGCCGCCGGCCGCCAGCACGCCGAACTGCGCGCCGCCGCCACGACCCTCGGCATCCGCCCCTTCGAGGACGGCCACGACCTCGCCGCCGGGCTGGGCGAGGCGCAGATCGTGCACGTGGTGGGGGAGGGCGGGCCGGTGCCCGAGACCGGGGTCGTGCTCCGGGTCGCCGAGGTGTCCGACGAGGTCGGCGTGTGCGGGAACGGCGGCCTCGACGGGCGGTTCACCGATCCCGCCGCGCTGCGCCTGACCCTCCTGTGCACCGATCGTGACGCGCCGGTGCGCCTGGACGCAGGCGCCCTCGAGGAGGCCGGCCGGATGCTCGCGCGCTGGCGGCGCGCCGTCGCCGGGTGGGCGCGGCAGCCGTCGCGGGCGATTCCCGACGACGTGCGCGGGCGGCTGCGCGCCGCCTGGGAGGACAATCTGGATGTGCCCGAGGTACTGCGCGTCCTGGAGTGGGTGGAGACCGCCGGCGATCTGCCCGACGGCGCCCGCTTCGAGACGTACGCCTACGCCGACCGACTGCTCGGCCTCGAGCTGGCCCGCGATCTGGGGAGCCTCTCGTGATCGCCCGCGCGGGTGCAGGCCCGCTGCGCCGCCTCGTCGTCTTGCGGCACGCCAAGTCCGCCTGGCCCGAGGGCGTCGCCGACCACCAGCGCCCGCTCGCCCCGCGCGGCCGCCGCGACGCCCCCGCTGCGGGCCGCGCCCTCGCCGAGGCCGACTGCCTGCCCGACCTCGCCCTGTGCTCCACCGCCGTCCGCGCCCGCCAGACCTGGGACCTGGCCTCGGCCCAGTGGGGCACACCACCGCCGGTACGGCACGACCGGCGGCTGTACGCGGCCGGTGCGGACGAACTGCTCGACGTCGTGCGCGAGGTGCCGTCCGAGGTCGAGACCCTGCTTCTGATCGGGCACAACCCCGGCCTCGAGGAACTGGTCCTGGAACTCGCCGGGGACGCCCTGGACGACGCGCTGGACGAGGTGCGCAGGAAGTTCCCCACGTCGGCCATCGCCGTCCTCGCCTGGCGCGGCACCGGCTGGCCCGCCCTCGCCCCGGGCGCCGCGCTGCTCACCTCGGTCACCGTGCCGCGCGGCAAGAAGAAGGGGTAGCCGCGTCCCCGGCAGCTTCCCGTCGGCGCCTTTGGAGGCCCCGAGCCACTCGGCCCGCTACCTGCGCATAGGCTGGCGGGATGCAGGACGAGTACCGCACCGTCGCCCACGCGGGCGTGCACGAGACCGAGGTCAACCGCTCCCGTTTCCTCTGCGCGATCTCCCCGGCGGCCACCGAGCGGGAGGCCCAGGACTTCGTCGCCGCGGTGCGCAAGGAGCACGCCGACGCCACGCACAACTGCTGGGCGTACGTCATCGGCGCCGACGCCTCGACCCAGAAGGCAAGCGACGACGGCGAACCGGGCGGCACCGCGGGCGTCCCGATGCTCCAGATGCTGCTGCGTCGCGACATGCGCTACGTCGTCGCCGTCGTCACCCGCTACTTCGGCGGGGTCAAACTCGGCGCGGGCGGTCTCATCAGGGCGTACGGCGGAGCCGTCGGCGAGGCCCTGGACCAGCTCGGCACCATCACCCGGCGCCGCTTCCGGCTGGCCACGGTGACCGTCGACCACCAGCGCGCGGGCAAGGTGCAGAACGATCTGCGCGCGACGGGCCGCGAGGTCAGGGACGTCCGGTACGGCGAGGCGGTCACCATCGAGATCGGCCTGCCGGACGCCGACGTGGACACCTTCCGCGCCTGGCTCGCCGACGCCACCGCAGGGACGGCCGGATTCGAACTGGGCGGGGAGGCCTACGGAGATGCCTGACAATCGGTGCAATGAGGGCGTAACGGGTGTCTGTCGCATGGGTCATGACGGGTCATGGCAGGCTGATACGGGAGTAACCGCCCGTGATGTCAGACCCGGCCGTTAGTCTCGGGGATCATGAGACTCCTGCACACTTCCGACTGGCATCTCGGCCGGGCGTTCCACCGGGTGAACATGCTCGGAGCCCAGGCCGAGTTCATCGGTCACCTCGTCACGACCGCGCACGAGCGCGAGGTGGACGCGGTGGTCGTGTCGGGAGACGTGTACGACAGGGCGGTGCCCCCGTTGGCCGCCGTCGAGCTGTTCGACGACGCCCTGCACCGGCTCGCGGAGCTGGGCGTGCCCACGGTGATGATCTCCGGCAATCACGACTCGGCCCGCCGGCTCGGCGTGGGTGCCGGCCTCATCGGACGCGCCGGCATCCATCTGCGTACCGAACCCGCCGCCTGCGGCACCCCGGTCGTGCTGGCCGACGCACACGGGGATGTCGCCTTCTACGGCCTGCCGTACCTCGAACCGGCCCTGGTGAAGGACGAGTTCGGCGTCGAGAAGGCGGGTCACGAGAGTGTGCTGGCGGCCGCCATGGGCCGTGTCCGGGCCGACCTCGCCGGCCGTGCGCCCGGCACCCGTTCCGTCGTCCTCGCCCATGCCTTCGTCACCGGCGGCCGGGCCAGCGACAGCGAGCGGGACATCACCGTCGGCGGGGTGGCCGCCGTCCCGGCCGGCGTCTTCGACGGCGTGGACTATGTGGCGCTGGGGCATCTGCACGGCAGCCAGACCATCACCGCGCGCGTGCGCTACTCCGGCTCCCCGCTGCCGTACTCCTTCTCGGAGGCCGACCACCGCAAGAGCATGTGGCTGGTCGACCTGGCCGCCGACGGCTCCGTCGCCGCCGAGCGGGTGGACTGCCCGGTGCCCCGCCCCCTCGCCCGGATCCGGGGCACCCTCGAGGAGCTGCTCGCCGACCCGGAGCTGGCCCGTCACGAGGAGGCCTGGGTCGAGGCGACCCTGACCGACCCAATCCGCCCCGCCGACCCCATGGCCCGTCTCGCCGAGCGCTTCCCGCACGCACTCAGCCTCGTCTTCGCCCCCGAACGGGCCCCGGGCGACCCCGACGCGTCGTACGCACGGCGGCTCGCCGGCCGCAGCGACCAGCAGATCGCGCAGGACTTCGTGGCACACGTCCGGGGCGTGGGACCCGACGAGCGCGAACTGGCCGTGCTGCGCGAGGCGTTCGACGCCGTGCGCGCCGAAGGCGCCGCGCGGGAGGTGGCCCGGTGAGGCTGCACCGCCTCGACCTCACCGCGTTCGGCCCCTTCGGCGGCTCGCAGAGTGTCGACTTCGACGAGCTGTCCCAGGCCGGGCTGTTCCTGCTGCACGGACCGACGGGCGCCGGCAAGACGTCGGTCCTCGACGCCGTGTGCTACGCGCTGTACGGCGCGGTGCCGGGCGCCCGCCAGAGCGGCCAGGGGACGACCCTGCGCAGCGACCACGCCTTGGCGACGACCCGCACCGAGGTCACTCTCGAACTCACCGTCGCGGGACGCCGGTTGGAGATCACCCGGCAGCCGCCCTGGGAGCGGCCCAAGCTGCGTGGCACGGGCACGACGGTCGACAAGGCCCAGTCCTGGCTGCGCGAGCACGACGCCGTGGCCGGCGCCTGGAAGGACCTCAGCCGCTCGCACCAGGAGATCGGCGAGGAGATCACCCAGCTGCTCGGCATGAGCCGCGAGCAGTTCTGCCAGGTCGTCCTGCTGCCCCAGGGCGACTTCGCGCGCTTCCTGCGGGCCGACGCCGAGGCCCGCGGCAGACTCCTCGGCCGCCTCTTCGACACCCAGCGCTTCGCCGACGCCGAGAAGCGCCTCGCCGAACGCCGGCGCGCGGCCGAGGCGCGCGTCCGTGAAGGGGACGCGGCCCTGCTGGCCGACGCCCACCGCATGCAGCAGGAGGCCGGCGACGCCATGGAGCTGCCGGAGCTGGCCCCGGGTGAGCCGGGCCTGGCCGAGGCCGTCCTGAGCGCCGCTGCCGTCGCCCGCAGCACCGCCCGCGAGCGCCTCACTATTGCCCACTCACGTCTGTCCGCCGCCGAGTCCGCCCACGCCGCTGCCGACCGAGCCCTGGCCGACGTACGCGAACTGGCCCGCCTGCAAAGGCGGTTCGCGGAGGCAAGGGAGCGGGCCGTACGGCTTCAGGAGCGGTCCGGCGTCCATCAGGAGGCGCAGGCGCGGATGGAGCGGGCGCGCAAGGCGGAGGCGGTGGCGCCCGCGCTGGAGCTGCGCGAGGCCACCGAGGCCGAGCACCGCGTGGCGACCGAGGCGAAGGCGCGCGCGCGTGGGCTGCTGCCGGACAGCTTCGCGGGCGCCGGTCCGGCCGGGCTCGCGACCGCCGCACGGCGGGCCGCAGAGGAGTTGGGCGGCCTGGAGTCCGGCCGCCGCGCGGAACAGCGTCTCGTGGAGCTGGGCGAGGAGCGGGCCGGTCTCGACCGGCAGGAGCGCGCCGACGAGGAGGCCCTGCGAGAGGCCGAGGGCTGGCTCGCGGACTGGGACGCCACGCGCGCGGACCTGCAGTCCCTCATCGAGTCGGCCCAGGAGGCCGCTGCCCGGGCCGAACAGCTCGCCGTACAGCGCGAACCCGCGCGCCGTCGGCTCGACGCGGCCCGGATGCGGGACCAGTTGGCCTCCGACACCGAAGAAGCCCATCAGAGGGTGCTCGATTCCGGGAAGCGCGCTCTGGCCGCCCGCGCCCACTGGCTCGACCTCAAGGAACAGCGCCTGAACGGCATCGCCGCCGAACTCGCCGCGCACCTCACCGACGGAGAACCCTGTGCGGTCTGCGGCGCCACCGAACACCCCGCGCCCGCCCGCAAGATCGCCGGGCATGTCGACCGGGAGGCCGAGGAACACGCCCTCGCCGACTGCCGTCGCGCCGAGGAACAGCACGCCGAGGCCGAGCGGCGCCTCGGCGTCGTACGGGAGGCCCTGGCCGCCGCCACCGCCGAGGCGGGCGACACACCGACGGGCCGACTCGCCTCCGAGGCCGCCGAGTTGGAGCAGCAGTACACGCGGTCCCGCCGCGACGCCTCCGCCCTGCACGCCGCCCACGAGGAGCTGCGCCGGGCAGAGCAGGAGCGCGAACGGCGACTCGCCGACCGCCAGCAGGCAGCGGTCCGGTCCGCCGCGCGGCTGACCCGGCGTGAGACTCTCGACCACGAACGGGCCATCTTGGAGCGGGAGTTGGCGCAGGCCCGGGGCGGCGCCGCCAGCGTGACCGCACGGGCCGCACAGCTCGAGCGGCAGGTCGCCCTGCTCACCGACGCCGCGGATACCGCGCGCGCCGCCGAGGACGCCGCCCAGCGGCTCAAGGACGCCGACGCCCGGCTCTCCGACGCCGCCTACCGCGCCGGGTTCGACACCCCCCAGGAGGCGGCCGCCGCCCTCCTCGACTCCGCCGCCCACCGCGAACTCCAACGGCGCCTGGACGACTGGCAGTCGGAGGAGGCCGCCGTCCGCGCGATCCTCGCCGAGCGCGACACCGCGGCCGCCGCCCAGCAGCCGCCCGCCGACCTCGAAGCGGCCGAACGCACCGCGACGGCGGCTGCCCAATGCCTGCGCGACACCGCCTCCGCACGCGACTGGGCCGCCCGCTGCTGCGCCGAACTCGACCGGCTCTCGGCCCGCGCGGCCCAGGGCATGCGCCAACTGGCGCCGCTCCGCGAGGAGCACGACCGCGTGGCCCGCCTGGCCGCCCTCACCGCGGGCACGTCGGCGGACAACGAACGCAAGATGCGCCTGGAGTCGTACGTCCTCGCGGCCCGCCTGGAACAGGTCGCCGCAGCCGCGACCGTACGCCTGCGGCGCATGTCCGCCGGGCGTTACACCCTCGTCCACTCCGACGACCGCACCGGACGGGGCCGCAGCGGACTCGGACTGCATGTCGTCGACGCCTGGACCGGCCGGGAACGGGACACGTCGACGCTGTCGGGCGGCGAGACGTTCTTCGCCTCCCTCGCGCTCGCCCTCGGCCTCGCGGACGTCGTCACCGACGAGGCCGGCGGGGTCCGGCTCGACACGCTGTTCATCGACGAGGGCTTCGGCAGCCTCGACGACCAGACCCTCGACGAGGTCCTCGACGTCCTCGACTCGCTGCGCGAACGGGACCGCAGCGTCGGCATCGTCAGCCACGTCGCCGACCTGCGCCGCCGGATACACGCCCAACTGGAGGTCGTGAAGGGCAGGTCGGGCTCGACCCTGCGGCAGCGGGGTGTGACCGGCATCTGAGCGGCCTCGGCGGAGTCCTGTGCGGTGCCGTGCCCCGAGGGGGCGCGGGGCTGTGTCCGACATGCGGCTTCGCCGCGTGGGCGCGACCAGCCCCCGCCGGAGCGCTCAGCGGCCCAGCGGGCGCCGGGGCAGTGGCGAGGAGTACACGACGCTCGTCGTCACCGACCCCAGCGCGCCGATCCGGCCCGAGATCTCCTCCAGATGCGGCATCGACCGCGCGGCGACCTTGATGATGAAGCAGTCGTCGCCCGTCACATGGTGCGCCTCGAGGATCTCGGGCGTCGCGGCCACCAGGTCGTGAAACGGCTTGTAGTTGCCGTTCGGGTAGCGCAGCCGCACGAAGGCCAGGATCGGCAGCCCGAGCCGCTCCGGGTCCACCACCGCCGCGTATCCCTGGATGACGCCCGCCTCCTCCAGGCGGCGCACCCGCTCGGTGACCGCGCTCGCCGACATCGAGACGGCCCGCGCCAGCTCGGCGAAACTGGCGCGCCCCTCGCGCTGGAGGACGTCGAGAATGAGCCAATCGGTGGCGTCCGGGGAAAACGTGGTCATGAGCGACGGATAGCAGGGAATCCACGGCCGGACAAGGGCCGGCCCGTGGAACGTCCCTTCAGAACGGCGATCAACGACCGTAGTTTTCTAGTCATGAACAACACCACGACCGCCCCCGCCAACCCCGTCCTGCGTGTCGCCCCGGCCGCCCCGGCCGAGGCCGCCGCCCACTTCCGCGCGAGCCTGCGGTTCCACGCCGACGTCTCGGACGTGGCCGCCGCGCTCGCGGCCGGCGGGGATCCCGGCTTCGTCGTCCTCGACTCCCGTTCCACCGAGTCCTGGGACCAGGGCCACGTCCCCGGCGCGGTCCACCTGCCGACCGCGCTCATCCCCGAGCAGGCCGAGCGGCTCCTCGACAAGAACGTGCCCGTCGTGACGTACTGCTGGGGCCCCGGCTGCAACGGCGCCACCCGCGCCGCCCTCGCCCTGGCCGAACTCGGCTACCAGGTCAAGGAGATGCTCGGCGGCTTTGAGTACTGGGCGCGCGAGGGCTTCGTGTACGAGACCTGGCAGGGCCCGGAGAGCAGGCCGGCCGACCCGCTGACGGCGCCGGTGGCCGGGGACTGCGGCTGCTGATCCGGGCACTCGGGGGCGTACCGGACGGGTCCGGGAACCGTGAGTCCGAGGCGCTCGCCGTGCGTGTAGGTTCTGCCCATGGCGCAATACGCGGATCCAGGCGCGGTGGAGTGGGTGGAGTCGGGCGGCGGCCCGCTGATTGTCGTCCCGGAGGCGGTACTGCCGTTCTGGGCAGGGGCCGACGGCGAGGACATGGACACCGACTACGACCGGGCGTGCGAGGTCGACGGGTACGTCGGACTGCTCCCCGTCGGGGACAGCGCGGCCCTCGTCCTCGGCGACGAACCGGCCTCCACCGCCTTCCTCCCCGACCACGGCACCTTCGTCCGGTGGAGTGCCGCGAACTCCGAGCACGAACTGCTGGCCGAGGTGCCCGCCGCCCTCGACACCGCCGTGTGGGAGAACGAGGTGCGCTGGAACGTGCCCGGCCCGGTCGTCCTGTTCGACTCGGCGTGGCCCGGCGACGAGGCCGACCGCGCCGAGCATCTGCGCGTCCCGCTGGAACCCGGCCGGTACGCGGTGCGCGCCGCCTACGCCAAGCCGGGACCGGAGACCTGGCTCGGCCTCGTCCAGCTGCGACGGCTCACCGACTGAACCGGCCCGTGCCGCCCACGCGACGGCGTGGGCGGCAGCCGCACGTCAGAGCACGGACAGCTCGTCCACCAGATCGTCCAGGCCCAGTGACCCCTGGGACAGGGCCGCCATGTGCCAGGCCTTGAGGTCGAAGGCGTCGCCGTGCCGCTCGCGCGCCTTCTCCCGGCCCAGCAGCCAGGCCCGCTCGCCGAGCTTGTAGCCGATCGCCTGGCCCGGGATGGTCAGGTACCGGGTCAGCTCGCTCTCCACGAAGTCCGCCGGCCGGCTGCTGTGCGCGGCGAAGAACTCCTGCGCCAGGTCCGGCGTCCAGCGCTCACCCGGGTGGAACGGCGAGTCCGCCGGGATCTCCAGTTCCAGATGCATGCCGATGTCGACGATCACACGGGCCGCCCGCATCATCTGCGCGTCGAGGTAACCGAGCCGCTGCTCCGGGTCCGTCAGATAGCCCAGCTCGTCCATCAGCCGCTCGGCGTACAGCGCCCAGCCCTCCGCGTTGGCGCTGACCCCGCCGATGGTGGCCTGGTAGCGCGAGAGGTCCCGCGCGACGTGCGCCCACTGCGCGAGCTGGAGATGGTGACCGGGGACGCCCTCGTGGTACCAGGTCGACACCAGGTCGTACACCGGGAACCGGGTCTGGCCCATCGTCGGCAGCCAGGTGCGGCCGGGGCGGGAGAAATCCTCCGACGGGGCCGTGTAGTAGGGGGCAGCCGCACCGCCGGGTGGGGCGATCATCGCCTCCACCTTCCGCACGCGCTCGGCGAGTTCGAAGTGTGTGCCGTCCAGTTCCTCGATGGCCCGGTCCATCAGGCCCTGCAGCCAGACGCGGACCTCCTCGACGCCCTCGATGTGCGTGCCGTGCTCGTCGAGATGGGCGAGCGCCACCCACGGCGTCCCGGCGCCCGGCAGGATCTTCTCGGCCTCCTGCCGCATCTCGCCGAGGATGCGGTGGAACTCCGACCAGCCGTACGCGTACGCCTCGTCCAGATCCAGGTCGGTGCCGTTGAAGTAGCGGGCCCAGCGCGCGTACCGCTCCCGGCCCACCGGGTTCGGGGCGCCTTCGACGGCCGGGGCGTACACGTCCCGCATCCAGTCCCGCAGCTCGACGACGGCCGCCGTCGCCTCCCGGGCGGCCTCGTCCAGGCCGGCGCGCAGCGCCTCGGGCGCGGCCGAGACGAAGTCCTCGAACCAGCCGCGGCCCTTGCCGTCGGTGTCCGACCACTCGGTGAGCTGTTCGACGAAGGTGGCCGTGGGACGCGGACCGGCGTACAGCTTCCGCTCCAGGCCGAGCGCCAGGGACTCGCGGTAGCCCGCCAGTGCGGCCGGGACCGCGCGCAGCCGCTCGGCGATCGCCGCCCAGTCCTCGTCGGTCCCCGTCGGCGTCACGGTGAACACGTCACGGACCGCGTGCGCGGGCGTGTGCATGTTGCCGACCGCGCGCAGGCCCTCCTCAGCCTCGTGCACGGCGAGTTCGGCGGTCAGCCGCTCGCGCAGCAGCCGGGCGCAGCGGCGCTCCACGTCGCTGTCCGCCCCCGGCCGGCGCTCGGCCTCGTCCAGCCGGGCGAGCGTCGCCCGCGCCAGCCGCGCGGTGGCCTCCTGGCCCGCGGGCGAGAAGTCGGGCAGTCCGCTCGAACTCTCCTTCACACCGAGATACGTGCCGAGGACCGGATCGAGGGCGATGAGCTCGTCGACATAGGCGTCGGCGACCTCGCGGGGCAGCGGGCTCTTTGTCTCAGACATGCGGTCCATCCTCGTACGGGGACCGGCCACACGTCACTTGGGAATCCCTGATTCGCCGGTCCCCGCGGCCGGCGGCAGCAGGGGGCCGCAGTCCCACTGCTGGAAGATCAACCGGGTCTCCACGCGCGCCACTTCGCGCCGCGCCGTGAACTCGTCGAGGACCAGCCGCTGCAGGTCCGCCATGTCGGCCACGGCCACATGCACGAGGTAGTCGTCGGGGCCGGTGAGGTGGAACACCGTCCGTGACTCGGGCAGCGCGCGGATCCGCTCGACGAACGGGCCGACCAACTCCCTGCGGTGCGGCCTGACCTGGACCGACAGCAGTGCCTCGAGGCCGCGGCCGAGCTTGGCCGGGTCGAGGCGCAGTTGGTGACCGAGGATCACGCCGGAGCGGCGCAGCCGGGTCACCCGGTCCAGACAGGTGGACGGCGCGACGCCCACCTGGGCGGCAAGGTCCCGATAGGTGGTCCGGGCGTCGTTCTGCAACAGGCGCAGCAGATGGAGGTCCACCGGATCCAGTACGACAGATTCGGCCATGGGCCGAACGTAGCACGGTGTTCGATCGCGATGACCCGTTCGGTGTTCACCCTTCCGCTCATGGACTCAGCGAGCAAGCGAGCACACGACTCCTTCCCGTCCTCCCCGCACGACGGCCGGACGGCCGGCACCGCGAGGGCCTTCGCCACCGAGGCCGTGCACGCCGGCCGTGACGACCTCGCCCGGCAGGGTCTGCACGCCCCGCCGATCGACCTGTCCACCACCTACCCCTCCTACGACAGCCGGGGCGAGGCCGCGCGCATCGACGCGTTCGCCGCCACCGGCGCCGCGCCGGACGGGCCCCCGGTCTACGGCCGGCTGGGCAACCCGACCGTGGCCAGGTTCGAGACGGCCCTTGCACGGCTGGAGGGCACCGGGGCGGCGGTCGCGTTCGCCAGTGGCATGGCCGCACTGAGCGCGGTCCTGCTGGCCCGGTCCGCCGCCGGGCTGCGCCACGTCGTGGCCGTACGCCCCCTGTACGGCTGCAGCGACCACCTGTTGACCGCAGGCCTGCTCGGCACGGAAGTGACCTGGACCGACCCGGCCGGCATCACGGACGCGCTGCGCCCCGACACCGGGCTGGTGCTGGTCGAGTCCCCGGCCAACCCGACGCTCGCCGAACTCGACCTGCGGGCCGTCGCCCACGCCTGCGGTTCCGTGCCACTGCTCGCCGACAACACGTTCGCGACGCCGGTGCTGCAGCGTCCGGCCGAGCAGGGCGCCCGGCTCGTGCTGCACAGCGCCACCAAGTACCTCGGCGGCCACGGGGACGTGCTGGCGGGCGTCGTGGCCTGTGACGAGGAGTTCGCGCGGCAGCTGCGGCAGATCCGGTTCGCCACCGGCGGTGTGCTGCATCCGCTCGCCGGCTATCTGCTGCTCAGGGGGCTGTCCACACTGCCGGTGCGAGTACGTGCCGCCTCCGCGAACGCCGCCGAACTGGCCCGCCGGCTCGCCGCCGACCCGCGCGTGGCCCGCGTCCGCTATCCGCGCCTCGGCGGCGCGATGGTCGCCTTCGAGGTCCACGGCGACCCGCACGAGGTCATCTCCCGGGTCCGCCTGATCACCCCGGCAGTGAGCCTGGGCAGCGTCGACACCCTGATCCAGCACCCTGCGTCCATCAGCCACCGGATCGTGGATGCGGCGGACAGGCGGGGTGCGGGGGTGAGCGACCGGCTGCTGCGGATGTCGGTGGGGCTGGAGGACGTCGAGGATCTGTGGGGGGACCTGGACGCGGCGCTCGGCGGGGTATCGGGGGTGACGGCGCCGGGCGAGCGTGAGCTGACAGCGGGCGATGGACACGTCGTATCACCGGCGCCCGCGCGCTGAACCGGGGGCCACGCATGACGAACGGCCCGGCGCTGGGCGCGCTGGGCCGTTCACTGTGTCACGCGCCGGGTGCGGCCTGTCCCGTCGCCGGGCGGCGCGCCGGTCGGCCCGGGAGTTCGGGCGGTGTCGCGTGGGTGGTGCTGGGCGCGCCCGGGCGGTGCTGCCGGGCGCGCCTGGCCGGCGACGGGTGGCAGCGGGCATGCGCGGGGGTGGTGCTGCCGCGGACGGGCCGGCGCCGCGCGCCGGCCCGTCACCGGCGAAGGACCGGTGGCGTCGGGCGCGTGGGTGCCGCGCGGGGTGCCGCCGGGCATGGGCAGGAGCGGCTCCGGGGTACGCGGGCGCCGCTCGCGAGGCGGTGCCGGTTCAGTCCAGGCCCGTCGAACCGCCGCACGGTGCCTGCACGCTGCTGTCGTACGGCAGTCGTGTTGTCACCGGGGTGGCGTCCAGGCGGGCCGTGATGACCAGGGTGCCCTCCTCGATCTGGTAGTCGAGCGGGAGGCCGAGGCCGCGCATCGCGGCGACCATGCCGGTGTTGGACGCCCGCGTCACCGCGTACACGCTCTCGCAGCGGGCCTCGACGGCCATCGCCACGAGCCGGCGCAGCAGCTCGGCGCCGATGCCGCGCCGCTGCCACTCGTCCTCGACGATCAGCGCGACCTCGGTCTCGTCGCCGTCCCACAGCAGATGGCCGAGTGCGACGATCCGCCCCGACGCGGTCTGCACGGCCAGCGTCCGCCCGAAGCGCGGGCTGAGCAGGTGGTTCAGATAGCGGTCCGCGTCACCGACCGGCCCGTGGTAGCGCATCCCGAGCGTCCGCGCCGAGCACCGGTCGTGCATCGCCTTGGCCGCCTCCACGTCGCTCGTGTCGGCCCGCCGTACCGCTATGGCGTTGCCCTCGGGCAGCGTCAGCACGTCCTGGCTGCGCGGGATGCGCGGACCGAGCCGCGCGTCCAGCTCCACCAGGGCCCGCGCCCGGGCGAACTCGGTGGGGGTGAACGGCAGGTACGGCCGCTCCACGGTGATCACTCCGCCTCCCGGGGCCCGCAGTCGCAGCACGGTGTCCTCGAGCGCGCCCTCGACCGGGACCGCCTCCGGCCCACGGCCGCCGCCCGCCGGCGCGGCGGGCAGCGATCGGATCGTGCACCGGCCCATCAACTGCCGTAGTGCCAGCGGGAGTTCCGCCGCGTCCAGCGCGGTGCGCGCGGCGAGACCGAGGACGCGGGTCGGGGCGTCCACCAGATCGTGTGCGTCGGCCCGCTCGATCCACGTGCTCGACCCACCGGCCAGTGACACCGCCCGGGTGATCTCCGCCGCCGCGAGGCCGGACGGGGCGCGCAGCAGGAACTCGTCCACCGTGCCCTCGGCCAGCGGGTGCGCCTGCAGGTTCAGGATGTCCACCCGCCGGCCCGCGAGGGCCGTGCACAGTGCGGCCAGCGAGCCCGGCTCGTCCTTCACCGTCGTCCGCATCCGCCACAGCACGCTCGCCGCTTCCACGGACTCGGGCCCCGCCGCCTGCTCGTCGGACGGCCCGGCCTGCCGCAGGACGGTCAGCGGCCGGGCGCCGGTATCGTCGGCCGGCGGCGCGTGGCCGTGGCGCCGTGCCCACCAGATGTGGAATCCCGCCGTCGCGACCAACGCCGCCGCCGAGATCAGCAGCAACGCAGGTCCGTCGGGCCCGTGTCCGATCAGGTTCGCCGCCGCGTCGGCCGCCGCGACGGCCGTGAAGAGCGCGGCGAGCTCGACGACGTCCCGCCGCCAGTGGCGCACGGGACGCCCGTGCCTCGCACGCGTCACATCAGACATGTCTCGAGTCATGCAGCCACTGTGAAGGAAGGGTGTTGCGTGATCACGAACGCTCTGTGACTGATGGGTAAAGCGTGGTTCTGTACCTTTTATTGTTCTTTCTGCTACCGGCTCCGCCCCAGGCAAGGGGTGTGGGGAGGGTGTAACGGATCATGCGGCCACCGGTACGGCGAGTGCGTCCCGCAGCCGCCGGGCCTGGGTCACCAGCCGGGACGAGCCCCGTCGGTCGGCGGCATGGGACAGATGCGGCAGCTCACCACGCGCCCCGGACCGCTCGGCGCACTCGTCGGCGACGGCCAGCAGATCTCCCAGCCCGCGGGCGGGTATGGACGGTCCGGAGCGGCCGGTCGGGCCGATGGCGCCCGCCGGACCTGCGGTCGCGAGGTCGGCGAGCAGCACGGGGAGGGTGTGCCGGAGCATCCCCCAGATCGTCGCGTTCGCTCCGGTGGCCGCCGCCGTCCGCGCCGACTCGGCCAGCCGCAGCGGCTTGACCACTCCGCGCCGGACCAGCTGGCCGAGGTCGGCGCCGAGTCGTGCCGGGTCGAGCTGCCCTCGCGCGGCGAGCACCAGCAGCGCGTCCACGGCGGCGAGCCGGTCCTCCGGATGCCGCGCGCCCAGTCCGTACGCCACGCACAGGTGCACGCACTCGCCCGCCTCGCCACCGGACTCGGCGAGCTGCGGCAGCGCACCAGCCGCACCCCGGGTGTCGTACTCGGCCGCATGCGCCAGATCGTGCACCATCCGCACCGCCACCAGCTCGCGCCGCTCCGGGAGCACGGCGAGCCAGTGCTGCCGTATCTCCGGGCTCCAGTGGGAGCAGTACCGGCTCTCGGCGAAGGCGCCCACCGGTCGGCCCAGCGTCCGGAAGTCGGCCGGGAAGTCCTCCTGGAACTCGAGCAGTTCGCCGAACTCGACCACGATCCGGCTCCCGCGGGTGCGCCTGCGGGACAGGGGCAGGACGGTCCCCTGGGAGCGCAGCCAGTGGGCGAGGCGCTCACCCTCGCGCGTGCCGAGCGCGTTCGCCCGCTCGGCCGCCGCCGCGGCTTCGGTGCGGTCGCCGCGCCGCACTCGCAGCAGCGCCTGCGCGAAGTCGGCCGCTGAGACACGGGCGCCCAGGCGCCGGTACGTGTCGAGCCGGTCCACCAGCTCGCCCGGCTCCAGCAGGCCCGTGCCCGTCGTGGGCGTCGACAGGAGCAGCGGCAGTGGGTCCGTCCGCAGCCGGTATGCCACCTCCCTGATCCGGGCGTCGAAGGCGGTCGCGAGGCCCCGGTGCACACAGCCGTGCCCGGTCGACGCGTGGCGCCCCACGACCGTGTGCAGTGTCGACGTCCCGACCCGTCCGCGCAGCGTCGCCAGGAGCAGGTCGAGGGCGTCGTGCGCGCTCTGGAGGTGGTGGTGCATGGGGCTGAAGTACGTGTCCGCGTGCCGCCACCGACCCGGCTCCGAGGCGTCCCACCAGCGCCGCTTGATCACCGGGTCGAGCGCGTCGAGCAGGCCGTGCGCGTCGCTGTAGGCGTGGCGGACCAGACCGTCCAGCGCCCGTTCGAACGTGGCCACGTCACCCTCGGACGCCAGCAACGCCGCTACCTCTTCGGCGAGTTCGACCACCGTCTCGGGCGCCGCGGCGAGCCGCACCGGCTCCGGGACGGGCGGGAGCACCTCCTCGTGCACCGCGGGGACCGGGTCGGCCACCTCGATACCCAGGGTGCGCTTCGCCCGGATGCGCAGCGGGGGGATCAACTGCTCCGCCGAGTAAGAGAGTTCCGTACGGACGTCCTCGGAGGTCAGCCTCTTCGTATGACGTTCCACCAGCTTGAGGGCCCGCTCCTGCACCTGGGTGTCCTCGTGCCCGAACGCCCGGGCCACGGCGGGCAGCAGATCCGGCGCCGCGGAAGGATCGCGGGAGAGCGCTTTGCCCAGCAGGACGAGCTGGGCCCGCACGAGCTTCTTCTCGCCGCGGAACAGGACCCCTTCGGAGGCCTCGGCGAGCTGCCGGGGCGTCAGCTCCTCGGACAACGCGAGCGCCCCGAGCACCGACTGGGCGTGCGCGGCCACGGGGGAGGCCGCGTCACGCGCCAGGGCCGTCCAGTCGGCGACGCGCTCACGCTCCTCCGCGCGTGTGAGCTCGAGACGCACCAGCAGGGGGAGGAACGCCCGGTGGTCGGTGGGGCCGCCGCCACGCAGCAGCCGGGCGACACAGGCGTCGAGCACGGCCTTGCGGTCCAGCGAGCCCGCCCGGGTGAGTTCGGCCAGGGCGTCGTGCCAGGGGCCGTCGCCCAGCGTCCAGCGGACCTCTCCGAGGTCGGAGAGCTCGAAGAGGCCGGTCACGAGCGGGGCCAGATCCGGTTCCGCGCGCAGCCGCTCGAGCACGGAGCCGTGCCGCCACCGGCTGCCGATGTGCCGCACCCAGCCGGTCACATAGGCGTCCGTCACCGGAACCTCGCACCCCGCCCGCCGCACCAGCCCGGACATCAGCTCGTACGACACGTTCGCGGACACGGGCCGCTGTGCCAGGCGGCGGGCCACGTCGGCCAGCCACGCGTTGTCCCGGCCCGCCAGCGCCCGCAGCAGCACCTCGGGGGACGCCTGCCACCAGCGCAGGTCGGCCGCGGCGAGCCAGTTCGCGGCGGCCGCGGCACCCGTGTGGCAGGCCGCCCCGGCCGCGTGCAGTGCCGGGTACGCGGTGCGGAAGTTGCCCCAGGGCGCACCGCGCATCTCCTTGCGCAGCGCCTTCAACTCCGGCAGCGCCGCGCGCCGTCCGGCGTCGGTCATCCCCTCCAGCAGGCGCAGCGTCTCGTCCGTCCGCCCCGCCCGCACCGCCTCGATCAGCGCACTCATCGCCCGCCCCCGTCGACGTCCGAAAGTTCCGGTGCCACGGCCGAGCCGCGGCGCACCATCCGCACGGCCAGCGCGTGCTTGCACGGTCCGCGCCCGCCCCGGTACTTCGCCCACCACTGACAACTGCAGCTCAGCACGCCGGCGTCGTCGCGCACCCGGTGCACATGACCGTCCTCGGCGGTCACCGTCCCCACCAGGCCCTCCAGGGCCACGGCGCCCGCGGCCACCAGGGCGCGGGCGGAGCGCAGCCGGGGATTGTGGCGCTCGACGCGCTCCGCGTCGTACGGCAGCTCCCGGTGGAAGTAGGCAGCCTCCGCCGTGTCGTAGCCCACGCGCCCCGACGTACCGAGCCGGACGAGTGCGGCGCGCACCCGCTCCGGGGTGAGTCCGGAGCCGACGGCGAGCTCCGCGACGTCGACGCGGGGCTCCCACGCGAGCAGGACCGCGATCAGCTCGGCGTCCGCCGCGGCCTCGTCGGTGGCGAGTGCGTCCAGCACGCCACCCTCGCCGGAGAAGCCGCGCGAGGCGTCCGGCGACAGCGTCAGCGTGAGCCGCATGCCGGGCAGGACGACCTCCCAGGCGGCCGCCGTCGCAGCGCCCCGTGCGGCGGCACCGATGACCGCGGGGCCGTACACCCGCAGGGCCGTCGCGTACTGCAGCACCCGCTGGAGCGCGGCCAGCCGCTCGGGACCCGGCAGGCACACCGCGCCCGGCACCGCCCGCGTCGTCGGCCGCAGGCCCCGCCCGACCGGCACCACCCAGCGCGGCCCGCCGGCCGGGCGCCGCCCCGGCCCGGACCGGGGCAGTGAACGCAGGAACCGTACCGCCTCGTCCGCCGGCAGCTCGGCCCGCAGGTCGAACCCGGCCGCTGTGACCTGCGCCTCCGCGAAGCCGCGCAGCCACCGGTCGGGCAGGGGCACCTTCTTCTCCACCACCGGCCCGTCCAGCGTGGTGACGGCCAACTCCTCGGGCCCCACCCGGAGATGGAGCGGATCATCGCCGCCGATCCGGGAAAGGGCCTCGCGCAGCGGGTTGTTGACGTCGACGTTCGTCGTGCCGTGCCCCACCTCGCCGCCGTCGAGACCGGGGCCGAGGACGTCCAGGCGTGCGTACACCCCGCCGCAGCCGGAGAAGGACTCGAAGCGCAGCCGGTCGCCGTTGCCCGTCACCACCGGGTCGAGCGAGGCGCGCAGCTGCGGCTGGTGATACCGCGCCGCCGCCACGTCCGCCACCGCGAGCAGTCCGGCGGCGCCGATCCGAGGAGACGTCAGAAAGCCCGCGAAGAACCGCGGATGGTCCTCGACACCCGTGGGCGTCGAACCCCGGGAGGTCTCGAGTCCGAGCTGGTGTCCGCCCGCCGCGGACCGGAGCACGGAGGGTTGCCGATAGGCCACGGCCTGGAGAGATCGCGTCATGGAAAAACCGTAGAGGCGACCACTGACAATCGGCCTGACCTGCGAATACGCCCTGTGAGAGCGGGAGTTGCCCGGAAAGACGAGCGTGCCGCGCACCGGGGGATGACGCCGGTGCGCGGCACACCTCAGAGGGTACGGGAACGAACGACCCGCCCGCTCCTACCGCGCCTACTGGCCGACCCGGCCCGGCTGCAGGGTCTTCGTGAACAGCACGGAGCCGTCCTGCTCGCGAAGACGCACCGTCAGCTCCCCGCTGTCGCCGTCGATGTCGACCTCGCCGAAGAACTGGTAACCCTCGGCGGGCGACACGTTCGACGCCGTCGGCGCCTTCACGAACACCCGCTCCGGACCGAACGTGTCGTCGAGCGCGCTGGCCGGGAAGGCACCCGCGTTGAGCGGGCCGGAGACGAACTCCCAGAACGGCTCGAAGTCGGTGAACGCGGCCCGCGACGGCTGGTAGTGCTGGGCCGAGGTGTGGTGCACGTCGGCCGTCAGCCACACCGTGCCGGTGATCCGCCGGTGCTTGATGAACCGCAGCAGCTCGGCGATCTGCAGCTCACGGCCCAGCGGCGCGCCCGGGTCGCCCTGCGCCACGGCCTCGATGTTCGGCCGGCCCTCCGTGGTGTCCGGCACGACCAGGCCGAGCGGCATGTCGGCGGCGATCACCTTCCACACCGCGCGCGAACGGGACAGCTCGCGCTTGAGCCGTTCCAGCTGCTCGGCGCCGAGGATGCCCTGCGGGTCCACCTTCTGATCGTCGGGGGAGTTGGCGTTGCGGTACGTCCGCATGTCCAGGACGAACACGTCGAGCAGCGGCCCCTGGTGCATGACGCGCCGGACGCGGCCCTCCTTGGCGCCCGGTCGCAGCGTCGAGATCGGGAAGTACTCGGTCAACTTGACCCGGCCCTTTAGTTATCGCCGGTTTGATCTTGAATTCTCTATCGCTGCGCAGTTCATCTTGTTGATGCGATCGATTCAACAGATCCGGCCGAGGCAAGTGATCAAGGTTGTTCGCTCGGTCCGTTTCGACCCCGACGAGTGAGTTCGCGGCGGAGTTCGAGGTTCTCGCCGTGTGCCTGAGCGAGGGCCTCCCGTAGTGCCAATTCTCCGTCGCGTAGTTGCTTCTTGAGGCGCGCGACCTCTGCGGTGAGGACGAGGACGAGGTTGCTCTCACTGGCGTTGGCGTCTGGTGCCGGGCGAGGCGCGGGCTGCTTCTGGCGGCGGAGGCGTTCGATGCGTTCGCGCAGGGTGGGGTGGGTGTAGAGAAAGGAGTGGGAGACGCCAGCCTCCCGTTGGACGGCTTGAAAGGTGACCGGCTCCCCGCGCTTCAACAGGGCGCGGACGGCGGCCTCGGCGGCCTTCGTCTTGACCTCGGACTTTCGGCGGGCTGCCTGGTTGAGAGTGTCGATGCGGCGTTGGCGCTGGTCGGTCATGGCTGGGTCTTCCGGTGGCGCGTGAGGTCGATGGACACGGAGGTCGGACCGCCGGGGCCGCCTGCGCCCTGGATAGCACGGCCTGGGTTGGCCTGCATGGAGGCCAGGAGTTTGAGGAGGGCTTCGCGTTCAGCACTGCGTTGCAGGAGCCAGACGTTGTCGCCGGGCATGGGGCGGCCGTGGCGGTTCTGGAACTGCGCGGTGGTCCGCTCGATGAGTGCGGTTGTCTCCGCCAGCTGCCGTTTGAGGGTGTCGAGGTGGCTGGCGTCGGTGACGAAGACGCTGCAGGTCAGGCAGGCGTTGCCTTTGTCGCAGCGCTGCAGCGGCGGCAGGAGGCAGAAGCCGTTGGGCAGGAAGCGGTCGGCGCGGTCGAACAGGTGCATCCCGTCGTGGTCCTCCTGGGAGAAGGTCACCTGGGTGCCGTCGGCCTTGAACTTGCGGGTCGCCAGGAACGCCTGCTCGGCATGTTCCTCGCGGCGGGCGACGTAGTGCATCGACATGGTCGGATTGGAGTGGCCTGCGTATCGCTGCAGCACGTGTACCGGCAATCCAAGCTCGGCAAGCCTCGTCAGTTTTGTGTGCCGGAACCGGTGGGTATGGCTGAGCCGGACGGGATTGCCTGCAGAGTCCATGACATTTGCCTGCTCGCTGAACTCTCGTAGGACCCTGCCGTAGGTGGACTTTCCGTACGGCTTCGTGCCGTGGGCATTCGCAATCTGTTGCGGGAAGAGGTAGCGCGCCCCCTGGACTGGGAAGTTCTCACGCACCCACTGTTGCTGTTCCTCGATGACGGCAACAACCTCGGCGTCGACCAGGATGGTGTCCGGCGCGCTGTCGATCTTGCTCTGGGCGTAGTGGAAACGGGCGACCTCTTCGCCTTCGGCGGCTTCGATGGCTCGATCGGTGGCAGGGGAGAGACAGTCGAACACGCAAAGGCGGATCTCGCTCGCACGGCGTCCGGTCAGGACTTGCAGGAGGAGCATTCGCATCGCCTGTGGGTCTCCCCGGCCGACAAGGACCCGCGGCCCTGCGCCGGACTGGACGGTCACGGTTTGTGTGCGGGGTTCTCCGAGCATCGGCAGGCAGGTGCTGATCTGGGCGAGCGCGTGATCGTCGACGTAGTGCTCCGTGCCAACCAAAGGGGGCTGGTTGCGTACTCTGCTGACTTGCCGCAGCCAGACCGCGGGGTGCGCGTCGGCCAAGCCATCCCAGGGGGTCGGCCCCATGACCCGCGCCGCTTCCTGACGGTTGTCGAGCACGAAGGCCATCAGTTCCGCGACCGCACGCAGATCGTCGTTCACCTTGCGTGCCGACGCGGATCTTGCGGGACGGCCGTCGCTGGGGCGATTGGCCGGCTCTGACGCCCACTGCCGGTAGGACGCTGCCAACCTCCCAGCCCGGGACAGATCACGGATTGCGACGGCTGGCTCCTCAAGGGTGTCGAGCCAGCGGTCGAAGCGCAGGAGCGATGGGACGCGTCTTCCCGCAATTGTCGACCAGGCCAGCGCCCCGGATTGAAGTTGGAGGCCGAGATACCACTTGATCGCGCTCCTCGCCCAGGGGAGGCGTGCCGTCCCTGGCGAACAGCCCTCTGATGCCGTAGGTTCGCGATCTCGTAGAGGGATGCGCGGATCGCAGCGCGGGTGCCAGGTGTCCAACTCCCACCACGCCCCGTCGTGAAGACGGGCCTCCAGGGCGAGGCGGGGATACCTCAGGACGTGCTCGAGCCGACGACGGCCGCCGGTAGGAGACGGAAACCGGTTGTGCACCGCGTGGAACCACGTGGTGTAGAGCTTCAAGAGATCCTCTCTCGGTGTTCCAGCCAACGAGGCGGGCAGCGGATGCCGAGCGGTGCCCGACCACGCCAGGGCAGCTGCGAGTTGGCCGAATGCGCTGACCGCGACTTGCACACCGTCGCGGAGCTGCCAGTGCGCCATCCAGGCAATTTCGGCTCGAAGGTTGGGTGGGAGGCCATCCAGCTTGAGAGCATGACTCCGACCGGAGTCAGTGATCGTCTCCCATCCGTCGATCCCCGGACCGATGATCTTTCCCCGCCACTCGGCTGGAAGGTCGGCCAGAAGGCGGGCACTGGTTGCGCTGCCGTGACCAGGGGCAGCGTGGAGCGGAACTACGCGATCACTGGTCACGGTCGGTTCGCCATCCTTCCGTGTGCTTCTTCCAGTTCGCTGCCGCGCGTAGAGCCTCGTCCTCGCTGACCCAGCCGTAGAGGTCCAGGGTCGTCTGCACGTGCGCGTGCCCCAAGCGGCGGGAGACCACCCAGTCCGGGGTGCCAGCCAGGAGTAGGGCGGTGGCGTGGCTGTGTCGGAACCAGTGGGCGGTCCAGTCGGCCGGGCCAATGTAGCGGCGCTGAAGAGCGTCGATCTTGTCGCGGACCGTTCCCTCTTGCAGCGGGGCCAGGAACGGGGGCCGCTGCAGGTTGACGAACAAGGCATCGTCGGCTGTCAGCGACATGCCCAACTCGACAGCACGAATGGATAGTTGGGTCAGGTAGTCCGCGTAGAGGCGTTCCAGGTCGGTGCCGACGTAGACGCGACGGGCGCGCATCATCTTGACCCGGGCATCGTTGGCGTTGTCCTCGCGGGGCACGATCTCAACGTGCGGCGTCGCACCTCGACCCATGACGAAATCGCAGATTCGCATGCCGAGTGCCTCGCCGATCCGCATCCCACTCTCGGCCAGCAGGGCGAACAGGAAGCGGTCTCGCAGGTTTCCTCGCCATTCGCCCCGCGTGTTGTCGAAGACCGCGCAGCCGTCGAGAATCGCCTGGATCTGCTGCGGCAGCAGGATCGGAGGCCGATCGCGGCGGCGGGTTTTGCGCACCCGCACCAACGAGGACGGCCCCAGAGGCGTGCCGGCGTCCAGGTGGGAGAGCAACTTTCGGGCCGGAGCCCGACGTGGGGCGCCGCGCAAGAGCCGTTTGGCGACCGGGACGTCGTGCACCGCGTCCTGCCAGCGGTAGAAGGAGATCAGCGCGGCGAGCCGTGACTCCAAAGTCGTGTACTGCGGAGCGTCATCCTCTGCGGCCAGGACATGCTCGACCTTGCGACCGTTGCGCAGCCAGGACAGGAACACGGTGACAACCGGGACGCCCACCTCTCGCCAACGGTCGGCCTCGTCGCGCTGTTCAAGGAAGCTCCACCACTGAGCCAGAGCGGTGGCATAGGAGCGGACGGTGTTCGGCGACCACTCAGCCCGGTGGGCCTCCAGCCACTCCTCGACCGGGGCTACCGTCCGGAACGTGTCGTCGACGACGCTCCAGGTCCGAGATCCACCCGGCGGTTTGACCATGATGCTGTACGCCACTGCGCTCGTTCACTCTCGTTGAAGAAGACCCGCTGATAGCACTGACTCAACGAGGAGTGAGCAACACAAGTAACGCTCGTTGCAGACATAGAAGAGAGCGGTTGAGCTCCCTGGGATAACTTTAGGGCCGGGTCAAGTTGACTTACCGCAGGTGTGGGGCGACGTGATCGGCGATCGTCTGGAGAAGTCGCGCGTTGTAGTCGACGCCGAGCTGGTTCGGGATGGTGAGCAGGAGGGTGTCCGCGGCGGCGACGGCCACATCGGCGGCGAGTTCCTTCGCGATGACGTCCGGCTCGCCGGTGTAGCTGCGGCCGAACCGGGAGACCGCTCCGTTGAGGATGCCGACCTGGTCGCGGTTGTCTGCAGTGCGTCCGCCCCCGAAGTAGAGCCGGTCCTCGTCGCTGGTGATCGGCAGGACACTGCGGCTGACGGACACGCGCGGGGTGTGTTTGTGGCCCGCGGAGCGCCATGTCTCGCGGTAGGTGTCGATCTGCTCACGCTGGAGTTCGTCGAAGGGCGTTCCGGTGTCCTCGGACAGCAGTGTGCTGCTCATGAGGTTCATGCCCTGCTCGGCGGTCCAGACGGCGCTCGCCCGGGTGGAGGAGCCCCACCAGATACGTTCGGTGAGGCCCGGTGAGTGGGGTTCGACTGGAAGTCCGGTGGCAGGGCCTGCGGCCGGGTCGGTCGATGCGATGGGGTGTCCGGCGATGGCGCGCCGGAATTCCGCGGTGTGGTGGCGTGCCATGTCGGCGTCGCTCATTCCCTCTGCGGGGACGTGCCCGAACGCCTCGTATCCGCGGAGCGCCACCTCCTGTGATCCGCGACTGAGTCCCAGTTGCAGTCGTCCGCCGCTGATGAGGTCTGCCGCGGCGGCTTGCTCGGCCATGGCGTAGGGGTTCTCGTAGCGCATGTCGATGACTGCTGTGCCGATCTCGATCCGGTGTGTGCGTGCGGCGATGGCGGCGAGCAGGGGGAAGGGCGTGGATGCCTGGCGGGCGAAATGGTGAACGCGCACGGCTGCCATGCCGATGCCGATCTCTTCCGCGGCGATCGCGAGTTCGATGGTCTGGGTGAGCGCGTCGCGAGCGGTGGGGGTGCGTGAGCCCGGCACGGGCTGGTAGTGGCCGAAGGAGAGGAAACCGAGAGTCTTCATCGTGGTGTCCCGTGGTGTGTCTTTGGTGGGTTGTCCGAGGGCCGGCGCCCTCGCCGCGTTCCTGGTGGGCGGATGGTGAGGGCGCCGGGACGCTCAGGCGCCGGCCGTGTGGGCGTGCCGGCGTGCGTTGAGGCCGAGGGCGGCGATCGCGCTGGCGAGGGCGAGCGCGGTGGAGGTCCACCAGGAGATGGCGTAGCCGTGGTGCGGGTCGGAGTCGGGCAGAGCGAGGAAGATGACGAGAAGGCTCACGCCGAGGACGGAGCCGATCTGGCTGCCCATGTTGACCACGGCGCTGCCGGTGGCCGCTTGGTGCGGGGGGAGGTCACGGGTCGCGGAGGAGAACATGGTGGGCAGTGCCAGACCCATTCCGAAGCCCCCGATGAGCCAGCCGGGGAGGATGCCGGAGGCGTAGTGGATGGCGTGCCCGCCGGTGGAGAGGGTGATCAGGGCGATTCCGGCACCCGAGAGGAGGGCGCCGACCGCGGCGATGAGGCCGACGGGCAGCCGGTGGGCGAGTCGCGCGGCCAGCAGGGAGGCGACGAACACCATGCCGGGTCCGGGTGCCACCGCGAACCCTGTCTTGACCACCGACCAGTCGCCCTGCTGTTCCAGCCACTGGATGATGCCCAGCAGTTGGAGTGTGAACGAGGCGTAGAACAGTACGACCGCCACGTTCGCCGAGGAGAACACCACGTTCCGGAAGATGCCGAGTTCCACGATCGGCACGTGCGCGCGGGACGAGCGGACGACGAACGCGATGAGCGAGACCGCGGCCAGGATCAGGCTGACGAGCGTGGACGCCGCGCCCCAGCCCCAGTCCGGAGCCTTCACCAGCCCGACGGCGAGGGCTCCGACGGCAAGGATGATCAGCAACCCGCCGAGGAGGTCGGGGATGCGGCTGGCCAGGTCGTGGCGGACGTTGGGGATCAGGGGGATCGCCATGGCGATGGCGGCCAGGCAGAGCGGGATGTTGATGAGGAAGATCCACTGCCAGGCCGCGTTCGCCAGCAGACCACCGGCCGCGGGGCCGGCCGCGGCGGCGAGCGACCCGCTGGCCGCCCAGATCTGGACGTACTTGTGCAGCTTCGCGGGCGGAGCCGTCGCAAGAACCAGGCCAAGGCTGGCGGGGGTGAGTATCGCCGCACCGGCCGCCTGGATGACACGGAACACTACGAGGAGCCACAGCTGACCGGACAGCGCCGCGCCGAGGCTGGCCGCGGCGAACAAGCCGAGGCCCACGATGAAGGCGCCCTTGCGTCCGTAGCGGTCGGCCAGCCGCCCCGCGGGGACCAGCAACGCGGCGATGACGATGGCGTATCCGCTCAGGATCCAGCTGAGATCGGACAGGTCGCGCGTACCGATCCCGCGCCCGATCGGGTCGAGGGCGACGTTGACGATCAGCAGGTCGAGCGAGGCCAGAAAGGTCGCCGTCGCCAGCAGCGCCAGGACGAGACCCGGCCGCCTGACGCTCGCCCCCGATTCACTGGAGGCGGCGGCAGTGGCGGTGTCCCTTCCCGGGGGCGGCTCTACGAGGGTCTGGTCGGGCGGAAGGCCGTCAGGCATGACTTCTCCGTTCATGCGGTCTGTGGTGGGGGCTTGGCAGCCGTGCCCTCGACATATCGATTAAGTACACGGATGCGTTTACAGCGGGACCGTAGCATGCTGCGGACGTCAAAGTAAACGTGCACGTTTACTACATGGGTGAGTCAGGGGTCGCAGGTCGCCGCCAGGGCGGGGCAGCGTACGAGCGCATGCCCACGGCGGCGATGAGGCCGTTCGGGACGCAGGGGATCGACCCCATCGGCAAGGAGCAGGTCGCGGCAGCGGTACCCATGGCCAAGCGGCCCCTCTGTGCCCATTTCGCGACCAAGGGCGACCTTGTGGTGGACTGCCTCAGCCACTTCGAAGAAGCCGGACCCTGCTCGCGCCGCCTTCCGGGGCTGCCTGGGTCGGAGAACTCGACAGCGGCATCGATGAGCGGGCGGCCCCGGATCGAACCGGTCACCGTGGCGAGGGTGGCAGCCCGCGATCCTCTCCGGCGACACTTCAAGCCGCGTGACGGTCCTCGACGGCGCCCGGTGCACGAGTCACGCCGGACTCGCGACCGAAGCGGCGATCGACGCGACCATCCCCGTATCGGCACCCGCCCAGCCGTTCCATGACGGACACCTGCTGGTGCGGCGCAGCGGCATTCGGCGCCGAGTTGTACGGAGCAATGGGCATCAGCCGTGACGATCGCACCGCACGCGCGGCCCACAGCTCGGAGAGCCTGCGTATCTACGGCGCGCCGCACGCGGCGTTCCTGTTCGTCAACGGGGACGGTGGGCGCGGCTGGCCGCCGATGTCGGCGCCTACATGCAGACGTTGCTCCTGGCGATGACCGCGCACGGCGTGGACAGCTGCCCGCAGGGAGTACTGAGCTTCTACGCCGACACCGTTCGCGCCGAACTCGGCGTCACCGAGGGCAGGCTGCTCGTCGGGATCTCCTTCGGCTATGCCGACGAGGCCGCGCCGGTGAACCGGGTGACGACCAAGCGAGCCGCGCTTGCGTCAACCACGATCTTCCATGCGTGACGAGGCAGCTTGGTGCGGCTCAGCGGGCGCCCGCAGGAAGACGGCGGTGGTTGAACGAGCCAGACCGTTCTCATCGGAGCCGCCCTGCCGGTGTCCGACTACCAGGACCCCGCCACACGGATCGCCTCCCAGATCATGACCATGCTCCTCGGCGCCTGCACCGCGTTCGATGGCCTTTCCCTGTCAGTTCGTGTCCGGCAGGGCTCGTTCGAGCAGAATCTCTGCCGCTGCCCGTGCGTGCCGACCGTAGTCCGCTTCACCCAGCACCATGGCGCGGCTGGCCGCCCCGTCCGCGAGGGTGGCCAGTTGTTCGGCGAGCGCGAGGGGTTCGCGGCAGCCCAGCTCCGTCGCCGCGGCGGCAATCAGCTGCACCATCCGCAGTTTCTGATCGCGCGCGTAGGAATGGACCGCGCTCTCCGGGTCGGGGAATTCCGCGGCGGCATCGATGAACGGGCATCCGCGCACCGGGCCCACGTCCGCCGGGAGTCGGTCGAACACCTTGAGGATCCGTTCCCGCGGGGGGATGTCCTCGCGGGCCAGCACGCTCTCCAGGGTGTCACCCGACAGCACGAGGCCCTTCAGGTGGGCGATGACCAGGTCGTTCTTGGTCCTGAAGTGCGCGTAGAGCGTCCGTTTCGACACCGGTGCTTTCTCTGCGACCTGTTCCATGCCGGTCGCGTTGATCCCCTGGGCCGCGAAGAGCTGGGCGGCGGCGGCCAGGATGCGCTCCCGGCCTCCACGTCCCTGCCGCTGAGGCGCCGTAGCCGTTGTACTCATAGGTCGAGTATACGGTCACGTTTACTTTGATCAAGGGCTCTGCTAGGGTCACGACCATTTGTAAACGGTCACGTTTACCTTGATGTGGAGGAGCCGCATGAGCAGGCCGGTTTTCGGGATAGGGCTTGATACCGGGTTCAACAGGGGATGTCAGCGCCGGTGATCCGGGTCAGCTGATCTCTGACGCGCAGGAGGCGGATCGCGCGGGGCTGGACGTGGTCACGGTGACCAACCAGCCGTGTCGCCCAGCCCCGATGCCGGCGAGGACAGTCAGCGCGCTGTCCACCCTGTCCGGCGGTCCCGTCGCGCTCGGGATCGGCGCGGGAGCTCAACAGGTCCGGGCCGCAGCGAAGTTTGGCGTCGGTGCTGGTGAGAGTCAGACCGTCCCGCATCCCGCAGGGCCGCGTCCTGCTGTCCTGGACACCCGCGGGCCAGGACCGCATGGACGTCGCGGCCCACCTGGGCCTCGCGGGCGCCCAGGTCCTGCCGGCGGTGTGGCCGGGCCTGGGCGGTGAGTGGTCGGGTGTGGTCCGACCCACCGTGGCCGAGGTGACGGAACTGCACGCGGCGTTGCGCCTCGCGACCGTTCTCGTGGACCGTCTGACCGACTGAAGGGGCGTCGCGGGGTCCGTGCGGTGGGGCTTACGCCTCTTCGTTCACCCAGCTCATCAGCTTGCGCAGCTGCTTGCCGGTGGTCTCCAGCAGGTGCTCGGAGTCCGGCTGCTTGTACTCGTTGTACTTCTTCAGACCGCCGTGGTACTCGTCCATCCAGTTCCTGG
>NZ_BMQA01000043.1 GCF_014647875.1 Streptomyces brasiliensis | reverse complement strand
CTTCGTACTCGCCGGAGCTGAACCCCGACGAGCTGGTCAACGCCGATCTCAAACGCAGTCTGCCCATGCACAGCCGGGCCCGTGACCAGGCCCAACTCGCCGCCGAAACCCGCCGGTTCTTCCACCGCGGCCAACTCCAGCCACACATCGTCCGCGGCTACTTCGGTGGCCCACACGTCCGATACACCCTCGAATAGAACCCTTTGAGTTTCGGATCAATAAGTGGCTGCCACCACAATCGACGCTCAGCGTCAAGAACTCCACCACCGTCCCGCGCCGGTTACAGGGCATCAACACAGGCGGCAAGAACCATCCGATCCGGAAGAACTGTCAAGTGGGATCCGCGAGTTGAATGTGTGATGGGGCGGGGAAGGCGCATGCTTCGCTGGAGCGGACGCGGTGGGTGAGGCAGTGGTAGGGGCAGCCAAGCATACGTAACCGACGCCGGCCCGCCGCTGATTCCTGACCCGGCGGGCCAGAACTGCCGCGCTCTTGCCGGAGGTCCTGATGGCTTCTCGGCGGTCTGGGTGCGGTCCCGCACGGCGTCCTGCCGTGCGCGGGCGAGGACCACGATGGCCCAGGCAAGCTCGGAGCCGGCCGGCTGTCGGCGATGGGCGGTGCATCGGTGCGCAGGATGTCCGCCAGGTCCATGGCGTCGAGGTGGTCTGACTCCTTGCGCGAGATGTCGGCGTACATCTGAACGTCCCCACCCGCGTACGGATGGACGCGGCCAGTTCCTGATGCACTGAGGGATGCTGCTCGGCACTCTGCTGCTTGGTCGGTGTAGGTGGCGGAGGGGCGGTCGACGGTGGTCTTGGATCCGCAGCGCTGGTTGGAACTGCGATGTTTTTGCGGCCTGTTGGAGTCCGGGGCGATGAGTCTGTCGGAGATCGCGAGGGAGACGGGGCTGGACCGCAAGACGGTCCGCAAGTACCTCTCGGCGCCGGGCCCGGCGACCCCGCTGCGCCGGTCGACGAACGGACGATCCCTGGCAAGGAAGATCGACGAGTTCGCGCCGCTGATCGACTCGATGCTGCGGGCCGAGGTCCTGATGAAGGCATCGGTGATCCACGAACGGCTGGCCTGGTTGGCCCAGGTGCGGATGGTCTGGGCGGACGGCTCGAACTCCTTCGCCAGCTCCTCCGGCGACCGGCCGGCTCGAACCAGCTCGACTATCTGGCGACGGAACTTGGGCGGGTAGGCCGGACGCGTCCTTGGCACGATGAACTCCTCCTTGCGGGACCCAGTGTCCCAAAGCGAGAGGTTGTCCATCAAACCGGGGCAACTTTACGGGCGCGCAACGGGCGCGTCAGCGCCAGCCAGTCTTCTTTGAGAGCTGATGCTGAGCCCGGATCGTGGGCGAGCGTCGTGCCAGCGCTAGCATCCGACAGCCGTGCCGGGACGGCAGAAAGAGCGGCGGTTCGACTCTGCATGCAAGGGGTTCAGGCCCTGGGAACCCACGACGCATACAATCAGTCCCTCCAACCGCCAGGCGGGGTCAGAGCCGTCAAGCCACTCTCGATTTCAGGGTTCACGACCTGGGCCAGGACGAGGCTTCTTAGGCTCCAACCGCTGGCCATGAGATCGTGGGACGCAAGCGGAGCATCGTGGTCAGCATGATCGGTCTCCTGCTCGCGGGGCTGGTTTAAGCATGCAGGACTCGACGGCGGCACCCGCCCGCTCAACGTGGTGGACGCCGAGCACCCGACCCTCCGCAAAGCGTGGGTCGCGACGGCGGCAACCGCTAGCACCTCATCGAGCACGTCGCCAGCCTCGGCGTCGACATGGAAAGCGTCGCCCGCACCACCAGGAACGCTTGCGCAGTCGGCTGCGCGTGAAGATATTCAGCGGGGATCGGCTTTCGTCGGCTGCGCGTTACGCAGGAGTGCGCAGCATTGTCGCGACGCCTGGCGGATAGCGTTCTCGAGCTGCGAATGCTTGTGGTGGAAGTGCTTGAGGCTGGTCGAGATGGCGACGGTCGCCCGTAGCCGACCGTCAGCGTCGGTGACCGCGCTGGCCATGCAGGCCGTGCCCGGGGCGACTTCCTCAATTTCGACGGCGACCCCGGTGGAACGGATCAACTCGAGTTGCGGCATGAGGTCGTCGACGGTCTCGATGGTGTGCTCGGTGTAGCGGGTCAGCCCGTTGATTTCGCAGTAGCTGAGAACATCGCCTACTGGAAGGGCCGCGAGCATCATCTTGCCGAAGGCCGTGGCGTGAGCAGCACCAGCCGTGCCGATATCGAGCATGCGGATCGCGGGCGCATCGGGAGATTCGGCAACATAGGCGACGACAGGTTCCAGTCCACGATAGAGTGAATAGTAGGCGGCTGTGCCGGTCCTGGCGTGTACTTGGTCGACGACATCCGCGATGCGTGGCTCGACGTTGAGGCGTTCGCGCAGCAGCTGGTATAGCGGCGGGATCTTGTAGCCGAGCCCGAAGCCGTGCAGGTCGCCGAGATGGACCAGGTAGCCCTCCTGGACCAATGTGTTGAGCAGGCGGTAGGTACTCGACAGGTTGTAGCCGAGTCGCCGTGCGACCACCTTGGCCTGGATACCGTCGTTGGCGGCGGCGACGACTTCGAGTACTCGCAGCGCGCGTTGCACGGAGCTCACGCCGCCGCCGTTGTCGGCATTGGGCACAGGAATACCTCTCTGCGGTGAACGTGTGTCACGAACTGCGACGAGTCCGCAATACACGTCACCCTCAAGTATATCAACAGGATAAGTGGCGGTCGAAGAATCAGACAATACGTTCAACCTCCGCATCGCACACCCGAACTACCGTCGCCCCCGGGGATGGGGGGAGTCTTGCTGGTGCCGCGACAGGTCGCCGGCACCGCGCTGTCGATTGAGACTGCGCCCGGAAAATCGCGTCCGCAATGGCCGTGATTCCACATGAGCATAAAACGGACACCGCAGACTTGCCGAGGGTGTTGGCACGGCGGCATGTTGAGCGCAGCACGGACACCGGACCTGTCCCTGCGTCATCGCTCCTCGAGCATCAATCAAACGGCACAGCGAGGGAAAGAAAGGCCACAAAAATGAAGGCAGTTCGACTGCACCGGTATGGGGTACCGCCCCAGCTCGACGACATCGACAAGCCCACCGTCAGCTCGCCCCTCGACGTGGTCGTCCAGATCGGTGCAGCAGGCCTGTGCCGCACCGATCTACACGTCATCGAAGGTCAGTGGAAGACCATCCAGAACCCAGCCCTGCCCTACACCCTCGGTCACGAGAATGCAGGCTGGATCGCCGACGTAGGCAGCGCAGTCACTGGACTCATGCCGGGCGACCCGGTCATAGTGCACCCACTCGTCACCTGTGGGCTGTGCGCAGCGTGCCGAGCTGGCGACGACTCGCACTGCGCCAACGCCACCTTCCCTGGCCTTAACACCGACGGCGGTATGGCCGACTACCTGCTCACCAATGCGCGTGCCGTGGTGAAGCTTGATCCGAACCTGCGGCCCGCTGATGTTGCCGCACTCGCCGACGCCGGACTGACCGCCTACCACGCCGTCCGTAAGGCGGTGCCGCTGCTGCCACCCGGCAGCCACGCTGTTGTCATTGGCGCTGGGGGGCTCGGCCACATCGGCATCCAGGTATTGGCCGCGCTCACCGCCGCGACGATCACTGTCGTCGACCGGTCCGCCGACGCCCTCGAACTCGCCCGCACCATAGGCGCGCATCACACGATTAACGCCGCCGAGGACGCGGCCGTTGTGGTCGACCGGTTGCGTGACATCACCGGCGGCGGGGCGCACGTCGTGTTCGACTATGTCGGCGAACATGGCACCCCCGGCCAGGGTTTGGCTGCACTGCGCAACCGTGGTAGCTACTTCACCATCGGCTACGGCGGCAATGTCGACCTGCCCACCATCGAGCTCATCTCCCGCGAGATCAACGTCGTCGGCAACCTGGTCGGCAGCTACAACGACCTCGCCGAGTTGATGACCCTGACCGCCCAGGGCAAGGTCACCCTGCACACCAACGCCTACCCGCTGGACGCGGTCAACGACGCCATTCACGACCTGGAATCTGGCAAGCTCGTCGGCCGCGCAATTCTCATTCCCGCCGCCGGTTAGGCGGAATCCTCGTCCCAGCTCCGTCCCCGATTCGTCTTCACTGGACGGACCCGACGGCAACGAGTGCCGACCGGCCACGGGCGCTCGGCACCTACCCATCCAACACCCGCAGGAGAAACAGAATGAGCCGTAACCCGTACGACAGCCTTCCGGCGGTCGCCTCATTTACGCTCCGCAGCGATGACATCGCCGACGGCCAGACGCTGCGCACCTCTCAGCGCAGCGGCATCTTCGGTGCCGGCGGCCAAGACGTCTCGCCGCACCTAGCCTGGTCTGGCTTCCCCGCCCAGACCCGGAGCTTCGCGGTCACCGTCTACGACCCGGACGCCCCCACCGCAAGTGGCTTCTGGCACTGGGCCGTTGCGGACATCCCCGCCAATGTCACCGAACTGCAGACCGGCGCGGGGGACGACACTGCTGCCAAGCTTCCGGAAGGTGCGGTCCAACTCACCAACGACGCCGGGCTGCGGCGCTACCTCGGCGCCGCCCCGCCCGCGGGACATGGCGTGCATCACTACCACGTCGCCGTGCACGCCGTCGACGTCCCCTCGCTCCAACTGCCTGATGGGGCGACTCCGGCCTTCCTCGGGTTCAACCTGTTCACCCATACCCTCGCCAGGGCCGTCCTCGTCCCGGTCTACGAGGCATAACCTGCCTCGTCGCACGACCGGGTAGACAAACAGCCGTCAGGTCCGTTTTCTGTGCGAGCTGCTGGCTGGCCCTGCGGCACGCCGAGCACCGCGCCGTGTGCTTCGGCGCTGCCGCTGGGCTCTGCTCACTATCGCCGGAAGGACGCCGGGGCCACGTCTGGTGGTGGCTGGGTCCTCAGCCGGCGCCGACGTCCCTGCGACCACCAGACGTGGCCTTCGCCGCCGAGCACAGCCACGCTCCTGAACCGCATGAGGTCGATGTTTGGCTGATCGTCGCGCGCTGCGTTGGTCTAGACGAGTCTGTCCAAATGGCTGCGGGCGCGAAGAGAGGGTGCCCATGATCGTTTGTGACGACGAACCTGAACACCCTCGTGACCGCACTGTACGTGAAGATCGATGACGAGTGGGCTGACTTGGCACGGCTGCCTGGAGGGCCGCCGAAGCTCAGCCCGGATCCACCGGCTTGATTTCGGAGTGGTCGTTTCGGGTGGTTCGGGGGCGGTCCGCGGCTGAGGTGTGGATTCGGGCATGGGGTGCCCGCTGGTCTGCCCAGCTTTTCCACATGCTCGGAGATCTCAGGCCCTTGCGGGCGGGGTGGTCAGGGCTTCTCGACGGCGGGTGGTGGCGCGTGTGCGAGGTCGAAGAACTGGGTGAAGTCGTCCCGCCAGGGCCAGCGTTCGGGCAGATGGAGAGTGAGGCGGCGGGCCGAACGTGCCAGCCGAGCAGGCACGTTGATCAGGTGGTCGCGGATTGTGCCGGTGGTCGCCTTGGCGTGGAAGGCGGACGCCAGGGCGCCGGCGGCGCGGGTCAGGTTGTGCGCGAGGGCGGCCAGGGCGAGCCAGGCCGCGTTCGGCTGGAAGTGCCCCGAGGGGGCGTGCGCGAACGGGCCGTTCTTCACATCCGCGATCGCCTGTTCCACGACAGCGTGACGCCTGTGATCACGCTCGGCATCGGCCAGGGAGAGCGGGGAGTTGGTGAACGCGCCGTGATAGCGCCAGGTGTCGAAAAGCGTGCCCTGCCCCTCGGGGATCGCCTCGGGTTTGAGGCGCTTGACGCGGCGCACGATCAGGCGGGCGGTGACCTGCTGTTTCTTCGGCTTGGAGGTGAAGGCGGTGTAGGTGGTCTCGGCTATCTCCGCGTCCGAGATCCAGCACTTCCCCTCTTCGTCCCACCGCCTTGGGATACTTGATCGCTTTCCATGCGGCTTCGTCGATGCCCGCGATCGCGGCCTTGATCGAGGTGTTCATCCGCACCGTGACGGAGAAGCAGGCATCCAGGGCCCGGCAGGCGTTGATGACGTCGGCGCCGTAGAACCCGGAGTCGGCCCGCACGATGAGCAGTCCGGCAGCGCCGCTGGCGCGGGCCGTGCGGATGCTCTCGGTGACGAACGCGGCGGCCCCGCGTGCGGAGTTGGTCGGGCCCTTGCGCAGGCGGGTGGCGGCGATCACGGGGGCGGACAGGGGTGTGGAGACGATCCCGAGCAGCGCGTTGAGGCCCTTGACCTTGCTGTATCCGTAACCCGCCCCCTGCTTGGCGTAGCCGTAGGTGCGGCGGATCGTGTCATCGATGTCCACATAGGCGACCGATTCGGCGCCGGACAGCAGGCCGGTGTGCGCGGCCAGTGCGGGCAGGAACCTGTGGGGCTCGGAAAGTCATCGCTGCGGCTCAAACGGCGTATCTGTACTCGTTGATGACTCCGCCGAGGATGCGGGTGCGTAGGAGCCTTTGCGCGTGGGGGGCGTGCCCGACAGCGGGCTGGTCCTGAGCCTCGGGCGGTCGTTGGTCTCGGGCTCGGTGCGGTCGGTGCCTGTTGTAGTGGTGCTGGTACTCGGCGAGGACCTGTCGGGCGTGGGCCTCGTTCATGATCAGAACGTGGTCGAGTGCCTCCCGGCGGATCGTGCCGATCGCGCGCTCGCAGTGGGCGTTCATCCGCGGCGCCTGCGGCGCACTGAGCAGCACCTCCATCTCCTCCGCTTCGAAGACGGCGTCGAAGGAGCTGGTGTACTTGCTGTCGCGGTCGCGAAGGGCGAAGCGTAGGGACTCGACGCGGGCGCCGAGATCCGCGGCGAGGTTGCGGGCCTGCTGGGTCGCCCACTGTGCGGTGGGGCGGACGGTGACGCCGGTGAGGTGGAGTCTGCGGGTGCCGTGCTCGAGGAACACCAGCGCGTACAGGCGCCTGCCGGTCACGGTGTCCACGTGGAAGAAGTCCGCGGCGATGATTCCCTCCGCCTGTATGGTGAGGAACTCGCGCCAGCTTGGACCGGAGCGACGCGGGGCCGGGCCGATGCCGGCAGCGTGCAGGATCTGCCACACTGTGGATGACGCGATCGGGTGCCCCAGCCGGGCCAGCTCGCCCTGGATCCGGCGATGCCCCCACCGGGGATTGTCACGCGCCAGGCGCAGGACCAGTTTCTTGAGCGCGGCAGCGGTGGGTGGTCTACCGGTGTGTCGGCGTCGGCCGGAGTAGTCCCACTCTCTGGCGATCAGCCTTCGGTGCCAGGCCAGTAGCGTCCCTGGCGTGACCGGGAAGACGCTGCTCCAGCGGCGGCGCGGTATCAGCGACGACAGCGCGGCCAGCCAGAATCGGTCGGCGGGCTCGTAGCGGATCGGATGGGTGAGTTGCCGTCGCAGTACAGCGTTCTCGTGCCGCAGCACCAGCAGTTCGGCATCCTTGGCGGTCTCCCGGCGTAGCAGTACCGCCGGCACGGACAGCAGCGCACGGGTGGTCCGGTACAGCAGCGAGGTGATCACCCGTGCAGCATCCCAGCCACTGCCGAGGTCTCGGCACGCAGGCCCCCACCTGCAGCGATGACTTTGCGAGCCCCACACCCTTGGCCGCCACCACGAACGGATCCACCGGCGCCTCGTCCGTCCACTCCGTGGGAATCCTCGACCGGCCACCCACCTCGTCGAAGTAGTACACCCGGTCCCCACGCCAGCACTGCCGACGCTCAATGAACTCCAACTCCCGCCCGAACAACGGGTGGAACGGATGCGTCACCCGCACCCGACCTCCGCCTCCAGAATCGGGAACACCAGCAGTCGACGGATCACGCGAACGCCCTGATGGAGAGCACGATCGGCCTGTTCAAGACCGAGCTGATCAAGCCCCGACGGCCGTGGAAGACGTTGTCCGACGTCGAGCTCGCCACCGCCGAGTACGTCGACTGGTACAACCACCGCAGACTCCACGGTGAGATAGGCCACGTCCCGCCCGTCGAATACGAGAACAACCACTACCTCGCAACCACGAAACCCCAGGTCACAACCAACATCTGAGATCTCTACCGAACCCGGAACGGTTCACCCGTATCTTGTGCGACTGCGGACAGGTCGCAAACGAGGTTGCGTGAGTGGTCCGCATGGCTGGGGCCGTCCCGCGGGCGGTGACCCCAGCCATGTTGGGTGAGTGAGACGTGTCGCGGTCAGCGGCTATGGGCGTAGGTCTGGATCATGTGCGTCGTGCTGTCGGCGATTCCGTCCTCGGCGCAACCCGGCTTGAGCTTCGAGCCGAGCACCTGGAAAGTCTGGTGGTCCCAGGACTGCTCGTCTGGGATGTAGCCGGAAGCTGCCTTACCCTCCGCGAGGGTGACGACCATGGTGTTCTTCATCGGCGACTGGGCCTTGATGCGCTCACCGATGCGGGTGTAGATCTCCGCTCCGACGTTGGCCAGGGCGACGTCGCCGATACCTAGCATCCCAGTGGGGATGTCGACGTCCGGCCCGTCCGTGTACACGCCGGGCACACCCTCACGGGCGTTGTCGAGTCGAGTTCGTCCTGGACACGTAACAGTGTCGGAGGCGCCCCAGATCGTGGGGTTGCCCTCGTTGGCCTTGGTGTGCGACATGATGCGGATAACTTCCTCCCCCAGGACGATGCCGAGCGACTGGATGTAGTCGAAGAGTTGGTGAACGCTCTTGTCGCTCGGTTTGACCGGCGTGACGACGTTGTCCCTGACCGGTTGCTCGACCTTCTCCCGGGTCATCTCATAGCCGGTGATGGGAACGCCGCTCTCCGAGGCGAGCACGTTGGTGCCGGTGCGCAGCCAGAGTGGGTTCACGTCTCCGGACGCGTTCTGGGCGAAGACCGTGACCATCTTGTCGTTGAACGACTGCTCCACCCAGCGGCTCATCGCGGCCGGGAAGTCGCCGCTCGTGTAGTAACCCAAGTAGCCGTTGACCGGGTGCATCGCGTACGTCACGTACGCGGCGATCGGTGACCCGTCCGGATGCGCAAACGACAGCACTGCGACGGCCTTGTCAGTAGGGCCGTCCGGGTTGGCGGCCTGCGTCCACTTGCCGGTCGTCGGGTCGATCGCATCGCGATTCACGTTGAGGTCAGCGCTTCCGGTGGAGTAGCCCATGAGTGCCGGTTCCATGTCCGACTCGGCTTCCTTCACGGCCTTGAGCGCCGCGTTCGCCAAGTAGCCCGGAGCGTTGCCCCAAGCCGGTCCCGAGACGGCGGGGCCCGGCACGACGGCGCTGTGAGCGTGTGTGCTCGACACGATGATGTTGGACGGCGAGGTCTTGAGCTCGGCAGCGACTGCCTTGATCGTCTCAGTGAAGATCGGAGCGTCGATGTGCACCGTGTCGGCTCCGATCAGCGCGCCCCGGTGTCCGTGGTTCTCGAAGACGATCGCACGCAGGTTGAGCTTCTCGTGGTCGTACTCGTTGAGTGCGGGGTACTTCGGGTCGGTAGGCGTGATGTCGACCCGGGCTGCTCCGACTTGGAGCGTGTCCTTGTCACTCTGGTTGTCCTTCTTCGGTGCAGCTGCGGATTGGCTGCTGACCGCTGCGTTGGCCGTGGTGACCAGTGGCGAGAGCGCGAGTGCGCTGGCCGCGATGGCCGCGATCCAGGCCACTCGGGCATGTCTGTTCTTCATAAGGCGTTGATCCCCTTCCGAGCGGGCCACGCCGACTCGTGTGGCCCATTGATCTGAAATGTCCCTGGGCACGACTGCCCTCCACGCTTCGACCGGCGGAGCCGGCGACCGAAAGCCCGCCGCCTGTGTCAGCGGTCACACTGAGGACTTGACCGACGTTAGGGCGGCATAAAATACGGTCACGAGGATGCAGACGCGTCTGACCGGGGACGGTTCGGTGCCGGTGCTGCTCGGTGACGTGATGGTCAGCAACGGCACCGGCTGGAGTTCCGATGGCGGGCTGGCGACTCCTTGCTCAATTGAGTGTCTGGGGCCCCAGCCGTCCCGGGCTGGGGGCGCAGGCCCAAGGTGCCAGCCCGGGAAGGAGACTGCGGTCATGTCATCACACGGTGACCGTCGTGCTGCTATCGCTGTGCAGCGCGTCGCCGGTGTACTCAACGGTGATGGTGTGGTGGCCGACGAGCTTGATGGTGGCCGTGCCGTGGACGAGCTTGACCGGCTTTCCGTAGCGCGCGCCGTCCACGGTGATCTGGACGGCGCCGGTCGGCTCCGGGCCGGTGCTGAGCGCTGCGACGTGCACGGTCACGGTGTCCTTGCCGCTTGCGACGACCGCCGTCTTGGTGGCTTTGAACGCCTGCTGGGCGACGAAGTCGTGCAGCAGGCTGCGCCAGACGTACCACTCGTGGCCGCCGTTGACGGAGTCGTCAGTGAACGGCACCCCAGCTGTGGTCAGTAGCGACTGCTCGCCGACGGTGTTCGCCCGGATCGGGTCCTGAAGGCCGCCGCCGATCTGGATCCCCAGCGCAGAGCGCAGCGCGGTGACCTGGTCGGCGGTGACGCTGGTGGGTACGCCGCCGCCTGTGCTCATCACGCTGTAGTAGCCGAACTCGGCGGTGTGGTTGAACATCAGCGTGTTGGCGCGGGAACCGCCCGCGGACAGACCTGCGAAGGCGCGATCGGCGGCGTTCGTGGAGACGTTGTAGTGGGACTCGACGTACGGGACGACGTTCTGGATGACGTCCTGAGCGTACCCCTCGTTGCTGTTCGGCAGGCCGTTGAAGTTCGTCATGACGACGACCATGGGCTGCGCCTGCCCAGAGGCGATCAGGTGGTCCAGGATGTTCCCGGCTGCTCCCTGGGTGGACCAGTCAACCTCCTGTCCACCTCCGCCGTGGCTGAGGTAGAGCGTCGGGTACTGCTGCTTCCGTTTCGGGTCGTAGCCGGGCGGCGTGTAGATCGCCAGGGGGTGTGTGCCGACGGGAGAGGTCGAATCGGGGGAGGAGTACGAGACGTCAACCAGGTTGCCCCGCTTCTTGCCGGTCAGGGGGGCCTGCCAACTCAAGTCGGTGGTGCCGAACGTGGGGTCGGAGGGCACGTAGACCTCGCTGTCGGGCTCCACCGATCCCGTGCTGACGCCGTTCACCACGTTCCACGGCAAGTTGGACGGGTCGGCGTGCTCGGTGCAGCCGGTTCCGGTGTCGCTGGCGCAGTCGACGAAGTAGCCATAGGTGAAAGTGCCCGAAGGCAGTGGGATGGTCAGCGACCAGACCCCCGTCGCGTCCTTCTTCATGTCCAGCACCGGCCAGTTGGCGGCGGTGGCGTTGGGATAGGCGATCGGGAAGTCGCCCTTGACCCACTGGTCGGGCAGCAGGCCCTGGGAGGTGGTGGGGCTGGAGTGCGCTGCGTCGGAGAAGGACCACTCGCCCTTGATCTGGACCCGGGTCGCGTCGGGGTCCCTGTAGCTGAAGGTGACGGTGTAGCCGGTCGGCCCGGTTCCGGTGTGCTTGACCACCGGGGCGAGACTGCGGGCCTGCTGCTTCGACGAGCCGGCCCCGGACTTGACCGTCGTGGCGGCGTGTGCGGGCACCGCGGTCAACAGCGTGCCAGCGCTGAGCAAGGAGACCGCGGCCAGGTACGCTCTGCCGCGGCGACGGGGGACGGAGGTGTGGAGCGAACGAAGCCGGTGCTGGTGGTTCATGTCTCACCTCTCGACTGGGAGTCATGCCGCCGACCGGGTCGACCGCCCTGGAGCAGTGGACTTTTCGGCCTTGACCGCTCGAGGACGTACGGGAGCCTCATCGCGCTCTGCCCGGCATGGACCGGGGATCTGAGCCTGATGGCGTCCGGTCCTCTGACACGGACGAGGAATCGACTGGACGGAACCTGTTCCCCTGACGGAACAGGCCGGGGCAGCGGGGCCGACTCGCCCCCTTCACTGCCCATTCAACATATGAAGTCATTAGTCGGCAGCGGCAAGATCTAACGCCCGCGGAAGTCCACATGTCAATAGCCGTGCACTTAGCTGCGGGCGCAGTATCGAAGACTCCCTACAAAACCGCTGGCCTGGGCTGCCACGGGGCTTCTGCAGGCCTCCTGGCGGCCAGCAGGGTGCAGGACGCCAGCCGATGGATGCCGCATACGTCATTTCCCTCACAAATCCGCGTCCCCGAGCCGTGCGCATGCCTTCGAGCACTGTCGTGAAGGCGTCGCACGAGGGGCGGCGTTCACCCCTGCAGCCGTCGATGGTTAAGGGCGCGACTCCGCCGCCTTCCCAACTCGGGTGGCACCCCACTCGGATCTGCGGACGCGGTCGGCGAAATCCGGTCCCGTCGGGTCTCCTTCACAGGCGGCGCAAGGCCCGGATCGCCAGAGGGGCTGGCGTGCAGTCGGACGGTGCCGTGGACCCCACGGGCCTGGACCGAGTCCAGCGAAGAGCCGATGCCACCGACAGAGCTACACCCTTTGGTCCCCGCGCTCGTCAGCGGCGCGTCCAACTCAAGGTCACTGGCGCCACCTTCGGCAGGCCGGCGCGCGGGCGAGTGGCAGGGCCTGCCACCTTCAAGGTGACCTGTGCACACGCTGTCGGCCCAGAGCGTCACTGTCGACTACGGCGGAGTGACGACCTCCAGCACAAGCATCGGCGCAGCGACAACCGGCCGACTTGATCCCGGCAATGCTGCAACACATCGTCCGGCCCGGCGCTCCAGGCGGCGGCCCGGACGAGCACGTCCGCATCAATCAGGCGTCATCTGCCCCCAGGGTCACGCTCGCAGCTGACCTGACCGCAGAGCGAGGTCGTCTGACTACGTGGGGCCACCTGCCCTCACCAGGAGAAACGTAAACGGTGTTGCGTAACTCATTGACTGCCGGATTCAAGATGCATTAGACATTGCCCAGTTCCGGCTCGATTTCGTTCATCTCCTGAAACGGAGCGGATGTTCGCACCAGGCCCCGTGTCACAGCAACGCACAGTTGGAAGGGGTGAGTCTCCCAGCAGATAGCTCGGCGCAACTTGACAGCAAGCAAACTGAGTTCAGAAGGTGGACATCGGGCCTGGCGCGCCCTATCCGGCCGCTGCCACGTTCGGGCGCCGCCCTCATCAGGACGAGGAGAGCACGTGCACCCCATCGCCCGCAGGATCGCCATCGCGGTCACAGGGGCCCCGCCGCCACCACGACTAGGGGTCCGACATCTGCGTCCACCCCTGGCAAGGCCTCGCCAGCCGACACGAAGTTGACCGCGTAGGTCGAGAGCTTCTCGGTGAGCTGATGGGCGGCGGCGAGGGGGTTACCTCACCACCACCGGCGACCCCGACGACCACGGCATCCACCGCGACCTGCCGCGCTGGCCGGCCCTGTGCGACGGCTCCGCCATGGTGATAGAGGTGCGATCAGTTCGGCCCGTTGCCGGCCGCTGACGCTCCCGTCGAATATCCCTACTTCGCTCCCAGACCGCCAACTGGTAGCCATTCGGCTCCTTTTAGCCCTCCACCGATGGAAGTCCACGACTGGTCGGTGTCGGCTCCGGTACGCCCGAGTCCTGCATCCGCCGACCACCTCCCGCAGATTTCGGAGCACCCCATGACCTCGAACCCATCGCTGAACAGCGGCCACTCCGACGGCGCCTGCGACGAGTGCCTGCCCTCGGTGCCAGCGACCCTGTCCCGGCGAAACATACTTGCCGCGGCGTCGGCCTTTGCCGCCGCGTCTGCCCTGGCCGCCACCTCGCTGGCCGTGGGCGCGACACCGGCGTCTGCGGCTTCGGCGATGCCGAAGCTCGAGTGGTACAGCCTGGTGCCCGGCTTCGTCGGCGTTGCGACCGACGAATACGGCAGACCGAAGGGCACCGGCTTCGTCACTGACAACCCGTGGGGCGCCTACACCGCCTATCTCATCACCACCAACGGGCGCGGGCAGCGCACGTGGCGGATCGAGAACATGCTGCAGCTCGCGCCACATCCCGATGGGGGCATCTACTCCCAGGGGTCGACGATGTGGCTCTTCGAGGGCGACGGCCGGGCCCTGCTCGTCGACACCGCGCAGAACACGCCTGAGACCATCGGCACCAACGACCTCAAGACGGTGTGCCGCTACCTGCTCGGGCACGAGAACGACGGCAGCACGCGTCTGGGCGCGGTCGACTTCGACGTCGCGATCACCCATCTCCACGGCGACCACACCGGCAAGGTCTCGCAGATGACCGACCGGACGGTCTACTACCCAGACCTCGACTGGCGGCCCAACGCGACCGCGAACTGGGTTCCGGTGCGCCAGGACGGCGGTGCCACCGCCAACGGCTCGACGGGCAGGACCGTGAACCGGATCGAGCTCGGGAACCGCCGGATCGACGTGGTCGCCATGTATGGTCACACGGCGGGCTCGACGGGGTACCTCGACGCGCAGAACCTGCTGATGGCCACGGGTGACGCGATCGGATCGGCATACGTGTGGGCCCAGTCCGCCTCCGCGACCACTGAGCCGTACGCCGCGATGCTGGACGGGCTGCGCAAGGAGCTCCAGTCGCTCAAGGACCTCACACTGCTGCCGGCGCACTTCTACCAGGTGCGCCAGTTCTCCCGCGCCGATGCGCCGATCAAGGGCCGTGTCCCGGACCTGTCCTACCTCGACGACATGTCGCGGGCGGCACACGGTGCGCTCGACGGCTCGATCCTCGCCGACCCGTACCACGAACTCGGCCGCGAAGAGGTGTGGATCAGCGGCGGCACCGCCAGGATGGTCTACTCGCTCACCAACCTCTACCCCGGCGGTCCGACCGGAGGCCAGGGCGACCCGCACACCTTCCACGGTGTCAACATCCCCTCGCACTACCCGCAGGACCCCTACCTGGACACGCCGTACGCATTCTTGAACAACATCAAGACGGGTCTGGTACTCATACGCGACAGCGCGAACGAGACGTCGTTCCTCATGCGCGGCTCCCAGCGGGCCCTGCTGATCACTTCCGGGCGCAGCAAGCCGGGCGTGGCCGAGTATGCCGCCGGCATCGCCGGGCCCGGGGCGAAGCTCGACGTCCTCATCACCGACGGCGACCCGGCCGGTTTGGCCGGGCTGAGCCAATTCGACGGCTACGACCTGTTCGCTCCCAAGGGCGTGTCGGTCCCAAGTCGCCGCGGCAGCATCACCTACCTAGTGGACGGCGACACGATCGACCTCGGCAAGGATTCCGGAGGGCGCCGGGTGAAGCTCCAGGTCGACGTGCTGCCCGGGCGTCGCCCGGAAGCCATCACGGTACTCGACCCGGTCTCCCGGGCACTGTTCACCGGGGAGAGCCTGGGCACGCAGGGCACCGACGGCCTCACGCTGGGCACCACGGTGGCCGCCTTCACCAAGGCACTCGCGACGTGGCGCACCTGCACCGACGGTCACTACGACACCATCTACACAGCGCACAACTACCAGTGGGTCACCAGGCCGGCGTACGTCGACTCCCTCCAGGCAGCGGCCGACGCAGACCCCGTCGCCACCTCCCCCGTGCCCGGCTACAAGGCCCGCACGTCCGGAACCGGCGAGCTGCTCGCCTGGCTGTTCACGACCGCGTGACCCCGCGATCTACGCAGGACCGACGCAGCACCCTGTTGCCAGGGTGGGCACACGACCAGAAGGTCCCGCGTCCACCCGGCACCATCCACGCTGATCCGCCCGCGCGAACAACATAGGTGACGGCACCTTCGCCGCCGTCTGCAGCAGCGACCGCTACTACAACCCCAGCACCGGTCCCGGCACCGCCTCCTGACGGAGCCGCCGAATCGTCCGGGCTGGCAACGGCGACCCAGGTCAGGAGCTTCCGGGGGAGGGGACCTTGCCGGAAGCGGGTACCGGAGCCAGCCCGGACCGCACTTGGCATGCGCGTACCGCCTCCCGCGACCGTTCCCGCGCTACGCCGGGCACGTAGGCTTTCCGTCGTGGACGCACCTGCCCCAGCCCTCACCACCGCTGCCGACCGGATCTCGACCGCGGACATCAGGGAGGCGAACGTCGCCGCCCTGTGCACCCTGCTGCGTGAGAACGGCGGCATGACCCGCGCCGACCTGTGCCGAGCCAGCGGACTCACCCGGCCCACCATCATGGCGGTGGTGCAACGGCTGCTGGCGGAGGGCTGGGTGACTGAGCCCGGGGAGGCGCGCACTCCCGCCGGCGGCGGACGACCCGGATCGGTGCTCCACTTCCGGGCCGACGCCCGCGTGGTGGCGGCGATCAGGCCCCGCGCCGGGCAACTGGAGGCTGTCCTCGCCGACCTCACCGGCACCGTGGTGGCCCGCAGCATCGAGCCGTCCTGGAGCGAGGAGAAACCCTGGACCGTGCTGATGGAACGGATCGCCCACCAGATCACGGAACTGCGGGAAGCCAACCCACATCTGGGCCCGCTGGGCTCGGTCGCGATGAGCCTGCCCGGATCGATCGACCGGGCGCACGGACTGTGGACGCTCGTCCGCCACAGCGAGTGGCAGGATCTCCCTGTCGGCGAGGCCCTGTCGGACCTCATGGGCGTCCCAGTCGGCGTGGTCAACATCGTCGCCGCGGCCCTGATCGGCGGCCTGGCCCGGGAACCGGGGCAGGTGGGCTCCGCCTCCCTGGTCTATGTCGGCATGGGGGTGGGCGGTGCCTCCACGGTCCAGGGCCGGCTCATCGAAGGAGCGACCGGGAGCGCCGGCGAGCTGGGGCACTGCGTGCTGCCCGGCCTGGACTCGCTGTGCCGGTGTGGGCGGCGCGGCTGCGTCGAGGCGGTCACCTCGGCCCGCTATCTTCGCGAGGAGTACGGCCGGCTCACCGGCGGCCCCGTCACCGCGACGCTCGCCGAGATCGAGCGAACGACGGACCAAGGCGTGCCCGAGATGATCGACCAGGCCGCGGAGCGGCTCGCCCTGGCCGTGTCGTGGATGGTCAACGTGATCAACCCCTCCGTCGTCTACTTCGGCGGCAATAGCTTCACCGACGGCAGCACACTCTTCGTCGACCGCTTCGAACAGGCGCTGCGCGCCCGCGCCTACCGGCCGAACGCGGAAAGTCTCACAGTGCGCTCCGTCGCATCGGATGTCACCGTTGCTGGTGGCGTCCACGTCGCCTCCGAACTACTGCCGCCCTTCCTGCGCCCAGCGCTGCGCCTGGTGCGCTGATGAGTTGACTATGTGACGTCACCAGCGCATGTCGAGGGTGTCCAGGTCGGCGCGGCGCTGCTGGGCGAGTCTGGCGGCACGTCGCCGTACATTGAAGATCCACCATTTGGCGTGACGAACTCCTGGCCCTGCTCGCCGCCCAGGCGCCCCGCCTGGACCGCGCCCTGCGGAAAGTCGCCCGGCGCGGCGGCGAAGTCGTCCTGATCGACGGCACCCTGATCCCCACCGTCCGCCGCACCGGACGCAGCAACCGACGCAACTACTCCGGGAAACACAAACGCCACTGCCTGCACTTCCTCGCTCTGACCGACGAGAAAGGGCCGCCTGCTGTGGATCTCGGCCGCCTGTCGAGGTTCAGGGTCACGTGTCCCCCCGAGCGGCCGGCCCCCCGTCTTGCGCCGCTTACGCCACGCCCGGTCACGCTCAATCGCCCATGCGGCCCCCCGGCTACAGGCCCCGGCGCAGCACGACGGACCCGAAACGGTCTGCGTCGTCCACCCGCGAGAAGAGAACGATGTCTCCGCCGTCCAGGGCGCCTCTGCGCGGGTTTCGAGCCGCTAGGTTCGACTCGCTCCGCACACGCAACTACCGGCTCTTCTTCATCGGGGCTCGGGAGTACGGACGACGTAGGCGAAGCCTTCCCGGATCTGGCCCTTGCGGGGCGTCTCACGCCGGTGCTGGCTGATCTCGTTCCCGCGCATCATCAGCAGCATCGCGACCACGACGAAGAACGAGAGCCCGTTGAGCCCGAAGCAGAGCGCGAGACCCAGCACGGTGGCGACGAGACCGCCGAAGGCCGCGCCGACGATGCGGGCGACGTTGATCGTCACCGAGTTGAGGCTGACGGCGTTCACCAGGTGCTCGCGCGGCACGAGATCGGGGATGAGCGCTTCTCGGCCCTCGGCTGGGGGTCGGTGATCCTGATCGCCGCGCTGGCACCAGGACTGCCGCTCGAGTACGTCACCCTGGCCTTCGTTGGCTACGGGGCGATCACCTTCAACTCGCTGGCCAAGACCCAAGGCTGGGAAGTTAAGAATCTTGTGGTCGGTGTCGAGGCCGGTCGTGGTCAGCAGGCGAGGGCGTAGGTGGCGGGTCCGGTCTTGTGGATCAGGCCGCGGTGGGCCCATTGGGACATCTGGACGCGGAAGCTGTTGAGGTTGGTGACGCCGAGGAGGCGGGCGACGTCGCGGGCGTGCCAGGGCTCGCCGGGGCGGCTGGCGAGCACGGCGAGAACGAGCGTGATGCGGCCGCCTGGGTCTGCCGATTCGTGTTCTTCGGAGGTCGTGTCGGTAGGTGAACTCTCCGTGATTTCATGTCCGTTGTCCTCTTCGGCCGGTGGCGGGAGGGTGCTGGGCGGTGTGGGCGGGGCGCTGGTGCGGTCGTGGATGGTGATCTCGATGGCGGTCACCGGGGTGGAGGCCTGGGGCCGGGCCTGGCCCTTGAAGGCGTGGTAGCGCGAGATCGGGGACTTGACCTTGCGGGCACTGATGCGCGGGCGGCGGGCGGGCAGCAGGTTCTCCAGGACCGCAGCGCCGATTGTGACGACCAGCTGCGGGTGCTCGGGGGCGATCCCGGCGGCGAGGACGACCTGGTTGCGGGCGGTCTGCAGGGCGGTGGTGAAGCCGGCGCGGTCGGGGTCGGTGCCCGGGCGGGACTCGACGGCGTCGACCATGGCGGTGCGAAGCGCCTGGTAGAGGGCGAGGGCGGCCCACAGTTCCTGTTCGATGCCGAACCGGTCGCCCGAGCGCAGGACCCGGCCCGCCATGAGGGTGGAGCGCAGGGCGAAGAACGCCGATTCGATCTCCCACCTTTCGGCATAGAGCCTGGTCAGACGTTCGGCGGGGTCAGTTGCGGGGTCCAGCAGGGTGGTGGCCAGGCGGTAGCGCCCGCCGACGTGGGTTCCGTCCGCGAGGACGCAGACGATGTCGGCCTCGATGACGCGCACCGTCAGCTCCCCGAAGCGGGACAGGTACGAGCCGTCGGACAGGACACGGAGCACAGGCGGGCGGCGGGTGGACTTGCAGCGGGCCAGGAACTGGGCGCCGGTGGCGGCGACCTGGGCAAGGAAGGTGTTGCTGTCGAAGGCCCGGTCGGTCAGCAGAAGGTGTTCGCGGTTCAGCAGCGGCAGCAGGCGCTTGGCGTAGCCGGTCTCGCCGACGCTGCTGGGGCCGAGGCAGGCGCCGAGCAGGCCGCGGGTGCCGGTTTCGACCAGTGCCATCAGTTGGACGGTGGGGTAGCCGGCCCAGGCGAGCCGGTGGCGGATCTTGCCGAGCCAGCCCCGGGCGCGTTCGCTGTCCGGGGTTTTGACCGAGGAGCAGCCGTCGAAGGCGACGGTGTGGAAGTGCCGGTAGCGCACGCCGGGTGTGGTGGGCTGGGCCAGCGGTCCGGCCAGGGTCTAGAACAGGAGCTTGAGCGGGGCGGGGTGAGGCGGCGGCGCAGGTGCCGAAGCGCGGTGGTCGACACCTGCGGGAGCGACAGGTCGCCGAGGGCGGCGGTGAGTTGGTGCCAGACGCCCTGGTAGCTACGGTCGGGGAACAGGGCGAGGGCGAGCAGGCAGTACACGCCGACGCGTGAGGGCAGAGCGCGCAGCCGCTGCTGGGTGCGGCCGGTCTCCTCCAGCACGGCGTCGACCAGCTCGAAGGGGACGACTTGCGTCAACTCACCCAGATGGCCCGGGGCGTAAACCCCGGCGGCGACCGTGCTGGTACGGGTGAGGGTGATGGTGATGGTGGCACACTGGCCGGGCAACGGGACCTCTGCTCTGGATCTCGGACTGTCTTGTGAGGACGTCCCAAGATCTACCAGCGGTCCCGTTCCGCATGTACTCCCAGGTCAGCGCGTATCCACCCTCGCCTGGACAGCGCCCCAGCCAGCCTTAACTTCCCGACCTTGGGTCTTGGGCGAGCAACGCTGAATGCGCTTGGTCGCGGGCTGGCCCGAATATTCTGGACCGCACACGGCGCACATTGCCGGCGTCACCCGCAATGTCACCGCCCCGTGGGCTATCCAGCAGGCCCGCGAACCCCGTCAGGTGATCATCGTGGACACGGCGTGCTGGTCGAGGCCATCAACGCCGCGTCAGCGCAGCGCGTCGGCCTGCCCGTGCAGCTCTGCTCGGTCGGCTGCGGCGGTGCCGTGGGCCCAGCCCTCGCGGTCGCGTGCGTGCACCGAACTGTGCTGGTACGACAGTTCGCCGAACAGCTCGTCGACCCGATCGTCCACCGCCTCGGCCCGGGAGGCCAGCACGGGCAGCAGCGCGGCCCCGCGGCCCCCATCGCTCGCCGCCTCGGTGGCCTGCTCGGTGACCCGCCCCAGCCGCTGGTCAATCCGGGTCGCGTAGGCCACCAAGAACGACTGCCGGAAGGAGCGGGTGCGCGAGGCCCCGTCGCCGTATGTGCGCGCCCCGGCCGCCTGCAGCGCCGACTGCGCCTGCACCAGCAGCGAGGTGTACAGCAACTCCACCGCCTCCACATCGGATGCGAAGCCGACCACGGTGGAAAAGCCCAGATGCCTCGACCACACCGTGCGGCACCGGTTGGCCTCCGCCACCGCCTGCAGCAAGATCGCCTTCGGCTCTTCGTACGGGCTGTCCACCGCGACCCGCACCCCGCCGGGCACCTGCCGATCTCCCCGCTCGGCGGCCAGCAGCGCCGCGTCGATGCTGTGCTGGGCCATCAACTGCTGCGCCTTGGCCGTGAGCGCCTCCGCCTCCTCGGGGAACCGGGTCGACTCGGCCTTCGCCAACAGCGCCCGGATCTTGGCGAGCAGCGGCACCTCCGCCCCGCCGCCGCTCGCAACCGCAGCGCCGCCGGCCTCACACGGCGCGGGCATCAACTGCGGCACCTCAGGCAGCCCGCTCAGCAGCTCCAACAGCTCCACGACCGCCCGCCCCAGCACCCTCGCCTCGCACTTCTCACGCGCCGCCGCGCCCTGCAGATAGGCGTCGTCCTCGCCCCACCACACCTCGGCCGACACATCGGCCAACTGCCCCGCCCAGCGCCCAAACAGCCCCGCGACCGGGTACGCGCGGTGCTCAGCAGCGATGAGATCAGCGGCAATCCGCGCATGCCGCGCCTTGAGCTCCCGGCGCGCAGCGCGCACCACATCGGCGGGCTGCCAGCCGCGATGCCACAGCCCGTGCAGCACCTCGCCGCTCGACTGCAGCACCGCACGGCTCATGCCCGCCTTGGTGAACAGCGCGGCTGCCCGCTCAAGCGCTGCCTCACGGCGCGCGGTCTCCCTCGCTGGCACCGCACATAGCCGCACCATCGCCTCATCCAGCAGGTCCGAGACCGTCCGCGGGCCGCGTTGCGGCGGCACAGATCCCCCGCCGCCCGGGCACAGCGGATCGCCGCACTCACACGTGCCGAACCCGAAGGCCGCCCCCGCCCCGTAGGGCCGCTCCCGCGGCGTCCCACGCCGCTGCTGCGCGTCCCGCTGCTTCTTCTTGGCGCGCCGCCGCTCCTGGTTACGCTTGCCCACCGCCTGCACCTCGTACCGTCCGTCGTGTCAACGCTTCGCGCACCGAGCGTAGTGGGCAGCGCCGACCGCCCGCCCGGCCGTCGGCGGGATACCTCCCCCATGCCCGCATGGCTACCGTGCCCACATGGCAGCGGTGGTCAACGAGAACACCGTGCACGCGTGCGCCGACGACGCCGAAACCGGCAAGGGGTTGGACGGCGACCGCGCGCCGGACGGTATCCTCCGGCTCCATGGCAGTGAAGCGCATGAACCGCGAAGAGTTCTTCGCCCAGCTGGCCGGCCTCGACGAGGAGCGGTTGCGGAAGGCGCTGTGGAACCTGTACTGGCGCGGTGCCGCGCCCGTGCGGGAGCGGATCGAGGCGGAGATCGCGCCCGTGGCGAGCGTCCCCAGGGCCCGCACGAAGGCCCAACCCGCCAACCCGCAGCAGGTGTTGGCGGAGGTGCGGGAGTTCGTGGGCCTGGCCCGCGCAGGTGCCTATCTCGGCGGAGGGCGCGAGGTGAGCCCCAAGGCGCGGTCGGGCTGGCGGTTCACCTTCCGCCGTCACGCCCAGGCGGCCCGCGAGGCGCTCGCGGCCGAGGATCCGCGTCCGGGTGAAGAGGCGGTCGCGGCCATCGTCGACCTGGCCTGCTACTGCAAGGCCTACCAGTGCTTCCGCTCCGACGATCCGATGGAGGCCGCGAAGTTCATCGCCTCCGATGCTGTTGCCGCGCTGTGGACCACGATGCTGCAGGGTCACGGCCCGGTGGCGTTCGCGGAGCGTGCCATGCCGCAACTGGTCCGCTGGGAATCCCGCCACGGCTGGACGCTCCGAGGCTTCGGCTCGGTGCCGGAACACGAGACGCCGCTCGCCGCCGTCCTCGAACGCCTGCTTCCGGCCCCCGACGCGTGGGTGGCGTGCGCGGAGCAGTACGTGGACGCTCTCGACCGTGTCGCCGAGACGCAGGGAGCGGCGGATCGTCGCGGCCTGGGCTACTCGGCCGCCGGGTACGAGCGAAAGCGTCGGGCCGACGACCTGCTGGACTGGCACGACATGCTGCTGGAGCGGCTGCCGGACTACGACGCCGGTCACCTGCTCGACAAGATCGCCGTCCATCCGGCACTGGACGGCGGCCATCTGCTGCTGTTCCGCGCGCGGCTCGCCCTCGCACGCGGTGACCTCGGGCAGGCGCGTGCGCTGACAACGAAGGGGCTCAACGACCTACCGGGCCTCGACGCGCTCCACGACCTGGCGGACAAGATCGGCGCGGACGTGCCGATGCGCGCACAGGGGGTCCGCGAACGCCGCCGGATCACCGCATCCCCCTCCTGAGGTGCGAGATCGAGACCGCGCAGCGCGTTTCCGCCCTGTTGTGAATGACCCCGGCTGGAGCCGGGTCCCGGCCGTGGGGTTGAATGACCGGATGGCAGCACAGGTGACCGCGCAGACCGTGCGGCAGACAGCGGGTGCGGCAGCCTTCCGCACCGGGGAGGAACTCCACCGCCAAGGGGCAGTGGAGGAGTGCGACGCGGCGGACGGCGGGGCCGCCGGGGTCGTCGCCGGCCGGGAGGCGCCGCACGCGGTCTGGGTCGGAGTGGCCGACCGCCAACTGGTCAGCGCATGCGACTGTGGATCCCGCGACGCCTTGTGCGAACACGCCGTGGCACTGGCCCTCGCCGCCGTGAACGGCGGCATCGGCTGGTATCCCGCGCCGCAGCGGGACGCGAACCGGGCCGACGCCGCGGCAGCCTTCCGTGCACTGTCCGCTGCCGAACGGGGCAGCGTGCTCGACGCGTTGCTCGCCGCACGGCCGGAACTCCTGCCCGAGGCCCAGCGCCTGGCGCTCACGCTCCTCACCCCGGCAGGGACACCCGGGAACTCTCCCGCCGCCACGCACCGGGTGCTGTCCGCTCTGCGCGAGGACACCGCCGCGGACGTCCGCTCGGCCCTGCTCGCCCTTGACATCGACGACCTGCACACCGGATACCGGCCCGGCTTCGGCTACGTCGAACCGCACGACGCGGCCGGGCGACTCGTCGAAGACGCCCTGCGCCCGTATCAGGACGACGTCACCCGCCGACTCGGCCTCGGCCTGACCGACGCCGCCCGGGCCATCGCCCTGGGAGTCCTCGACGGCCTGCACTCCTGCGAAGGCTCCTACGACGGCGACCAAGTCCTGTGCTACGCCGGAGAGGACCTCGCCGCGACCTACGGCTGGGGGCTGCGCGAGCAGTTCCGCAAGGCCGGAGCCCCACTGCCCGACACCCGACCCGAGTGACATCCGCCCACCTGCATTCCGAAAGCCCGTGCCTCCCGGCCCCAGCCTTGCAAGGCGAGCCCACAAAGGGCAAGGCGACCGCCAGGCTGAAGGTCGGCGAGGGCCTCGTCGACTCGGTCGACCACTGCGAGATCGAGCCGTACGCCACCCCAATGTCCGGCTGACGCAACACGGTACCGGGGGCACGACCACTAACTTCTTGAGTGACTACTGTCCCCATCTGAGGAAGCGGTACCTCTCGCCGTTGCGGGTCTACTCCAGCTCGACGTTCCAGTTGGTGGCACACCGCCGCTTCCACGCCGCGCTCTATACGGCGTCCCACAACGACGCCGCCCCTCCCGGAGCCCGCGGACGTGCCATGTCTCTGTGCCTGGTCGGCACCAGGCCCGGCCAAGTGGATCAGGGCCGCCCGGCGTTCGGGCCGGAAGTATTCGGCTCCGGGGCACGGGGCGTACTCCAGCTTGTCCTCCGCGGCCGTGGTGCTCGTCGGCTTGCCATTCACTGGTGACCGCGGTGCGGAAGCCGTCCATGGAGATGCCGATGGGATCGGGCTTGCCCGGCTGCCACTCTTTGTGGCCGATGACCGAGCGTTCCGTCCAGTCATGGGCCCGGCGCATCGAGGATGCCCTCATCGTCGACAGCCCGCCCACGGCCGGCCAGCGCTACCTCATGGTCAACGCGGAGAGGAACATCGAGCTGGGCGAGGACATCCGCAACCTGTGGCGGGCCGACGCCGAGGAGCTGCAACTCGGAGACGTTGACTTCTGGATCTTCGATTCGCGGCTCGTCGCCCAGCTCAACTTCGACGCCGACGACAACCTGGTCGACGTCGAACTGATCACAGAGCCGGCCGAGGTGGTCCGGTACTCCATGCTGCGTGACGCCGCGATGCATCACGCTATCCACTGCGAGCGCTTCGCGGCCCTGCTGCCCGCGAAGGAGGAATAGGCAGGCGGGGTACCAGTGAGCACGGACTACCAGAAGGCGCGTGAGGCTCTAGGCGTACGCCTTCGGGAGCTTCGGCTCTCAGCACCTGGGGGCCGTCTCACCGGTACTCAGCTCGCCGAACAGCACGGCTGGCCGAAGTCGAAGGTCAGCAAGCTGGAGAACGGTAGGCAGACGGCGACACCCGAAGACCTCAAGCTGTGGACCGAAGCAACTGGGCAGCCGGAGGTCTACGACGAACTCCTCGCCCGGCTGCGCGGCTTTGAATCGCACATCCGGTCATGGCGCCGACAACTCGCGGCAGGGCACCAGCCCGTGCAGGAGACGATCACATCCGAGTACCAGCGGTCCTCCATAGTCCACGGCTTCGAGAGTGTCACGGTCCCCGGCATCCTCCAGACCGCCGACTATGCGCGGTCGATCTTCATGCGCTACGCCGAACTCCAGCACTCGAAGCGCGATACCGAAGAGGCCGTGCGTGTCCGTATGCGTCGGCAGGAACTGCTCTACGACTCGCACAGGCGGTTCCGGATCTTGATCGGTCAGGCAGCGCTGCACTCCCTGATCTGCCCGCCCTCCGTGCTGCGTGGGCAGCTCGACAGGCTTTCCGGAATTCTGGGTATGGACACCGTGCATCTGGGGGTCATCCCTTTCGGTGCATCGTTGAAGCTCCCGCCCACTGGGGGGTTCTGGGTCCATGATGAGCGACTAGTGACGGTAGAGACCTGGCACGCAGAGCTGTGGGTCGACGACTCCGACAGCATCGCCACCTACTTGCGCGTCTGGAAGACCTTGCAGGAGTCCGCGGTCTACGGCGCTGACGCCCAGAACGTGATCAACGCGGCGCTACGGGCGCTGAACTCGCGCTGAGCCGCACTCCCCGTAAGACGCCCAGCCCTTGTCGAAGCGCCCCGCCAACCGGCCGCTCGGCTCTTGGGGTACTCAGCGCCACCTACTCGAAACTCCCTGAAAGTACTCGTTAGACCAGTATTCCGCTCTTCGCGGACCCACGGTGTCGTGGTCGCGTTCCATCCGTGTTCGCCGGGAGGTCCCTGACGTGGCGCCGATTCTCTTTACCGCTGTGCTGCTGTTGCCGTCCGTGACGGCGGCCAGCCCGTTCGCCCTTCTCGAAGCGTGCGATTCCGTACGGCCGGGCCGTGGTCGCCACCGGTGCGTCGTACGGGGGCGTCACGCGGCTCGGGGAGGGCGACGATGACCCCACGCTATCCACTGGGTGCCACCCCGTATGTCGTGTGGCGCTGGACCAGCACCACCTGTAATGCCCCGGCGCAGGCCCGTGTCGCCTTGCGCTGTGCCCTTGACGAGCTCGGCTACGACGGTGAGGTTATTAGCGATGTGGTCCTGGCGGTCTCCGAGTTCGTGGCCAACGCCACCGAGCACGCGGTCGGGCCGTACGAGCTGCGGCTTCGCCGCACCGGCACCGAGGTCATCTGCGAGGTGGAGGACCATGACCCACGAATCCCGGCGGTCCCCCCATTCCCGGCGACGGCACCGTACGCGCCTGTCGAGGAGCACCGCGGGGGCGGTTTGAAGGCGCTGTGTGCCTTGCTGTCCGAACGCGGGCGCGGCCTGCGCATCGTCCATGAACTGACCAAGGGCGTATGGGGTTCCAGAGTCAGAAGAGTACGAAGACGGCCTGGCTGGTGCTACCGGGCGTTGGCGTGCGGGCTGATTGCAGGGTGTCTACAGACGATTGAGATGTCGAGTGCATTCTCGCTCGGCAGCCCATCTGCCTCTGTTCCATGCAGCGTTGTCGCTCAGTCGAGTGACAACGCTGCGCTTCGTCGGTAGCCCAAAGTGAAGAGGCTGGAATTGATCGCTCCGATTGCATGGGGGAGGCGACGGGCCCGCCGACACCACCGCCGTCCTTCGCAACGGCCTCGAGGGCCTCCTGTTCGCGTACTGCCCAGACAAGGCCGTCGCGGCTGATCCAGTGCACTCCGGCGCCGTCCAGTGCGACGGCGTAGTCCCTGGTCACACCGTCCTGGAAGTGAGTCACACCGGTGTCGGTGCGGTGGGTGGAAGTGCGGAAGGGCTCGCCGCCGAGCGGTGGCTCAAGGGCGCAAGGTTCACGTTCCATTCGCTGCGCGCTCACCTGCCGTCACGGTTGTGGCGGGAACGTACGGCCGTGAATTCTGACGAAAAGCTGTTTGCATCGTTCATGTCGCGCCGCGGCGTACTCACCGCCACCGGGGTCGCCGGTGCGACCCTCGCGGTCGGCCCACTGCTGGGCGCTGGCCCCGCCGCCGCAGCCGCGCAGGACAAGACCCCGGCACAGGCCGGGGGGGACGGCCCGGCCTCGGTGCTGGGCGTGCCGGCCGCCGACCCGGTGAACACCCCCGCGGTCAATGGCCTGCACCTGCAGTTCGGTTCGGACGCGTCCGCCGAGGTGGTCGTCTCCTGGCACACCCTGCGGCCGGTGAAGAACGCGCGGGTGCTGCTCGGCAACGCCAAGGGCGCGTACACCCACACCTTCGGCGCGGAAACGGTCAGCTACACCGATGCCAAGTCGGGCCAGGACGTCTACGCCCACCACGCTCACCTGACCGGCCTGCGCCCGGACACGGACCACGTCTACCTGGCTGCCCACGACGGCGCCCAGCCGGAGTTCGGGTCCTTCACCACCGCGCCCAGGGGCCGCACCGCGCTGCGTTTCACCAGCTTCGGCGACCAGGGCACCCCGACCCTGGGCAAGCTGTCCAACGGCACCTATGTCAACGACAACCTGGGCAGCCCGGCGGCCGGCAACCTGCCCGCCGGCGTGGAGCGGGTGCGTCCGCTCTTCCACCTGTTCAACGGCGACCTGTGCTACGCCAACCTGGCCACCGACCGGGTGCGCACCTGGTCCGACTTCTGGGACAACAACACGCGCAGCGCCCGCTTCCGCCCCTGGATGCCGGCCCCGGGCAACCACGAGAACGAGCTCGGCAACGGCCCGATCGGCTACCAGGCCTTCCAGACCTACTTCGCCCTGCCGCGGCAGGACGGCCAGAGCGACACCACCCGCGGCCTGTGGTACTCGATGACCGCCGGTTCGGTGAAGGTGATCTTCCTCGCCAACGACGACGTCTGCTACCAGGACGGCGGCAACAGCTATGTGCGCGGCTACTCCGGCGGTGCGCAGAAGAAGTGGCTGGAGAAGGAGCTGAAGGCCGCCCGCGCGGACCGCGGCATCGACTGGATCGTGGTCTGCATGCACCAGGTCGCGATCAGCACCGCCGACCAGTTCAACGGCGCCGACCTGGGAATCCGCCAGGAGTGGCTGCCGCTGTTCGACCGGTATGGCGTGGACCTGGTGGTCTGCGGCCACGAGCACCACTACGAGCGCTCGCACCCCGTCCGCGGACAGCAGCAGAATGCCACGCTGACCCCGATCCCGGCCGCCACCCGGACCGACGTCATCGACACCACCCAGGGCACCGTGCACATGGTGATCGGCGGCGGCGGCACCTCGGCCCCCTCCAACCAGCTGTTCTTCAACCCGCCGGCCTGCCGGGTGATCACCTCGGTCACCGCCCCGGACTCCAGCACCGGTAAACGCTCCCCGGTCTACACCCGCGAGGACGCCCCCTGGTCGGCGGTCCGCGACGCCGCCAACTCCTACGGCTTCGCCTCCTTCGATGTGGACCCGGGCAAGCCCGGCGGCCTGACCACGATCACGGTCACGTACTACGACGTGACCGGCACCCAGGGCGAAATGAAGCCCTTCGAAACCTTCACCCTCCAGCGCCCCCGCCGCGACGCCTGACGCCTCGCAGCGGCATACGGCACCTGACCATCGCCCCGGCCCGCACCCGCTGGCCGGGGCGAGCGGTCGCTCCACGGCCGAGATGCTGCTCCGGCGGCCGCCATCGGCCCACGCCCTGGTCAACAACACCCTGTGGGGCTCGGAGAGTCATCGTTGCCACTCAGGTCGCGTAGCGGTACTCGTTGATGACGCCGCCGAGGACGCGGCTGCGTAGAAGTCTGCGCGTATCGAAGTCGTGCACGGTGGCGGGTGTTGGACCGAGTCGGGTGGCAGCTGACTGCGGGCCCGATGAGGCCGATGGGCGTTGTAGTGCTTCTTGTAGGTGGCCAGGACCTGTCGGGCGTGGGCCTCGCCCATGAAGGGGGATGTGATCGAGGGCCTCACGCCGGATGCTACCGATGATCCTCTCTCGAGTTTCGCCCTTTTCGCAGGGTCGCTTGGGTGGTTGGGCTGCTGGCGTTTGGGCCCTGTGGCCTTGGCGGCGGCCGTAGGGTGGGACTATGGATGAGCGGCTTGTAGCGCAGGTACAGCACCTAGACCAGCAGGGTCGGTCGGCGAAGGCGATCGCCAGGACGCTGGGGGTGGGCGTCAGAGATGTCGTCGGGGTGCTCAACGGCGCCATGCAGGTCTCGGCGCCGGGTCGTGGCGAGCCGCGTTGCTGGGTGAACGCCGGCTGGAGCCGCAGTGTGGATCTTGAGGGTGCGCCGCAGTGGACAGGCCTGGACCCTGGGGCTTTTGACGCCGAGGAGGTGCGCGGCCTTGTCGCCGTGCTCGTCGCCGCGGACAGCGCGCGCTCCGCGAAGGCCCAGGTTGCCGGGTTCCTGCTGGATGTGTGGTGCCTGGGGGTGAAGAACGCGCTGCCTCCGGAGCCGATGACCCCGAGTCAGCTGGCTGCGCACCGGCACGCCTACTTCAGCGCCTTCGAGGGGCATGTGCAGGTTCCCGCCGAGCTTGTCCGCGCCCTGGTGTTCGGCGCCGCCGACTACGCCCGCGAGCTCGGGTTCGCTCCCGAGGCGGACTTCGATGCCGCCGCCGCTGTGCTCGGTGAGCCTGCCGGCCCCAGCCCGATCCGCTTCGGTCGTGACGGCAAGCCCTTCTACGTCAACGGCCCCTATGACGATCCCGAGGCGATCGTGCGGAGTTTGCGACACGCCGTCGGCGACGACGGCTTCCACTACACCGTCGCCTTCCCCGAATAGCTGCAACGGCGTCCGCTGTTCCGGGCGCGCCGGTAGCCGTCCGGGGCGCGTGAGTCGCCAGACGATCACCCCGGCGGGTGACGGGCCGGTTGGTTCGGGCTGTTTTCAGGCCGGACGGCGGCAGCATCAGCGGTGTGGCGACCGCGCCGGGGAGGGGACCCGCCAATGCTTCCGAGTTCGCCGGTACCGGCGTCCTTGCTGGCTGTGCTGGAGACACTGCGTGTGTTCACCGCGCCGAGCTTCGCGACCTTCACTGCGATGGTGACCGGGCTGGTCGCGCAGACCGGGCCCGGCACGGTGACCGGGATGCTCACCGGGGCGGGCCTGGCCCGCGCCTGGCCGCACGACCGGGCCCGCTCCTTCTTCTCCCGGGCGAGTTGGAGCGTCGAGATCCTGGGGACCGCGCTGGCGGATCTGATCGTAAGGACGCTGCTGCCGCGCCAGGCGATCTCGATCGCGTGAAGGGCGACGACGGTGGGGCCGATGCGGTTGGTGCTGCACCGGGCCTTGCGGAAGATCCGCCACTGCTTCAGGCGGGCGAAGGCGCGTTCTCCGAGTGAGCAGACTGCAGGTGTGACAGCCGTGTGCGCTGCAAGGCCCAGCCGAGGTTGTCTCGGGCGACGAGCCAGTTCTCCGGTTCGACCTGGCTGAAGGCGCGTTCGGCCCGGTCGGCTTCGTAGCGGGCGCGCTCCACGGCGAGTTCGGCGGCGCGGTGGGAGCGGTGGTGCCGTTGGCGGACGTCCTTCGACGAGCGCGTCGCCGGGGCGGCTGCGCATGGACTCGATGTCGCCGTAGACGGCCCGGTGGTGTTTGTGCCGCAGCCATCGACGTGCCGGACCATGTGGTGGAGTTCGTATGCTGGGCGGTTGAGCCGCCGGAGAGCACGCTGCCGGCGTACGGCTCGGAGCGGGTGGCCAAGAGCCACCGGAGCACGGTCCGCCAGCGGTGCGGGGTGCGCTACGACGGGTCGAACCGCCCGGGGCAGCGCAGTCGCGGAGCGTGTGCTCTCGTACGCTTCTTCGGGTCAGGAAGCCTCGGAGAGCGTGGGGTAGTCGATGTAACCACGCTCGTCGCCGCCGTAGAACGTGTCGTGGTCGCCTTCGTTCAGGGGAGCGCCGAGGCGGAAGCGTTCGGGAAGGTCCGGGTTGGCAATGAACGGGCGGCCGAACGCGACGAGGTCGGCCTTGCCGGCGGTGAGGGCCTCCTCGGCGGTCTCCCGGGTGAACTCACCGTTGGTGATGATCGTGCCGGAGAACGCCGAACGTGACAGTGCGGTGGGGCCGCCGACGTGGTCCAGGCCCTGCGGCGGGCTGGTCTACGTGGTCTCCACCACGTGCAGGTAGGCGAGGCCGATTCCGTCCTGGAATACCTGTGGTCCTCGGCGTGGTGTTTCACACCATGGGCGACAAGGCCGCCGAGGACTGGGTCGCCACCCACGCCCTGGCGATCCTCCACGGCGATGCCGCCGAAGTCGCCGACGCCCTCCACACCCAAGCCGACCAGGCAGAGCTGACCGCAGAACAACGCCACGGCGCCGATGTGTGCGTCCGCTACCTGCGCACCAAGAGCGAGCTTCTCCGCTACGACCAGGCCCTTCAGGCCGGCTGGCCCATCGCTATCGGGATCATCGAGGGAGCCGCGCGGCATCTGACCGACCGCCTCGACATCAGCGGCGCCCGCTGGGGCCTCGACGGCGCCGAAGCCGTCCTCAAACTCCGCGCCGTCACCGCCAACGGCGACCTCGACACCTACTGGAAATATCACGTCGCCGCCGAACACCAACGTCTCTACCCAGCCAGTGACCAGGAAAGATTCGCCTTCACTGCATAACGACACCCTCACTCAGAACGAGCCGCACCCGGTGGCGTGGTCGTAGGCGTGGCCGCGCAGTTCCGGAGGCGCATGGTCGGCGAGGGTGAGGATCGCGTCGCGGATCTCGATGGTGCGCCAGTACAGGCGGTCGTGGGTGCTCCGGGGATCAGTCGTGTCAGCGAGCCGGGTCGGCGGGGTGTTGAGTCGGATGTCCGGGACGGCGTCGGTGAGCGTGCGCCACAACGGGTACAGGCTGACGAGCTGCCAGTGGGCTCGGCCGCGGGCGATGACCCGGGGGCGCGATGATCATCGCCGACAGCGAGCTGAATTCCCTGCACGCTGGCTACCTCGCCCAGGTCCGCAACGACGCCGACCACCCCGGCTACGTCTTCCTGCGCGACCGGCTCACCGCCGCGGACGGCGTGGCGCCCGGCTCGGTGTTCGACATTGAGTTCCGAACCCGACTGGAAGCCCCTCACTCTCCCGGATGGTGGGCCAGGCTCGTCAACAGCTTGCTGGGTGGCGCCACTTCTGCTTCCTCGTTTCCTGTTCAGGGCAACCCTATTGGGTCCCTGTCCGGAAACTTCGGGGCACCCCAGCGCTCTTCTTCCGACGACTGATGCGGTCGGCCCGATGCGCAACTTCGGTACGACTGGTGGGACCGGCCCGATGAGCAACTCTGGTGGAGCCACGGCCCTGCCGAGGTGACGGTCGTCATGGCCCCCCAAGCCGGGCAGCCAGTTCCTCGGGGAGGGTATCCCGACTGGCCAGGGTCACTTGGACGAGGGTGACGTCAGGGCGCTGCTTGAGGGCGTCGGTGAACGGGTCACTGTGCACGTGGACTGTGGCCACGATGTCGATGTCGGACTCGAACAGGCACCGGACTGTGTCCTGGAACGCGGTGCACGCCAGCTCCATACGCCCGAGCTCGTCGATCAGCACGAGATCTCCATGAGCGGCTCGCGCCGCCGCTGACCTGAGTGGCGGCAGCGCGAGCCGCTCCATGACACCAAGATCGACGCCGTACCGGCCCACCCGCGGTGGACCCGGGAAGTCGACATGGGCGAGCACGGCTCGCTGACCGCCCTTAAGCGTTTCCAGCGCGAAACCGCTCCGGGTACCGCCGTGCCGGATCTCCTCCGTGGTGAAGCCGACAACCCTACGGGTGCGCAGAAGGGCGGCCAAGCGGCGGACAACGGTTGTTTTGCCCGAGCCGGGGCGCCCCTCGAGCAGGATTCTCGTCGGCATCGTGTGCTCCGAATCAGGTCACTCTTACGAGTTCCCGGTGCGCTGGTCGGCGTACTCGGCCAAATGGGGTGTTTGGCCTGCTTGGGCTGGTGCCGGCCGTGCTGTTCCGGGTAGGGCCGCGCGTATGACTGGAATTGAGCTCAGAAGCGTGGCGTTCGGCGACCACGCGGCGATCCCTCGGCGCCACAGCGGGGAGGGCGATGACGTCTCGCCACCCCTGACCTGGTCGGCGGTGCCGGACGGTACGTCGGAGTTGGTCCTGCTCTGCGAGGACCCTGACGCCCCCGGCGGGACGTTCCTGCACTGGCTGGTCACCGGTATCGATCCGGGGAGTACTGGTGCGGCGGAGGGGGAGCCGCCCCCTGGCGGCCAGGAGTGGCCCAACGGTTTCGGCCGGACCGGCTGGGGCGGTCCGATGCCTCCACCGGGGCACGGGGCGCACCGCTACTTCTTCCGTCTGTGGGCCGTGTCGGAGCCGCTTCCCCTGCACGGCCGGCCGACAGCCGCCGCAGTGCATCGTGCTGTGAAAGGCCGGGAGTTGGCGAGCGGCACGCTCGTGGGCACATACCAACGCTGACCACCGTTGTGGGCGCTGGATGTTCGCCGGGCGCCTTTCGGGTCGCGGGTGCTGCATTGCTCACCACCAGGCGCGCCCGGCCAGCAGGGTGTCCATCGTCAGCTCGACGCGCTCGCCGTTGGCGTCGTAGCCGAACATGCGGGTGGGGGCGTTGAGCGCCTCGGTGTGGCTGGGATAGGTGAAGTAGAGGAGTTCGCCGCAGTGTTCGGCGGCGTCGTCCAGCAGCGACTCCTGGCAGGTGCCCAGTACCGTGATGCCGTGTTCCTGCGTGCTCCTGGCCAGGGCTCCGAGGACCTCCTGGCGATGGTGCGCGCCGAGGGAATCGCCCAGTTCGTCGAGGATGAGCACGCGGCCGAGTGGATGGGGCGAGGCGAGGAGCGCGGCCAGGACGAGATGGATGGAGAACAGCTTCTCCTGCGCCGAGTTGGTGACGTTGTCGTAGGGCAGCAGGGGACCGTGGGGACTACGCCGCCAGTACGGTGTCACTTCACAGCGCCACACGTCCTGCAGGGAGGGCGGCGGGTTGAGCGCGCGGTGGAGTTCGGCACCGTACAGGCCGGCATCGCGGTTCAGCGTGGCGAGGGCGTCTTCGATGTCGTCCAAGGCCTGTCCGAGCCGCAGGGCGATGCTGCCTTGCATGGTGCGCAGGCTTTCGCGAAGGTCGGCGACCATCTGCTCGCCGAAGGCGATCCGGTCGGCGCGCCCGGCGCGCTCGACGACGATGCGCTGGGCGGCCGAGGCGTCGGAGTCGGCGAAGCGGTCGAGCCAGTCCTGCAGAGCGCGGGCAGGCGCTTCGAACGCGGTGGCATCGGCGACCGGGCGGCCGGCACTGTCGTCACCGAGATTGCTGTGGCGCCGGACGGCGTCCTGGAGTGCGGTGGTCGGCGCGCCTGCACCGGTTTCGGTGTCGATACCGACCGCTTCGAAAGCGTGGTCGAGGTGACGGCCGGCCCGCTGGCGCAGGGTGCTCTCGGTGCGGCGTTCGGGTTGCGGGGTTTGCCCGCCCACGACCGGGGGTGAGGTCGTGGGCCGGCGCAGGGCGCGCAGGGCGGCTTCGCGGCTGCCGCCGTGCTCCTGCCAGTAGATGATGTCGAGAGCGGCGAACTGCTTCTCCAGGGCCGCGTGTTGTTCGGCGGCCTGCCGTTCGACCGACCGGGCCCTGTCGATCACGCTCTGGGCCTGGACGTGCTGCAGAGCACGGGTCGCGTGGGCGACGACCGCTTGCTGCAGGGCGCTCTCGGCAGCGTCCCTTGCCTGCTTGCGCCCCGCGGTCCTGCGCTGGAGAGTGGCGAGTTCGCGTTCGAGCGCGGGGCGCTGCGACCGCAGGCGAGCGGCGAGAGCGATGGCCTCCAGACGGCGGACCAGTTCGTCGCTCTGCGCTTCGGCTTCCCTGGCCTGGTCACACAGCCGGTGCGCTGCGGCGAGGTCCTGCTCGGCCCCTGCCACCTCGGTGCGAAGGCGGTCGACGATGGCGGCCCGGCCGGTGAACGGTTCGGTGAACCCGCCCAGCACACACAGGCCGAGGGCGTCATCGACCGCGGTGTCCGGGTTGTGTTCCAGGCGCATGCGCGTGGCCAGGGCATCCAGGAAGCCCCGCACGGGGTCGCAGCCATGTCCGTCCGTATCGTTGGGTACGGCGATCAGGACGGCGCCCGGCTGGTCGGCCAGGACTCTGCGGGCGGCGGGGACGTCGGATGACCTGATGCACACGGCGTCGCCGTACAGCGCCAGGCGCGGCTCCCATGCGGAGCGCTCCGCGCGGGGCAGGCCGAGCCCGTCGAGCAGGCCCGTGGCGCTGATTCCCGCCGTGCACAATGTGCTGATCGTCCGTCCGGCGGCGCCATAGCGTCCTTCTTCGGCCCGGGAGAGGTCGTCGCGGGCGCATTGAAGCCGCGCGCCGGCCTCGCCCAGGCGGACCTCGCAGGCGACCGTGCGCTGATGGGCCCGTTGTGCCTCATGGCGGGCATCGTCGAGATCCCCCCGGGCCCCGGCCGCGGCGTCCTCGGCTTCTTGGAGAGCCTGGTTGTGCGAGGCGAGCCGGTGACGTGCACGGCACTCGTCGTCATGGGCCTGATCCAGCAGCCGCTCGGCGGTCTGCTTGGCGAGTTCTGCCCCGTCGCGCTGGTGCTCCAGGCGGGTAGGGTCCTCGAGCGCGTGCTGAACGGCTTCGGCTGACGCACGCTCGTCCCGGGCTCGCGCGAGCGTCTCGGCTTGATCGTCCAGCGCCGCTTGCAGCTGCTCGGCACGCTCAAGAGCGTCGAGCAGCCCGCGGGCGTAGTGGAGGGCCCACAGGTCCTGAGCGCGGGCGAGTTCCTCGCGTGCGCTGCTGCGCTGGGTGACGGCGCGCAGGGCTCGTTCCTCGATCGCGTGACTGTCGGCGTCCTCGGTCAGGCTGGTCTGCAGCTCGTGCTCCGCTTCGCTCAGGTCATGGCGCAGGGAGGCGTCGGTATCGAGCAGAGAGGCGCGGCCGGTGAGCCCGATCAGTGCGGTGCCGATGCCGGCGGGGGTGAACAGGCCGGTGTCGAGCTTGAGCAGCGATGGCCCGCCGCGCCGTTTGCCCCGGGAGGTCAGGAAGGCCAGGCAGCGGGGGACGGGTCCGTACAGGGCGGTCGCGTACTGGGTGGCTCCCAGTGAGGACGCCGAGGGCAGTCCGCGGTAGATCTCGGCGGACTGATGGTGGCGTTCGTCGTCGTCCTGGGCGGTGGCCAGGTGAACGCCGGGGGCGTGCCGGACCTCGACATAGGTCGGAGTGGCAGACAGCTTCATCCATACGGTATAGGCGGTTCCGGCGACGTCGTCCGGGGCGGCGAAGAGCCCGGCGATGTAGCCGCTGGTCGCCGGTGCGTAGCCCTGGGCGGCCACCCCGGCGGTCTGCGGCTCGAAGAGCAGATCCGCGACGGTGGCCGGACCACTGCTGTGCATCCGCCATTCCGGATCGCCCAGGAGCAGGGCGACGGACGCTAGCCAGCTGGTCTTCCCGGACTCGTTCGCATCCCTGGGCCCTTTTCCGGAGACGGCGACGAAGCAGCCCGGTATGAGCCCGACCGCGGTGGAGGGATGCCGGGCGATGTCGAAGGTCTGGACGCACAGCAGCTGCCGGTCGCCGATGATCCCCAGGCTCATTGGGGCATCGTCCGGGGGCTGCGCTTGGTGCGGCGGGGTGAGGGTGATCATGGTGCTGTCTCGTGCGAGGGGCCGGGCCCGCGGCCGGGATGCGGCTGCTCCCGGCGGCGCCGGCGGATGGCCCGTGCGTACATGGAGTCGGGCCGGGTGACCAGTACCAGGTCCTCCCACAGCCGGGCGGACTGTGCGTCGGTGAGACGCAGCAGCGCCGGGCCGGGCAGCAGGGTGCGGTGGAAGCCCTCCCGCAGCAGGCGGCGTGCCTTGAGGCGGCGTACCGCCGGACGGAGCTGCTCGTAGGTGAAGTGCGGGTTGGCGTACAGCTCCTCGACGCTGGTACCCGGCCCGTCCGTGAGCCAGGAAGCCGAGCCGTGCACGCCGCGGGCTCTGGGAGCCGCCACTGTACGCAGCAGCACCAACACCAGCACCGCCCGCTCCACAGGGGGCAGGACCCCGATGCCCTCGGCGGCCAGGCGCTCGGCCACGCTGTCGTCGTAGCCGCTGGTGAAGCCCTTCGTCCCGGGGTGCTCGCGGATCAGCAACACGCGACCTAGCGCGGCCAGGCGGCGGGCGACAACCGCCCGCAGCGCATCGCTCTGCAGCGCGGGAAACGCCTCGCGGGGCACGAGCCCGTCGGTGGTTTCCACCGCGGCGACGGCGGCCTGGACCTGTGCCTCGTCGGGGTCGGAGAGCGGCGCCTCATTCATCCTCGTCCTCCCACATCGGCGGGGCCTCCTCGGCCTCCCACGTCGGCGGAGCAACGTCGGGGCCCGGCAACAGGTCGTGGAAGCGCCGCATGGTCTCGGCGAAGGTGTCGGGCAGCGCGGCCACCGCCGGCCCCAGCCGCAGCCGGCGACCTTCGCGGACGATCAGCAACAGCCATTGCAGTTCGCCGTCGAGCGCGGCCTTGGCGAAGTTCACATCCAGTCCGATGTCACCGGCCACGTCCAGGATCTCGGCCCGCTCGAAAGGACGGCCCGGGTACAGGGGCTCGCTCGGGTTCGGCCATGCCTGGGCCAGACACAGGGCAAAGGTGAACGTCTGGGTCTGGGTGAGCCGGGTGACGGGGTAGGTGCCCAGTTCCTCGGGAACCGGAGTCTCCGACCAGCCCAGCACGAGTGCACGGCCGGTCGGGCCCGGAGGGCCGACGGCACCGGCCGGTGTGGGCCACGGGCCGTCGCACTCCACCAGACTGCGCCCTGCGACATGAGCCACCTCGTCGGCCTGCGCCACAAGGCTCGCCGGAAGACGGTCACGGGGGAGTGCGCCGCTTGCCCGGGCGGCGGCGAGGACCAGCGCCGCGTCAGGGTTCTTCATCACCTTGCTCGCTTGCCACCAGGGCCGGCGACCGAGGGACCGCCGGGGTGTGTGTACGGTGCACCGTGACCGGGTGCAGGTGGGTCACCCACGCCTCGCGGTCGATGATCAGCTCGGTGCCCATCTCCAACCGGTACGGGGCGTGGGGATCGGCATCGAGCATGATCAGGTCGGTAAGGAGCCGGACGGCTCGCGGCCACCGCGAGCGACGCAACTCCTCCGTCATCTCGGCCCGGTCCTGCTCCAGGAGCATGCGGTCGGCGGCCCGCTCGCGCCGTGCCCGTTCCCGTGCCGCGCGCTCGGCCACCGCGCCGAACGGATCCCGGTCGGCAGAGCCCTCGGGCACCGGGGGCCGGTAGCGCACCCGGTGACGAGGCACGAACGCCTCCAAGGCGTCCACGACAGCCCCGGCGTCGAGCCAGACCTGCGGCGCATCCGCCACCAGCGCGAGGCCGGCCTCCGCGAGCTGCTCCGGCGGGGCGTTCCGGGCAGCCTCCAGGTACTCCTCGGCCGACAGGACATCGAAGTCCAGTGTCGTCCCGGCGCGGTCCAGTACACGCAGCAGAGCCTGTGCGGCCCAGTGAGCGTACCGCTGCTCGGCCTCGACCATGACGAAAGCCTTGTGGGCGAGGTCGACGTCCTTCGGGAAGTGGCGGTTCACATCGTGATTCAGGCGCAGGACCCGCTGGTCCAGGTCCTGATGGTGGTACTGCCACTGGTCCTCCATCAGCTCCTTCAGCGTGCCGTCGAGAACCAGCGCTTCCAGCTGCACGGCGAACGTCTGGAACACCCACTGGCAGAACACGATGTTGTGGGCGACCGCCTCACGGTCGGGGTGGTCGCGGTCGAGAAGTTCCTGCGTACGGTCCAGCAGGGCGATCAGCTCATCGATGCCGCCGCGGCTTTCCAGCCGGTCGCAGATCATGAGGAAGACCGTGCCGAGCGGATGGAAGGAGTGCCGCAACTGGTGCTTCTTGGACCGGTGGGGACGAATGAGCCGCTCGCTCTCGAAGACTTCCCACCGGGACTCGAATGCCTCCATTGAATAGGCGGGAGAGGCGTGCTGCGTGATCCACTCCCACACCTGGGTCTTCGTAGCCCCGCCCTGAGCGCTGTGAGCAGCGAATCCTTCCGCGATATCCCGGGTGATCCGCAGATGCACACGATCGGTGACCGTGCCCCCACTGTGCCGGGCAGCCGCCCCCACAAACGTCCGCAGGTTGTCCGACTGCTGTGCGTCGCTCAGCCGCCGGTCTGCGTCAACATGGGTGTCGTCGTGCACGGGACTCACGCCGGTGCCCCCTTCACACAGGGCCTTCCGTGTCATCATCCCCACATCACGTCCGGCTGCTCAAGAGGATGCACGCCCGCCGACAGGGGGCCGGGACGCTGGCGGACGGCCTAGGCCCGGTTGAGGCGCCCGTCCTGCGGTTGGCTGGCAGGGTTGGCGCCGGTCGCTCGGTGCTCGTTGTGACTGCTGAATCGCCTGACAGTGAGGGGGGTTTCATGCCCGAGATCTGTCCAGCGGGTGCTGGGTACCGTGCCCCGGCGCAGCAGCGGCTTCTGCCGGGCCGGGGCGAGCGCGGGGAGCCCCTCATGCCTCTCCAGCGGCGTGGAAAGCATGGATCCAGGCGAGGTGCCGTTCGAACGCGTCCGGGGCGGCCAGCCGCGCGTCGCGCCGGCGCTGCGCCTCACCGTCGGGCAGATGCAGGACGTCGCCTGTGGTGATCGATGCCGTCTGCACGCGGCGGGTCCGGGCATGTCGTAGCTGTTCATAGCGTGCGCGGGCCTCCTCCCAGTCGCTGTCGGCCAGGAGACAGTCGGCGAGGACGATGGCGTCCTCGATCGACTGGTTCGCACCCTGACCGTGGTGGGGGACCATCGCATGCGCGGCATCGCCGAGCAGGGTCACCCGGCCCTTCGACCACGATTCCAAGGGCGGGCGGTGAAAGAGCGCCCAGCGCTCGGTGACCGGGACGGCACTGATCATCTGCACGATCGCCGGGTGCCACTCGGCGAACATCGTGAGGTGTTCGCCCTCGCGCTCGACCGGTGTCACCCAGCTGGAGGCGTACCAAGGCATCGGTGTGCGCCGGACGAGGAAGAAGTTCTGGTCACCGTTGCCGATCGGGTAGTGCAGCAGGTGGCCGCCGGGCCCCATCCAGAACTGGATCGCCTCCGGGTCGGGCAGCAGATCGAGCTTGTCGGCCGGCACGATGCCACGCCAGGCCGACGAGCCGGAGTACAGTGCGTCGTCGTAGCCGAGCAGGAGGCGGCGTACGGTCGAGCGGGCGCCGTCGGCTCCGATCACGAGATCGGCTTCGGCCGAGGAGCCGTCGGCGAAGTGGAGCCGGGCCCGCGCGCCGGAGTCGTCGATGTCGACGAGCCGCTTCTTGAGGTGCAGACCCTCCACCCCGCTCCCCGCGTCCGGGCCGGCGAGCGCGCCGAGCAGGATCGCCTGAAGGTCGGCTCGGTGGATGCCGTAGTACGGCGCTCCACAGCGCTGGTGGTAGTCAGCACGCGAGAGCACCCGACCGACCACGTCGCCGGTGCGTCCGGAGCGGAAGACCAGACCGTCCACGTCGGCCGCCGCCGCGGCGAGCGGCTGGGTGAGGTCGAGCCGCGCTTGCAGATAGCGCACCGAATTGGCCGAGAGTGCGACGGCGGCGCCGACTTCGCGCAGCTCCTCGGCCTGTTCGTAGAGGTGCACCTCCCATCCCTTGCGGCGTAGCTCCAGGGCGAGGGTCAGCCCGCCGATGCCGGCGCCGACGATGGCGATCCGAGGTGTCGTGGAGTGGGCGGCGGTGCTCATGCGGAGTTGTCTTTCGTCCGAGGCTCAGGGAGAGGTGGGGGGAAGGGAGCGGGGCTGCTCGACCGGGCCGTGCCGGTCGAGCAGCCCCGTGGTGGCAGAGGGCTATCCGTTGATGTCGGACGGGTGCGTCGCCAGCGGCGTCACCGCGATGTCCATGTAGGGGAACAGCGGCAGATCGGACAGGATCTGGTGGAGCTCGTCGCCCGACTCGACCTCGAAGATCGAGTAGTTCGAGTACTCGCCGACGATCCGCCAGATGTGGGGCCACTTGCCGGCCCGCTGCAGCTCCTGCGAGTACGCCTTCTCCCGGGCGACGGTCGCAGCCCGGACCTTGGGGTCGAGATCGTGCGGGATCCGCACGTCCATCCGCACATGGAAGAGCACTCAGGCCTCCGGGTCGAGGACGAAGGAGTACGCCACGGTCGCCGAGCCGTCGGCCTGCTGCTGCGGGTCGAGCAGCAGTTCCGGCTTCACCGCCGAGGCGATGTCGTCGTCGTTGTGGGCGTCGCCGGGGAAGTAGAGCTGCGCGGTGAGCAGCTGGTAGCCCGGAGCGGAGACCTTGACGTGGATGTGGGCCGGGCGCCAGGCGTGCCACCCGGCCGCCCCGATGAGCGCACCGCAGGCACCGTCGGTCGGAATCTGGTACGGCGCGGGCTGGACGGTGTGGATCTCGAAGGAGCCGTCGGGGCCGACGTGGTTCGTGCCACGCAGGTTCCACTCCGGCAGGTTGGGGGCGAACTGGCTGTAGAAGCCGTCGTCGTCGGCGTGCCAGATCTCGACCTTCGCGTCGGACAGGGCGGTGCCGTCGACCGCGGTGACGGTGCCGGTCCAGGTGAGCGGCGTGCCCCCCTCGCCCTCGCGCGTCGGGACGGTGCCGACACCCTTCTCGTCGGAGATCACTGGCGAGTCCGGGACGTAGTACGGGCCCTCGATGGTGCCCTTGTTGCCCTGGCGGTCGGAGGTGGCGACCTCCTCGACCACGTGCTCGACCCAGACGTCCAGGAAGAGCGGCCACTCGCCGTCGAGCCCGACCTGGATCAGCCACGCCTTGAGAGCGTTGTACTCGGCGTAGGTGACGTTCTCCTCGCGGATGGTGGCGTGGACGGCCTCGAGCACGCGGCGCGCGAGCTTGTCGACGCGCTCCTTCGGCACGTCCTTGACCGCCTCGTAGGGAGACTTGTCGTTCTGGAAGCGCGCGGTGGCGTTGGCGCCGGAGGCGGCGGCGCTAGCAACCTCAGAGGTCATGGTGCTTCTCCTGTCGCTTGTTCTTCTCGGCCCCAGGGGGGCCGGTGGTGGATCAGGCCCGACCGTCGGTGCGGTAGCGGGCGAGCTTGTCGGGGTCGATCGCGACGCCGAGGCCGGGTCCGGACGGCACGCGCAGGTGGCCGTCACGGATCTGGAGCGGTTCGGCGAGCAGGTCGTCGCTCATGTCGAGGAAGTTGGACAGCTCCCCGGCGCGGCGCGAAGTCAGCTGGTAGGCCGCCGCGAACGTGACCGCGCACGCGGTGCCGAGTTGGCCGTCGATCTGGTTGCCGATGACGGCCTCGATGCCGAGCCCCTCGGCCAGGTGGTGCACGCGCTGAGAGACGGTGAACCCGGTGCGCGCCGTCTTGATCGAGACGGCCGTCGCCGATCCCCCGAGGATTTCCCGGGTGACCTCGGCGGGCGTGGTCGCGGACTCGTCGGCGATCGAGGGCACCGTGGTCTGAGCGACCAGCCAGCGGCGGCCCAGGACGTCGTCGGCGGGGCAGAGCTCCTCGGCGAAGAGCAGGGCGAGGTCCGCCATCTCGCGCATCGCTGCGGCCGACTCCGCCGGCGACCAGCCGCGGTTGCCGTCGACGTACAGCTCCGCCTCGGCACCGAAGTGCTCCCGCAGCGCGCGCACCACCGCGGTGTCGAGCGAGACCGGGTGCCGGCCCACCTTCACCTTGAAGGTGGTGATGCCGTACGTGGAGCGCATCCGCTCGGCCTCGGCCACCATCTTCTGCGGCTCCTCGAAGCCCAGCATGTGGCTGACCCGCATCCGGTCGGTGTAGCCGCCGAGCAGATTGCTGACCGACTGGCCCAGCGTCTGACCGAGCGCGTCCCAGATGGCCATGTCGATCGCCGACTTCGCGGTGGGGTTGCCGATCGTGCGGCGCATCCGCTGGTGGGCGACCTCGCGCTGGAGGAGCGTCAGGCCGACGATCTGCGCGGCGAAGACGTTCTCGATGACCGCCACGATGCCCTGCTGGGTCTCGCCGTAGGTGAAGGGCCGGGGCGGCGCCTCGGCGACGCCGACGATCCCGTCGTCGGTGTGGACCCGGACGAGCACGTGCTCGGCCGCGTGCACCTCGCCGGAGGCGAACTTCAGCGGCTTGAGGTAGGGGATGGAGAACGGGATCGCCTCGACCCGGACGATCTTCATGCAGGCTCCTCGGTAGGGACGGAGGCCGCGCCGGACGTGGCGGTCAGCAGTGCGACGACGGCGTTGACGAGCGGGTTGTCCTCGTCGGCGCGGCGCCCAAGCGCGAGGCCCACCGAGCCCGCGTCGGCGACATCGCGGAAGACGACGCCGTCCAGGGGGAGGGAGCGGACGCCGGCCGGGGCGAGTGAGACCCCGAGGCCGGCGGCCACCAGCGCCAACAGGACGGAGGTGCCGGGTGCCGCGTGTTCGCGGTGGGGCACGAACCCGGCGGTACGGCAGGCGCGCGTGACCGCGTCGTTGACCACCGACTGGCGAGCGTCGTAGAGGATGAACGGCTCGGCGCGCAGGTCGGCCATCGCGATGATGGGCTCGGCCACGAGACGGTGATCGGCGGGCACGGCCAGGACCAGCGGCTCTTCGTCGAGCAGGCTCAGCTCGATGCCCTCACCCGCCGCGGGCGGCCGGAGCACGCCGAGGTCGATCGTGCCGGCGCGCAGCGCGTCGCACTGCTCGGGGGTGAGCAGGTCGGCGTGGATCTCCAGCGCCACACCGGGCAGCTCGCGCTTGAGCAGCCGGGCGATCCGGGGCAGATGCGAGAACGACGACGTGCCTGTCAGGCCCAGGCGCAGCAGGCCGTGCCGTCCGGCCGCGATCCGCCGTACGCCGCGCAGGCTGTCGTCCAGGGCGCCCAGGATGCGGGCCGCCTCGGTCTGGAGGAACTCACCGGCAGGGGTGAGCGAGACCTGTCGCGTGGTGCGGTTGAACAGCGTGACGCCGAGCTCGGCCTCCAGCTGACGGATCGCCTGCGAGAGCGCGGGCTGGGCGACGTGGAGGCGCTCTGCGGCACGCCCGAAGTGGCAGGTCTCGGCCACGGCGGTGAAGTAGCGCAGGTGCCGCAGGTCCATGGCGCCCGTCCTCAGGTCGGTAGATCGGCTGGAGTCCCAGTGACGCCAAGCCGTGCCCATCACAGTAGGTCGGGCATCCATAGGGGACAAAGACATGTTTCGACTCGATTATGAGTGGCTGCTTATTAATCGATTGCCAGGTCAGGACTAGGCATTTACCGGGTACGACGCTCGCCATAGTGATGCGACGGTCGATTCAACCCAGTCGATGCCACCTATTTTCCTGGAGGTCACCATGACCGAGATGCTGGAGCGTCGCATCGGCCCGTACCGCCGCGTCAGCGAGTTGCTGGACCAGGCTGTCGTCGATGACCGGGAGGCGGGTGTCATCCGCGCCAACCGGCAGATCTTCACCGATGACGACCTCTTCGAGCTGGAGATGAAGCACATCTTCGAGGGCAACTGGATCTACCTCGCGCACGAGAGTCAGGTGCCCGAGCCGGGCGACTACTTCACGACGTACATGGGCCGGCAGCCCGTCGTGATCACCCGTGACAAGGACGGCCGGCTGCACCTGCTGATCAATGCCTGTGCGCACCGCGGCGCCATGCTGTGCCGTAGGAAGACCGACAACCGCACCACGTTGACCTGTCCCTTCCACGGCTGGACGTTCCGCAACGACGGCACCCTGCTCAAGGTCAAGGACCCGGACGGCGCCGGCTACCCGGACAGCTTCGACACCGACGGCTCGCACAACCTCACCAAGGTCGCCCGCTTCGACTCCTACCGGGGCTTCCTGTTCGGCAGCCTCAACCCCGACGTCGTGGAGCTCTCCGAGCACCTGGGCGACGCGACGAAGGTCATCGACATGCTGGTCGACCAGTCGCCGGACGGTCTGGAGGTGCTCCGGGGCTCTTCCACCTACACCTACGACGGGAACTGGAAGGTCCAGGCCGAGAACGGTGCCGACGGCTATCACGTCACCGCCACGCACTGGAACTACGCGGCCACCACCTCGCGCCGCAACACGGGCGAGTCGACGAACGCCACCAAGACCCTGGACGCCGGCAGCTGGGGCAAGTCCGGAGGCGGCTACTGGTCCTACCCGAACGGCCACCTGTGCCTGTGGACCTGGGCGGCCAACCCCCAGGACCGGCCTCTGTGGGACCGGATGGAGGAGCTGAAGCAGACCTACGGCGAGGCCAAGGGCGAGTTCATGGTGACGGGCTCCCGCAACCTCTGCGTCTATCCCAACGTGTATCTGATGGACCAGTTCTCCACCCAGATCCGCCACTTCCGGCCGATCGCGCCGGACAAGACCGAGGTCACCATCTACTGCATCGCCCCGAAGGGGGAGAGTGCTGAGTCGCGGGCCTGGCGGATCCGGCAGTACGAGGACTTCTTCAACGCCTCCGGCATGGCGACCCCGGACGATCTCGAGGAGTTCCGCTCCTGCCAGCTGACCTTCCGCGCCACCGCAGCCCCGTGGAACGACATGAGCCGCGGCGCCGAGCACTGGGTCACGGGCCCCGACGAGGTCGCGACCGCGCTCGACATGCCGGGCGTCGTCTCGGCCGGCAAGCGCAACGAGGACGAGGGCCTCTACCCGGTTCAGCACAGCTACTGGCTCGAGACGATGCGCGCCGCCGTCGCCGCCGAGGAGGAGAACTGAGATGACCACCGCACCAACCGGGACCGCACCCGCCGAGGCCACGCTGATCACGCAGAACGCCATCGAGCAGTTCCTCTACCGCGAGGCCCGCTACCTCGACGACCGCGAGTTCGAGAAGTGGCTGGCCTGCTACGCCGACGACGTCGTCTACTGGATGCCCTGCTGGGCCGACGACGACCGGCTCACCGAGAACCCGCAGACCGAGATGTCGCTGATCTACTACGCCAACAAGGGCGGTCTGGAGGACCGGGTCTTCCGCATCCGCACCGAGCGCTCGTCGGCGACGTCGCTCCCCGAGCCGCGGACCTCGCACAACATCAGCAACGTCGAGGTGATCGAGCGCCGCGGCGACATGGTCGACGTGCGCTTCAACTGGCACACGATGTACTTCCGCTACAACACCGTCGACCCGTACTACGGCACGTCGTTCTACACCATCGACTTCTCCGGCGAGCAGCCGCTGATCCGTCGCAAGACCGTGATCTTGAAGAACGACTACATCCACCACGTCGTCGACGTGTATCACTTCTGAGGTCCCCATGACGTCCACCAGGCTCGAGGCATCCCGCGAGGCGGCGACCCATCAGGTCGCGCTCGCTTTCGAGGACGGGGTCACCCGGTTCATCACCTGTCGCGCGGACCAGACGGTCGCGGACGCGTCGTACCGCCAGCGCATCAACATCCCGCTCGACTGCCGCGACGGTGCCTGTGGAACGTGCAAGGCGTTCTGCGAATCAGGTGAGTACGAGCACGGCACCTACATCGACGACGCTCTGTCGGCCGACGAGGCCGCACAGCGCTATGTGCTGCCGTGCCAGCTGCGACCGAGCACCGACCTCGTGCTGCAGATCAACAGCACGAGCGAGGTGGCCAAGACCAGCGCCGCCGCCTACACCGGCACCGTCGTGGGCATCGACCGGCTCAGCGCCACCACGGTCGAGCTCTCGGTGGACCTCCCGAACCGAGCCGATCTCGCCTTCCTTCCCGGGCAGTACGTCAACGTGGCCGTGCCCGGCACGGACGTCACACGGTCCTACTCCTTCAGCAACGCGCCGAGCGAGGAGCGGCTGACCTTCCTGGTCAAGCTCACCCCGGGCGGCGTCATGTCCGAGTGGCTCGACCAGCGTGCCGCCGTCGGCGACCAGCTCAGCCTGACCGGTCCGCACGGCTCGTTCTTCCTGCGGGAGGCGGACCGTCCCGCGGTGCTCCTTGCAGGTGGCACCGGCCTGGCGCCGATCCTCTCCATGCTGCGCAAGCTCCGCCTCGAGGACTCGCCCCGCCCGCTCCACCTCATCTACGGCGTGTCCACCGACACCGACGTGGTCAAGCTCGACGAGCTCCGCGAACTGGCCGCCGCGCTGCCGCACTTCACCTGGGACCACTGCGTCTCCGATCCGGCCACCACCGCCCGCAACCAGGGCTATGTGACCGCGCTGCTCAGCCCTGATCATCTGCACGACGGTGCCGCGGCCGTCTATCTGTGCGGCCCGCCCCCGATGGTGGAGTCGGTGCGTACTCACGTGGCCGAGGCCGGCATCGAGCCGTCCGGCTTCTACTACGAGAAGTTCGCGCTCGCCGCGACGGCCACGACCGCCGCGACGAGCCCGCCGCGCGCCGCGGAGCCGGTGGGCGTCGCGCCCTGCGAGCAGCTGCTGCTCTCGCCCGACGCCCGCGGCCACGCCGGCCAGGAGATCCTTCCGGCGACGGCGCTGGCGCCCCTTGCGGCCACCGTCGCCTCAGGGGCGGTGCCTGCCGACGGCCCTGACGACACGGTCCGGCGGATCGCAGGCCAGCTGGTCGCACCGCCGTCGGCCGGGGCCGCGGCGGACCAGGCGCGGACGGCGCTCGACGTCGACGGCGCGCTCCTGCCGGACGCGGACGCGCGGACGGTGGCCGGTCAGCAGGTCTTCGCCGCGATCGAGGAGCAGGCCCCGACCACCATCGCCGAGGACGGCTACCAGATCGGGGAGGAACACCCCGACATCCAGGCTTCCGACGCCCTCTTCGAGGCGCGCGAGGCGCTGGAGCTCGGCGCACTCGAACTCACCATCGGCCGGCTCACCTCACAGCAGCTGGCCGGCTACCGGCTCCTGGCCGAGTCGACGGTGCCGTACGTCGACGCAGCGCGTGCGCGGTTCACCGACCCGCACCGCTACACCGAGACGAACGCCGCTTTCCACGACTACCTGCTCGCCCTGACCGGCAACGCCCATCTGCTGCAGGCCTACCAGGCGCTGGGGGTGAAGGCCCGGATGGAGGAGGTGCTGCGCGACGCGACCTGGTGCCACCCCCGTTGTGCCCAGGACCACCTGGACATCGTCGCGGCCTTCGAGGCCGGCGACCGCGGGCAGGCCCGGACGCTGATCGCCGCGCACGCCGAGCGGTCCAAGCAGACCATGCGCCGCGCGATGTCCGACCGCGTCGCGAGCACCACGCCGCGGTTCATCGCCCCCGGCCGCTTCACCGGCAGGGTGGTCGTCGTGACCGGCGCCGCCCAGGGGATCGGCGAGGCGGTCGCCCGGCGGATCGGCGCCGAGGGCGGACAGGTGGTGCTGGTCGATCGCTCGGAGCTGGTCCGCGAGGTCACCGCCGACCTCGCCGCCACCGGGGTCCCTGCTCGCGCGGTCTGCGCTGACCTCGAGCAGTACGACGGTGCGGCCGCTGTGGTGCGCGAGACGCTGGCGGCGTACGGGCGGATCGACGTACTGATCAACAACGTCGGCGGCGCGATCAACTTCAAGCCGTTCGTCGAGTTCAGCGCCCCCGAGATCGATGCCGAGGTCACCCGCTCCCTGATGACCACGCTCTACGCCTGTCGCGCGGCGCTCCCCGCCATGGTCGCGGCGGGCCACGGCGTGATCGTCAACGTCTCCTCGGCGGCCACCCGGGGCATCCACCGGATCCCGTACTCCGCGGCGAAGGGCGGCATCAACGCGATCACCGCCTCGCTCGCCATGGAGTACGCCGACGCGGGAGTGCGCGTCGTGGCGACGGCGCCCGGCGGCACGGACGCCCCGCCGCGACGGATCTCCCGGGGCACCCCTCAGCCCACGAACGAGGTGGAGCGGGCGTGGTTCCAGGCCCACATCGACCAGACCCTGGAGTCGTCGCTTCTGCACCGCTACGGGACACTGGACGAGCAGGCCGCGGCGATCTGCTTCCTCGCCTCGGACGAGGCCGCCTACATCACCGGGACCGTGCTGCCGGTCGCGGGCGGCGACCTCGGATGAGCCGCGACTTCATCGTCTGATCCCAAGGACACGGCACAGAACAACGGCATTGCGTCCAGGAACTGACAGTGATCATCGAACGAGCCGGATGTGTCGGACGCGAGCACGAGCTCGCCGAGCTCGAGCAGCGACTGGTCGCCACCCGCACATCGGGAGCGGCAGCGGTGCTCGTCCTCGGTGACCGGGGGATCGGCAAGACAGCGCTGCTCCGGGCGTTCGTCAGCACGACCGGCGCTCCGACCCGCCATGCCCAGGCCGTGGCCTGGGAACGGCACGAGGCGGGTGCCGTCCTGCGACAGCTCCTGCGCCGGGAGCCTCCGCTCCACCCCAGCCACGCTGCCGACCGCCTGGCAGCCGGGCTGGTGGAGCAGCCCACGCTGATCGTTGTCGACGATGCCGAGGTGGCCGACGACCTCTCGCTCAATGCCCTCCGCTCGGTACGGCACCGCCACCCCGAGATACCGGTGCTGATCGTGCTCTCGGCCACGCACGGTGCGCCACGGCTGATCGACCTGGCCGACGACGCGCTCCGCATCGAAGGGCTGGAGGCGTCGGCCATCGTCGAGCTCGCCGCGCTGCGTGGGCGTGTGCTCCCCCCGAGCATGGCGGCCGCGCTCACGCGGCACACCGACGGGAACCCACGGGACGCGCTCGCGCTGCTCGACGAGCTGCCGCCGGCGCGGTGGATCCGCCCAGACCGGGAGCTGCCCGCGCCTGGGCACATCCGCGCCGAAGTGACGTGCGCCCTGGCTGATGCGGGGCCTGCGGGACGCGCACTCGCCGAGGCGCTCGCCGTCCTGGGCCCGGGCGCGGAGCTCGGACACGCCGCGGCGCTGGGTGCCCTCGATGATCCGCTCGCCGCGCTCGACGACCTGCGCAGCAGTGGCCTGATCGATCCCCGGCCGATCCACGAGCCTCGGTGGCGCACACCTCTGATCGCGACGGCGGTGCTGGAGACCATGGGGGCGCGTGACGCGGCCGAGGCGCATCGACGTGCCGCGCAGATCGTGACCGACCCGGTCGCCCAGATGCGCCATCTGGCCGCCGCGACGCCGGTCCCCGACGACGATCTGGCCGAGCGGATCACCGTGCTGGCGATCCAGCGTGGCGAGGACGGCGCCTGGGCGCAGGCCGCGGATCTGTTCCGGGATGCCAGCAGACTCACCTCGAACCCGGCGCCCAGGGACGAGCGGTTGATCCGATCGGTCGACGCGCTCGTTGCCGCAGGCGACTGTGCCGGTGCGGGCGCACTCGTCTCGACGGTGGAGGGCATGCGGGAGACCCCTCTGCGCAATGCCGCACTGGCGTATCTCGCGATCGTGCGAGGTCGAGCCAACGAGGCCGAGGTGCGACTCAGCCGGGCGTGGGAGATCGTCAACGCGACACGGGACCCGGCCACCGCGGCGCTGATCGCGCAACGACATGTGCTGCACTCGCTGGCTCAATGCCGAGGCGCCGACCTGATCGACTGGGCCGATCGCGCCATCGAGCTGGCCGGCCCCGACTCGGGCGCGGGCATCGAGGCGGCCGCCATCCGAGGGCTCGGCTTCGCCGTGTCCGGCCGGTTCGCCGAGGCGCAGGCGGCGTACAGCGCCCTGGCGAGCACGGTACGTCACGGCGCCCAGGCACAGCGGGTGCAGATGGGCCACGGCTGGCTCGGCGTCCTGAACGACGATCCGGACGAGGCTCGCAGCCGTCTCGAGGGCGTCACCGATCCGTGGGTTCTCGGTGGCTCGACACGGATCTCGCTGTGGGCTCTGGGCTGGCTCGCCCGAGTGCAGTTCCTGACCGGCGAGTGGGACCTGGCCATGGCCTCGGTCGCCCGCGGACGCCTACTGGCCGCGGGGTCGGGGATCGTGCTGGTCACGCCCCTGCTGGAGTGGACCGCTGCCGAGATCCATGTGCTGCGGGGCGAGTGGGAGTCCGCTTCCGAGGCTGCCCGTGCCGCCGAGGCCGAGGCTCAGGGGTACGAGATCATGCGGGTGCCGACGCTGCTGGCCCGCGCCCACCTGGCTGAGGCGCGCAGCGACTACGCCGGCGTACGCCGCATCCTGGCGCCGTTCGCCCAGGCCGGGCCCGGCAGCTCGCTCGCCGAGCCGGGCATCTGGCCGTGGGCTGACACGCTGGCGGGAGCGCTCATCGCCGATGGGCGTCTCGACGAGGCGGACCAGCTGCTCGCCCCGCATGAGCGGCGCGCGGCTGAGGAGAGTCACCACTCCGCACAAGCCCGTCTTGCCGCTGCGCGCGGCCGGTGGCACGGGGCGCGAGGGGAGCTCGACCAGGCCAGAGGATCCTTCGACGCCGCCCTGGCCCAGCTCGACGGATTGCCGCTGCGCTACGAGCAGGCCCGCGTCACCTTCGGCTACGGGCAGACTCTGCGGCGAGCCGGCCAGCGCCGCGATGCCGAGGTCATGCTCGCCACCGCCCGCGACCTTTGGGATGCACTCGGTGCACGGACGCGCGTCGAGGCCGCGGATCGTGAGCTGCGAGCTGGCGGAGTCCGCGCGCCACAGGGCCCGCGGACGGCCGGAGAGCTGACTCCGCAGGAGGAGACCGTCGCCCAGCTGGTCGCCTCGGGGCTGTCCAACCGCGAGGTTGCGGCGCGGCTGTTCATCTCGCCGAAGACCGTGCAATTCCACCTGACCCGTATCTACGCGAAGTACGGCCTGCGCAGCCGGACCGAGCTCGCGGCCCGCGCCGCCGAACACCAGGAGCCTCATCGGTGACCACCCGCCTCCAGCCTGCCGCGGTCGCGGCTCGTCCGCGTGCCTTCGGACGCCTCGAACTCGCCAACGGCTTCGTCGGGTTCCTCTTCTCCTGTACCGGCCCGGTGGCCGTGATCCTGGCGGTCGGCCAGTCGGCCGGCCTCTCGGCCGTCGTCGTCGCCTCCTGGGTGAGCGCTGTGTTCTGTCTCAACGGCGTCCTCACCATCGTCGCGTCGCTGTGGAGCCGGCAGCCGTTGGTGTACTTCTGGACCATTCCGGGCACCGTGGTGGTCGGGCAGGCGATGTCCGCCGGTACGACGTGGCCCGAGGTCGTCGGCGGCTTCTGCATGGCGGCGGTGCTGCTCGTGCTGCTGGGGCTGAGCGGTCAGGTCGACCGCGTGATGCGGCTGCTGCCGATGCCGATCGTGATGGCAATGGTGGCGGGGGTCTTCCTGAGCTTCGGCACTGATCTGGTCCGGGCCGTCGACACCGACCTCGCTGTGGCCGGGCCGATGGTGATCGCCTTCATCGTGGTCAGCGCGGTGCCGCGGCTGGCTCGGTGGCTGCCCGCTGTCCTGGTGGCGCTGGCGGTCGGTGCCGTCGCCGTCCTGCTCGGCGATCACACAGGCGTCGGACTCTCCGGCCGCTGGCTGGTGCACCCGGTCTGGACGACTCCGAGGTTCACCGGCTCGGCCTTCGTCGAGCTCACCATTCCGCTGCTGGTCACCGTCCTTCTGGTGCAGAACGGGCAAGGGATGGCGGTGCTGCGCGGTGTCGGGCACGAGCCGCGGATGAACCAGGTCACCGCCGTCTGCGGCGTGACATCACTCCTCAGCGCGCCGTTCGGCGGCGCCTCGACGTGTCTGGCAGGGCCGACCAATGCGCTCGTCACCGCCTCGGGCGAGCCACGTCGCCACTACGCGGCGGCGATCTGGTGCGGGGTGCTGGCGATCGGGTTCGGTCTCCTCGCCCCTGGCATGGTCCGGGTCATCACGACCATGCCCGCGGCGTACGTCGCGGCGCTGGGGGGCCTGGCGATGCTCAAGCCGCTCCAAGGAGCGTTCCAGGCGGCGTTCGTCGGCTCCTACGCCACCGGGGCGCTGGTGACGTTCCTTGTCACGGTCTCTGACATCACCGTGTGGCACATCGGTGCAGCGTTCTGGGGGCTGCTGGTCGGAGCGGCGGTGAGCCTCGTGCTGGAGCGGGAGTGGCGCGTTCGTGGCCAGGCGAAGGTCGCGGACTGAGCGGCCTGGTGGCGCTGGTGGCGCCGCCTCAGTTGCCGAGGAAGCGCGCGAGCAGGCCGGTGAAGACGTCGGGCGCTTCGAGGGGCGGCGTGTGGCCGACACCGGCGACCACCTCGAGCGTGCCGTAGGGCGCCCGTTCGGCCATCCCGGCACCGAAGCGTCCCTGGTCGAAGGGGTCGTGTTCGCCGACCACGATGAGCACCGGGAAGGGGCAGGCGTCGAGGACCGGTCCGTAGTCCGGGCGGTCGGCGCGGGCACGCAACGCTCGGGCGGCCCCGACCGGGTCGGCGGCGTGCATCATGGTGCGCGCGTGGCTGACCGTCGCCGCGGAAGCGCCGTCGAGGCGCAGCAGCTGCGGCAGGAACTCCTCGGCGTACTGGCGCACGCCCTCACGCTCGAGCCGGGCCGCCAGATCCCGGCGCCCCTGGGCGACCTCGGGCAGGTCGGTGTGCGCCACGGTGTCGACCAGGACCACGCGTGCGACCAGATCGGGGCGGGCGGCGTACGTGTCCAGCGTGACCTGGCCTCCCATGGAGTAGCCGACCAGGGCGACCGGCGGCAGCGCCAACTGGTCGATGATCGCCGCGACCGCGGTGCTGTAGGTCGACATCGTCGCCGGCTCCTCTGGTACGGCACTGGCGCCGAAGCCGGGGAGGTCGACGGTGATGACCCGATGACCGCGCGCGCTCAACGCCGCGACCTGAGCACGCCACATGCTCTGGTCGAACAGGAAGCCGTGCAGTAGCACCACCGGCATGCCGGAGCCGTTGCCCGTGCCTCCGGTGTCGCCGTAGAACACTCCGTCCACGCGGGCGACCTCGCGGTCGGCGGGCGGAAGGCTGGTGGCGTCAGGCACGGTGGGGCACCTTCCTGGTGATCACACGAAACGGCGGGGTTGCCCTCGGTGGTGGCGGTGTGGGGCGTCCAGCCTAGAGGGTGGGTCGGCACAGAATTCGATGCCGAAGGGATTGTTGAGGGTGAAGACGAAGGTGACGTCTTGGTCAGCCGTCGCCCCGTGCTCCATCTTCCCGCCCTCGGAGAACCACACGAAGCCACCCGGACCGAAAGTGAAGCGCCCCGGGTTCTTTGGAGACCTCAGTTGGTGGCTGTGAGATGGGGTTTCGTGCTTGCTCGGTAGTAGTTGGCTTCGTATTCGGCGGGTGGAATGTGCCGTATCTCACTGTGGAGACGCCGGTTGTTGTACCAGTCGGCCCACTCGGCGGTGGCGAGTTCGACGTGTGAGAGCCCCTTCCAGGGCCGCATCGGTTTGATGACCTCGGTCTTGTACAGGCCGATCGTCGACTCCATGAGGGCGTCGTCACACGCGTCACCGACGGAGCCATCGTGCCGCACCGCAAACGTCCCGGCCGACCCCTGCTGGCCGACGAGGAAGACGGCAACGCCTCCCGCCGCGAGGTGCCCGCCCGTGTGGGACACGTGATCGGCCGGATGAAGAACTACAAGATCCTCCGCGACTGCCGATCGCACGGCGACGGCCTCCACCACGCGGTCCAGGCCGTCGCCCACATGCGCAACGTCGCCCTGGCCGCATGATCCGGAACTGAGCCAACGCCACCCTCAAGCTGCCAGTTCACGGCCTTGTGCAACACGCTTTAAAGAGCGCTTTTCCCTGGCGAGGTTGTTTGGTTCGAGTTCAGGCAGCTGCAGGACGGGCACCGGCGTGCCCGGGGCCATCCGGCCTCACACGTCGTGCCCGCCGTGCCCTTCGCCGTGAGCGTCCGCAGGATGCGGTGCACCACGGCGCCCGCAGACGCCGTACTCGAATCTGCCGGTCCCGATCCAGCTCGGCGCCCAGTGGCTTCAGAGGGCCATCGCGTGGGCGCGTGAGAACGACGTGCCGTTCCTCGAGGCCACCCCCGAGTCGGAGACGTGGTGGATGGAGGAGACCGAGCGGGCCGGCAAGGCCACCGTCATGTACTCCGAGGGCAAGAAGGCCAAGGCATGGTTCCTGGGCGACAACCTCCCCGGCAAGCCGGAGGAGTTCCAGGTCTACATGGGCGGCGGACAGGTGTATCAGCAGTTCTGCCGTGCAGCTGAGGCGGACGGCTACCGCTCCTTCCTGGCCAACCAGTCGGTCAAGGCCTGAGAACTAGACGGGGAAAGGGAATCGGCATGGGACGTCTGGAGAACAAGGTCGCCCTGATCACTGGAGCCGCAATGGGCATGGGCCGAGCGACCGCAGAACTGTTCGCGGTTGAGGGCGCCAAGGTCGCGGTCACCGACCTGGACGATGCGGATCGAGGCGAGCCTGACGGATTACCGGCAGCTGCTGGCCTGGGCCAAGCGGTGGCCGCAGCGGAAGTGGGCGGTGGAGAACGCCAACGGACTGGGCCGGCATCTCGCTCAGCGGCTCATCGCCCGCGGCGAGAGCGTTGTCGACGTGCCTGCCGCGGCGACCAGTCGGGTGCGTGGGCTCTCCCGCCGTGGACGGCGCAAGAACGACCGGATCGACGCCGCGGCCGCGGCCACCGTCGCCTGTCTGCAGGGAGACGGACGAGATGTCGAGCCCGAGGATCACACCACGGCGCTGGCTCTTGTGGACGAACGGCGTGTGAACCTGGCCCAGGCCCGGGTACGCACGGTCAATCAGCTCCACGCGCTGCTGGGTGATCTGCTGCCCGGAGGCGCCCCGATCCAGCTGTCCGCGGACCTGGCCGCCAAACTGCTGCGGTCCGTCCGTCCCGCTGGCGACGTCGAGACCGTTCGCAAGGACATCGCCGGGGATCTGGTCGCCGAGATCCGGAAACTGGACAAGCAGCTCACGGACCACGATTGATGACGAGCGCGATTGCTGCGCCCACAGGAACCGGAGCGACAGGTGCGGGCCTGAGGAGGTCAGTGCAGCTCGACGTCGAGGCGTGAGCGCAGCTCGTTGAGGGTGGTGCCGTAGGTCTCCAGCACGTGGACGCCGTGGGGCCGCAGGTCGAAGGTGGCGACCTCGGTGTAGACCCGGCTGACGCAGCCGATGCCGGTGAGCGGGTAGGTGCACTGCGGGACCAGTTTGGGTGCACCGGATTTCGTGAAGAGCGTCATCATCACGTAGACGTCCTTGGCTCCGATGGCGAGGTCCATCGCGCCGCCGACGGCGGGAATGTCGTCTGGCTTGCCGGTGTGCCAGTTGGCCAGGTCACCGTGCTCGGAGACCTGGTAGGCGCCGAGCACGCAGACGTCGAGGTGGCCGCCGCGCATCATGGCGAAGGAGTCGGCGTGGTGGAAGTACGCCGCCCCCGGCAGCTCGGTGACCGGGACCTTGCCGGCGTTGGTGAGGTCGGGGTCGATCTGGGCGCCCTCGGCCTTCGGCCCCATGCCGAGCATGCCGTTCTCGGTGTGGAGGACGACGCCGAGTTCCTCGGGCAGGTGGTCGGCGATCTTGGTGGGCCGGCCGATGCCGAGGTTGACGAACGCGCCCGCCGGGATGTCCCGCGCGATCACGGCGGCCAGCTCGTCCATGCTGAGCGGATGGTCCATGGTCATCGGCGCCTCGCTCGTGGACGCCGAGCGTGTCGAGGCGGTGGCGTCGGTGGTCATCGTGCCCCCTGGACGGTGTAGTGACGGGCCTTGACCGGGATGATGCGGTCGACGTAGATGGACGGCGTGACGACCGCTTCCGGGTCGAGCCCGCCGAGCGGGACGACCTCGTCGACCTGGACGATCGTGGTGGTGGCGGCGGTCGCCATCACGGGGCCGAAGTTGCGGGCGGTCTTGCGGTAGGCAAGGTTGCCGATCGGGTCGGCCCGGTGCGCGGAGATGAGGGCGTAGTCGCCCTTGATCGGGTACTCCAGCAGGTAGTCGCGTCCGTCGATGGTGCGCACTTCCTTGCCCTCGGCGAGCGGGGTGCCGACCGCGGTCGGGCAGTAGAACGCGCCGATTCCGGCGCCGGCGGCCCGCATCCGCTCGGCGAGGTTGCCCTGGGGCACGACCTCGAGCTCGATCTTCCCCTCGCGGTAAAGCGTGTCGAAGACGTAGGAGTCGACCTGCCGTGGGAAGGAGCAGAGCACCTTGCGGACCCGGCCGGCCGCGAGCAGCGCCGCCAGTCCGACGTTGCCGTTGCCGGCGTTGTTGGAGACGATCGTGAGATCCTTCGCGCCTTGCCGGATGAGGGCGTCGATGAGGTCGAACGGCATCCCGGCCAGGCCGAAGCCACCGACCAGGATGGTGGAGCCGTCCTCAATCCCGGCGACGGCCTCGTCGGTCGATTCCAGCACGGCGGTGCGGCTCACTTCGACACCTCGAGGTTCTCCAGGACGACGGCCAGTCCCTGGCCGACGCCGATGCAGATCGCGGCCACGCCGTACCGTTCGCGGCGTTCCTTCAGGACAGCAGCCAGGGTCCCGAGGAGGCGGCCGCCGGAGGCGCCCAGCGGGTGCCCGATCGCGATGGCCCCGCCGCGCTGGTTGACGATTCCGGGTTCGCGCAGGCCGTCCTTGAGCCAGGCGTCGACGCAGGCCAGCGACTGGACAGCGAACGCCTCGTTGAGCTCGACAGCACCGACCTGGTCCCAGGTGATCCCGGCGCGGGCGAGAGCCCGGTTGGCGGCCTCGACCGGGGCGTAGCCGAATTCCTGCGGGTCCAGCGCCATCGCGCCTTTGCCGAGGATCCGGGCGAGCGGGTCGCGGCCGATGGCCGCTGCCGCCGACTCGCTGCCGAGGAGCACCGCGGAGCCGCCATCGGAGAGCGGGGAGGCGTTGCCCGCGGTGATGGTGCCGTTCGGCCGGAACGAAGGCTTGAGCCCGGCCAGCTTTTGGGTGCTTGAGTCCGCGCGAATGCCCTCGTCACGGCCCAGGTCGGCTACCGGGGTGACCAGCGCGTTGTAGAAGCCGTCCTCCCACGCCTGGTGCGCGAGCCGGTGAGAGCGGACCGCGAACTCGTCCTGACGCTCGCGGGTGATGCCGAAGCGCTCCTGGAGCTGCTCGTTGCACTCTCCCAGCGAGACGGTCCATTCCTTCGGCATCCGCGGGTTGACCAGCCGCCAGCCGAGCGTCGTCGACACCGCGGTGACGTCGCCCGCCGGGAAGGCCCGCGACGGCTTGGGCAGCACCCACGGCGCTCGCGTCATCGACTCGACACCGCCCACGAGGACGACGTCGGCGTCGCCCGTCTCGATCATGCGGGAGCCGGTCATCGCCGCATCCAGGCTCGAACCGCACAGCCGGTTGATCGTCGTGCTGGGTACGCTGGTCGGCAGACCGGCCAGCAGCGCGGCCATCCGGCCGACGTTGCGGTTCTCCTCGCCGGCGCCGTTGGCGTTGCCCCAGACGACCTCGTCGATCGCGGCGGGGTCCAGCGAGGGCGTCTGCGTGAGCACGCCGCTGATCGCAGTGGCGGCCAGATCGTCGGGCCGGATGTCGGCCAGCGCGCCGTTGAACTTGCCGAACGGCGTCCGCGTGGCGGCGTAGAGGAATGCGCTGTTCATGCCTCGACGCTAGACCGTGCCGCCGATATGGTGAAGTATCAATATCTATCTCGATTGAAATGCTGAAACTATGGATCTGCGGCAACTCCGCTACTTCATCGCCGTCGCGGAAGAGCGCCACTTCAGGCGCGCGGCCGAGCGGCTCCACATGGCACAGCCGCCGCTCTCGCAGGCGATCCGGCAGCTCGAGGGCGAGCTCGGTATCGCTCTGTTCCACCGCACGACACGTCGGGTCGACCTCACCGACGCCGGCCGCGCCTACCTTGACCGGGCGCAGGCGATTCTCGCCGAGGTCGACGAGGCCGCCCACCACGCCCGCCGGGTCGCCGCCGGTGCGGTCGGTCACCTCACCCTCGGCTGCGTCGGCTCGGCCACGTACAGCCTGCTGCCCACCCTGTCGCGCCAGCTCGCCACCGAGCTGCCGGGCATCGACTTCTCCTTCCGCGGCGAGATGCTCGCGCCGGATCAGGTGGAGGCGCTGCGCAGCGGCGCGATCGACGTGGCCCTGCTGCGCCCGCCCGCGGCCGACCCGTCCCTCGCCGTTCACGCCCTGCGCCGGGACCGCCTCGTGGTGGCGCTCCCAGCCGAGCATCCACTCGCAGCGAAGACCCGGGTGCACGCCGCCGACCTCGCAGGCGTCGACCTGATCGTCCACTCGGCGGACCGCCACTCGGTGATGCACGACGTCGTGTTCCGCGTCCTCCGCGATGCCGGCGTCGAGCCGCGCATCCGGCACGAGGTCGGGGAGACCTCGACGCTCATCACCCTGGTCGCCGGCGGCCTCGGAGTCGCGGTCGCGCCCGAGCCGGTGACCGCGCTCGCGCTCGACGGTGTCGCCTACCGACTCCTGGTACGCCCGGCTGCGGTGATCGAACTGGCCGTCGCCCACCGCGCCGACCGCAACGAACCCCACCTGGCTCGCGCGGTCGAGGTCATCCGCCGGCTCTTTTGAGCGGTCTGCGGTCGTTGCCCTCAGCCGACACCCGGTGGGTGCCGGGTCTGCTACCGCGCTGGGCACCGCTCCCGGTTCTTCTTCAAGCTGCACATCTGGCACGGGCGCCGGAGCGAGCCGAAGGCGTTCTCCTGGCGCCAGTACCGCGATCTGATCGTCATGACCCACGTGCAGCTCGGTACCCCGGTGGTGTGGTGCTGGGACAACCTGAACGTGCACCTGGTGAAGGAGCTGGCCGACTTCGCCGAGGAACACCAGGACTGGTTACAGATCTTCCAGATGCCCTCCTACGCACCGGAGCTGAACCCGGCCGAGGGGATCTGGTCGCTCCTCAAGCGGCACCTGGCCGACTTCGCCGCCGCCGACCTCACGCACCTGACCCGCGTGATCAAGCGGAAGCTGAAGAAGATCCAGCACCGGCCCCATCTGGTCGACGGCTGTCTGCCACCCACCGGTCTGATCTGATCAGGGCGGCGGAACCGGCGAGGAGCCCGATGTGCTCCTCAGCCAAAAGATCGCCGAGATTGTCCCCCACGCGATCCTCATCAAACCGGCCAACGACTCCGAGGAAGCGCGCGCCGAGGCCATGCTCACCCTCTGCAGCCTCGTCGGCGCCACGCCCATCTCCAGGGCCGTCTGGTGTCCGATGAAGGCCGCCTGCACCCGCACCGACGCCCGCACCGTCACCTTCCTGCCCCGCGAGCTCTAACGACGTCCAGTGCGGGGCCCGGACGGGTGTGTCAACTTAACGGCCCTGTCTCGCTTTCGGTGGTGACGGAGCGTCGTGATGGGTCGTTGATATTCGCGTGAAGGATGTCAACGAGTTCGTGCAGACGGTCTTTTCGGGCCTGCCCCCGCTGGTCATCGAGGATGTAGTCGACGAAGGTGAGCGGATCGTGGTGCGGGCACGGACTCCGCGGGACACCGCGGTCTGCCCGGTGTGCGGGGCCCGGTCGGAACGCGTGCACGGTTATCACTGGCGGACAGTCGCGGACGTGCCGGTCGATGAACGACGGGTGGTGGTCCGTGTGCGGGTGCGGCGTCTGGTGTGCCCCACCCGCGGCTGTCGCCACACCTTCCGCGAACAGGTGCCCGGTGTCCTGGACCGGTACCAGCGGCGTACGACCCGCCTGACCAGGCAAGTCAAGGCCGTGGTCAAGGAGTTAGCGGGCCGGGCCGGGGCACGTCTGCTGGCGATATTGGCGGTGAGCCTGTCGCGTCACACGGCCCTGCGCGCCCTGCTGCGGATCCCGTTGTCCACTGGGCGGGTGCCCCGTGTGATCGGCGTCGACGACTTCGCACTGCGCCGGCGGCACCGCTACGCCACCGTGATCATCGACGCCGAGACGCATGAGCGGATCGACGTGCTGCCCGACCGCACGGCCGACACTCTGGAGGCGTGGCTGCGCGAGCATCCGGGCGTCGAGATCGTATGCCGTGACGGCTCGGCGACTTACGCTGAGGCCATCCGTCGTGCCCTGCCTGACGCCGTGCAGGTCGCGGACCGGTGGCATATGTGGCACAACCTGTGCGAAGCCGCCCTGAGTGAGGTCAAGGCGCACAGCACCTGTTGGGCCACCGTGCTGGACGCACCCCTCGCTGGCACCAGGTCCGCGGCCTGCTCGACCAGGGCGTCGGCCTGCTCGAATGCGCCCGCCGCCTCCAACTGGCCCTGAACACCGTCAAACGCTACGCCCGCGCCGACCGGCCCGAGCGCATGCTCCGCGTTCCCAAGTACCGCGCCAGCCTCGTCGACCCCTACCGCGAGCACCTTCGCAAACGCCGGGCCGAGGACCCCAGCATCCCCGTCAAGCACCTCTTCGAAGAGATCAAAGCCCTCGGCTTCACGGGCTGCCTGAACCTCCTGCACAAGTACATCAACCAGGGCCGCGCGGACGCCGACCGCAGCCATATCTCCCCGCGCAGGCTCGCCCGGATGCTGCTGACCAGGCCCGACAACCTCAAGGCCGAGCAACACCAGCTCCTGGCCAAGATCACCACCGCCTGCCCCGAGATGACCCAACTGGCAACCATCATCAGGGACTTCGCCCCGCTCCTTACGCCGCACGCCGACAACGCCGACGCGCTCACGGGCTGGATCGCCCAAGTCCGAGCAGCTGACCTGCCCCATCTGCATGCCTTCACCCGGGGCCTGGACCGGGACATCGACGCCGTGATCGCCGGGCTCACGCTTCCGTACAGCAACGGCCCCACCGAGGGCGTCAACACCAAGACCAAACGGATCGCACGCCAGATGCACGGACGAGCAGGCTTCACCCTGCTTCGCCACCGCATCCTCCTCGGATAGCAGCCACGCTCCGTCACCACCGAAAGCGAGACAGGGCCGTTAACTTGACACACCCTTCCGGCCAAGGAATGTGCGGCAATTCTGAAGCGGTACGGGCGTGGCTATGTGAAGTACACGAGCACACGGCCGGTGTTGCCCGGATCGGTCTCCCGGCGCACGTACAGCTTCCTGATGTGCTTCTGGTCGAGGAAGGCCAGGACGCGCCTGTGGAGCTGTCCCGACCCCTTCCCCGGGATGATCTCGGCGACCGGATCCCCGGAGTGGGCGGCCGCGAAGAGGAACTGGCGCAGGGCGAGCTCGATGTCGCGGTTGTTCCGGAAGATCGGATGCAGATCCAGGCTGAGCACGCAACAACTCCTCTCGTATGCACCCGTTCTCACGCCGGCTGCTCTTTGCTTGCGTCTCGGCCTTGGTGGTGCCGGGGCCGGTTCCATTCCGGAGCCGCGGTTCGGGCCGATGGTCGTGTCGTGTGCCGGGGGCGGGGCGGGGTCAGGCTGCGTTGTGGGCGGTGAGGGTCACACGGGCGTCGTCGGCGTCGATGGCGATGTTGAGTGAGGCGTCGAGTCCCTTGGCGAGCTTGGCGAGGAGGGGCAGGGTGGGGATGGTGTCGGAACCCTCGATGCGGGAGATTTTGGCCTGGGTCAGGCCGGTGCGGGCGGCCAGTTCGGCCTGGGACAGTCCCAGCTCGGTGCGGCGGTCGTAGACGGCCTTGGCCAGGGCCATGGACAGGCGGTGCTCCTGGCGCTCCTGCTCGATCTCGGGCGATTCGCGGTATCCGTCGACGAGCTTGCGTTCCCGCGCCAGCTTCCAGCGGCTGTGTTGCATCAGTGGTCTCCTTCCTCGCGGGTGAACTCGCTGTGGGCCGGGCCGTGCTCGGCTTCGCATTCCTTCTTCGCCTGGACCGCCCGGTTGATCTGGGCTTCCTCGTGTGGTCGGGCCTTGCGGAACACGGTGAGCCGCACGATGCGTCGGTCGTCGGTGATCCAGTAGGTGATCCGGGTGGCGACGCCGTCCAGGCTGGGGCGTAGTTCGTTCACGCCGTCGCGCAGCGGGCGGGCTACGGCATCGGGGTGTGTGGCCCCAGCTCGGCCAGCAGTTCGGCGTAGTTCTCGACCTTGCGGTAGAGCTTGCCGGACAGGAGCTCCAGCCAGGCCCGGACCTCGGGCTCGACCTCGATGACGTACAGGGCAGCCATGAAGCCAACGATATATGTCGTCTACGACATGGGCAAGCCGGCGGGACGAACAGCTGGGATGGCCCGTGGGTGCCGATAATTCCGTCCGCGCAAGTCAAGCGGCATTGCGGGTGCCGAGAAATCATCTGCCGAGGTCACGGCCTTGATCGCTGATCTACACGGCTGGGGCCGATCACCGTGAAACTGCCACCCGCTCACCGTCTGGACAGCATCATGAGCTGTCGTGCTGCTGAATCTGGCCTACCTCGCTGCGACGAAAGCCCTTGCGGTCCTGCGCTTGTTCACGATGAGCGACCATGAGAAAGACATCGAGATTTTGGTGCTCCGCCATCAACTGCTGGACTTGCAGGGCCAGGTCGGCAAGCCGACCTTTACGAAGACCGACCGGGCAGTACTGGGCGGCCTGCTCCACCAACTGCCGACGGACAAGCTGCGGCACCTGCTGGCGCTTCTACCAGACATGCTGGTTTGAGCAGCACCAGACCATGCGGCGGGTGCGCCGGTCGTCGTCCTTGCGTCGGCACAGAACAAAGGGGGTCTTCGAAGTTGAGCGGTGCGCCTCATCTCGGGCACTGACATGGTGTCACGGTGTGT
>NZ_BMQA01000042.1 GCF_014647875.1 Streptomyces brasiliensis | reverse complement strand
AAGGGCGACCTGGCCGCCCTGCTGGCCGGCGGCGACACGTGGACCGTGGTGGGCTGACCGGCATGCTGTAGGGCCTGGGCGCAGCTCTACGCCCAGGCCCACTTCGTGCAGGCTCTCAGCGCCCCGGCATTAGTTCAATCGGTCGCAGTCGGCGGCGTCACGGCTGTTCAGCGGTTGCCTTTGCCGTGTCGTATCTCTCGCGTGCCTTCTCCACCGCGGACATCCGCTGCTCCGTCCACAGCGCCAGCGCCCTGACCTGTTCCGCCGCCTCGCGGCCGAGGTCGGTGAGGGAGTAGTCGACGCGAGGCGGGATCACGGGCTTGGCGTCGCGGTGGACCAGGCCGTCGCGCTCCAGGGTCTGGAGGGTCTGCGTGAGCATCTTCTCGCTGACACCCCGGCCGACACTGGCTATCGCCCGGCGCAGTTCGCTGAACCGGTACGGACGGTCGAGCAGTTCGATCAGGACCAGGACACCCCAGCGGCTGGTGACGTGTTCGAGGACGAGGCGGTACGGGCACATCGCCTCGCCGGCGTCACGGGCCGCGGCCTTCGCACCCCACAAGGAGTTCTGAACCATGAGCATCGTCGTCACCGGATCCACCGGCCACCTCGGCCGCCTCGTCGTGGAGCAGCTGCTGGAGAAGGTTCCGGCCGAGCAGATCACCGCCGTCGCGCGGGACGAGGCCAAGGCCGCCGACTTCGCGGCGCGCGGCGTGAAGATCGCGGTCGCCGACTACAACGCGCCCGAGACCTTCGACGGCCTCTTCGCGGCCGGCGACAAGGTGCTGCTGATCTCCGGCAACGAGTTCGACAAGGGCCGGGTCCAGCAGCACAAGGTCGTCATCGACGCCGCCAAGGCGGCCGGCGTCGCCCTGCTCGCCTACACCAGCGCCCCCGGCAGCCTGACGGCCGCGCTCGCCGACGACCACCGCGCCACCGAGGAGCTGCTGCTGGCCTCCGGTCTGCCGTACACGCTGCTGCGCAACGGCTGGTACCACGAGAACTACACCGAGAACCTGGCCCCGGTCCTGGAGCACAACGCCGTCGTCGCGGCCGCCGGCGAGGGCCGGGTCTCCTCCGCCTCGCGCGCCGACTACGCGGCCGCCGCCGTCGCCGTACTGACCGGTGAGGGGCACGAGAACCAGACGTACGAGCTGGGCGGCGACGAGGCGTGGAGCTTCGCCGAGTACGCGGCCGAGCTGAGCAAGCAGACCGGCAAGGAGATCGCCTACAACGCCGTCACCGGCGATGTCATGAAGGGCATCCTCACCGGCGCCGGGCTGCCCGAGCCGTTCGCCGAGATCCTCGTCGGCGTGGACGCGTCGATCGCCAAGGGCGAGCTGGTCGTTTCCACCGGCGATCTGTCCCGCCTGGCCGGCCGCCCGACCACCCCGCTCGCCGCGGCCATAACCACGGGCCTGAAGGGCTGAGCCAGGGCCGCACGCCGCGCGCTCACGGGACGAACCTGGGCCGCGTGGATCCGCTCCGAGCACCCGACCGCGGACCTCGTCGGGCCCACCACCCCCGCCTGTCATGACCGTATGACGATACGGGCATGACAGGCGGGCGTACTCGGCGCTACCTTCGTCCGGGCGGAACAGAACATGAGACGGAGGTGCCCGTGGCCGGGGAGTCGAGAAGTGAACGGCGGACAGGTCTGCTGAACGGCTTCGCGGCGTACGGGTTGTGGGGGCTCGTCCCGCTGTTCTGGCCCTTGCTGAAGCCCGCCGGGGCGGTGGAGATCCTCGCCCACCGAATGGTGTGGTCGCTCGCCTTCGTCGCGGTCGCGCTGCTCGTCGTACGGCGCTGGGCCTGGGCCGGGGAGTTGCTGCGGCAGCCGCGCAGGCTGGCGCTGATCGCGCTCGCCGCCGCGGTGATCACGGTCAACTGGGGTGTATACATCTGGGCCGTGAACTCCGAGCACGTCGTGGAGGCCTCGCTCGGGTACTTCATCAACCCCCTGGTCACCATCGCGATGGGCGTGCTGATCCTGAAGGAACGGCTGCGGCCCGCGCAGTGGGCGGCGGTGGCCGTCGGCTTCGCCTCCGTGATCGTGCTGGCCGTCGGGTACGGCCGGCCGCCGTGGATCTCCCTGATCCTCGCCTTCTCCTTCGCCACGTACGGGCTGGTGAAGAAGAAGGTCAACCTCGGCGGCATCGAGTCACTGGCCGCCGAGACCGCGATCCAGTTCGTGCCCGCGCTCGGCTATCTGCTGTGGCTGACCGCCCATGGCGACTCCACCTTCAGCACGGGCGGCGCCGGACACGCCACGCTGCTCGCCTCGACCGGCATCGTCACCGCGCTGCCGCTGGTCTGCTTCGGCGCGGCCGCGATACGGGTCCCCCTGTCGACGCTGGGGCTGCTCCAGTACCTGGCCCCCGTGTTCCAGTTCCTGCTGGGCATCCTGTACTTCCACGAGGCCATGCCGCCCGCGCGCTGGGCCGGTTTCGCGCTGGTCTGGCTGGCGTTGTCGCTGCTCACCTGGGACGCCCTGCGCACCGCCCACCGGGCCGCCCGCGCGCTCGCCAGGGCCGGCACCACGCCGAGCACGGACCGCATGACCGCCGCGAGCGCCGACGCCGCCCTCGCCCCCGGCAAAGAGGTCGGCGCGAGCTAGTGCTGTGACCGGGACGTATCGCCGGGACGTTTTGCCGCGGCGTATCGCCCCCGCGGGGCCGCGGCTCGGCTATAAGTGGTCGGCATGACGCAGACGCCCGCATCCGCATCCGTCCCGCTGCACTGGAAGCTCGTCATCGACGCCGTCGACCCGCACACCCAGGCCGACTTCTGGGCCGCCGCGCTGCACTACGAGGCCGAGGACAACAGCGCGCTCGTCGAGCGGCTGCTGGAGGCCGGCGCGCTGCCCGGCGAGGCGGCCGTCGAGTACCACGGCCGCCCCGCCTTCCGTGATCTGATCGCGGTACGGCACCCCGACGACCCGTACGACAAGGCCACCGGCACCGGCCTGGGCCGCAGGGTCCTGTTCCAGCGCGTGCCCGAGACGAAGACCGTCAAGAACCGGCTCCATCTGGACGTGCACTCCGGAGACGGGCGCCGCGAGGCCGAGGTCGAACGGCTGGAGAGCCTCGGGGCGCAGGTGGAGCGACGGGTGCGTGAGCACGGCGGGGAGTGGGTGGTGATGACGGATCCGGAGGGGAACGAGTTCTGCGTGCAGTAGGGGTGGGTAGCCTCTGCGTGCAGTAGGTCGGTAGGGAGCCGGCGCGTCTTACCGTGCCGGCTTGCCCGCGCGTGCCGTGAGGCGGTGCATACGGGCTCGGGCCGACTCCAGTTCTTCGATGTCGTCGGCGGCCGGGCCCTCCTCGGTGGCGAGTTCCGTCCACAGCGCGATCAGGTCCGCGCCGAGGCGCAGGCCCTGCTCGGGATCGCGTACGGCGCGCCAGGCGGTCGCCGCACTCTGCACGTTGCCGTACGCCGCCTCCGCGTCCCGGGCACGGCGCCGGAGCCGGGCGAGCTCCAGGGAGACCTCGAAGGCACGGAGCGGGTCTCCGGCCAAGTAGGCGACGTAGGCGGACAGTTCGCGCAGGCGGAGCACCTCGGGGTGCTCGGGCCCCAGTGCGGCGGAGGCCTCACCGACGGTGCGCTCCGCGAGCCCGGCCGCGACGTCGATCCGCCCCGCCCGAACAGCCTCGTTGATCCGAGCCATGGGTCCCTGAAGCACCCCGTCGTCCGCCGCGCCTCCATCCCCGAGCACCGCTTCGGCCACGGCATCGAAGCCCCGGGCGGGGGTGGGCCTGGGGTCGGGATCCGGGTCGGCGAGGACTTCGGGGGTGCGGGTGGAGTGCGGAGTGGGGGCGGCCGTCGTCGGGATGGGCTGTGCCATGGGCTTCGGTGCCGGCAGCGGCTCCGGCCCGGGGTTCATCACCGGTGGCGGGCCGAACACCCCGGTCGGCGGCTGGACCGTGCCCGGAGCCGGAGGCGGCGTCTCCGTCGCCGCGCGGAGCTGGAAGGTGGGCGCCTGCCCCCCGAGCGGCGTGGGCTCCGGCACCGCGCGCGGCGGGAACGCCGGCGCCATACCCGCCGAGTCCCAAGCCGGCTCGGCGGTCGGGCGGAGGAGGTGCGTCGGCTCGTCGCGGTACGGCTGCTGCTGCGGCCCGGCGGGAGGCGCTGGGGGCGTTGCGGGCGAAGGGGCAGCGGCGGCGGGGCTCGTGCGCAGGGCGACCGGGGTGCCCTGGGCCCCCGGGGCAGGCACTCGCCGTGCATCCCGCTCCCCCGGCGGAGCCACCCGTACCGGTTCGGACGTGAAGGTGCTGGAGCCGTTCGGGTTCACCTGGAGCGGGACCACGTAGCCGATGCGGTCGTCCTGGATCGTGGCGTGGACGGGGTGGCCGGTCGTGCGGGCGAGGCGGTGGAGGTGGTCGAGGACGGCCTGCTGGATCTCCTCACCCGGCGCCGTCGCGAGCAGCACCCCGTCGGCCGTCGCCGTGCCCGCATCCGACACCCGGACGTCGACCGGCGTCACCGGATGCCCAACGCCCTCCTGTTCCCGCTGCTCCTCGCGGCTGAGCCGAGACATCGGTTCCCTCACTCCCCCGGCGTCACGATCCGGTCGTACCCGTGCGTACTCCCGAGTCTCTCCCGCTCGCCACGGATCCCACGTCACCACGACGTCACAGACTCGCACCAGGAACTCATCCGTCGTAAGGCCGCAAGGGACTCGCGGGCATTTCATTGCGTGTGCATATAATGCAGGTGCTTGCTTTTCCGGCACGCCGATCCGTCCAGCCATCACCTGGAGGACCCATGACCCGCCGCTTTCTTTTCGTGCTGGGCAGCGCCCGGCGCGACGGCAACACGGAGCTGCTCGCCCGCAAGGCCGCCGAGCAGTTGCCCGGCGACGTGGAGCAGCAGTGGATCAGCCTCGCCGAGCACCGCCTGCCCGACTTCGAGGACCTGCGGCACGACAGCGACCACGTACGGCCGGCCCCGGACAGCACCACCGGTCTGCTCCTGGACGCTACGCTCGCCGCGACGGACATCGTGATCGCCTCGCCGCTGTACTGGTATTCGGTTTCCGGCCTGACCAAGCGCTACCTGGACTACTGGTCCGGCTGGCTGCGCACCCCCGACGTGGACTTCAAGGCGACTCTGGCCGGCCGCACCCTGTGGGGCGTCACCGCGCTCGCGCACGAGGAAGCGGAGGTGGCCGACCCGCTGATCGGCACCCTCAACCACTCGGCCGCGTACATGGGCATGCGCTTCGGCGGGGTCCTGCTGGGCAACGGCAGCGCGCCCGGGCAGGTCCTGCGGGACACGGCGGCGCTGGCGCGGGCGAAGACGTTCTTCGCCCAGGAGGCGCCCCTCGCCCGCTTTCCCTACGAGACGCCGGCGACCGTATAGACCGACCGGGCCGCGGCGCGCTACGCCGTGATGTCCTTCGTCGTGAACCGCGCCCACGCCGCCGAGCCGAACACCACCGCGTACAGGGCCTGGAGGCCGAGGTTCTTGACCAGGTCGTCCCAGTAGACCGGGTCGCGCATCAGGTCGGCGAAAGACAGCCAGTAGTGGGAGAAGAAGTACGGCTGGAGCGCGTGCAGTTGGGGGATCTGGTCGAGGATCTGCACGGTGATCAGCAGACCGACCGTGGTCGCCATCGCCGCGATGCCGCTGTTGGTGAGGGTCGAGACGAACAGCCCGAGGGCCGCGATCCCGGTCAGTGACGCGGCGACGACCAGGGCGATCAGCAGCGCGCGACCCAGTCCCTCGGCGAAGCTGATCTGCGTGCCGGAGATGGTCGTCAGGTCGCCGAGCGGGAAGAGCAGTGCGCCGACGATCAGCGCGGAGCCGGCGACCACGAGGGTGGCGAGCAGACAGAAGGCCATCGTGGTCGCGTACTTGGTGAGCAGGAGACGGGTACGGCCGGCGGGGGCGACCAGGAGGTAACGCAGGGTTCCGGCGTTGGCCTCGCCTGCGATCGCGTCGCCGGCCACGACACCGATCGACATCGGCAGGAAGAAGGGGAGCGTCGCGGCGAGTGCCGTGAACACCAGGAACAGACCGTTGTTGGTGATCTGCGCGATGAACGCCGGCCCCTCTCCCCCGCCGCCCCGCCCGGCTGATGAGCCGTCGCTCGTCTCGATCTTGACCGCGATCCCGACCAGGATAGGTACGGCGGCCAGCACCCCCAACAGGGCGAGCGTGCGCCAGCGCCGGAAGGTGGTGACCAGTTCGCTGCACAGGAGCCCGAAGGTCCACAGCGGACGAGGGGCGCGTACGGCCGCCACATCGCCGTCGGCCGCCTGTATGTCAGCCTGCGACATCGAAACCCTCCCCGGTCAGCGCCACGAACGCGTCCTCCAGCGAGGCCCGTTCGACCCCGAAGCCGCGGACACGGACGCCCGCCGTCACCAACGCGCTGTTCAGGTCGGCGAGTTCGCCCTCCGGTGGTTCTCCGGTCACCCGGTCCTCGGTGATGACGACGTCGGCGACCCCCTGTTCCTTCAGCACCCGGGCCGCGTCCCCGGTGTCGGGCGTGGTCACGACCAGCCGGCCGCGCGCACCGGCCGCGAGGTCGGCGACCGCACCCTGGGTGACGAGCCGCCCCTGGGCCATCACCGCGGCGTGGGTGCACACCTGCTCGATCTCGTCGAGGAGATGCGAGGACAGGAAGACGGTGGTTCCGTCGGAGGCCAACTCCCGTACCAGCGAACGGATCTCCCGCATGCCCTGCGGGTCGAGGCCGTTGGTCGGCTCGTCGAGGACGAGGAGTCTGCGCGGCTGGAGCAGCGCGGCCGCGAGGCCGAGGCGCTGCTTCATACCCAGGGAGTACGCCCGCGCCTTCTTGCCCGCGGCGGCCGTCAGCCCCACCCGGTCCAGCGCCGCGGCGACGCGGGTACGCCGGGTGCGCGGGTCGGCGGTGGGGTCGGCGGCGTCGTAGCGCAGGAGGTTGTCCCGGCCGGAGAGGAAGCCGTACAGCGCGGGGCCCTCGATGAGCGCGCCCACCTGCGGCAGTACGGTCCGTGTGGAGCGCGGCATGGGGCGGCCGAGCACGCGGGCCGTGCCGGAGGTGGGCTCGATGAGGCCCATCAGCATGCGGATGGTGGTGGTCTTGCCGGAGCCGTTCGGACCGAGGAAGCCGAAGACGCTGCCTGCCGGGACGGTCAGGTCGAGACCGTCGACGGCGAGCTGTCCGCCGCGGTAGCGCTTGGTGAGGCCGCGGGTTTCGATGACGCTCATGACGCTCGCGCGGGCGTCATCGTCTCCCGTGTCTCCCGCCTGGTGCCCCGTGGCGGACGGTTCGTCCATCGGCTCCCTCGATTCGTCGTGCCCACAGGGTGGCTACTTGCCTGTGTTCGCCGCGTCGACCAGGGCGTTCTTGGTCACCGCACCGACGTACACCTTGCCGTCGTCCGTGATCAGGGCGTTGATCAGGCGGGTCGAGAACACAGTGCCCTTGCCGAACTTGCCGCTCACCTGGTCGCCGAGCGAGCCGAGGAAACCGCCCAGGTCGCCGCCGGCCGCGCCGGACGGCACACCGCCCTTGCTGCCGGTGTCGAACGTGGTGATCGCGTTCCAGCCCTCGCCGATGACCTTGGAGCCGTCGAAGCCCTTGGACCCCTCGTCCCCCTTGAGGAAGTCCTCACCGGGCTTGCCCGAGGGCGCGGGAGCGGTCTTCTCCGCGTGGCCGTCCTCGGTGACCTTGGCGCCCTTGGGCGGGGTGAAGTCGAAGGTCGAGGCAGCCGGCTTGGCGAAGCTGACCTGGGTGAAGCCCGCGTCGACCACGGCGGCGCCGCCGCTCGACGGGGTCAGCGTGAACTTCAGCGGCAGCCCGGTCTTCGCGTCGACGGCGATGCTGATCGCGCCGACCGTGGTGCCGGACTGCTTGGGCTTGACGAGCAACTTGTAGGCGTCGCGGCCGGCCACCTGCGCAGTGCCGTCGACGGTCACGGACGTCGTGTCGTCGACGGACTTCAGGACCTCGTCGGCGAAGTCCTTCGGCGTGGCGGGAACTTCGTGCTCCGACTGCTTCCCGGCCTCGTCCGCGGTCCCGTGGTACACCTCGTTCGACTTGCTGTCGTAGCCCCACACGTCCTTGCCGTTGTGGATGAGGCTGTATTCGGCGGCGTTCTCGATCAGCGAGAGCTTCTGCCGGTCCGGGCCGTCGGCGGCGACACGCAGCGTGTGCGTGCCGGCGGCCAGTTCGGTGAGCTTGGAGGTCGGGTCGGCGGACGATCCGTCGCCCGACGGGGTCGCGCCGGAGACCAGGCTGTTCTCGAGACCGCCCAGGTCGGGCAGGCCCAGGTCCGTGGTGACCTTCACCGTGCCGGACAGTTGTTCGACGTCCGACTTGGCGATCTTCTCGATGAGCTGCTGCGCGGTGATCTTCGGGAGATCGGGGTCACCGGAGTCGGCGAGCGCCGGGACGAGCCCGATGGTCGCCGCCGCCACCCCCACCACCGCGACCGGGACGACGTACCGAGCGGCCTTGCGCCGCCCGGAGCGCAGGTCCTCGACCTCCTCGGCGCCCGTGTTGCCGTCGGATTCGTACGGTGCCATGTCTGCCTTACCTCCGTCGTCGGCGGCGGCTGTCCTCGCACTTTCCCACCCTGAGCCGCCATTCTCACCCGAATCGGTGAGGAGTGGTGATTTCCGTGGTCTCCATCTGACCAAATCACCGACCCTGAAGCGTCAGCCCTCGGGCTCAACTCCGTGTACACCTCCGGTATGACACGGGGTGGAGGGGTGCGACTTGACCCGTAGGGGTTGAGGCGGAGACACGCCCGGCGCAGGGAACGGGGCGCCCGCGAGTGGCGAAGCCCGCCGGGGTGCAGGGACGAAACCCCCCGGGGTGCAGGGGACGGAGTCCCCGCCGGGGTGCAGGGGCGGAGCCCCGCGGGGGCAGGGCCGAAGCCCGCCGGGGTGCAGAGGACCCCGAGTCCCCGCTGGGGTACAGGAGACGGAGCCGCCGCCGGGGACGCAGGGGCGAAGCACCGCCAGGGACGCAGGGCACGGAGTCCCCGCCGGGGTGCAGGGGCGGAGCCTCGCCGGGGTCCGGGGCGGAGCCCCGTGGCGGGACCTCCTGTCCTACCGAGTCGGGCGGGCGGGTGGGCGAATCACCCCGCCCGATGCACCACCGCGTCGCACAACTCCAGCAGCGCGACCTTCGCATCGCACGCCGGCAACGGAGCCAACGCCGCCCGCGCATCCTCCGCGTACCGCACGGTGTCCCGCCGGGCCTGCTCCAACGCCGGATGCTCCCGCAGCGCGGCCAGCGCAGCGGCATGCCGTGCCGAATCCGTGAGGTCCGAGTCCAGCAGCTCGCACAGTTCGATGTCCTCGGCCAGCCCCAGCCGCGCCGCCCGCTCTCGCAGCCGTAGCACAGGAAGTGTCGGCACGCCTTCGCGCAGATCCGTACCGGGCGTCTTCCCGGACTCGTGCGAGTCGGACGCGATGTCGAGCACGTCGTCCGCGAGCTGGAAGGCGACCCCGAGCCGCTCGCCGTACTGCGTGAGCACGTCCACGACCGTCTCGTCGGCGCCCGACATCATCGCTCCGAAGCGGCACGACACCGCCATCAGCGACCCCGTCTTGCCGCCCAGCACGTCCAGGTAGTGCTCGACCGGGTCACGGCCGTCGGAGGGCCCGGCCGTCTCCAGGATCTGCCCGGTCACGAGTCGTTCGAACGCGAGGGCCTGGACGCGGACCGCCTCCGGCCCGAGGTCGGCGAGGATCTGCGAGGCGCGGGCGAACAGGAAGTCACCGGTGAGGACCGCAACTGAGTTCCCCCAGCGGGTGTTCGCGCTGTCGACCCCGCGCCGTACCGCCGCCTCGTCCATCACGTCGTCGTGGTACAGCGTCGCGAGATGGGTCAGCTCGACCACGACGGCCGAGGGGACGACACCCGGCGCGTACGGGTCGCCGAACTGGGCCGCGAGCATCACGAGCAGCGGCCGGAACCGCTTCCCGCCCGCGCGCACCAGGTGCTGCGCGGCCTCCGTGATGAACGGGACCTCGCTCTTGGTGGCTTCGAGCAAGCCTTCTTCGACAGCCGCCAATCCGGCCTGGACATCGGCTTCCAGAGCCTGGTCCCGCACGCTCAGCCCGAACGGCCCGACGACGGTCACGAGGGGTCTCCTGTCTGCTGGTGTCTGCTGGCGGTTACACGGTTTGTCGATAGGTCGCTGCCATCACTCGAGTCAGCCTATCCGGTCAGGTTTCGATCACCGATAGCGCCCACCCGGCCAGGCCGGGCGGTATCACATCACGGACGGTATGTTCTTGATCATCTGATATGGCGTATATGACTGATATTTCTCGACTCCGCACTACACGGCATCTTTTGACCCGCGCGACCTCACCCGCACAGGGGGTCCGCACCCTCCTCCCGGCGGCACCCGGCTGTACGCACGAATGCCCCCCGACGGACTCCCCCACACCGGCACCACCGGTACCCCTCGGCGGACGTGAGCAGGGTCACGTACAGCCTCGCGGCCGACCGCAACGCGAACCCGAGACAACAGGGCGGCCTTCCATCGGGAACAAAAGAGTTAATTCCATAGACTTGGGACGATGTGTCCAATTTGCCGCTATTAGCATTCCAATTCCCCTTGGCGGGAAATGCGCTTAGGGCTTTAGGGGGGTGAGTTGGGTCACTTCCGCCCCTTCGTCGGAATATCTGCGACAACCCCCTCCCGCCCTTGCGCAGGGCGCAAGTTGAGGGTTGGCAACCGCAAAGGATCAAGTACCTCATACGCACCAGACCAAGGTCAATTGGTACGAGATATGCATCCGGCACTTGTTTCGGACATGTGCTGTCGCATAGCTTCCCGAGCTGTCGGGCGGACGCCGAATCCTGCCGGCGCCCGACAAACCCATCGACGAACTCATTCACGTACGGCAGGAGCGGGGGACCCAGGTAAGCCGCCGGAACGGTACGGCACACGTCGTACCGGAACGGCTCGGGGTGAAGTCGTATCGCTTTGCGGCGAAACGGCCGGGCACCTCCCCGCCCGAACCCGACAGCTCACCTCGCAGGCGCCGGAGAGGAAGTTCGTAATGCCCGCTGACGCTCAGCACCGCCATACCCGCACCAAGCGCCTCGTGCGCACCCTCGCCGTCGCCGGCACCGGCGCCGCCGTGCTCGCCCTCCCGCTCATCGGCGCGACCGCCGCCTCCGCGGCCACCACGTCGACCACCACGCCGTCGACGACTCTCGCCGGATACCCGAACAACCTCGACGGCTGGATCCGCGAGTCGCTCGCGATCATGGCCGAGAAGAAGATCCCGGGCACCTACAACGGCATCTACCGCAACATCATCCGCGAGTCCTCGGGCAACCCGCGCGCCATCAACCTCTGGGACTCGAACGCGGCCAAGGGCATCCCGTCCAAGGGCCTGCTCCAGGTGATCGACCCGACGTTCAAGGCCTACCACGTGGACGGCACGTCGTTCGACGTCTACGACCCGGTCGCCAACATCACCGCCGCCTGCAACTACGCCGCCGCGCGCTACGGCTCCATCGACAACGTCTTCGGCGCCTACTGATCCACGGGCCCGCGCCCCCGAGCTCCCACGGGCCCACCGCTCACGCGAAAAGTCTCTCGAGGACGACGGCGATGCCGTCGTCCTCGTTGGACATGGTCACCTCGTCGGCCACCGCCTTGAGTTCGGGGTGGGCGTTGGCCATCGCCACCCCGTGGGCGGCCCAGTCGAACATGGGGATGTCGTTGGGCATGTCCCCGAAGGCGACGGCCTGCCGGGGGCTCAGCCCCAGATGCTCGGCGGCCAGCGCGAGCCCGGTCGCCTTCGTGATGCCGCAGGGCTGGAGCTCGACGGTCCCCGGCCCCGACATGGTGACCGTCGCCAGGGAGCCCACGACCGAACGGGCCGTCGCCGCCAACTCGTCGTCGGACAGGCTGTGATGACGCAGCAGGACCTTGCTGATGGGCTCGCACCACAGGTCGTCGCGCCGCTCCACCCGGACGGCGGGCAGGGTCGGGTGGGGCATCAGATACCCGGGCTCGATGAGCGTGAGCCCTTCCACCCCGTCCTGGTCGACGGCGGCGTACACCTGCCCCACCTCGGCCTCGATCTTGCCGAGTGCGGTCTCGGCCAGCTCCCGGTCCAGGGTGACCGACCACAACAGGCGGTCCACGCCCGCGTCGTACACCTGCGCGCCCTGTCCGCACACCGCGAGCCCCGTGCAGCCGAGGACGTCGAGCAGCGGCCTTACCCTCGGCGCCGGCCTGCCCGTCACCACGAGATGCCGGGCACCGGCCTCGGTCACGCGCGCAAGTGCGGCCAGGGTCCGGTCGGAGAGGGTGTCGTCACCGCGCAGGAGCGTTCCGTCCAAGTCGGTGGCGACAAGGGAATATCCGGGGGGAGCGGCCATGATCAGAGAATACGGACAACACGTCTGTCCCACTCACCCCGATGTCCTCGGCTGTTCAACTGCCGGTGTTCCACGATAGGTTGCCCCACCGCACGAACGGGACAGAGGGACGTCCGGCGCTGCTCCCGCATCGACCCCGGTGACGGCTCCGGCGACGACGACCATGATGAAGAGGCCGACGAGACCGAGGCCAGACGCGACCTGCTGCGCCTCCACTTCGCCGACGCATGCGCCCGGTTGGCCCGCGACCTGCACGCGAGCGGCCGCGTCGAGAAGCTCTTCGGCCGCCCGCTGCCCGTCGTCGTCTTCGACATGGACTGCCCGGCGCCGACGACGATCAGCTCCTTGCCGGAGAACCGGCTCAGGTCGTGGTGCTGGGGGCTGTGCAAGACCGGTCCGGTCGGTGCGGGCCCGTCCGACAACGCCTATTCGGACATTGCGAACTCTTCAGACACTGCCCAAGACGGGCAACGCCCCCGTAACGTGTGCCGCGACCACATGGAACGTCTGGCCACGCACGGCACGGATGAGAGTGAGGCAGCACCCCATGCCCCCCTTCGACGTCCCCGAGGGCGACCCCTTCGGCCCGCACAACCTTCCGTACGGCATGTTCTCGCCCGCGGGCAGCAAGGAACGGAGGATCGGCGTCCGGCTCGGCGACCACGTCCTCGACGCGGGCGCGGCAGCCGCTTCGCTCGGCTCGCCGTACCACTCCCTGCTCGCCCGCCCGGCCCTCGGCGCACTGCTGGCGGCCGGCCGCACGACCTGGTCCGACGTACGGCGCGCGCTGACCGCGTGGGTGACGGTGCCCTCGCACCGCGAGGCGATCGAGCCCCTCTTCCACCCTCTGTCGTCGGTGACCCTGCACCTCCCCTTCGAGGTCGCCGACTACGTCGACTTCTATGCGTCCGAGAACCACGCCCGCAACGTCGGTCAGATCTTCCGCCCCGACGCGGCGGACTCGCTGACGCCCAACTGGAAACACCTCCCGATCGGTTACCACGGCCGCTCCGGCACGGTCGTGGTGTCGGGCACTGATGTCGTACGCCCCTCCGGCCAGCGCAAGGCCCCCGCCGACGCGGCACCGGTCTTCGGGCCGTCCGTCCGTCTCGACATCGAGGCCGAGGTCGGCTTCGTGGTCGGTGTCCCGTCCGCGATGGGCAGTCCGGTGGCGCTGGGCGACTTCCGCGAGCACGTCTTCGGGCTGTGCCTGCTCAACGACTGGTCGGCGCGGGACATCCAGGCCTGGGAGTACGTCCCCCTCGGCCCGTTCCTCGGCAAGTCCTTCGCGACGTCCGTGTCGGCGTGGATCACCCCGCTGGAGGCCCTCGAGGACGCGAAGGTGGCGCCACCCGAGCGCACGCACCCCCTGCTGCCGTATCTCGACGACTCCGGAGCGGACGCGGAGCCCGGCGGATACGACCTGCGGATCTCCGTCGCGATCAACGGCCACGTGGTGTCCGAACCCCCTTTCTCCACCATGTACTGGACTGCCGCCCAGCAACTCGCCCACATGACGGTCAACGGCGCCTCCCTGCGCACCGGCGACCTGTACGGCTCGGGCACCGTGAGCGGCCCCTCGGAACACCAGCGCGGCTCCCTTCTCGAGCTCACCTGGAACGGCCGCGACCCCCTCGAGCTCCCCGACGGCAAACGGACGTTCCTCGAGGACGGGGACGTGGTGACCCTGTCGGCGTGGGCCCCGGGAGCCGACGGGAACCGCGTCGGGCTCGGTGAGGTCACCGGACGGATCGTGGCGGGCTGAGCGACGGGGCCGGTCGGCCGCCCGGACCGGGCCGCCCGATCCGCGCCGGATTCCTCCTCGGCTCCTGACCGCTGTGGCCCGCGGCCGTCATACTGGCTGCGGGACACAGCACCATCCGACGCACCACCGACGTTCCGCATACGCACCACCTCTCATCTGCCCGCTTCTTCGACCAGGAACCGGAGCCGCCGGCATGACCGTCTGCCTGCTCCTGCTGAGCCTCGTCGCCCTGACGGCCGCCGTGCCCGCACCGCGCGCGCTGACCCGCGCGGCCTGGCCCGAGCGGGAACCCGTGGTCGGGCTGTGGGTGTGGCAGTGCCTGGTCGCCACCGTGCTGCTGTGCTGCCTGGCCGCGCTGACGCTCGGCGCGGCCGCGGTCTTCCACACCGTGCGGGACCGCGTCTTCGCGCCCGCGCCACCCGCCGTCGCCGCCGCGTACGACCTCTCCGTCGCACCGGTCTGGGCCGTCGCCCTCACGCTGCTGCTCGCCTGCGGAGCGGCGTGGACGACGGCGATGCTGGCCCGCGAACTCACCGAGGCCCGCCGGCGCCGCGACCTTACCCGCGCGCACCTGCGTGAACGCGCCCCGGAGCTGCCCGCCGGGCTACCGGCCGCGCGCGGTCCGATGCTGGTGCTGGAGGACGAGTACCCGGACGCCTGGTGGATGCCCGGCCATCCGCCCCAGCTGGTCGTCACCACTGGTGCGCTGCAGCGCCTCACCGACCATCAGCTCGACGCGGTCCTCACCCATGAGCGCGGTCACGCCCGCGCCCACCACGACTGGCTGCTCCATCTCTCCACGGCACTGGCCACGGGTTTCCCGCGGGTGCCGCTGTTCGCCCACTTCTGCGACCAGACCCACCGTCTCGTCGAACTCGCCGCCGACGACGCGGCCTCCCGGCGCTGCGGCCACCTGACCACCGCCCTCGCGCTGATCGAGCTGAACCAGCACCGGGGCGTCCTGTCCTGCGCCTCCAGCCGCCGCCTGCTCGGCGAGCGCGTCGACCGGCTCCTCGAACCCCCACCGCGGCTCCTTCGCAGGCACCGGGCCCTGACGACGACGGTGGCCGCGCTGGTACCGCTCCTGCCCCTGGTGATCACGTTCGCCCCGGGGCTGACGGCACTGACCTGACGGATCGGCCCGGCCGCCTGGTGAATGCCGGACGACCGCTTGGCCAGAACCTGGTGAGTGCCCGCCGGGCTCCTATGTCCAGTCGTCCGGCCCCGGTTCCTCGTCCGGCTCCGGCCAGTCGTCGTCCGGCGCCACACCGCTCGCCTGTGCCGATCCGGCGGCCGTGCCGGGCGCCGACAACGACGACAGCACCACGAGCACGCCGTCCCCGTACGTCGCCAGCTTCTTCTCGCCGACCCCGCTCACCGTGCCCAGCTCCGCCACCGAGCCCGGCCAACGGCTGACGATCTCCCGGAGCGTGGCGTCGTGGAAGATGACGTACGCCGGGACGCCCTGCTCGCGGGCCTGCTCGGCGCGCCAGGCGCGCAGCGCCTCGAACGCCGGGAGCAACTCCTCCTCCAACTCGACCGCGACGGCCTTGGCCTTGCGCTCCCCCTTGCCCGAGGACGACGAACCCCGCGCCACCGCAGGCTTCTTCGGCTCCTTGCGCAGCGGCACCTCCCGCTCCCGCCGCAGCACCGAGCCGCTCGCCTCGGTGAGCACCAAGGTGCCGTACTCCCCCTCGACCGCCAGCAGCCCCTGGGCCAGCAACTGCCGTACGACGCCCCGCCATTCCCCCTCGGCCAGTTCTTCGCCGATGCCGAAGACGGACAGCTGATCGTGGTCGAACTGGATCACCTTGCCGGTGCGCTTGCCGAGCAGGATGTCGATGATCTGCACCGCGCCGAACTTCTGCCCGCGCTCCCGCTGCAGCCGCACCACGGTCGACAGCACCTTCTGTGCGGCGATCGTGCCGTCCCAGGTCTCCGGCGCGGTCAGACAGGTGTCGCAGTTGCCGCAGCCCGCCGGGTCGGGATCCTGGCCGAAGTAGGCGAGCAGCTGGCCGCGACGGCACTGGACCGTCTCGCACAGCGCGAGCATCGAGTCCAGATGAGCGGCGGCGCGGCGGCGGAAGGCCTCGTCGCCCTCGCCGGACTGGATCAGCTTGCGCTGCTGTATGACGTCATTGAGGCCGTAGGCCATCCAGGCCGTCGAGGGCAGGCCGTCGCGCCCCGAGCGGCCCGTCTCCTGGTAGTAGCCCTCGATCGACTTGGGTAGGTCGAGGTGGGCGACGAACCGTACGTCCGGCTTGTCGATGCCCATTCCGAAGGCGATCGTGGCGACCACGACCAGGCCGTCCTCGCGCAGGAACCGGGCCTGGTGCGCCGCGCGCGTGCCCGCGTCCAGTCCGGCGTGATAGGGCACTGCCTCGATGCCGTTGGCGGTCAGGAACTCGGCCGTCTTCTCCACCGAGTTGCGCGACAGGCAGTACACGATGCCCGCGTCGCCCGCGTGCTCCTCGCGCAGGAAGGCGAGCAGCTGCTTCCTGGGGTCGGCCTTGGGCACGATCCGGTACTGGATGTTGGGGCTGTCGAAGCTCGCGACGAAGTGGCGGGCCGCCGGCATGGTCAGCCGCTGCGTGATCTCCTGGTGCGTCGCGCGCGTCGCCGTCGCCGTGAGGGCGATCCGCGGGACGTCCGGCCAGCGCTCGCCCAGCACGGAGAGGGTCAGATAGTCGGGGCGGAAGTCGTGGCCCCACTGGGACACGCAGTGCGCCTCGTCGATGGCGAAGACGGAGATCTTGCCGCGGGAGAGCAGGTCCAGGGTGGCGTCCAGGCGCAGCCGCTCCGGGGCCAGGTACAGCAGGTCCAGCTCGCCCGCCAGGAACTCCGCCTCGACCACGCGGCGCTCGTCGAAGTCCAGCGTGGAGTTGATGAACCCGGCGCGCACGCCGAGCGCCCGCAGCGCGTCCACCTGGTCCTGCATGAGCGCGATGAGCGGCGAGACCACGACACCCGTACCCGGTCTGACCAGGGCCGGGATCTGATAGCAGAGCGACTTTCCGCCGCCGGTCGGCATGAGGACCACGGCGTCGCCGCCCGCCACCACATGCTCGATGACCGCTTCCTGCTCGCCCCGGAACGCCTCGTACCCGAAGACCCGGTGCAGCGTGGCCAGCGCCTCGCTCTCGCTCACCCCTGTCATCCCGCCGATCCCGCCCGTCCCGCCCATCACCGTGCCCCCGTACGTCGTCCCTCGACCACTGCGTCCACGATAGGGCTCCGCACCGACATCCCCGGAGTTGTCCACAGGCTCCCCGGCAGCAGAACGGCCCGGCACCCGTGGACGGGGTGCCGGGCCGCCATGTGCGCCGGTGTCACGTCAGCGCACGAAGACTCCCGCCTGGCTCGCCAGGTCCAGGAAGTACTGCGGTGCCACACCGAGGACCAGCGTCACCGCCACGCCCACGGCGATCGCTGCCATGGTGAGCGGGGACGGCACGGCCACGGTCGGCCCCTCCGGCCTGGGCTCGCTGAAGAACATCAACACGATCACGCGGATGTAGAAGAACGCCGCGATCGCCGAGGAGATCACTCCGATCACGACCAGCGGGGCCGCTCCGCCCTCCGCCGCCGCCTTGAAGACCGCGAACTTCCCCGCGAAGCCGGAGGTCAGGGGAATGCCCGCGAAGGCCAGCAGGAACACCGCGAACACGGCCGCGACGAGCGGCGAGCGGCGGCCGAGCCCGGCCCACTTGGACAGGTGCGTCGCCTCGCCGCCCGCGTCGCGCACCAGCGTGACCACGGCGAACGCGCCGATCGTCACGAAGGAGTACCCGGCGAGGTAGAAGAGGACGGACGACACGCCGTCCTTCGAGGTCGCGATGACACCCGCGAGGATGAATCCCGCGTGCGCGATCGACGAGTACGCCAGCAGGCGCTTGATGTCGGTCTGGGTGATCGCGACGATCGCGCCGCCCAGCATCGTGATGATCGCGACGGCCCACATGACCGGCCGCCAGTCCCAGCGCAGGCCGGGCAGGATGACGTAGAGCAGCCGCAGCAGCGCGCCGAACGCCGCCACCTTGGTCGCCGCCGCCATGAAGCCGGTCACCGGGGTGGGCGCGCCCTGGTAGACGTCCGGGGTCCACATGTGGAACGGGATGGCGCCCACCTTGAACAGCAGCCCCATCACGACCAGCGCGGCGCCGATGAGCAGCAGCGCGTCGTTGCCCATGGTGTCGGCGAGCGCCGGGTCGACGTTGGGGATCGTGCCCTCGACGACCTGAGCGATCGTGCCGTACGACACCGAGCCCGCGTAGCCGTACAGCAGCGCGATGCCGAACAGTGTGAACGCGGAGGCGAACGCGCCGAGCAGGAAGTACTTGACCGCGGCCTCCTGCGACATCAGGCGCTTGCGGCGGGCCAGGGCGCACATCAGGTACAGCGGGAGGGAGAAGACCTCCAGGGCCACGAAGAGCGTCAGCAGGTCGTTGGCCGCAGGGAAGATCAGCATGCCCGCGATCGCGAAGAGCAGCAGCGGGAAGACCTCGGTGGTCGTGAATCCGGCCTTGACCGCGGCCTTCTCGCTGTCGCTGCCCGGCACGGACGCGGCCTGCGCGGCGAAGGAGTCGACCCGGTTGCCGTGCGCTGCCGGGTCCAGTCGCCGCTCGGCGAAGGTGAACAGGGCGACCAGGCCGGCCAGCAGGATCGTGCCCTGCAGGAACAGGGCGGGCCCGTCGACCGCGATGGCGCCCATGGCCGCGATGCGCGCCTTCGTGGTGCCGTATCCGTCGGCCGCCAGTGCGACGACCGCCGCGAAGGCGGCGCAGAGGGCGACGACGGCGACGAACACCTGCGCGTAGTAGCGGGACTTGCGGGGGACGAACGCCTCGACCAGCACCCCGACGACGGCCGCGCCGACGACGATCAGGGTCGGCGACAATTGTCCGTATTCGATCTTCGGCGCGCCGATCTTCGCGATCGGGTCGGACGCGGTTGTCCACAGGCTGTGGACGGCTGCTGTGCTCACTTGGCGGCCTCCACCTCGGGCTTGGGGTCGGTCTGGTGTACGTCGGACATGGTCTGTTTGACCGCCGGGTTGACGATGTCCGTGACAGGCTTCGGGTAGACGCCCAGGAAGATCAGCAGCACGATCAGCGGCGCCACGACCACCAGCTCCCGCGCCCTGAGGTCGGGCATCGCCGTGACCTCCGGCTTCACCGGGCCCGTCATCGTGCGCTGGTAGAGCACGAGGGTGTACAGCGCGGCGAGGACGATGCCGAAGGTGGCGATGATGCCGATGGCCGGGTAGCGCGTGAACGTGCCGACCAGGACCAGGAACTCACTGACGAACGGTGCCAGTCCGGGCAGCGACAGCGTCGCCAGGCCGCCGATCAGGAACGTGCCGGCGAGCACCGGGGCGACCTTCTGCACCCCGCCGTAGTCGGCGATGAGCCGCGAGCCGCGCCGGGAGATCAGGAAGCCGGCGACCAGCATGAGTGCGGCCGTGGAGATGCCGTGGTTGACCATGTACAGCGTCGCACCGGACTGACCCTGGCTGGTCATCGCGAAGATGCCCAGGATGATGAAGCCGAAGTGCGAGATCGACGCGTACGCCACCAGCCGCTTGATGTCGCGCTGGCCGACCGCGAGCAGCGCCCCGTAGACGATGCTGATGAGCGCCAGGACGAGGATGACCGGCGTCGCCCACTTCGACGCCTCCGGGAACAGCTGGAGGCAGAAGCGGAGCATCGCGAAGGTGCCGACCTTGTCGACGACCGCGGTGATGAGGACGGCGACCGGAGCAGTGGCCTCCCCCATCGCGTTGGGAAGCCAGGTGTGCAGCGGCCACAGGGGCGCCTTCACCGCGAAGGCGAAGAAGAAGCCCAGGAACAGCCAGCGTTCGGTGCTCGTCGCCATGTGCAGCGAACCATTGGCCCGCGCCTGCACGATCTCCTGGAGGCTGAAGTTCCCGGCGACCACATAGAGGCCGATCACCGCGGCCAGCATGATCAGACCGCCGACCAGGTTGTAGAGGAGGAACTTCACGGCGGCGTACGACCGTTGCGTCGACGCCGCTTCCTCGCCGTGCTCGTGGGCACGGTCCCCGAAGCCGCCGATGAGGAAGTACATCGGGATCAGCATGGCTTCGAAGAAGATGTAGAAGAGGAAGACGTCGGTGGCCTCGAAGGAGATGATCACCATCGCCTCGACGGCCAGGATCAGCGCGAAGAAGCCCTGCGTGGGCCGCCACCGCTTGCTGCCGGTCTCCAGCGGGTCGGCGTCGTGCCAGCCCGCGAGGACGATGAACGGGATCAGCAGGGCGGTCAGCGCGACGAGGGCGACGCCGATGCCGTCGACGCCCAGTTCGTACCTGACCCCGAAGGCCGAGATCCAGGCGTGGGACTCGGTGAGCTGGTAGCGCGCGCCGCCCGGGTCGAAGCGGACCAGGATGACGATCGCCAGGGCCAGCGTGGCGAGCGAGACCAGCAACGCCAGCCACTTGGCGGCGGTGCGCCGGGCGGCCGGTACGGCGGCCGTGGCGATCGCCCCGACGGCCGGGAGTACCGCCGTCGCTGTCAGCAGAGGAAAGGACATCGGTATCAGACCGCCCTCATCAGCAGGGTCGCGGCGACCAGGAGTGCCGCACCGCCGAACATCGAGACCGCGTAGCTGCGCGCGAAGCCGTTCTGCAGCCGCCGCAGCCGTCCGGACAGGCCGCCGAACGAGGCCGCCGTACCGTTGACCACCCCGTCGACCAGGGTGTGGTCGACGTACACCAGGGAGCGCGTGAGGTGCTCTCCGCCGCGGACCAGGACGACGTGGTTGAAGTCGTCCTGGAGCAGGTCGCGCCGGGCGGCCCGGGCGAGCAGCGAGCCGCGCGGGGCGGTGACGGGGACGGGCTTGCGGCCGTACTGCAGGTAGGCGATGCCCGCGCCGACGACCAGGAGCACCAGGGTGGCGGCGGTGATCGCGCCCGCGCCGACCGGCGAGTTGCCCTCCTCGTGCCCGGTGACGGGCTCCAGCCAGTTCAGGAAGCGGTCGCCGAGGTGGAAGAAGAAACCGGCGCCGACCGAGCCGACCGCGAGCACGATCATCGGGATCGTCATGACGCTCGGCGACTCGTGCGGGTGCGGCTCGTTGCCGTTCTCGTCGGGCTGCCAGCGCTTCTCGCCGAAGAACGTCATCAGCATCACGCGCGTCATGTAGAACGCGGTGATGGCCGCGCCCAGCAGGGCCACGCCACCGAGGATCCAGCCCTGGGTGCCGCCCTTGGCGAAGGCCGCCTCGATGATGGCGTCCTTGGAGTAGAAGCCGGACAGGAACGGGAAGCCGATGATCGCCAGATAGCCGAGGCCGAAGGTGACGAACGTGATCGGCATGTACGTCCTGAGGCCGCCGTACTTGCGCATGTCGACCTCGTCGTTCATGCCGTGCATGACCGAACCGGCGCCGAGGAACAGTCCGGCCTTGAAGAAGCCGTGCGTGACGAGGTGCATGATCGCGAAGACGTAGCCGATCGGGCCGAGGCCCGCCGCCAGGATCATGTAGCCGATCTGCGACATGGTCGAGCCGGCCAGTGCCTTCTTGATGTCGTCCTTGGCGCAACCGACGATCGCACCGAACAGGAGCGTGACCGCGCCGACGACCGTGACGACGAGCTGGGCGTCGGGCGCCGCGTTGAAGATGGCGCCGGAGCGGACGATCAGGTAGACGCCCGCGGTCACCATCGTCGCGGCGTGGATGAGGGCCGAGACCGGGGTCGGGCCCTCCATCGCGTCCCCGAGCCAGGACTGCAGCGGCACCTGGGCGGACTTGCCGCAGGCGGCGAGCAGCAGCATCAGGCCGATGGCGGTGAGCTTCCCCTCGGATGCGTCACCGACGCTGCCGAGCACCGGCCCGAAGGCGAACGTGCCGAACGTCGTGAACATCAGCATGATCGCGATCGACAGGCCCATGTCGCCGACGCGGTTGACCAGGAAGGCCTTCTTCGCGGCCGTGGCGGCGCTGGGCTTGTGCTGCCAGAAGCCGATCAGCAGGTACGAGGCGAGACCGACGCCCTCCCAGCCGACGTACAGCAGCAGGTAGTTGTCGGCGAGGACGAGCAGCAGCATCGCCGCGAGGAACAGGTTCAGATAGCCGAAGAAGCGGCGCCGGCGCTCGTCGTGCTCCATGTACCCCACCGAGTACAGGTGGATCAGCGAGCCGACGCCGGTGATCAGCAGGACGAACGTCATCGACAGCTGGTCGAGGCGGAAGGTGACGTCCGCCTGGAAGCTCTCGACCGGGACCCAGGTGTACAGGTGCTGGGTCAGGGTGCGGTGTTCGGCGTCCTTGCCCAGCAGGTCGGCGAAGAGGATCACGCCGAACACGAAGGAGGTCGCCGACAGCAGCGTGCCGATCCAGTGGCCGACGGAGTCCAGGCGGCGGCCGCCGGTCAGCAGCAGCGCCGCTCCGAGCAGGGGCGCCGCGATCAGCAGCGCAATCAGGTTCTCCACGATTCAGCGACCCCTTACAGCTTCATCAGGCTGGCGTCGTCGACCGAGGCCGAGTGGCGGGTACGGAACAGCGACACGATGATCGCGAGCCCGACCACGACCTCCGCGGCGGCGACGACCATCGTGAAGAAGGCGATGATCTGGCCGTCGAGATTGCCGTGCATCCGGGAGAAGACGACGAACGCGAGGTTGCAGGCGTTGAGCATCAGCTCGATGCACATGAACACGACGATCGCGTTGCGCCTGATCAGCACGCCGGTCGCGCCGATCGTGAACAACAGGGCGGCGAGATAGAGGTAGTTGACCGGGTTCACTTCGACGCCTCCTCGGCCCGCTTGAGGTTGGCCGGCTCGATCGCCGTACGCTCCAGCCGTTCCTCGGCGCGCTGTTCCAGGGCCTTGAGGTCGTTGAGGGCCTCGGCCGACACGTCACGGATCTGGCCGCGTTCGCGCAGCGTCTTGTTGACGGTGAGCTCGGACGGGGTGCCGTCGGGCAGCAGGCCCGCGATGTCCACGGCGTTGTGCCGGGCGTAGACACCGGGTGCGGGCAGCGGCGGGACGTGCTTGCCCTCGCGCACGCGCTGTTCGGCCAGCTCGCGCTGGGTCTTGGCGCGTTCGGTGCGCTCGCGGTGGGTGAGCACCATGGCGCCGACGGCGGCCGTGATGAGCAGGGCGCCGGTGATTTCGAAGGCGAAGACGTACTTGGTGAAGATGAGGGCGGCGAGGCCCTCCACGTTGCCGTTCGCGTTCGCCCGGCCGGTGCCGTTGAACTCCGTCAGCGTCGCGTTCCCGATCCCGCCGAGCAGCAGGACCCCGAAGCCGACCCCGCACAGCAGGGCCAGCCAGCGCTGGCCCTGGATGGTCTCCTTCAGGGAGTCCGCGGCGGTCACGCCGACGAGCATCACCACGAAGAGGAACAGCATCATGATCGCGCCGGTGTAGACGACGATCTGCACGATGCCCAGGAAGTACGCGCCGTTGGCGAGGTAGAACACCGCCAGGACGATCATGGTCCCGGCGAGGCTGAGCGCGCTGTGCACGGCCTTCTTCATGAAGACGGTGCCCAGGGCGCCGATCACGGCGACGGTGCCGAGGACCCAGAACTGGAAGGCCTCGCCGGTGGAGGTGGTGTAGGCGGCGAGCTGCGCACTCATGCGTCCACCTCCTGGTCTTCCGGCTGCTCGCCCTTGGAGACGGCCACCTGGCGTACGGTCCCGGGCGCGGCCTCCGTGACGAGGCCCCGGTAGTAGTCCTGCTCGTCCGTGCCCGGGAAGATCGCGTGCGGGGTGTCGACCATGCCCTCGTCCAGACCGGCGAGCAGCTGCTCCTTGGTGTAGATGAGGTTGGCGCGGCTGGAGTCGGCCAGCTCGAACTCGTTGGTCATCGTGAGCGCGCGCGTGGGGCACGCCTCGATGCACAGGCCGCACAGGATGCAGCGGGCGTAGTTGATCTGGTAGACGCGGCCGTACCGCTCACCCGGGGAGTAGCGCTCCTCGTCCGTGTTGTCGGCGCCCTCCACATAGATGGCGTCGGCGGGACAGGCCCAGGCGCACAGCTCGCAGCCCACGCACTTCTCCAGGCCGTCCGGATGGCGGTTGAGCTGGTGCCGTCCGTGGAACCGCGGAGCCGTGGTCTTCTTCTGTTCCGGGTACTGCTCGGTCAGCCGCTTCTTGAACATGGCCTTGAAGGTCACGCCGAAGCCGGCTACGGGGTTCATGAAGCCAGGCTTCAACTGCTCGGTCTCCTTCGGCTCCTCAGCCATCGGACGCCTCCTTTCCATCCGAAGATCCGTCACTGACAGTGTCCGACCCGCCACTGACAATCAGCTCGCGTTCGCGGCGGGGACGACGCCTGGGCACCGGCGGCAGCTCCTGGCCGGGCATCGGCGGTACGGGGAATCCGCCCGCCATCGGGTCGAACCCGATCATCTCGGCCGCGGGCCGCTCGGCCGGCTTCGCCTTGTCGCGGAACATGTCGACGACGAACGACAGCAGCAACAGGGCCAGGACACCGCCGCCGACGTAGAGGGCGATGTCGGCGAAGTCGTAGTTCTCGTTCCTGAGGGTCCGTACGGTCGCGACGAGCATCAGCCAGACCACGGAGACCGGGATGAGCACCTTCCAGCCGAGCTTCATCAGCTGGTCGTAGCGCACGCGCGGGAGCGTGCCGCGCAGCCAGATGAAGAAGAAGAGCAGCAACTGGACCTTGATGACGAACCAGAGCATCGGCCACCAGCCGTGGTTCGCGCCCTCCCAGAAGGTGCTGATCGGCCACGGAGCGCGCCAGCCGCCGAGGAAGAGCGTGGTCGACACGGCCGACACCGTCACCATGTTCACGTACTCGGCGAGCATGAACAGCGCGAACTTGATGGACGAGTACTCGGTGTTGAAGCCGCCGACCAGGTCGCCCTCGGACTCCGGCATGTCGAAGGGGGCGCGGTTGGTCTCGCCGACCATCGTGACGATGTACAGGATGAAGGAGACCGGCAGCAGGAGGATGTACCAGCGGTCCTGCTGCTGCTCGACGATCGTCGACGTCGACATCGACCCCGAGTAGAGGAACACGGAGGCGAACGCGGCGCCCATGGCGATCTCGTACGAGATCATCTGCGCGCAGGAGCGCAGTCCGCCGAGCAGCGGGTAGGTCGATCCGGAACTCCAACCCGCCAGCACGATGCCGTAGATGCCGACCGAGGCGACCGCGAGGATGTAGAGCATCGCGATCGGCAGGTCGGTGAGCTGCATCGTGGTGCGGTGGCCGAAGACCGAGATCTCGTTTCCGGCCGGCCCGAAGGGGATCACCGCGATCGCCATGAAGGCCGGGACGGCCGCGACGACCGGCGCGAGGATGTAGACCACCTTGTCGGCGCGCTTGACGATGACGTCTTCCTTGAGCATCAGCTTCACGCCGTCGGCGAGCGACTGGAGCATGCCCCAGGGGCCGTGCCGGTTGGGACCGATGCGCAACTGCATCCAGGCGACGACCTTGCGCTCCCAGACGATGGAGAACAGCACGGTCACCATGAGGAAGGCGAAACAGAAGACGGCCTTCACGACGACCAGCCACCACGGATCGGTGCCGAACATCGAGAGGTCTTCAGCGGCGAGGTACGGGCTCATGCCTCCACCTCCTTGGGGGCCTCACCGGCGAGCGGCGCCGGGCCGATGCGGACGAGGGCGCCGGGCAGCGCCCCGGTGTCGGAGGCCACGCCCCCGCCGGCGGAGTTGAGCGGGAGCCAGACCACCCGGTCGGGCATCCCGGTGACCTGGAGCGGAAGTTCGACCGTCCCGGCGGGCCCGCTGACGGCGAGGAGGTCGCCGTCCTTGACGCCCGCCTCGGCAGCGGTCGCGGCCGACACGCGCGCGCGTGCCGCGTGCCGGGTGCCGGCGAGCGCGTCGTCGCCCTCCTGGAGGACGCCCTGGTCGAGCAGCAGCCGGTGCCCCGCGAGCACGGCCTCACCGGCCGCCGGTCGCGGCAGCACGGCCGACGACTCCAGCGGCTCGGAGGCCCGCGGCCCGTCCCAGCCGCCGAGCCGGTCGAGCTCCGCGCGCGTGGTGCGCAGGTCCGGCAGCCCCAGGTGTACGTCCATGGCGTCGGCCAGCATCTGCAGCACGCGCGCGTCGGTCGGCGCCAGGCGCCGGGTCATCTGCTCGGGCTTGAGCGCGGCCTCGAAGAAGCGGGCCCGGCCTTCCCAGTTGAGGAAGGTGCCCGCCTTCTCGGCGACCGCGGCGACCGGCAGGACGACGTCGGCGTGCTCGGTTACCTCGGTGGGCCGCTGCTCGAGCGACACCAGGAAGCCGACCGCCGCGAGCGCCTGACGCGCGCGTGCCGGGTCGGGCAGGTCGGCGACCTCCACGCCCGCGACCACCAGGGCCGACAGTTCGCCGGTGGCGGCGGCCTCGACGATCTGGCCGGTGTCCCGGCCGTGGCGGAGCGGGAGTTCGGCCAGGCCCCAGGCCGCGGCGACCTCCTCACGCGCGCGTGGGTCGGCCGCCGGACGTCCGCCGGGCAGCAGCGCCGGCAGCGCGCCGGCCTCGATCGCGCCGCGCTCTCCGGCACGGCGCGGGATCCACACCAGCTGCGCGCCGGTCGCGGACGCGGCCCGTACGGCGGCGGTCAGACCACCGGCGACGGCGGCCAGCCGCTCGCCGACGACGATGACCGCGCCCTCGGCGCGCAGCGCCTCGGCGGCCGTGGTGCCGGAGTCCTCCAGGCCGACGCCGCTGGCCAGCGCGTCCAGCCACTCGGTCTCGGTGCCGGGCGCGGCCGGCAGCAGCGTGCCGCCCGCCTTCTCCAGGCCCCGGGTGGCGTAGGTGGCGAGCGAGAACACCTTCTGCTTGCGCTTGCGCCAGGCCTTGCGCAGCCGCAGGAAGACGCCGGGCGCCTCCTCCTCCGACTCGAACCCGACCAGCAGGACGGCGGGCGCCTTCTCCAGCGAGGTGTACGTGACACCCGTACCGTCGAGATCGCGTCCGCGTCCGGCGACCCGCGCGGCCAGGAAGTCGGCCTCCTCGCCGCTGTGCACGCGCGCGCGGAAGTCGATGTCGTTGGTGTCGAGCGCCACGCGCGCGAACTTGCTGTAAGCGTAGGCGTCCTCGACGGTGAGGCGGCCACCGGTGAGGACACCGGCCCTGGCCTTCGCCGCGGACAGCCCGGTGGCCGCGGCGTCCAGCGCCTCGGGCCAGGACGCGGGCTCCAGGACGCCGTCCGCATTGCGCACCAGGGGCGTGTCGAGGCGGTCCTTCAGCTGCGCGTACCGGAACGCGAACCGTCCCTTGTCGCAGATCCACTCCTCGTTGACCTCGGGGTCGGAGGCGGCGAGGCGGCGCATGACCTTGCCGCGCCGGTGGTCCGTCCGGGTCGCGCAGCCGCCTGCACAGTGCTCGCACACCGACGGCGAGGAGACCAGGTCGAACGGGCGGGAGCGGAAGCGGTACGCCGCCGAGGTGAGCGCGCCGACCGGGCAGATCTGGATGGTGTTCCCGGAGAAGTACGACTCGAAGGGGTCGCCCTCGCCGGTGCCCACCTGCTGGAGCGCGCCCCGTTCCAGCAGCTCGATCATCGGGTCGCCCGCGATCTGCTGGGAGAACCGGGTGCAGCGGGCACACAGCACGCAGCGCTCCCGGTCGAGCAGCACCTGCGTGGAGATCGGGACCGGCTTCTCGTACGTGCGCTTGCGGCCCTCGAAGCGGGACTCGGCGTTGCCGTGCGACATGGCCTGGTTCTGCAGCGGGCACTCACCGCCCTTGTCGCAGACCGGGCAGTCCAGCGGGTGGTTGATGAGCAGCAGCTCCATCACCCCGTGCTGGGCCTTCTCGGCGACCTGCGAGGTGAGCTGGGTCTTCACCACCATCCCGTCGGTGCACGTGATCGTGCAGGACGCCATGGGCTTGCGCTGGCCCTCGACCTCGACGATGCACTGGCGGCAGGCGCCGACCGGGTCGAGGAGAGGGTGGTCGCAGAAGCGGGGGACCTCGATGCCGAGCTGTTCGGCGGCCCGGATGACCAGGGTGCCCTTGGGCACGCTGATCTCGGCGCCGTCGATCGTCAGCGTGACGAGGTCTTCCGGCGGGACCGCCGCCTCTCCCCCTCCGGAGGGAGCACTGGTGGTCACGGTCATGCGTTCACCTCCGGGCGGTCCGCCCAGGCCGTCGACTTGGCCGGGTCGAAGGGGCAGCCCCGGCCCGTGATGTGCTGCTCGTACTCCTCGCGGAAGTACTTGAGCGAGGAGAAGATCGGTGCGGCGGCTCCGTCGCCGAGGGCGCAGAAGGCCTTGCCGTTGATGTTGTCGGCGATGTCGGCCAGCTTGTCGAGGTCGGACATGGCGCCCTTGCCCGCCTCGATGTCGCGCATCAACTGGACGAGCCAGTACGTGCCTTCGCGGCAGGGCGTGCACTTGCCGCAGGACTCGTGGGCGTAGAACTCGGTCCAGCGGGTGACGGCGCGCACGACGCAGGTCGTCTCGTCGAAGCACTGGAGTGCTTTCGTGCCGAGCATGGAACCCGCGGCACCCACGCCCTCGTAATCAAGAGGGACGTCGAGGTGCTCGTCGGTGAACATCGGCGTCGAGGAGCCGCCCGGCGTCCAGAACTTCAGCCGGTGCCCGGACCGCATCCCGCCGCTCATGTCGAGGAGTTGGCGCAGCGTGATGCCCAGCGGCGCCTCGTACTGGCCGGGGCTCGCGACGTGGCCGCTGAGCGAGTAGAGCGTGAAGCCCGGGGACTTCTCGCTCCCCATCGACCTGAACCACTCTTTCCCGTTTTTCAGGATGGCGGGAACCGACGCGATCGACTCGACGTTGTTCACAACAGTCGGGCAGGCATAGAGCCCTTCGACGGCAGGGAAAGGGGGACGCAGCCGCGGTTGACCACGGCGGCCCTCGAGCGAGTCGAGCAACGCGGTCTCCTCACCGCAGATGTACGCGCCGGCGCCGGCATGCACGGTGAGGTCCAGGTCGAGTCCGCTGCCCAGGATGTTCTCGCCGAGGTAGCCCGCCGCGTAGGCCTCGCGCACGGCCTCGTGCAACCGCCGCAGAACAGGGACGACTTCACCACGCAGATAGATGAAGGCATGCGACGACCTGATGGCATAACACGCGATCACAATGCCCTCGATGAGGCTGTGCGGGTTCGCGAAGAGGAGCGGGATGTCCTTGCAGGTTCCCGGCTCCGATTCGTCGGCGTTGACAACCAGATAGTGCGGTTTTCCATCACCCTGGGGGATGAACTGCCATTTCATTCCCGTCGGGAATCCCGCGCCGCCGCGCCCGCGCAGACCGGACTCCTTGACGTACGCGATCAGGTCGTCCGGCGACATCGCGAGCGCCTTGCGCAGCCCCTCGTACCCCTCGTGCCTCCGGTAGACGTCCAGCGTCCAGGACCCGTCCTCGTCCCAGAAGGCCGACAGCACAGGTGCGAGCAGCTTCTCGGGACTGGTGTCCTTGAGTTCGGATGTCACGGTCATCACTCCCCCTCCTCGGATGCCGGGCCGTTGGACGGCGTGTCCTGAGGTTCCTGGGCCCGCGGATGGACCACACGCGTGTGTGCGGCCTCTCCCCTTGCCAGGCGAAGGCCCACCAGCGATGCGGGTCCCGCGCTGCCGCTCTCCTCGACGGCCCCCGGCCGCTCGTCGGGGAAGCCCGCCAGGATCCGGGCGGTCTCCTTGAAGGTGCACAGGCGCGCCCCGCGCGTGGGCTCGACGGGACGCCCCTCCCGCAGGTCGTCGACGAGGCGCGCTGCGCTGGCCGGGGTCTGGTTGTCGAAGAACTCCCAGTTGACCATCACGACCGGCGCGTAGTCGCAGGCCGCGTTGCACTCGATGTGCTCCAGGGTGACCTTGCCGTCGTCGGTGGTCTCGCCGTTGCCGACGCCGAGGTGCTCCTGGAGCGTCTCGAAGATCGCGTCACCGCCCATGACCGCGCACAGGGTGTTGGTGCACACACCCACCTGGTAGTCACCGGAGGGCTTGCGCCGGTACATGGTGTAGAAGGTGGCGACCGCGGTGACCTCGGCCGTGGTCAGGTCCAGCATGTCCGCGCAGAACTGCATCCCGGTGCGCGTGACATGGCCCTCCTCCGACTGCACGAGGTGCAGCATCGGCAGCAGGGCGGACCGGGAGTCGGGGTAACGCGCGATGATCTCACGCGCGTCCGCCTCCAGCCGGGCCCGGACGTCGTCCGGATACGCGGGTGCGGGCAGTTCGGGCATGCCCAGGCTGACGCCCCGCTCCGAAGAACTGGTGGTCACCGGTCGACGCCTCCCATCACGGGGTCGATGGACGCGACGGCGACGATGACGTCGGCGACCTGGCCGCCCTCGCACATCGCCGCCATGGCCTGCAGGTTGGTGAAGGACGGGTCGCGGAAGTGGACCCGGTAGGGGCGGGTGCCGCCGTCGGACACGGCATGCACCCCGAGTTCGCCCTTCGGCGACTCGACGGCCGCGTACACCTGTCCCGGCGGGACGCGGAAGCCCTCGGTCACCAGCTTGAAGTGGTGGATCAAGGCCTCCATGGAGGTGCCCATGATCTTCTTGATGTGGTCGAGAGAGTTGCCGAGTCCGTCCGGTCCCAGGGCGAGCTGGGCGGGCCAGGCGATCTTCTTGTCGGCGACCATGACCGGTCCGGGCTGGAGCCGGTCCAGGCACTGCTCGACGATCCCGAGCGACTGGCGCATCTCCTCCAGCCGGATCAGGAAGCGGCCGTAGGCGTCGCAGGTGTCGGCGGTCGGGATCTCGAAGTCGTAGGTCTCGTAGCCGCAGTACGGCTGCGTCTTGCGCAGGTCGTGCGGCAGGCCGGCGGAGCGCAGGATCGGGCCGGTGGCACCCAGGGCCATGCAGCCGGCCAGGTCGAGGTAGCCGATGCCCTGCATACGGGCCTTGAAAATGGGGTTCCCGGTGGCGAGCTTGTCGTACTCCAGGAGGTTCTTCTTCATCTTCTTCACGAACTCGCGGATCTGGTCCACCGCGCCCGGCGGCAGGTCCTGGGCGAGTCCGCCGGGCCGGATGTACGCGTGGTTCATCCGCAGGCCCGTGACCAGCTCGTAGATGTCGAGAATCATTTCACGATCACGGAATCCGTAGATCATGATCGTGGTGGCGCCCAGCTCCATGCCACCGGTGGCGATGCACACCAGGTGCGAGGACAGCCGGTTCAGCTCCATCAGGAGCACCCGGATGATCGTGGCGCGCTCGGTGATCTGCTCCTCGATACCGAGGAGCTTCTCGACGGCGAGACAGTAGGCGGTCTCATTGAAGAAGGACGTCAGGTAATCCATGCGCGTCACGAACGTGGTGCCCTGCGTCCACGTGCGGTACTCGAGGTTCTTCTCGATACCGGTGTGGAGGTAGCCGATGCCGCACCGGGCCTCGGTGACCGTCTCGCCCTCGATCTCCAGGATCAGGCGGAGCACACCGTGGGTGGACGGGTGCTGGGGACCCATGTTGACGACGATGCGCTCGTCGTCGGCGCGGGCCGCGGTCTGGACGACCTCGTCCCAGTCGCCGCCGGTCACCGTGTATACGGTGCCCTCGGTGGTTTCACGGGCGGCTGCTGACTGCGTGCTCACGAGTACGACCTCCGCTGGTCCGGAGCCGGGATCTGGGCGCCCTTGTACTCGACGGGGATGCCGCCGAGGGGGTAGTCCTTGCGCTGCGGATGGCCCTGCCAGTCGTCCGGCATCATGATCCGCGTCAGGGCCGGGTGACCGTCGAAGACGATCCCGAAGAAGTCGTAGGTCTCCCGCTCGTGCCAGTCGTTGGTCGGATAGACCGACACCAGCGACGGGATGTGCGGGTCGCTGTCGGGGGCGCTGACCTCGATGCGGATCAGCCGGTTGTGGGTGATCGAGCGCAGGTGGTAGACGGCGTGCAGCTCCCGGCCCTTGTCCTGGAGATAGTGGACGCCGCTCACGCCGGTGCACAGTTCGAAGCGCAGGGCCGGGTCGTCGCGCAGGGTGCGGGCGACGCGCAGCAGGTGCTCGCGCTCGATGTGGAAGGTGAGTTCGTCCCGGTCGACGACCGTCTTCTCGATGGCGTTCCCGGGAACGAGTCCCTGCTCCTCCAGGGCGCCCTCGAGTTCGTCGGCGACCTCGTCGAACCAGCCGCCGTAGGGGCGGGTCGCAGGCCCGGGGAGTCGGATGGAGCGGACCAGTCCGCCGTAGCCGGAGGTGTCCCCGCCGTTGTCGGCACCGAACATGCCGCGCTGGACGCGGATCTCCTCGCCGCCCTCGCCGCGCTGGCCGGGGAGGTTGGAGGCGCCGAGGTCCTTCTCGGGGTTGACCCCGTTGGTGCCGTTCGCGTCACTCACCGCAGCAGCCCCTTCATCTCGATCGTGGGCAGGGCCTTGAGCGCCGCCTCCTCCGCCTCGCGGGCCGCTTCCTCGGCGTTGACGCCGAGCTTGGAGGACTGGATCTTCTGGTGGAGCTTGAGGATCGCGTCCATCAGCATCTCGGGCCGGGGCGGGCAGCCGGGGAGATAGATGTCGACCGGGACGACATGGTCGACACCCTGGACGATCGCGTAGTTGTTGAACATGCCGCCCGAGGAGGCGCAGACGCCCATGGAGATCACCCACTTCGGGTTGGGCATCTGGTCGTAGACCTGCCGCAGCACCGGCGCCATCTTCTGGCTGACCCGGCCCGCGACGATCATCAGGTCCGCCTGCCGCGGCGAGCCGCGGAAGACCTCCATGCCGAAGCGCGCCAAGTCGTAACGGCCGGCGCCGGTGGTCATCATCTCGATGGCACAGCAGGCGAGGCCGAACGTCGCGGGGAAGACGGACGACTTGCGCACCCAGCCCGCGGCCTGCTCGACGGTGGTCAGCAGGAAGCCGCTCGGCAGCTTTTCTTCGAGTCCCATGTCCTTAGGCCCCTCAGTCCCATTCCAGGCCGCCGCGCCGCCATACGTACGCGTACGCGACGAAGACGGTGAGCACGAAGAGCAGCATCTCCACGAGCCCGAAAACACCCAGGGCGTCGAAGGTGACGGCCCAGGGGTAGAGGAAGACGATCTCGATGTCGAAGACGATGAAGAGCATCGCCGTCAGGTAGTACTTGATCGGGAAGCGCCCGCCGCCGGCCGGCGTGGGGGTCGGCTCGATGCCGCATTCATAGGCCTCGACCTTCGCGCGGTTGTACCGCTTGGGCCCGATCAGCGTGGCCATGACCACGGAGAAGATCGCAAAGCCTGCCCCGAGGGCTCCCAGTACGAGGATGGGCGCATACGCGTTCACCGCTCCTCGCTCCTCTCAGTCGGCACTGACTGCTGGCGGTTGGCGTCGGGCTCGCATCCGCCTCACCCGTCCCACGCGCCTCGCTCGTCCCGGACGAAGATCGAGAACATGTGAAGCAGGTCACAAGCCCAACTGCCTCGCATCTTATGCCCGCCGCTCTGTGATCTGCGACACGGGGTATTACACAAGCTTTGTGATCTCCACCACCTGACGAAGGATCATGAAGTCGGATGAGCGGTGATCTTCGCACTCGAAGCGTTCGAGCGATCACCAGAGGTGACATTTTCACTCGTCGTCGCAGGCCGGAGGGGTCGTCTCCATATCAAGAGGGTTCCCTTGCATGCAAATTGGCGCTGGACCGACCGACTTGATAGAGCCCGGCATTCACACATCAGAGGGAGGCGCGGGGCGCGATGTGGACACGTGCATGCGTTCACGAAGTCGTGGCGTGCTCCGGGCGCGTGAGACGCGGCCGTCCCGGTAACCGTTCCGTGACCTCCGCCACATCCATGAGAGTCGTCTGAGAACCAGGCTTGGCCACACGCTCCAACGGATGGTAAGCGCGGGGCAATTCGGGCGTAATGACGAAACCCCATGATCATGGGCTTGATCACCGACGTCCGCAATGTCCGTTACGGCGTCAATAAAGAACGTCGCGCCCGCGATTCACGGTCTCGATTGAGCAACTGTGGCGCAGCACACGTTTCTTGAAGATATGAAGGAGCCCCTGATACCGGTTGTTCCCATGTCCCACACCGCTCACATACGCAGCCACCGGAAGCCCCGTAACCGCAGCGCGTCGACCATCGCGATGCGGGCCGGAGTTGCCGGTGGCGTCCTCAGCCTGGCCACTGCCGGTGCGTCGGCATCGGCGTACGCCGCCGAGCCGGCGACCCAGACGCTCGAACTGCCCGCCCTGACGGCGGACATGGCCACCCAGATCGCCCAGTCCGCGTACGCCACGCAGCAGGCCGCCGCGAACTACCAACTGCAGGCCGAACGTGACGCGGCCGCCGCAAAGGCCGCGAAGCAGGCCAAGGCGGACCTCGCCGAGGCGAAGGCGAAGGCGAGGGCGAAGGCCGAGGCCAAGAAGAAGGCCGCCGCCGCGGCGGCCGCCCGCAAGGCCGCCGCCGAGGCCGCCTCGCGCTCCTCGGAGCGGACCACGCTCGCCGCCACCGCCACGAGCAGCGGCAGCTCCACGAGCACGTCCACAGCCACCGGTTCGGCCGCCACGGTCGTCGCCTTCGTGAAGGCCCAGGTCGGCAAGGCCTATGTCTCCGGCGCCACCGGGCCGTCGGCCTACGACTGCTCCGGTCTCGTCCAGGCGGCCTTCAAGCAGGTCGGCATCAACCTGCCGCGGGTCGCGCAGGACCAGTCCACCGCCGGCACCCAGGTCTCGCTGAGCAACCTGCAGCCGGGCGACATCCTCTACTGGGGCGGTGCGGGCAGCGCCTACCACGTGGCGGTGTACGTCGGCGACGGCATGTTCGTCGGCGCGCAGAACCCCTCCAGCGGCGTCGTCGAGAAGCCGCTGTCGTACGACCCGCCGTCCGGCGCCGTGCGGGTGCTCTGAGCACACCGCCGTACGGAAGGGCCGCAGCCGCTCGGGGGCAGCGGCCCTTCCTCCACATCCCGGACTTTCTCCGGTCTAGCCCAGGTCGAAGGTGTTGGGCAGGCCGAGGCGGTAGCGCAGTTCGTCGACCCGCTTGAGGGGTTCCATCTCCGGAGGACGGAACAGTTCCCGGATCCGGCACCGCTCGACGTCCGAATTGTCCGCATCCAGTAGCGCGTTGACGGCCCGTCGCGCGGCCTCGTTGGCGCCCTCCATCGTGGCCAGGTCCACGTCCGTGCGGATGTAGTCGCCGGCCAGGAAGAAGTTCGACACCGCCGTCCTGGCCGACGGACGGTTGTAGAGCGTGCCCGTGGGGTGGATGAGCAGCTGCTCGCGGTTCTGCGGGTCGGGGCCGCCGAGGCCGGTCACCGCCGGGTCCATGAACCAGCCGAGCCGGTCCTCGTCCCTGAGCGTCGTCTTGCCGGAGTCGTTCAGGCCGTCCTTCAGCTGGGCCCACAGTTCGGCGACGATCTCGTCCTTCGTGCACTCGCGGGCCGTCTTGCCGTACAGGATGCCGGGCTTGTCCCACTCGGAGATGATCGCCGAGAGACAGTCGCGAGCCCGGCCGTCCCCGTAGTCGCGCGAAAAGTCCCGTACGTCCCAGAACTGGGCCTGTCCGATGCCCGTCACCGCCCAGGGCGAGTCGAGGCAGTTGATGTGGCCGTGCACGACGGGCGTGGGTGAGCGCAGATAGAACATCACGCCGGTCATCCAGTCCGTCCGCAGCGCGTCACAGCGGCCGAGCTGCGGGTCGGCCGCGCGCAGGGCCGGGCCCCATGTCAGGCGCGCATGCTCGACGGGCAGCGCGGAGACGTAGTGGTCGGCTGTGACGGTGCGCTCCTGGCCGCCGCCGCGGGCCGCGACGCGCACGCCGGTCACGCGGCCGCCCTCGTACACCACCTCGCGGGCCTCCGTGCCGAGGACGAACTCGACGCCGAGGGAGCGCAGATGGGCCTCCCAGGGGTCGATCCAGGCCTCGCTCGTCGGGGCGTTGAGCACGCGGTCGATGTCGGCGTCGCCGTCCATGCCCCGGCCGAGCAGCCCCCACAGCAGCAGGGCCTCGATGATGACGCGGCCGACCGTGCGGGTGGAGGCGATCTCGGCGCGGGTGGCGACGAGGTTGCGGGTCTGGCCGATGCCGAGGACCACCTGGTATTCGCGGCTCATGTCGCCGGCGCGGATGAAGTCCCACCAAGCCGTCTTCTCCCACTGGTCCTCGCGGCGGGCGTCGCAGCTGGTGAGGTGGACCAGGAGACGGTCGGCGAAGTAGGCGGCCTCGTGCGCGGGCAGGCGGGTGCCCTCGTCGAGGACGGAGAGGATCTGGTCGCGGATCCAGCTCGTGGTGAGGTCGCCGGGCGCCGGCGGGGTGGTGGCCCGGCGCAGCGGGAAGTGCAGATCCGGACGACCGGCGTCGCGGGCGAACAGCGCCTCCGTACCGCTGCGGAGGTTGTCGTGGACGCCGTGTGCGTTGCCGGGGAAGGGGATGCGGCGCATCATGTCCGGCAGGTTCCGGTAGAAGCCGGGGAAGAAGCGGAAGCCGTGCTCGCCGGGGAGGGGCTTGCGGCCGTCCGTGCCGGTGCCGGGGACGTCCATGGAGCGTGCCTTGCCGCCGAGGGCGTCGTAGTACTCGTAGACGGTGACGGCGTAGCCGCGCTCGGCGAGTTCCTGGGCGGCGCTGAGGCCGGAGACGCCGCCGCCGAGGACGGCGACGCGCTTGCTCGAGGAGGCCGCCGCGGCGCTGCCGGCGGGCCATGAGGCGGTGGCGCCGACCGCTCCCCCGGCGGCCGCCAGGAAGCGTCTGCGGGTCGGTCCGGGGTTCTCGTGCGACCGCTGCACGGGTTCTGTTGTCATGAGAACCGGAGGGTAGGCAGGGGCTCCGCAGGCCGGAACCCCGTCGGCCCTGTCACCCACAGCATCCTCACAAGCACTAGGAGAAACAGCGATGCCCAGCGTGTTCGTGCAAGGCAGGCCCGTCGGCTCCTATCCGCGGCTCGCGCCCGAGGCCCGGCGTGGTGCGGTACGGCGCATCACCGAGGTCGGCGAGGAGGTCCTGCACAAGCCGTGCCGGGACGTCACGGAGTTCGGGCCCGACCTCGCCGCGCTCATCGACGACATGTTCCTGACGATGTACATCGCCGACGGGGCGGGACTCGCGGCGAACCAAGTCGGTGTCGGACTGCGGCTGTTCGTCTACGACTGCCCCGACGACGACGGTGTCCGGCATGTCGGGCACATCGTCAATCCGGTCCTCGACCAGGCGGGCCCGGGCCACCGGCGGCTGCTCGACGAGGGCGAGGGGTGTCTGTCGGTGCCGGGCGCGACGATGGACGTACCGCGTCCCGACCGGGCCGTCGTACGCGGACAGGACAAGGACGGCAACCCGCTCGTCATCGAGGGCACCGGTTACTTCGCGCGCTGCCTCGCCCATGAGACCGATCACGTCAACGGGCACGTGTACATCGACCGGCTCTCGAAGCGGGAGCGCAAGGAGGCGTTGCGGCAGGTGGCGGACCGCCGGGAGGAGGTCTTCGCCCGCCGGGCCGCCAACGAGGCCGCGCTGAACGGCTCCTGAAGGCCGTCCTGGCCGTCAGGGCACCCGCACGTCGTGGTGCGCCTCGGCGCGCTGCCTGTCCTCGGGCGTCAGGTCGGAGTCCCGCACCGGCACGACCCATGCCCAGTGGCGGCCGACCGGGCAGTACTGCCAGCGGTACGGGCCGAGGCGTACGGCCTTGAAGGACGCACCCGGGATCCAGATGGTCGTGGAGAGGTGGCCGTCGCGGCACCGGACGACGGTGTCGGTGCCCAGGCGGTAGCCGCGGCGGCGCGCGACGACGGTGGCACCGACGAGGGCCGCCGCCACGAGGGCGAGGGGCAGGAGGGCTGCCGGATTCTTCATGGGACTGCACCTGCGATCCGGGCCGAAGGGGTTCCGCAAGGTCAGTGTGCGGCGCCCGCCGGGTGCGGGCCAGGGGCTGAACGGCCCCCGGCCCGCACCTTGACGCACTTCATACGCGCGGGGTGTCCCCGTCAGGCCTTCGGGGCCACCTTGCTCAGCCCGTTGATGATCCGGTCCATCGCGTCGCCGCCCGTCGGGTCGGTGAGGTTGGCCAGGAGCTTCAGGGTGAACTTCATCAGGACCGGGTGGGTCAGGCCGCGCTGGGCGGCGATCTGCATCACCTTCGGGTTGCCGATGAGCTTCACGAAGGCGCGGCCCAGCGTGTAGTACCCGCCGTAAGTGTCCTTGAGGACGCGCGGGTAGCGCCGCAGGGCCAGTTCGCGGCTCGCCGGCGTCGGGCGCGCGTGCGCCTGGACGATGACGTCGGCGGCGAGCTGGCCGGACTCCATGGCGTAGGCGATGCCCTCGCCGTTGAAGGGGTTCACCAGACCGCCCGCGTCGCCGACGAGCAGCAGGCCCTTGGTGTAGTGCGGCTGGCGGTTGAAGGCCATCGGCAGGGCGGCGCCGCGGATCGGGCCGGTCATGTTCTCCGGGGTGTAGCCCCAGTCCTCGGGCATGGACGCGCACCAGGCCTTGAGGATCTCGCGCCAGTCCAGTTCCTTGAAGGCGGCGGAGGTGTTGAGGACGCCCAGGCCGACGTTCGAGGTGCCGTCGCCCATGCCGAAGATCCAGCCGTAGCCGGGCAGGAGGCGGTCCTGGGGGCCGCGGCGGTCCCAGAGTTCCAGCCAGGACTCGAGGTAGTCGTCGTCGTGGCGCGGGGAGGTGAAGTACGTGCGGACCGCGACGCCCATCGGGCGGTCCTCGCGGCGGTGCAGGCCCATCGCGAGGGACAGCCGGGTGGAGTTGCCGTCGGCGGCGACGACGAGCGGCGCGTGGAAGGTGACCTCACGCTTGTCCTCGCCGAGCTTGGCCGTCACACCGGTGATGCGGCCGGTGACGTCGTCGATGATGGGCCCGGAGACGTTGCAGCGCTCGTACAGCCGCGCGCCCGCCTTCTGGGCGTTGCGGGCCAGCTGCTCGTCGAAGTCGTCGCGCTTGCGGACGAGTCCGTAGTCCGGGAAGGAGGCGAGATCCGGCCAGTCGAGCTGGAGCCGGACGCCACCGCCGATGATCCTCAGACCCTTGTTGCGCAGCCAGCCGGCCTCCTCGGAGATGTCGATGCCCATCGACACCAACTGCTTGACGGCGCGCGGGGTGAGACCGTCGCCGCAGACCTTCTCCCGCGGGAACTCGGTCTTCTCCAGCAGGAGGACGTCGAGGCCGGCCCGGGCCAGGTGGTACGCGGTCGTGGAGCCGGCTGGCCCCGCGCCCACGACGATCACATCGGCGGTGTTGTCGGAGTGGGGCTCGGTCACGACGGGATCTCCCCAAGAGTCGAAATCTGCGTGCCGACCGGCACTGGACATGGGCAGTCTATTCAGCAGAATTGATCACCCGGCTGAAGGGCTGCCCAGTGAACCGAGCTCTCCCCGAAGTACGGCTGCGCGTACCCACCCACGAGGACGCCGTCACCTGGCACCGGATCTTCGCCGACCCGGACGTCATGGAGTTCCACGGCGGCAGGGCCGCGGAGCTGTCCGTCTACGAAGAGCTCACCGCGCGGCAGCGCAGACACGATGCCGAGCACGGCTTCTGCCTGTGGTCGATGGTCGACGGATCCGGCGAGGTCATCGGCTTCACGGGTGCCCAGCCCTGGAACCGGGACTGGGGGCCGACGGGCGAGATCGAGATCGGCTGGCGGCTCGGGAGGGCGCACTGGGGCAAGGGGTTCGTCACGGCGGCGGCGCACGAGACCCTGGCGCGGCTGCGGGCGGCGGGCGTGCCGGGAGTGGTGGCGATGGTCGACGCCCGCAACGAGCGCTCGATCGCGGTCACCCGGCGCCTGGGCATGCGGCTCGCGGAGACGTTCACCACCCCGCAGTCGCAACTGCGGGGGCACTGCTTCCGTCTCGAGCTGAAACCGGCGGCGTCGTGACTGACAGTAATCAACTGTTACAGTAAGCCACTTGGCGCTTCCGAGCGGCGTGGGCACGGGTTACCCTTCCAGTACCGCTGGGGGTGACATCTGTGCGTATAACACCCAAAACACCCGAAGTGCGCGTTCCACGGCTGGTCGGTCTGATGGCCGTGGACGCGCGCGAGACGGCCCGGGCGCAGGGCCTGTTCCTCGCCGCGCCGGACCGCCCGGACTTCCACCTCACCGTCGTCGACTACGTCGTACGCCAGTACCCGCAGCCCGGTGCCGAGGTGCCGCGGGAATCCATGGTGTACGTCTGGTTCGACTTCGGTGAGGGCGAAGGCGGCGGAGGAGTTCGCGAGCCACGCATCCCGAGGCCGCCCAGGGGCGGGCTGCAGCGGGAGCTGGACGAACCCGGGGACGCCTTCGAGGTGATCAACCGATGAGCCGGCCCACGGAGGGTCCGGCTCGGTGTGCCTGGGAGCCCTTGGCAGGCCCGCTCGGTCCTGGGTGGACCCCGGGTCCGCTCACTCCCCCTTGAACCCCCGGTGCAGGGCGACCACCCCGCCGGTGAGGTTGCGCCAGGCCACCTTCGACCAGCCCGCCTTGCGCAGCCGCTCGGCCAGCGCGGGCTGATCGGGCCAGGCGCGGATGGACTCCGCGAGGTAGACGTACGCGTCCGGGTTGGAGGAGACCGCGCGGGCGACCGGGGGCAGGGCGCGCATCAGGTACTCGGTGTAGACGGTCCGGAAGGGCGTCCACGTCGGGTGCGAGAACTCGCAGATCACGACCCGCCCGCCGGGCCGGGTCACCCGGTACATCTCGCGCAGGGCGGCGTCCGTGTCCTGCACGTTGCGCAGCCCGAAGGAGATCGTCACGGCGTCGAAGGTGTCGTCCTTGAACGGCAGCCGGGTCGCGTCGCCCGCGGTGAAGGGCAGCCAGGTGTTGCGCTTCTTGCCGACCTGGAGCATGCCGATCGAGAAGTCGCAGGGGACGACGTAGGCGCCGGTCCGGGCGAAGGGCAGCGACGAGGTGGCTGTACCGGCCGCGAGGTCGAGGACCTTTTGTGCGGGGCGCGCGTCGACCGCCTTCGCGACCTCCTTGCGCCATCGCCGGTCCTGCCCGAGGGACAGCACGTCGTTGGTGAGGTCGTACCGTTCCGCCACGTTGTCGAACATCGAGGCGACTTCGTGCGGCTGCTTGTCCAGGGATGCGCGGGTCACCCGCCCATTGTGGCAGCAGGGGGTACGGCACCGCGGAAGCGCCCTCACCTCCACCCGTGCGGCCCACGGCCGGCCGGCGCAGGCCTTCGGCGCCGGTTCCCCGGGATCAGCGCCCCCGGTACACCAGCCGCCCGGCGATCACGGTCGCCACGCAGGTCCCGGCTCCGCGGCGGACCAGTTCGGCGCGGTCCGAGACGTCGAACACGGCGAACCGGGCGGGTCCGCCCGGCACGAGCCGCGGCAGCAGGATCAGGGGGGTCGAGGACAGCGCCGCCGGTCCCGGGAGGCGGTCGGGCCGCTGCCCGATGGCGAGTCCGACCCTGCGCACGGCGTCGACGACGGCCCGCGAGCGCAGCTCCCCGGCCACCGCCACCGTGCCGTGCGCGAGCATCCGCTGCACCCCGCGCCGCGCGCTCGCGCCGAGGCGTGCGGGATCGCTGCGGAAGATCTCCCGCGCCCGCTCCCCTCCGATGGGCTCGGTGCCGAGGGCGTCGGCCTCGCGCGGGTCGGGGTGGTAGGTGGCCTCCAGCAGCTCCGGACCGTACGGGTTCAGCAGCCCCGGGGTGAGGATGCCGGGCCAGCGCCGGACCCTCGCCCCGGGTTCGGCGGCGGCCAGTTCCTCGTACGGGCCGATGGCGGCGATGGACGCGCCGTCGACCAGAACCGCCGTCTCGGGGGAGCGCTCGGCGAGGTGAAGTGTCAGCACGGCAGGGCCAGTCGGATCAGTTGGACGCGAGCAGCTTCAGCTCGGGGTGGGCCGTGCCCCCCTCGATCGCCGTGGACGAGATGTGCGACATCACGCGCTCGTCGACGGGGTCGTTCGCCGGGTCGTCGTGGACGACCAGGTGCTCGTACGTCGTCGCCCGCTGCGCCGGGACACGGCCCGCCTTGCGGATCAGGTCGATGATCTCGAGGCGGTTGGAGCGGTGCTTGGCGCCGGCCGAGGAGACGACGTTCTCCTCCAGCATGATCGAGCCGAGGTCGTCGGCACCGTAGTGCAGCGACAGCTGGCCGGTCTCCTTGCCCGTGGTGAGCCAGGACCCCTGGATGTGCTGGACGTTGTCCAGGAAGAGGCGCGCGATCGCGATCATCCGCAGGTACTCGAAGAGCGTGGCCTGCGTGCGGCCCTTCAAGTGGTTGTTCTCGGGCTGGTACGTGTACGGGATGAAGGCCCGGAAGCCGCCCGTGCGGTCCTGGACGTCCCGGATCATCCGCAGGTGCTCGATGCGCTCGGCGTTGGTCTCGCCCGTGCCCATCAGCATCGTCGACGTGGACTCCACGCCCAGGTTGTGCGCGGTCTCCATGATCTCCAGCCAGCGCTCGCCGCTCTCCTTCAGCGGGGCGATGGCCTTGCGCGGCCGCTCGGGCAGGAGCTCCGCGCCGGCGCCCGCGAAGGAGTCCAGACCCGCCGCGTGGATACGGGTGATGGCCTCCTCCACCGAGACACCGCTGATCCGGGCCATGTGCTCGACCTCGGAGGCGCCGAGGGAGTGGATGACCAGCTGGGGGAAGGCGTCCTTGATGGCCTTGAAGTGCTTCTCGTAGTACTCGACGCCGTAGTCCGGGTGGTGCCCGCCCTGGAACATGATCTGCGTGCCGCCCAGTTCGACGGTCTCCGCGCACCGGCGCAGGATGTCGTCGAGGTCGCGGGTCCAGCCCTTGGCGGTGTCCTTGGGGGCGGCGTAGAAGGCGCAGAACCTGCACGCCGTGACGCACACGTTCGTGTAGTTGATGTTGCGCTCGATGATGTACGTCGCGATGTGCTCGATGCCCGCGTACTTGCGGCGGCGTACGGCGTCGGCGGCGGCGCCCAGCGCGTGCAGCGGGGCGTCGCGGTAGAGGACGAGGGCCTCTTCGGGGGTGATCCGCCCACCGGCGGCGGCACGGTCGAGGACGGGCTGAAGGTCGGCCTTCTCGGACACCGGGCGTCCCTTTCGTCAAGGGGTTGTGGACAGACCGATCCAGCCTACGCCAGCGGTTTCGCCGTACCGATGTCAGGCCGTGTACGCCCCGACCAGCAGCCCGGCGTACGCCCCCGCGATCAGGAACGGCCCGAACGGTATCGCCGTCTTCCGTCCGGCCCGCCGGGCGACGACGAGCGCTCCGCCGTACAGCGCGCCGAACAGGAACCCGGCGAAGGTGCCGAGCATGACGGTCGCCCAGCCGTACCAGCCCAGTACGGCGCCCATGCCGAGCGCGAGTTTCACATCGCCGAAGCCCATGCCGGCCGGGTTGATGAGGAACAGCACGAAGTAGCCGCCGCCGAGCGCGAGGGCGCCGTACAGCGCGGTGAGCCAGTCGCCGGCGTGCTCCGGTGCGAGGGTGACGAGTGCGAGCAGGCCGAGGGCGGCGGCCGCGAGGGGCAGGGTCAGCGGGTCCGGCAGCCGCTGCACCCGGAAGTCCACCACCGCGAGCAGCACACCGAGGGGCGCGAGGAGCAGCCACACACCGAGTTCGGGGCGGGTGCCGGTGGCGGCGGCGAGGGCGGCACAGACGAGGGCGGTGGCCGTGGCGAGGGGCAGGGTGAGGAGGCCGTATGACGGTTGGGCGTGCGGCGGTCGGTCGTACGGCTGCCCCGCGCATTCCGTGCAGCGTGCTCGGCCGAGCCAGCCGCGCACCGGATGCCCGGCCGGGCACCGCTCCCGCCAGGGCTCCCCCGCCGGGGCGGAGAAGCGGTAGGCGGCGCGCGGCAGCACGGCGCCGGTCGCGGCGCCCCACACGGCGGCGACCACGACGAGCGCAAGGTCACTGCTCATACCGCGCCCCCCTGTCTCTCGTGCCGCACGTCGCTCATCCGGCCGCGGCCGCGCCCTCGCGCCACGTCGGGAGCAGCTCGTCCAGGAGCGCCTCGGTACGCGGCGGCAGGCCGCGGGCGCCGCTGCGGGTGACGAGGTCGGCTGCGAGGGAGCGGACGCGGTCCGGGTCGCCGGTGGCGTGGGTGGCGCGCAGCAGCTCGTTCCACAGGCGCTCGTCGGCCGGGGCGGTCTTCAGCGCCGCGTCGAGTGCCTCGATCGCCTTCTCCGCGCGGTCCTTCTCCAGGTGGAACGCGGACAGCGCGAGCCCGATGTCGGCGACGAGCAGCGGGAGCTGGGCGTCGACGATCTCGTGCGTGAGCCAGCGGTAGCGGCCCTCGGGCCGGTCGGCGAGGAGCGGGCCGCGGACCAGGACCAGCGCGTCGGTGAGCAGCCGCCCCCTGACGGCGCGGCTGTCGACGCCCTTGCCCTGCGTGGCCTCGTGGTAGAGGGAGCGCAGTACGTCCAGGTCGGAGACGACGGACTTGGCGACCGTGAGCCGCCCGGTCGCGTCGGCACCGAGACGGGGCGTGCCGTCGGGGTCGGCGCCGAGCCAGGCGCGCAACCGCTCGATCAGCGCGTCGCGTACGTCCTCCGTGACCCCGCGCGGCCACAGCGCGGAGGCCAGCACACGCGGGTGCACGCCCTCGCGGTGCAGAAGCAGCAGCGCGAGCGCCTCGTGGAGCAGGGCGCTGCGCTCGCCGTCCGGGGTGTCGAGGCCGATGATCTCGTACGGCCCCACGAGGCGGGCGTACACCGCGGGCCGTCCCTGTTCGCTGATGTCGACGAGGAACGGCGGGGTGGTGGCCGGTCCGTCCGGGTCGCGCTCGGGGTCGGCCTCGACGAACAGCTCGACGACCGCGCGCTGTTGGACGGCCGGAAGCAGCTGCGCGTCCAACTCCAGCCCGAGGAGCGGCGCGAGCAGCTTGCCCTCGGCCGTGATCTCCATCTCCCAGGCGGCGCCGGGCAGATCGCCGGTCTCGGTGCCGACCAGGTAGCCGATGCCGAGCCGGGCGGCGTCGGCGGCGAGTTCGGCGAGCTTGAGGGCGTCCTCGGCGGAGGGCTGAGCGGCGAGCAGGACGAGGTGCGGTGCCCAACGGGTGTGCTGCGCGGGCCCCGTACGCCCGGTGAGGACGGAGTCGTGCCCGGCCGCGCCCAGCGCGCCCCGCCGCTGCCTCGTCTCGGCCTCCATGGTCTCGACGAGCGCCTCGATGCCGTCGAGGTGGCGCAGCCGGTTGGGCGCGAGGGGGGTGAGGTCCTCGCCGAAGCCGACGAGGGTGATGGTCATGCGGTCCGACCAGCCGTTGGTGGCGAGTTCGGCGGCGACGGAGGCGAACAGGGCGGCCCGGTCGGCCTCGCGCCCGCTGAGGGAGACGATGCCGGGCACGGCCTCCAGGTTGAGCAGCAGGCGCGAGTCGTCCATGGTGCCGAGGCTGACGAGGCCGGGGTAGGGGGCGGCGGCGTCGACGTCCTCGTACCGCTCGGCGTCGGCGCGGGCCAGCATCCAGAACGTCTGGTCCTGCCCGAGCTGCCACGGTGCGGGCGGCTTGCCGGCGGGCTGGGCGAGCTGGAGGTGCAGGTCGCCGTTGCTCATCCAGGCCGCGTAGACGACGGGCAGGGCGCGCGACTCGGCGGTGAGCTGCGCGGCGAGGCCGCGGAGCGACCGGTCGAGGAGCCGCACGCCCTCCGGGTCGGCGCCGATGAGCAGCGCGTCCTGGACGTCCTGGGTATCGCCGGTCGGCGTGGGCGGCTCCATGCCGCGCCGCCCGCCGACGGCGCCGAGCGCCGACTGCCACATCGACTGCCGGCGCCGGCGCCCGAGGGCACCGAGGAGACCGGCGGCGAGGAGGGGGGCGCCGATGAGGGCTTCGGGCAGACCGAAGGAGTGGGCGACGGCGGGTGCGGCGTGCTCGTGCCCCTGCCGGGATGCGCCGTCGGAGGCGGGCCGCTGCTGGGGCAACGAGACCTGAGAGGCACCCTGGGAGGCGCCCCCGCCGTGCTCCTGCTGTCCTTGCTGCTGGGCGTGGTCGCCGCTCCTGGAGTAGTCGTGGATCTGCTGCTGGACGTCCGGGGAGACGTGGGCGTCGGGCATCTCGACGAGTTCGCCGCCGTGCGCGTCGGCGGGCATCTCCATGATCCAGCCGGGCCGGATGAGGCTGGCCTCGGAGAGCCGGGACCCGTCGGGCTGGGTGCGGTCCTTGTTGAGCTCGTAGATCTCCTTGTACCGGCGGCCGTCGCCGAGGTGCCGCTGCGCTATCTCCCACAGGGAGTCGTGATGGCGGCCCTCGGGGGGCTGGATCCGGTAGTACTTCGTCCCGCCGTCCCTGGCCGTACCGCCGCCGTGGTCGGCCTGGGCGGCGGCGTGCGAGGCCTGTCCGGCGAGGGCGGCCGCGGAGTGGGCAGCCTGCTCCTGCTGCTGTGCGAACAGTCCCGGGGTCTGCTGCGCGGCGGCGACCGTGGGCTTCTGATTGCCCTCGATGCTGTGTCCGAGCTGCGACAGACCCGGGGTGAGGCTGGCCGCGGTGGCCCCCACGAGCAGGAACGCGGCGACGAGTTGCCGGGCGAGCAGCTGGCTGGGGCCGGCTCCGGGCACGCGCCCGGCCAGACCGGCACCGGTCACCGCGGCCTTGACCTCGACGAGCACGCACGCGGTGAACTGCGCCCAGGCGAGCCAGACGATCACCGTCAGGATGTTCAGGAACGTCGTCACGGTGATCGGGCGCTGCAGCCAGTCCAGACTCGGCGCCCCGTGCGGCAGGGGCCAGCCGACGATGACGGCCAGCGCGCCGGGCACGCCGACGACGAGCACGAGCAGAGCGACGAACGCGAAGAACGCCCTGACGAAGTCCCCGAACGTACGCCGTCGGATACGCACCGGCTGCGGTGTCCGATTCCGCGGGCCTGTCGGGCTTCCCGTCGAGCTTGATGTGCTGCGTCGCGCCATGGCGGGTGTCCTGGGTCGTGTGTGGAAGGAGTGGGTTGCGGCGGTGGGTCGAGCCTGTCGAGCCTACAGAGATCCTATTGACTGGGACTGACAGCGTCGAAGGGCGGAAGCACAACAAGCAAGGCACACGGGCCGTTTCCTCACGGAATGCGAGAGAAGGGGTGTGCGGATGCGAGGGACGGGGTGAGCGGCGAACGCCAACACACGGCCGACGCGCACGAACTGCGCACCGGAGCCCCCTTCGCGACCACCACGTGCCACCCCTCCACAATCCCCACACAATCCCCCACGGCCGCTCGGTTCCCCGCCATACGCCCCTGATAGCTTCGTTCCCCGCCGCACAGACGTCGAACACCGGGGGAGAGACCGAACCGTGGCCCGCCGCGCTCTGACCACCACCGCCACCGTCCTCACGACCACCGCGGCCCTGCTGCTCACGGCATGCGGAGGCGGCGACGACAAGCAGGACGACATCAAGGGGGCGGACACGGGCTCCACGAGCCCTTCGGCTTCGGCGTCGGCCTCGCAGGCCTCCGGGATCAAGCGCCCCGACATCAAGCTCCCCGGCGAGTTCCAGCTGACGTTCGACGGCTGGACGAGCGGCGACGCCGTCGAACAGGCCGTCCTCGACGACGCCAAGGAACAGCTTCGGGCGGGATACGCGGCGATCATCGCCGACGAGCCGGACGGCGGTGACGCCCTCGCCTTCTACGACACGGCGTCGGGACTTTCACAGGACCGGCAGTGGATCAAGACGTACACGAGCAAGAACCTCACCGTCTTCGGCAAGCTGCCGGCGTACGACCCCGAGTTCACCCTCCTCGGCGACAAGAAGACGCGTGCCGTGGTGTCGTACTGCACGGACGAGAGCAAGGCGTACACGAGAAACCGCGCGACGAAGGAGGTCCAGGGGAATCCGGCAGGCACGGACCCCAAGGTCTTCTACACCGTCACGCTGGCCAAGAACGCCGACGGCGTCTGGCAGAACGTGTCCACGCGCGGCAAGAGGGGCGGCTGCTGACGATGAGGTCCAGGCGTGCGGCAACTGCGGCCATCGTCTCACTGACCGGCCTGCTCCTCGCCTCCACGCCGGCCGAGGCCATCGGCGGCGGAGGCACCAACACCGGATCGCACGGCGGCACCAAGGACAAGAACATCTACGCCTCCGCGACCTACTCCCGGATCAAGGTCCGCCAAGTCAGCGGCCCCACTGGGGGCAAACGCGGTCGTATCTCCTCTGTGGACGTCAACTGGAAGCCCCCGGCCTGCTGGTACGAGCCCGTCTTCACGGGCGAAGGGCTGAAGAACTTCGTGGACCGGACGGACGGCAACGGCGACGTGGGCATCCACGAGGCCTGGTTCGGCAAAGAGCTGTGGACGGACCACTACCGGGACGGCAAGCCGGAGACCAACTTCGACGACGCGTTCAGCACCGCCGAGGGGTACAAGGACTACAACATCGGCAAGAACGGCTACTTCTGGCGCAGCGTGGCACCGGACGACACCGACCCCGACTCCTGGGACTGCGGCAGGATCATGTTCTGGCAGGACGCGGGCGAGATACCCAGGATCCCCCACGCCCCCACGCCCAAGACGCTCGCGGAGTACGCCTACAACCAGGTCCAGGTCCCCGACACCGAGACCGAACTCAAGCCGTCCACCAAGTCCACGGTGAACCTGCCTACTTGGGTCTGGCTGGACCAGGGAACCTTCCGAGACATCAAGGTTCGCGCCGAGCTCCCCGGCACCGGTCTCTGGGCCGAGACAACCGCCAAACCCGTCTCCCTCCACCTCGACCCGGGTACGGAAGACGCCGAGACCTACCCCGCCTCGGGTGACTGCACGTTCAAGGACGACGGATCCATCGGAACGCCGTACGCGAAGGGGGACGCCGACAGGACCCCGCCCTGTGGCATCAGGTATCTCCGCGCCACCAGCGGCACGCCGTACCACCTGAAGGCCAGTGTCACCTGGAAGATCACCTGGGTCGGCACCGGAGGGGCCGAGGGCGACCTCCCCGACGGCACCTTCGAGACCACCCAGGACATGGACGTCCAGGAGATCCAGTCGGTCAACCGCTGAGTTGCTCAGATCCCCCAGGGGTCGGGGTGCGGCGTGGCCTTCGGGTTCTCGGACCACAGCAGCCGGGCCTCGATCTCGTCGCCGGTCAGCTCGACGAGCCGGTCGGCGGCCCAGCCGTTCCACTGGACGGCGGTGGGGAACTGCGGCAGGCGGAAGGCCGGGAGGTCCACGGGCAGCGCCTCCGGGAGGAACACCTCCTTCTTGATCTCGCCGCTCCGCTTGGGCTTCGACGACCTGCGGGTGTCGAGGCAGTCGACCACTTGTTCCACAAGGTAGAGGCTGTACTCGTCGTCTTTCGCGTTGTCGATGTCGACGGGCACGAGACTGCCGGCCGTGAGCAACTCGCCCCCGAAGCGCTCGACAAGACGACGGCTGAGGATGGGAGCACCGTGGTAGCCGGTGGGGAACTCGCTCTTGGACCAGCGCTTCTCGCCCAACCATTCGGCGCGCAGCCGAGTGGGCCGGTCCGCTTTGCCTCCCGCACTCTGCCAGCGCATGAGCGCAACCGCATCAAAATTGTTGAGATGCAGCGTCTGGTATTCACTCAGGCTCGGCAGGAGCCGGTACACCGACAGCCCCTTGTCCGGCATCTCAGCCATTGCGCCACCGTCCGTATTCGTCGTCTTCGTCGTCTTCTCGGTATGGTCCATCACGGTGCGGTCCATATCGCGTTCACCGCTGGTTGCCCACCCGCCAACTCGCTCTCGACCTGCCGGCCGATGGAGCGCAGTTCCTGACGCAGTGCACCGCGGATGGCACGCGCGCCGTAGCCGGCAGCCGTCATACTGTCCACCGTCATGTTCAGATGCGCGTTCACGCGTGTCAGGAACATCTTGCGGTGCGTGAAGTTGTGCGGCCGGGGATGCCCCAACGGAATACCGTTCGCGGCGTCGTTGATGTCGACCCCGTACTTCTCCAGCAGGGCTCGTGCCTGCGCCGCCCCGTTGCGCTTCATTCCCGACGGCACGATATGGGCCGCGGCCTCCCCCGCACTCTTCGCCCGTCCCTCCCGCGCCAGGTTCTTCGCCAGCAGGTCGGCGTTCTCGGCGCAGGTGAGGAGGCCGAGATAGTCGAGCCACGACAGCGGGTTCGGGACGTAGGCGCACGGGTTCGGACCCGCGTCGAGGCCCAGTGGGTCGGCGCTGATGTAGGCCGCGGCGACCGGGTCGTAGTACCGGAAGAAGTTGTGGTGGAGCTGCGTCTCGGGGTCGAAGTACTGGCCCGGGAAGCGCAGCGGCGTGGAGGTGTCCAGCGACTCCTGCGGCCCGGGGACGCCCCACAGCGTGGCGTCGGCGCGCCAGACGACGTCGCCGCCCTCCGAGACGAGTTCGGTGGGGGTGCCGACCAGGTCGGTGACCATGGCGTAGAACCGCTCGTCGACGACCTCCTGCGGTGCGTCGGCCAGGGTGATGCGCTCGGTCTGGGCCAGCGGCCGCGTGCCGTCCCGCTCCCAGGTCAGCGTGGACGTCTCCGAGGAGTCCGCCCGGACCGTGGTCTGCTCCACCAGGTGCGCGCCGTCCCACGTGAAACGGGTCTCCTCGGCGATCCCCTGCCCGTCGGCGGCCATCCGCCGCTTGGCGACCCGGCGCCCCAGGGGGTCGTAGAGGTAGCGCCAGAGCGTGCCGTCGGGCGTGACGACCGAGGTGAGCCGGTCGTCGGCGTCCCAGGTGTAGCGCCAGATGTCCTTGGAATGCGCCGACTTGGCGTTCTGCACGTCCCGGGTGGCGGCACGGACCTTCGCCTCGTCCGGCTTGTCCCCGTCGGACTTACGGCCGGTGGGGTCGTCCGTGTACTTGTCGGCTTCCTTGTTGGCCCGGTTGACCCACGAATCAGCCGACGAGGGACGGGACTTGGCGGACGTGAGGTCGTCCTGCGCCTCCTTCGCCTTCGCCAGCGCCCGGTCCGCCAACGCCTGCGCACGCTCCAGCTTCGGCCAGAAGTCCGCCAGCGCGTCCCCGCACATCTCGTACGACGTCTTCAGCTTTTTCAGGTTCTTCGGAACATCCCCGAACTGCTCCTTGAACACCTCCGCCGACTTGCCCGCCCACTCCAGCAGCGTGTCCTCGCCCGCCATCCCCTTGACCAGACGCAACGCCTCGGAGACATCATGCGCGAAGTCGTGCAACTGCGTGGCCAGCGAACGCACCCGGTCCGGATCCCCCGGCGTCGGGTCCCTGTCCAGATCCAGCGGATGCCAATCCGCAGGCCGATACCCCACCATGCCGTCGCAGCCCCCGTCGCGTACGCATCGTCTGCAAACCTGTGGCCCACATCTTCCAGAGGCCCTCAGACATCCCGCAACACCCGGACAGCGTCAGCGCATTCTCAGGCTCCCGCCTGTCACACCGTCAGCGTCCTGGCGATGGCGTCCCCCATCTGCTCGACCGGTTCGTCGAGGACCGCCTCCTCCCAGGAGAGGGTCAACGTGACGGCCGTCCCCATGCCCTCCGGACGGACCCCGTAGAAGAGCGAACGAATCACCGGGCGAGCGCCGAACCAGCGCTTCTTCTCGCCGATGAGGTTCTGGCGGATGCGGACGGCCTCGCCCAACGGGAGCCGTACCCGGCGGACGTTCGGCTCGCCGAAGTCCGTGACCGACATGTGCTCGGTGAGCAGAGCGAGGGTGACCTCGGGATACTCGGCGTCCGGATGGAGCGCGTCGAGTTCGAGGCCCGCCGCCATGAAGGCTTGGCCGCTCAGATAGAGGGCGAACGCAGCGAGCGGCGTGCGCTTGCGGCTGTCCGTCACCGCGCTCCTGAGACTTCGCTCCAGCTGGCCCGCATCACCCTTCTCGCCGTCGCGCGCGTAGCGTTCGACGAGTTCCGCGGCCTGGTAACGGGCCCAGTAGTCGAGGTCCACGGTGTCCGTGACGGGCAGGGGCACCCAGTCCGGCGAGCACTCCAGGCCCAGGTTCGAGAGGTCGTCCGTCATGGGTGTCATCACTCCGTCCAGGCCAGTGAGCCCGCGATCGCGTCGAAGAGCCCGGCCATCGCGTCGGCGATCGGTTCCAGTGGGGTCGAGAAGGTGAGCAGCAGGAATGCCGCCGAACCGGGGACGGGAAGGTGGTACTCCACCGACACCGAGTTGTGGGCGTGGCCGGTGGCTTCCTCATCGGGCTGCCGGGTCAGCCTGCGGACCCGGACCGCGGAACCGGACGGCAGCTCCTCGATGCTCACCGTCGCCTCTCCCTCCGCGTCCGTGGACAGCGCGTCCGCCAGCGCCTCCAGCGGAAGCGGCTGAGGGTTCGGGTGCCGGAGCGGGGCGAAGGTGACGAGGAGTGAGGCGGGGATGGTGATCGGGCCGACCTCCTGGAGGCTGAGGTAGAGCTCGATGCCGCCGCTGCGTGCCGCCTTGGTGGCCCGCCGCCGAAGGTCCTTGCGGAAGTCCTCCTTGAGATGCGGCGCGTTGTCGATGCCGTGGAACTGGCGCTCCACGAGGGCGGCGACCGCCTTGTCCCGCTGGTCCGGCGGATCGAGAAGGATCCGGAACCAGCCCTCCGGCAGAAGGAGGCGGTAGTCGCCCGGGGGCGGCGCGGTGTCCTCGGGTGGTGTCATGCCGTCCGCTCCGTGAGAGGTTGCCGCCCTGCCGGGGTCACCGGGCGGTCGAGCCACAGCCTGCTGCGCAGTTGGTGGATGCCGTACGGGAGCGCCTGGAGTACGGCTCCCAGCGCGCCCATGAGGATCGCGGCACCCCCGGCACCGGGGTGGGAGTCCTCGATCCGGGCTCCGAGGGTGAGGGAGAAGAAGGAACCGACCGCCATGACCGCCGTGGACGAAGCACCGGCGACGGTGCCCGGGAAGCGTGACATGGCACGGGCTTCCCTACCGGATTGCGGCAGGGGCCGGGACCCCAGCGCCGGTTTGGGCCAGGTGCCCTTCCCCGTCAGGCTGCGTTCGGACACGGACAGCCCGGCGGACCGGCGGAGCCGGGACCACCCGTCCGTGCCGCCCTCCCCCGCGAACCAGGGGCCCCAGGGGAGCACGACGCGTACCTGATCGCCCGGTCCGCGCAGTTCGGCGCCGAGCGGCGCACCGGTCCGGTCGCGCACCAGGACCAGGGCCGTCAGGGCATGCGGTCCGGTCAGGGGAAACCAGTACTCCTGCCCGCCGAGCTCCCGCAGCACGAGATCGCTGTCCTGCACGCGCAGCTCGGTGTCGCGGCAGAACCTGACGGTCGCTCCCAGCTCGTCCGCGGGGGCGGGCTTGACGCGCTCCCGGACGACGGGGGCACAGCGCTTCAGGCGCCGGCGGGTCCAGGCTCGCAGAGCCAGTCGCGCCGTCGGGGCGACCAGGGCGGCGACGGCGGACAGGAGAACGAGCCAGGGCGCCGTCGAACCCGAGAGGATGATCACGGTGATCGTGGCGAACCAGACGCCTCCGGCCACGGCGCGCGTGTTCCAGTACCAGGCCGGGAAGGACTTTCCGGGACCGAGCGCCGTGCCCCGCCCCGCACGGGTACGTGGCGCGACCCTGGGATCGTTCCTGTCCCGCACGATGTGCACGGGAACCCCCGCGGACCGGAACAGATCGGCCGCGCCCGTACGGCGGAGCGCCTGCTCACCCTGGACGGACCGCTTGACCAGCGCAGGCGACTCGGGGAGCCAGTCCTCGATGTCGAACCAGCCGATCAGCGCCCCGTCCCGGTCCTGCAACTGAACCTCGCCCCAGGAGCCGGGGATCGTCGGCCCCATGCGTTCCATGTCGTCGCCGCCCGCGTCGACGAAGACCGCGCGCGCGATCCCGTTCTCTCCCACGGGCCGACGGAGTGACCGCGTGCGCGTCCGCACCACGAGGTCGCCCTGGTCCAGGAAGATCCGGGAGCGATGGCACCGCTCCAGCCCGGGTCCACGAGAGCCGGCCGGTCTGAGGGCGGGCTCGGGGATCATCCGGTGACCTTGTCGTAGAGCCCCGTCACCGCACCGTACGCACCCTCGGCGCCGGCTGCGACCCCCGTGGCCGTGGCGCCCAGCCACACGTTCGTCTGGCCGTGGAAGTTGCTCACCCCACGGGCGACGTCCGGCATGCCTTTGGCGGCCTGAGCCATGCCGTCGAGACCGGCGGCGGTCCTGGCCAGTTCCGGATCCAGGGTTCCCGCCGAGCGCGGCGCCGCCAGGTCCTTGAAACCGTTGCGCCATCCCTGTGTGGAGAAGGCATTCCTGATCGACTTCACTCCGTCGACTGTATCCCGGTACATGGACACAGGACTGAACCCCTCCCTGAGATTGCTCGGGGTGAAGAGCTTCCCCTTCGGCATGGCAGCCAGCGCCTTGGCCGCGCTCTTGCCGCGGATCGCCCCCTGCGCACCCCTGTTGGCTATCTTCCAGGCCTTGTTCGTCTTCGCGCCTGCGGCCACCGCCTGCCGGTACAGGTTGCCGCGTGCGAGCGCCTTGGTTCCCGCGGCCGCTCCCCGGGCCCCCGACATGGCCGCCCGCCCGATACCGAAGGTCGCGACGCCCACGGCATCCAGGATGACCGACTTCCAGCTACCCTCGCCGCCCAGGGCGAGCACCAGGTCGGCGGCAAGGGCGACGACACTGGCGGCCAGGGCGACGGCGTTGGCGACGGCGGCGATGGCCTGGCCTATGACCGGAATCCAGCCCAGGGCGAGGGCCGCCACGCCCGCCCACAGCGCGATGCGGCCCGCCCATTTCGAGATCTGGGTCAGCCACCCGGCGTTGTCGTGCACCCAGTTCTTGAACTTGTCCGTCCAGCCGTCCTTGAGCCCGTCGCCCTCGATGACGTCGTGGATGGCGTCGGCGGCCGCGCTGGCGGCACGGTCACGGATGCCCTTGGCGGCTTCGAGGGCGTCCTTGGCGGCCGAGAGGGAGGAGGAGGCCTGATCCTTCTGCCGGTTGTACTTCTTGGTGTCTGGATCGTCCTTCGGCGTGTCGTCGGGCAGGCCGTCCAGTGACCGCTGGGCGGCGCCGAGGTCGTCGTGAGCCGCCTCGGCATCATGCAGCGCCTGGTCGGCCATCTGCTGGGCGCGGTGCAGTTCGGAGGCGTACTCGTTGCTGCACACCCCGTCGCGGACCTGGGTGCCGAGGGCATTCGCAGCCTCGTCGTACCGCTTGAAAGCTTTGCGCAGCTTGTCGCCCGCCCCGTCGGCGGCCTCGCGGAACTCGGTGGCGGTCTTGCTCTTCCAGTTCTCCACCGAGGCCAGCGCCTTGATCTCGCGGGCCTCCTTCTCGATGGCCTCGGCGGTCCTGCGCAGCTGCCGGCCGAGCGCGGCGACCTCTTCCGGGTCGCCGGGCACCGGATCGGACGACTCGTCGAGGACGGCCCAGCGGTGGGCGGCGGGACGCGCGGTCAATTCTTCCCCCCCTTACCCTGCTTGCCCTGTCTGTCCGCGTTCCGGAGGGCTTCCGCGAGTTCGTGGTCGAGCGCGTCGTAGGAGTCCGCCGCAGTCTTGGTGATCTCGGCGAGCTTCTCCAGTTCCTCGGTGAGTTTCCCGCGATGGATCTTCCAGTTGCTGCCGAACTTCTCGAAGGCGTCCAGCAGCTTCTGCGAACCGAGCTCCCCCACTCCGTATCCGTCCGCCGGGTCGGCGCGCTCGGAGAAGGTGCCTCTGATGCGGGTCAGTGCCCTGGAGCACTCCCTGATCCGGTCGATGTCCGCCTGCTGATCACTCATGTGTGCCACACCCCCGGTTCTCTCGGTTCCGCTGTACCTGCCGCCGACGGGCTCCGCTTGCTCAGCCGACCTCGTTCTCCGCCACCGCCTGGCCGTGCACCACCACGTCGCCCCCGTAGAACATCCCGGTGAACACCGGCTGGTACGTCAACTGGACCTCGACCTCGACCTGTTGGGCATTGGCCGCCACGCAGTGGGTCGCCGCGACGTCCGCGCCGCTCATGTCCATCTCGCGGGCGAAGGTCTTCACCCGCGCGTCACAGTCCTGGAAGTTGATGGGGGCCGGGCCGCCCTGGTTGTCGTAGAGGGCTTCCTTGTCGATGTCCTGGGCGGCGTAGCGCGCCGCCTGCTCCGCTATGTCGGCGGCCCGTTCACGTTTGGAGATCGACAGGCCGCCGTCGATCACGAACGCGGACAGGGAGAGGAAGACCAGCGCGAAGATGATCACCGCGCCGGCGCCCGAGCCCCGGTCGTCCAGGACCTGCCTGCGCTCGGCCCACCAGTCCCGTACGACACCCCTCACGCCGATCACGCCGACCTCCGGAACGGATCCAGCGGGGAACTGAAGCTCGCCGACAGCCGCGTCGGGACGTCCAGGCCCAGCATCGCCAGGCCCCGCACCTGGCAGCTGACCTCGACCGTGAAGAGGGTGTCCGGTTCGAAGCCCTGACTGGTCTGGACGACGGACACCGGGCCGGAGCAGACGTCCGCCAGGTCGGCCTCGGCGGCCTTGCGGGCCTCGGCCATCGCCGTCGCATGGTCCTTCTGGATCGAGCCCGCGCGGGCCGCGTCGCGCGCGGCGCCGTCCAGGGCGCCCCGGCCGTCGACCAGCTGCCCGAAGGCCACCAGCACCAGGATGAACATGATCATCACCGGGGCGAGGATCACCACCTCCACGGTGGACAGACCCCGGTCGGCCCGTACGGCATCGACTCGCCGGCGCAGGAAGGACACGAGCAGCATCTAGTTCTGCCCCTCCGGTACGAACCGTTCCACCGGTCCCGACGACTGCGCGTGCACCGTCAGGTCGAGGCCGGGGAACACCGTCGGCACCCGTGCCGTGATCTCCACGCCCACCGTGTTCTGCTCCGGCTGGAGCATCGTGACGTTCGGCGCCAGCACCAGCTGCGGGCCGAGTTGGCTGATGTAGGCGTCCACGACGTCCCGCGCCTCGCCCCGCCAGGCCCCCGGCTGTTCGTCGGCCGTGGCGCGGGCCTTGCGGGCGCCCGCCTGGGCCGCCGCCTGGGCCACGTGGTCGGCGAAGAAGTACAGGGCGAACTGCACCGTTGCGAAGATCATGAAGAAGAGGACGGGCGTGAGGAGCACGAACTCGATCGCGGTCATGCCGGAGTCGGAGGCGCCGCGCGCCGCCTCCGCGCGCCGGCGCAACCGTCCGGCCACCTGTGCCCGCATCCCCGCCGCCGTCCCCGCTCTCGTCCCCGTCGTCCCGTCGTCCGCGTCGCTGGCGCGATCAGCAGGTCTTGCTCGCGCTGGCGCCCTTGATGCAGTCGCCGACCTTGTTGGCGCCGTCGCTCAGCGCGGTGTTGATGATGGCGGCGACCACGCCGACGATCGCCACGACGACCGCGGAGATGATGACCCACTCCACGGCGGAGGCGCCGCGGTCGAGTTCGCCGGAGCGGGCACGCTGCACCCGGCCCTGCAGGAAGGTGACCAGGAAGTCCACGGCCGGGATCCCGGTGCTGAAGTTCCGTCCGTTCATGATGAGTTGTCCTCTCGAAGCGATTCGCGTCGCCGTCGTTCGAAGCTAGGTCGCTGTCATTCGAAGCTAGTCGGGGCAGTTCTGGATACGGTCTCGAATCCGCGTCACACCTGGAACACCCTCATCGCGGCCGGGAAGATCAGGAACACCAGGAAGCCGGCGCACAGCAGCAGTTGGGCCACGAGCATCGACTGGGACTTCTCACCCGCGCTGCCCTCGATCTCGGCAAGTTCGCGGTGCCGCATGGTCTCCGCGCGCGAGGCGAGCGACTCACGGACCTTGGCGCCGTCGTCCGCGACCAGGGCTAGCGAGGCGGAGAGGTCCTTGAGCTCCTCCACGCCCAGTTCCTCACCGAGCGCGCCCAGCGCCTGCCACTGGCTGATGCCGGTGATGCGGGCGTCGGCCAGAGCGTTGCGGATGCGGTGCGTGGCCCAGCCGTCCGAGACCTCGGCCGCCGCCATCAGCGCCTCGGGCAGACCGCGCCCGCCGGCCAGGCTCATCGACACCAGGTCCAGGTACGCCCCGATGACGCGGCGCAGGTCCCGGCGCTTGTCGGCAGCGTCGCGCCGTACCTCCAGGTCGGGCAGGAAGAAGAACAGGACGGCGCAGAGCAGGGCGAGCCAGACCGGGATGACGGGGCTGCGGCCGAAGCCCATCGTCCACACCACCGCGAACAGGAACGGGCCGAAGAAGAGACCCGCCGTCGCGAGCAGCACCTTGGTCGCGAGGAACTTCTCCCAGCTGCGGTCCAGGACCGCGAGGTCGGCCCGCAGCGACCGCTGCTCCCACCCCTGCTGGAGATAGAACTCGGCGACGCGCGTGCCGACTTCGGCCCGCAGCGAGCCGAAGCGTCCCGTGTCCTTGGTGCCGCGCGCCGACTCGTACGCCGCTCCGCGCGCCCGCATCGCGTCGATCCGCGCGACCTGCGCGACGGCGCTGCGCTTCGACGGCATGAGGGCGCGGATGAGGGCGTAGACACCGAGTCCGAGGACCACGCCGACGATGATCGGCATCGTCAGGTTCACCGGCGTACACCTTCTTCCTGCTGGAACGGCGAGGCCTGCGCGGCCGGTTGGGCGGCACCGCGGGGCCGTACGAACTGCACGGACGACTCGTCCCGCACCAGGAAGCGTTCGGGCGTCTCGATCGTGGACAGCTTGCGCAGCCACCAGAAGCCGAGCGCGAACAGGGCGCAGACGACGGCGAGCACGAGCTGGCCGACGGCGGTGCCGTACGGCGCCACGAAGTCGCGGTTGAAGACGGCGAGTCCGAGGACGAAGGCGACCGACACGGCGACGACGATCTGCACCGAGCGGCGCGTGGAGGCACGTTGGGCCATCACGCGCTGACGCATGTCGACCTCTTCGCGGGCCGACTTGGCGAGCGCGCCGAGCACCTGGCGCAGACCGGGGCCGCGCAGCCGGGCGTTGAGGATGAGGGCCGCCACGATGATGTCGGCGGACGCGTCGTCGATCTCGTCGGCGAGCATCTGGAGCGCGTCCGGCAACGGGGTGCGGGCGCGCAACCGGTCGACGAGGGCGCCGAGATGGGGGCGCAGGATCGGGGCCGAGGCGCGCGCGGAGGCCGGGATGGCCTGCTCCAGGCCGACGGCGCCCGCGATCGTGTCGCGCAGGGACTCCGTCCAGGAGGCGAGCGCTTCCACACGGCGCATGGCGGCCCGCTCCTCCGCGGCGCCGCCGAAGAGGCGGTCCCAGAAGAAGACGAGGACGCCGGCCGCGACGCCGGCCACGGCCCAGCGGGTCAGCAGCAGGACGGCGAGCCCGGTGATCGCGGCGAGCGAACCGCGCTGACCGGCGAACCGGACGAGTTCGGCGGCCCGTTCGTTGGCCTTCTGCTTCTCGTGGTCGGGCTTGACGGGCAGTCCGCGCACGGCGACCAGGAACAGCGCGAGTCCGCCGCCGACGGCGACACCGCTGCCGATCGAGTACAGGACGGTGGTGGAGAAGAGCCCGCCCATGGAGCCGAGTGCACCGAGGTTCATGCTCACCCCCACGCCCCGTGGGGCTGGTAGCCGTACGCCATCAGGTCCTCCAGGCAGGCTATGGGCGCGTGCGGTACGACCCGTCCGTCGGGGGTCTCGGCGAAGATCTCGCTGGACAGCACGCGGCCGTCGACACCGTTGACCTCGCGGACGGAGGTCACCATGCGCTGGAGGCGGCCGCCGGTCTGGTAGTTGTTGCGCCGCTGGATGAAGACGACGAAGTTCACCGCGCCCGCGATCAGCATCTGGCTGGCCTCGATGGGCAGCCGCTCGGAGGCCTGCAACGCGTATGTGGAGATACGGTTGAAGACCTCGCTGGAGCTGTTGGCGTGGATCGTGGACAGCGAGCCGTCGTTGCCCTGCGACATCGCATTGAGCATGGTGACGATCTCGTCGCCGAGGACCTCACCGACGATGACGCGGGAGGGGTTCATACGCAGTGAACGGCGGACCAGTTCGGCCATGGCGATGGCGCCCTGGCCCTCGGAGTTGGGCAGCCGTTCCTCGAACGCGACGACGTTGGGGTGCAGTTCGGGGAAAGAGTCGAGGCCGAGTTCCAGTGCCCGCTCGACGGTGATGAGGCGCTCGTGCGGCGGGATCTCGTTGGCGAGCGCGCGCAGCAGCGTCGTCTTACCGGCGTTGGTGGCCCCGGCGATCATGATGTTCTTGCGAGCGCGGACCGCGCAGGCCATGAAGTGCGCGACCTCGGGGGTGAGGGTCCCGTTGCCGACGAGGTCGGAGATGAACACCTTGCCCATGCGGGCGCGGCGGATGGACAGCGCGGGCCGGCGGGCGACGTCCATGACGGCCGACAGACGCGAGCCGTCGGGCAGCCGCAGGTCGAGCTGGGGGTTGGCGGAGTCGAAGGGACGCGACGACAGGCCGGAGTAGGCGCCGAGCACCTGGATCAGCTCGATGAGCTCCTCGTCGGTCTCGGCGACGGGGTCACCCTTGACCTCGCGCCCGTCGCTGTAGCCGACGAAGACCTGGTCGCAGCCGTTGATGTCGATGTTCTCGACGTCGGGGTTGTCCAGCAGCGGCTGGAGCCGGCCCACGCCGAAGAGCGCGGCGTGCACGGCGGCCGCGTACTGCTCCTCGGTCTCGGCGTCGAGCGGCGTACGGCCCGCGTTGATCTCGGTGCGGGCGTACTCCTCCAGGATCTGGGCGATGACCGCGCGGGCGTACTGCCGCTCGTCCTCCGTGGACATCGGCGTGACGCCACTCACCTGGTCCTGCCGGCGCTGCTCGGCGATACGGTCACCGGCGTCCTGCCGGAACCGCTTGACCAACTGGTGGTCGACAGCGGTCATCGTCCGGCTCCCGCGTGGCCCTGGTGGGGCTGCTGGGGCATGTGATGCGTCTGCTGATGGACCTGCTGCGCCTGTGCGGAGACGGCCCAGGCGGCGCCGTACTGCTGGTGGACGTCCGCGGCGACCTTGCGGGCCGAGCGGATGAGCAGCGACTTCTCCAGGCGTCCTCGCTTGCGGCCGGCCAGCTGCTCGGCGCCGGACGGGTCGTCGGCGATGGTGCCGACAACGCGGGCGCCGGTCTGGGCGTGCACCAGCATGTCGTTGACCTGGCTCGCGAGCTTGCCCGCGGCGCTCGGGTCGGCGATCAGGACGACGCCGATGAGTGGGGTGGCGAGGGCGGCGGCGCCGCGCGGGCCGCCGTGCAGCTTGGTGGAGAGGGCGGCTGCGCGGTCCCGGACGCGGGCGATGGCCTCGGGCTCGGTGCGCGAGACGAGCAGGACGAGGGCGGCGTGCGGGAACAGTTCCACGGCCGGGGTGTCGCCGCTGATGCGTCCGCAGTCGGCGATGACGTCGGCGGGCGCGTTCGGGGAGTCGGCGAGGGCGGCGAAGGCCTGCCCGAGGGTGGGCCACAGGCCTGCGAGTCCGGTGGCCTGCTCGGCGATCCCGAGCCCCACCAGGACCTCCAGCCCACCGCTCAACGGCTGGACGTGGTCCCAGAGTTGGTCGGGCACCAGCCCGCGGCGGGCGGTGGCCGCGATGGACAGCATGCCGGTGTTGGGGTTGAGCGGCCCGCCGTGCGCGGCGGCACTGCGGTAGACCAGGTCGCCGCCGGCGGGATCGGCCTCGGCGAGCAGCACCCGACGCGGCCAGACCGCCGCGAGGGCGACGGCCGCGGTGGTGACGCCGGGGGATCCCTTGTCGGCGGCGAGAGCGATGAGGGCCATGGGTCGGGGCCGCCTTCTAGTTGCCGTTGCCGGGAACGTGCACGACGGAGACCGCACCGGCGGCCGCGGCACGCGTCACAGCGGCGGCGTCGGCCTCGTCGACGAGCAGGGTCAGCGAGAGGTTGCCCGTGCTGATGGTGGAGTCACTGCTGTCGTTCTTGAAGTTGACCCGCGCGTTTGCGACGAGGAGCCCGCCGTTGGAGGTCGCGGTCGAGTCGGTCGTCTTTTCGGAACCCGAGCCGCTGGAGTCGACGTTGTAGACGGCGACGGTGTCACCGGCCTTGATGTCGGCGGGGTACTGCCCCTCCTTGAGGGCGACGCCGACGGACGCCTTTCCGGCGGGAAGCGAGCTGCCCCCGGCGAACATCTGCCCCACCACGACCGTGCCCTGGTAGATGGTGGACTTGGCCTTGAGGGTCTTCAGGGTGGCGAGCTGGTCCCACTTGACGTAGTCGATGCTGTCGTCGGCGGCGACCATCACGGACGTCACGTTGCTGTCGCTGACGGACTCCCCGGCCTCGATCGGCTTGGTCACCTTGATGACCTCGATCCGGTCCCCGGCGCGCAGCACAAGGGTCGTAGCGCCAAGGGCACCCACCAGAATCAGCAGCACGGCAAGCGCGGCCAGTGCCGGTTTGCGCTCGCGAGGTGCGGTGGGAAGCCGGTCACCGACCGCCGGCTGAGCCGGAGCGGCGGAACGACCCGCGCCCGCCCCCGTACGCTCTTGGATCTTCACGCAACCGCTCCCCGTACGCCCCGAAAAATGTCTGCCAAGTCCTCAATAAAAGCGGACACTTCACCCTCGAACGCCCGTGCGCGACACGCGGAACGCGCTGGACGCACCGCCCGACCTGGTCAGTTACCCAGCACCGAGGTGAGTGTCAAGCGATCGCACCGTATCAGCCGGGCATAAGGCCCTCAAGGCGCGCTCGCCTCCGCGATCGCCACCCGCACCGCCGTTAGGCTCTGCAACTACGGCCGCTTGCAAACCACTTGAACAGCACGGGTCGAACACGCCCAGAACCTGTGCGCCAGCGAACCCCTCACCATCCCATGCCATGGGCCGTCACACACTCACCCTCACTGCCTACCCATGAGGCCTGCACGTTTCACTCACGACACGGTTTCCCCGTACGAGTGAGTGGAGATCGGACGGAATTCCCGACGCCCCGAGAGCGAGCGAAGACACCGCCAGGCACCGCCACTTCGAAGACGTAAGGCGGTCCGCTCAACGTCTCACACCACCCACCGCAGAGAGTTCGCAATGGCGTCGCACAAGCGCTCCATCGGGCCAGACATACCTGTGAGTGGTGCTGAGAAGGAGAGCGTCAAGTAGCCCGCCCCGCCGGGCACAAGGGCATGGACGCTCAACGTCGTGGTGCCGATGACCCGCACAGCAGCGCCCGCTGGGAGATCCACCACCGACACCTGCTTTCGTGCCCCGCCGTCAGGCTCTCGCGCTTCGAGCCACGCCGCGTACTTCTGCGGATCACCTGGTGTCCCGCCCAGCGGCACCAAGGACACGAGGAGTGAGGCGGGAAGGCCGCCGTCCCGGGAGGTGGTCAGGAGGAAGAACTCCATGGCGCCACGCGCTCGGCCGGCTTCCGCTGTATTGCGCAGAGTGGCCCATACATTCCGTGTGAGCTCCGCGGAAACATGTCGGCCCTCCGCCTGACGGGCGACGAAGGTTCTGAGAAGCCGTATCTCAACCGATCATGGAACATGCAAGTCGAACAGGTTTCTCGCCGG
>NZ_BMQA01000041.1 GCF_014647875.1 Streptomyces brasiliensis | reverse complement strand
GTCCTCGGACTCAACTGACCTGCACCAACGCACCATCAACGAACTTTGCAATCGCCCTGGTCTTGGCGCTTGGGGCCTGGTGGTTCCTCGTCCCAACGGTCCGGGACACGATCGACCTGGCACATGGCGTGCGCGCGGTGGCGACACTGCGGGAGGAACCAGCGGATTGCTCGGGAGGATGTCCGGTGGCGTTCGACGCAGCCGGCACCCCTGTCGTGGGGAGGCTTCCGGCGCATCAGCTGATCAAGAACTTCCACGAGGGCTCTTCAGTTCCAATCAGGTATCAGCCAGAGCACCCCGAACGGATCGCGCTCGAGGACGGCATCGGCCTGGCCCCGATCATCTTCACGTCGATCATCCCGCTTCTGGGACTCTGGATGACAGTCGTGTCGATCCGTTCCTGGCTCCGACGACTGCGAACGCCGTAGAAAGCCACCGTGCCCCAACCGTGCCCGATCGAGCGGTATGCCACGGGGAACACCGGGCAGCCACAGAGTCCGAGCATGCGAACGGCCCCCGACCGACTACCCGGGTCAGGGGCCGTTCTCATTGCTCCCAGAGCGGAGGCAGTGGGATTTGAACCCACGGTGACATCGCTGCCACGACGGTTTTCAAGACCTTTCGGCGATCAAGCGCGCGGATCGCTCCACCGCAGGTCACGCGGGGAACACCGGGCACCAGGTCGGCGAAGTGCCTGACATATGCACGGCTCGCCTCAGGTCGGTAGTGCAATCGGCGCTAGAGCACCCAAGCTTCCCAAGCTCAGAGCGCGGGTTCGATTCCCGTCACCCGCTCCACACTTGTTTGTCGTCCAGACCGATTCAGGCGCCGCTGCCCCGTACATGGCTGGGGCGGCCCTCGCTATGTGCCTGATCTTGTCCTCGTCTGCATGCATCGGTTGTAGATGGTGGCACAGGTCGTGGGTCACCATGCACCAGCTCGGTGCCGATGGTGGCCGCCGGGTGTCCGTGCGGGCCGGTGGTGCAACCATCTCCGCTCCTCGCGAGTCATGATCTTCATGAACCCAGCCAGACGCACGACCACTGCGGCCGCGACCGCCGTCGTGCTCGCCACCGCCGGCGGCCTGCTCACCGTGACCACGGCGCCCGCCTCCGCCGCGACCACCTGCACCTCCCCGGTGTTCAAGCGGCAGTTCTACGCAAACACCACGTTCTCCGGTACGCCGAAGAAGACCGACTGCGACTCGGCCGTCGACCAGAGCTGGAGCGGCGCCCCCGTGACCGGCCTCCCGAGGGACAACTTCGGCATCCGCTGGAGCGTGACCCGCGACTTCGGCTCCGGCGGCCCCTTCTCCTTCAGCGTCTCGGGGCTGGACGGCATCCGGGTCTATCTCGACGGCGTCCGCAAGATCGACCTCTGGAAGAACGTCTCGACGATCATTTCCAAGAACGTCAACGTCACCATCCCCTCCGGTAAGCACACCCTCCGCGTCGACTACGTCAACTGGACCGGCAGCGCCAAGGTCAAGTTCACGTACGCCCCGCGCACCGCCGCCACCGTCGACAAGGTCAAGCCGCTGGTGCCGACCGGGACTTTGGTGTCGTACGACCAGGCCACCGGCAAGGCGAAGCTCACCTGGGCGAAGAACAAGGAGATGGACCTCGCCGGATACCGGATCTACCGACGTGCCAAGGGCGGTTCCTTCCCCGGCAAGCCGCTGGCGACGACCACTTCCACGTCGTACACCGACACCACCCTCCCGAAGTCGGGCGCGTCCTTCTACTACGAGGTCCGCGCCTACGACAAGGCGGGCAACGAGTCCACCGGCACCGCCGACCAGGGCGTCACCACGGTGGACCGGCTGGCGCCGACCGTCCGTGATCTGAAGGTCCTCAGCGAGACCTCCCTGGGAGGGGTGAGCCTCTGGTGGATGTCAGACGAGGGGTCGCTGAAGTACAAGCTGCTGAGGTCCAGTTCGCCCGACGGGCCGTTCACAGTGGCCACGAGCAATCTGAGCAACTCGGCGATCGATGAAACCGCCCCGTACGGGGAGACCTCCTACTACAAGGTCGCGGCGACCGACCCGGCGGGCAACAACGGGTACTCGTCGGTGGTGTCGTTCGCCCGGCCGCTCGCCGTGCCCTACTTCAGCAGGTCGCAGAACCGGCCGGAGGACGGTGGCGGCGTCGACCTGTCCTGGGAGGTGTCGCCTTACGCACCGACGGAGTTCCGGGTCCACCGCGAGGAGCGCCGCTTCGACGACGCGACCGGCACGTTCGACGTCGTCGACTCCCGGGTGGTGCCCTGCACCCCAACGCTCATCGACACCGCCTACGGCACCCGCCACACGTACGCCTGCACCGACACCACGGTCACCCCGAGCCCGTCCGAAGGCTTCTACGTGTACTGGGTGACCACCGTCGACGCGCTCGGGCGGGAGTCGGGGCCGTCCGCCGCCAACTCGCTCTCCTACCGTGACGGCACCGCCCCGCCGGCCGTCACCGGGTTCACGGCCACCGCCACCGAGTACGGCACGGTCCTGGACTGGGAGGACAGCCCGGCCGCCGACCTCGCCCAGTACAGCGTATTCCGGAAGAGCACGAAGAACGACGGCACCGCCTACACCTGGGTGGGACGGACCGAACCGGGAACGACCCGGTTCGTCGACACGGAGAACCTCCAGGACGGCGAGACCCTCACATACTTCGTGGACGCGTTGGACACCTCGGGCAACTCCGTCCACACCTTGGTCGGCGACCCCTACGCTACGGCGCACACCACCGTCACCGAGTACGACCTGCGGCCCACCGTGGAGACGCCGGCCGACTGGCTGGTCTCCGTCAAGGCCAAGACCGATCCCGCCGCTGGCACGGTCCAGCTCGACTGGGACCTGTCCTCCGCGTACAACCTGACGGACATCACCGGATACCGGGTCTACCGCTGGAACCCGGCCACCGCGGCGTACGAGCCGCTGACCGCGGACCCGGTCACCGGCCTGTCGTACACCGACACCACGGCCACCGCCGGCACCACGCACTTCTACTGGGTGACGGCGCTCCACGCCGACGGCACCGAATCCGCCCCCGGCGACGCCTGGGTTGCCCTGGCTCCTCAGCAGTCCGAGTAAGAGCATGGTGACCAACCGGACTGTAGCTCGATGAGCTGCGTTCTTCCGTAGTTACGGTCTGGGTGCGGGTGGTTAAGGACAGCCCAGACGGCGGCTGATGTCGTCGTGAAGGTGCGGGATGCCGTCGGTGATCGCGTTGCTGGAGCGCGATGCGTTGACGGGCGTGCACCGGACGATCTTCCGCGTCACTGCGGCTGCGGCTCCGGCGGGGCCGGTGACCGCGCAGGAGCTGACCCGCGCCCTGGACCGGGACGCGACGCGGATGAACGAGGAGGAGAAGGTGCGGCACGGGGCGTGCGCGCCCGAGGCGCAGGGCCGGCTGGTGCGGATGCGCGGCGGGGTGTTCACGCTGGCTGCGGGTCCAGCCGGTGCGCTCGCCTCTCCGGCCAGTGCACCCGCCGCGCACCCAGAATCGATCAGCCCTCCGCGCACCGGCCGGCCATGCTCGCGGAGGAGCTGCACACGGCCGGAGGCCAGGGACCCGCTCCTTCACTTCTTCGGCTCCTGGGACTGCGATCCTTCTACTTGCTCCCGATCCGTGCCACGCTCGCAACGTGATGACACCACGAGAACTGCGAGAGGCATATCCGCTCGGCGGGGACCGTGTGCCTGCCCTTGCTGTCACCTGTTGACTCTGGAGTCGCGGTCCAACTGGGAGATTTGCGAAGAGTGTGGGTGGGAGGACGACGGCCAGGACGACCTCAACGCAGACGAGGTGTGGGGCGGACCGAACGGCTCATTGAGCTTGACCGACGCCCGCAATGAGTACGCCGACCACATTGCAAGCCTCGGGACGGAGAACCACGCGTCAGCGGCAGTCGGCGGTGAAGGGCTGTGGCGTACTGCCGCCCAGCAGCTCATGCGCGACGAGGGGCACACCCCAGGAGGCACGCGGTAATGCTTGTCAAGACCGCATGGATCAGATGACACCAGCGGCTGACACCAACAAACGCGGACAGTGGCGGTCGGCGCCGGACCGCAGTGGACGGTCGGCCGAGGCGCAGCGCCGGTTGGTCGACGTTGCCGCATCCCCGTGATCGACCTGATAAGGATGAGGCCAGACCTCAAAATCTCGGAGCTGCGGACCACCTCGTCACGCCAGGGCCTTTGCCCGATGCCGTCGCTGGGAAGCGGTGTAACTGAGGTGGCCATCGCCCGGATTCGAACCGGGGTTTCCGCATCGGGGCGAACCCGCGCGCCGTGTCCTAGGCCGCTAGACGACGCATGGCCAGACGGAGCCTATCCACTTGCATGGTGGTGCGCCCACCCATTTCCCCACTCGGGGCCGCAGGCACCTGCCATGCCCTAGCCTGAGCCCAGCGGTGAGGTTGTCCGCGCGCTGTATGACCGTCCTCGACCGATCTCTGTAGTGCGACGGATCGGAAGTTCCCCGTGCCACATCTGTGCCAGATCCAGGGGGGAACCACGGGGAACAGCGGTGGTCGGCGGGAACTGCTCCCCTGTCCGCCCACGTGGGCGTTTCGTAGGTCAGAGCCGCACTCGCCTCACCTCGCTCCTGAAGCGGTGCTCTCTCAGCCGACGTTGGGCTCAGTCTTCCTGTTCCTCGACCAGGCCAAAGGCGAAGGGGAACGAATCCAAGAACTCCCGTCGCCCGGGGTCCTGTTCTGCTTCGGCCAGGTCGGTGAGCACCTGCAAAAGACGGTCGCGCTGGTCCAGAGGCAGTCGCAGCAGTTCCCCGCCCACACCTTCCATCATCTTCACCGCGGAGTCAGGATCGACTTCGTCGTCATCGCAGCTCTCGAAGAACCAGACAGCGTCGACAACCAACCCTGCAAGAGCCGGCACAAGCGGATCCATGGCAGTCATCCCCGCAACCTAGCCGACCCCTATGACAGCAAGGCCGCCGTCTCCCGGGGCATGGGGACGCGCCGCGTCCCCTTCTCCCCGTGCTGTCGTCGGTGCGCAGCCACGACGGCAGCAGCGGCTGCATGGCGGGCAGCGCCATAACCCGGGCCGGCCCGCCCGCGACCGCGAGAGCGGCCGCCACCCACTCGGTCAGGGCGGGCACCGGTAGCTCGGTGAGGGAGCAGGTGCCGACCGAGGCGGCCAGCGGCAGCGACGCGCCGTTGTAGGGCAGCGGTCGGTGAAGTGCGGTGGTGAGGGCGTCGAGGTCGGCGGCGGTCAGGTCCTGGACGATGGCGACGAACTCGTCTCCGCCCAGGCGTCCGGCGGTGCCGTGGCGTCCGCACCAAGCACGGAGCCGGTGGGCGGTGGCGATGAGGGCGGCGTCCCCTGCGGCGTGGCCGTGGGTGTCGTTGAGGGTCTTGAAGTGGTCGAGGTCGACCAGGAGGACGGCGGCGTGCGGGTGCCGGCGGATGCAGTGTTCGGCGCGGGCGGTCCATCCGGCGCGAGTGTGCAGGCCGGTGAGCGGGTCGCGGCGGACGGAGGCGAGTCGGCGGGTGAGGATGCCGCCGTGCACGGCTCAGCCCAGCGGGCGGCCAACGGCGCCCGCGCTCATGTCTCCGCCCCGCTCGGCACCGCCGGCCGCCCGATCCCGCCCAAGGGGCAGGCACACGGAGCATGAGGTCAGAACACGTCGTGGCTGGGGCGGGTGCTGGCGTCGTCCCATGGTCCCGACAGCTGTCGGGATATAGCCATCCGGCCTGATCGCACTCATCATGAGCGGCATGCAGAGTGTCCAGGTGGGAGCAGGAAGCGGCAAGACACGGGGATCACTTGGTAGGTTCTCGGTCTCCCTCTTCGCGATAGGGAGCTTTGACGCGGGGATTTACCTCGCCGAGTTGATCATGGATGGGTACCGCTGGGGCCAGATGCTTGAGACTGCTTTTGCCCTGCTGTTCGCAAGCTGGATTGCCGGAGCCGTGCACCTCCGCCGGACCAGGAAGGTAGAGAGACAGAACAGGTAGCGATCACAGGCCCCCGGCGCCTGTGCGGTGCAGCAGCGCAGCCCCGCCCGGGCCGTCTCTGGGCCGTGCGAGGGTGCTCAACGACGACAGATGACGACAGTCGACGACGGCTCTTCCCCTGCTCAGAGGAGGGTGTTTCGGGTACCGGCCCAGGTGCTCATCAATGAAGCAGAGTTGAGGAAGACCAGATCAACACCGTGAGCCCAGACGCACCGTCCTCAGCAGCAATCGGGTCTCAGACGCAGATCCAGAAGAACTGATCGAGTGCCGCATGCGCCCTTGACTCGGTCATTGAAACTCCCGGCCAAAGCCGCTACGTCGACCGCGTGTCCAAGGCGCAGGTCGCGGCAGGGAATTCGCCCTTGGCAGCGAGCACGCTCACCTGTCACGATCAAGCGTGAGCAACCTTTCCAAGGTCACGACATGGGCGGACATCCTCCACGACCTGATGGGCCTGGCGGCCGGCGCCATGTTGCTGGCGCTCGGACTCACGACCCACCGCCACGGAGGATCCGTGGGCTGGGTCATCGCGGGAGCGGCGGCGCTGATCTCGACCAGCCTCTGGGTGGCCCGGCGTCGGCACGTTCGGCGCAGGAAGACGACCCCATCGCCGTAACGGTGCGCAGGCAGCCGTCCGTGCCCCCTACGTGCCTGGTAGGGGGCAACCGGAGGAGAACACCGGGGAACTCCGGCGAGGACGCCAGGAACGCGCTGGTAGGCGTCTCGCCTGGTCGCCTCACGACCGGATACGCGATCTTCCAAACTGGCGACACGGCGCGAAGTCCGGGACGGTCTGTCGCCCCCGCACAGCTGGGTAGTAGAAGCGAGGGGGACTGTGGTCCCCGGTACGTCAGGTGCATGATGATCCGATGACTTCTTGGCTGAGCACCCGGAGCAGGTGGTTGCTGGTACTGCTCTTGTGGGCGATCGGACTGACAGCCGCCCTGATCGGAATTGCGTTCGACCGAGCCTTCCTTGAACACCCCCCTCTGAGGCCCTTCGCTTCTAACCTCCCTATGACAGTAGGCGGCACTTTCTGCGTCGCCGTCGCCGGCGCCGGGGGGTTGCGTCGTAGACGACGGCGGCAGGACCGATGATGTGGGGCCGGTTGCCGTACAGCAGCGAAGTACAGCAACCACAGCAACCGCCCGCGGTCGGCAGTGTCCTTGTAGGGCCGTAGCACGACCGGTATGACCCTCACCGACCGATCCACATAGAGCTACGGATCAGAAGACTTCTGACATCCACGGCTGACATCAACGACGCCAGACAGGGGCGAACACCAGCATCTCTGTCCGGCCGCCGCGCCAGTCACCGACCTCAGCCCTAGCGGGTCCGGATCGAACTCCTAAAGCGGGTGTCGCAGGTTCGAATCCTGCCGGGAGCACACGATGCAGGGCCAGTTCAGAGACTTGATCCCCTCGAACTGGCCCTTCGCTGTGATCACGGCCGTGCCACTCCCGTGCCACAACGTCCGCTAAGATTCCACGTCACCCCGGGCTTCGCGCATCATCGAGCCGAGCCGATCAGCGATCTCACGGTCACGACCGTTGACCATGTGCTGATAGATCAGGGTGGCGAGCCACCTCTCTCCGAGGTCCACCTGATGGCTTCCGTTCGGCTGCATGGTTCGGTTCCTCCTTCTCAGCGCAGTTGCTCGGCCAGTCCGACGATGATGCCCTCCGGGCCGCGGAGGTAGCAGAGCAGATAGCTGTCCTCGAACCGGGCGATCTCGCCGACGAGTTCGGCGCCGTGAGGGCGCAGGCGGGCAACGGTGTCCTCAATGTCGTCGACGGCGAACATGACGCGGTGCGTGCCCAGAATGTTGTGCGGCCGGTTGCGCGGCCCGGCGCTGATCACCGCGGGGCTGCGGTACTTCGCCAGCTCGAGCCGGCTGTGACCGTCTGGGGTCCGGACCATCGCGATGTCACAGCGGACGCCGTCGAGTCCGGTGCACTGGTCGGCGAAGAGGCCCTCGACCTCCGCCCTGCCCTCCAGCTCCATACCGAGTTCCACGAAGAACGCGATGGCGGCATCCATGTCCTCGACGACGATGCCGACGTTGTCCATCCGTTGGATCGCCATGCCGGTTTCTCCTTCAACTGCGTCGGCGCGGTTGAGCAGCCGCTCGGCGCAGCCGCGGGCTGCGCCGGAGTCGCAGCCACCGCAGGTGCATTCGGTGTCGGCCATGGCGTACACCAGGTCTGCGGCCTCGCGCAGGACGGCGACGCGGTCGAGGCGGCGCAGCCCGGCGACGATGGTCTCGGTCGCCGGCATGTCGGTGTCGACGAACGGGACGCTGGGGTCGATGTAGGCGGCGGCCCACGTCGACCAGCCCTTTGCGGTGCCGACCGCACGCCGCGGGCCTGGAGCTGGGCGCCAGCCTAAGAGGCCATGCTCACTCGCGCCAAAGCAGCTCCCGGCCAAAGTCGCTACGCCGACCGCTCGTGTACCTGCTGGAGCGGAGGGGCGGTTCTCAGAGCCCGCCTGGAACACCTATCGCGTGGGCAGCGGCGGGGCGGCCTCAAACCACGGCCTGCGGATCCGCTCCCATCGACAGCAGCCGCTCGACAGCAGCCGCCGCAGGACGTGCTGACGGAGCGGACCGGCTCCCTTGGGCTCCGGTCCGCTCCGCTCCAAGTGACTACTAGTGGTGACCAAAATCAGTAACCGTGCTCTCCGCGCTCTCCGCGCTCTCCGCGCTCTCCGCGCTCTCCGCGCTCTCCGCGCTCTCCACGCTCTCCACGTTCTCCGCGCTCTCCGTGCTCTCCGTGGCCGCCGTGGCCCCCGTGGCCCCCGTGGCCCCCGTGGCCGTGACCGTGGCCCAGGATGGGGAAGAGAGCGTTCAAGATCCCCATGGCATTCCTCCTGGAATATGCCTGAGACACATGCGACACCTTCGAAGGTGATACGTCCCAGGGTTGGAATCGAATGGAGTTTTCGAAGGTGATACGTCCCTGGATCGGAATTGGATGGCGTTTTGAGTCAAGAGGCGGTAAAAACCTCCTGCCGGTCACAGGACGTGAGCGCTCCGGTCACCGGCTCGACTGAGGGGCCGGGCCGCCTGCGGGCCGTCCGAGAGCGATTAACGACGACCAACGCTGACAATCACTGACAGCCAAGTTGCAGGTCGTAGCCTTGATCGATTGCACGGCCGCAGGTCAGAGACCCGGCTCTTCACTTCTTCGGCTACTGGTGGAGGTGGCCCGCAAGTCGACGCGCGTACCGTGCCCATGCGTGCTCTTGCCCGGCCGGGACCGTGCCCGTTGCGTGCCCTTCCGGCGGGACGCAGCGGGGACTCACGGGGAACAGTGGCGCCGATCATGCTCCGGTCCAGGTCAGTGCCTTCCCAGATCAGCCGCGATCCGCATACGGCGTCTTCCGAACTGGGGCTCTAGGATCCCGAGCGCGGTGGCACTTCTTCGGGAAGAGATGCTCACTGAAGATGAAGCACGAAGGCTCGTTTTAACGGAGCTTGCACAGAGCGAAAGAGCGATGCAACACCTTGACCTTGCGGTCTCGAAGGTGGAACCCGTGTCTTTCGGGTGGGTGTTCTACTGGTGCACGCAACAGGACACCGGTCGCCCTGCCGGCCGGCGGCCAACACTCGGCAACCGCCCCTGCGTCCCGACGATCACTCGAGCTGGCAGCCCCCAGGACATATGGCCAAAGCCGAGGTCAAGGATCACGCTGAGGCGCGTCAGCTGTTCGGCCAGGCGAGGCCGTGGGGGTACCGATGCGGGCGGCGAGGATGGTGATGTCGTCTTCGGCGGGGCTGGGGGCGAAGCGGTCCATAAGGGTGTCGCACAACTGGTTGAGGTCGTTGTGCGCGCCGGTGAGAAGGCGGATGAGTTCGTCCAGACGCTGGTCCAGGTCGATCCCGCGGGTTTCGATGAGGCCGTCGGTGTAGAAGACGACAATGCTGCCCGGTTCCAAGGCGACCTCGGTGGTGGTGAAGCGGATACCGCCGATACCCAGGGGAGCGCCTGCGGGCAGGTCGAGCAGGCGGGCGCTGCCGTCGGGTGTCACGAGGGCAGGCGGGGGGTGGCCGGCGCGGCCGAGCCAGCAGCGGCAGGCCGTGCAGTCGCAGATCCCGTACAGGCAGGTGGCCAGGAGGGGGCTGTCGAGTTCCTGGAGGGCGTCGTCGAGGTGGTGCAGGAGCTGATCGGGGGGCAGGTCGAGGTGAGTGAACGCCCGCACGGTGGTGCGCATCTGCCCCATGATCGCGGCAGCTTGGATGCCGTGGCCCATCACGTCTCCGATGACCAGGGCGCCCTTACCGGGGGCGAGGGTGGCGACGTCGAACCAGTCCCCTCCGACCTCGTGGACGTCGGAGGCGGGCCGGTAGCAGTGGGCGATCTCGATGCCGGCCGGGGGTTTCGGGAAGCTGGGAAGCATGCTGCGCTTCAAGGTGAGCGCGACGTCGTGCTCGCGGTGATACAGCCGGGCGTTGTCGATGCAGACGGCGGCGTGGGCGGCCAGATCGCTGGCGAGCGCAAGGTCGGCGGCGTCGAAGGCGGGCCGGTCGCCGTCCCGCAGGAAGGTGGCGACGCCGAGGACCAGGCCGCGGGCCGTGAGGGGCACCATCATCATCGACGTCACGCCCAGGGACCGGAGCCGTTCGGGAATCGAGGAGTAGGGTGCGGCCTGGGCGACGGCACGGGAGTCGATACGGCGCAGGAGGAACGGCCGACGGTCGATGACAGCCTGCGCGTAGGGCGCGCCGGCGGGGAAGTGCAAGGTGCGGCCGACAGGTGTGAGGATGTCGGCGGCCGCGTGACCTCGGGCGGGGGCCTTGCCGAGGCGGCGCAGGGCGGCGCCGCCCCACAGGCTGGTCATCGGCTCGGTGGCTTCGGTGAGGTCGGCCAGGGCGTCGACGGTGGCGATGTCGGCGAGGCGGGGCACGGCGATGTCGGCCAGCTCCTGTCCCGTGCGGGCCGCATCGAGGGTGGTGCCGATCCGCAGCGTAGCCTCGTTGAGCAGCGCCAGGCGTTGACGGCCGGCGGCGGCCTCCCGCTCGCTCTTCTCCTGGGTGGTGACATCGATGATCGAGGCGTTGATCCCCAGCGGTTCGCCTCCCGCGTCCTCCAGGCGGAAGTAGGAGCAGGACCACACGCGCTCGTGGTCGGGGCTGGCGGGCGTGCGGCCGATACGGCGGAAGTTCACCACGGGGTCACCCGTGACCAGCACCCGTCGCATCGCCGCTTCCATCTGCTCGCTGTTGACCCCAGGTAGCACCTCCGACGGTCGGTGCCCTATGTGCGCCGCGGCGGGTAGCCCGTTCATCGCCTCCAGGGCTCGATTGACCTGCTGGAACCGCAGCTCGGTATCGAAGATCGCCAGCCCCACCGGTGAGCGGGCGAACAGCGCGTCCAGCAGGCCACCGACTTCGCGGGCCTGACGCGCTTCACGGGCATCGGCGGCCAGGAGAAGTACGTCCCACCCCTCCCCGCCCTGTGCGGCCACGGGGCACCCCCACACCTCCATCCCGATGGTGGAGCCGTTCTTGTGCCGCATCCGAAATTGGCCGGTCACGCTGCGCCCAGCGGCAACCGCGTCGTGCACGGCGCGGGCCTCCCGGCGGTGGTCGGGGAGGACGAGGTCGGTGATGTCACGGCCGATGACCTCACCGGTGTCGTAGCCGAGCAGCTCGGGGGCGGCCTTCGCCCACCTCCTGATCCCTCCGGTGCCGTCGGAGACGATCAAGGCGACAGGCAACAGATTCCACCATGCCGCGGCCTGCCCGACCGCAGCCGTCTGCTCCCCGGCCTGCATGGGATCCGGCATCACGAGTGCTCCAAGCTGCTGCCTTTCCATTATGAACAGGTTTGTGAGCAGCGGCACCGGCGTCTGTAGCGTCAGTGGCTCGTGCCTCAGCCGTGCCGGAAGCGAGCGGTCGGCAACGGTCATTCGCGCCTCGCAGTAGGGAGAAAGCCCAGCTCAGGCGGTACGGTGACCACGGGTCGGATTCAGGGCAGACGCTTGGAGATCATCCTCAGTCTTACAAGGCAGATGTCGCTGCCGATCGTGAACGCCCTCCCGGGCCGGATTGCCGTGCCTACAGCATGCGCAGCACCTGCTCGGCCCAGATGGTCTTGCCGGTGTGGGTGTAGCGGGTGCCCCAGCGCCGAGTGAACTGGGCGACCATGAACAGGCCGCGGCCGCCCTCGTCGAATACTCGGGCCCGGCGCAGATGCGGACTGACGCTGCTTCCGTCACTGACCTCGCAAATCAGCGTCTCCCCCTTGATGAGCCGCAGCCGGATCGGCCCTCCAGCGTGCCGCATCGCGTTGGTGACCAGCTCGCTCACCACCAGCTGCGTGACGAACGCGGCCTCCGCCAGCCCCCACAGGGCAAGCTGCTCCGCTGCCAGCCGGCGAGCGTCGGCGACGACCGCGGGATTGCTGAGCAGGTCCCAGCTGGCGAGGCGATCCTCGTCGAACACGCAGGGGCGGGCCAGGAGCAGGGTGACGTCGTCGGCGTGCGGTACGGGGCACAGGGTGTCCAGGACGGTGTCGCACAGAGCATCAAGCGTGGTGGCCGGGAGGACGAGGGCGCTGCACAGGTCGGAGAACCCTTCGTCGATGTCGCGATCCCGGGTGGCGAGGAGACCGTCGGTGAACAGTGCCAGCAGGCCCCCTTCAGGCACGATGACGTCCGCCGCCTCGAACGGCAGGCTGCCGAGTCCCAGCGGAGGGCCACAGGGCAAGTCGATGACACTGCTGGTGCCGTCGGGGCGGACCAGCACGGGGGCGGGGTGGCCGGCGCGGGCCAGGGAGCAGGTGCCGGAGACCGGGTCATAGACGGCGTACAGACAGGTGGCACCGATGTCGCCGGGGATCTCACCGGTGGGCTCGCCACCTTGCTCACCCGCGGTGTGGGTGATGATGTCGTCGAGGTGAGTGAGGAGTTCCTCGGGCGGCAGGTCGATGTCGGCGAGGGTGCGCACGGCGGTACGCAGGCGGCCCATGGTCGCACAGGCGTTGATGCCGTGGCCGACGACGTCGCCGACCACCAAGCCGACTCGTGCTCCGGACAGGGGAACCACGTCGAACCAGTCACCGCCTGCCTGGGCGCCGCCGCCCGCAGGCAGGTAACGGGCGGCCGTCTCCACAGCGGGGTGCACGGTCGACTCCCGGGGAAGCAGGGCCCGCTGTAGTGCAAGCGCGATGCCGCGCTCCCGCGTGAACCGGCGAGCGTTGTCCAAACAGATCGCGAGCCGGTCGACGAGGTCCTCGCTGATCGCCGTACAGTCCGGACCGAAGGCTTCTTCATGCGAGGCCGCGTACCTGACGAACAGGACTACCCCGAGGGGAACGCCCTGAGCACGGATCGGCACAGCGATGAGCGAGTGGGGGCCGAACGTCTCCGCGAGCGACGCCTGAACGGGATCCTCGGCCAGCCAACGGATGATCTCGGGATCCTTGGTGCTGTGACGAACGGCCCGGCCCTCGGCCAGACACCGCGCGACCGGCGACGACCATGGATGGGTGTGCACTTCCATAGCGCTGATCAGCGCCTCGAGCGCGTGCCCGGCGGCCCACTGGTATGCCGCCCGGCGCAGGGCAGTGACACCCCGAGGAAGGACGGGCGCGGGCAGCTCACCCTGGAAGACAGGCTCCAGAAGGTCCACGCTGACGAAGTCGGCGAAGCGAGGGACAGCGAGTTCCGCGAATTCTCGTGCGGTTCCCACGATGTCCAGGCTCGTACCCACGCGGGTCCTGGCCTCGCTGATCAAGGCAATGCGCTCTCTGGAGTCGTACTGCTGGGAGTAGTCGGACGCCGCAACGCCCACCGCACGCACCGAGCCGTCCGCGTCCTTGAGCGGGAAGACGTCCATGGCCCAGGCGTGAGCCTTGGATTCCCCGGGGAGCCTGACGATGGGCTCCACCGCTTCCGCTTTCCCGGTCCGGGCCACTCGAAGGACCCGCCGCTCCACCTCCTCGATCGCGTTGCCCTGGAGAATCTCGGTCAGGCGTCGGCCGCGGGCCTCCTCCTCGGAAAAGCCCCCCACTGCAAGCATCGGCTGGTTCCCGCGCAGCAGGCGCGCGTCGAGGTCGCAAATAGCAACGGCAAGCGGCTGCTGCTCGAATATCCACTGCGGGAGCAAGGCATCCCAGGGTGTGCCTGTCGCGGCCTCGGGCACGGCCGTCAGCAGGAGCAGGAAGCCGCAATCCCGGTCGGTGTCCTGCAGCGGACACAAGTCAACCTGCGCGTGCAGCGGGAGGCCGTCGCGGTGCCGCAGCGTTCCCTCGGCCGTCAGCAGGTCGTCCACCGGCCTGCCGATGATTTCAACAGGGGCGTATCCGAGCAGTTCCTGCGCACCACTGCTCCAGTGGGTGACGCAGCCGTCCCGGTCCAGCACGCCTACCGCAGCGGACACGTCCAAGCGAGCACCGGTGAATTGGCGAGTATTCCGCCTGCCCCAGGTGTGCATGGTGGTCTCTGATCTCTTGTCGCAGGCAATATCCACAGTGCTCCTGGGACCATGGGATGGCAAGCTTCAGGCGACCTGTCTCGACCCGCCTGCGCACCCGTCGGGCCTGCACGCGGTCCAGTAACCGCACTCCATCCGACCCGGGTCGGACCACCGCTCGCATGCCGGAGAACACCGTGGCCGGCCCGCCCCTGAATCCGCCGACAGCCGGTCGAGGTCGGAGATGTTCAGCAGGTACAATCCGCCGCGCATGCTCCTGAGCCACGGGCCGGGTGGCCTCTTTGGCCACAGCCCAACCATTCGCCCACCCATGAGGGCCGGACCGGCCTCAAATGATCGCAGCTTCCCAAGCTGAGGTCTCACCGCTGTCTTGGCCCGTCAGTCCAGCCAGACGAGCACCGCGTCATTCGCCCTGGCGGCAGCCTCGAAGAACTGTGTGAGTCCGTCGTACCAGTGCCGCGCCCACTCCAGCGCGCCGGGCTCACTCCATCCGAGAGGGTACGCCCCAGCGAGGGGGTACACCTCAGCGCTGGTCAGCTCAGCAGGATCCACCCCGCTGATGAGCCGTGTATAGGTGGTCGCCCGCAGTGCTTCCCCAGCGAGCCGGACCCGCTCGGGCCGCAGGTACCTCGGAGGCTCGTATCCCCAATCCTCGTCCTCGGCGAACGGCTCCTCACCGTGGATCACGTTCACCGGGAACTCGGCACGCTCCAGAAAAAAGCGGAGCATGTCCCAGGTCTTGTACGTGCTGAAGTGACGCACCTCGGTCGGCGCAGGCTCGGACTCCTCCTCGGCGAGCCCTGCCATTCCGATGCCCCATCACACGGCCATCACCACAGCCACGCAGTCCCTTCACCTCTGCCAAGCTCACTGCTCGCCAGCTGACCCTGCGTCACAGTGCAGCGTCTCAACTGTCCAATCAGCGGCCTGGATCAGTCGCGTCGGCAAGACCGCACGGAACGTGAGCACCGGCAAACGAAACGTCAGCACGACGAAGGGCCCAGTACATGCGTATCCGCAACACCCTCATCGGCAGTGTCGCGGCCTCTGCGGCAGCGATCGCTCTCGGCACCACCTCCGCCTTCGCGTCGGTGAACGTGGATCTGACCACGGGCACCGGCTTCATCGGCCAGGGCGCCGTCCAGAGTGCCCTCGGCTACAACAACTCGGCGCTCCAGCAGGCCGTCGACAGCAAGAGCCTCGCCTTCACTGCCAAGCAGCCGACGTCCCAGTCGCTGTCGCAGGACGCCACCCAGTCCGGCTCGCAGATCGCCTCGCAGGTTGGCCTCCAGTCGGGGACCCAGAGCGGCACCGAGGCGGCCAGACAGGTCGTATCGCAGGATCTGACCTGCACGTTCACCAACGGTAACGGCACCAAGACGTTCCACCGCGACGGCGTGCGCGACGGCGAGCGCACCGGCACCCGGACCGTCTCGCACGTCGGCACCCGCGAGGGCAGCCGGGACGTCTCCCGTGAGGGCACTCGGACCGGAAGCCGTACCGGCGTCCTCACCGGCAGCCTCGCCTACGACCTGGATGTCGAGGCCCGCAAGGCCAACCAGTACACCGGCTTCATCGTCAACGGCTGGAGGGGAGAGCCGTCGTACGAGGCGGGGGAGACCAGCTGGACTTCCCCGGTCTCGTTCGGTGACTGGCAGCTGGGAGACTGGGAGCTCGGTGACTGGAAGTTCGGTGACTACACGTTCGGTGACTGGTCGTTCGGTGCGTTCGAGCCCGTGGGCGACGTGCAGTGGGGCACGTGGGACGCGGCTCCGGGCGAGAACCCGGACGATTGCCTTCGTAGCGACAACTCCGGCAAGATCACAGACCTCAGCAACGTCATCACGCCCGGCACCGTCATCGACGGCGACATCACGCCAGGCGCCATCACCTACGACGGCATCGAGACCGGCGTAACGACCACCAGCGGCCCGGCCCAGTTGTTCGTCAACGGCAAGGCTCTCTGAGCCCCCGCACCACCGCGGCACCCTCCGGCTCCGTTCGGCGGTCGGAGGCTGCCCCATGTACACCACAGTCAGGTTCACTCGTCCGACCCGCGCCACCTGCCGCTTCCAGCGGGCGGATGGCGGGGTCTTCCCGTGTCTTCAGGCTCGACAGTGACGCAGTCTCTGACGGCAACGTCTGCGCAATCGCTGCTGGCTGCGGCGTTCTGAGAGGTCATCTCGAGAGGCGGGTGGCTCGTCGAAGCGTCCTGCCGAGTGGGACGCACGGTTCGGGTGCGACGATGCGGCCATGCGTGAGTTGAGCGGGTCCATCGACGTCGAGGAACCGGCCTGGCCGGAGCTCAGGGAGACACTTGATGCAAGTCCCGTGTCCGTCGAGGTGCTTCCAGCCGATGGTGATCTGGGTAAGGCGTCGATTCTCCAGCTGCAGGTCACGGCCGGCGCTTCCGCTACAAGGTCACGGGGCACTCACGTGCACGCGGCTGGTACCGGCACGGTATGGCCGGTGCACCGGTGACGGCGCGGAAAGCGCAGTGCTCGCAGGCCGAGCGGTCGGCCGTACGCGCCGTCGCCGTGTGAGGGCGCTTCGGTGCATCGGTGATCACATGGCGGTGCGTGAGCTCCACAATTCGGGGAAGACGGGCTGGTCGAGGCCGCGGCGCAGCCATGCGACGGCGTCCGTGCCGTAGTAGCCCGGCTTGGCACCGAAAGTGCGTACCGTCACCGTGAGGTGTCTCTGCAGCCACAGGGTGAAGTGCTCGCTGACCTGGGTCAGCAACTCGCCCAGCGCCCGCAGTTCGGCGAAGGACTCCTCGCGGTAGACCCGCACCCATGCCGCCTCGACCTCTGGCCGGGTGACGTACGGTTCGGCGAAGTCGCGGTGAACGACCGAATCGGGCAGCGGCAGCTCTCTGCGCTGCAACAGGGCCAGAACCTCGTCGTACAGACTGGGTGCGCTGAGCGCCTCCTGGAGCCCCTTGTGGATCAGCGGGGTGGACCGGTGCGGCTCCAGCATCTTGGAGGACTTCAGTCCCAGCAGGAACGCCATGTGCCGGTACATGTACGAGTGGACCGAGGAGGACTCGCCCTTTCCCAGCCGGGCCTTGATGGGGTTCCAGTCCGCGGGCGTCATGTCCGCGTAGCTTTCCCAGGTGCCCTCCAGGGCACGCAGATGGCTCACGCTCCGGCGCAGGGTGCGCGAGGCGGCGCAGACGTCGTCGTCATGGACTTCGCGTCGCGCTCGGGCGAGCTCATGGCACAGCAGCCCGAAGTAGAGCTCCATCACCTGTGAGCTCACCACGAAGGCCATTTCGTAGGCAGATTCCGTGACCGGCCGTTGAAGGGTGTGCAACTGCCGTACCTGGAAGTACTCGATGTATCCGGTGGTGCCGTCGTCGTCGCCCGATGTGGCAGACGGTGGACGCAGGTCGCGCCAGGATTCGCTAGCCATGAGGATGCCTCTCTCACAAGCGTTGGTGATCACCTCGACGGAGGCCCGGGTATGCGCGGCCGAGCCGCAGCAGGGCACGCCTTACTCACCCGATCGGGGGTACCCGGACGCCGGATCGAGGTCGGTGGGCGCATGGGCGGGGACTGGCGCCCACGGGAGGCGTTCTGGCGGGAGTCACTCGGCCGCTCGGCCGGTGAAACGGGGATGGCCTTCCGGGCGCACTGTGCCAGTGCCTCGTGTCCGGCGCCGGCAGGGTGTGCATGGCGTGCGGGTTGTCGGACAATGGAACCCCGGCCCGATTGCGGCGGGCCGGGGTTCCTCATCCTGCTACCGGCTCGGGACTACCAGTCCTTGTGGTGCTTGATCACCCGGAAGCTCCCGACCACGCCGTCCTTGACGCGGATGCCTTCGGTGCGGCGGACGTTCACGCCGTCGCTCTGGCTGTGGGGACCGACGACGGCGACGGGAGCGCCGTTGTCGCACACCGCCCCGCGGAAGACCTCGACCGTCTTGCGGCTGTCGTTGCGGATGTTGAGGGTCTTGGCACCCAGGCCGCTGACCACGGTGATGCAGTCGCCCGCGCGGGACGAGTACGACCGCTCGTTGATGTGGATCCGGCCTTCCTCGAATTTCTCGTTCTCGTTCTGGTTCTTGTTGCCCTTGCCTTCGTTGTTGTTGCCCTTGCCCTCGTTGCCCTTGCCCTGTCCGGAGTCGCCGCCGAAGGGCGCCGCCGCGACAGCGGCGGCGGCAATCTTGGAGCGGGGGGTCTTCATACTGCTTCTCCTGTCTCTGCGGCGCCGGCTCGGTGGCCGGCGTGATTGAACGTACTAACGCCCCCCATACCTGTCATGTCGGGCATATCGGATCGCTGGCTTCAGAGTGCCAATCGGGGTATTTGTGGTGCCCGCAGGGCCCTTCCCGAACGTCTGATGAGATGTCAAATTTCTATGAATATAAGCATTTTGAAATACTATTAGCCCTTTGGAGTGATCTTCTGACGCCTGCTCACCCCGCTCAGCGGCGTGTCGTTGCGGGCATGATGAGGTGGGGCACGCTATAAGGGCTGGCCACGCCATGTGGCGAGTCCTGCGCGCTGACCTGCGAGAACACAGGCCGGACCGTCGCGTGAGGGGCCCGGTCGGCAGCGCCACCACGCCGGCTGCACCGGCCTGCAGGGCCGCCAGTACCGGGGCGTAGGCGATCCGCAGCCGTGGATCCGGCTGACGTGATGGAACCGGCGGCCCGGTGCAGCACGGTTGGTGGCACGGCGAGGCCGTGACGCGCGGCAGGTTCATCTCCTGGGTGGCCGGGTACGGCACCGTGCCCAGCGCCCGTCTGCTCCTGGCTGACGAGGTCGAAGCTCGCGCGCCGGCCGTGTGGCCGGACGAGCGAGGCACCACGATGCGAATCCTATTTCCGCACGGTGGGACGTGGGCTGCAGGCAGACGTTGACGGCACAGGGGCGCACGTCGTCGTATCGCGGGAAGCATCCGCGCATCCCACAGGCCGGTGCCGGGTTCTGAGAGCCTGGCCGGCGATCTGCCGGGGGAACTCCTGAAGCGGGTGTCGCAGGTCCGAATCCTGCCGGGGGCAGAACGTATTACGGCTCTGACCTGGTATTTATCCCCCGGGGAGGCACTCTGGTCGCCGGGCCGGGCTTCTTCGCATCGCCGGGCTCAGGCCCCGCTTCGGGAGCAGTGTGCCCGGAGGTGGCGCTGGCGCGCGGTGCGGGTCGGGCTGCGGCCTCGGCGATCGCGAGATCCGCCCTGGGGAGCAGGCTCGTGTACGGCCGTGAGTTTCTCGGTGTGCCGCTGCGGCAAGCATTCACCGCCACTGGCGCCGATCCTGCGAGCCGGAAGTCGTCGCCGCGCTCCTTGTTCGCCCTCCTCGCCGGAGGAGCAGGTCGGAGAGGCGGTTCAGGTGCTTCCCCGTGAGGGGGTTCATCGACTCGCCGCGCGCCTCAGCGCCGACCACGTCGAGCGCCGGGCGCGCCGGACGACCGTGCAGGCCTGGTGGAGCAGGGCCGCGCCGGGGGTGACGGCGGAGGCGGGTGCGGGGCTCCGGCCTCCCGATCCGGGGCGAGGAAGGCAAGTGCCCGCCGTCGCTACGGCGGGCCGAGGGTTACTTCACCCCGGGTAGGCCTCCCTCGAACTGCCAGCCGGTGTAGGCCTCGGCGAGGTAGGCGCGGCCGGCGTGTGACTCGACGATCGTGCGCAGTTCGCCGATCTGGCGCATCCGGTCGAAGTCGCTCGCACCAGGCTGCAGGTGCAGCATGTTCGTCATCCACCATGAGAAGTGCTGCGCCTTCCAGATGCGCCGGCGCGCGATCTCGGGGTAGGCGTCGAGCAGGGTTTCGTCGTGGTCGAGCAACAGCGCGCGCAGCGCCTCGGTGAGCAGTACGACGTCGGCGACGGCGAGGTTCATGCCCTTCGCGCCGGTGGGCGGCACGGTGTGCGCCGCGTCTCCGACCAGCACGACGCGGCCGCGGCGCATCTCATGCGCGACGAAGCTGCGGAAGCGCAGCACGTCCCGCTGGAAGATGTGGCCCTCGTTGAGCGTGGTGCCGGGGACGCGCGCTTGCAGGATCTCCCACAGTTGCTCCTCCGTGTACGCCTCGGTGTCGGTGTCCGGGGCGCACTGGAAGTACATGCGCTGCACGCCGGGGCTGCGCTGGCTGATGAGCGCGAAGCCGTCCGGCGAGTTGCTGTAGATGAGCTCCGGAGAGCTGGGCGGGGCCTCGCAGAGGATGCCGAACCAGGCGAACGGGTATTCCCGGAAGTAGCCGCCGTACGTGCCCGTGACGGCCTCGCGAACGACGCTACGGGACCCGTCCGCGCCGACCACGACATCGGCCTCGATCTCCACCGGGTTGCCCTCGGCGTCCTTCGCGACGATACGCGGCCGACTCGTCCCGGCGTCCTCCACGCGCTCCGCGGTCACCCCGAAGCGCAGGTCCTGGCCGGCGGCGAGACGGGCGGCGACAAGATCCTTCAGCACCTCGTGCTGCGGGTACAGCCACACCGCCCGGCCGACGGTGTCGGCGAAGTCGATCCGGTGGCCCTCGCCGGCGAAGCGCAGCTCGATGCCCTCGTGCTTCTGTCCGACCGTGAGGACGCGGTCCGACGCTCGAGTGTCGGTAAGGATCTCGACGGTGCCCTGCTCGAGTATGCCCGCACGGATGGTGGTCTCGATCTGCTCGCGGGTGCGGGAGTCGATGACGATCGACTCGATGCCGAAACGGTCGAGCAGGTGGGACAACAGCAGGCCGGCGGGGCCTGCGCCGATGACGACGACGCGGGTGCGTTCGGGCATGTCGCCTCCTTCGAGGTGGGGGTTCGACGCGAGCGCGTGAGAGCGCGGGGACGTAGGGAGTGTTGCGGCAGGACGGTCCCGCTGGCGACGCCGATTGCCGTTGAATGGGAATCGGCTTTTCCACGGCCTGTGGCCGGCCAGGCGTTACGGACCTCTACGGACGCCTACGGGCGCTGTGCAGCCAACGCGGTCGTGATGCCCGACGCTGCGGCGCGGAGCTCTTCGATCGCGGGGCGGGTCGGCGCCTCGCGAGGCAGCACGACCGACAGGGCGGCGATCACCTGGCCGCGCCGCTCGCGTACCGGCACGGCGACGCCCGTCGACACGCCCTCGACCGACCCCGGGGCCACGACAACGCCGTCGCGGCGGATGCCGGCCAGGACGCGGCGCAGCCGCGCGGAGTCAGTCACGGTCTCGGACGACACTGCTTCGAGTGGCCCGGCGAGCACGCGTTCCCCGAGCTCCTCCGGGCCGTGAGCGAGCAGGACGAGCCCCGACGACGAGGCGTGCAGGGGCAGGCGGCCGGCAATCCGGGTGATATTCGCACCCGCGTTCGGGTGTGACAGGCGCTCGATGAAGAGCGTTTCGTCGTTCTCGAGCACCGCGAGCTGGGTGTGCTCCCGGATGTGGGCCTGCACGCGTTCCATGAAGGGCAGTGCCGCCTGCCGCAGGTGGAGGGCGCGCGAGCCTCGCAGAGCCAGCTCCCACAGTCGCATGCCCAGGCACACCCGCTGATCCTCATCCCGCTCGAGCAGCCCGCACTCCACGAGGTCGGCTATCACCCGGTGGGCGGTGGACGACGGCAGCCTCGCACGCCGGCCGATCTCCGCCGCCGTCTGCACCGTGCGGTCCGTGTCGAACGTTTCGAGGACGCGCACGATCCGCTCGGTGACCGACTCTCCCGACGGTGAGTTCGCCATTGTCCGCCTCTGCTCCTGACCCGTGCTCGTGCCGCGCACTCCCGGATGCGTGCCGCCGTCAGTCGGGCTGCCGGAGGCAGTGATCGAGGAAGGCGCGGGCGCGGCGGGCGAGGCGGTCACGCGAGGAAAAGGCAGTGACAAGCACCTCGTGGGGGACCGGGCCACTGACCGGAACCGCCACGACGCGGTCGTTCCAGTGTAGGGGCCGGAGTCCGGCCGACTGCGAGATCATCGAGTATCCCATCCCGAGCTGTACCAGGGCGCGGATGTGGTCGAAGTTGCCTCAGCTACGCCACCGGGTTCATACGGTGCCGCCCGGGGTGACGAACCGGCCGCGGTCCGGCGGGGCCGTGTGCCCCCGGCGGTCGGCCTGTCCGGTGATCTCCTTGCGCCCCGGAGCAGCGGTACCGAGTCCGCAATGTGGATGCCTCGAACGGTTTTCCCCAGAGACTGGGATTATGGCCTGCTGCAACGGTTCTGTTCGTCGCTTTCGTGAACCACAAGTGTGCGATGTCTGAGCGACACTCCCGATCGGGAGGGGACCGATGGTGGCCCCGGGACGGGGCACCTGCGCGCACGATTCCGACTCACGGAAGGCAATAACCATATGCGTGTCATCGAGCCGCTGTACGCGGAGATTCTCCGTCGCAACCAGGGCGAGACAGAGTTCCACCAAGCGGTGCGGGAGGTCCTGGAGACCCTCGACCCGGTGCTCGAGCGGCGGCCCGAGCTCGTGGACGCCCGGATCGTCGAGCGCACCTGCGAGCCGGAGCGCCAGCTGATCTTCCGGGTGCCGTGGTCCGACGACTCCGGCGACATCCACGTGAACCGCGGCTTCCGGGTCGAGTTCAGCAGCGCTCTCGGACCGTACAAGGGCGGGCTGCGCTTCCACCCTTCGGTGAACCTCGGCATCGTGAAGTTCCTCGGCTTCGAGCAGATCTTCAAGAACGCGCTCACCGGCCTGCCCATCGGCGGTGGCAAGGGCGGGGCGGACTTCGACCCGAAGGGCCGTTCCGACGCCGAGATCATGCGGTTCTGCCAGTCGTTCATGACCGAGCTGCACCGCCACCTCGGCGAGTACACCGACGTTCCGGCGGGTGACATCGGTGTTGGCGGCCGGGAGATCGGCTACATGTTCGGCCAGTACAAGCGGATCACCAACCGTTACGAGTCCGGAGTCCTCACCGGGAAGGGCCTGGGCTGGGGTGGTGCCCAGGCACGCACCGAGGCGACCGGATACGGCTGTGTCCTCTTCACCGCCGAGATGCTCCGCACCCGGGGCGAGTCCCTCGACGGACAGCGCGTGGCGGTCTCCGGCTCCGGCAATGTCGCGATCTACGCGATCGAGAAGGCCCAGCAGCTGGGCGCGACCGTGGTGACATGCTCCGACTCCAGCGGCTACGTCGTCGACGAGAAGGGCATCGACCTCGCCCTGCTCAAGGAGGTCAAGGAAGTCCGCCGCGGCCGGATCTCCGAGTACGCGGAGCTCCGTGGCTCGCACGTCAAGTTCGTGCCGGGCACGGGCCTGTGGAACGTCCCCTGCGACGTCGCTCTGCCCTGCGCCACCCAGAACGAACTGCACGAGACGGACGCCCTGGCCCTGGTACGCAACGGTGTGAAGGCGGTCGCCGAAGGCGCCAACATGCCCACCACGCCGGAGGCCGTGCGCGTCTTCCAGGAGGCGGGCGTCGCCTTCGGGCCCGGCAAGGCGGCCAACGCGGGCGGCGTGGCCACCAGCGCCCTGGAGATGCAGCAGAACGCCTCACGTGACTCCTGGACGTTCGCCCACACGGAGGAGCGGCTCGCGGAGATCATGCGTCACATCCATGACTCCTGCTACACAACCGCGGAGCGCTACGGCACCCCGGGCAACTATGTGGTCGGCGCCAACATCGCCGGCTTTGAACTGGTAGCTGACGCGATGCTCGCGCAGGGGCTGATCTGACCTCGCGGTTTCGACAAGACACGGCTGCGGCCCGGCACCGTCCCCTGGAACGAGGACGGTGCCGGGCCGCTGCCGTGTCGGAGCCGCGCGGCCGGACGTGTTCGAGATTGCTGCTGGTCCTTCGCCCCGGGTGCCCGTCGGGCACAGCGTCGGACGGGCGGCACGTGGTCGAGGGCGCTGCTGGGGTCCGTCCGTCCGGCGGCGCAAGCTGAGTCCTCCTGCCCGTTGGGTCCCCGGCCGGACTAGGTCTATCGTCTGAATTCTGGGGCCAGGACGAGGAGGATGGCCGGTGATGCCGCAGGACGAGGCCGTGATCGGCTGCACGGGGAAGGTACTCATCGGAACTCGCGGATCCGCGGGCCCCGGAGAAGTCCTGGTGCAGGTCAGGGGCGGCTCCGAGACTTTCCTCGCCTGGTCGGAGGATCCGCTGCCCGCGGGCGCGACGGTGCTCGTGATCGAATCACGCGGATGCCGCGAGGTCGGCGTCATCGAGTGGGTGGATCCATTGGACGCGCTCGGCGAAGATGCCGTCGGCGCCGGCTGAGGAGTGCAAGCATGTTCGGATACCGCGTTCCCGCTCCCGACGAGGCGATGTTGATCTCGGGGGGTCGGCGGGGACTGGGGGGCGCGCCGTTCCAAGTGGTCACGGGGCACGGCAAGTTCGTGCTCCCGGTCTTTCGGAAGGTCCGTTTCCTCACCCTGTCCATGTGTGAGTCCGAGGTCACCGAGACCTGTGTGACCAGGCAGGGCATCGCGCTGCACGTCCGCGCGGTCATCGCCTTCAAGGTCGGCAACGACCACGAAAGCATCATCAACGCGGGCCAGCGGTTCCTCTCCGACCAGGACCAGATGTCGGTGCTGACCGGGCGGATCTTCGCCGGCCACCTGCGGGCCATCATCGGCTCGATGACGGTCGAGGAGATCGTCACCGAGCGGCAGAAGCTCGCCGCGGAGGTCCTGGACACCTCCAAGACCGAGATGGCGAAGATCGGCCTGATCGTCGACTCGCTGCAGATCCAGTCGATCGACGACGGCGACACCGGCTACATCGACGCGATGTCCGCGCCGCACAAGGCGGCCATCCAGCGGCAGGCGCAGATCGCCCAGGCGCAGGCCACCCAGGCCGCGGTCGAGGCGGAACAGGCGGCGGCCCGCAAGCAGGCCGAGTACTCCCGGCAGACTGCCATCGTCAAGGCGGAGTACTCGGCCGAGGTGGACCGCGCCCAGGCGCAGGCCGCGCAGGCCGGACCGCTGGCGCAGGCACACGCCCAGCAGGAGGTGCTCGCCGCCCAGACGGAACTGGCCCAGCGCCAGGCCAAGCTGCGCCAGCAGCAGTTGGTGGCCGAGGTCGTGAAGCCCGCCGAGGCTGATGCCGAGCGGGTCAGGATCCTCGCGGCCGCCGAGGCGCAGCGGATGAAGATCCAGGCGGAGGCGGCGGCCTCGTACGACCGGGTCGCGCTCGACCGGATGCTGATCGACCAGCTCCCGCAGATCGTCAAGGAGGCCGCCGGCGGCCTCGCCGGCGCCAACGTCAACGTCCTCAACGGCGCGGACGGCCTCGGTGAGATCGCCGCCGGCCTGGTGTCCCAGGGCCTGACGATTCTCGACTCGGTCCGACAGAACCTGAGCAGCCAGGACTCCGACGGCCACCGCCCCGAGGAGAGCAAGGGCAACGGGGTTCTCCAGCTGCCCACCAGCAAGGAGAAGAAGACGAACGACGGTCCGGTGGACGTCGACTAGGGGCGGCAAGCACCTGCGAGGCGCGCTCGCGTGCCTCGCAGCTCGAGGCCACGCCCGGCCGGGTCACTCGAGACTCCGCAGACCGCGTGAGCGAGTGCCGGCGTCGCCCCATGGTCACGACAGCTGCAGGGATATGGCCATGCGGTCTGATCGCACCCGTCATGAGCGGCATGCAGAGTGTTCGGGTGGGAGCAAGAACCGGCAGGACACGGGGATCCCTTGGCGGCGTCTCGGTCTGTCTCTTCGTGCTGGGGAGCTTTGAGGCGGTGCAAGCTGGACAGCCGGAGCCGTGCACCTTCGCCGGATCAGGAAAGCAGAGAGGCAGAACGCGTAGGGGCCACAGGTTCTCCGGCGTTCCTGAGCGGAACAGCAGCGAGGTAAGGCAACCCTGCCGACCGAGGCCGACCGCACATGTCCCCAACAGCCCGTGTGACCGGCCCATTGGTGGCGGCGCCCGGCCGGCCGATTCGGACGTGGTCGAGGACGGCGGCGTTAGGTGGCAGCCCTCAGGATGCAGACGTAGCGTTAATGAAACGGATTAGTAGCACGTTTTTGTCGTGGCAACTGTTCAGGACAGGCGGTATGGGGAGTGGCTTGATCGATCGAAGGAGCCGGTCATGAAGAGCAAGGCCGCCATACAGGTAGAGCATGGGGGGCCGTTGGTGATCGAGGAAATCGACCTCCCGGATCCTGGCCCGGACCAGGTCACGATCCGCAACTTCGCGAGCGGCGTTTGCTACTCCCAGGTGCACCAGTTGCGCAACCCCGGATTGCCCAGGCCAATGGGCCTCGGCCACGAGGGCAGCGGCATCGTTACGCACGTGGGGAAGGAAGTCACCCACGTAAAGGAAGGCGATCACGTCATCTCTACATGGGTGCCCCGGATTCCCATCAGTGGATTGCCTGTTTCGAGGCCCACCGGCGCCACCTTCCACGGGCAGCAGGTCATCGCCGACGGTGATGTGTATACCTGGAGCGAGCACATGGTGACGTTCGCGGAGAAGGTCGTCCCTATGTCACCGTCGGACCCTACCGATATCACCTGCCTCGTTGGTTGCGCCGTGTTGACAGGAGCCGGCGCGGTGCTGCACACGGCGAAGGTCGGACTTGGCCAGTCGGTGGCCGTATTCGGCGTTGGAGGCGTCGGCTTGTCGGCGATCGGCGCCGCTGCTGTTGCCGGCGCTGATCCCATTATCGCGGTGGACTTGGTCGACAGTAAGTTGCAGTTTGCCAGGGAGTTCGGTGCCACCCATGGCATCAATGCCTCGAACACCGACCCGGTAAATGCGATCTGGGCGATCGAGCCAGGCGGAGTTGACTATGCCATGGATGCGGTCGGCGCGCCTTCGACAGCTCTCCAGATTCTGCGGGCAGTAAAGCAAGGAGGGCCAAGAGCGGACAACCAAGGCGGTATGGCGGTGCTCCTGGGGATTCCCGTCTCCGATGTCTCGGTCGACTTGAACGAAATTCTTCTGTACCAACGCCACTACTGCGGCAGTCTTGGTGCCACAGAACCCGAGGCCGATTTCCCGCTTTTCTTGGAGTGGGTGCGTGAGGACAGGTTCCCGCTGGGGAAGCTGGTGACCGACCGGTATTCCCTCGACCAGATCGAGGAGGCCTGCGTTGCGCTGGAGGAGGGACAGATTCTCGGCCGTGCCATTATTGAGATCTGAGGGCACGATATTCCCGAACTGCTTGGCTTTCTCCAGAAGTCACAGGACCCTGGCCGGCGTCGGTCCACTCCGATCATCAGCAGAACGCCGTGGCCCCATGCGTGGTCTGTATCCGATTGGGCTCTCGCCTCGACCACCATGGCCCGTCCCCCTGTCCGTCGGGCCACCATCGGCCCGCCGAACAGCCTCCCGTCGGACCACCGGCGTCACCAGTGCTTCGATGCGCCCTGTTCCATCGGGGCGCGCTCGCGCCCTGCCCGATACCGCAGTCGGGGCGTCGCGCTCCGCGCCGTCCTGTCGCCGAGCCAGGCGAGAAAGGCGAAGGCGAAGAGGCCCTCCACCAGCAATGACAGCGGGCCGTACGGCGGCTCCCACCCTGATTCGTAGTAGCCGTCCGGCAGGCCGATGGTGCGTGACAGGGCGAACCCGACGATCATGCCGAGACTGACGATCGCCCCGGTCAGCCAGGCGACCGAGGGGCGTTTCATGACGACAAGCGCCACGGCCACCATGAACATGACGGCGCTGCCCACGGCGAAGAGAACGCCGATGTAGAACATTTCCTCCAAGTGGTGGGGGACGAGGAGTGTGTGCAGTACGGCATTGCCGACCGCGCAACAAGCTGCCAGTCCTCTCAGGGCGGTCTCTGCGTGGGGGGAGTTCATCTCGCCTCCAGATGCACCGTTGGGACAGCCGGCGCGGAGAACCTGGTTGATGCTGCAGACCGGCTCCGGCCTTGGTCGCCGGTGGGCGAGGTGGCCGCCCGAGGATGGATCGCACCCTTGGAATGGATACGAGCGAGCGGCTTCAGGGGATTGCGCCTTCCCGAAACGCCCGCGCTCCGCTGACCGGCTTCCGCGTCCTTCAGATGGCTCTCATCTTCGCGGCGCAGACTCTCGGCGTACGGGGGGAGGGCCGGTCGCCGCACGGTGGAGGGGCGAGGGCCGCGTCGTGAGTACTCGGGGGGAGCAGTCAGGATGAGGAGCCGGAGTGCGTTTCGGCGGTTGACCCTGCGGCTGCGGTTGGGGCTGGCCGCCGCCGGTGCCGTGGCCGTGGCCGTGAGCGCTGTCACGGTGGCGTCATGGCTCTTCACCCGGCAGCAACTGGCCGACCAGTTGGACTCGAACCTGCAGAGCGTGCAGGCGCAGCGCGGGTATGTCGAGTGGTTGCTGAGTCTGTGCGGCAGCGAGATGCCGGAGGACACAGGGCAGCGCAACGAAACGCCCACCCCTTACGTGGTGCAGGTCATCACCGCCGACGGAACGGTCTGTGCCGATCCTGGCAACAAGGAGGTCGAGGTCGATGAAAGTGATCTCGCCGTTGCTCGTGGCGTCCTCACATCGGCATTGCATGACGCCGCGTCCGACGGTGGGCAGCGGATGCGCGTTTCCACCACCCGTCCCACCATGCGCCGGGAGCTTTCGGGACAGTACGCCGTGTCGATCGCGCAATCACTCAGTGCCGTGGACAAGCCTCTGGACAGCCTTGCCCTCTTCCTGCTCGGGTTTGCGGGAGTCGGCGTCCTCGGCGCGGCCACGGCCGGTGTCGGGATCAGCCGTGCCGGGCTGAGGCCGGTGGAGGATCTCACCGATGCCGCGGAGCACATCGCTCGTACGCAAGACCTGACCGTTCGGATTCCGGCCGACGGGAACGACGAGATCGCACGGCTTTCCAAGAGCTTCAACGACATGACCGAGGCACTCGCGACCTCGCGGGAGCGCCAGCAGCAGCTCATCGCCGACGCCGGGCACGAGTTGCGCACCCCGCTCACCTCGCTCCGCGCGAACATCCAACTCCTGATCAGGAGTCACTCGTCCGGGAGGGAGATTCCCGCTACGGCCATGCACGAGCTGCTTCGCTCCGTCGAGTCCCAAGTGGGTGAACTCGCCACTCTCATAGCCGACTTGCAGGAGCTTTCCAGGCCCGATGTCACACCCCACGAGACATCCCTGCACGTCGTCGCCCTGCACGAGGTGGCACGGCGGGCGATGGAGCGGGTGAAGCTGCGTGGGAATGAACTCGAGTTCAACAGTGACCTGGACGAGTGGTACGTGTTGTCCGAACACTCCGCTCTGGAAAGGGCGGTGGTGAATCTGCTCGACAATGCCGTCAAGTTCTCGCCCGCCGGAGGAACCGTGAGCCTCCGGCTCAGTGACGGTCAGTTGGTCGTGCGCGACCAGGGGCCGGGCATTGCCGCCGACGAGTTGCCCCATGTCTTCGATCGCTTCTGGCGCTCGCCCACCGCTCGCAGCCTGCCGGGCAGCGGACTGGGGCTCGCCATCGTGGCGAAGACCGTCCAGCAGGCGGGCGGCACGGTCGCGCTGCGGCCGGCCGGCAGTCAGGGCACCGAAGCGGTCGTACGCATCCCCGGAACCCGCAAGCCCCCGTCGGCCTCGGAGCCTGCCTGTGCCGGCCCGGTGGCAGGGGCTTAGAGGGCACAACAACTCCGCCATCATCCATTGCCGGCGGCTACGGCCCTTCCATGCCGTTCAGCGAGGCCAGGCGGCGTTTCAGCGCCACCTCCAGCAGGGTCGTGCGCAGCGTCCCGCGGGTGCTTCCACGGGTCTTGACCGCGTGGCAGTCCGGGCAGAGGGCCACCATCTGGCTGGGGTGGTCGCGGCCCCCAGGGCCAGGTCCCGTACGTGGTCGACTTCGAGTATCGGCCGCTCCCGGCCGGTCACGTCGGCGGGCCGGCCCGTGCAGTGCGGGTTCTCGCAGTAGCCCTGGCTGCGGCTCAGGACGAGGAGCCGGGCGGCTCGGGAGCGGCGCGGCGTACGGGTCGTCCGGAGCACGCGCTCGCCTTGCGCCCTCGCCTCGCGCTCCTCGACGAGTCTGCAGCCGCGCTCGTAGTCGGCGGCCGTGACCAGCCACTCCTCGGCCTCCCGCCCCATGAGGCGCTCGTCGTCGTCAGCCACCTCCTCGGCCAGGCCCACGTCGGCCAGCAGCCCGGACGGGTCGAGGTCCTCGAAGAACTCGCCGAGCAGGTCGTCGAGCACGGGCGAGGCGGGTCACGGCCGAGTGCCGGAACGCGTCGTACAGCGGCTCGGCCAGGCCGCCCACCGGCTGGTTCGCGGTGAACCAGCGCCGCACCTCCGCGTCGCCGTGAGCGGTGGGTGCGGGATCCCCGTGGTCGCGCAGTACCCAGACGCCGGCGCGGTGCAGGGCGGCGACGGGGTAGTCGGGGCGCGGGCGCTCGCCCCGCATGCCGTGCCGTTCCAGGAGCGGCCTCAGGGACTCCCCCGTCGCGGCCCAGGGAAGCAGCCGGGCCTCGCCGCGTACGGCCCGGCCCATCGCCCACAGCAGGGCGATCGGCTGGTGAAGGGCGGGGCGGCCCGAGGAACGGTTCACCTTCAGATGTGTGACCCGGGCGACCAGGTCGTCGGCAGTGGGAGCGGTTGCCGGAGCCGAGTCCACGATCTCGGAGCCGAGGCGTTTCAGAAGCCCCACCGCATGCGCCGCGCCACCGGAGAAGTCGCGCGCGGCCAGCGGGCGCTCCCCCGGCAGGAAGCCGTGCGCGGCGCCCACGATCGCCTTCGAGTCGTAGTGCCTGTCGCCGTGCGCCAGCAGATAGCGCTGGGCGCGCCGGAAGCCGTCACGCTCGAGGAAGGTGTCACGGCCGAGCCGGTCGTACTCCTCGACCGCCGCCTCCACCTCTCGGCGTGTGATGTCGGTCGGCGCCGTGCCGGAACCCTGGCGACCGGAAGGCCTACGGGACACGGCGGGCGCACACTGGAGGCAGTAGGGAGTTTCATGTGCCGCGTTGTGGAGGTGAGCCATGAGCACGCTCGAAGAACACGTCGATGTCGGAGTGCCCATCGACAAGGCCTGGGACAGCCTTCATCGAATGGAGAACCTTCCCCGCTTCGTGGAAGGGATACGGGACGCCCGCGCCGAGAGCGGAGGGCGGGCGCATCTTGATGTCGAGGCCGGTGGGCGGACCCGGGAGCTCGAGGCCGAGGTGTCCGATCACGGTGATCAACGCGTGATGGAGTGGCACACCACCAGCGCCCCCGAGCTGATCGGTTCCTTCGCGCTTCAACCGATCGACCAGGACCACACCCGGGTCCAGGCGCGGCTCGAGTACGACCCCGACACGATCCGGGAGAGCTTCGGCGGGCCCAAGGGATTCGCCCAGGCCAACGCGATCGAACGGCTCGTCCGCAGCGATCTCCAGCAGTTCAAGGAGTACGTGGAGACGGGGCGGTAGGCGTCACGCCGTAGGCCCAGTCGTAGACGTAGCCATCAGCGGGCTCGGTTCATCACCCGCGCGATAAATCAGGTGCGCGCGTGCGTGCGACGCCGGTATTTTTCTCTGTGCGTCTTCCGGTGCGCCGCGCTCCGGTTACTTCCTTCGACGACAACCCGGTGCCCACTTCGATCTCGGAAGACGCCCCCTTCCCTTTCCTTTCCTTCCTCACCGTCTCCGTTTCGTGTGCGCCGCGTTGCGCTCTCATGCGCCAGGGGGACCTCTGCATGACCCGGTTCAACCGTCAGCGGGCCAAGGCCGAAGCCAGGACCGAGATCCACGCCGAGATACCGGGCTTGACCGCAGGCGGAGCGACTTCCCCGCTCTCCACCCACGGGCAGTGGTTCGCCCCGATCGGCTTCAGCGGCGGCGAGAGCGGCCGCACATTCGGCTCCCTCCGCCCCTTCCTCAACCACGAGGACGGTGCCGGGTTCGTCCGGGAGCCGAGGTCCGAACTGTTTCTGCTGGCCGTCGCCAACATGGTCGGGCAGCGCAGCTTCTACGAGAGCGCCGAGTCGCGTGACGAGCGCTACGCCCGTCTCGTGCGCCGACTCGCCGTGGCCGACCCCGAGTGGACGCTCGGGCTGCTGCGCTGGCTGCGCACCGAGGCCCAGATGCGTACGGCGTCCGTCGTGGGCGCCGCCGAGTTCGTGGCGGGGAGGCGTGGCGCCGGGGTCGTCGGGTTCTCGCGGCAGGTCGTCGATACGGTGCTCCAACGTGCCGATGAGCCAGGTGAGTTGCTCGCGTACTGGATCCCCCGTTACGGGCGGAATCTGCCGCAGCCGCTCAAGCGCGGGATCTCCGACGCCGTACGGCGGCTCTACACCGCTCGCTCGCTGCTCAAGTACGACACCGGGTCGCACGGCTTCCGGTTCGGGGACGTTCTCGAGCTGACCCACCCCTCCCCCGCTCCCGAACGGCCCTGGCAGGGCGAGCTGTTCCGGTACGCGCTGAGCCGGCGCCGACGGCCGGAACGTGCCGTACCCCCCGCCGGGGACGCGCTGCTCACCGCCCACCATGCGCTCATGGCACTGCCGGTCGAGGAGCGGTATCCGCTGGTCACCGGGGTGGACGGGGCCGAGCGGCTGGCCGCCGCCGGGATGACGTGGGAGGCGCTGGCCGGGTGGCTGCAGGGGCCGCTGGACGCGGCCGTGTGGGAGGCCGTGATCCCCTCGATGGGGCCGATGGCGCTCGTGCGCAACCTGCGCAACTTCGACCTGGCCGGAGTCGGTGACCAGGCGGCCACCGAGGTCGCTCGCAGGATCTCCGACCCGGTGGAGGTGCGGCGTTCGCGGCAGTTCCCCTTCCGCTATCTCGCCGCGCACCGCAACGCACCGTCGCGGCGCTGGGAGGAGGCCCTCGAAACGGCCCTCGGACACTCCCTCGCCAATGTGCCCGCGCTGCCCGGCCGGACGCTCGTCCTGGTGGACCGGTCGGGCTCGATGTTCGACACTCCCAGCGCGACGACCCAGCTCAACCGGGCCGACTCCGCCGCGATCTTCGGTACGGCGCTGGCGCTGCGTTCCGAGCGGGCCGACCTGGTCCAGTTCGGCACCGACAGCCGGGTGATCGCGCCGGCCCCGGGCGAGTCCGTGCTGCGAGCGCTGGACCGCTTCGTATGCCTCGGGGGCACCAACACGGCGGGCGCGGTGAGCCGGCACTTCGCCGGGCACGACCGGGTGGTCGTCGTCACCGACGAGCAGGCGCACTGGACGCCGCAATTCGATCCGCTCGCCGCCGTGCCCCCCCATGTCCCCGTGTACACCTGGAACCTTGCCGGATACCGCTGGGGCCACAGCGCGACGGGCCCGCACCGGCACACCTTCGGCGGGCTCAGCGACGCGTCGTTCCGGCTGATCTCCCTGCTGGAGTCCGGGCGGGAGGCCGGGTGGCCGTGGGAGGTCGAGGTGGCGGCCGAGGAGCGGTGAGACGCCCTCCCGCTCCGCGATCCTCACCACTGAGCCGCTCCCGCGCCGCTTCCCGGCTCTCACCCCTCAGCCGCCCCCGAGCCGCTCCATTCCTCCGCCAGGAGGCCGAGCACGACCACGTCCATGAAGGCCCCGTACACCCAGGCCGTGCGGCGCAGCGTGCCCTCGACCGTGAAGCCCGTGCTCTCCGCCGCCGCGATCATGGCGGCGTTGTCGGCCAGCGTCTCCACCTGGAGCCGGTGCAGGCCCCGTACCGCGAAGCCGTACTCGCAGAGCGCGTGAACGGTGTCCGAGCCGAGGCCACGGCCGCGGTAGGCGGGGAGCAGGGAGAGGCCCAGGTGGGCCGATCTGTTGTGGGTGTCGACGCCCCACAGCAGGGCTGTGCCCGCCAGCGTCTGGGATGCGAGGTCCACCACCGAGAAGGGCGCCATCTGCTCCGACGGCTCGGTCACGGCGAACGGCGAGTGCGGCGAGCCCGCCGAAATCGGCTGCCAGGGGCCGGAGCCGGTGCGTGTGCGGCCCGCCACGTCGTCGTGGAACGCCGCGTGCAGCACCGGGACGTCCACCTCGTGCCGGGCTCGCAGCCCGACCTTCTTTCCACGTATCACCGGGCATGGGTACCGCAGAGTCGGTGCGCGGATCAATACACCTAGGTCGCCGGAACCGGCTCGGGAGGGAGCCGGCGAGCGGCCGTGGCCAGCGCGCATGTCACGGCCAGGGACGCAGTCGCCATCAGCGTCATCGCCGTCGCGGGCGAGGTGAGTTGGGCCACCGAACCCGCCAGCCCCGCGCTCACGCCCTGCATCGTCAGCATGCCCGCCGAGTGCAACCCGAGGGCGTGGCCGCTGAGTTCGTCCGGGGTGAGGGACATCAGCCGCTCCTGCTGAACCAGGCTCGCGCCGAAGCCCACCGAGGCGAGGGTCGCGCAGATCGCCGCGATCGGAAGGGCGGGGTGCAGGGCGAAGAGCAGGTACGGCGCCGCCAGCAGCACGAGCAGCGGGGTCGCCAGCCGCGCCCGCAGCTCACGCGGCACGAAGCGGCCGAGGGTCAGGTCGCCGGTGAACATGCCGAGCGCCCCGAACGCGAACAGCATGCCCGCGGCGTCGGGGGCGTACGACACGTAGAGGGACTCGCAGCCGACGACCAGGCCGTTGGGGATCCACAGGCCCAGGTAGGTGAGGCGGCGCGGGCGGGCGGAGAACAGGACGGCGTTGGTGCGCCAGGTCGCCACGACCGAGGGGCGCCCGGCGGCCCTTGGCGGGCGGGCGGTGAGGCCGAGGCGTGCCACGAGGGCGGCCGCGAGATACAGCGCCGTCGCGAGGAGCAGGCACACGCGCGGGGAGAGCAGGGCCACCAGGACCCCGCCCAGCGCGAATCCGGTGATCTGCATGATCCCGGCGAGCATGTTGAACACCGAACGCCCCAGCAGATAGCCGTCCTTGGCGAGGATCTCGGTCAGCAGCCCCCAGCGGACCCCGCCGCCCAGCGACGCGACCAGACCGAGGACGAGGACGACCGCGAAGACCCCCGCGACGGGCAGTCCGGGCAGCGCGAGGACCGCCGTACCGGCCGCGAAGGCCACGGAGATCCCGGTCAGCGTGGACCTCGGGGGAAGCCGGTCGGAGCCCGACAGGAAGAACGTCGCGCCGAGCACCTGGGCGAGCGACGGGCCGAACATGCTGAGCGCGGACAGGAGCGGCGACTGGGTGGCCCGGTACACGAGCGTGGCCAGGGCCAGGCCGCTCACGGTCTGGGCGGCGGTCTGGGCGGCCGAGGCGAGGAAGAGCGGGGTGAACTCCGGGGTGTGGAAGAGGGCTCGATAGCTGCTTCTGTTGCTGGGCATGCGCGGAGTCTCCGGCGGCCTTGCGGGCGGTGGTTATTGTTTCGCCGGTGCGCGAAACGTCGTGGGCGCGCGACACGTCGTACCGGAATGCCGTACGCACCACGGGGAGGGACTCTTGGGCTGGTGGCAGGTCAATGCCGACACGCTCGCCCGCAGCCGGTTCGTGCTCTCGCCGCTCGCGGAGACGTTCGCGAGCCTGAAGCTGCTGCACGCGGGCGCGGGCACGCACCCCGGGGAGACGGCCTGGCTGCGCGCGCACCTGCCCGCCTACCGGGCGCGGCTGGCGGACGACCCGGTCACGGCGCTCCTGGTGCGCTCCGGGCTCGGCAGGGAGTGGATCGCCGACTTCCTCACCCCCACACCCCGGGACGGCGAGACCTTCGCCGAGGGCGTGGCCCGCGTCCGCGCGGCCGATCCGGCCGCCGCGCGGGCCCATCTGCGGGTGTCCCTCGCGGGCCCGCTGCCCACTGCCCTGGACCGCGGCGACCTGCCCGAGCGGGCCGCCGCGCTCCTGGAGTACGTGTGGCAGGAGACCGTACGGCCGTACTGGCCCCGGCGCCGCCGCGTCCTGGAGGCGGACGTGGTCGCGCGGACCGCGCAGGTGAGCCGGGGCGGCTGGGCGGCGGCGCTGGACGCGCTCGCGCCGGGACGCACGCGCTGGCTGGGCGAGAACCGGCTCCAGGTGAACGCGCACGAATACCCGCCCCGGGAGATCTCCGGCGCGGAGCTGGTGTTCGTGCCGGTGACACCGCAGGGCGGCTGGGTGTCCTGGGAGGAGCGGGACCGGTACGCGGTGATCTACCCCTGCTCCGGCGTGCTGGCCGGTGTCCGGGACCGGGTGGTGCCCTCGAGCCTGGGCGCGCTGCTCGGGCCGGCGCGGGCCGCGGTGCTGGTGCTCCTCGGCTCCCCCATGAACACAAGCCAGCTGACTGCGGTGACCGGGCAGGGGCTGGGCTCGGTCGGCCGGCATCTGAAGGTGCTGCGGGAGGCGGGGCTGGTGGAACGCCGCCGCGCGGGCCGCTCCGTCCTCTACTCGCGCACGGCGGCGGGCGAGGTCCTGGTGAAGGCCGGGGAACCGTCCCGCCATCTGCCGGAGCTAGCATCCGCTCATGACGACTACTGACCGCAACGGTTCTGTCCTCGACGTCGAGATCGGTGCCCTCAAGGGCGGTTCCGCGGACCTGCCGCAGTACGCGGGCCAGGCCGTGCTCATCGTGAACGTGGCCTCCAAGTGCGGCCTCACCCCGCAGTACACGGGCCTGGAGCGGCTCCACGAGCGGTACGCCGGCCAGGGCTTCACCGTTCTCGGCGTGCCCTGCAACCAGTTCATGGGGCAGGAGCCCGGCAGCCCCGAGGAGATCGCCGAGTTCTGCTCCGCGACGTACGGCGTGACCTTCCCGATGACCGAGAAGGTCGAGGTGAACGGGGACGGCCGGCACGCGCTGTACGACGGCCTGGTCGGCTTCGCCGACGCCGAGGGCCACACCGGCGACATCCGCTGGAACTTCGAGAAGTTCCTCGTCGGCCGCGACGGCACGGTCCTCGCCCGGTTCGCGCCGCAGACGGAGCCGGAGGCGGCCGAGGTCGTGGCGGCGGTGGAAGGCGCCCTCGCCTGACCCTGCCGATCCCCATCGTTCGACCTTGCCCTGGGGCAAGGGACAGCGTCCTCGTCACCGGGCGGCAGGCGCCCGGTGACGGAGGATGGTCCGGTGGACGACGAACTGCTCACCGTCGGCGCGTTCGCCGCGCGGTCCCGGTTGTCGGCCGAGGCACTACGGCTGGACGACCGTCTCGGGCTGCTCGCCCCGGCGCACGCCGACGAGGCCGGCGGCTACCGCTACTACCGCGCCGGACAGGCTGGGCGGACCCGGCTCGTGGCCATGCGACTGTCGGGGAGGAGCTCCGAGATGTAGGGGAAGTTCGTGGTCGAGACGGTGGACGTGCCCGAGCGGGTGGTGATTGCCGAGACCCGGTCCACGCCGGCGGACGAGCTGCCGGCGTGGACCGGGGCATCGCTGGGGCGGCTGGAGGCGGCGGCACGGGAGTGCGGGGGCGTGGCGGCGGCGCAGTTCGTCGTGAACCACTCCGAGGTGTCCATGGAGAACGACGGCCCCACGGAGTCGTGCGTGCCGGTCCTCGACGAGGCGGCGGCACGGGAGTGGGCGGCACGGCGCGGGCGCGCCTGGGAGACGGCCGTACGGATCGAGCCGGCGCGCAGGCTGGCGTACACGCGGATCACCAAGGCGCAGGTTGCGTATCCGCAAATCCTGGTGGCGTTCGAGGCGGTGGCGCAGTGGATGGCCGGGGAGGGCCTGGAGATGGCGGGCCCGTGCCGCGAGATCTACTTGGCGGACTGGGATGCGGCGGGGGCGCAGGACCCGGTGTGCGACGTGGCGTTCCCGGTGCGGGTGGGTCGGGGCCGTACGCGATGAGCGTCGGCCGAGGCCCGGTGCGGCGGGCGTGATCCGACGGCGGGGAGAACCCGGGCCCCCTCGGCGAGGACGGCGGACTGGTCGAGAGGGCTCCGGGGTGCTGCTCTTGAGTTGTGTCGTCGGGATGTCGGTGTGGGCCAGGGTCTGGATTGCCCCCCTTACGCCTTGACCGATGCGACGAAGGCGGTCCACGCGTCGGCGGGGAAGTCCAGGATCGGGCCGTCGGGGACCTTGGAGTCGCGTACGGCCAGTTCCGCGGTCGCGGGCGACTTGACTTCCACGCACGCCCCGTTCCCTGCGGAATAGGAGGACTTCGTCCACGTCTCCGTGGCGCCCTGAAGCAGTGCCATGTCCACTCCTGTTGCGAGTTGCTGTGGTGCGATTCGCGCCAACCCTGATGTCCGATTGGCGTGATGGACGCTACTGCGCAACATCCCCTCGCGGAGCGGTCGTTCACTCTTGTGGATGGCATATTCCAGGCGCCACTTCCGCCGGGACGACAGCTCGGTGTACGATCCGACGCCCTTGGCCGACAGAAGCCTCAACAGCCGAAATTCATGGACTTATCGGGCATAGCTCTTGGCCACGTCGGAGATGAACTGCCGGGACTGCTCCACGTTCAGGGACTGGGCCCGCAGATGCTCGTACATCACCGCGTATTTCTGCACGTCGTGCGCCTTCTCCAGGTACAGGTCGCTGGTGACGCCCTCGAGGTAGACGACGCTCGAGTCGGCCGCGTCGGCGAACTCCAGGATCGCGTACTGCCCGTTGAGCCCCGGATGCGCTCCCACCTCGAACGGCAGGACCTGCACGGTGACATGGGGCAGCTGGGACATCTCGATCAGATGCTCCAGTTGCTCCCGCATCACCAACTCGCTGCCCACGACCCGGCGCAGCGCGGCCTCGTCCAGCACGACCCACAGCCGAACGGGGTTGTGCTCGGCGGTGATACGTTCCTGTCGGCGCATGCGCACCTGGACGCGCTTGTCGATGTCGCCCGTCGAGGTCTCCGGCAACGCCCCCTGCACCAGGGCCTCCGCGTACGCTCGGGTCTGCAACAGGCCTGTGACGAGCTGGGGTTCGTACACACGCAGCGACTCGGCGTCCGTCTCCAGGCCGATGTAGACGCTGTACGGGATGTCGCCGAAGGCGTGCCACCAGCCCTGCTGCCGCGAGTCCCGGGCCATCTCCATCAGGGACTCGACGACCCGCTGGTCCTCGACCTCGTAGACCCCGCACAGGTCACGCACGTCGCGCTGACTGATGGACCGCCGCCCGTTCTCGAGCCGGCTGATCTTCGACTGCGAGACGAGCAGCCGCTCCGCCACCTCTTCGGCCGTCATGCCCTTGAGTTCGCGGAGCCGGCGCAGCTCCTGGCCCAGCCGGCGCCGCCGGACGGTGGGATTGACATTGGACGCCACGGGACGTGCACCTCCGGCTGCCTGCCTGGTCTTAACACTTTGTGTATCTGCTGTTGAGCAGACTGCCACCAAGGTCCTTACTACCGCTGGGAAACAGTGGATATGCGGCGCGTACGCGTCAGTTCGGGCACGAACAGCCGAGCGGGGCGGTGAGACGTGGTCTCACCGCCCCGCTCGGACCAGCGGCTCCCGTACCGGGCCTTGGGGACTGTCGGTGCGGCGTTGCGGTCGTGCTGTGGTGCGGTACTGCCATGGTGCCCGGTGCGGTTGCCGCCTCGGACCGGTGCGCGCGGCGCCGTGGGACTGCGGCTCAGTGAGCCACGGCGCGCGCCATGGATCCGTGATGCGCCTGCATCGGTACGCCGTGGGCGGGTTCCGCCGTCCGGGCACCGGGCCCGGCCGGGCGGCCCGCCGAGGCCGGACCGCGACGCGGCTGTGCGGCCGCACCGTTCTGGACGTCCATCACGGCGTGCGCGACGAGGCCACCCATCGGGTCGTGCCGGATCAGATCCCGCAACCGGGAGCGGGACGAGCGTCCCTCGTTCCCCGGGTACAGGTGCTTGCCGAGGCCGACCGCGTGCGCCAGGGCGGCGAGCGCCGCGGTCCGCGGGTCCGGCGGTACGCCGGTACGGATCGCGGAATCCAGCCGGGCTCGGATCTCCCGGCTGATGGCGTTGTCCGTCGCCTGGTAGCGAGTGGTCGGCAGCACTCCGCACATCTGCCCCGCCACGGCATGCACCATGCCGCACCGTTCGAGATGCGAGAGATAGGTCTGACGCAGCCCCAGCCGGGGCCCGCCGATCCAGTGAACGGCCCGTACGGGAGCGCCACGCCTGCGCAGCAACTCCAACGCGCTGTCCAAAGTCGGATCTCCAGTCGGCCGTGGCGCGACCACGGCGATACGATCCCCGTCTGGGGCTATCCGTCCGGCCAGCGCCAGCTCCACTAGCTGTGCTCCGGCCAGACCAAGGTCGAGCGACTGCGGCTGCGCAGTGGTACCCGTGGTCGGGTCCAATGCCAGCAGCAGAAGCTCCTCCGGAAGTGTTCTGCGGCTCCTGCCCATCCATGCCTCCCCGCGTGGATGAATGACAGGGTGACCCCTCTCACATTGGTCTGTCGAGGGTGCCTGACCGCTTCGTGAGGGAACCGGTAGGTATGTCGTTCTCGTCTACCGCAGGGGGCAAGCCCGCACACAGGACACTGGTGCATGGTTCGGACAGCGTCAGGAAGGCGTCGTCCGGGCGGGTTTCGAGGGTTGGCGGTCAGTTCGGCAGCCGTACGCAGAACGTGCGGCACATGGAGGAGGCATCGGTGGCGGGCGAGTCCCCCGACAGGTCGAAGCAGCGCGAGTCGTCGGCAGAACCGACGCCGGGGGGTGGGGGCCCGGTTCCCGAGACCCGCGACCCGCGTCTGGCGGTGGCCCGAGCGGCCGAGGCGGACACGACGACCAAGGTCCTCTCCGCCCGGGACGTCCGGACGGAGGACGACGCCCGCCTGCGCGCGGCGGTGGCGGCGTGGGTCCGAACGGGCACGGACGAGAAGCCGGCGGAGGAGGACGCGGAGCCCGACGGCACCTCTACGGCCGACGCCGAGGTTGCGGACGCTGCGGTGACCCACGACGAGGCCGAGGACGCTGCGGTGACCGAAGCCGAAGCCGAGGACGCTGCCGAGGCCGAGGCCGAGGCCGAGGCCGAGAACGCGGCTGCGGAGATCGACGGCGAGGCCGAGACCGACGACGAGGGCGAGAGCGGCGCCGAGGACGCGGCGGGAGGCGACTCCGAGGCCGAGAACGCGGCTGACGCCGAGACCGACGCGGAGACCAAGGCCAAGGACGAGCCCGCGACCGGCAAGTTGGCCGACACGGCAGACGAAGCACCCGAGGCGGACGACGACGACCGGGACGAACCTGCGGCCACATCCACCGACGCCGAGACCGACGCGGAGACCAAGGCCAAGGACGAGCCCGCGACCGGCAAGTTGGCCGACACGGCAGACGAAGCACCCGAGGCGGACGACGACGACCGGGACGAACCTGCGGCCGCATCCACCGAGACCGAGACCGACGCCGAGACCGAGACCAAGGACGAGCCCGCGACCGGCAAGTTGGCCGACGCGGCAGACGAAGCACCCGAGGCGGACGACGACGACCGGGACGAACCTGCGGCCGCATCCACCGAGACCGAGACGGACGAGGCACCCGAGGCGGCTTCCGGCGAGCAGCCTGCTGAGCCGGAGTCGGAGCCGGAGCCGGCTACGGCAGAGACGGCCACGGACGAAGACGCGGACGCGGAGACCGACGAACCCGCAGACGCCGACGGCGAGGACGCCCCGCAGGGGCCGCCCGCACCCGACAACGAAGGCCGCACGGGAGATGCGGGTGCGAGCGAGGCGCCCGAAGGCGAAGCCGGGGACGCGAAGGACGACGCACCCGCGGACGGCGACGGCGACAACGCCCCGCAGGGCCCCGTCGATCAGCCCACCGCCGTCTTCAAGGCCGTACGGCCCACGCCGCAGGTCGATCAGCCCACGACCACCCTGAAGATCGGCGGCGCGCAGAGGGCGAGCAAGTTCGTCGCGCTCAAGTCTCTCGACGAACCTGCGGCCCGCACGCCGAGCACCACCGACGCCACCGCCCTCGTCCCGCAGGTCGGTCCGGAGCGCACCACACAGCAGCCGCTTCCCCCGAAGCCCCCGCTGGACCTGCTGGCGGAGCTGACGAACACGCCCCCGCCCCCGCAGACCCCGTTCCGCACACTCGTCCGACGGATCAAGATCTGGACCCCGCTGGTCATCCTGCTGGCGATCATCTTTGCGGTCGTACAGAGTGTGCGCCCGCTCCCGCAGCCCACCCTCGACCTCACGGCCCAGGACAGCTACACCTTCGACGGCGACCAGGTCACCATCCCGTGGCCGTCGCAGGGCCAGGCCGCCCTCGACGTCCAGGGCATCGGCTCCTTCGGCTCGAACGGCACCCAGAAGCCCGTACCGATCGCGAGCGTCGCGAAGGTCATGACGGCGTACATCATCCTGCGCGACCACCCGCTCAAGAGCGGCGCCGACGGCCCCAAGATCAAGATCGACCAGGCCGCCCAGGACCAGTCCCGCGCCGGCCAGGAGTCCACCGTCGACGTCACCGCCGGCGACTCGATCACCCAGCGCGAGGCCCTGGAGTCCATCCTCATCGCCTCGGCCAACAACGTGGCCCGTCTGCTGGCCCGCTGGGACGCCGGTTCCGAGAAGGCGTTCGTGGCGAAGATGAACGCCACCGCCAAGGACCTGGGGATGACGAACACGACGTACACCGACCCCTCCGGTCTGACCGACTCCACCGTCAGCACGGCGGTCGACCAGGTGAAGCTCGCCAAGACCGCGATGCAGAAGCCCGCCTTCCGCGAGGTCGCGGCGATGATGTCGTACGACGACTACACGGGCGTCAACCACTCCAACTGGAACCAGCTCGTCGGCCACAACGACGTCGTCGGCATCAAGACCGGCACCACCACCTCCGCCCTCGGCAACCTCGTCTTCGCCGCGAAGAAGGACGTCGGCGGCGAGACCCGCACCATCGTCGGCGCCGTGCTGCGCCAGCCCGCGGGCGGCCCGGAGAACACCATCCTCAGCGCGGCCCTGTACGGCGGCGACCAGCTGATCCGGGCGGCGCAGGGCGCGCTGAAGTCGGCGACGATCATCAAGAAGGGCACCGTCGTCGGCTCCGTGGACGACGGGCTCGGCGGCCGCACCCCGGTGATCGCCACCGAGGACGTCACCGCCGTCGGCTGGTCCGGCCTGAAGGTGAAACTCTCCTTCGCGGCCGACGACGTACCGCACACCGCGAAGGCCGGCACCAAGGTGGGGACGCTCACCGTGGGTGACGGTTCGGGCGGCGCGGTGAAGGTTCCGGTGGCCCTCCAGAAGGACCTCGCGGAACCGGGCTTCACGGACAAGTTGACCCGTCTCGGCTGACCCGCGACACACGATCCGTCCCCGCACCCCGCCGATGGAGCCCCGCCCGGGGGCCCCGCGGCGGGGTGCGTGCTAGCGTCACGAATCGGGGCAGGTCGCCGGTCCACGGGACAGGACCGTGAACTGGTCGGGAAGCGGCCGCTAGCACCGAGGAACGCGGCCGAGAACAGAAAACGGGACACGGGGAGTGCCTTCAGGTGGCCACAGCGGAGCCGACACGCGCTGACGACGCCGATCCGGGCCCGGGAACCGGCCCGCGAATACCCGTGTCCGGGACCGACACGGACGGTCACGACGCCCTGCCGCACCACCACGACACCACCGGTGACCCAGCCACCCTCATCGGCGTGCGCATCCGGCTGCTGCTCACCGCCCTGGAGCCCCTCCGGCAGCGGCTGCTGACACACCCCGCCCTCTCCATGGCCGCGCTCGCCGGCGTCCTGCACGTCATCTGGTTCTTCACGTTCGCGAACAGTGGTGGCGATCTCGCCGCACAGGACGCGTGGGCCGAGTTCGTCGGCCGGCATCCGGACTCGGCGTACAACCTCGCCTGGTACGGCGGCATGCACCCGGTGTCGTACAGCGTGGTCTCGCCGTATCTGATGTCGGTCCTCGGTGTCCGTACGACGATGATGGTCGCCGGTACCGTGTCGGCGGGCCTGCTGACGCTGATCCTGTTCCGCAGCCGGTCGGTGAAAAACCCCCTGTGGGCCGCGCTCGCCGGAGTCTTCGCGCTGGTCTGCAACGCGCTGTCGGGCCGGGTCACCTTCGGCCTCGGCACGATGTTCGCGCTGGGCTCGGTCGCGGCCGTCTTCTGCTGGCCGTACCGCTGGCGTTTCAAACGGTGGGCGAAGGCTCTGGTGGCCGCGCCGCTCGCCGCGCTCGCCACCATGGCGTCTCCGGTCGCGGGCCTGTTCGTGGGCCTGGTCGCGGTGGCGCTGTTCCTGCAGAAGCGCCGTCCGGGCGCCTGGGCACTGGGGCTCGCGCCGACGGCGGTCGTCGCGGTGTCGGCCTGGCTGTTCCCGTTCTCCGGCACTCAGCCGATGACGTTCGGCTCGGTCGTCCTGCCACTGCTGTACGGGCTGTTCTGCCTCTTCCTGGTCCCCAAGGAATGGGTGACGGTCCGGCTGACGGCCGCTGTCTACTCGATCGCGGTCATCCTGGTGTGGCTGGTCAGCTCGCAGATCGGGTCGAACATCTCCCGGCTGCCCATGCTGCTCGCGGGGGTCGCGCTGATCGCGGCGCTGCCGTTCACGGTGCCGCGCTCGCGCAAGTGGTACACGATCGTGGTGACGTTCCTCGGGTTCGCCGGCTGGATAGGCTTCAAGTCGGTCGACGACATCGTGCACACCACACCGGCCGCGTCCTGGGCGCGCGAACTCGCCCCCCTCGTCAACGAGTTGCAGCAGGTCGGCGCCGAGAAGGGCCGTGTCGAGGTGGTTCCGGCCCGCTCCCATCGCGAGGCCTCCGCGCTCGCGCCGTACGTCAATCTGGCCCGCGGCTGGAACCGCCAGGCCGACATGGAGCGCAACCCGCTCTTCTACGACGACACGCTCAACTCGGCGAACTACCACGAGTGGCTCCAGCGCTGGGCCGTCCACTTCGTCGTCCTGCCCAAGGGCGAACCGGACGGTGACGGCGGCGAGCGGGAGCGGACGCTGGTCCAGCGCGGGATGCCGTATCTGAAGCAGATCTGGGGCGACGCGAACTGGCAGCTGTTCCGGGTGACGGACCCGGTGCCGCTCGCCGAGCCGGACGCGGTCGTGGACCGTGCGGAGCAGGGTGAGCTGACGATCGAGGTCCGCAGGGCGGGGCGGATCCTGATCCGGATCCCGTACTCACCGTGGCTGAGCATCGTCGACGCGGAGGGCAAGAGCCTGAAGCCGCCGCAGGAGACACAGGCCTCCAAGCACCGTCCCGAGGGCATGCCGAAGTCGTACACCAACGTCAACGGCTGTCTGACGGAGACGGAGGAGGACGTGAAGGGCGACAAGTGGACCCTTCTCGTCGCGCCCAAGGCGGGGACGTATCGATTGGCCGCGCCGTATCAGCTGCCTCGCGGGACGCCGTGCCCGCAGGAACTGAAGTCGCCCTGATCCTCGATCCTCAGCGCAGGCGGTCGACGTACTTGTCCGTCCCCGGCACCGTGGGAACGAACGGCGCCACCAGCTCCGCCTTCCCCAGTCCCGACTCCGTCACCTGCTCGTCGAGGCCGGTGAAGTGGTCCTCCCAGCACTCCCGGGGGTCCGTCTCCGGGAACCACAGCAGGGTGAGGCGGGTGTCCGTGCCCTCGACCTGCTTGACGTACGTCATGCGGTCGCCGGGCAGCGGGGTCGGGCGGAAGACGGTCACCAGGGCCGACGGGGAGGCCGTCAGGCGCTTCGGGAGGTGACGGGTGCGCAGCCACTCCAGGAGTTCCGTGCGCTGCTCGGGCGACTCGGCGTCCACGACCTCCAGGACCAGGCCCGCGTACGGGTGGTCCAGGGCGTGGAAGTCCCGGGGACCCGCCGCGCCGTCGCGGTAGACCGTCGCCTCGTGGTCCTGGAAGGCCGTGAAGACGTGCGTCCGGTCGCGGTAGACGCGGGCGTCGCGGTCGAGGCGCTTGTTGATGGCGACGGTCCACCTCATGTGGTCGGCGTGGCGGCCGTCGGTGATCCAGTACGTCGAGAGGTAGCACCCGGCGGTGAGCGGCTGGGCTATCGCCGACTTCTCGGGGCGGCGCAGGAGTTGAAGATCCCGTGTCGCCACCCAGCGGCGGCCGGCGTACATCCAGGGCATGGCCATCGCGGCGGCGTAGTAGTGGTCGTCCTCGTACCAGCGGTTGTAGGCGTACTCGTGGCCGGGGTGCGGCTCGACCATGGTGATCAGGGCGTGGCCGGGACGGACGCCGTACGGGCCGACGGCGGCCAGTTCGGCGTACAGCTCGCTGCGGGTGTCCTCGGGCATGGGGCGCTCCCCTTCGGTCCTCTTCCATCCTCCTGCGGTCGCCCATCCTCTGACGCTCCGTCAGATAAAGCGCCAGAGCCGGCGCCGGGGCAGGCGCCCGGGCGGCGCGGAGGAGGTACGCCATGGCACTGCTCGGGGGCAAGACCGTCGTGGTCTCGGGGGTCGGTGCGGGTCTGGGCCGCCAGGTCGCGGCGGCGGTCGTACGGGACGGGGGCAACGCCGTACTCGGGGCGCGCACCGAGGCGAACCTCGCGAAGAGCGTGGCGGAGATGGACCCCGGCGGGGCACGCACGGCATACCGGGCGACCGACATCACCGACGAGGGGCAGTGCGCGGCGCCGGCCGGGCTGGGACGCGAGCGGTTCGGCGGGATCGACGCCGTGGTCCATGTGGCCGCCTGGGACTCGTACTTCGGCGGTCTCGAGGACGCCGACTTCGCGACCTGGCAGTCGGTGCTCGACGTCAATCTGCTGGGCACGCTGCGGATGACACGGGCCTGTCTGCCGGAGTTGAAGACGGGCGGCGGCGGTTCGGTGGTGATCATGGGGACGCAGTCCTCGGTGGCGGCGCCGTCGCAGGTGAAGCAGGCGGCGTACGCGGCGTCGAAGGGGGCGCTGACCAGCGCGATGTACTCACTGGCGCGGGAGCTCGGGCCGTACCGGATCCGGGTCAACACGGTGCTGCCGGGCTGGATGCGGGGGCCGCCGGTGCAGGCGTACGTACGGTTCACGGCGCACACGGAGGGGATACCGGAGGAACAGGTGCTGTCACGGCTGGCTGAACGCATGGCGCTGCCGGAGCCGGCCACCGACAGAGATGTGGCGGACGCGGTGGTGTTCCTGGCGTCGGACCGGGCACGGTCCATCACGGGACAGTCGTTGCTGGTCAACGCGGGGGAACTGATGCGCTGAGCATGCACGGCAAGTCTCGCATTCGTTCACGTACATGAATGCAGGTCATCAAGACGAACATTTTTACCTGCTCTTGACTTACTGCTTTCTTGCCGTCCATACACCTCCGAAACCAGAGTTCACATGCCTGACCATGCCTGCGAACCCTGGAAGGGGAGACATGAACGGTCTCGACTGGGCCGTGCTCATCGGCTACTTCGGTGTGATGGTCGCGATCGGCGTCTGGTCGCACAAGCGCGTGGACAATGTCAGCGACTTCTTCACGGCCGGCGGCAAGATGCCCTGGTGGCTGTCCGGCATCTCGCACCACATGTCGGGCTACAGCGCGGTGTTGTTCACCGGGTACGCGGGCATCGCCTACACCTACGGCGTCACCTCCTTCGTCACCTGGTCGTTCCCGATCGCACTCGGCATCGCCATCGGCTCCAAGCTGTTCGCCCCGCGGATCAACCGGCTGCGCTCACGGCTGCACGTCGCTTCTCCGCTGGAGTACCTGAAGAACCGCTACAACGTGTCCACCCAGCAGGCGTTGGCGTGGTCGGGCATGCTGCTGAAGATCGTGGACGTCGGCGCCAAGTGGGCCGCGATCGCGACGCTGCTGTCCGTGTTCACCGGTGTCTCGCTGAACCAGGGCATCCTCATCACCGGTGCGATCACCGCGGTCTACTGCACGATCGGCGGTCTGTGGGCGGACGCGCTGACCGAACTCGGCCAGTTCGTCATCCAGTTGCTGGCCGGCATCTCGATGTTCATCGCGGTCGTCCTGAAGCTGGACGACAAGAACATCGGCGTCTTCGGCGCCTGGGACGAGCCCGCCCTGCACGGCCACGGCAAGCCGCTGGTCGGCCCCTACGGCACGGTGTTCCTGCTCGCCTTCCTGTTCATCAAGCTCTTCGAGTACAACGGCGGCATGCTCAACCAGGCCCAGCGCTACATGGCGACGGGCAGCGCGGCCGAGGCGGCGCGTTCGGCGCGGCTGTCGGCGGTGCTGTGGCTGGTGTGGCCCGTCATCCTCTTCTTCCCCATCTGGATGTCGCCGCTCCTGGTGCACGCGCAGAAGCCGGACGGCTCCGACTCCTACGGTCTGATGACCGAACAGCTGCTGCCGCACGGCCTGTTGGGCCTGGTCGTCGTCGGCTTCTTCTCGCACACCATGGCGATGTGCTCCTCCGACGCCAACGCCATCGCGGCGGTCTTCACGCGGGACGTGGCGCCGGTGCTGTCGCGGTGGGCGCGGGCCTGGGGCGAGCGGACGGGCCTGATCGCGGCCCGGGTGACGACGGTCGTCTTCCTCGGCCTGTCCATGGCGGTGGCGACACAGGTCAACTCGCCGACGTTCCAGGACATCATCACCGTCGTCATCAAGTGGGTCGCCGGTCTGATGGGCCCGATCGCGATCCCGATGATGCTGGGTCTGCTCCGCCGCTTCCGCAAGTCCGGCCCGACGGCGGCGCTCACCAGCTGGGCGGCGGGCCTGCTGGCCTTCTGGCTGGTCAACTACCCGATCAACTGGAACGTCGAGGGCGGCGTGCCGCTCCAGTACCAGGTCTCGGTACCGCTGGCGGTGTCCCTGATCCTGTACATCCTGATCGGCTACCTGAAGCCGGAGGACACGCCGGAACGGGACGCGCTGATCGAACGGATCAACACGGACGGGGACGGGACGGCGGCGGCACCGGTACCGACGTCGGCTTCGGCGGAGGCGTAGCCGACCGGCTCAGGCCCGCGGATACCGAGCCAGCCACCCCGGCGAAGCCCCGGCCGGCCCGTGCAACGCAGGCCCCTGGGTCATCTCCATGGCGAAGTCGTCGGCCAGTTCCAGAATCGTAGGACGGCCCTCCAACTCGGCCAGCCAGGCCGGCGGGAGGGCCGTCTCGCCGTGCAGCGCACCGAGCAACCCCCCGGTCAACGCCCCCGCCGCGCCGGACGGCCCGCCCTGGTTCACCGCCAGGCACAACCCATGCCGTACGTCCTCCCCCACCAGCGCGCAGTACACGGCGACGGCCAGCAACCCGTCCGCCGTCCCCTCCCCCGAAAGCTCCTCGACCCGTGCGGGACTCGGCATACCCTGCCGCACCGCACCGAGGGCACGCTGCAGCGCGTCCGAGACGGGCTGATGCCCGGGCCGAGCGGCGATCAGCGCCAGCGCCCGCTGCACCGCACCGTCCAGCTCCTCCCCCCGGGCCAGCCCATGCACGATCACGGCGTAAGCCCCCGCCGACAGGTAGGCCGTGGAGTGACCGTGGGTCTGCGCGGCACACTCCACCGCGAGCTGCGCCACCAACTGCGGCTCCCAACCCACCAGCAGCCCGAACGGAGCCGACCGCGCCACGGCCTCCGGCCCCGCCTCCCCGGGATTCCTGGGCGCCTCGAGCGTGCCCATGCTGTCGTCCCCGAACCCGAGCAGCAGCGCATGCGACGGATCGCGCCGGGCGTACAGCCACTCCTCCCGGGCGAGCCACCCGTCTTCCTTGCGGCGCTCGTCGGGCCCCCAGTCCCGCTGGGTGGCGGCCCACCGCAGATACGCCCGGTGCAGATCGGTCGGCGGATGCCAGGCACCGGTGTCGCGCCGCACCTGGGCACGGATCAGCCCGTCCACGGTGAACAGGGTCAACTGCGTGTGATGGGTCACAGCGCCGCGCCTGCCGTACCCGAAGGGCAGATCGGCGACGCCCTCCGCGCCGTACGCCGCCCGGATCTCCTCGATCCCGAGCCCGTCGGCGGGCGCGCCCAGCGCGTCCCCGACGGCCACCCCGAGCAGCGTGCCGCGCACGCGGCTGCGAAAGTCCTGCTGTTCGGCACGGCCCCAGACGGCACCGGCTGTCGCACCCACCAGGACCTCCCTACGTCACCGTCCGCACAAACGACAGCTCAGCACTGTAATCGACGGCGAACGGTCGCTTCAGGGGGCGGATCCGGGCGGATCCGGTAGTAATTTTTCCACTCCGGTCGCTGAGCCTCAGTCGGCCGGAGCGCGGAGCGCTTCACGTACCCATGGGATCTCCAGCCCGGGGTCGAGTCGTTGGGCCCGTTCGACGTCGGCGGACGCGTCGGCGCGTGAGCCCAGTTCGAGGTGGACCATGGCCCGCTGCCAGAGCGCCCAGACGTACTCCGGGCTGAGTTCGAGCGCGCGGTCCAGGTCGGCGAGAGCCTCCGTCGGACGGCCCATTCTGCTGTGGCAGACCCCGCGGCTCGCGTACACCGAGGCGTACCGGCTGTCGAGGACGACGGCCCGGTCGTAGTCCGCGAGAGCCGCTTCGTGGCGGCCGACGCCGGAGAGTGCGTCACCCCGCTCGCAGAGCACCCAGGGCACATCGGGCGCCAGTGCGACCGCTCGGTCCAGGTCGGCCAGCCGCCGCTCCTGTTCGCCGCGCGACCGCCAGACCCGTGCCCTGCGCGCGAAGGCCCAGACATAGGCCGGATCCAGTTCGAGGGCCCGGTTCAGATCGGACTCCGCGCCTTCGAGGTCGTCGAGTCGGTGCCGGGTGGCTCCTCGGGCGGCCCATGCCGTCGCTCTCGTCGGATCCAGCTCGATCGCTCGGTCCAGCTCCCTTGCGGACGACGCGAAGTCCCCGGTCACCCGGAGGTAGTCGCCGCGTACGGTGAGGATCCGCGCGTTGTCCGGATCCAGCCGGGCCGCCTCGGCGAGATCGGCGACGGCGGCGCCGTAGTCACCCTGGTGTCCCCGCGCGATCGCCCTGCCCTCGTACGACCCTGCCGATTCCGGATCCACTTCGATCGCCCGGTCGAACTGGACCTGCGCCGCGGCGTGCTCCCCGCGCCCGCCCAGCTCCGTTCCCCGCCGCCGGTACGCCTCAGCCCGGCCCCGCGCGTCGAGGCCCCCCTTCGCCAGCAGCACGGCCAAGGCTTCCAGGACCCCGCCCCGGTCAAGCGCCTGAGTCAGCTCGCTCCCCCAGGCCGCGACACCCTCCGCGTCCACGTCCTCCCCCGCCTGCAGCAGCGTCCGCGCCCACCGCCGTGCCACCACCTCGCCCTCGCCGCACGCGTCCACCACATCGCGGGTCACGGTCGGCACAGCGGTCCGAGGGCCCGCGCACAGCAAGTGGTACGACTCGGCCAGCCGCAGCTCCCGCCACGCCTCGTCCCGCCACCACTCGTCCGGACGCCCGTCCTCCTCCATCTCCGCGCGCCACCGCCCGAACGCCTCCGCGAGCCGCGTGTGCCGTTCGCGCCAGCCGCGTGGTGAGCGCGACCGCTGGAGGCGGAGCATCGGAGCCCGTACGACGTCGTGGTACTGCACCCGCTCCCCGCGCTCGCTCACGAAGGGCATGCCGCGCAGCCAGGCGAAGAGCCCGTCGGCCTCCTCCTCGACGCAGTCCACGGCCGTCCGGAACACGTCCTCGTCGAGTTGACGGGGCAGCGCGCAGGCCAGGGCGGCCGCCCGGCGCACCGGATCCTGCTCCCACTTCAGGAAGCGGTCCACGGCCGTGGCACTGGGGTCGGCCGGCGGTCCCGGACCGTCGGGGCGCGTCTCGGCCAGGGTCGAGACCAGGACCGGGAGTCCGCCGCTCAGCCTCAGCACCTCGGCGACCACCGGCTCGTCCCGCAGGCCCCGGTCCGCGAGCAGTCCCCGTGCCTCCGCCTCCGTGAACGGCCCCAGCGGCACGTCCGTGACGAAGTCGGCGAAGCCTCCCCAGCGGGCGGTGTCGAAGGGGCGCTGTCCCGCGGTGACCACGACGACCGTCGCGGGCAGGGCGCCGTACCTGTCCGTCGTCATCAGGGCGTGCAGCCAGGCGTCGAGGTACGGCCCGGTCCGCTCGTAGGTGTCGAAGAACAGGACGATCCACGGCACCGTCGAGGCGGCGTCGGCCAGTTCGGCCAGCAGCACCGGCGTGAGCACCTGTTCCGGTGACAGCACCAGCTGCACGTCCTCCTGGCTGCGGAAGCGCGCGCTGAGCCCGGCACGCAACCGGTCGACGCCCTGGGCGAGTTGGGCGGGGTCGACGGCCCCGGCGAGGGCGCCGACCACCGGCACCATCGCCGCGCCGGTCAGCCCGGCCCGCGCCACCGCCATGCTCCCCGCCGACGGTCCCTCGGGCTCCGGTGCGCCGAGCGCCGCCGTCTCCGCCTCGTACCGCCGCTCCCGATGCGCCGTGAGCAGCCGCTCCAGGTCCCTGAACCGGTGCCCCTGAGCGGCGAACCGGCGCCCGATCCCCGCCAGCGCCTCCGGCACACTCCCGGCGCTCTCGTCGACGTACGCCGTCAGCGCCCCGCGCTCTCGCGCGATCTGCTCCAACTCCCGTACCAGGAAGGTCTTACCGACCCCCGCGTTGCCGTGCACATGGAACAGGAACCGGTGCCGTTCGTCCTCCGGCGGCACGCCCAGGTTCGCGCGGAACGCCGCCCGTTCCGCGCTGCGCCCCACGAACCCGGCCCGCCTGCGCTGCCGGATCAGCTCCTGCATCGACGGCCGCGCCTGCGCCATCCGTACGTCCCCCGTCCCCTCGACCCGGAAGTCCGCCGGTCTCATTCTGGCTCTTCAAGGACGGCGATGACGTGGCGAGGGCGAATCGGCCGCTATTTGACGACCGTGACCTTCGTGCCCGCGGTGCCGAACGCCCACACCGCCGCGCCGTCCGCCGTGTGCATGCGTATGCCGCCCGTCTGCACACCCGAGGCGGGCGGGGGCGAGGAGCCGTCCACGGCGTTGGAGAAGGCGACGTTGGGGCCCGAGGTGGCAGCGAAGTACACGATGTGCTCGATCTCCACACCGTCGGAGCCGGTGATCGGGCCCTCGGTGCGGTTGGAGACCGTGTAGCTGCCGACGGCCGGGCTCACCGTCCCCGGCCACACCCCGAACGTCCGCGTCGCCTTGTCGCTCGCGTCGACCAGCCACACCCGCTTCTGCCCCAGGGAGTAGACGACCCGGCGCCCGGTCCCCGAGGCGGCCGGCACCGCCGGCGCCGCGGGCTGCTTCGGCTTGGGGGACGGGTGCGCGTTCGCGGAGGCCGAGGCGCTCGGGCGGGCCGTCGCGGCCGTCGGGTGCGGGCCCTTGTCGGCCTGTACGGCGAGAGCGACGACGGCGACGGTCGCCCCCACCGTCAGACCGGTGACCCAGGCCCACGAGGGCAGTCGGGCAGCCACGGGTACGCATCTCCTCAGTCTCCGACCCCCGGTACCGGAAGTCTCCGACCCCCGACACCGGAGGTCGGATCATCGTACCGGCCCCTTCTGCCCGCTCCTCAGTCCAGCACCGGCAGCAACTCCGGCAGGTGCCCGTCCGAGGCCTCGGCCGCCCGACGGCGCTCCTCCGGCACCTCTCCGTACAGCGTCGTACGCGGCCGGGCCGGGCGGCCCGCCGCCTCCGCGACGGCCACCAGATCGCGCACCGACTTGTACGAGCCGTACGACGAGCCCGCCATCCGCGAGATCGTCTCCTCCATCAGCGTCCCGCCGAGGTCGTTCGCGCCGGAGCGCAGCATCTCCGCCGCCCCCTCCGTGCCCAGCTTCACCCAGCTCGTCTGGATGTTGGGGATGTGCGGGTGCAGGAGGAGGCGTGCCATGGCCGTGACCGCCCTGTTGTCCCGCGTCGTCGGGCCCGGGCGGGCGATCCCCGCCAGGTACACCGGCGCGTTCGTGTGGATGAAGGGAAGCGTGACGAACTCCGTGAAGCCGCCCGTCCGCTGCTGGATGCCGGCGAGCGTGCGCAGGTGGCCGAGCCAGTGGCGGGGCTGGTCGACGTGGCCGTACATCATCGTCGAGGACGAGCGGATGCCCAGCTCGTGCGCTGTGGTGATCGCCTCGATCCAGGTCGCCGTGGGCAGCTTGCCCTTCGTCAGGACCCAGCGGACCTCGTCGTCCAGGATCTCCGCCGCCGTGCCCGGGATCGAGTCCAGCCCGGCCTCCTTCGCGGCCGTCAGCCACTCGCGGATCGACAGACCGGTACGGGTCGCGCCGTTCACCACCTCCATGGGGGAGAAGGCGTGGACGTGCATCCCGGGTACGCGCTCCTTCACCGCCTTCGCGATGTCGAAATACGCCGTCCCCGGCAGGTCGGGGTGGATCCCGCCCTGCATGCAGACCTCCACGGCGCCCACGTCCCAGGCCTGCTGGGCGCGGTCCGCGACCTGGTCCAGGGAGAGGGTGTAGGCGTCGGCGTCCGTGCGGCGCTGGGCGAAGGCGCAGAACCGGCAGCCCGTGTAGCAGACGTTCGTGAAGTTGATGTTCCGCGTGACGATGTACGTGACGTCGTCGCCGACGGCCGCCTTGCGCACGTCGTCCGCGATCCTCGTCAGCGCGTCCAGCGCCGGGCCGTCCGCGTGCAGCAGCGCCAGCGCCTCGGCGTCCGTGAGCCGGGTGGGGTCGTCCGCGGCCGTCGCGAGCGCCGCGCGCACGTCCGTGTCGATGCGCTCCGGTGCCATCCCGGGCGCGGCGGCCTCGCGCAGGGCGTCCCAGTCGCCGTACACCACGTCGAAGTCGTCGCGCCGGTCGGACGTACGGCCCTCGGTGTCGATCGACACGTGCAGATCCGTACGCCCCGAGGGCTGGAACGCCTCCTCCGGCTCCTGCCACGGGTGGCCCTCGACCACCGCGTCCGGCCGGGCCAGGCCCGTCTCCGGGTCGGCCAGCGCCCGTACGTGCGGCAGCAGCCGCGGGTCCAGCCAGGGCTCGCCGCGTGTGACGAACTCCGGGTAGACGCAGAGACGTTCACGCAGCTCGAAGCCCGCGGCGGCCGACTTCTCGGCCAACTCCTCGATCTGCGGCCAGGGCCGCTCGGGGTTGACGTGGTCGATCGTGAGAGGGCTGACCCCGCCCCAGTCGTCGATCCCCGCGCCGATGAGTCGCTCGTACTCGCTGTCCACGAGGTTCGGCGGGGCCTGGATGCAGGCGGCCGGGCCCATGATGTGCCGGGCCACCGCCACCGCGGCGACCAGCTCGTCCAGTTCGGCGTCGGGCATGCCGCGCATCGCGGTGTCCGGCTTGGCGCGGAAGTTCTGGATGATCAGTTCCTGGATGCCGTGGTAGGCGCGGGAGGTCTTCCGGAGGGCGAAGAGGGACTCCGCGCGCTCCTCGTACGTCTCGCCGATGCCGATCAGGATCCCGGAGGTGAAGGGGACCGAGGAGCGGCCGGCGTCCTCCAGGACACGCAGCCGTACGGCGGGTTCCTTGTCCGGGGAGCCGTGGTGCGGGCCGCCGGGCTCGGACCAGAGCCTTTCGGCGGTCGTCTCCAGCATCATGCCCATCGACGGGGCCACGGGCTTGAGCCGCTGGAAGTCGGTCCACGACATCACGCCCGGGTTGAGGTGGGGCAGCAGACCCGTCTCCTCCAGGATGCGGACGGAGATGGCGCGGACGTAGGCGATGGTGTCGTCGTAGCCGTGCGCGTCGAGCCATTCGCGCGCCTCGGGCCAGCGGTCCTCGGGCTTGTCGCCGAGGGTGATCAGGGCTTCCTTGCAGCCGAGTTCGGCGCCGCGACGGGCCACGTCCAGGACCTCGTCCGGCGACATGAACATCCCGTGCCCGGCGCGGCGCAGCTTGCCGGGGACGGTGACGAAGGTGCAGTAGTGGCACTTGTCCCGGCACAGCCGGGTGAGGGGGATGAAGACGCTCTTCGAGTACGTGATGACACCGGGACGGCCGGCCGCCTCGAGCCCGGCGTCCCGCACCCGGGCGGCGGACGCGGCGAGGTCCTCGAGGGCCTCGCCGCGTGCCTGGAGCAGCACCGCCGCCTCAAAGACATCGAGGGCGACGCCGTCCCGGGCGCGTTTGAGGGCGCGACGCATGGAGTTCTCGGTGGGGCCGGTTCCGGAGGTCGCGGAAGTCGTCATTCTTTGAGCATACGTTCGGGTTGATCAGGACAAAGAGGCCCCATCCAGGTAGCGGGCGTACTCGTCGAGGACCCGCAGCACCTCCGTCTCGCCCGCCGGGGGCAGTTGCAGGACGACCTCCTCGACGCCCAGTTCGGCGTAGTGCGCGAGCTTGCCGGGGCCGGGCAGGACGGCGTACGGCACGACCTGGAGGGCGGCCGGGGCGCGTCCGGCGTCCGTCCACACGGAGCGCAGCACGGGCAGCGACTCGGTCAGCCCGCGTCCGCCGATCGGCAGCCAGCCGTCGGCGTACTCGGCGATGTGCGCGAACAGCTTGGGCCCGGCGGCCCCGCCGACCAGGGTGCGCGGGCCGACGACCGGGCCGCGCGGCTTCTGCGCCGGCTTGGGGTGGGCGTGGCTGGCCCGCACGCCGCCGAACGCCCCGTCGTAGGCGGTCGGTTCCTCGGACCACAGGGCATGCATGAGCGCCATCCGGTCGCGGGCGAGTTCGCGCCGGGTGCGCCACTCGACCCCGTGGTCGGCGGCCTCCTCCACGTTCCAGCCGAAGCCGACGCCGAGGGTGAACCGCCCGCCGGAGAGATGGTCGAGGGTCGCGATCTGCTTGGCGAGGTCGATCGGGTCGTGCTGGGCGACCAGCGTGATGCCGGTGCCGAGGCCGAGCCGCTCGGTCACGGCCGCTGCCTGGCCGAGCGCGACGAAGGGGTCGAGGGTACGGCCGTACTCGCGCGGCAGGTCGCCGCCCGCCGGGTACGGGGTGACCCGCTCGACGGGGATGTGGGTGTGCTCGGGCAGATACAGCCCGGCGAAGCCGCGCTGCTCCAGCTCACGGGCGAGCCGGACCGGCGCGATGGTCTCGTCGGTGAGGAAGATCGTGACGGCGATTCTCATGACCCATCTGTACCCCCTGGGCGAGCCCCGGATGTCCATACCGACCGGTCGGCATTGCAGACGTCATCGCGCGCCTCTTACGTACATGACATACCGCCCGCCGCCGATTCCCTCCACGTCCACGGGAGTTCACCCCCGCCCCCGACAGTGACAGCCATGGACGAGGACAGGAAAGGCTTCGGCAGACGCGCTTTGTTCGTGACGGGTGCCGCCGCCGCGCTTACGTTGGGAAGCGTGAACTTCGCGGCGGCGGACGGCCAGGACCAGGAGACCCGGACGGTGAGCGGCACGCTGCCGCCCGGCTCCCCCGACTTCGTGTACGTGCCGGTGGAAGTGCCCGCCGGCGTACAGGAGATCAAGGTCTCCTACACCTACGACAGACCGTCCGTCCCGGCCGGCACCGCGGGCAACGCCCTCGACATCGGCATCTTCGACCAGCACGGCACCGACCTGGGCGGCCGGGGCTTCCGCGGCTGGTCGGGCGGCGCCCGCACCGAGTTCTTCGTCCGCGCCGACGACGCCACGCCCGGGTACATCCCGGGCCCGGTGGGCGCGGGCACCTGGCACATCGCCCTCGGCCCCTACACGGTGGCGCCGCAGGGACTGACGTACGAGCTCACCATCACGCTGGCCTACGGCGAACCCGGGAAGACGGCCCGCCCGGTCTACCCGCCGCAGCGCGCGAAGGGCCGCGGCCGGGCCTGGTACCGGGGCGACTGCCATCTGCACTCCTGGCACTCCGACGGCCGCCGCACCCCGGCCGAGATCGCGGCGCTGGCGCGCGCGGCGGGCCTGGACTTCATCAACACCTCGGAGCACAACACCCACTCGGCGCACGCGCACTGGGCCGACGAGGCGGGCGACGACCTGCTGATCATGCTGGGCGAAGAGGTGACGACCCGCAACGGCCATGTGCTCGCCCTCGGCACGGACGCCGGCACCTTCATCGACTGGCGCTACCGCGCCCGCGACAACCGCTTCGGCCGGTTCGCCCGTGAGATCCGCCGCTCCGGCGGCCTCGTCGTCCCGGCCCACCCGCACGCCACCTGCGTCGGCTGCGGCTGGAAGTTCGGCTTCGGCGAGGCGGACGCGGTCGAGGTGTGGAACGGCCCCTACACGCCCGACGACGAGGTGACGCTCGCCGAGTGGGACAACCAGCTCGTCGCGTCGGTGCGGGAGGGCCGGGACTGGCTTCCCGCGATGGGCAACAGCGACGCACACCGCGACCCCGACGCGGTCGGCACGCCGCAGACCGTCGTCCTGGCCGACGACCTGACCCGGGAGGCCGTCCAGGACGGCATCCGCGCGGGCCGCTCCTACGTCGCCGAGTCCAAGAACGTCTCGCTGACCTTCACGGCGACGGGCGGCCGGGCCCGCCAGGCCGGCATCGGCGAACGCCTCGACGTGGACCCCGACACCCCGGTGACGATCCGCCTGGAGGCCTCGGGCACGCCCCGCTGCACGGTCAGCTTCGTCACGGACCAGGGCGTCCTCAAGACGAGCGGCCCCCTGCCGGTGACGGGCTCGGGCGTCGTCGAGTGGCAGACGACCCCTGCGTACGCGGCGTACGTACGCGCGGAACTCCGCCACGAGACGGCGGCGGGCCCGCTGCCCGGAGCGCTGGCCGCCTTCACGAACCCGATCTTCCTCGGCCGCCGCTGACATCGAGCACCCACCGCGCCTCCCCGTCCTCCCGCACCTCCCCGCTCGGCACGAGCCCGGCGGCGGAGGCGACGGCGGCGGAGGCGTGGTGGGCGGGATGGACATGGGCGACGACGACGGCGACGTCCGGCCGCCGGCCGAGCCACCCGACGAGCGCCCGTGCCGCCTCGGAGGCGAACCCCCGCCCCTGCCAGGGGGTGCCGACGACCCACGCGACCTCGGCTTCCGCGACGGGCCCAGGCCCGACGGTCGCCTGGACGGTACCGGCGAGGCGACCGCCCTCCCGCGCCCGGACGACCCAGTTCAGCCAGGAGACACCCGGATCGGGCGACCCGGCGGTGATACGCCGATAACGCGCCCGCAGCTCCTCCAGGGTGTCGGGAACACCCCCGATGAAGGCGTGCAGAGCGGGGTCGGAGAGCACCACGGCCATCTCCTCCGCGTGTTGGACGCGGAGGGGGAGGAGATCCAGCCGCGGGGTAGGGATGGCTTCAGCTCGGACGACATTCACGCGCGTACTGTCGCACCCACCGCACTCACCCGGGAGACCCCGCCGCCATGTCCCGCTACACCACCCTCAAGCACCGGGCCGTCACGGCCTTCCAGCGCCACGTCGGCAACCCGGTCGTGCGCCGGCTCCCCCTCCAGACCCTCCTGGAGACGACGGGCCGCAAGTCCGGCCTTCCCCGCCAGACCCCGGTGGGCGGGCGGCGGGTCGGCGACTCCTTCTGGCTGGTGTCGGAGTTCGGCACGAAGTCGCAGTACGTCCGCAACATCCAGGCCGACCCGGCGGTCCGCGTCCGCATCGGCGGCCACTGGCACCCGGGCACGGCGCATCTGCTGCCCGAGGACGACGCCGTGGCCCGCCTGCGCAGCCTGCCCCGTATGAACAGCACGGCGGTACGGGCGATGGGGACGAACCTGCTGACGATCCGGGTGGACCTGTCGGACTGAGGCGGCCCGCTGTCACCCGGGCCAGACGATCGCCTGCACCTCGCTGTAGGCGTGCAGCGCGTACGACCCCACGTCCCGGCCCACCCCGCTCTTCTTGAACCCCCCGAACGGCGCCTCCATGTTGCGGCCGACGGCTTCCCGTGATGCACCGGGAATTCTTCGGGCCCGAGCGCCGCCCGCAACGCGTCGATCGTCTCGTCGAGCACGGCACCCCGCTGCCCGAAGTCCACCCCGAGTGCCTCGAACTCCTCCCGGACATGCCCGGCGCCCACCCCGAGGACGAGGCGTCCGCCGCAGAGGTGGTCGAGGGTGGCGTTGCGTTCACGGTAGCGCTGATCTGATGGCCAGTCAGCTAATGGCAGGCCGGCTTCGACGGTGGACCGCGTGCGGAGCTGCGCGAAGAGGCTGTGAGGGGGTTGTGGACTCCCGTGAGCCGCCCTGTGATCGGCGTCTCGCACGGCTGACGCAGGTGCCCGGAACAAGGCAAACTGACGTAGTTGTTCGGGATGGCCTAGGGGGACGACGCATGGACGGTGTACCGCGAGTGCCGAAGCAGCGACGTACCGATTCCACTCCTGCGGCCGCGGAGTCGGAGGCACTGCGGTTCAGCCTGCTCGGTCCCGTGCGCGCCTGGCGCGGCGAGGAGGCTCTGGGCACCGGCTCCCCCCAGCAGCGCGCGCTGCTCGCCGCCCTGCTGCTGCGCGAGGGCCGGACGGCCACCGCGGCGGAACTGATCGACGCGCTCTGGGGCACCGAGCCGCCGTCGCAGGCACTGGCGGCGCTACGGACGTACGCGTCCCGCCTGCGGAAGGTCCTGGACCCCGGTGTCCTGGTGAGCGAGTCGGGCGGCTACGCGGTGCGGGGCCTTCGGGAGGGGGCCCTGGACCTGGCGGTGGCGCAGGACCTGGCGGCGCAGGCGGAGAAGGCGCGTAGTGCGGGCGACTTGCGCCAGGCACGGTACGTACTGAACCGAGCACTGGCGTTGTGGGACGGCGAACCCCTGGCAGGCGTGCCGGGCCCGTACGCGGACGCGCAGCGGGTCCGCTTGGAGGAATGGCGACTTCAGTTGCTGGAGTCCCGCCTGGACATGGACCTGGAGCTGGGCTGCCACGCGGAGGCGGTCTCGGAGCTGACCGCGCTGACAGCGGCACATCCGCTCCGCGAGCGCCTGCGGGAACTGCTGATGCTGGCCCTGTACCGCTCGGGCCGCCAGGCGGAGGCACTGGCGGTCTACGCGGACACGCGGCGCCTGCTGGCGGAGGAACTGGGCGTGGACCCGGGGCAGGGCCTACGGGAACTGCAACACCGCATACTCCAGGCGGACCCGGCACTGGCGGAGCCGTCGGCGCCAGTGTCCGAACCGGCGGTGGTTCCGGTGCGTCCGGCACAACTCCCGGCGACCGTACCGGACTTCACGGGACGTTCCGCGTTCGTCGCCGAACTGGGCGAGGTACTCGCAACGGCCGATGGCCGGGTGATGGCGGTGTCGGCGCTGGCGGGCATCGGCGGGGTGGGCAAGACGACGCTGGCGGTGCATGTGGCCCACCGGGCGCGACCGGCCTTCCCGGACGGGCAGTTGTACGTGGACCTGCAGGGCGCGGGCCCCCGCGCGGCGGAACCGGAGACGGTCCTGGGCTCGTTCCTGCGGGCGTTGGGCACGGCGGACTCGGCGATCCCCGACTCCCTGGAGGAGAGGGCGGCGCTCTACCGCTCGATCCTGGACGGCCGCAGGGTCCTGGTCCTGCTGGACAACGCGAAGGACGCGGCACAGGTACGACCCCTGCTTCCCGGCACTGAGGGTTGCGCGGCGCTGGTGACGTCCCGGGTCCGGATGGTGGACCTGGCCGGGGCGCACCTGGTGGACCTGGACGTGATGTCCCCGGACGAGGCGCTGTCCCTGTTCACGAAGATCGTGGGCGAGGAGAGGGTGGCGGCGGAACGGGAGGCGTCGCTGGACGTGGTGGCGGCGTGCGGCTTCCTCCCCCTGGCCATCCGCATCGCGGCGTCCCGTCTGGCGGCGCGCCGTACCTGGACGGTGTCGGTACTGGCGGCGAAGCTGGGCGACGAGCGACGCCGGCTTGACGAACTGCAGGCCGGGGACCTGGCGGTCAAGGCCACCTTCGAGCTCGGGTACGGGGCCCTGGAGCCGGCACAGGCCCGGGCGTTCCGGTTGCTGGGCCTGGCGGACGGTCCGGACATCTCCCTGGCGGCGGCTGCCGCGGTGCTGAATCTGGGGGTGGAGGAGACCGAGGACCTGTTGGAGTCCTTGGTGGACACATCGCTGCTGGAGTCCGCGGCGCCGGGGCGGTACCGGTTCCATGACCTGGTGCGGTTGTATGCGCGAGCCTGCGCGGAGAGGGACGAGTGGCCGCCGAGCGAGCCGACCGCGGCGATGTCGCGGTTGCTGGACTTCTACCTCTCCACCGTCTCCATGGGCTATCTGATCGAACGGCCGGGAGATCGTCTGGTGGATCACCTGGAGAACGCGGGGCATCCGGGCCTGGCCTTCTCCGACCGACACGCCGCGCAGGACTGGCTGTACGCCGAGGCGGTCTCCCTTCTCACGTGTGTACGGCAGTCCGCGCGGCCCGGGACCCTTCGGCGAGCTGTGGACCTATTGTGGGCGGCGGTCGACCTAGCCGAGTCGGGAGCAAACTCCAAGGAATACGAAGCGGTCGCAGTGCTCCTGCGGGACGTGGCGCGGGAGACGGGGGAGACCCGGACGGAGGCGCGGGCCCTGACGCTGCTCGCCTTCGTGCACCACATCTCCGGCAGCAGGTTCGACGTTGCCGTCCAGGAGGCCGAAAGGGCAACCGAGTTGGCCCGGCAGACCGACGACCCACTCACCGGCTGCTGGTCGTCCAACATCAGCGGTGTGGTCGCGTTGTATCAGAACCGGCACAAGGAGGGCCAGAAGCACTTCACCCGCGCCATCGAGAGCTTTCGTGACCTCGGGGACCGCCCCGGCGAGGCGAGCGCCCTGTGCAACCTGTCGCGTATTCACCTGGCGTCGGGACGCACGGAGAGCGCCGTGGCGTTGGCCCGGCAGGGCACCGCGATGTACGACGCCATGAACCATGATCTGAGGGGCGCCAACGGCCGCTACGCGCTTGGCCTCGCCCTCACGCAGAGCGGGAAGCTGGCCGAGGCAACCGACTGTCTGCACCGGGCCCTGAAGGTGTTCCGGGACAGCAGGCAGCGGCTGTGGGAGGGCATGACCTTGTTCCGCCTGGCCGAACTCGACCTCGCGGCCCGGCATCCGGCCCAGGCCGCGGTCAACGCCGACACAGCCCTGACGCTGCTGCGCGGCATCGGCGGCGAGTGGCGCCACGGCAACGTCCTCACGGTGCTCGGGCGGGCCCTGAACGATATCGGTCAGCTCGACCGGGCCCAGGTGTGCTGGAACGAGGCACTGGAGATCTTCGAGACGCTGGGGGCGTCGGAAGCGGACGAAGTCAGGGCCCTATTGAAGCCGGCGGCCGCGGCCTGATCCGGGAGCCCGCTGGTCCGGGCGGCGTTCATCATTCGTTTATCGCCATCCGACATCCTCGACTCAGTCGAGCCGTCGCGTCGGGGGGCAGACGGAACGACGAGCGGCCGGGCATCTAGGGTGATCCGGCCCAGCAGGACCTGCCCGGCAGCCCTCGGGGGAGCTGCCGGGCGGGTCCTGCCCACCCATCGCACCACACTGTCAGGGGAGCCAGCGAGATGAGCGACGAGAACACCACAGACAACGTCCACGCCACGATCGAGCCGGCCGACGAGGTCTCGACGGACAACGTCCACGCCACCAGCGAGCCCACCGACGAGGCCGTCGCCTCACCGGCCAACGTCCACGCCACGGACGAGAAGGCCTGACCGAGCTTTTCTCCACACGGGGAAGGCCGCGGCGGTGCGGAGGGGGAGCCGCCGCGGCCGAGGTCTGTCCAGAGGGGGTTTCGCGTCATCCTCTGGCGAGGAGCGTTCGAACCGCTCGAAGAGCGTCGGGCCTCGCTGAGCCGCGCGGCCATCGTCCCCTCCCGCAGCTCGACACGCGAAGGGGCCTAGGGCGCGTATCGAGTCGTGATCAATCTGTCGGATTCGCACTCAGGGCTGGGTCTGGACTGGTAGATCGTCTTGCATGACACGCGCGCAACTGACGGACAGGGAATGGGAGTTCATCGGGCCGTACCTGCCGATCGGCGAGTACGGC
>NZ_BMQA01000040.1 GCF_014647875.1 Streptomyces brasiliensis | reverse complement strand
ATCGGCTGGCCCAAGGCCACCACCATCTCCACCACCGGCACCGACGACATCGGCTGGCCCTCGGTCGCCGCCGTCTGAGGTCGCACCTCGCGCACCAAGTCCTCTCCACCGAGATGCCCCCGCCGGCCGCCGTGTGCCGCCGCGGGGGCTTCGGTCGTCGGGGCCCCTTCTCGCGCACGTGTCGTCTCTGTCGCCGCTCCACCTGGCTTAGAGGTGTGGCTTCGATCCTGGCCCCGACCAGGGCGGTTGCGGCGAGGGGCGGGGTCATGACGGAGGCGGGGCGAGCATCGGTGGCCGGTGCCCTGGACACGGTGCTCGCCGCCTGTGCGGTGGGGCGTTCCCGGGTGGTGCTGATCGAGGGCGCCGTCGGGTGTGGCAAGAGCCACCTCCTGCGCACCGTGGCCGAACGGGCGGCCGCCGCCGGAGCGCTGGTGCTCACCGCGACCGCCTCCGCGTCCGGGCGCCGGGTGCCGCTCGGGGTGCTGCGCCAACTCGTCGGCAGCGCACCGGTGTTCACGCTCCCCTGCTCCGGTGCCGGCGGCGCCGTACCGCCCGACGAGGCGATGCGGACGTTCTGCGCGGAGCTGTGCGACCTCGCCCGCGGCGGGCCGGTGGTGCTGTGCCTGGACGACGTACAGCACGCGGATCCGCAGTCGCTGCACCACCTCCGCTATCTCGTACGGCACGCCCGCCCGGCGCCGGTCCTGGTGGTCGCGACTGTCGCGGCGTACGCCGATCAGCCGCAGGAGCCCCTGTTCGCGCCCGAGTTCCCGCGCCAGCCGCACGTCCGGCGGATCCGGCTCGGCCTGCTGTCGCCCGAGGAGACGGCGGCGGTGCAGGCGGCCACTCCGTGAGCTACGACCTGCCGTTTGGCTGGACCCGCTCGTGATCCGCACGCCGGAGCCACTGTCATACCTGGCCTGTACGCTGCGTGCGATCTACGACCAGCTCGGCAGAGGGCATGATGACACGCACCGCCAGACCGTCAACCGAAGCGATACTCGCCGCGCTCCCCGGCCTCGCTCCCTACGCACGTGACGCAGTCGTACTGCACCCCGTGCGGGGAGAGCCGGACTGCGGGGACAGCTCGATCGGCGGTCCGCTGCTGTGGCCGAGCGACGAGCCGTGGCCTGCGTGCTCCCTGCCCGACGTGGGCAGCCCTGCCGGCGTACCCGCCACGGCGATGGTGCCGGTCGCGCAGATTTTCCGGCGCGACGCACCGGGACCGTGGTGGCCTGCTGACATCGACCTCCTGCAGATCCTGTGGTGCCCCAACGAACACTGGGATCCTCCGGCCCAGCAGGCCGACGTCAGCCCCGTGATCGAGGTGCGATGGCGCCGGGCCGCCGACGTGACGAGCCGGCTGACGGCACCGCCGCCGCCCTCTCGCTACGACGAGGACGGTTACCTGCCGCAAGCGTGCTCCATCACCGCCGAGCACCTGGCCGATTTCCCGTACCGGGAGGAGCTGCCTCCCGGACTCCGTCCGCGGCTGGCGGAACTGGTCCGCGAGAGTGGCGACGGCGGTGACGTCATCACCCGCGTCGCGGGCTGGAAACTGGGCGGCTGGCCGACCTGGCACCTGGCATACCCGGCAGTGTTTCGCTGTGGGGACTGCGGCACGGACATGACGCTGCTGTTCACCGTGGCCAGCGACGGCGAGACGGGAGTCGTCGTCGGCCGGTGGGGGGACCTGCGGATCTTCGCCTGCCCTGCCGACCACCGGCATGCGTTCCAGGTGGACCTGCATTGACCCGGGCTGATCGGCTCCGCCACGTCGAGCGTTGACGCCCTGGGCGGCTTGCGGCCGAAGTGGCGGGTGTGTGGGGCGTGCCACGCCCGCGTGCTCCGCCCTACAGGACCGGGGGGCCCTGCTCGATGCGGCGCAGCACCGGTGTGAGACGGTCGAGTTTCTCGCTCGGCTGGATCTGGCGCTCGTCCCACCAGGTGGCTCCCGCCTCGGCCAACGGGGCGATCAGATCGCGGGCCTTGGCGGCGTCGTCGCCCGGTGTCGCTCCGCCCAGGACGATCTCGAAGGGGGTGCCGGGGCGGTCCTCGCGCTGTGTGCGCAGGTACGCCACCAGGTCGCGGACCTGGTCGGCGGGCGGTATGTGGCCGTGTCTGGCGTCGGTGAACAGCGGGACCGCGCCGTCCCAGCGGGCCGCCCGGCGCATGGGCGGGCGGTTCGGCCAGAAGCCGGCGATCCAGATCGGCGGGCGGGGGCGTTGCACCGTGGCGGGCAGCAATGTCACGTCCCGGGCCCGGTAGTGCCGTCCGTCGTGGGTCACCGGCTGCCCCGACCAGTAACGCTCCAGCAGGTCCAGGCCCTCGTCCAGGCGCCCGGCCAGCACTTTGGGGTCCGTGGTGTCGCCGAAGCTGGCGTACTCGTCCTCGATCGGCCCGCCCAGTCCCGCGCCGAAGGTGACCCGGCCCCCGCTCACCGCGTCCAACGTCGCCACCTGCCGGGCCAGTTGCTGCGGGCGCCGCCGTGCGACCGGGGTGACCAGCGTGCCCAGCCTGATGCGGGAGGTCGCCAGCGCGGCGGCGGTCAGCAGCATCCAGGGGTCGCCGAAGGGCCTGCCTGCGTGTGTGCGGTGCAGTACGTGGTCCCAGACGAACAGCCCGTCCCAGCCTGCCTGTTCCGCCGTCGCGGCCACCTTGGCCACGGTCCTGGGATCGGCGAAGTCGCCGAAGTTCGGGATGTTGACCGAGAAACGCATCTCCGCATCCTGCTGCAGGCCGCAAGGACCGGCAACCGGTTAACAGGCCGTTGCCGGGACCGTAGTCAGGTCTCAGCATTCCGGGCATTTCGTCCCGGAAGGTCCGTCTATCACCAGAGCGTCAGGGGCTCGGCTTGAGTACGGTCTCTCGTTTCCGTCTGCCGCTGATGCGGCAGGGTTGCGCCACCTGCCCGCCCCGCCTCCGCCTTGCGGCGGGGGCGGGTGGCGCGGGTCTTCTGGTCGGCTCCACGAGGCTTCGACACCGCCGGGGCGGTGTCCTGGTCTCCGGCCACTCCGGTACCAGTCACGCAGGCTGCCGCGAGGGCGGCGAGGTTGAGCGCGGCGTTGTCGTCCCGGTCGATGACCAGAGCGCAGGCGTTGCATTCGTACGTCCGGACGTGCAGCGACAGCTTGGCTTTCACCGCGCCGCACCCGGAACAGGTCTTCGAGGACGGGTACCAGCGGTCAGCGACCACGAGGCGGGTGGCGTGGCGCTGGCCGGTCTTGTAGTCGAGCTGGCGGCGGATCTCGCCGAATCCGGCGTCTGCGATCCTGCGGGCCAGACGCCGATTGCGGAGCATGCCGGCGACGTTGAGGTCTTCGGCCACGATGGTGCCGTACTCGGCGGCCACCGCGGTGGTGAGCTTGTGCAGGGCGTCTTCGCGGAGGTTCGCCACGCGGTGGTGGACCTTGTTCCGCTGGGCGTTGGCCTTCTCCCACCGCTTCGACGGCTGCCGTCCGGTGCGCCGGTCGGGGCCCTGGCGTCGGGACACGACGCGGGAGGCGCGGCGCAGCTGCTTGCGCGCCCGGTCGTAGTGGCCGGGATTGGGCGCGGTGCGGATCTCGCCAGTGCTGTCGGCCATGACCGCGAGGGTCTTCACCCCGAGGTCGATGCCGACCGCGACATCCGGCCGCGTGACGCGGACCAGGTCGCGCTTCACCTCCGCCTGGAAGGACACGAACCAGCGTCCGCGCTCGTGCCGCACCGTCGCGGACAGGATCCGGGCCGTCCCGGCCTGGAAGCGGTCGAGGAGCTTCACCGTGGGTTCATGCGTGCGGATCATGCCCAGGCGGGGCAGCGTGACGTGCCGGCCGTCGGCGTCCACGCGGATCGTGCCGGTGGTGAACCGGCAGGACGGACGTGCCTTCCGCTTCGACTTGAACCGCGGCATACCCATTGCACGGCCACGGCGCTTGCCCTGCTTTGACTTGGCGTAGTTGTCGAACGCGGCGGCGGCGTTCGCGAGACCGGTGGAGTACGCCTCCTTCGAGTTCTCCTCCCACCAGGCCGCGAACCTCGGGTCGGTGTGCTTGCTCTCGTTGAACGCCTTCCGCAGGGCGGGCAGCGACCACGGCCGCCATTGCGTCAGCTGCTCCTCGGCGACGCCGTAGGACTCCTCCGCGCGGCGCTGCCACCACGACGCCTCGACCCAGCCGACAGCCCAGTTGTACGCGGCACGCGCCGCGCCGCAGTGCGAACGCAGCGCGTGCTCCTGGGAGGCGTTCGGGTCCAGAGCGAACCGGAACGCCTGCACCACAAAACCGGGCTGCGCCTGGAACTTCTTCACTCGGCGGCCTCGCCGGTCGCCACGGCCACCGCGCGGGCGGCGCGGTTCTTCGCCGCCCGCTGCCCGTACAGGCGGGCGCACATCGACGTGAGCACCTCGGTGATGTCCCGCACCAGGTCGTCAGCGGTCTCGGTGGGGTCGAGGACGACCAGGCGCCGCCCGGACGCCGACAGGACGGCTTCGAGATGCTCGACGCCGAACCGGGCCAGCCGGTCACGATGCTCGACCACGATCACCGCCGTCTGCGGGTCGGACAGCAGGCGCTGCAGCTTGCGGCGCCGTCCGTTCAGCCCCGAGCCGACCTCGGCGACGACCTCGGCGACGGCCAGGCCGAGCCCGTTCGCGCCGGCCACGACCCGGGCGGCCTGCCGCTCAAGGTCGGCCTTCTGGTCGGCGGACGACACGCGGCAGTACGCCACCACCCGCCCCGAGGTCGCAGAGACGACCGGAGCGGGCTCAGCGACCAGCCACGTTCCGGACGGCGCCTGGCGGACCGGGACGGGCATCTTCCCGTCCTTCACCCATCGCCAGGCAGTCTGGTAGCTCACGCCCTGCTGCCGTGCCCACTCCGAAAGCTTCACAAGGCCAAGATATTCGAGATGCACGACTAGAGATGACTATGAATGACTAGAAAATCTGTAGCAGCTTTCATCCCCCGGCCGTCCGAACGGCTCCTGGCAACACCGGCCCCTGCGGATGGTGCCTCCGTATGCCTGCCCGCCTGCGGCTCCATCCCCGCTCCACCGCTTTGAGACCCGGCCTCAGGATCACGTTGCCAGCATCTTGGCAACGTTTTGCCAAGCCGAAGGTGCTGTCGTAAGGAGCGAGTGCTGATGTCGGTCTTGCCGGTCCTGTCGATCTCTGGCCTCATCGAGCAGCAAGTCCACGCGCGGCCCGACGCGATCGCGGTCACCCGTCCGGGACCCGGCGGCGGTGCCGGCGTGTCCCTCACCTACCGCGAGCTGAGCCGCGCCGCGAACCGTCTCGCCCATCATCTGCGCGCCCGGGGCGTGGGACGCGGCGACCGTGTCGTCACCTCGCTGCGGCCCGGAACGGAGATGGTCACCGCGTTCCTCGGGATCGTGCGGGCCGGCGCCGCGTATGTCCCCGTCGACCCCGCCAACCCCGCCGAGCGGCGCAGGCTGATCGTCCGGGACAGCGCCGCCAAGGCGGTGCTCACCGGCGGCGACGGCGCGGGCGACTACGCCGGCCTGGGCGTGAGCGTCGTCGACCTCGACGCCGACGACATCCGTGCGCGCCCCGGTGATCTGCCCGAGGAGACGGCCGGACCGGAGGATGCCCTCTACGTCTGCTACACCTCCGGCACCACCGGCACCCCCAAGGGCGTCGTCGTACCGCACCGGGCCGTCCTGGACTTCGTGCAGTCGTACGACTATCTGCGGCTGGCCCCCGACGACGTCGTCGCCCAGGCCGCCAACCCCGCCTTCGACGCCGTCACCTTCGAGGTGTGGACCACCCTCACCTCCGGCGCCCGGCTGGTCCATCTCGCCAAGGACACCGTCGTCGACCCCGGCCGCTTCCAGGAGGCCGTGGCAGCGCACGACATCTCCGTCGTCTTCCTGACCACCGCCCTGTTCCAGCTGATCGCCCGCGAACGGCCCGCCGCCTTCGCATCGCTGCGCGCCGTCCTGTTCGGCGGCGAGGCCTGCGACCCGCGCCGGGTGCGCGAGGTGTTCGCGGGCGGGGCGCCCGGGCGGCTGCTGCACGTGTACGGCCCGACGGAGGCGACCACGTTCGCCACCTGGCACGAGGTCGCAGAGCCCGCCGAGGGGGCGCGGACCATTCCGATCGGGCGGCCCATCGGTGCCACCACCGCCGTGGTCGTGGGCCCCGACGGCAGCCCGGTCGGCCCGGGCGGCACCGGTGAACTCCTGCTCGGCGGGCCCGGGTTGGCCACCGGCTATCTGGAGCGGCCCGAGCTGACCGCGCAGCGGTTCGTCGAGGACCGGTTCACCGTGGGCGGCGGCCGTCTGTACCGCACCGGGGACCTCGTGCTGCTGCGCCCCGACGGCGCGCTGGAGTTCGTGGGGCGGGTCGACGACCAGATCAAGCTGCGCGGTTTCCGTGTCGAGCTGGGCGAGATCGAGTCCGTGCTGAGCGCCCACCCGGGTGTCCTGGCCGCCGCGGTGTCCCTGTACGAGAGCGGCGACGGTGACAAGCGGCTCGTGGCCCATGTCGTCCCGGCCGATCCGCTCGCACCGGCCGCCGCCGACCAGGACGCGCAGATCACCGAGTGGCGGGAGATCTACGAGGCCCTCTACGACGGAGCCGCTGCCGGCGGCACCGGGCTGGGCGCCGACTTCACGGGCTGGAACAGCAGTTACGACGCCCTGCCGATCCCGCTGGAGCAGATGCGGGAGTGGCAGGAGGCCACCCTGGCGCGGGTGCGGGAGCTGCCCCGGCGCCGGATCCTGGAGATCGGTGTGGGCACCGGGCTGCTGATGGGGCACCTGGCCCGTGAGGAGGGCGTCGAGGAGTACTGGGCGACCGACTTCTCCCCCGCCGTCGTCGCCGCGCTCACCGCGCAGACCGACGCCGATCCCCAGCTGGCCGGCAAGGTGCGGCTGCGCTGCCAGGGGGCCGAGGACACCAGCGGGCTGCCCGCGGGGCACTTCGATGCGATCGTCGTCAACTCGGTCATCCAGTACTTCCCGAGCCTCGCCCATCTGCGCACGGTCATCGAGCGGGCCCTGACCCTGCTCGCCCCGGGCGGCTGCCTGTTCCTGGGCGACCTGCGCAACCTCGACCTCGCCCGCTGTCTGCAGACCGGTGTGGAGCTGGCCCGGCCCGGTGCGGCGGCCGACAGCCGGGACACCCTGCGCCGGTCGGTCGATGTGCGGGTGGCGCAGGAGACCGAACTGCTCGTCTCCCCGGCCCTGTTCGCCGCCCTGGCGCGTGAACTGCCCGCCGTCCGCGCCGTGGACGTACGGGCCAAACGGGGCGCCCACCACAACGAGCTGACCCGCTACCGCTACGAGGCCGTGCTGTCCACCGCCCAGCCGGCCGCCGATCTCACGGCCGCGCCCGTCGTCCGCTGGGGCCACGAGGTGAACTCCGCCGCCGACGCCGAGGACCGCCTCAACGCCCTGCGGCCCGCCGTCCTGCGGCTGGCCGGGGTGCCCAACCGCCGGCTCCACGACGAGTTCTGCGCGATGCGCGCCCTGGACAACCCCCTCGAAGGCATCGACCTCGCCGCGCAGGACGCGCCCGCCCCGGACCCGGAGGTGCTGTGCGCGGCCGGGGAGCGGCTGGGCTACCGGGCCCTGCCGACCTGGTCCGGTGAGCGGGCCGAGCTGCTCGACATCGTCTTCGTCGACCCGGACCTGGTCCCGGCCGGCCCGCTGACCGGCGTCTGCACCGCACCGGCCGCCGCCGTTCGGGCGTGCGCGAACACGCCGACCGCGTTCGACCGCACCGTCGACCTGGAGGTCGTCCTGCGCGCCCACCTCCAGGAACGGCTGCCCGACTACATGATCCCTTCCGCGCTGATGACCCTGGACGCGCTGCCGCTGAACGCCAACGGCAAGGTCGACCGCACGGCGCTGCCCGCCCCCGCCCCCGCCGCGGCCCGGCCCGGCACCCAGCCCGGCACGCCGCTGCAGGAGATCGTCCGCGATCTGTTCGCCGAGGTGGTGGGGCTGCCCCGGCGCCAGGTGCACGCCGACTCCGACTTCTTCCAGATCGGCGGACACTCGCTGGCCGCGGCCCGGCTGCTGTCACGGGCCCGCGAGACGCTGGGCGCCGACCCGGGCAGCCGCGCCCTGTACGAGGCGCGGACCCCGGCCGCGTTCGCCGCGCTGCTCGGCGACGTGCCCGCGGCCGCCACCGGTCCCTGCGGTGCGGGCACCGACAGCGCGGTGCTGCCGCTCAGGCTGCGCGGCGCGCTGGACAAGCGCGCCCTGGAGGAGGCGCTGGAGGATCTGGGGCAGCGGCACGAGGCGCTGCGCAACTCCCGTCTCGGCGCGGCCGGCACCCGGCTGCGCACCCTGGCCGCCGACGACCATCTGCTGGAGATCGCCCTGCCCGCCGCCTCGGTCGACCTGTGGTCGCATCTGCCGCTGGCCGCCGAACTCGCCCAGGCCTACGGCGCCCGCGCCACCGGCGACACCCCGCACCGCGCCGCGGCCGGGCTGGAGGCGGCGCCCCGCGCGGTCTTCGGCGACGCGGCGCCCACCCCGCTGCCGGGCAGCGTGCCGCAGGCCGGTGACGTCTCCTACGGCAGCTTCGAGGTGGAGCTGGGCGAGGACCTGCACACGCGGCTGGCCCGGTTCGCGGCCGAGCACGGCTCCACCGTGTTCATGGTGGTGCACACCGCGCTCACCGCCGTACTGGCCCGGCTCGGCGCGATGGGCGAGATCACCGTGGCCGCGCCGGTCCCGGCCCGGGAGGGCGCCGAGCTGCGCGATGCGGTCGGCCCCTACGGGCGGGTCCTGGCGCTGTCGGTGGATGCCTCGGGCGACCCCGCGTTCACCGACCTGCTCGCCCGGGTCCGCGCGGCCGGCCTGGCCGCCTACCGCGACGCCGAGGCGGCCCTCGCCCTGCCGGGCGGCATCGCGCTGACGGTGCTGGCGCAGGCCGACGGCCAGTTCACGGCGGCCGGGCTCACCGTGCACCCCGACCGGGCCGAACTGCCGGTCCCCGCGGCCGACCTGAGCCTGCTGCTGACCGAACGGCAGACGCCGGCGGGCGCCCCCGCGGGCATCGCGGTGACGGCCTCCTACCGGCACGAGACGGTCGGCGAGGCGGCCGCCGCCTCCCTCACCGGGCAGCTCACCGCCGTACTCGAAGCCGCCCTCGACGAGCCGACCACCGTACTGAGCCGGCTGCGGCTGCTGCCCGGCGACACGGCGGAGGGCGGGGTGTGGGCGGGCGAGAGCGTCCGGTGGCCGGCCGCGACCGTGCCCGCACTGTTCGCGGCGCAGGTGGCACGCTGTCCCGAGGCGCCCGTCGTGGCCGGCATGGACTACCTCGAACTCGACGCCCGCTCCGACCTGCTGGCCCGCGCCCTCGTCATGCACGGCGCGGGCCCGGGCAGCACGGTGCTGACCGCGCTGTCCACGCTCACCGGATTCGCGGTGGCCGCGCTCGCCGTCGCCAAGACGGGTGCCGCGCTGCTGCCCGTCGACCCGTCGCTGGACCTGGACGGCACCCTGCGGCCGGTGGTGCTGCTGCTCGACGAGACGGCCGACCTGCTGCTGCCCGCCGTACCGGGCGCCGCCCGGCTGGTGCGGGCGGGCGGCGCCGACCGGCTGCCCGCGACCCGGCGGCGCCCGCTGACCGACACCGACCGCACGCGGCCGCTGACGGCCGGCGATCCGGTGCTGCTGGTGCCCGGCGAGGACGGCACGGTGGCCATCGGCCCACAGGCGGTCGCCGCGGCAACCCTGGCCGCACCCGCGAGCGCCGCCTGGCTGGTGCGCGGCTACCCGGACGCGGACGCCGCTCTCGGTCTGCTCGGCGCGCTGGCGGCCGGCGCCCGGGTGCACGTGCCCGACGGTTGTCTCGCCCAGGCCGTGCCGCACGAACTTCTGCGCTGGCTGCGCCAGGAGGGCATCCGGGTGGTGCTGGGCGGCGCCGACGACGCCCTTGCCGCACTGGTCGCACTCGCCTGGTCCGAGAGCGCCGAGCTGACCGTGAGCGGCGGCTGGGCCGAGGGCCGCCTCGTCCTGGAGCAGCACCCCGGCCGGCCGCCCCGCCCCGCCCCCGGCTACCGCGCCTACGTCCTCGACGCCCGGCTGCGGCCGGTGGCCCCCGGCGAGACGGGCGCCCTCTACATCGCGGGCGCGGGCGTGGCCCAGGGCTACGCCGGACAGCCCGCGGCCACCGGGGAGCGGTTCCTGCCCGACCCCTTCGGCGGCCCGGACGGCGCCACCGCCCGGATGTGGCGCACCGACCGCGCGGCCCTCCTGGACGCCGACGGCATGCTCAAGGTGCTGGAGGGGCCGGCCGACGGCGACCCGTTCGCCGACGAGTTCGCCACGTTCGTCGTCCTCGCCGACGCCGACGGCCACCAGGCCCTGTGGCCCGCCGCGGCCCCCGCCCCCGAGGGCTGGCGGGAGACCCATGCCGAGGACCTGTACGAGCTGTGCCTCGACCACATCAACGACCGCCTGGGCGACCTGTTCTAAAGACCCCTCCCGCCCACAGGCACGGACCGACGGACCCGCACCCGGAGGACCTCATGAACACCGTCCACACCCTCGACCTGCCCCTCCGCGACGCCCGCGCGGCGCACGCCCTGGCCGCGTCCTGCCTCGAGGTGTACAAGGCGGCGGACGACCCCCGCTTCCTCGACGAGGCGCCCGTCCTCGCCCACGACCTCCCGCTGACCGTACGGCGCCACCTCAACTCCGCCCGCCGCGACGAGACCACCCACGCCACCCTGATCCGCGGCAACACCGTCGACCAGGCCGCGCTGGGCGCCACCCCCGCCCACTGGAGCCAGGCGGACACCGAGGCGAGCCAGGTCCACGGCTGCCTGCTCGTCCTGTACGCCGCGCTGCTCGGCGACCTCACCGGCTGGGCCACCCAGCAGGCCGGCCGCCTGGTCACCGACATCCTGCCGAGCAAGGGCTACGAGACGAGCCTGATCTCCGCCTCCAGCGCACTGGAGCTGGCCTGGCACACCGAGGACGCCTTCTCGCCGTACCGGGCCGACTGGGTGGGCCTGTTCGCCCTGCGCAACGAGGACCGGATCCCCACCACGGTCGCCCACCTCGACGTACGCCGCCTGCCCGACCGCGTCCGCGACGTGCTGAGCCGGCCCCGCTTCCTGGCGCTGCCCGACGCGGCGCACACGTTCACCGACGGCGCGTTCGTGCCCGAGCCGGTGCCGGTCCTCGATGGCCACCGGGACCAGCCGGTGCTGCGCATCGACCGGGACTTCTTCCGCGCCCAGGACGGCGACACGGAGGCCGCCGAGGCGCTGGCGTGGATCACCGCCCACCTCGACGCCAACCTCACCGACGTGGTCCTGCCCACCGGCGCCGTCTGCTTCGTCGACAACCGCAACGCCGTGCACGGCCGGCGCTCCTTCCGCGCCGGCTTCGACGGCGGCGACCGCTGGCTCAAACGGGTCAACCTGGTCCGCGACCTGCGCCGCACCCGCCCCGGCCGGATCGACGGCTCGACCCGCGTCATCGGCTGACCCCCCTTCCCCTGCTGCGACCTGGAGTTACGACCATGAGCGCACCCGCCCGCCCCGCCGTCCTGCTCGTCGAGAGCCGCCGGACCACCTTCACCGACCACGTCCTCGCCCGCGACGACGTCGACGTCGTCCTGCTGCGCTTCGACTCCGTCCCGCTGAGCGAGGAGTACGTCCAACGCACCGCCCACGTCCCGACGTTCACCCTGGACACGTCCGCGCCCCTCGAGGACGAGGCCGCCCGCTATCTGCGCTGGATGAAGGGCACCAGGAACCTGCCCAGGCCCAGGCACTTCTGCAACCCCAACGAGGCCCTGCAGTCGGCCGCCCAGCGCTTCGCCGCCCTGGTGGACCTGCCGCACCTGAGCGAGGAGCAGGTCGGCTGGGTGCGCAACAAGATGACGATGAAGGACCGCTACGCCCAACTCGGCATCCCCCACGCCCGATACCGGCCGGCCGGCGACCTCGCGGACGTCGTCGCCTTCGGCGAGGAGCACGGCTGGCCGGTGATCCTCAAGCCCGTCGACTCCGACTCCTGCATCGGCACCTACCGCATCGACTCCCCCGCCGGCCTGGCGGACCTGCCGCCGCTGGATCCGGCCCTTCAGTGGACGGTCGAGGAGTACGTCAAGGGCCGCGAGTTCCAGCTGTGCGCGGTGATCTCGCGCGGGCTGGTCATCGACGCCTACCTGTCGAAGAACCCGGTGCCCGTCCTCGAAGTCCTGGACGGCCGGATCAACGCCAACATCACCTACGCACCCAGCGAGGAGATCCCCGTCGACGCCCGCGCGCTGGCCCAGCGGCTGGCCGACGGACTCCAGATCCCGCACGGCTATCTGCACGGCGAGTTCTTCCTCACCGACGACGGCCAGTTCGTGATGAGCGAGGTCGCGGCCCGGCTCAGCGGCTGCGAGGTGCCGATGAACCACGGCCTCGCCTTCGGCTTCGACTTCCTGCACGTCGTCCTCGACACCTACCTCGACCGGATGCCGGTGCCCCAGTACACCCGCGACCGCGCGGTGGGCGACCTGCTGCTGCCGACCGCGCCCGGCCGCGTGGTCCACATCAGCTCCGCGGAGGAACTGCTGCGCCTGCCCGGCGTGATCGGCGCCCACGTGACGGCGGCCCCCGGCGACGTCCTCGACCCGCCGCGCGCCTCGCACGCCTCCACCGGCTACGTCCACGTGGAAGGCGCCACCGCCGACGAGGTCGAGGAGCGGATGCACGCCGTCCTGCGCCACTTCGAGCTGAAGGTGGACCAGCCGTGACGCTCTTCGCGCCGTTTGGGGACCTCACCGCCTACACCCGCGCCGTGACGCAGGCCGAGACCGGACACGGCCCGCTGCCGGTGTGGATCGGCGACCGCGTCGACCTCCTCGACGGCATCGCCCTCGCCGAGCAGGTCTACGGCCATCGGCGCACCCCCGACCCGGCCGACACCGGGGTCCTGCTCGCCGACGAACCGCTGCCCGAGGCGCTGCGCGCCCTCCTCGCCCCGCTCGCCCGCCGCTGGATCACCGACCCGGCCCGCCTGCCCGAAACCGGTTCGGTCCTCCTGGCCGGAACCTACGGCCGGCTCAACGGCGACGAGGTCGGCGAGGTCGCCGCCGCCGCGTACGCCACCGGCCGGCCGCTGTTCCTCCTGACGGGCCGCGACGTGCACAGCCTCAGCTGGGTGGTGGCCAAGCAGTACGCCCGGGTGGTGCCCGGCGCCCCGGTGGGCGTCGTCTCCGAACTGGACGCGGCCGAGCCGGCACAGGACGCGGACGTGTGGTGCGGTGCGCAGGACGTACGGCGCCTGGACGTCGCCGAACTGGCGCTGGGCCGGGTGTGGCGGCGCGTGCTGTTCCACGGCAACGGCAAGGACGACCAGCTGAACCTGGGTCGCTTCACGCTGTGCGGGGCGAGCCCCGTCGCCGCGCAGCCCGGCACGCCGGGCCCCAAGTGCTCCTACGGGCTGGGCTGCACCAAGCCCCAGGACAAACTGATCCCGGCCCGTGCCGTGCGCGCGGCCGAGCTGGTCCTGGCCAACTGCTTCAGCGGCGCGCTGGCCGGCCACGCCCTGTACGACCCCAAGTACCTGATCCTGCTGAACGCCCTGGACGGCCCGGCCCAGACGGTGGTGGCCACCCTCACCGCCTGCGACGGACAGCGTCCCGAGAACCTGGCCTGGCTCACCGGCACGGTCCGCGCGGGCAGCGCGGCGGGGGTCATCAACGACAGCCTGCGCGACATCAACCCGTACCCGTCGTTCGCGCAGGTGGGGCTGCAGTCCTCGGGCCTGGGCGAGGAGAGCGTGTCCGAGCCGGCCCCGGCGGCACAGCCGGAGTTCCCCCTCCACACCCTCGGCGCCCGCCTGTCCGGGCTGCTGGACAGCGGCCTGCTCGGCCCCGACCACCCGCTGCGCCCCCGTCTGCGGGCGCTCTCGGACACCCTGCTGCACGAGGCCGTCCGCACCCGCGACACGGCACCGGCGCTGACGGCGATCGCCCAGGAGACCACGTCCCTGGACCTGGCCCTCGCGCACCGCTTCGCCAAGCACCACGACGACCCGGTGCTCGCCTTCCCGACCTACTTCGGCGAACGCAGCGTCGCCGACACCCCCGTCCCGCTGGAGGTCCCCTGCGCCTGCGGCCGGCCGCTCCTCTCCTACCGCCGGCGCGGCCGCGTGCCAGCCGTCACCGACACCGTGCAGGTGGTCTGCGCGCGCTGCGGCGACATCGCCAACACCCTCGCGGATGCGCCCGAGCTGAGGATCGAGGCACCAAGCCGGGCAGTGGCCGGCGATACCCTCCACGTGGTGGTCGAGGCCACGGCGCGCCGGGCCGGGACGGTGAACCTGGGCATCGTGCTGCCGGTCTATCTGGACGCGAAGGTGGGCCCGGTACTGCGCCGCGTGGAGGCGGTCCGGGCCGGTGAACGCGTCCACGCCGCGTTCACGATCACCCTGTCCACTGGGGCGAGTCCGCAGGCGTACTACTTCTGCCCGTACGCGGTGCAGGATCTGGGGATCTCGGTGTCCCGGGTGCACTTCACGCTCGGCACAGGCCGTGCGAACGGAAGGGAACAGGCGGCAGCATGACCGGCACGGGGGAACAGGACGCGACCGGCACACCGAAAGGGGGCACCGGCACCTGGGCGCCGCTCGCGCACCGGTCCTTCCGCCGGCTGGCGGCCGGACGGCTGCTGGTGTACTTCGCCAACGCGATGGCGCCCGTCGCCCTGGCCTTCGCCGTGCTGGACGCGACCGGCTCGACGACCGACCTGGGGCTCGTGGTCGGCGCCCGCTCGCTCGCCAACGTGGCGCTGCTGCTGGTCGGCGGGGTGGTCGCCGACCGGGTCCGGCGCACGCTGGTGCTGCAGGGCTCGGCGCTGGCCGCGGCCGGGGTGCAGGCGGCCATCGCCGCGAGCGTGCTGCTGGACGCGACGTCGATCCCCCTGCTCGTGCTGCTGAGCGTCCTCAACGGCGCCCTCGCCGCCCTGTCGTTGCCGGCGTCGGCGGCACTGACCCCGCAGACGGTGCCCGGCGGCCTGATCCGCCCGGCGAACGCCGTGATGCGGATGGGGACCAACCTCGGCGCCATCGCCGGCTCGTCGCTGGCGGGAGTGGTGGCCGCGGTGTTCGGACCCGGCTGGGGCCTGGCCGCGAACGCGGTGGCGTTCTGCGGGGCGGCGGTGTCCTTCCTGGGCGTGACGACCGCCCCGGCCGGCCGGACACCGGACCCGGAGCGGGTCCGGCCGCTGCACGAACTGCGCGAAGGCTGGCGGGAGTTCACCGCGCGCCGCTGGGTGTGGATCGTGGTACTGCAGTTCATGGTCGTCAACGCGGTCGTCGCAGGCGGGGTGCAGGTACTCGGTCCGGCCGTCGCCGACGACACGTTCGGCCGCGGCGCATGGGGCACGGTGCTGGCGGCGCAGATGGCGGGCGCGCTGGCCGGCGGCATCCTCGCGGCCCGCTCCCAGGTGCGCCACGCGCTGCTGCTGGGCGTGGCACTGACCGCCGTGGAGGCCGTACCACTGGTGGTCCTCGCCGAGGCGCCGGGCGCCCTTCTGCTGGGCGCCGCGATGTTCGCCAACGGCATCGCGCTGGAGCAGTTCGGCGTGGCCTGGGACGTCTGCCTGCAGGAGAACATCCCGGCCGGCCGCCTGGCCCGCGTCTACGCCTACGACGCGCTGGGCTCCTTCGTCGCGCTCCCGCTCGGCGAGATGGCCGCGGGCCCCCTGGCGGGCCGGCTGGGCGTGCACGCCACGCTCCTGGCAGGCGCCGCACTGGTGACCGTGGCCACGGCGGCGGCGCTGTGCAGCGCCCAGGTCCGCACGTTGACGACGGGTCAGAATTCCGCACCGCCGCAGACCCCCGCGGCCGCCGAGCCGGCGCCGGGGTAGGCGCCGGCTCGGCGGCCGCGGCCATGCGCCGTCACGCCGAAGAGGTGGTCGTCCAGGTGAGCTGGTTCGGCTGAGGTGCGGCCGGGTGATGCCCGGGGGCCCGTCGCTGACATGACTCCGCGGTCGTACGGGAGTGCTTCACGCGTGCTCCTGCGTCTTCCCTGCTCCCGCCGTCGCGGACGGGCCCGCGTCGCGCCGGGTCTGGGACTGGGACTGGGACTGGGCCAGTGCCTCCGCCAGGATGCGCCAGATGTCTGCCGCCAGGTCGATGTTCGCGTCCGCCTGGGCCTGTTCGGCCAGTGCGCGCAGGCCCGTCACGCCGGTGGGGTCGCCGGAGAGGATACGGAGCCGGTGGCGCAGGATGTCCAGGCGGACGCGGTCGCGGTAGGTCATCCTCGGCTCTTCCAGGGCGAGTTCGCCCAGCAGGGCGCGGGCGTCGTCGTAGCGTGCGGTCAGGAACGCCAGGTCCGCCTTGAGTGCGGTCAGCTCCTGGCGCAGGCCGGGTGTGCCGACGAAGGCCAGGGCCGGCTCGGCGGCCGTGACGCACCGTTGGGCCGCCTCGGGGTCCGGGGGCAGCTTCTGCAGGTGCAGCCGGCCCGCGGCCAGCCGCAGCCGCAGCCACAGCACCAGGTCCTCGTTGCTGCCGAACTTCTCCAGGGCCTGCTCGAGGTAGGCCTGCGCGGCCGCGTGGTCGCCCTGGCGGACGCGCACGGCGGCCACCGTCCACATCGCCTCCGCCCACAGCGCGTCGGAGCGGCCCTCGACCAGGTCGGCCAGCTCGTCGGCGTGTGCCCGGGCGTCCGGCACCCGGCCGGCCTCGGCCTCCACCGACACCAGCGCGAGCAGCACGGCGGAGCGGTCCTCCACGTCCACGCCGAACTCGCGGGCGATCTCGTGTGCGGTGACGCAGGCGTCGAGCGCGGCCGGGATCTCGCCCAGCGAGCGCAGACAGCGGGCGAGCCGGGTCAGCCCGCGCACCCGCAGCTCGGCCGGCCCCACCTCGTCGCCGAGCCGGACCAGCTCCTCCAGATACCCGCGCTCGCCGACGTGGTCGCCCTGCACCCGCCGTTGCCGGGCCAGTTGCCACAGCGCCTGCCAGCGCAGCACCGGCGACTCGTGTCCCTCGGCCGCGAGGGCCTCGCGCAGCGTGTCGAGGGCGTCGTCGTGGCCGGTGGAGGCGGCGAGGGTGAGAGCGTGCGCCAGGGAACCGCCCGCGGGTTCCTCGAAGTCGGCCGGTTCCAGGCCGAGTCGGGCGGCGAGGTAGGCGACGGCGCGCTCGGTGGGCTGGCGGGCGCCGGACTCCAGACGGGACAGGTAGCCCGTGGACATGCCGTCGCCGGCCAGCGCGGTCTGGGACAGCCCCTGGGCGCTGCGCAGCTTCCTCAGACGACGGCCGAACGCGGGCTGTCGGAGCATGTGACCATTCCCTCGGGTGGACGCGCGGACTCGGCGGCGGCCGCGGACGGACGGAGCGCACGGACGGGCGGGGCAAGGTGGGGCCGCGTCGAGCGTAGGGCGCCTGGCAACAGCCGGGCAAACCGTTGCCACGGCCTCTGCCCTGGGGCTCAGCCGGATCTCATGCCGTCCTCACGCCCTTCTCGCGCCGCTCTCATGCCCCTCTCGTACGGACCTCGTGCGTCTGCCTTGCGGATCTCCAGCGGTGCGCGGACGGCTCCGGGCAGGGTGCGAGGGGGCGGCGCGCACGGGTCGTGCGGCCGGTGCGGCGGCGCGCCGGGGCAGAGCGTCAGAGCGGTCGCCGCACCCCGGTCTCGAAGGCGTAGATGGCCGCGTGCACACGATTGGGCAGCCGCAGCTTGTGCAGCATGTTCTGCACATGGGTCTTGACCGTGTGCTCGGAGAGGGTCAGACACCGGGCGATCTCGGAGTTGGACAGTCCGCGGGCCAGCAGTTCGAGCACCTCGCACTCGCGCCGGGTCAGCTCCTCCGGGCCGATGCTGGAGACCCGGGCGCGCGGCTGTGCCCGCCGGCCCTCGGCGGGCACCAGGGTGTATCCGGCCGCGGCCAGGACGACGGCGGCGGCGAGTTCACGCGGCGTCGTCGTGCCGGGCAGGTGTCCGTGCACCGGGCCGGGTACGTCGTCCCCGCCGCCGACGACCAGGACCGGAAGCCCGTCGGGCGCGTCCTGCGTCAGCCGGGTGTGCTGGGCGGTGCTCAGCGTGCCGTGGGCGACGACGACGTGCGGGCGCACCGAGCGCAGTGCGACGCCGAGTTGGGGGCCGGGCGCGCTCTCGCCGATGACACTGATGCCGGGATGTCCCTCCAGCAGCGTCCGGATGCCGACGCGGACCAGCGGGTCGGCGCCCACGACGTGGACCCGTACGGAGCGCGCCGTCTCCGCGGCGGGGACCGGGGCGGGCGCCGGGTGCTCGGCGGGCCGGGCGAGCGGCGACGGGAGGGGGGCCGGGGGCGGATGGTCCGCGGCCGAGGCCCGGTCGGTGGCCGAGGACGGGTCCGTGGCGGGGGCCCGGTCCGTGGCGGGGGACGGGTCCAGGGCCGCGGGCAGGACGCGTACGACGGCGTGCCGCCGCTCGTCCATGTCCGCCACCTCCCCCCGGGCACGCGTCACGCTAGACCCCGCCACCGCCGCGGGCCCGGCCGCTCCAGCAACTCCCGATCCCGTCCCGACCGCGTCTCGCGCCCGGCCGGCCGAACAAAACGGCCCGTGTGCGGGGCCGCTGGAGGATCGGTCGAGGGGTGCTGGAGGAGGTTCGCGGGATCAGCCAACGGGCAGTCACAGGGTGTTTGAATGAGGGCAGTCGGCACGCCTTATCTACTCAGGGGAGCGAGCGCCGCGATGCGGAAGTCGTACTACGCAGCACACGTCTACATGATCGTGGGAGTTGTCTCCGGGCTGTTCTACCGGGAATTCACGAAGGCCAACGACTTCACCGGCGACACCCAGCTGGCCCTCATGCACACCCATCTGCTGGCGCTGGGCATGCTGGGCTTTTTGATCGTGCTGGCCCTCGACAAGCAGTTCCAGCTGTCCGGGACGCGGCTGTTCACGTCGTTCTTCTGGTTCTACAACGCGGGCATCGCCGTCACGGTGGTCATGATGGGCGTCCACGGGTGCCTGACCGTGCTCGGCGACCACGTGCCGGAGGCGGTGCCGCTGGTGGCCGGGCTCGGCCACATCCTGCTCACCGTCGGACTGATCCTGCTGTTCGTGCTGCTGGGCAAGCGGCTGAACGAGTCGCTGGCGAAGCCGCCGACCGAGGAGCCCGAGCCCGCCAGGACGTCCCTCTGAGACCGGGGCCGGGGCCGGCGGAGGCCGCCTGGCCGCGCCGGTTCACGTGAGTTGCGCGGCGGGGTCGGTCAGTACCTCGGCGAGGACGGCCAGGCGCTCGGGCGTCGTCTGCGGGGCGAGGCGGCCGCCGTGGGTGAGGCCGGCCAGGCCGTGCCAGGCGCTCCACACCACCTCGGCCAGGAGCCGGGAGTCGCGGCCCGCGGCGAGCGGCCGGACGGCCTCCTCGATCTCGTCGAGGACCGCCGCCAGCGGATGGGGGGCCGGCCCGGGTTCGCCGGCCGGCCCGCTCTCGTCCGCTTCCGCGTCCGCTTCGGCGCCGGGGTCGAGGACCAGCATGGTCTGGTAGAGGACCGGGCCGCGGGCCGCGAAGTCGGCGTAGGCGCGGGCGACCGCGCGCAGCGCCTCGGGGGCGTCGCCGGCGCCGAGGCGGGCGGCGCGCAGTGTGCCGGCAAGCTCGGCGAGACCCTCCTGCGCCACCGCGTGGACGATGGCGTCCTTGTTCTTGAAGTGCTGGTAGAGCACCGGCTGGCTGTACTCGATGCGGTCCGCGAGGCGCCGTGTGGTGACGTTGTCCCAGCCCTCCGCCTCGGCCATCTCGCGTGCCGTGGCAACGATGAGCCGATGGCGCTGGGCCTGCTCGCGAAGGCGGCGCTCCCGTGGGGTCATGACCTCACGTTATCAGTTCAGCGAAACTTGAGCTAGCGATGATAGGGTTCCTGCCTTTGGCAAGGGGCGGGCCGGGGGCGGGCCTTGTGCACGGATGCTCGAGCGGTCCTCCAGACGCGGTCGTCACGATCGCGGCAAGTCCGCCACAGAGAGGGCCCTCCGATGCCGACCCGGACTCCCCTGGAGGCACTGCTCGACCTGGCCGCCGACGTGATGGGACACGACCGGCGCACGCTGCCCGCCGACGCCGCCGGCTCCCCCTTCATCACCCTGGGCGGCACGCTCGAGCAGGCCATGCGGCTGCAGGCCCGCGCCGAGGAACGGCTGCGGCTCGGTCTCGACCTCTCCCTCCTGCTGGGCCCCGTCCCGCTCGCCGACGCCCTGGCCCGGGCGGTGCCCGCGCCCGCGGCGGCTCCCGGGCAACGGCCCGCACCGCGGCGGCGTCCGGCACTGCCCCAGCAGCGTGCGGCGCTCGCCGCGCGGCCGGGCCTTGCCGGCTACCGGGTGCTCAGCGCCGAACTGACCGGGCGGCTCGACCTGTCCGCGCTGCGCACGGCGCTCGCCGCCCTCGGTGAGCGGCACGAGGGGCTGCGGACCGTGTTCGCGCCGTCCCCCACCGGGCCGGTGCGGCACGTCCTGGCGGCGTGCCCGGTGCCGCTGCTGACGCAGCCGCATCCCGCGCCGGGCGGGGATCCGGTGGCGGCGGCGCACGCGCGCCTGGCGCAGGACGTGGCGGGGCCGGCGGGGCCGGGCCCGGCGGACCGTGCGGGCCGCCCGCCGCTGGCCTTCGTCCTGACCCCGCTGGCGGCCGATCGCGTGCTGCTGTCGTTCCTGTACCACGAGGCCGTGGCCGACGTCTGGTCGGCGGCGCTGGTCTGGCAGGAACTGCTCGCCGACTATGGCCGCGCGGTGGACGGCCACGCGCCGGTGCGCACGCCGGCACCCGGCCCGGACGCCGCGGCACAGCGCGCGGACCCGGCATCCCCTCCGGCCGCGCGGCCGGAGCCGGCGGCCGAACGCGCGGCGCGGCCGCGGGACGTACCGGGCGTGCCGCCCCTCGCGGGCGGCGCAGGGCCGGCGGCCGTGGACTTCCGTGGGGAGCGGCTGCCGTTCGGGCTCGGCGCCGGCCTGCGCGACGGTGTGGACGCGACGGCCCGGCGGGCGGGAGTGCCGCACAGCACCGTGGTGCTGGCCGCGTGGGTCCTGGCGCTGAGCCGGCGCACGGGTCACGAGCGGCTGCTGATCGGCACGGAGCTGCCGCGCCGCCCCACCGCGGCGCTGCTGCGCACCGTGGCGCCGTACGCGGCCGTCCTGCCGGTGCGCTGCGAACTGGAGCCCACCACCGACTACTTCCTGCGCGGCCTGGCCTGCGCCTACAGCGAGGCGCTGGCGTACGCCGACGCCGGCCCGGCCGGGCCGGCGCAGGTGACGTTCGCGGCGCACGACGAGTTGCTGCCCACGCGGATACGGGCCGGCGGCATCACCGCCCGGTTCCACCACGGGCACCTGGGCGGCGTCACGGCGCACGCGGCGCTGACGCTGCTGCGCTGGCGGGAACGCCCGCTGCTGGCCCTGGACTTCGCCACCTCGTCGCTGGAGCGCTCCGACGCCGTGGGCCTGGCGGTGGGGACGCGCACCGCCCTGCGCGCCCTGGCGCTCTCGCGCCCGTGGACCCCGGTGGACGACCTGCTGCCGCCACCGGCCCCGGCACGGACGACGGGCACGGCCCTGCCGCTGCACGGCCGCTGACCGCGTCGCCGCGCGTCCGGCCTGGGCACACTGCACCGCCCCGGCCTGAAGAGGGCGCCGGTGCGCACGCGGCGGGGGAATCCGCGCGCGCACCGGCGGCTGTGGTCCCCGGCGGCCGGGGGGACCGGAGGGTGGCCGAGATCCGCACCGGCCGGGCCGCGCTCCCTGGCCGGTGCGGGTCGTCAACGGGCGGTATCCGGTGGTCCGTTGGGAGACGGGGACGCTTCCCGGCCGGTGCGGTCCGTCAACGGGCGGAGCCTGGTGGCCCGTTGGGAGACGGATGGCGCTCCGGCGGCCGGGGGGCCGTGATCCGACCGGTGCCCGCCGGCCCCGGTGAGGGACGGCGGCGCTCCGGTCTGGTGGTGCGGGCCGTCAACAGGTGGTGTCCGGTGGCCCGTTGAGGGATGGGGGCGTTCCGGCGGCCGGGGGCCGTGATCCGACCGGTGTCCGCCGGCCCCGGTGAGGGACGGCGGCGCTCCGGTCTGATGGTGCGGGCCGTCAACGGGCGGAGCTTGGTGGCCCGTTGGGAGACCGATGGCGCTCCGGCGGCCGAGGGGCCGTGATCCGACCGGTGTCCGCCGGCCCCGGTGAGGGACGGCGGCGCTCCGGTCTGGTGGTGCGGGCCGTCAACAGGTGGTGCCCGGTGGCCCGTTGAGGGACGGGGGCGTTCCGGCGGCCGGGGGAACCGGGCCGGTGACCGGTGCCGGCTCTCCCCGGGCGCCGGAGTCTCGGTCTGCCCGGGTGAGGGCCGTGTGCTGGGGTCGTCGGGGGAAGCGGAGCGGTGTCCCGGGCCGCGGGCGCCGGTGCGATCGCGGCCCGGAGCCGGCGGGTCAGCCGGCCAGTTCCACCAGCTTGGTCACGTTCTGCGCGGGGTCGGGCATCGCCGCGATCTCCGTGGCGACCTTGCGGGCCGCCACCCGGTAGGACTCCTCCGAGAGCAGGCGGCGGGTCGCTTGCGTGACCGCGTCGGCGGACTGGTCCGGGCCGAGGACGACCTCGCCCGCGCCCGCCGCCGCGACGGCCCTGCCGTTGGCCGGTCCGTCCGCGCCCTGCGGCAGGACCAGTTGCGGCAGTCCGGCCGCGAGCGTGGCCAGCGTGGTGCCGGCACCGCCGTGCTGCACGACCACCGAGGCGTGCCTGAGCGCCTCCGGCTGTGCCACCCACGGCACGGCCACCACGCGCTCGGGCAGTTCGCCCAGCTCCTCGACGGGCACGACGGGACCGGCCGCGACCAGCACCGGCACCTCGAGCGGCAGCAGCCCCTCGATCGCCGTACGCAGCACCTCGGGCGAGCCGAGCGCGGTGCCCAGGGTGAGGTAGACGAACGGCCCGCCCGAACGCCGGATGCGCTCGGGCAGTTCACCCGGCTCGGAGTAGGCCACCGCGCGCTGCTCGATGCGCGGGAGCGGCGCGGCGAGGAAGCCGGGGTCCTGGATGGATGGCGGGACGATGTCGATGTAGGTGCGGGCCAGGGCCAGCAGCTGGCCGAAGGGCACGTCGACGCCGAGGTCGCCGGCGGTGGTGAGCAGCTCCTGCTGGATGCGCTCCTCCTCCGGTCCCAGCGCCATCACGCCCACCCCGTGCGCGACGGCGGGCACGCCCGCGAGGGCGGCGGCGAAGGCGGCACCGGGGTTGAGCGCCTCGTAGACGACGAGGCCGGGCCGCAGCCGCTGAAGGGCCGAGGCCAGGTCGGCGGCCACCCACCGCGGCAGCACGGAGCCGAACACCTGCACATGCAGGTCCGTCAGCACCTCCGGCGGCACGTCCTGGGCGCCGAGTTCGCCCGCTCCCGCGAGGTCGGCTCGAGAACTCACTGCTTCCATGAAGGCCTCGGGCACCGACCGGCCGGCGGCCACCGGCTCGAGGCCGGCCGTCACCACGGCGGGGTGCAGCTGTTCACCGGTGGCGAAAAAGACCTCGTGGCCCGCAGCCCGGGCGGCCTTCGCCAACGGCAGAAGGGGATAGACGTGGCCGAAGTTTCCGGCGCCGGCAAAGAGGATTCTCATACCGAGCCAGCGTAGGGACGCCCACACTCGGTGTCTAGTGCTGACAGAAAAATTATCAGCGATAACTCGCTTGGTAGCCAAGCGACTTGGCGACATGGGAGAGAAGGCCCGGCGGTCGCACAGTGCTCCGGCGGTGCTCGAGGCTGTCTCCAGGGCCGGCCGATCGGGGCGCTTCACCGTGGTCCTGCGGCCGCCCTCCCGCAGGGGCGCGCGTGACGATCCGAAGGAGCCCCATGACCATCACCCAGGCGGTGGCGCCTGCGGGTGTCGCCAGGAGTCAGGTGCAGCGGTTCTCGCTGTCCGCGCAGGCCCTCGACAGCGCGGTGACGCCCAACGAGGTGTTCCACGACTGGTTCTCGGCGCAGCGCCGCACCAACCGCTACGACGTGCGGCGCATCCCGTTCTCCGACCTCGTCGGCTGGCACTTCGAGGAGGCGACCGGGAACCTGGTGCACGACAGCGGCCGGTTCTTCTCGGTCGAGGGCCTGAGCGTGCGCACCGCCTGGGACGGGCACGAGCAGTCCTGGTCGCAGCCGATCATCAACCAGCCCGAGATCGGCATCCTGGGCATCGTCGTCAAGGAGTTCGACGGCGTCCTGCACTGCCTGATGCAGGCCAAGATGGAGCCCGGCAACCTCGAGACGGTGCAGCTCTCCCCCACCGTGCAGGCCACCCGCAGCAACTACACCGGGGTGCACCAGGGCGCCGCGGTCCGCTACATCGACTACTTCAGGCCGCCCCGGACCAGGTCCCGGGTGCTGTACGACTCGCTGCAGTCCGAGCAGGGCTCCTGGTTCCTGCGCAAGCGCAACCGGAACATCGTCGTGGAGGCCCTCGGCGACGTCCCCGAGCACGAGGACTTCGTGTGGCTGACGCTGGGCCAGATCCACCAGCTGCTGCACGACTCGAACGTGGTCAACATGGACGCCCGCACGGTGCTGTCGCTGATCCCGGCCTTCGCGCCGGGCGGCACGCCGCTGCACCCCACCGAGCAGGTGCTCAGCCGGCTGACCGAGGTCAAGGCGCGCCGGGAGCTGGTGCAGCGCACCCTGCCGCTGAACCGGGTGGAACGCTGGCGGCGCGACGCCGAGGGGATCGCGCACGAGACGGGACACCACTTCACCGTCATCGCCGCGTCGGTGGCGGCCGCCAACCGCGAGGTGCGCAGCTGGACCCAGCCCCTGCTCGCCCCCGCCGAGCAGGGCCTGTCCGCGTTCGTGATCCGCCGGATCTGCGGGGTGCCGCACCTGCTGGCGCAGGCCAGGTCCGAGGCCGGCGTGCTGGACGTCGCCGAGTTCGGCCCGACCGTGCAGTGCCAGCCGGGCCGTGCGCTGAGCCTGCCGCCCGAACAGCGGCCGCGCTACCTGGACACCGTGCTGCGCGCGACGCCCGACCAGCTCCTGTACGACACCGTGCAGTCCGAGGAGGGCGGGCGCTTCCACCACGCGGGCAACCGCTACGTCCTCATGGAGGTCGGGGACGACTTCCCCGTCGACGTACCGGAGGAGTTCGTGTGGGTGACGGCCGAGCAGCTGAGCGAGCTGATGCGGCACAGCAACTACCTGAACATCGAGGCCCGGACGCTGCTGACGGGGCTGCGCGCGGTGTGGTCGCCGGCCGGGGTGTTCGCCCGGTGAGCGCCGGGGCGAGGCTGCGTATCGGCGTGCTGGGCTGCGCCGACATCGCCTGGCGGCGCACGCTGCCCTCCTGGCGGCACCAGCCGCTGGTCGAGGTGAGCGCCGTGGCCAGCCGCACCCTGGAGCGGGCCCGGCGCTTCACCGACCGCTTCGGCGGCGCGCCCGTCGAGGGCTACGAGGAGCTGCTCGCGCGCGACGACGTGGACGCGGTGTACGTGCCGCTGCCGCCCGAGCTGCACGTGGAGTGGACCCTGCGGGCGCTGGCGGCGGGCAAGCACGTACTGTGCGAGAAGCCCTTCGCCACCAGCCTGGCGGACGCGCAGAAGGCGGTGGCCCTCGCCCGCGAGCGCGGGCTGCTGCTGATGGAGGGCTTCATGTTCCTCCACCACTCGCAGCACGCCCGGGTACGGCGGCTCGTGGCCGACGGGCTGATCGGTGAAGTGCAGCTGTTCTTCGCGGAGTTCGGCATCCCGCTGCGGCCCGCGCCGCAGCCCGGCGGCGCGCCCGCTCGGGCCAGCACGCTGCCGGAGGTGGCCGCGTATCCGCTGCGTGCCGCGCAGCTCTTCCTCGGCCCGGGGCTGCGGGTGGCCGGGGCCCAGGAGCGTCCGGCCGGCGCCCACGGGCCCAGCCCGGCGGGCAGCGCGCTGCTGGTGGCGCCGGACGGCAGGGCCGCCCAGCTGGCCTACGGCGTCGAGCACGCCTACCTGAGCGGTTACGGCCTGTGGGGCAGCGAGGGGCGGCTGCGGCTGGAGCGGGCGTTCAGCACGCCGGACGACCTCACGCCCGTCCTGCGGGTGGAGCGCGGCGGCGAGGTGAGCGAGATCGCCCTCGACCGCGACCGGCACTTCACCAACATGGCCGGCGTCTTCGCCCGGGCCGCCCTGCACGGCGAGGACTTCGCCCCGCACACCGAGGCGATCCTGGAGCACGCCCGGCTGGTGGACGAGGTGGACCGGGCGGCACTGCACTGACGGCGAACACCGGACACCGGACACCAGACACCGGACGGCACACGGCACACGGCACACGGCACGGCACAGGGCAGGGTGCGCGCCGGAGCGGCCCGGTGCCCGGCGGGGGATTCCGTCCGGGCACCGGGCCGCTCCGGCGCGGGTGACGTGTGTTCAGGCCGCCTTCTGCAGGGCGTAGAAGTCGTCGACGCCGAGCTGGCGGAACATCCCCGCCAGATCCAGCTGGTCCCAGTGCTCCGCCAGCAGCCCGTCCTCCACCCGCCAGATGTCGATCGACTGGAAGGCCAGCCGGTTCCCGGTGGCCGGGACGCCGAAGAACGTGCCCCGGTGCGTGCCCGAGTACTCGAAGCGGCCCGCGATGCGGTCGCCCTCTACGACCACGTCGTGGGCGACGATCTCGACGTCCGGGAACGCGTCGAAGATCTGCTGGAAGAAGGCCGCGTTGGCCTCGATGCCGTCGGCGACGACCGGGTTGTGGTCGATGTGACCGGGCGCGGTGTGCTCGCCGATGGTGCTCACGTCACGACTGTTGATCATGTCGACGAAGCGCTGGACGAGTTCGCGGTGGGTGGCTGCCATGGTGTGTGCCTCTCTGGGGGCTCGCCGGACAGAGCGGGCGGGCCCTTTTCGCGCTGCGCCCGGTACGGGTGGGGTCCGCCCGCCTCCGAGGATCCGCACCGTCTCTCGAGCCGCCCTGGAGGCATCCTGTGGCGCAGCCGATCCCCCACTCCCGCTCAAGCGCCCGCTCCTAGCGTCGAGGCCATGAAGGCTCTCGTACTCTCCGGCGGGGCCGGAACCCGCCTGCGCCCCCTCACCCACACATCGGCCAAGCAACTGGTGCCCGTGGCCAACAAACCCGTGCTCTTCTACGGTCTGGAGGCGATCGCGGACGCCGGTGTCACGGAGGTCGGGATCGTCGTCGGGGACACGGCCGACGAGATCGGCCAGGCCGTCGGGGACGGCTCCAAGTTCGGCCTGTCCGTCACCTACATCCCGCAGGACGCCCCGCGGGGTCTGGCCCATGCCGTGCTCATCGCCCGGGAGTTCCTCGGCGAGGACGACTTCGTGATGTACCTCGGTGACAACTTCATCGTGGGCGGTATCACCTCCCTCGTCGACGCCTTCCGGGCCGAGCGGCCCGACGCGCAGATCCTGCTCACCCAGGTCTCCGACCCGCGGCAGTTCGGGGTGGCCGAACTCGGGCCGGACGGGCGCGTCGTCGGCCTGGAGGAGAAACCGGAGTCGCCCAGGAGCGACCTGGCACTGGTCGGCGTCTATCTGTTCACGCCGGCCGTGCACGAGGCCGTCCGCGCCATCCAGCCGTCCTGGCGCGGCGAGCTGGAGATCACCCACGCCCTGCAGTGGCTGATCGACGCCGGCCGCGACGTCCGCTCGACGACGATCTCCGGGTACTGGAAGGACACCGGGAACGTCGCCGACATGCTGGAGGTCAACCGCACGGTGCTGGAGCGGGTCGAGCCGAGTGTGCGCGGCGGCGTCGACGGCAGCAGCGAGATCATCGGGCGGGTACGGATCGACGAGACGGCCACCGTCACCGCGTCGCGGATCGTCGGCCCGGCGGTGATCGGGCCGGGCACGGTGATCGCCTCCTCCTACATCGGCCCGTTCACGTCGATCTCCGGCGACTGCCACATCACCGACAGCGAGATCGAGTTCTCCATCGTCCTCGACCACTCCTCGGTGCACGGCGCCCGCCGTGTGGAGGCGTCGATCATCGGGCGCAACGTGGAGGTGACGCCCGCACCGCGGGTGCCCGCCGCGCACCGGTTCGTCCTCGGCGACCACAGCAAGGTGCAGATATCGTCTTGACCCTTTTTTCCCCTCCCGAAGGAGGGGGATTCCTACGGCTCACGCCGCAGGAACTCCTGCTTCGTCGCCGACTGCCCGCCCGGAGAATTCCGTTGAGGTCTTACACCGGCTCCACAGGCCGACACCGCCAGCCCGGCGGCCAGAATATTGCGTGCTGCGTTCACGTCCCTGTCGTGGGTCGTTCCGCAGTCGCACGTCCAGGTGCGGACGTTGAGCGGCATCTTGTTCCGCACGCTGCCGCAGGTCGAGCACAATTCGGAGGAGGGGAACCAGCGGTCGACCGCGATCACTTCGCGGCCGTACCACTGCGCCTTGTACGCCGGCATGCTCCGGAACTCGGACCACGCCGCATCGGAGACAGCGCGAGCAAGTTCGCCGTTCTTCAGCAAGTTCCGAACGGTGAGGTCCTCGATCACGATCGCTTGGTTCTCACGAACGAGCCGAGTAGTAATCTTGTGCAGGTTGTCGCGACGCCGGTCGGCGATCCGGGCGTAGACCTTGGCGACCCTCCCACGGGCCCTGGCCCGGTTGGCGCCGTCCCCCTTGGCCTTGCGGGCAAGCTCCCGCTGGGCCTTCGCGAGGCGGGCGCGGTCGCGGCGCCCGTGCCGGGGGCTGGAGATCTTCTCCCCGGTCGACAGGGTCAGCAAGTGGTCGAGGCCGACGTCCACACCGACCGCACGGTCGTTGGCGGCCGGCGGTTGCACGGACTGGTCTTCGACGAGCAGGGACACGAACCAGCGCCCCGCCGCGTCCTGCGACACGGTCACCGTGGAGAGCACGGCATGCTCGGGAAGAGGACGGGACCGCACGATGTCGAGCGGCTCCGCCATCTTCGCGAGAGCCAAGCGCCCGTCGCGGAAACGGAACGCGCTGGTCGTGTACTCCGCCGACGTGCGGGACTTCTTCCGCAACTTGAACCGCGGGCACTTCGCCCGCTTGCCGAAGAAGTCCGCAAACGCCGTCTGCAGATGTCGGAGCGCCTGCTGAAGCGGCACCGAAGAGACGTCATTCAGATACGCCAGTTCCTCGGTTTTCTTCCACTCCGTCAACATCGCAGACGTCGCGTTGCAGTTCACCCGCTGCTGCCGCAATATCCACGCTTTAGTACGCGCCGCCAGAGCAAGGTTGTAGGCCTTCCGCACGCAACCGAACGTGTGCGACAGCTCAGCTGCCTGCGCATCGGTCGGATAGAAGCGGTACTTGAACGTCCGCTTCACGTGAGTGGGCACAGCTCGCAAACTATCAGGCCACCTGGTGACCGTCCGGGGGTTGTCGGTGGTGGACGCCGGTCCGCTCCGACGGCAAACCGGCTTTCTCAGCCCTGTTCTGCAGGGGTTCGGTTCCTCCCCCGACCGGGGGCGGGAATTTCCTCGAAAGGATCCCGATGACCACCACACGCATTCTCGTCACCGGCGGCGCGGGATTCATCGGCTCGCACTACGTCCGCACCCTGCTCGGCCCCGGCGGCCCGGGCGACGTGTCCGTCACGGTGCTCGACAAACTCACCTACGCCGGCAACCCGGCCAACCTCGAGACGGTCCGCGGCCACGCCGCGTTCCGCTTCATGAAGGGCGACATCCGCGACAGCGGGCTCGTCACCGATCTGGTCGCGGAGCACGACCAGATCGTGCACTTCGCCGCCGAGTCCCACGTGGACCGCTCCATCCGGGGGGCGGCCGAGTTCGTCCTCACCAACGTCCTGGGCACCCAGACCCTGCTGGATGCGGCCCTGCGCCGCCCCGAAGGCAGCGTCCGCTTCCTGCACGTGTCGACGGACGAGGTGTACGGGTCGCTGACGGAGGGCTCCTGGCCGGAGACGGACCCGCTGCGCCCCAACTCCCCCTACGCCGCCTCCAAGGCCTCCTCCGACCTGCTCGCGCTGTCGTACCACCGCACGTTCGGCCTGGACGTGCGGGTGACGCGCTGCTCCAACAACTACGGCCACCACCACTTCCCCGAGAAGGTCATCCCGCTGTTCGTCACCAACCTCCTGGACGGCCGCCGCGTACCGCTGTACGGCGACGGCCTGAACGTGCGGGACTGGCTGCACATCGACGACCATGTCCAGGGCCTGGAACTGGTGCGCACCGGCGGCCGCGCCGGCGAGGTGTACAACATCGGCGGCGGCACCGAACTGAGCAACAAGGAACTGACCCAGCTGCTCCTCGACCTGGCCGGCGCGAGCTGGGACAGCGTCGAGTACGTCCCCGACCGCCTCGGCCACGACCTGCGCTACTCGGTGGACTGCACCAAGATCTCGACGGAACTCGGCTACCGCCCGCGCAAGGACTTCACCGTGGGCCTGGCCGAGACGTTCGCCTGGTACCGCGACAACCGCGCCTGGTGGCAGCCGCTGAAGGAACGCGCCGCCCTCTGACGGCTCTTTGGGCAGCAACACCGCACCGGCGCGGGCGTTTTGAACCCGGCGGTGCACGACGCGTCCGGCCGGCCGGGCCCCTCTCGCGCGACGGCGCACCCGCCGCGGACGGGCGCGGCGGCCGGCGAGGACCGGCGGCGGGGCCGCACCCGTCCGAAAAGCCGCTCCCCATCCCCATCCCCACGAGAACGGACACCTCATGACCACTGACCATGTGCTGACCGGTTCCGCACCGGCGGCCGCAGCACACGACTCCGCGCCGGCGGCCGCAGCACACGGGCACGGCCCGGCCGCCGTGCCGGCCCGTCCCCGGCCCGCGCGGCTGCCCTCCCTCACCGGCCTGCGGTTCCTGGCCGCGCTGGCCGTCTTCGCCCACCACGCCTTCCTGCCCATCCCCCCGCTGCGGCTGATGGCCGACGACCGCACCGCCTACCGCCTGGCCGACTGGTTCACACAGGCCGGCGGCCTCGGCGTGTCGTTCTTCTTCGTGCTCAGCGGATTCGTCCTGACCTGGTCGGCACGCGAGGACGACACCACCACCTCGTTCTGGCGGCGCAGACTCGTCAAGATCTACCCCGTCTACGTCGTCGCCTGGGTGCTGGCCATGGTGCTGTTCGCCGGCTCCACCACCTCCACCCACGTCGCCGTCGCCAACCTGTTCATGGTCCAGGTGTGGGTGCCCAGCTACTTCACCAACTTCAGTGTGGACTCCCCCAGTTGGTCGCTGGGCGTGGAGGCCGTCTTCTATCTGTGCTTCCCGCTGCTGCTGCACGCCGCGCGGCGCATCGGCCCCGCCCGGCTGAAGTACTGGATCACCGCTGTGATCGGCGCGGTCGTGGCCACCCCCGCCCTGGCCTACGCCCTGTTCCCCACGACCCCGCGGGTGCCCAGCGGCCAGGTCCTGTCGGTCTCGCAGTACTGGTTCGCCTATGTGCTGCCGCCCGTGCGGATGGCCGACTTCGCGCTCGGCATCCTGGTGGCGCTCGCGGTCCGGCACGGACGCTGGCGCGACATCGGCATGGTCTGGTCCGGTCTGCTGCTGGCCGGCGGGTACTGGCTGACCTTCCACGTGCCCTACCTCTACGGCCAGCGCGCCGTGCTGATCGTGCCGATCGTGCTGCTGATCGCGGCGACGGCGACCGCGGACATCGAGGGCCGCTTCACCCTGTTCCGCAACCGCACGATGGTCTGGCTGGGCGAGATCTCCTTCGCCTTCTACCTGCTGCACTACATCGCCCTGTCCACGCTGCGCAAGGAACTCGGCCAGGAGATGTACTCCACCGCGGCCACCCTGTCGATGCTGGCCGCCACCGCCGCCGGCACGGTGCTGGTGTCCTGGGTCCTCTACCGCCTCGTCGAGGCCCCGCTCGTGCGCCGGTTCGGCCGGGCCCGGCGCACCCCCGCCGGCTGAGCCGGCCGCCACGGCCGGTACGCGTCCGCGCCGCCGCCCGCCCCTCAAGGGCGGGCGGCGGCGCGGACGTTCAGGCACCGGCGGCAGACACGGCTGTGCCCCCGGCGCGGGGCCGGGGGCACAGCGGGCGGGCGCGGCCGGCAGGGGCTGTTCAGCGGACGGCCGGCACCGGCAGGATCGCGGGGTGGGCCATCAGGCCGGTACCGGTGTGCGGTAGGACGCCCTCGCCTGCGCGTACGTCGGCAGCAGGCCCCGGGCCACGGCCTCGGCGAGGGTGGGGGCGGCCGCGTCCTTCGCCGAGCGGATGAACGGCTCGGAGGTGTCCCACGGGATGCCGATCGCGGGGTCCAGGGCCTGGATGTCCACCATCGTGCCGTGCACGTACTCCTCGGAGCACAGGTAGTTCATGCAGGTGTCGTCACTCAGCGCGAGAAAGGCGTGGCCGAGGCCGTCGGCCAGGTAGACGCCGATACCCGAGCCGGCCTCCTGCAGCGTGGTGTCGTACAGGCCGAACGTGGGCGAGCCGACCCTCAGGTCGACCACCACGTCCAGGGCGGCGCCGCGCACACAGGTCACCAGTTTCGCCTGGCCGGGCGGCAGCGTCGTGCCGTGGATGCCGCGCAGCGTGTTGCGCCGGGACACCGAGTAGTTGACCTGTCGGACGGCGAACGTCTGCCCGCTCACCGCGCTGAGCTCGCTCAGCCGCCACGCCTCGAAGAAGTGACCGCGGTTGTCCGGGATGTGCGACGGCGTGATCCTGAAGGCGTCCTTGACCTTCATTTCCTCGATGGCCATGCTTCCTCGGTTCGTGTCGGGGCCGTCTGCCGGTTCGGCGGACGGCCTGGGTGTACGGCGGTTCGTACGGCGTGAGCCGGATGACGGTGGGTACGGCGTGCGTTGGACGGCGTGACTCGGGCGGGGGCGGTGCGGGGGTGCCGGGCGCGGCGCCGGACCCCGCCGGGGCTGCCCGGGTTGCCGGGGGTGCCCTGTCGTGGGGTCCGGTGCCGCGCCGCGGATGTCAGCGGGCCGCGGCCGGTGCGTTCTGCTCGGCCGGGGACGTAACCGCCGGCACGGGCCGGGAGGAGTCCTTGCGGCGGCCCGGCACGAGCAGCATGGACAGGGTGCCCAGGCCGACCGCGGCGGCGCCCACCCACATGGCCGGGGTGATGCCGTCGACGAAGTTCTGCGGCGAGGCGTAGCCGCCGTTGGCGCTGAAGATGGACGCGAGGAGGGCGACACCCAGTGCGGCGCCGACCTCGCGGGTGGCGGCCGTGACACCGGAGGCGATGCCCTGCTCGTGCTCGGCGACCGAGCCCATGGTGAGGTTCATCAGCGGTGCGTAGAACATCGCCATGCCGGCGCCGCAGATCATCAGCGACGGCAGCTGGGCGGCGTAGGAGACGTCCGGCTCCAGGACGAACGCCCAGTAGGCCATGCCGAACGTCATCAGGGCGAGTCCGAGGGCGACCACCGGCTTGCCGCCGATGCGGTCGGAGATCATGCCGGCGAGCGGCGCCACCACCATCGGCATCGCGGTCCAGGCGAGCAGCCGTACGCCGGCGCTCATCGCGCTGTAGCCCTGGATGTTCTGCAGGAACTGGGTGAGCAGGAAGATCGCGCCGAACATGCCGACCGACATCAGCACGCCGGCCAGGTTGATCCCGGAGAAGGCGCGGTTGCGGAACATCCGCATCGGCACCATCGGGTGGGGTGTGCGGTTCTCCCACAGCACGAACAGGACCAGGACCGCCGCGCCGCCGATCAGCCCGGACAGCACCGGCGCCGAGGTCCAGCCGTCGCCGTGGCCCTTGACCAGGCCGAGGACGATGCCGAACAGGCCGAGGCCGGAGAGCACGGTGCCGACCGCGTCCAGCCGGGACTGGGCGATCCTGCTCTCGGCGAGCTTGGTGAACGCGAAGGGGGCCAAAAGCAGGCCGATGGGCACGTTGAGCCAGAAGATCCACTGCCAGGACAGGTGCTCGACGATCGTGCCGCCGACGAGCGGGCCGGCCGCGATGGACAGGCCGTTGATCGCGCCCCAGATGCCCAGGGCCGCGCCGCGCTTGTCGGCCGGGACGGCGACGGTCAGCAGGGTGACCGACAGCGGCATCACGATCGCCGCGCCGGCGCCCTGCACGGCCCGGGCCGCGATGAGCATGCCGATGCCCGGGGCCAGCGCGGCCGCCGCCGAGGCCGCGGTGAACAGCAGCAGTCCGAGGGTGAACAGCTTGCGCCGGCCGAAGCGGTCGCCCAGCGCGGCACCGAACATCATCAGCACCGCGAAGGACAGGGTGTAGGCGTTGACGGTCCATTCCAGGTCCGCGAGGCTGCCGCCGAGCTTGTCCTTGATGGTGGGCAGCGCCGTGATGATGACGAGGTTGTCCAGGCCCGCCATGAAGGAGGCGAGGCCGGTGGTGAGGATGGCCCAGAAGACCAGCCCCTTCGATCCTCCGCCCGAAGATGGGGGGGTGACGGTGCTCATGCGAGCGATCCTTTCTGGAGGCGGCCGGTGCGAGATGCCCGTCGCGTGGAGCGTGTGTGAGGTACGCCGACGCAGACCGGCACATGGCCGGCCGGCGCGGACGACGCTACGGACGGGCACTCGACTCCCCCTCGAACCCCGGTCGGCGACCGCTCGGCGCCCGGATGCGGCTAGGGGCCCCGTGCCGTCGCCGGCCGGGGCCCCGCGGTGCCTGGATGCGGGTCAGGCGAGCTGCCGCTGGAAAGTGGCGATGTCGAAGTAGAGCGTCTCGTCGATCAGGACGTCGCCGTCGAAGTGGAAGATGACCAGGACCGGGGCGTCGATGGACTTGCCGCGGTTGGGGATGCCGCGCCAGTCCGCCTCCTGCTTGCCGCGGGCCCAGGCCTCCAGGATGACCGCGGTGGGGGTGTGGTGCAGGTGGAGCACGTCGTGCTCGAGGTTGGGGAAGGCCTTCTGCATGTCGTCGAAGTAGCCCTTGCGGATGGCGTCGGGGCCGACCAGCTCGCCCTCCTCGAAGGCCTGGACGCGGTAGACGGGGCCGCGCGGGAACGTGGCGAAGACGCCGTCGATGTCCCACTGCGTCTCGGCGATCGTGTGCTCGATGACCACCGCCTCGCGCCGGGCGCGCAGGTCGGCGTCGGGCGCGGGCAGATCCGCGCCGGGAAGAGTGAATCCTTGCTCGCTGGCCATGTTCCCGTTCCTCCACGCATCGCGGTGAATCCGTCGGGCCCGACGCTAGGCGGCGTACCTCGCCCGTCCCTCGCGTGCGGCTCGACAGCCGGCCGGGCGGCCGGGACCGGCCGGCCGCGGGTGCCGGGTGTGCGCCCGCGGGCGGCCGGGACCGGCCGGCCGCGGGTGCCGGGTGTGCGCCCGGCGGCGGCACCTGACGGTGCAGCAGAGTCCGGGGGCTGAGCGGGGGTCGGGAGGGGAATCCCCCCGGGGTCGTGGTCAGGCCGGCTGGGGGCGGCCGGCCGGCTGGGGCGGGCGGTAGGTGGGGCGGTAGCCCAGGGCCATGGACAGGGGGGCCAGGGCGGTGCACAGGGCCATGTCCAGCAGGAACGGGCGGCCGGTGACGACCCGGTACTCGTCGCGGAAGGCCAGTGCGAGCAGCGGCATCTGCAGCCGGGGCGTGCCGTCGGCCTTGAGCCGTCCTTCGTTCGTCAGCCCCCACAGGGTCTCGAAGACCCTCTCCGTCCGGTAGGCGGGCGTGGTGCGCCAGGTGATCCGGGTCCGCTCGGGGCCGGGGTTCCAGACGGAGTGCACGGCGCCCGGTGGGATGTAGAACTCGTCGCCGGGACCGTACTGGTGCAGGGTTCCCTCGAGGAGCAGGTTCAGCTGTCCGTCGCTCACCTGCATCCGCTCGGTCTGCCGGGGGTGGTAGTGCTGGGGCGGCTTGACGCCGGCCGGGGAGTACTCCACGGCCACCTCGACGTAGGCGCCGTCGGTCTCGGCCGCCGTGGTCAGGAAGGTGAGCCGGTCCTCGCCGAGGCGCAGGACATCTCCGGGACGTGCCATGGGGTTTCTTCTCCCGTCGGGGTGGGGGGTGTCAGGGGTGTCGGGCGGTGTGTGCCGCCGGGGCCGTGCCGGGGGCCGGGCGCCGGCCGGGCAGGCCGACGACGGCGTTGATCAGGTTGAGCACCGCGATGGCAACGGCGATCCAGAAGCCGAGGTGCAGCCCGTCGAGCCAGGCGGCGGCCGGCGCGGTGCCCCGGGTGAGTTCGCGGGTGGTGCGGGTCAGGGCGCTGGTGGCGACGACGGCCACTCCGAGCGAGGCGCCGACCTGGAAGGCCGCCACGAGGACGCCGGAGGCGATGCCCTGCTGTTGGTGCGGGACGTCGGACACGCCGTGCACGTTGACCGGGATGGTGCAGCACTGCATGGCGGCGCCGAGGATCAGCAGCGCGGGCAGCACCTGGGTCGGGTAGGCGCCGTCGCGCGGTGCCCCGGCGAGCAGGACGAGGCCCGCGACCGAGCCGGCGGCACCGGCGATGTAGACGGGGCGCGGGCCGTGACGGTGCATCAGCCGGGTGGCCGGGGCGGTGACCGCGATGGCGACGATGCCCAGCGGCAGGAACGCGAACCCGGACTTGAGGGTGGACCAGCCCAGGGTGCGCTGCAGGTAGTAGCTGCACAGGAACAGGACGGCGGCCTGGACGCCGCTGGTCAGGATCCGGCCGACGGAGGACGTGACGAGTGAGCGGGTGGCGAACAGCCGCATCGGCATCAGCGGGTCGGCGACGCGCAGCTCGACAAGGACGAACGCGGCCAGCAGGGCCACGGCGGCGGCGAACGGCCCCACCACGAAGAGGACCGAACGCCAGCCGTGGTCCTGGATGTTGACGATGGCGTAGACGAGGGCGGCCAGGCCGCCGGTGACGGTGACCGCGCCGAGCAGGTCGGGCCGTGAGCCGCCGGTGAGGTGCTCGCGGCGGTGGCCGAGCAGCAGCACGCCGGCGACGGCGACGGCGCCGAAGGGGATGTTGACGTAGAAGATCCAGCGCCAGTCGAGGCTGTCGGTGATCACCCCGCCGAGGACGACGCCGAGGGTGCCGCCGAGTCCGGCGAGCGCCGCCCACACGGCGAGCGCGGTGGTGCGCTCGCGGCCCTTCGGGAAGGACGTGGTGACCAGGGACATCGCCGCGGGCGACAGGAACGCGGCGCCGCAGCCCTGCAGGGCGCGGGCGGCGATCAGCACCGCCGTGCCGCCGGCCAGGCCGCACAGCAGGGAGGCCGCGGTGAACACGGCGGCGCCGGCCAGGAAGGTGCGCCGGCGGCCCCAGCGGTCTGCGGTGCGCCCGCCCAGCAGCATGAGGCCGCCGAAGCACAGGATGTAGCCGGTGAGGACCCATTCGGTGCCGGTGGCGGAGGCGCCCAGGTCCGACTGGATGGCGGGCAGGGCGAGGTTCACCACGGTGGTGTCCAGGAGCACCATGAACTGGGCGAGCGCGACGAACACGAGCAGGGTCCAGCGCCGCGGATCGGGCGGCGTGGTGTCCTCCTCGTCCAGGGCCACGGCCGTGTGGGCGGGCTCGTCGACCGGTGACGCGGGGTGTTCGGTGTTCATGGCTCCCTCTTGTCCGGGTACGGGGTGCCGGACGCACATCCCGCCACAGGGCGCGTCCGGCGGGCCTGGTGGCAGGGCGTCAGACGGTGGCGGGCACCGCGATGTAGCTGAGGGCGTTGTAGATGGTCCGGTCGGGGTCGGTGATGGCGCGCCGGCCGTGCATGACCCGGGTGTTGTCGATGACGGCGACGTCCCCGTCCTGCCAGTCGAGGTTCTCGGTGAGGGCGGCGGTGACCGCCTCGACCTCGGCGAGCAGGCCGGGGGGGAACTCGGTGCCGTCCGCGAAGGTGATCTTCGGCTTCTCGTAGTTGAAGGAGGGCCCGAGGATGCTGTTGGCGAAGGAGGGGCGGTCGCCGAAGACGGTCGTGCCGGCGGCGGGGGTGGTGTAGGCGTAGCGGATGCCGCCGTCGGCTTCGGGCACGATCTCGGTGCCCTCGAGGGTGCTGGTCAGGGCGAGGAGTTCGGAGACCTCGATCTGGTCGGCGGGCTTGGAGCGGCCCAGCAGGTGGTGGGCCATGCCGCGCCACTGCGGCTCGGCGACATACCGGCTGTAGACGATGTCCTGGGCGGTGAATGCCTCGCGCGCGGCCGGGGACAGGGCGTCCCAGACGCGGTAGCCGTCGCACACGGTGGTCTGGGAGCCGGAGGAGGCGGCCTTCTCGCAGAAGAACCAGGCGAGGTGGGAGCGGAAGGGGCTGTTTCCGTTCTCGGTGTGCAGGCCGACCTCGTCGAAGCCCGCGTCGACCTTCTGGGCGACCTCGGAGTAGAAGTCGCGGGCGGGGTCGAGGGTGGTGGAGGTGGAGGTGTGCTGCACCAGCGCGGTGAACGCCGTCATGTCGGTGTCGAAGCCGCGCAGCAGCAAGAAGCCCGCCTGGCCGAGCAGTTCGAGCAGCTGCGCGGAGTCGATGCCGGCCAGGGCGGCGGCGCCCGCGGCGGGTTGCACCAGCAGGCCGCTGCCGGTGCCGTAGGAGGTGGTCTTCACGACGGTGCTCATGCAATCTCCTTGACGGGGGTGTGCGCGGCCGCCGCGCCGGAGGGGCGGCCGTCCAGCAGGTGGGTGCGGATGACGTCCCGGCGCGGGCGGCCGGTGACGGTGAAACAGCGTGCGTAGTCGGGGTCGTCCTCGGCCATCACGCGGATCACGGCCGCCCGTTCGATGTCCGACAGCCGCTGCCGGCCGAACGTCTCGATCCGTGCGCGTGCGGTGTCGTGGTCGAGTCCCGCCTGGACGACGAACAGGCCGTGCACGGCCTCGAGCCCGTCGGCGACGATGGCGGCCTCGCGGACGAAGCCCAGTTCGCGGTAGCGGGCCTCGACCCACTCCGGTGAGACGTTGCGGCCGCCGGCGGTGATCACCAGGCTCTTCTTGCGGCCGGTGATGCGCAGATAGCCGTCCTCGTCGATCTCGGCGAGGTCACCGGTGTGCAGCCGGCCCTGCTCGTCGACGACGACGCTGGAGGGGTCCTCGCGGGTGTAGCCGGCGAACAGCGAGGTGCTGCGGATGAGCAGTTCGCCGTCCTCGGCGAGTTCGACCTCGACGTGGTCCAGGGGGCGGCCGACGGTGCCGAAGCGGACCTCGCCGGGGAAGTTCCAGGAGACCACGGAGGAGTTCTCGCTCAGTCCGTAGCCCTCGTGCACGGTCAGGCCGTAGGCGTGCAGGCGCTGGAGGATCTCGGCGGGCACGGGGGCGCCGCCGCAGGCGACGAAGACGGGGCCTTCGTGGCCGAAGATCCTCATGTGCCGTTCCGTCACGCTCTCGTCGGGCTGCTGGTCGCACAGGGCGAGGAACAGGCCGGCCACGGTGGGCGGGATGACCAGTGCGGTGGGCCGGGCCCGGCGCAGCAGGTCGAGCATGCGGGGCGCGGCGTCGGCGGCGGTGCCCACCAGCGCGGTGCCCGGCGGCAGGAAGGTCACCGAACCGCCCGCGAGGAAGGGCATGTAGAGGCCGGCGACCTGCTCGATGAGCAGGCTGAGGGGGACGATGGAGAGGTAGCGGCCGAACAGGGCGGTGCCGGTGCGGGCGCGCAGCGAGGTCAGCAGGGCGTTGAGGCCGTGGCGGCGGATGCGGACGCCCTTGGGGGCCGAGGTGGTGCCGGAGGTGTGGATGACCTTGACGACCGCGTCCTCGGCGGGCGCCGGCCAGGCGGGTGCGGTGGCGGGCGCGGCGTTGTGCAGGGCCGGCAGGTCGACCTCGGTCACGGGGCAGTCTTCGGGCAGCACGCCGGCCGGGCGGTCCTGGCTCCAGCGCTCGAGGGCGCGGCTGCCGCCGGCGTCCACCAGGCACAGGTCGGCCGTCTCGAAGAGGGAGGCGGCCTGTTCGGCGGCGAAGGCGGTGGGGACCGGGATCTCCACGGCGCCGGCGAACAGCGTGGCGAGGTCGGCTGTGACCCACTCGGGCGAGTTCTCGGCGAGCAGCCCCACGCGGGCGGGGCGGCCGTGTTCCTGCTCCCACTGCCGCAGCCGGGCGGCGAGGACGAGGGCGGCGCCGATGATGTCGCGGTAGCGCCAGTCGGTGGCGGGCGCGGTGTCGGCGGACAGCACGCGCACCATGACGTCGTCGCTGTCCGCGCGTGCGAGCAGGCCGGCGGTCAGGCTCACGGTCTCGGTGTCAGGCTGCACGGGTCAGCACCCTTTGCTCGGGGCGGTTGCTGACGAACCGCATGTCGACCGATTCGAAGCAGTAGCGGCCGATCGCGGCGAGCAGCAGGGTGCTCTGCGCGGCCGCCTCGGCCCATCCGACCACCGGACGGGTGTCGTAGTAGGAGCCCCACTGGGCCGCCTCCTGGGGGGAGAGGGCGTCGCGGGAGGCGTCGACGAGCGGGTGGAAGACCACGCCGAGGCGCTGCATCAGCATGGCCAGCCGGCCGGTCATCGTCATGACCGCGTACGGGCGGCCGAGGCAGGCCATGACCAGCGGCAGGGCCTTGATGATCTCGCCGCCGGCGCTGGCGCGGACGGAGGCGATGTTGCCGATCTGGAGGATCTGTTCGCGGGCGACGGGGGCGTCGAGCTCGTCGGCGATGACCTTCTCGACGGGTGCGTCGAGGTAGCGCTCGAGCAGGATGTTGTCCTGCTCGGGGAAGGACAGGCCCGCGCAGGCGAGGGCGGATTCCGTGCCGTCCTCGGCGCTCTCGAAGTAGGCGAGGAAGGCGTCCGGGTTGGGCCGGATGCTGGCCTGGTACTGGGTGGCGAACACGTCCTGGACGAGGTCGGCGGCGATCTGGAAGTCCGGGGTGTCGCGCTGGGACAGCGTGATGCGCATGGGTGCACCCCCTCTTACGGGGTCGGGTGGGACACGTCGTGGTGGGCAGGGCCGGTCGGGGCGTTCACCGGACGGGTACGGCGGGGCGTGGTGCGGTCACCGGCCGTGCCCGTACGGCGAGTCGGGCGGCCTTCAGAGCGCTGTTGATGGAGGTTTCGGCGAGGATGCCCGGGGCGGCGACGCTGTCGCCGATCAGGTACACGCCGTCGCCGCGGTCGATGGCGGGCCGCTGACGCCAGGTGTGTCCGGGGTAGTCGACGGCTCCGGTGCGGCCGCGGGAGACGCCCTCGCGGCGCCACAGCATGCGCGCGCGCCAGCCCGGGGTGGTCAGGTCGAACAGTCCCTCCAGCCGCTCGATGGCCTGGGCCTTGTGCTCGCCGGGCCGCAGCGGCATCGCGCCCTGGAAGAGGGCCTCGCCCTCGGGGGCGAGGGAGGGGTCGTGGTCGGAGTACTGGGAGGTGAAGCCGCCCTCGTCCATGTCGAAGGTGACGTTGCCGTCCTTCTTGGAGTGGGTGACGGCCATGTCCAGCAGGGCGGCGGTGCCGCTGGGCCACTCCAGGGTGCTGTCGCCGAGCAGGCCGCGGGCGGCGGCGAGGGAGGTCGCCACGATCACCGGGCCGTCGCCCACGGGCAGTTCGGTGATGCGGGAGCCTGTCTCGATGACGACTCCGTGCCGGCGGGCGACCCGCGCCATGCGGTCGACGACCGTGCCCCAGCCGCCGATGAAGTACCGGCTGGGCAGCGGGAACTTGGGGGTGCCCACGCGCAGCAGCCGCTCCCAGATGAAGGCCGCGGACAGGGTGCCGGGGTCGCCGTGGAAGACGATGGGGCCGAGGAAGCCGAGGGCCTCGTCGACCGTCTGCTGCGGGAAGATCTTCGATGCCCAGTCCTGGAAGGACTCATCGACGGGGACCGGCCGGTCGCGGCCCAGCAGGGTCATGCGCATGTAGCCGGGCGGCAGCGTCATCCGCAGCCGGCCCTGGTGGCGAAAGCGCATCCGGGTCCACTCGTGGAAGGACAGGCGTACGTAGTGGCCTGCCACACCGCGCGAGATGAGCCACTGCCAGGCCTCGCCGTTGTTCATGATGGTGTGCGGGCCGTCGTTGGTGATGTACGGCCCCTCGGCCGAGCGGGCGCGGCCGCCCAGATGGGAGTGCGCCTCGTGGACGGTGACCCGGGCGCCCTGCTCGGCGGCGGCGATCGCCGCCGTCAGTCCGGCCATCCCGCCGCCGATGATCGTGATGTTCACCATGGTTGCTCCTCACTCACCTTCGCTTCCGCGGCCCGCGTCAGCGGTTGAGCGTGGCCATGGAGCCTGCGGGGTAGCGGTCCCCGACGGTGGAGCCGTAGGGGGCGATCTGGTCCAGCGCCGCGAGGTCGTCCGCGCTCAGGCGGACGTCCGAGGCGGCGACGTTCTCCTCCAGGTAGGCGACGCGCTTGGTGCCCGGAATGGCGATGACGTCCTCGCCCTGGGCGAGCACCCAGGCGAGGGCGAGCTGTCCGGTGGTGACGCCCTTGTCCGCGGCGACGGCGTCCAGGCGCTCGACCACGGTGAGGTTGGCCGCGAGGTTCTCCTCCTGGAAGCGGGGGACGATGCGGCGGAAGTCGTGTTCGGCCAGCGTGTCGAGGCTGCGGATGCGGCCGGTCAGCAGGCCGCGGCCCAGCGGGCTGTAGGCGACGAAGCCGATGCCCAGCTCGCGGACCGTCTCCAGGACGCCGTTGACCTCCACGTCGCGCGTGGACAGCGAGTACTCGGTCTGTACGGCGCTGAGCGGGTGGACGGCGTGGGCACGGCGGATGGTGGCCGCGGAGGCCTCGCAGATGCCGATGTGGCGCACCGTGCCGGCGGCCACCAGTTCGGCGAGGGCGCCGATGCTGTCCTCGATGGGCACGTCGGGGTCGATGCGGTGCAGGTAGTACAGGTCGAGCCGGTCGGTGCCCAGGCGGCGCAGGGTGCCCTCGACGGTGGCCCGGATGTACTCCGGGCGGCCGTTGATCTTCCCGGTGATGGTGCCCTCGGGGGAGACCTCGTTGCCGACCTTGGAGGAGACGACGACGTCGTCGCGGCGGCCGGCGATGACCCGGCCGACGAACTCCTCGTTGGTGTGCGGGCCGTAGAAGTCGGCGGTGTCCAGCAGGGTCACGCCGAGTTCGAGCGCCCGGTGGGCGGTGCGCAGGGCCTCGGCGTCGTCGGCCGGGCCGTAGGCGAAGGTCATGCCCATGCATCCGAGCCCCTGCTCGAAGACCTCGAGCCCCTGGCTGCCGAGCTTACGTTGCCGCATGAATCGGTTCCTTCCTGAGCCGTGCGGGCCTCGGAGGGGCTGGAGGTTCGGGTCGTACTCCCCCGGGCACTTATCGTTGATAGGAATACTAGCATTGACAGAATGGTGGGGCCGGCAGCGCCGGCGCCCCATGCGGGCAGGGGCCGGGCCGGCTGACGGCTGCTCAGCGGGCGACGAGCTCGCTGGTGACGGAGGACCACAGGTGGCCCTGCTCGGCGGCGCCGCCCTCGGCGAGCGCGGCCCACGGGTCGCTGCCGAACACCTCGGCGGCGGCATCCCGCAGCCAGACGTCGAACTCGTGGGCGGAGTCGCGCAGCTTGCGCCCCGACAGCGCCGGGTCACGGGACTCCACCTGGAGCACCACCACGTCCTGGCCGCCCACCCGCTGCCGGGCGAAGGACTCCCGGACGATGCCCGCCCGCCGCCTGGAGGCCTCGTAGGCCGGCCGGCGCGCGGCGCCGAGCTCGGCCTGGACGGCGGCCCACCGTTCGGCCTTGCCGGGCAGCAGCGGCACGAGCACCGAGCCGGGCCTGTCGTTCCTGCGGGCCTGGGACCGCGCGGCGCCGCGCGCCGAGGGGGCGAGCCGGCGCATGCCCAGCACCTCGAGCATGTTGGACTCCACGCCGATGCCCCAGCGCTCGGCGATCAGCCCGTTGTCCAGCAGGCGCCACACCACGACGCCCTTGAACTCGATGTACTGCCCCGTGGGCGCCATCCCCAGGAACTCGCCCAGGTGGGTGCCGCGCCAGGTGTTGTGGATGACCACGTAGTCGGCGTGGGCGCTCATGTCCTCGATGGTCACGTGCAGATCGGGGAAGCCCGCGCGCAGACCGGCGATGGTGTACCTGACGCCGTCCAGGTCCTCGGTGGCGCCCGGCAGCGGCTGGTGGTCGATCATGCCGGGGCTGTAGATCTTGTCGACGATGGAGAAGTCGCCCTTGTTGACGAAGACGTCGAAGACCGAGCGGATGGTCTTCTTGTTGCGCTCCTCCACGCTCTCGCCCGTGAGCACCGTCTGTTGTGTCGGCACGTTGTGTCCTTCATGGGTCGCAGGGGGTACGGGATATGACGGTCTGTTACTTTCCGGGGCAGGGCGCTTCCCAGGTGAAGGTGAGCCCCGCGTACAGGTAGCGGCTGGCCTCGATGGCCAGCAGCAGCACGGTGTGGCCGGGCCGGACACGGCCCTCGCTCCAGCCGGCGTCCAGCGCCAGCGGCACCGCGGCGGAGCCGGTGGCGCCCACGTCGGTCAGGTTCTCCACGATGTTCTTGCTGAGGATCGCCTGGTCCTGCTGCGACAGCCCGGCCGTGCCGTACTCGCCGGCGAAGTACTCGGCGTTGCCCTCGGGCAGCACGCACGCGTCGATGTCCGCGAGGCTGAGCCCGGAGCGCTCCAGCATGTCGTGGATGCCCCGCACGAAGACCCGGGGGCCGAACGACGCGGTGCCGGGGATGTCCAGCTTGATGTCCATCAGCCGCTTGCGGCGCTGCTGCTCGGCCAGCGGGGCATCGGTGCCGCCGCCGACGATGAGCATGCCGGGCTTGCGCCTGCCGCCCATGGAGGCGGTGGCGAACACCTGCCGGCTCGCCTCGTGCGCCGAGCCCTCCTCGCCGGCGCGCAGCACCACGGCGCCGGCGCCGTCGCCGAAGGTGTAGACGGTGAGCCGGTCGCGCATCCGCACGCGGTGCGGGTCGAGGCCCAGGAAGATGGGGGCGAGCAGCGGGGAGACCGCCTCCACGCCGATCACCAGTGCGGTCCGGTACGTGCCGTCGGCGAGCTGGCGGCGCGCGATGTCCAGGGCCTGGACGGCGCCCACGCAGCCGGCCCGGACCTCGATCACCGCGACGCTCTCGAGGCCCAGCTGCTCCTGGACGTAGGTGCCGGCGACCGGCAGCAGGTGGTCGGGGCTGGCCGTGGACACCACGATCAGGTCGATCTCGTCGGCCTCGACACCGGCCCGCTCAAGGGCCTGGCGGGCCGCGGCGGTGGCCATCTGCGAGGTGGAGGTGCGGTGTTCACCGGTTGCCGGGTCCACCATCCAGTGCCGGCGCTTGACCTGGATGCCCTCCAGGACGTCGTCGGGCAGCGGCCCGGTCACCCGGGCCAGGTCGTCGTTGTCGAGCGGGTCGCCCGGCAGATGGGCGCCGGTGGCGAGGATCGACACGTGGCGGTCGGGATGGCAGGACATGTCACTTCTCCGTAGCGGGACGCAGGACGAGGCTGATGTGGGTGCCCCCGAGCGAGGAGCTGTTGATGAGCACGGGCCCGGCGTCGAGGCCGTGCTGCCAGCCGGTGACCGCGAGCAGGGCGGCGAGCTGGGCGCCCGCGCCGACCGGTTCGCCGACGATCCGCTTGGGCGTGTGCACGGCCGTCCGGGCGGCCAGCCGGTCGCAGGCCAGCGCCTCGGGGGCGTCGGCCCGCTTCAGGCCGGCCGCGTTGGCCCAGATCCCGGCCAGGTCCCCGGCCTGGAGGCCGGCCTGCTCGAGGGCCTGGCGCATGGCCCGCTCCACCCCCGAGCCCTGCGGGTCCCAGCGGCCGACGCCCTGCGCGTCGCAGGCCGTGCCGTGCCCGGCGAACTCGGCCAGGATGCGCGCCCCGCGGGCCCGGGCCGTCGACTCGCGCTCCAGGACCAGGGTGATCCCGCCCTCGGCGAGGGTGTAGTCGGCGTCGTCGAACAGCGGCAGCTTGCGGTAGGCCTCGAGTGCCCCCGGTGAGAGGTCCTCGACCGCGGGCACCAGCACCGCCTGCGCACGGCGGCGCAGCAGCAGGTCGTGGGCGACGGTCAGGGCCGAGGCGCCGGCCGCGTGGCCGGTGGTGACCGTCGAGGTGGGGCCCTTGGCGCCGACGTTCATGGCGACCTGGCCGGCGGCGGCGTTGTAGACGGTGTTCGGGAAGATCGCCGGGCTGCCGTGGTCGGGGCAGCCGGCCAGTACCGGCAGCAGGAACTCCTCGATGCTGCGCATCGGGCCCAGCCCGGTGCCGAGGACCACGCCGACGCCCTCGTCGGCGGTGAGAGCGGCGTGCTCCAGCGCGCCGGCGCAGGTGGCCACGGCGAGCCGGCCGAGCCGGTCCATCCGGCGCCGCTCACGCGGCGGGATCGACTTCGGGTCGAACTCGGCGCGGGCGATGCGCAGTCCGTCCTCCTCGGCGCCCAGGACCCGCCCGTCGCGCCAGGCCTGCCACAGCGGCTCGGCGCCCTCGCCGGCCGCGGTGACGGCGGCGTACCCGGTGATCACGACCTTGTCGGCGGGCTGCGGGGCGGGGGCGGGGCGCTCCTGGCCGGGCCGTCCGAAGGCGACGCACGCGTTGGCGCCGGCGAACGCGAAGTTGTTCGACAGCGCCGTGCCGATGTCCATCGCGCGGGCGACGGGCACCGCGTCCAGGCCGCACTTGGGGTCCCGTTCGGTGAAGTTGGCGGTGGGCGGGGCGGTCTGCTCGACCAGCGCCTGCACGGTGATGATGGCCTCCACCGCGCCGGCCGCCCCGAGCAGGTGCCCGATCATGGACTTGGAGCTGCTCAGCGCGGTCCTGCCGGCGGCCTCGCCGAGCGCGGCGCGCACCGCGTTGCTCTCGGCCGAGTCGTTCTTGGGCGTGCCGGTGCCGTGGCCGTTGATGTAGGCGATGTCCTGCGGGCCGATGCCGGCCGCCTCGAGCGCGGAGCGGATGGCGCGGGCCGCGCCCTCGCCCTTGGGGTGCGGGGCGGTGGCGTGGTAGCCGTCGGCGGACAGCCCGTAGCCCAGCACCTCGGCGAGGATCGGGGCGCCGGCCGCGCGGGCCGCCGACTCCTCCGCCAGGACCAGCATCCCCGCGCCCTCGCCGAGCGAGAGGCCGTCGCGGTCCTTGGAGTAGGGCGCGGCGGGCCTGGTGGACAGCGACTGGAGGCTGGTGAACCCGGCGAACGCCGTCTCCGTGAAGGCGTCGGTGCCGCCGACCAGCATCGCGTCGACCCGCCCGGCGCTGATCGACTCGCTGGCGTGCGCGATGGCGTGGGCGCCGGAGGCGCAGGCCGTGTTGACCGACAGCGACGGTCCCCTGAGCCCGAAGGCGCTGCTGACCGCCTCGGCGATGGCCTGCGGCAGCACGAGCAGGTTGTGCCGGCCGTCGTCGTCGTACGTGGTGTCCTCGCCGGCGCGCCGGGCCAGTTTCTCGGCGCTGCGCAGACCGCCCATGCAGGAGCCGAGGGCCACGCCCCAGCGTTCGGCGGGCACCTGGGTCAGGCCCGCCTGGTTCAGTGCCTCCTCGGCCGCCAGCAGGGCGAAGTCGACGGCCGGTTCGCGTTCGCGGCCGCCGAAGGCGGCCAGATAGTCGTAGCCGGGACGGCGTCGGGTGCGGACCTCGCCGCCGATCCCGGTGGCGTAGCCCTCCATGGGCAGTCCGCGTACCGGGGTGATGGCCGCCTCGCCCGACCGTATGCCCTCCCACAGTGCCGTGGCGCCGTCGCCGTGGGCGGTCACCGCGCCCACACCGCAGACCACGACCCGCCGGGAGCGAGCGCCGCGATCCGGCGAGGTGCTGCCGTGCTCGCCGTGGCTCATGTCCGCGCTCCTTTCGGATGTGTCCTCGGGTATGTCCGTCATGAGGTCCGCTCCAGGGCGATGGCCACCGCCTGGCCCTCCAGGCCGCGGGCGAGGGCCAGCGCATGGCCGGGCCGGGTCTCGCGCGCAGTGAGCGGGACGTAGTCCAGGTCGCACTCCTCGGCGGGGTGGTGGAGGTTCTGGGTGGCGGGTACGACACCGGAGTCGAGGCTCAGCGCGGCCACGGCGGCGTTCAGCGCCCCGGCGCCGCCGACCAGGTGCCCGGTCTGCGGCTTGACGCTGCTGATCTGCGCGGCCTTGGCGGCCGTACCGAGCGCGTCGTGCAGGGCGACGGTCTCGCTGGCGTCACCCTGGCGGGTGGCGCAGCCGTGGGCGGCGATGTAGCTGCCGTCGGGGAAGGTGGCGCCCGCGTCGGTCAGGGCGCGGCTGATGGCCCGGGACAGGCCGCGGGCGCGGGGCTGCGGGCTGGGCGGGCGGACGCAGTCGTTGCCGGAGCCGAAGCCGGTGACCTCCGCGTAGCAGCGGGCGCCGCGGGCCAGGGCGTGCTCCCGCTCCTCGAGGATGAGGAAGGCGGCGCCCTCGCCGAAGACGGAGCCGCTGCGGTCGCGGTCGAACGGCCGGAAGGCCTCCTTGCCCAGGTCGGTACGGTCGCTGAGCACGCCGATGCCGTCCATCTTGGACATCGCCCACCAGCCGGTGGCGTCGTCGTAGCCGCCGGCCACGACCACGTCGGCCTCGCCGCGGCGCACGGTGCGCATCGCCCGGCCGATCGCCATCGCGCCGGAGTCGGCGGTGCCGGCGAAGTAGGCGTTGGCGCCGCGGATGCCGAACTTCTCGGAGATGTGGAAGCCGGCCGCGGGCTGCAGGCCCTCGACGAAGAACAGCGGGGCGATCACCGAGGAGGCGGTCCGGCCCAGCTTGTGCAGGTCCGGGGTGCCGTCCGGGCAGCGCACGGACTGCAGCTGGGAGATCAGCTCGTCCATGCGGGGCATTTCCTTGTTGCTGCCGAGGAACAGGCCCGTGCGGTGACCGAGGTCGCCCGCGTCCTCCAGGCCGGCGTCGCGCAGCGCCAGGACGGCCCCGGCCAGGGCCAGTTGGTCGCCGCGGCACAGCATGCGCAGGGTGCGCCGCTTCGCCCACCGGGTCGGGTCGAAGTCGTGGATCTCGGCGCCGATGCGCGTGTTCAGGGGTGCCGGGTCGTAGGCGCGCAGCGGGCCGATGCCGATGCGGCCCTCGAGCAGGTTCTCCCACGTCGGTGCGGCGCCCTGGCCGATCGCGGTCATCAGGCCGATGCCGGTCACCATCACGCGTCGCCTGTCGTCGCTCATGCTGTGCCCTCCCAGGGCTCGTCGGCGAGGGCCAGTGCCAGGGCGCGAGCGGTGGCGACCACCCGGTCCCCGACCCGGGCGGTGGCCCGTACCTCGGTCGTGTGCCGGTTGCCTCCTGTCACCTCGGCGGTGAGGTGCACCTGGTCCCCGGGGCCGACGAAGTGCTTGAAGCGCACGCCCCGCACGGATGCCAGGCGCCAGGCCCGCTCGCCTCCGGCGGCGGCCTTCGCCAGGGCCGCCATGCTCTCCAGGAGCAGCACCCCGGGAAGGACGGGGAAGCGCGGGAAGTGGTGGTCGAAGCACGGGAGGGTGTGGGGGATGTTGCGCACGGCCACGGCCCGGCGGCCCGGCTCGAGTTCCACGATCCGGTCGAAGGCGCCGGCCACGGCGCCCGTGGCCGTCCGGGTCGTACTCATGCGTCCTCCCGCGGCGCACCGATGACGATGCTGGTGTTGCTGCCGCCGAAGGCGAACGCGTTGATCAGGGCCGCGCCCACCGGCATCTGGCGGGCGGTGTGCGGCACGTAGTCGAGGTCGAGGCCGGGCGCGGTGCGCTCCAGGTTGACGGTGGGCGGCACCAGCGAGTGGCGCATGGCGCCGATCGCGGCCAGCACGCCGAGGCCGAGGCTGGCCGACGTCAGGTGCCCGGCCATGGACTTGGGGGCGGTGACCACCAGCTTGTGCGCGTCCGTGCCGAACACCTTCTTGATGGCGACCGTCTCCGACTGGTCGTTGCCGTGGGTGCTGGTGCCGTGCGCGACCACGAGCTGGATGGCGTCGGTGCCCAGGCCCGCATCCAGCAGGGCGCCCTCCATCGCCTGGATCGCGCCGGAGCCGTCCGGCGGCGAGTCGGTGATGCGCCAGGCGTTGAGCGTGGAGCCGTAGCCGAGGACCTCGGCGAGGACGGTGGCGCCGCGCTCGAGGGCGGCCTCCCGCTCCTCGAGTACGACGGCGACGGCGCCCTCGCCGACCACGAACCCGGTGCGGTCGGCGTCGAAGGGCCGCGAGGCGTGGGCGGGGTCGTCGTTGTGCCGGTCGGTCAGGGCGCCCAGGAGGCTGAAGCCGAGCAGGTCGAGCCAGGTGGTCAGGGAGTCGTAGCCGCCGGCCAGCATGACCTTGGCGTCGCCCTCCTGGATGGCGCGGAAGGCCTCGCCGATGGCGTGCCCGGAGCCCGAGCAGGCGGTGGAGATGCCCATCATCGGGCCGGTGGCGCCGAGCATCCGCGCCATGGCGGCGAGCGGCACGTTCTGGTCGTCCGTCAGGGTCACGGCCGGCGGGCGGCAGATGAACGCGTCCGGATTGCCGGTGCCGGCGCGCAGGTGGCCGATGTCCAGCAGCACCTGCAGTTCGGGCCGCCCGACGCTGGCGCCCATGGCGACCCCGCGCTCGCCGGCGCCGTACACGTCCTCGGCAAGGGTGTCGAGGCCGGCCTTGCGTACCGCCTCCCAGGCGGCCGCGACGCCGAACTGGCCGACGCGCGAGAGGTGTTTGCGCCCGATGTGCTTCGGGATGGCCCTGGCCGCGTCGAAGTCCTTGACCTGCGCGGCGATGCGCACCGGGAAGCCTTCGGCGTCGAAGGTGGTCAGCCGGCCCACTCCGCCTCGTCCGGTGGCCAGGCCCTGCCAGGTCGTCTCGGCGTCGTTGCCGAGCGGGGTGACCGCCCCCACCGCGGTGATCACTGCGCGTTTCATCCCACCGGCCCTCCGCCCTGCAGCTGGTGCGCCATGCGCCTGGTGTGGTCGGGGTCGTCGAGCCGTTCGGCGTCGATGAGCGCGCACAGGATGCCGGTGGCCTCCAGGACGCGCTCGCCGCCGGCCGTGACGGTGCCGTCCAGGATGGCGGCCTCGCCGGTCATCGACTCGATCGTGGCGTGCATGCTGAGCACCTCTCCGGGGGCCACGTCCCGGTGGGCGGTGGCCTCGCCGACCGCGAGCAGCGCCGCACGCAGCCGGTGATCGGTGCTGATCATGATCAGCCAGGTCGCCGCCTGACAGAGGGCCTCCAGCGCGAGGCCGAAGGGCAGGACCGGGCCGTTCGGGGTGGCCTGCCAGTAGGTTTCGTCGACCGAGGTGACCTTGCGCGCGGTGATGGTCTCGCGCGGGGTGAGCGTCTCGATCCGGTCGATCAGATGGAATCGCATCGTCGTGTCGTCTCCCGTCCCCGGCCCTACGGGCGGCCGATGCCGAGCTGGGCGGAGAAGCCGCCGTCGACGGTGAGCAGTTCGCCGGTGGTGTAGCCGGAGTCGGGGCCGGCCAGGAACACCGCGGCGGCGGCCACCTGTTCGACCGTGGCGAACCGGCGCAGCGGGATCTGCCGCTTGATGCTCTTGCCGCCGTCGCGCTGGAAGACCTCCTCGACCAGCTCGGTCGGCGTGAAGCCGGCCAGCACCGCGTTGACCCGCACCCCGAAGCGGGCGAGTTCGATCGCCGCGCAGCGGGTGAAGGAGTTCAGCGCGCCCTTGGAGGCCGAGTAGTTGGACTGGCCGATCCAGCCGCGCTCGCCCATGGCGGAGGAGATGTTGACGATGGACGCCTCGCCCTGCGCCATGAACTGGTCCATGACGGCGTGCGTGGTGTGGTAGGCGCCGCCGAAGTTGACCTTCATGACGTTCCACCAGGCGTTGGGCGCCGCGTCGTAGATCAGCCCGTCGTCGCTGATGCCGGCGTTGTTGACCAGGATGTTCAGCGAGCCCAGTCCGGCGGTGGCCTCCTCGGCCAGGCGCTTGGCCTGCTGGGGGTCGGAGACGTCGGCGCCGACCGCGACGGCCCGGCCGCCCGCCGCTTCGATCTCCTTGACCACCGCCAGCGCCTCCTCCCGGCGCGAGCGGTAGTTCACTGCGACGGCCGCCCCCTGTTCGGCCAGGGCCAGGGCGATGGCCCGGCCTATGCCGCGGGAGGCGCCGGTGACCAAGGCGGTACGGTCCTTCAGCTTCATCTCTCTCTTCCCGTTTCGCTTGCGAGGTGGGCGGCCTGGCTGCCGCCGGGACGGGCCCGGGGCAGGGCGGGCGGGGTGCCGGGGCTCCGCGGCCGGTGCCCGGGGCGCCATTGACCCGGACACCGGCCGCGGACGACACAAAAACCGCTCAGGCGGAGGCGGCGGCCTGGGCCCGCTCGGTCAGCAGGTCGGTGAGGTTCTGGACGGTGAACAGGCCCAGCACGCCCTCGGCGGTCAGCGGCTCGTCGAGCCGGCTGCGGTCGAACTGCGGCAGGACGCTCTCCAGGTGGGTCAGGCCGCGGTCGTTGACGACCTCGTTCTCGTCGCCGAACTCCTCGTCCGGGATGCCGCCCTGGAGCAGGTCGGCGATGTCGGAGATGGTGATCTTCACCTTGGTGGCGCGCTCCAGGCGGAAGAGGATGTCGAGCAGGTCGATCGACTCCGCGCCGAGCTCGCCCAGCAAGGTCGCCTCGGGCACGGCCTCGGACGCGTCGATGCCGAGGGCGTCGGCGACGGCCGCCTGCACCGCGGACAGGTGGTCGGTCGTCGTGGGAATCAGGGTTTCGGACACCGTGGGCTGCCTTTCGGGTGGTGAGATACGTGCCAAAGGGCTCGGTGCGCCCCTCGCACGCGGAGGGTCGGGAGGTCGGAGTCGGAAGCGGACAGGGACGGACGGGGACAGGGACGGGGACGGGGACGGCGCGGCCGGGGCGCCGGCGGCCCCCGGGGGGCGGCCTATGCGGCGGCCGCGGGAGCGGCTGCGTCCTGGCGCAGGTCGCGCAGGAGCGTGGTGATGCGGCGCGCGTCGTTGGTGGAGCGCACCCGGGCATCGGGCACGGTCCGTTTGGCGAAGCCGCTGAGCACCCGGCCCGGGCCGACCTCGAGATAGCCGTCGGCGCCGAACGCGGCGGCGGCGTCCAGCACGTCCACCCAGCGCACCGGGCCGGCGAGCTGACGCCGCAGCAGATCGCGGGCGTGCGCGCCGTCGCGCACCCGGGCACCGGTCACGGAACTGAACACCGGCAGCGCCGGCTCGCCGAAGGCGACCTGCTCCAGTTCGGCGGCGAACTCGTCCTCGATGACGTGCATGAGGGAGCAGTGGAAGGGCGCGGAGACCTTCAGCGGCACGGTGCGTTCCGCGCCGGCCGCGCCGGCCAGCCGTACCGCCTCCTCGACGGCGGCGCGCTGACCGGAGATCACCGTCTGGCCCGCCTCGTTGTAGTTGGCGACCTCCACCACGCCCGCGCCGGCGGTGGCCGCGCAGATCTCCTCGATCTGCGCGGGCGGCAGGCCGATGACGGCGGCCATCGCCCCCGCGACGCGGCGCGAGACGCCGGCCATCAGCTCACCGCGGCGGCGCACCAGGCGCAGCGCGTCGTCGGCGTCGAGGACACCGGCGACGACCAGGGCCGTGTACTCGCCGAGGCTGTGACCGGCCACCGCGGCCGGGACGAAGCCCGCTTCCCGGTGCAGCACCTGGTACGTGGCGAGGCTGGTCGCGACGATGGCGGGCTGGGCGATCTCGGTGGGCGCCAGCTCACCGTCCGCGGCCGTGGTGCACAGGTCGCTCAGCGGAAGGCCGCTCGCCTCCTGGGCCTGCTCCAGCACACGTCCCGCCGTCCGGGGATGCTCGCGCAGCAGATGCGAGGCCATGCCCGCGCGTTGCGATCCCTGTCCGGGAAACATCGTGAATTGGTTGTCGCTCATCCCCGTGCCTACCTCACTGAATTGTCGGGGCGTGGATCATCGAGCCGTCGCCGAGCGGTTCTCGACCCCGCGAATCTCGCACCCCGCTCTGGCGCATTCCTCGAATGTGTCTCGAAAAGAAAGGGGGCCGGCCGGCCGGCCGCAGGCAGTTCCTTGACGGGCGGGGCACCGTGCGGCGAGCGTGGTGCCATGCCGAGGATGAGCGCGGACGACCGGCGCACGGCCGTGGTGGGCGCGGCGATCATCGAGTTCGCGTCCCGGGGGTACGTGGGCACCTCGACGCAGGACATCGCGCGCCGCGCGGGAGTCTCGCAGCCGTATCTGTTCCGGCTGTTTCCCGGCAAGCGGGCGCTGTTCCTCGCGGCGGCCACGCGCTGCGTGGCCGAGATCGCACACACGCTGGTGGCGGCGGCCGAGGGGCTCGAGGGCGAACAGGCCCGGCGCGCGATGGCCATCGCCTACACGCGGGTCATCCTCAGCGAGCCCCAGCGGCTGCTGATGCAGATGCAGGTGTATGCCGCGGTGGCGGGCGCGGAGGCGGCCGGCGACCACGAGTTCGGCGAGACGGTCCGCGCCCAGTGGCAGCAGCTGTGGCAGGAGGTCCGCCTCGCCCTGGGCACCGGCGCCGGTGACACCGCCTGGTTCATGTCGCGCGGCATCCTGGTCAACGTCCTTCTCGCGCTGGGCTTTCCGCCCGGCCACCGCGTCTGGGCCGGCCTGGACCCGTCGATCGGCGCGGCGGCGACGCACCGGCCGCGGCACGACTGACGCCACGGCCCGCGCATCTGCGGCCGTCCCCGGGCGGTGCGCTCAGTCCGCCGTGGCGGGGGCCGCCGCGGGGCGGTGGGCGGGCCGGGCCCAGCGGGCGCCGTAGGCGACCTGGCCCTGCTCCGCCGCCCGGAACGCCTTGGTGTTCCAGTTCTTGCGCATGAAGGACTCCCGCACCCTGATCAGCAGCGGGTTCTGCAGCGCGCCCATCTTCCCGATCCGCCAGGCGATCTTCTGCAGCGGCGCGGTGCGCGCCCGCCGCTCGGCCTCGTAGCGGCGCAGCGCGGCGACGGCATCGCCCGGCTGGTCGAGGTACTCGGCGAGCACCAGGGCGTCCTCCAGCGCCTGGCAGGCGCCCTGCCCGATGTTGAAGGTGATGGGGTGCGCGGCGTCCCCGAGCAGCGTGACCCGCCCGCGTCCCCACGCCCGCTCGGGCTTGCGGCCCTCGACGTCACCGCGCAGGATCCACTCCTCGGGGGTGGCCCGCAGGATGTCGGCCACCGGCCCGGCCCACCCCTCGTGCCGGCGCAGCAGCATCGCCCGCGCCCCGGCCCCGTCACGGCCGCCGGGCGCCCCGTTGGCGACGCTCATCCAGTGCACGAGGCCGGGCGCGACGTCGTAGTACGTGAACCGGGTGCCCGGCCCGAAGACCGCGTTGAAGGTGCCCGGCGGGATGTCGGCGTGCTCCATCGGCGCCCGCCCGCGCCAGGCGATGTAGCCGCTGAAACGGTTGCGGGCCGGACCGAACAGGTGGTCGCGCACGGCGCCGTGGATGCCGTCCGCCCCGATCAGCAGGTCGCCGCGCTCGCTGGAGCCGTCGGCGAAACGGACCGTCACACCGTCCGCGTCCTGGTCGAAGGACACCACCTCGGCGCCGGTGCGCAGGGGCGAGCCGTCCAGGGCCTCGCGCAGCACGCCGTGCAGGACGGAACGCTCGACGGCGATGGTGGGGGCGCCGTAGCGCTCGATGAAGTCACCGACCGGCCAGGCGCCCAGCACCTCGCCGCGCCAGGTGGTGAAGTGCGCGACGTGCTGGACGGGCGCGACCTCAAGGACCCGCCCGGCCACCCCCAGACAGTCCAGCGCGAGCACGCCGTTGGTCCAGATGTGCAGGCCGGCACCGCCGTCGCGCAGCGAGTCGGCCCGTTCGAACACGACGGTCTCGAACCCCCTGCGCTGCAGCGCGAGAGCGGCGGACAGACCGCCGATCCCTCCGCCGGCGATGAGTATGCGACGGGCACGTCCTATGGCCATCTCCAGGTCTCCTCGTGGCTGGGTCCGGACGCAGATCCGGTGCGAAGTCCCCGACAGAACCACGCTGTTGTCAAAGCTAGCATTTCTAGCATCAGCTAATATAGCATCGGCACAGTATCTAGCATTGATATGTCGGGGATCCACGAAGGTGGTTGTGATGGAAGCGCTCCTGCAAACGCTGGCCGTGGTGGCCACCATGGCCAACGCGGTGGTCTACGGAACCGATGTCTTCTCGGCCCTGGTGCAGCGCCCCGCCATGGCCCACGTCGACGACGTGGTGCTCACCAGCGCCATGGGCCAGACCCACCGCTTCGGGGACCGGCGGATGCCAATCCCGGGGGTGTTCGGCCTGGTCGCCACCGTCGCCACCGTCGCCGTCGCCGCCGTCGACGGCAAGGCGGTGCCGGCCGTGGCCGCGGGCATCGCGGCCGTGTCCCTGGTCGTGTGGCTGGCCCTCTACAACAAGGTCAGTGCCCCGGTGAACAAGGAGCTGACCGGTGCGGCGCTGGAGTGCCGCACCGCGCCCGAGGCCCGCGCCCTGCAGCGGACCTGGGACAGCGTCATCAACGCCCGGGTGGCCCTGCAGGCCCTGGCGCTGGGCGGGATGTGCGTGGCGCTCGCGACCGGTTGAGCACGGCGGCGGCCGGGGCGGCGCGGCGAGCCCGGAAGGAGGGGTCCACCCGGTGGGGTGGACCCCTCCTTCCTTGCAGGTCCGCTCCTTCTGTGCCCGTCCGCGGTGCGGGCGTGCGCCCTACTGCAGGGCGATGTTGCCGAGGACCTCCTCCGCGTCCAGGTCCGCGGGGACGTCGTCGGCGACGGCGTCCCACTCGCCGCCCGGCACGTTCTTCTTGTTGCTGGCCACGGCAGTTCCTCCTTCTCGGAAATTCCCGGAATCGAGGTTCGCGAGCCGCGCCCTGCGGGGTCAACCCGGCTTCGTGACGGTCCGGCAGAATTCGAGACGCATTCCAGATTTCCGCCCCCGCAAAGGCACTTCGTGCGGTTCTCGTGCCTTCTTCCAGCGATTCTCCAGCGGACCCCGGCAGGATCTCGAACTGACCGGCTCCTGTCCGGGGCCGGTTCCTGCCCGTCCGCTTCCAGGGAGTCGATGATGAGGCCGCGAGTGAGCGCGCCCTTGGCATCGGGGACGCCCACGCCGTCCCCCGGCGAAAGGAAGCGCCCGCACCGCACCGCCCCCCATCCGGCCGGGACGGCCCAAGACCCCCGCTGCGACGACGACATCGGCTGGCCCAGACAGCAGGACGACACGCGGCCCCCGCGCAGCGAGGATCCGGCTGTTACGGCGTGACGGGCCGGCACGAGCGGGCGCCCGGCCGGCAGGCCGGGAAGGACCGGCCGCCGGTGGGACTCGTCCGTGCCCGCGCGGCGGCCGGCACGGTGCCCTTCGCCGAAGCCCGCCGTCACCGGCGCGCACGCCCGAGTGGTGTCCGGGGAAGCGGCGTCAAGGACCGGGAGCGGAACGGGGCCGCGGCGGGCCGCCGCGGCCCCGTTCACGCAGCCGTCAGGTACTGGCGTATCAGCAGGCGGCGCTCCGTCCGGCCCGCAAGGTCGCGGGGAATGGTGCCGAGTTCGTCCAGGCGCCGTATCTGTTCGCCGGGGCCCAGGCGGGCGTTGGCGTGGGCCGTGACGGCGGCGAGGACGCCGGGGACGCGGCGGGCCCTCCCGCGCAGGACGACGCCCGCCCACACCGCTGAGCCGTGGAGGGGATCGGGGACGTCGGCGACGGTGCAGTCCGCCACCCGGGGATCCTGGAGCAGCACCCACTCCACGACGCCGGGCGCAACGAGGGCGTCGCCGCTGGCGAACGGAAAGCCCGCCCGGCGCACCACGTGCAGCCGGCCGTCCAGGTCGAGATAGCCCGCGTCGCCCGTCGCCAGCCAGCCGTCGGCGCGGCCCGCCGGTATCTGCGGCCCGCGCAGCTCCACCTCTCCCTCGCCGAACACGGGCGCGGGCGCGCGCGTGCCGAAGTCGACCACACGGCACTCGGTCCCGGGCAGCGGCACGCCCACCGCGCCCCGTTCGGGACGCGCCCCGCGCTCCTGGACGTGGGAGAGCGCGCCCAGTTCGCCGATGCCGTGGTCCTGCAGCACGGGAACCCGCAGGGCCCTTTCCAGCCGGCGGGCGGCAAAGGGTTCCAGGACGCCGCCGCCGCCGCAGTGCACGGCCCGCAGGTCCGTGAGGCGGCCGGCGGGCTGTTCGCCGGCGGCCAGGCGGGCGAGGCGGGAGGACAGGCCGTAGTAGTGCGTGGCCCGCCTGCCGCGGCTGACGGTCATCCCCGTGTACGGGTCCGGATCGCTCACCAGCACCTGCTGGGCCTGGGCGTGGACGGCCGCGCCGAGCAGGGCCGGGCGGAAGACCCGCAGCTGGTTGACGACGACGCTGTCGCCGTCCAGGCGGTGGGCGAGGGCGGTCTGCGCGGCGTTGGCGAGCAGGTTGCGGTGGCTCACACGCACCTCCCGCAGCCCGCCGGTGGGATGCGGGAGGTGCTGGATGCAGGCCACGGCGGCGGTGTCACGCACCGGCGTCTCGAACGGCGCGGGGCCTGCGGCGGCCAGGACGGCGGCCGGCAACACCCCCGCGCCCGGGCCCCGCCCGCCCGGCTCGCCGCCGGGGCCGGCGTCGGTGACGACGACCGTGTGCAGGCGCGGCAGCCGCGCCCGCTCCGCACGGAGCCGCTCGGCCAGCGCGCGGGGCACCAGCGCGATCTCGGCTCCCGCCGCCTCGCACAGCCGGCGGGCGGCCGCGGAGCCCGCCTGGGGGTCGAGCAGGGCCAGCGGGCGCCCGCCGCGCAGCACGCCGAAGTACAGCGCGGGGAAGACCGCGTCCAGGGTGCAGGCGAGGGCCACGCAGGCGTCCGCGCGCCGCAGGGCGCCGTGCACCCAGCGGGCGACGCGGTCGGCCTCCCGGTCGAGTTCCCCGAAGGTCCAGCTCCCCTGCTCGGTGGTGAGGGCCGGCCGGCCCGGCGCGCGGGCGGCCGCGCGCCGCAGCAGGGTGTCCACGGGGCTGTCCAGGCGTCTTACGAGGGGCACGGCGAACTCCAGGCTCCGGCACGGGGCGGCGCGGTCTCTCCCCCCACCGTCGGCGGCCGGGCTCGAGAGGGCGTCGAAACGCGATCGACGTCCCGCCCCGGGCCCGGCAGGTCGCCTCTCACGCCGCGAACAGGTCGAAGGTGGAGGTGTGCCGGGGTCCCGCCAGGACGTCCAGCTGCGGGTCGACGGCCAGCATCGCCTGGTGCAGCCGCTGCAGCTGCGGCGAGGGCTCGACCCCGAGTTCGTCGATCAGCCGCATCCGCAGTCTGCGGTAGGCCTCCAGGGCCGACGCCTGCCGTCCCGAGCGGTACAGCGCGACCATGACCTGCGAGTGCAGGCCCTCGTGCTGCGGATGACGGGCGGTCAGTTCGGTCAGCTCGGCGATCAGTTCGGCGTGCCGGCCCAGCCGCAGCTCGGCATCGATGCGCCGCTCCACGGTCACCAGCCGGCTCTCCTGCAGCCGCCGCACCTCGATGTCGAGAATCGGTCCGACCCGCACGTCCACGAGTGCCGGCCCCCGCCACAGGTCCAGCGCGGCCCTGAAACGGGCGGCGGAGACCTCGCTGTCGCCCACGTCGAAGGCCGCCTGCCCCTCGCGGATCAGACGCTCGTAGTCGTGCACGTCCACCGAGTCCTCGGGGATCTGCAGCAGATAGCCGCCGTGCCGGGTGGCCAGGACGTCCTTCGCCCGGCCGGGCGTGCCGGGCCCCATCGCGGTGCCCAGGCGCCGGCGCAGCTGAAGAATGTAGGTCTGCAGGGTGGTCAGCGCGCTCTGCGGCGGCCGGGTCGACCAGATCTCCTCCATGAGGGTGGGCACGGGCATCACACGGCCCGGATAAAGGGCGAGCAGGGCCAGGATCTGCCTCGGCTTGCTCGCGGACGGAACGATGGATCCCCCGTCGACCTCGGCACTCAACGGACCCAGAACCTGAATCCTCACGGTCTCCTCCGTACTCGTCGAGTTCCTCGTCTCTTTCCTTCACGTGGCCAAAATTGTGCCTCCACTGGAAGGCAAGCTAGCGGTGTTCTCCCCCCTCCAGTCAATTTCTCCAGCGGTTCTCGAGCACAGTCCCATGAACGGTGTTGCGCCATCGATCCAAGCCGTTCAAGAGCACCCGTGCGACGACCGTGAACCCGCTCGTCAGACCGGCCGCACCAGGCGGAATTCACCGCTCCGCACACTGTTCGCGAAGAGATTCCGGATGACGATCAATACCCGTGCGACCCCTTGAGAAATTCCGCACAAGCTCATTGGACAACCGGCCGGAATTCAACGGGCAGCCGGGTGGCGGGCCGCACGGAAGACGGCACGGTGAAGGCCGGCGGAAGCGGGGGGAAAACAGCACCCGTCTTTTCCGCGGCGGAAACATTCCCGTTACGCGACGGCGGCGTACGCCTCTCCTCCCACGGGCCCGGGCAGCGCGAGCCGCTCGGGCGCCGACCGGCTCCAGGGGAAGCCGTGGTTGAGGTGGACGAGCGCGCCCGCGGCGTCGCCGGCGGGCACCGCCACGGCGACCAGCACCCCCGCCACCGGCTCCAGCTCCAGAAACCGCCAGCGCCGGCCCGTATCGTCGGCCGGGGGCGTGAAGGCCCGCACTCCGCACGCGTCGTCCAGGGTGAAGACGAAACTGTCGAAGGGGATGCCCAGGCCCAGCCCGCGCGCCTTGGAGTACGCCTCCTTCAGCACCCACACCCGCAGGGCGCGCCGGTCGCGCGCGGGGCCCGGCTCGGCCCGCGTCACCCAGGCCCGTTCCGCGGGCGAGATCGCGTGCACGATGGTGGCGATCGCGTTCTCGTCGCGCTCCCCGATCCGCTCGACGTCCACGCCGATACGGGCCTGGCGCACGATGCCGAGGAGGTTGTAGCCGCCCGCGTGCGAGAGGTTGAAGTCCAGCACCCGCCCGCCGCGCGCGGCGAGGTCGGCCGTGGGCCGCAGGAAGGGCCGGCCGCGTGCGGAGCGCCAGATGACCAGCTCCGCCTCGGCCAGGCCCGCCTCCAGCGCCAGGGCGCGCCGTACCAGTGTGTGGGCGATCAGGTACTGCAGACGGTCGCGTTCGAACAGGAACCGCCTCGCCGTGCGCCGCTCCCGCTCGTCCAGCCAGTGCTCGGCCAGCAGCCGGGCGTTGTCGGGACTGAGCCCGTCGTTGGGACACAGCCACAGGGTGACCCGCAGGGCGTCCAGCTCCTGCCCGGCGGCCGTCACGTCCCGGCTCCCCGCTCGGCCGCGGGCCCGTGCGCGCCCGCGGGCAGCTCCGTCACCGGCCCGAGGTGCGCCCGCCCCGCCACCAGCACGTCGACACCGGCCAGCCACAGCCGGACCAGCTGCGCGAAGCGGCGCCCCTCCCACAGGGCGTCGACATAGGCCCGGGTCTCGGGCAGCGCCCCGGCCAGCAACGGCTCACCGGCCGAGCCCCGCAGATCCGCGGTGTGAACCGGCGGGAGCCCCGCCGGGACGAAGGGGCCCGCCAGGCCCAGTGCATCCGGCGGGCCCAGTGCGTCCGGCGGGCCCGGTGGCGGGGTGCGGGTCGCGAACGCCTCGAGTGTGAGCGCGAGTTGGGCGGTGTCGTCCGCCACCAGGGCCAGCCGGCAGTCGGCCGGGGCGCGGCCCAGTCTCAGTTCACGGGAGACGGCGGCCAGGGCGGGGCCAGCGGGCGGGGTGCTGCGTTCGCGGGCGGCGAGCCAGGCCGCGAGCCGTCCGGCGGTGGCGGCCAGGTGCTGCGGGGTGTCTGCCGACAGCAGCACCAGGTGCCGTCCGCCGTCCGGTCCGGGCCCGGGGGGCTGCGGCGCCGGGCCCGGTTCCGCCTCCCGCAGCGCCACGACGACGTGCTGGGCGTCCTCCTCGTGCACCCCCACGACGACCGCGCGCGGCGATAGCCCGCTCGCGAAGCCGCGCGCGGTCTCCCCGACGGCGGGCCGCGGCCGGTCCGGCCCGGGCAGGAGGGTGCCGCGGCGCAGTTCCAGTACGGCACGGGCCAGCGCGGTCGCCCCCGCCCAGCCCGCCGCGCCGTACGACGCCTCCGCCTCGGCCGCCCGCGCCCCGGGGATCGCGGCGGTGTGCAGGACCCGGTGCCGCAGCCGCCCGGGCAGCCCGGGGTGCGTGCCGCGCCCGGGATGCCCCGCCGCGCTGCCCGCCACGACGGCGTGCACGACGTCACCGGCGGCGCGCGCGGCGGCCAACGGCCTCAGCAGGACGGCGGTCGTGCCGCCCGCGCCCTGCCCGCCACCGGGCCCGGTGCCCGCGACGAGGGCCGCCGCGCACTCGCCGGCCCGCAGCGCACCGACCGCCAGATGCACGGCGCTCAGGAACGAGGAGGGCCCGGTGCCGGCGTCCTGGCTGGGCCCGCGCAGATCCAGCAGGTACGACAGCCGGGCGGCACCGGCGGCCGCGAACACGCCGACGCTGCGGCCTGCGCCGTCCGGCCCGCTCAGCGCGTCGAGGCGGGCCCCGGCGTACCCGGCGCTCTCCAGGACCTGCCGGGCGCCGGCCGACAGCACCTCGCCCGGGCCGTCCGCGCCCGCCGTGCCGGGACCCGGCACGGCGGGCGCGGACGCGACGGCGTACCTGCCGTGCCCGCGCAGGCAGGCCTCCCAGAAGGCATCGGGGCCGTCGGCACCGGGCCGGCTCACCTGCAGCCCGATGACGGCACACTCCCCGGCCTGCGGCACAGGGCCGGAGGCGTGCTCCCCCGCGTCCACCCCGCGCCCGACGGCCCGAGCGGGCCCCGCCGGCGCCGACAGTGCCGCTGGCGTCGCTGGTGCCGCTGGTGCCGCTGGCGTCGCTGGTGCCGATAGCGTCGATGGCGTCGCGGGCGGTGCCAGGATGCCGCGCGTGCCGGCGAGAAGGGCCAGCGCGTGGCGGCGTTCCAGGGTGCCGTCCTTGAACCGTGTGAGGATCTCCCGGTTGTCCATGGGCCCGGAGCGCTCCGTGTCTCAGGCCGGCCGGGGGGTGCCGAGCAGGGCGGCCGCTTCGTCGACGCTGAGCAGGTCGTCGCGGACGGCGTCCAGCAGCGCCTCCAGATCGACGTCGCCGGCCGGCGCGGACCGCGTCACGGGCCCGGCCCCGGCAGCCGGTGCGGGCCGTGTGACGGGTCCGGCCGGTGCGGCCCCGGCCGCACCGATGCCGGCGGCGATGAACGCGGCGAGGGAGGCGAGATCGGGGTGGTCGTAGAGCAGTCCGGCGGGTTCGCGCAGTTTCCATGTGCGGTTGACGCCCTCCACGAACTGCGCGGAAAGGATGGAGTCGAGGCCGAGCAGCACGAAGGGCGCCTCGGTGTCGATCTCGTGCGGTGCGCATCCCACGATCCGCGCCAGCTGACCGCGCAGCCGCTCGAGGACGGCCCGCTCGTCGCCCGGCGCGGCGCCGGGCGCCGGCTCGGGTGCTGCCGCGGCGAGTTCGGCGGCCAGATGCCCGGCCAGCGCCTTCGGCGTCGGGTACCGGTCCAGGGCGTCCGGTGAAACGGACGTACCGAAGCGGGTGTTGAGCGCGTCGACGAACCCGGCGCTGCGCACGGCGTCCAGACCGAGCCGCGCGAAGCTCTGCCCGGCGTCGGCGGCCGGGGCCCCGGCGGCCACGAAGCCCGCCAGCAGCGCGGTGAGTCCGGTGAGCACCTCGGCGGCCGGCACCTGCGGGAAGGGGTGCCCCGGTGAGGGCGCGGCAGCAGTCATGGTGGCGTCTCCAAGGGTCGTTCCCGGGGGCGTCTGCGCATTGTGCAGGCGGCTGTCCCACGGCCACATCGCCGTCCGGGGTGATCCACGCAGCACCGGCCTCGCTCCCGCGAGGGAGCCCGGGCCGGTCAGGTCACCGGACAGGACGAGAAGACGGCACCGCACCGAACGCCGGCGGACGGCGGACGGCGGCGGACGGCGGACGGCGGACGGCGGACGGCGGACGGCGGACGGCGGACGGCGGACGGCGGGCGGCGGACGGCGGGCGGCGGGCGGCGGGCGGCGGGTCAGCCGACGGCCAGCACGGGTTCCTCCCCGGGCGAGTCGGCGGCCCAGGACTGGACGGAGTGCTGCAGCCGCTGCAGCCGGGGCGAGGGCTCCAGTCCCAGCTCCCTCACGAGGGTGGCGCGCAGCTGCCGGTAGACGTGCAGGGACTCGCTGCGCCGCCCGGAGCGGGCCAGGGCCACCATGAACTGGGCGTGCAGGTTCTCGTGGGTGGGGTAACGGCTGGTCAGAACGGTGAGTTCGGCGAGCAGTTCGCGGTGCCGGCCCAGGTTGAGATGGGCTTCGATGCGCTGGTCGAGCGCGCACAGCCGGCTCTCCTCGAGCCGCTTGGCCTCCCGCGCCAGCAGCGCTCCCTGCTGGACGTCCGCGAGCACCGGGCCCGTCCACAGGCCGAGCGCCTCGGTCAGCCGGTCGGAGGCCTCGGTGTAGGAGCCGGCGTCCATGGCCCGGTAGCCCTCCCCCGCGAGGGCCTCGAACCGGCGCACGTCGCTGTCGCCGCCGGCGGAGGCGAGCAGATAGCCGCCGGGCAGGGTCACCAGGACGTCCTTGGCGGCGCGCCCGGCCGCGTCCCGGTCCGGCGGCGCGGTGGGGCCGTTCAGGAGGGCGCGCGCGATGTGCTCGCGCAGATGGAGCACGTACGTCTGCAGGGTGGTGCGCGCACTGCGCGGCGGCTGCTCGTCCCACAGCTCCTCGACCAGCTCCGCGACGGACACGGCACGGTCGGCGTTGAACGCCAGCAGGGCCAGCATCTGACGCTGCTTCGGGGCGGTGGGTGCGAGAGGCACTGTGCCCACACGCACCGCCAGGGCCCCCAGTACGTTGATGTCCAACGCCGTCTCCCTACGATCCCCCGGGCTCGCCCCGGCCACCCCAAGAACAGCACAAGCAGTCGGCCAATATCATACCGGCCGTGCTGCTTTACATCAGCGCAAGGCCGGGAGCGGGACGCGCAATCTCGTCGCGGCCCCCGCATCGCCCCCGAAGAGACCCCCCACCCCGCCACATCGTGTGCCCAAAAAAGTACCGCCCGGTTCCTTTTTTGACGGGGAACCGGGCGGTGAGTCTGTGCGGGCGGGTCACTGCGGGGGGTTGCCGTGCTTGCGGGAGGGCAGGTCGGCGTGCTTGGTGTGCAGCATCGCGAGGGACCTGACGAGGACCTCGCGGGTCTCGGCGGGGTCGATGACGTCGTCGACCAGGCCGCGCTCGGCCGCGTAGTAGGGGTGCATCAGCTCGGCCTTGTACTCCTCGACCATCTGCCGGCGCGTGGCCTCGGGGTCCTCGGCGGCGGCGATCTGCCGCCGGAAGATGACGCCCGCCGCGCCTTCGGCGCCCATCACGGCGATCTCGTTGGTGGGCCAGGCGAACGTGAGGTCGGCGCCGATGGACTGGGAGTCCATCACGATGTAGGCGCCGCCGTACGCCTTGCGCAGGATCAGCGAGATCCTCGGCACGCTCGCGTTGCAGTAGGCGTACAGCAGCTTCGCGCCGCGGCGGATGATCCCGCCGTGCTCCTGGCCGACGCCGGGCAGGAAGCCGGGCACGTCCACCAGGGTCACGATCGGGATGTTGAAGGCGTCGCACATCGTCACGAACCGGGCCGCCTTCTCCGACGCCTCGATGTCCAGCACCCCGGCCAGGCTCTGCGGCTGGTTGGCCACGACGCCCACGGCCTGGCCGTCGAGCCGGGCCAGCGCGCAGATCACATTGCGTGCCCAGCGCTCGTGGACCTCGAGGTACTCGCCGTCGTCGACGATCTCCTCGATGACCTTCGCCATGTCGTAGGGCCGGTTGCCGTCCGCCGGGACCAGGTCGAGCAGCGCCTCGCAGCGCCGGTCCGCCGGGTCGGCGCTCGCGCCGTGCGGCGGGTTCTCCCGGTTGTTCTGCGGCAGCAGCGACAGCAGGTAGCGCACCTCGTGGATGCAGGTCTCCTCGTCGTCGTAGGCGAAGTGGCAGACACCG
>NZ_BMQA01000039.1 GCF_014647875.1 Streptomyces brasiliensis | reverse complement strand
CAGGCACACAGCCGAAACTCGCTCTTGACCTTCACCAAGGGGAGGTTGTGCGACAGCCTCGGCACCGGCCGCGGCGAAGCCGGAAACGGACGCGCCGTCAGGGGCGTACCCGTCGTCGAAGGTCAGTGTCGAGAGCGGGGACGCCTGGCCCACGACGCGGCCGCTTCCGTCCAGCGCCAGCACGCGGGCGTTGTGACTGGCCGAGCTGCCCAGGCCGAGGGCCGCCGCGTCGAGCCGTACCGATCCCGCGACGGCGGGCAGTTTCCGGTGGAGCACGGAGGGGCCGTTCACCCCGTCGTGGTCGAGACCCGTGCCGTTGGCGTTGGTGAAGGTGTTGAGCGACCCGTGCAGGGTCGGGGCCGGTGCGGAGAACTCCACCTCGGCGCCACGCGCTCCGGGCACCGCACGTGCGTCGTACTGCAGCGTGAACTCCGAAGCCGCGCGGGTGACTTCTGCGGTGTGCGTGGCGATGCCGTCGGCTCCGGTCAAGGCGGGCGCGGCGGGGCGGTCCGCCGCCGTACCGCCGGCCACCCGGATCGGCGCGAACTCGCCGTAGCTCACGTGCTGCGGATTGCCGCCGAAGCCGCTCTGGACGATGCCGATGCCGTAGAGGCCACCGCCACCCACGAACGCGTCCGCCGGAATGGTGACCGTTCCCTTGGTCTCGGTCAGCGCCTGATGCCAGCCGGCGGTGAACAGCGGCGCGAGGTCCGGGTTCCAGTGGCCGACCGTGGAGACCACGAGCTGCGGATCGGACGTGGACGCGACGCCGGTGAGGTCGTACGAGACCGTGACCGGACGCCCGGCGCCGACCGTCGCGGGAGCCTTTGGTGCGGTGGCCTCCGCGTAGGTGCCGTCGCTCGGGCCGAGGGTGAGGGTGCGGCTCGTGCTCGCGCGGGTGTGGCCGTCGAGCAGGACGCGGTACGGCACGGTGATCCGCCGGTCCTCCGTGGAGGTGAGCGGAAGACCGGCGGCCGCGAGGAGCCGGGCCGGTGTGACGCGGATCGCCGGGGTGGCGGAGCGGAAGACCGTCGAGCCGACCGTGAGGGTGTACCGGGCCCCGCGGCCGCTCACGCCGGTGACGTCCGCGGCGAAGGTGACCGGGCCGGCCAGCCCCTCGCCGTTGCCGCCGGACGACCGGTCGCCCAGGTCGATACGGTTCGGGTCGGTGGTCTCCAGGAAGGCGCCGCCGAGGTCCCCGACGGTGACGCGGTGTGCCACGGACAGCCGTACCAGCGACGGCGATCCGGACTCCTCGCCCAGCGCCCTCTCGGCGGCGGCCGTCACGTCCGCCTGCGGGCCGACGTGCAGCGGGCGGTCGATCTGTGGCGGGGTGGGGACCGCGCGACCGGTCTTCACCAGGATGTCCCGCACCTGCGCGGGCGTCAGGTGGCGGCCGCCGAGCCGTCCGGCCTGCAGGACCACGGCCGCCGCGGCGGCGATCTCGGGGGCGGAGGCGGACGTACCGCCGTTGAGGGACACGCTGACGTCCCGGGCCGAGCCGCCTGGCGTGTGCGAGAAGGCGAGGATGTTGTCGCTGGGCGCCGAGAGGTCGACACGGCTGCCGAAGCCCGAGGAGAAGGTGCCGAAGCCGCTGATCCGGGTCTCGGCGGTGGTGGCGTCGCCGTCCGGTCCCGCCGCCAGGGTGTCGTCGAGGGTGCTGCCGCCGGCGGCTATCGCCCCGCTGTCGGGCACCCGCGAGGGGGTCGTGGACTCGGCGTCGTCGGCAATCGCGGTGGCGGAGCGGTCGTTCGGCGCGAGGTCGGTGGGGGTGCTGCCGCCGTCGGGGCCGACGGAGGCGGGGGTGTAGAGCCGGGTGCCGTCGTTGGAGGAGATGGACACCACGATGCCCTCGTCGTGGACCAGGGACGTGACGACCTGGCGGATGACCGGGTCGTCCTCGAGGTAACGGCCGGGGAACCCCTCGGAGTCGGTGCCGAAGCCGAGGCTGGCCGTGATGACGTCGGGCCGGGGCGACTGATGGGCGGCGGCGAGCAGGGCGCCCGCGATCCGGTCGGTCGTCGGCTGTTCGGGGACGACGAGACGGTAGTCGGCGCCGGGCGCGATGCCGAGGAGGTCGGTGTAGTCGCTGCCGGTCGCGTCGGGGCGCTGCCGGTCGTGGACGAGGGGAGCCATCACGCTGAAGTCCAGCAGGACCTCGTCGAGGGTCGCGTCCTGGTTCTCGGTGGCGGCGGCACCGTCGAGGGAACCGTCGTCCTTGGCCACGTAGGCCGGGATGAGCGGCATCGACGGCAGATCGAGATAACGCCGACCGTCCTTCAGGACCGTGGTCGGCCCGTTGGAGCGGACATAGGTGTCGCCGGCGTCGGCCATCGACTGGTCGGTGAGGTCACCGACGGAGACGTTCGTGATGGTCTCCCCGGCGCCGGGCTGCTGACCGTAGCGCCCCTGGAGCAGGGAGAAGGCGCCCACCGCGTCCACGCCACCGGCGTTGAGGAAGGCCTGTGCGGAGGTGGTCAGGGCGTCGTTGGACGGTACGGCCCCCGCCGCTCCCGGCGCCTTGCCGGCTCTCTCGGGACCGGCGGTGTACGCGCCCGGGAAGGAGTGGACCGATGCCGAAGTCAGGTGCCTCGCCCCGGTGTTCATCGTGTTGACGTAACGGTTGGGCTCGGCGGACACGACTCCGGGAGCGTCCCGCAGGGAGCGGGCGACGGCGGCTGAGTCGTGCCGGGCGGTGGTCAGGACGTAGGTGTGCGGGAGCGCGGTCTCGCTGCCGCGGACCAGCGGGCGCAGGGATGTCGCGCCGACGGCCCGGAACTCGGTGTCGAGCGACGGGCTGCTGGTGCGCGGGGCGCGGGCGGCGGCCCGGGTACCGGGCAGGGGTGCGCCGGTGACCGAGGTTCCCTCGTCCAGGGTGACAAGCACCTGGCCGGGGACGGCGCCGTGCCGCTGCGCGTCGGGCGCGTGCGAGGGTCGCTGGGGGGCGGTGCGGTCCAGGGGAGTGCGGGGCGTGGGTGGCGCGGCGGACGCGGGCAGCGCCGCGGTCGTAGCGGCGACGGTCAGGACGAGGACGGCGCAGGCGCGCAGAAGTCTCGGAACCGAGGAACGGGCAAGCGGCATGGGCACCTTCTGCTGGTGGTTCGTAGTGCAGACAAACGACAGGGACGTGGGCCCGCGCACCGGCGCGGGACGACGCCCCTTGTCTCCAGGGGAAGATGCCAAGCGGTGCGGACGGGGCGCAAGGATGTGACCGTGGCCGAGTTCTGCCAGGTGGCGGCGTGCGGCCAGGAACGACCGGAGTGGTAATGGAACTTGACATCGTCGGACTCAGCGACGAAACACAACTCGTCTACGCCGCACTCGTCGGACTGCCCCGCAGTACGGCCTCGGAGGTCGCCGGCGCCTGCGAGCTGAACGTGAGCACGGTCGGCCGACTGCTGTCGGCGCTGGTGCGGGGCGGGCTCGCGACCAGATCGGCGGGCCGCCCGCCGCACTTCACCGCCGCCGCTCCCGATGTCGCGGTCAGCGAACTGATCCAGGAGCGCGAGAAACGCCTCGAGGCGGCCCGCTCCCTGGTCCGGCACCTGGCCGATAGGCACCGGGAGGCGCACCGGATCAGCGATCCGAACATCGCCGTGGAGCTGCTGACCAGTCACGAGGACATCAGCGCGGCCGTGCAGCGGCTCACCGACGACGCCCGGCACCAGATCCGCGCCTTCGACCGGCCGCCGTACATCGACCGTCCCGGCAGCAACCTGGAGACCCAACGCCGGCGGCAGCGGACCGGTGTCGCCCACCGCGTCATCTACGACCGGGCGGCGGTGGCGTGGCCCGGGCGCCTCAGGAACGACATCCTGCCGAGCATCAGGGTCGGCGAACAGGCGCGGGTGCTCACCGAGTTGCCGCTGAAGCTGGTCGTCGTCGACGACCGGTGGGCCATCATCCCCTTCAGCCTCGCGCCCGGCGGCCACTCGGCCGCCTATCTGATCCACCGCTCACCGATGCTGACGGCACTGGAAGCCCTCTTCGAGGCGGAGTGGGAGCGCGCGACGCCGCTGCGGGACACGAACCCGCGGACCGAGGAGCCGGGCGGCCCCGACGCCGACACCCTGGCTCTGCTCGGACTCCTCGCCTCCGGCTGCACGGACGCCGCCATCGCCCGTATCCAGGGCTGGAGTCAGCGCACCACACAGCGCCGTATCCACCGCCTGATCACCGACCTCGGCGCCACCACCCGCTTCCAGGCCGCGGCCCAGGCCGCACGGCGGGGCTGGCTTCAATGAGCGCGTGGCGCCCGGTTCACCGGTGTGCGGCGGTGCCTCGTCAGCCCGCGGCCTCCCCGAGCGGGGTCGGCCTGCGGCGGACCGTGAAGAGCATCGCCCACAGCGCGAACACCAGGGGTATCGCGCCGGAGGTGATGACCTGACCGCGGCTGGAGACAAGGCTGTTGGGCGTGCCCAGGAGATAGCCGAGGCCGATGCAGGACCGGGACAGCGCCTGGAAGCACGCCCAGGCGCTGCCGTGCACCTCGGCCGGCACGTTGGAGTGCACCGCGTTGCGCAGGCCCACGTTGCACACGCCGTTGCCGAAACCGCCGAGCAGGAACAGCGGGAAGACGACCGCCGCCACGGGGATCAGCCCGGCGAGGAGCAGCCCGAGGGAGATGCCGAGCACGCCGCCGAGGATCAGCGCGGTGTGCCGGTTCGCCCAGCCCGGCCGGCCCGCGAGCAGCGCCCCGGGGATGGAGCCCAGCGCCCAGGTCGCCAGGAACAGGCCGAAGACGGTGTCGTTGCCGGAGACGATGTCACGCAAGTAGTAGACGCCCGCCACGACTTCGATGCTGGTCGCCAGCATCGCCGCCGCCAGCGCAGGCATCAGGGCGCCCACGACCGGAGCGTCCCGCAGCGCCCGGTAGCCGTCCGAGAGCTTGGCGGCGGGCCGGCGGCCGATCGCCACGTCGACGGAGCGGGGGACGGCGATCGCGGTGCACCAGGCGAGGACCAGGAACGAGGCGCCGTCGGCGCCGAGCAGCACCGCGGTGTCCCACACCGAGTGCAGGAAGCCCGCGAGCGCCGGTCCCAGCAGGCCCGCCACCGAAAGCCCGGCCGTGAGCAGGCTGTTGGCCCGGCCGGTGTGCTGTTCGCCCGCGACGACGGGCAGGATCTTGAAGCCGGCGGCCACGGAGGCCACGCCGGCCAGCCCGGACACGGCGATGAGCGCCACCCGCAGATGGAAGCCCTCGACGGCGGCGGCGGTGCCGAGCGACAACGCCTGGACCGCCAGTGCCCACAGGCATACGGACCGGGCGCTGACCCGGTCCACGAGCGACCCGATGACCGGCGCGGCGATCACCGTCGGCACGAGGTCGGCCAGGAACACCTCGGTCACGCCCCAGCGGATGTTGTCGTCCGCCGCGTCGAGCACGAGTCCGATGGAGGCGAGCGAGTCGCCGACGCGGGAGAAGAGGGTTCCGAGGATCAGGATGAGTACGGGGGCCGGAACCAGCGTGCTTCGGCGTAGCACGGCGAACTTCGCCTTCCGCGTCTTCTGGGTGTCCAATCGAGTCCAATCCGTTCGCTCGCCGTCGCTTAAAGGATGCTCGCGGAACAGATTAAGCCTGTTGCCTTTGGAGTAGGGGGTTCACTGGCCATTTCGAGTACGGACTCGGCGATCTCCACACTGTCCGGTACGCCGTTTACCAGACACGACTTCACGAGAACTGCACATCAGTGCCAGGCCCGAGCGGTCGTGAAAGCACACCGTCGATGCCCGGGCGTCGGCGCGGCCCGGTGGATGAATGTCCGGAAAATGCCGGGCGAACGCGGCCCGCGGCACACTTGATCCCGATCCGTACCCGATTGCCACCGCGACTGCCACCTCCGTGAATTCGGGGAAGAGCCCGGAGAAATCGGGCCGAACGGGGATCTCCGGAATAGAGGTAACCGTTTCGGGGCGTGTCAACGGCCTTCCGGTGGCGGCAGCTCCATTTCCGGCTCGCGTCAAGACGGCCTCGCCTACGGCAATACGAAATTTTCGGCCATCGAAAAACCGGATGCCCCGGCCGCGCGGTCGTCCCTACACTCACCACACATCGCGCGCCGCCCCCGACCGGCGGCGCGCCTTCGTGATCAGGTCGACGAGTGAGGGGAGCCCGGCCGTGCGTGACCGCACCGCTGTCGTCGTTCCCCGCGCCCGCTACGAGGTGATCCTCGTGTCCCCGCACGCCCGGTGCCCGCAGCGCGGCCGGCACCGGAATCCGTGACGCACACATCCGTCAACGGCGGCTCGTCGCCGCTGCCTCGTCGACGAAGCACCACCCGCGTCTCGGCACATCGCGCCGTCCCTTTCCGGAACACTCCACGAAAGGCATCGGGCCGTGCGCACCGAACCTCTCCGCCACCTCACCACTCCACTCGCCACCGTCCGCAACCTGGGCATCCTGGCCCACGTCGACGCCGGCAAGACCACCGTCACCGAGCGGATCCTGTTCACGACCGGCACCACGCACAGACGCGGTGAGGTCCACGACGGCACCACCGTCACCGACTTCGACCCCCAGGAGCGCGACCGTGGGATCACCATCTTCGCCGCGGCCGTCAGCTGCGCCTGGGACGGCCACCGCATCAACCTGATCGACACACCGGGCCACGTCGACTTCGCCGACGAGGTCGAGCGCTCGCTGCGCGTGCTCGACGGCGCGATCGCGGTGTTCGACGCCGTCGCCGGGGTCGAGCCGCAGAGCGAGTCGGTGTGGCGCCAGGCGGACCGGCACGGCGTGCCGCGCATCGCGTTCGTCAACAAGATGGACCGCGCGGGCGCCGACCTGGACGCGACGGTCGAGTCGATACGACGACGGCTGCACCCGGTGCCGCTCGTCGTGCAGCTGCCGATCGGCGCCGAGGACGGATTCACCGGGGTGGTCGACCTGGTGCGGATGCGGTCGCTGGTCTGGGCCGACGGCGAGGGCACGGTCGAGGAAGGGCCGGTGCCCGACGCGCTGCGCGAGGAGGCCGGGCGGCGACGACGACGGCTGGAGGAGGCCGTGGCCGAGCTGAACGCGCCGGCGCTGGAGGAGTTCTGCGCGGAGTCCGCCCTGTCCGCCCCGACTCTCACCGCCGCCCTGCGTGAACTGACCCGGACCGGTGACGGAGTTGTGGTCCTGTGTGGATCGGCGTACCGCAACCGGGGCGTCGAGCCTCTCCTGGACGCGGTGGTCGCCTATCTGCCCTCGCCCCTCGACGTGCCCGCCGTACGCGGCACGCACGACGGCGTCGAGGAGCGGCGGACCGCCGACCCCGAAGCCCCGTTCGCGGCACTGGCGTTCAAGGTGAACGCCACCGCCACCGGGCGGCTGACGTACGTACGCCTCTACTCCGGAACGCTCGAGAAGGGAGACACCGTGTGGGACCCGGGCACACGCCGCGCCGAGCGGGTCGCGAGGATCCTGCGCGTCATGGCGGACCGGCACGAGCGGCTGGAGCGCGCGGTCGCCGGGGACATCGTCGCCGTGGTCGGGCTCAAGTCCAGCCGCGTGGGCTCGACTCTGTGCGCCTCGGACGCCCCGCTCGTCCTGGAACCGCCGACGGTCGCCGACCCGGTGGTGTCCGTCGCGGTGGAGGCGCGCAGGAGCACCGACACCGGCCGTCTCGCCTCGGCGCTGGCCCGGCTGGTCGAGGAGGACCCGTCGCTGGTGGTGCGGACCGACGCCGAGACCGGTCAGACCGTGCTCTCCGGCATGGGCGAACTCCACCTCGACGTCGCGGTCGAGAAGGTCCGCCGGGACGGTGGTCCGGAGGTCAATGTGGGCCGTCCTCGAGTGGCGTACCGGGAGACCGTCGTCCGGGGCGTGACCGGACTGGTCTTCCGGCACGTCAAACAGGACGGCGGGGCGGGGCAGTTCGCCCATGTCGTGCTGGACGTGGAGCCGATGGACGCCGAACCCGGCGCCGCGGGCTTCGAGTTCCGCTCGTCGGTCGTGGGCGGCCGGGTGCCGCAGGAGTACGTTCGCGCGGTCGAGGCCGGCTGCCGGGACGCCCTCGCCGAGGGGCCGCTCGGCGGGCATCCGGTGACCGGGCTGCGGGTCACCCTGACCGACGGGTCGACGCATGTGAAGGACTCGTCGGACACGGCGTTCCGGACGGCCGGCCGACTCGGTCTCCGCGAGGCCCTGCGCCTGGCCGAACTGGCCTTGCTGGAACCGGTCGCCGAGGTCACGGTCACCGTGCCCGAGGAGGCCGTCGGCGGGGTGCTCGGTGACCTCGCGGCCCGGCGCGGCCGGGTCACGGGCTCCGCGGCCCGCAGCGACGTGGCGGTGCTCACGGCCACCGTGCCGCTGGCCGAACTGTTCGGCTACGCGACCCGGTTGCGCAGCCGCACCCAGGGCCGGGGCACGTTCACCACCCGGCCGACGGGCTATGCGGCGGCTCCGGCGGATGCGCGGGTGAAGTAGCGCCCGAGGGTGCGGGCGGTGGCCCAAGCCGCCCGCACCCGAAAGCCTGTCAGCTGTACGACGCCACTGCGGACGGAGCGGTGACACCGTCGCGGGCGCGCGTCGGCTGCCACGCCCGGTGAACCCCCGACCCGAAGGGGCGCGGGGAACTGCGCGACCAGCTAGAAACGACCCGCAGCCTGCCACCGATCCGCACCCCTACGGCGACGAGTCAGCCCACACCCCGCCCACCAGGAGGCCCCGGTCGGGGCAACCCCCGGCGCCGCCCCCTACGCCAGCCTCCCGTCCAGCGTGGCACGCGCCCACTGCGCCTGCCGGTCGCTGCACGAACGGTCCCGACGAACCCCGCCCGTCCTCACCGCCGCCGAAGGGGCGCGGGGAACTGCGCGACCAGCCAGAAACGACCCGCAGCCTGCCACCGATCCGCACCCCTACGGCGACGAGTCAGCCCACACCCCGCCCACCAGGAAGCCCCGGTCGGGGCAACCCCCGGCGCCGCCCCCTACGCCAGCCTCCCGTCCAGCGTGGCACGCGCCCACTGCGCCTGCCGGTCGCTGCACGAACGGTCCCGACGAACCCCGCCCGTCCTCACCGCCCCCGAAGGGGCGCGGGGAACTGTGCGACCAGCCACAGACGACCCGCAGCCTGCCACCGATCCGCACCCCTACGGCGACGAGTCAGCCCACACCCCGCCCACCAGGAAGCCCCGGCTGGGGCAACCCCCGGCGCCGCCCCTACGCCAGCCTCCCGTCCAACGCCGCACGCCACGCAGGCGAGGAAACCTGCTGAACCGCCGGAGGCACCCCGCCACGGCCGAAGAAGTCCGCCAGCGGAAGAATCGCCGCCCCCACCGTCACCGCGTCCGGCCCGAGTCGGCCGAGTCGGATGTCGACACGGCCCGCCGGGTAGGCCAAGGCGTGGGCCAGCGCATGCCCGCGCACCTCCTCCAGGAACGCCGCGCCGAGCTGCAGCCCCGCCCAGCCACCCACCAGAACCCGCTCGGGCTGGAAGAGGTTGACGAGGTCCGAGAGTCCCGCGCCCAGGAACTCCGCCGTCTCCGCGAGGATCTCCGACGCCACCGGGTCCGGCTCCCCACCGTCCCCGGGCCGCGCCGCCGCCAGCAGCTCCGTCAGCGCCGTCTCCTCGTCCGCCCCGGCCGACGGCCGTCCGCCCGCCTCCCGCCACCGCGCCAGCAACGCCTCCGCGCCCGCGTACGCCTCCAGACAGCCCCGCGCACCGCACCGGCACCGGCGCCCCCTGACCCGTACCGTCAGATGCCCCCACTCGACCGCCCGCCCCTGCTCCGCATCCTCGGTGACCAGGCACGCCCCGACCCCCGAACCGAACAGCACCACCACGGCGTTGCGCGCCCCGCGCCCGGCGCCGAACCACATCTCGGCCTGCCCCAGGGTCTTGGCGCCGTTGTCGATGAAGTACGGCACCTGCGGCGGGAGCTCACCGGTCCGGCGCAGCAGCCGTTCCAGCGGTACGGCGTCCCACCCGACCGTCTGGCCATGCACCAACGCGCCCTCGGCGCCGCCCGGTTCGACGATCCCGGGCACTCCGATGCCCACTCCCAGCAGATCGCCCGCCGCCGTTCCGGCCGTCCGCAGGACCTCCGCCACGCCGCCCCGGACATGGCCGACGACCACGTCGACGTCGTACCCGCTCGATGTCAACGGCCTCTCCACACGGGCGAGTTCGGTGAGCGTCAGATCGAACAGCTCCACCCGCACCCGCGTCTCGCCGACATCGACACCGATCATGTGCGCGCTCCCCGGCACCACCCGCAGCAGGGTGCGCGGCCGCCCGCCGTCCGAGTCGACGCTGCCCGCCTCCTCGAGCAGCCCGTCGGCGAGCAGTTCCGCCGCCACATTGCTGATGGAACCCGAACTCAGCCCGGTCGCCGAACCCAGCGCGTGACGGCTCATCGGCCCGTCGAAATACAACCGTTGCAGAACGGCCGCGCGGCTCTCCCGCCGCAGGTCACGCACCGTACGACCACCCCGCACCACCACCTGGCCTCCTCGCGCCGTGCCCCGTCCGGTCAGATACCTGTGCCGGATCCCTTGACGAGCGTTTCTCTCAGGGTTTAACTCACGTCCTAAATTAAGCCATGAGGGGCTTCGGGAGTCGAACGGGGTGTCGCCGCCCGCAAGCCGCCCTCGGGGTCTCGACTCCCGGAAAGGGACACCAGGAGCCATGCGCAGCATCCGAGCCGCGGCCGTAGGCGCCGTCACCATGTCGTTCGCCCTTGCCCTCACGGCCTGCGGAGGCGGTTCGTCCAGCGGCGGCGGGTCCAACGACTCGCCGAAGACGCTGACGTACTGGGCCTCCAACCAGGGCGCGAGCATCGCCGTCGACAAGCAGGTCCTCCAGCCCGAACTCGACAAGTTCGAGAAGCAGGCGGGCATCAAGGTGAAGCTGGAGGTCGTGCCCTGGTCCGATCTGCTCAACCGGATCCTCACCGCGACCACGTCGGGCCAGGGTCCCGACGTCCTGAACATAGGCAACACCTGGAGCGCCTCGCTGCAGGCGACCGGCGCGTTGCTGCCGTGGGACGCCAAGAACTTCGACAAGATCGGCGGCAAGGACCGCTTCGTCGACTCGGCGCTGGGCTCCACGGGCGCGGAGGGCAAGGACCCGGCCGCCGTACCGCTGTACTCGATGGCGTACGCGCTCTACTACAACAAGCAGATCCTCGCCGACGCCGGCATCTCCAAGCCCCCGGCCACCTGGCACGAGCTGACCGCCGACGGCAAGAAGATCCAGGCCAAGGGCAAGACGACCCTCGGCGCCGAGGGCTCGAACCTCTCGGAGAACATCCACCACGTGTTCGTCTTCGCCAAGCAGCACGGCGCCGACTTCTTCACGTCCGACGGCAAGCCCGACTTCACCAACGACAACGTGGTGGCCGCCGTCAAGCAGTACGTCGACCTCATGGCCAAGGACAAGGTCGTCCCGACCGGCGACGCCGAGTACGCGCAGAACCAGTCCGTCAGCGACTTCGCCAAGGGCAAGCAGGCGTTCCTGCTGTGGCAGTCCGCCGCCGCCAACCTCAAGTCCCAGGGCATGAGCGAGGACGCGTACGGCATCGCCCCCGTCCCGGTCCAGTCCGGCACCCCCGGCACCGGCGCCCAGGTCAACTCCATGGTCGCGGGCATCAACATCTCGGTCTTCAAGAACACCAAGAACCTCGACGGCGCCACCCAGTTCGTGAAGTTCATGACCAGCGACGACGAGCAGAAGATCCTCAACAAGGCGTACAGTTCCATCCCGCCGGTCAAGGCCGCGCAGGAGGACGCCGCGTTCAACTCCCCGTCCAACGCGGTCCTGAAGAGCACCCTGGCCACCAGCGCCGCCGCGCTGCCTCAGGTCGCCTCCGAGTCGCAGTTCGAGACGGCGGTCGGTACGGCCGTGAAGGACCTGTTCGCCGACGCCGCCGCCGGACGCGCGGTCACCACCGACTCGGTGAAGGCCAAGCTGGAGAAGGCCCAGCAGCAGATGCCGGCGGCCTGAGCACGATGACCGCAACCGCTCTCGAGGAGCCGGTGCGCAAAACCTCCCCCGGTGCGGCGCGCGAACCCCGCCGCCGCCCCGGGCGGCTCCGCCGCATCGGACTGCCGTACCTGCTGCTCCTGCCCGCCCTGCTGCTCGAACTCCTGGTCCACCTGGTGCCGATGGTCATCGGCATCGTCATGAGCTTCAAGGAGCTCACCCAGTTCTACATCCGCGACTGGGGCACCGCGCCCTGGTCCGGACTCGACAACTACAAGGTGTCGGTGGACTTCGACGCCCCCGTCGGCGAAGCCCTCCTGCACTCCTTCTTCGTCACCGTCGGCTTCACCCTGCTGTCGGTCGCCCTGTGCTGGCTGATCGGCACCGCCGCCGCGATCTACATGCAGGACACCTTCCGCGGCCGCGGCTTCCTCCGGGCACTGTTCCTGGTGCCGTACGCGCTGCCCGTCTACGCGGCCGTCATCACCTGGGTGTTCATGTTCCAGCACGACAACGGCCTGGTGAACCACGTCCTGCACGACCAGCTGCACCTCACCGACAAGCCGTCCTTCTGGCTGATCGGCGACAACAGCTTCTACGCGCTGCTCACCGTGTCCGTGTGGAAGGGCTGGCCGTTCGCCTTCCTCATCGTCATGGCCGGCTTGCAGAACATCCCGCGCGAGCTGTACGAGGCGGCCGCGCTGGACGGCGCGGGGATGCTGCAGCAGATCCGCCGCATCACCCTGCCGTCCCTGCGCCCGGTCAACCAGGTACTGATCCTGGTGCTGTTCCTGTGGACGTTCAACGACTTCAACACGCCGTACGTCCTGTTCGGCAAGTCGGCACCGGCGGCCGCGGACCTCATCTCGGTTCACATCTACCAAGCCTCCTTCGTCACCTGGAACTTCGGCACCGGCTCGGCGATGTCCGTCCTGCTGCTGCTCTTCCTGCTCGTCGTGACGGGCGTGTACCTCCTGCTCACCTCGCGCGGACGGAGGACCGCCGATGCCTAGTACCCCGGCCTCCCCGATGGCCCCGCCGCGCTCCTTCCTGTGGTCCCGGCGGATCTTCCTCACCCTGCTCACGGGCTTCGTCCTGGTGCCCGTGTACGTCATGCTCTCCAGCTCGCTGAAGCCGCTCGCGGACGTCACGGGCAAGTTCCGCTGGCTGCCCAGCGGCCTGACGTTCCGGCCGTACATCGACATCTGGTCCACGGTCCCGCTGGCGAAGTACTTCATGAACTCGCTGATCGTGGCGGGCGCGGCGACGATCTGCTCCGTGGTGATCGCGGTGTTCGCGGCGTACGCGGTGAGCCGCTACAGCTTCCGCGGCAAACGCGTCTTCACGGTCACGGTCCTGTCGACGCAGATGTTCCCGGGCATCCTCTTCCTGCTCCCGCTGTTCCTCCTCTACGTCAACATCGGCAACGCCACGGGCATCGCCCTGTTCGGCTCGCGCGGCGGCCTGATCCTGACGTATCTGACCTTCTCGCTCCCGTTCTCGATCTGGATGCTGATCGGGTACTTCGACTCGGTGCCCCGCGACCTGGACGAGGCGGCACTGGTGGACGGCTGCGGCCCGCTGGGCGCGCTGTTCCGGGTCGTGGTCCCGGCCGCGATCCCCGGCATCGTCGCGGTGGCCGTCTACGCCTTCATGACGGCCTGGGGCGAGGTGCTGTTCGCATCGGTGATGACGAACGACACCACGCGCACGCTCGCCGTCGGCCTCCAGGGCTACTCGACCCTCAACGACGTCTACTGGAACCAGATCATGGCCGCCTCGCTGGTCGTCAGCGTGCCCGTGGTCGCAGGGTTCCTCCTCCTGCAGCGCTATCTCGTCGCCGGACTGACGGCGGGAGCCGTCAAATGACCTTCCTCCCGGCCGGCAACGCCTCCATTTCCGAAGGGACTTCCGTGTCGTCCGACCCCATCGACCTCGCCGCGCTTCCCCACGACTTCCTGTGGGGCACGGCCACAGCGGCCTACCAGATCGAGGGAGCCGTCACCGAGGACGGCCGTGCCCCGTCGATCTGGGACACCTTCTCGCACACCCCAGGGAAGATCGACAACGACGACAACGGCGACGTCGCGTGCGACCACTACCACCGCTGGCGCGAGGACATCGGCCTGATGCGCCGACTCGGCACGAACGCCTACCGCTTGTCGATCGCCTGGCCGCGTGTGCTGCCCGCCGGCGACGGCGAGGTCAACCCCAAGGGCCTCGCCTTCTACGACGAGTTGATCGACGGCCTGCTGGAGGCGGGCATCACCCCGACGGCCACCCTCTACCACTGGGACCTGCCCCAGGCACTCCAGGACCGCGGCGGCTGGCCCGAGCGTGACACGGCCGAGCACTTCGCCGCGTACGCCGCGGTGGTGGCGGAACGCCTGGGCGACCGGGTCAAGCACTGGGCGACGCTCAACGAGCCGTCCTGCTCGGCGTGGATCGGTCACCTGGAGGGCAAGATGGCCCCGGGCTGGACGGACCTGACGGCGGCGGTCCGCACGTCCTACCACCTCCTGCTGGGGCACGGCCTGGCGGTCCAGGCGATCCGCGCGGCCTGTCCCGACGCCCGTATCGGCATCGTGAACAACCTCTCGACGGTGTACGCGGCCACGGACCGCCCGGAGGACGAAGCTGCGGCCCGCCGCCACGACGGCCACGTGAACCGCTGGTGGCTGGACCCGGTGCACGGCCGAGGCTTCCCGGCGGACATGCGCGAGGTCTACGGCGTGGAACTCCCGGAACACCCGGGCGACTTGAAGACGATCGCCGCGCCACTGGACTGGCTGGGCCTGAACTACTACTTCCCGGCGTACGTGGAGGACGACCCCAACGGCCCGGCGCCGTACGTCCGTTCGGTCCGCCGCCCGGACGTCCCGCGCACGGGCATGGACTGGGAGATCGACGCGAGCGGCATCGAGACCCTGCTGCTGCGTCTGACGGACGAGTACGGCGCGCGCAAGCTGTATGTCACCGAGAACGGCTCGGCCTACCCGGACGTCGTACGCCCCGACGGCACGATCGACGACCCGGAGCGCCAGGCCTACTTGATCGAGCACCTGGCCGCGGTGGCCTCGGCGGCCCGCAAGGGCGCCCCGCTGGCGGGCTACTTCGCCTGGTCCCTCCTGGACAACTTCGAGTGGGCGTACGGCTACGACAAGCGCTTCGGCCTGGTCCACGTGGACTACGACACCCAGGCCCGCACGATCAAGGGCAGCGGCCACCGGTACGCGGACATCATCCGCACCCACCGGAACCGCGCAAGCCGGGCCGCCTGAGTCCGGCCCGGACGGTGGGCGCGGGCGAGGGGGCCGCGCCCACCGTGACGGGGAACTCGCTTTTCCCGGATGGCCCAGATGACACGAAGCAAGGATCACGGATCCGGATCAGTTCTCGATCCGAGCGCTGTCCTCAGCTGATGGAGCGCCAGTCACCGCCCCGCCAACTCCAGCGCGTCCTCTACCGGCGCCTCCGGCACCCTCACCCGCGAAGCCCCCCACAGCCACCCCACATCCCGCCCGAACGACCACACCAGCGCTGCCAGGGCCCCCAGCACCACCGTGAAGTTCACCAGCCCCGGCAGCAGCTGTGATGCCGCCAGCAGCAAGCACACACCCTGTATCGCCGCCACCGTCTTCCGGGCGAACGACGGGGGTAGCGGAGCGTTCAGCCACGGGGCCACCCGGGCCGCCGCCACGAACGCGTACCGCATTGCGCCGATCAGCAGCACCCACGCACCCAGCTGCATCGACACGTACACGCTCAGGACCAGGATCAGGAACGCGTCGACCTCCATGTCGAAGCGGGCGCCCAGGGGCGTCGACGTGCCCGTGCGGCGGGCCACCTTGCCGTCCACCCCGTCGAGGATCAGGGCGACCGCTGTGAGGCCCACGAAGAGCGTCACCGGCGGTGAGCTTTCGAAGGAGTCCGCCACCAGTGCCGTCACACCGCCCACCAGGACGGCCCGGCCCAGTGTGACCCGGTTCGCCGGGCCGAAGGTGCGCAGTCCGGAGCGGTGCAGGGCCCACGAGAGGACCGCCCAGGTGGCGAACGCGAAGGCCAGGCCCGTGAGCCAGCCCGCCGGGCCCATGCCGATCGCCGTGCCGAGCAGGGCGAGGAGCAGGATCTGGACGCCCGCTCCCACCGCCGTCTCCTGCTGGACCGGCCTCGCGTCGTACGTGTTGTTCAGGGCCACCGCACATCCTCCGGCCGAGTGACAGAGTCGATCAACGCCGCGTACTGTGCGCGGCCTGTGCACATCTCCGTACGTGAACCACTTCCCGATCGTTCAGGAGGATGCCGATGAACCGCTCCGCGCGCGCGTTCTGGCTCAGCTCACCGGGCCATGGCGAGCTCCGCGACGTCACCCTTCCGGACCCCGGCGAGGGCGATGTCGTGGTGCGTGCGCTTTTCTCGGGTGTGAGCCGGGGGACCGAGACACTCGTCTTCCGCGGGGGCGTTCCCGAGAGCCAATACGGCGTCATGCGGGCGCCGTTCCAGGACGGTGACTTTCCCGCGCCCGTGAAGTACGGGTACCTCAGTGTCGGCCAAGTGGAGGAAGGGCCTGGCTCGCTCGTCGGGCGTACCGTCTTCTGTCTCTATCCACATCAGAGCCGTTACGTCGTTCCGGTGAGTGCCGTGACCGTGGTGCCGGAGAGCGTGCCCTCGGCGCGGGCCGTTCTCGCCGGGACCGTGGAGACCGCCGTCAACGCCCTCTGGGACGCCGCGCCCCTCGTCGGGGACCGGATCGCCGTTGTGGGCGGGGGCATGGTCGGGTGTTCCGTCGCCGCGCTGCTCGCCCGCTTCCCCGGCGTGCGGCTCCAGCTCGTCGACGCCGACCCCGCCCGCGCCAGGACCGCCCACGCCCTCGGCGTCGACTTCGCCTCGCCCGCCGACGCCCTCGGCGACTGCGACCTGGTCGTGCACGCCAGCGCCAGCGAACAGGGCCTCGCCCGGTCGCTCGAACTCCTCGCCCCCGAGGGCACCGTCCTCGAACTGAGCTGGTACGGCGACCGGCGCGTGTCCCTCCCGCTCGGCGAGGCCTTCCACTCCCGGCGCCTGACCGTCCGCAGCAGCCAGGTCGGCTCCGTCTCCCCGGCCCGCCGCGCGAGCCGTACCTACGCAGACCGGCTCGCCCTCGCCCTCGACCTGCTCGGCGACCCGGCGCTGGACGCCCTGATCACCGGGGAGAGCGCGTTCGACGAGCTGCCGGACGTCATGCCCAAGCTGGCCTCCGGTGAGATTCCGGCCCTCTGCCACCGGGTCCGGTACGACACCGGCGAGTGACCGACGGTACGGCGAGACGGCGCGTCCCCTACGGCAAGACGGCCTGACCTGAGAAAAAGGGTGCGGGACGGCTGAACACAGGAATGCGAAGAGCCGTACTACACGGCATCCCCGGCAGGGAACAGACAGGCACAGACAAGGATCGGCCGGGGGCCAGACGCGCCGCACCTGGAGGGTCGTCCGTTGTTCAGCATCACCGTCCGTGATCACATCATGATCGCCCACAGCTTCCACGGCGAGGTGTTCGGGCCCGCGCAGCGGCTGCACGGCGCCACGTTCCTCGTGGACGCGACATTCCGCCGCGAGCAGCTGGACGACGACAACATCGTCGTCGACATCGGACTGGCCACGCAGGAACTCGGCGCGGTCGTCAGTGAGCTGAACTACCGGAACCTCGACAACGAGCCCGACTTCGCCGGCGTCAACACCTCCACGGAGTTCTTGGCCAAGGTCATCGCCGACCGCCTCGCCGAGCGGATCGAGAAGGGCGCGCTGGGCGAGGGCGCCAAAGGGCTCGCGGGCATCGCGGTCACCCTGCACGAGTCGCACGTCGCCTGGGCGAGTTACGAGCGTGCCCTGTGACCGACACGACCATCGGCCAGAGCTCGCCCGCGCGTTCCCTGACCTATGTGCCCGCCCAGCCCTCCGGCCTCGAGAACGTCGGGATCATCCCCATGTCCCTGCGCACCGTGCACTTCGTCATGCCGGGCGGCGTCGACGACCCGGCCACGCCGAGCGGCGGCAACGCCTACGACCGGCGGGTCTGCCTCGATCTGCCGGGATTCGGGTGGGAGGTCGTACGGCACGTCGTCGACGGGACCTGGCCCCGGCCCGCGCGCGCCGACCGTGACGAACTCGGCCGGACGTTACGGGAGTTGCCGGACGGGTCCGTGGTGCTGCTGGACGGCCTGGTCGCGTGCGGGGTCCCGGAGGCCGTCGTGCCGGAGGCCGGGCGGCTGCGCCTGGCCGTCCTCGTGCATCTTCCGCTCGGTGACGAGACCGGTCTCGATCCGTCGGTGGCGGCCGACCTCGACGCCAGGGAGCGGGCCGCCCTGCGGGCGGTGCCTGCCGTGGTCGCCACCAGCGACTGGGCCGTACGGCGCCTCGTCTCCCACCACGGCCTCGCGCCCGAGCGGGTCCATGTCGCCGCGCCGGGCGCCGACATCGCGCCTCTCGCGTCCGGCGGGGACGGCGTCTCGCACCTGCTGTGCGTGGCCGCCGTGACGCCGCGCAAGGGACAGCACCGGCTGGTGGAGGCCCTGGCGGCGGTGCGGGACCTGCCGTGGAGCTGCGTCTGCGTGGGCGGGCTCGGGCACGACCCCGAGTACGTCGCGCATCTGCGGTCGCTGATCGAGACGTACGGCCTGACGGACCGCCTGCACCTCGCGGGGCCCCGCTCCGGCGCCGACCTCGACGCCAGCTATGCCGCCGCCGACCTGATGGTGCTCACGTCGTACGCCGAGACGTACGGCATGGCGGTGACCGAGGCCCTCGCGCGCGGCATCCCGGTCCTCGCGACCGACGTCGGCGGGCTGCCCGAGGCCCTCGGCCGCGCGCCCGACGGCGGGGTGCCCGGCATCCTCGTCCCGCCGGAGGACCCCGCCGCGCTCGCGGCGGAACTGCGCGGCTGGTTCGGCGAGGCCGACGTACGCCGCCGCCTCAAGGCCGCCGCCCGCGGCCGTCGCGCGGCGCTCGACGGCTGGGCCACCACGGCCCGCAGCCTGGCCGGAGTCCTGCAGAGGCTCCCCGACGAACCCCGGAGGGCGGCATGAGGAAGACGACCACGAGGCGGGCGCTTCCCGCTCAGCCGGGGCCGAAGGACGTGACGGACGCGAAGACGAAGGGGGTGTCATACGTGACGGAGAGCGCGGCGGGGGGTTCCTCGGAGGTCATCGCCGGAGCCGGCCCCGCCCCCCGTCCCGGTGAGCGGCCCACCCTGCGGCTGCGGGAGAGCATGCCCGAGGAGCCGCCGCGGTACGCGCCCGAGTGGCTGGAGCTGCGGGAAGGAGCCGACGCCGCCGCCCGGTCACTCGATCTGCTCGACCCGTTGCGGATCCGGCTCGCCGATCTGCCACGGGGCGCGGGCCGTTCGGGTGGGATCGTCGTGCACGACCTGGGCTGCGGTACCGGCTCCATGGGCCGCTGGCTGGCGCCCCGTCTGGACGGCGCCCAGCACTGGGTCCTGCACGACCGCGATCCTTACCTGCTGCACTTCGCTGCCGTAGCCTCCCCGCGTGCCGCCGCCGACGGCAGCCGTGTCAGCGTGGAGACCCGGCGCGGTGACGTCGCCCGGCTGACCCCGGACGCGCTGGCCGGAGCCTCCCTGGTGACCGCCTCCGCACTGCTCGACGTCCTCACCCGCGCGGAGGTCGAGACGCTCGCCGGCGCCTGTGTGGGCGCCGGGTGCCCGGCCCTGCTGACGCTCTCCGTCGCCGGACGCGTCGAACTCACCCCGTCCGATCCGCTGGACGCCGAGATCACGGACGCGTTCAACGCCCACCAGCGGCGTACCGGAATGCTCGGCCCCGACGCGGTCACCGTGGCCTGCGAGGCCTTCGCCGACCGCGGGGCCACGGTCGAGGTCCATCCCAGTGCCTGGCACCTCGGGCCGGACGAAGCCGCGTTGACCGCCCAGTGGCTGCGCGGGTGGGTCGGAGCGGCCGTGGAACAGCGGCCGGAGCTACGGGAACCCGCCGACCGGTATGTCCGGGAGCGGCTGGCCGCGTGCGAGGCCGGCGAGTTGCACGTCGTCGTCCACCACAGCGACCTGCTCGCCCTGGTCCGGCCGACGGACGGGACGCCGTCATGAGCGCGCAGACGGTCGCGGCCGAGGCGAGGCCCGGTACGACCCGCACCGTCACCGCAGCAGCCCCGTCCACCTCCATGCGTATCCGCACCGCCCTCCGCCCCCTCCTCGACAACCGAGCCCTCCGCACCCACTTCGGCACCGTCACCGGAACCGCCATCCTCGCCCTCCTCCTCTGGCGCCTCGGTACCGGCGTCTTCCTGGACGGCCTCGCGCGGATCGACGTCCCAGTCCTGCTCGCGGCCGTCGGCACCGGCGTCGTCACCACCGTGTTCAGCGCCTGGCGCTGGCAGTTGGTGGCCCGCGGGCTGCGGCTCCGGCTGCCGATCGGGCCGGCCGTGGCCGACTACTACCGCGCGCTGTTCCTGAACGCTGCCCTGCCCGGTGGTGTTCTGGGCGACGTGCACCGGGCGGTGCGGCACGGGCAGAGCGCCGGTGACCTCGGGCGTGGCGTACGCGCCGTCGTGCTGGAGCGGGTCGCCGGACAGGTCGCGCTGACCGTCGTCGGCTCCGTGGTGCTGCTGTCCCTGCCGTCCCCGGTCCGGGACGACGCCCGCGACTTCGCCCCGTTGGCGGCGCTCGCCGCGGCGGGCGCGCTCGCCGTGTACCTCGCCGTCCGGATGAACCGCGCCCCCTCGGACCAGCGCGGTGGCGCCCTGAGCCGTACCCTCGCCGAGGCCCGTCGCGGGCTGCTGTCCCGCGCCAACTGGCCCGGTGTCACGCTGTCCTCGGCCGTCGTCCTGGCCGGGCACCTCTCGATGTTCGTCGTAGCGGCCCGGGTCGCCGGATCCAGCGCCGGAGTGTCGGCGCTGCTGCCGATCGCGGTCCTCGCCCTGGTCGCCATGGGACTGCCGCTGAACGTCGGGGGTTTCGGCCCGCGCGAGGGCGTCACGGCCTGGGCGTTCGCCGCCGCCGGCCTCGGCGCGAGCACCGGTCTCGCGACCGCCGTCGTGTACGGCGTGCTGAGCTTCGCGGCGAGCCTGCCCGGACTCGCGGTGCTCGTCGTCCGCTGGTACGGCGCGCTGCGCGCAAAGCCGGGTCAGTTCGTGGATTCCGCTACCGCACCCTCCCCGGAGGTGAGCAGGGTGAAATACGCTGCGAAGGATTCGGTGAGGCTCGCCAGCAGATGTTTTCCCTTTTCCGCCGATCCCAGGGAAGGACGGCCGATGACACCCGATTCGGTATAGGCGGACATTCCCAGGGTGAGCAGATGACGGCGGTCGTCCGCGGTGAAATCGGCGGACTCGTAACCAGGGCGGACGAATTCGGGATGAGCGTGCAGCAGAATCGAGGTCTCGATTTCCCCCGCGTGCATGTCGGTGAGCAGCGAGGTCACGACGCCCGCCCGCTGCCGCGCCGTCTCCCAGTCCTCCGGGGCCGGGAACAGCGCCATCCGCTCCCCGCGCGCGGACGCCTCCTGGACCACGTTGCCCAGCACGTAGTTGCCGCCGTGGCCGTTGACCACGACGAGCGCGTCCACGCCGGAGAAGCGCAGCGACGCGGCGATGTCCCGTACCACCCCATGAAGGGTCGCGGCGGAGATGCTGACGGTGCCCGGCCAGGCGGCATGTTCGTGCGAGCAGGCGATCGTCACAGGAGGAAGAAGGTGCACCGGGTGCGCCGCGGCGATCTCCCGGGCGATGGCACAGGCGACGAGCGTGTCGGTCGCGAGCGGAAGGAACGGGCCGTGCTGTTCGAAGCTCCCGACGGGAAGGACGGCGACCTGTGGTGAGACGCCCGCCCCCCGCGTCCGTACGTCCTCCGCGGTGTCCGCCGGCACCAGATGGTGCGTCGCCGTACGCGCCGTGCTCGCTCCCGAACCACTCATCTTTTCACGGCCTTTCGTCTCTGCTTAGGAATCAGATCATGACAGAAAAAGTTGGCGTACTGGGCGAGAAGCAGGCACCGCGCAAAGCGGCCCGGCGTACGGGTGTGGAACGCGTCGTGAATGCCCCGCTGCCCACCGTGTACGGGAAATTCCAGGCGATCGGCTACCTGGACCACGACCGCGGTGACGAGCAAGTGGCATTGGTGTACGGCGAGATCGGCAGCGAGGACGTACTGACCCGGCTGCACTCGGAGTGCCTCACCGGCGACGCCTTCGGCTCCCAGCACTGCGAGTGCGGCGACCAGCTGGCGTCGGCGCTGCGCGCGGTCGTCGCCGAAGGCAGCGGCATCGTCGTGTACTTGCGGGGGCACGAGGGCCGCGGCATCGGCCTGCTCGCCAAGCTGCGCGCGATGGCCCTGCAGGCGGAGGGCCTGGACACCGTCGAGGCGAACCTGGCGCTCGGGCTGCCGGTCGACGCCCGGGACTACGGCGTCGCCGCCGAGATCCTGCGCGACCTGGGTGTCCGCTCCGTACGGCTGATGTCCAACAACCCGCGCAAGCGTGAGGCGTTGCTCCGGCACGGCATCCAGGTCGCCGAGGAGGTGCCGCTGCTGATCCCGCCGTGCGAGAACAACATCAGGTACCTGCGGACCAAGCGGGAGCGCCTCGACCACCGCCTGCCGCATCTGGACGCGGTGGCGCACTGGTCCTGACGTCCGGCGGGCGGCTCCTCGGACCGATGGTTCCGCCCGCGCCCCGGCCGGCGAACGCGGGTCACTCCACGACGGCCTCGTGCACCAGCCGCTTCAGCTCCGGGAACACCTTCAGCGTCTTCGGCCGCACCTGGGTCATGAACTGCACGGTGAGGTCGCGGCCCGGGTCCACCCAGAACGTCGTCGTGGCCACACCGCTCCAGCCGTACGTGCCGAGTCCGGACGGGGCCGCGGTGCGCTCCGGGTCGATCACCACGGAGACGCCGAGGCCGAAGCCGACGCCGTCGTTGCCGGGTTCCTGATGGGCCGGGGCACCGAACGCACGCAGGTCGGCGCCGCCGGGCAGGTGGTTGCGGGTCATCAGGGCGACCGAGTCCCGGCTCAGCAGCCGGGTACCGTCCAACTCGCCGCCCCGGCGCAGCATTTCGGCGAAGCGGTGGTAGTCGTACGCCGTGGCGACCATGCCGCCGCTGCCGGACAGGAAGCGGGGCCGGCCGCGCAGGGGCAGCCCGGGGATCGGTTCGATGCCGCCGTCCTCGGTCTCGCCGTACAACTCCGAGAGCCTGCCTGCCTGTTCGGGCACGATGTGGAGGCCCGCGTCCGTCATGCCCAGCGGGCGGAAGATCCGCTCGGCGTAGAACTCGTCCAGGGGCTGCCCGGACACCACCTCCACGACCCGGCCCAGGACGTTGGAGGCGACCGAGTAGTTCCACTGCGTGCCCGGCTCGAACTGCAGCGGCAGCCGGGCGTACACGTCCATGGTCTCGGCGAGGTCCGCGCCGGGCGGCACGGACGACTCCAGGCCGGCGGCGCGGTAGAGGGCGTCGACGGGATGGGAGTAGTAGAAGCCGAAGGTCAGCCCGGACGTGTGCGTGAGCAGATGCCGGATCAGGATCGGCCCGTCGGCCGGTCTGGTCCGTACCTCACTCCCGGAACCGCTCTCGTACACCCGCGGCTCGGCGAAGACCGGCAGATACCGCTCGAGCGGGTCGTCCAGGGACAGCCTGCCCTCCTCCACCAGGATCAGCGCGGCGACCGAGGTGACCGGCTTGGTCATGGAGTAGATCCGCCACAGCGTGTCCGGCTCCACGGGCAGACCGGCCGCGCGGTCGCGGTGGCCGTGTGCGGTGAGGTGGGCGACCCGGCCGCCGCGTGCCACGGCCACCAGGTAGCCGGGCAGCCGCCCCGCGTCGACGTAGTGGGCGAAGTGCTGGTCGAGGCGGTCGAGCGCCTTCGCGTCCAGCCCTGCCTCGTCGGGGTCGACTTCCTGTCGCAGTCGTGCCATCGCTCTCCTCTGCTCGCCGCGTCGTACGCGGTGCGGTCCGGCCCCCACCGCTCCGGGACGGCCCGTCGTACCTCACTGACCTCATCGTCCCGCAGAAACACGCTGTCGGACCCGCACATCGGGGTGCGATGTGATCGACGCTACGGTCCGCCGGGGCAGCGCACGGGCCGGGAATGCGCGGCTCGGCCCGCCGGGTTGTTCTGGTCATGAGCGACGACGCACTGCTGAAGCTGCTCTCCGATGTCGACGGTGGGGTCCTGGTCACCCTCAAACAGGACGGCCGGCCCCAGTTGTCCAACGTGAACCACGCGTACTACCCCGACGAGCGGATCGTCCGCGTCTCGATCACGGACGACCGGGCCAAGACGCGCAACCTGCGCCGCGACCCCCGGGCCTCGTACCACGTCACCAGCGCCGACCGGTGGGCGTACACCGTGGCCGAGGGGACCGCCGACCTCTCGCCGGTCGCGCGGGATCCGTACGACGAGACGGTCGAGGAGCTGATCCGCCTCTATCGCGATGTCGTCGGCGAGCACCCTGACTGGGACGACTACCGGGCCGCCATGGTCCGGGACGGACGCCTGGTGCTTCGGCTGCGTGTCGACCGGGCGTACGGCATCCCGCGGCGTTAGTCAGAGGCCGGCCGTGGTGCGGGCCTCGATCGCCCGCAGTACCGCCACCATGTCCTCCCCGCCGTGCCCCTGCGCCACCGTCTCCTCGAAGAGGGCATGGCAGGCGTCGAGCACCGACGAGTACGAAACGACCGGCTTCGCCACGGGCTGCCCGGTCGCCGCCGCGACCGTGGACTGCGCCGCGAGCGGGACGTCCACCGGCCAGGCCGTGGCGACGGCGTTCGCGTCCTGGCGGAACGCCGTCGCCACGGCCCTGACGGACATGGGAGTGCCCGCCGAACGGGCCGCGCGCCTGGCCACCCTGATGATCAGCGCTCTGGAGGGGGCGATCCTCATGGCCCGCGCGGAACGCGATGTACGGCCGCTCACGACCGTCGCCCGGGAACTGGGCCCCCTCCTCGACGCCGAAGTACGTCCCGCGTCATAAGAAGACGAGCGGTGCCGATCTACCGCCCCCGCAGCGCCGTCAGCGCCTTCGCCGCGCCCTCTGCGTGCAGGTTCACGAAGGCCGGGGTGACCGCGAGCGGTGTCGCATACGCCTTCAGGGTCACCGGGCCCTTGACGGTCCTGCCGCGGTTGACGTCGTACCACGTGCCGGCCGGCAGCCGGACGTCCCGCGCGGCGGACGAGGTGAGGTTGGGCGCCGCGAGGACCGCCGGGCCCAGCATCCACTCGTCATCGATCGTGTAACTCGCCCTGTCCTCGGGGAAGTCGAAGAACAGCGGCCGGACGATCGGGTCACCGGTCTTGAGAGTGCTCCGCACCTGGTCCCACAGATACGGCGCCAGGCGTTCGTGGCGGGCGATCGCCGCCCGGTAGAGGTCGACCGTCTCCTTGTCGTAGTCCACCCTCTGCCCCGTCGTCACGTCCGTCGTGCCCAGCGGCGAGGTGGAGGCGTACATCAGTGGCATGTACGACGCCGACTGCGCCCAGCGGACCAGGACTTCCTTCGCCGGCGCGGGCTGGCCGCTGGAGCCGCCGATCATGTCCGTCTCGACGAACGGGTAACCGATCGTGGACAGCGCCAGGTTCTGCGAGACGGACGCCTTCAGGGAGTTCCAGCCGGTGCCCTTGTCGATCTGCCGGATGACGAAGCCGGCCTGGTGGGCGGTGGCGCCCCAGTGGACGCGGATGCCGGCGCCCTGAAGGTCGTAGCTGTCGGCGAGTTCGGAGCCCAGCCGCTGGTAGTCGGTGCGGGTGTGGCCCTCGCGCGGTGCGCAGTGGTCGTCGAAGAAGCGGGTGTCGAACTTGAGGCCGTCCACGTCGTAGGTGTCCATCAGCTTCTTCAGGTTGGCCTGGTACCAGGCCTTCGCCTCGGGGTTGGCCAGGTCGACGATCCCGGCGGTGCCGTTCCACCAGGACACCGTGCACGGCTTCGACGGGTCGGCGGCGTCGCGCAGCAGATAGTCGTGGTCGGCCGCGTACTGGTAGTTGGTGGAGTCGAGGTTGATCCACAGCGTGACCCACAGGCCGAAGTCGTCGCCGAGCGCGTGGATGCGCTCGGACAGGCTCTTCGGGTCGGGATAGGCCTTCGGGTCGAAGGTCAGATTGCCGTAGTTCGACTCCCACTTGTCGTCGAGCTGGATGGTGTGCCCGTCGACTCCGGCGTCGTGCAGGGCGGTTGCGTAGTCGAGCAGCTTCTGCTGGTCGACGGCGGTGTAGAACTGCGCCCAGGAGTTCCACAGCGGCTTCTCGTACTGCTCGTACGTCGCGTCGCTCTGGCGCGGTTTCCCGACGATGCCGATGTAGTCGCGGTAGACGTCCCGCGGGGTCGACTCGACGAACACGGTCGCCCGGTACGGCTGTCCCGACGCCACGGTGAACCGCCCGAGGCCGTCGCCGCCCGCGTTCAGCGAGACGTCCATGGGGTCGCCGGTGTCGACGTACAGCCCGGTCGAACTCTCCGTGTACCAGAACGGGTCGACCATCTGGTACGACGCCGGGCCGAAGTCGGCCTGCTCGACCTGTCCGGCGTCCAGCGGCCAGGGCTGGTCGGTGTAGGGGCCGCCGGAGGGGGTGCTGGTCTCGCCGTGGCCGTACCAGTGCCCGGCCGAGCCGAGGTCGTAGGACAGGCCGAGTTGTTCGGCCTCCACTCCCGTGACCTGCCAGTCGAGTTGATAGCGGTCGGTGGTGGGGGTGAGGCGGGCCTCGACGCGGGTGCCGGGGAGGGTGGTGCCGGTGGTCAGGGTCAGAGTGCCGTCCTGCCAGCGCCAGCCGGTGAGCGTCGTGGCGTGCTGCCAGGTGCCGCCGGCTCTGAAGCGGAGGGCGTCGGGGCCGGTGGACAGGACCGTGTGTCCCGACTTCCGTGTCGTCAGGGCGATCTGACGGTCCGTGGGAAGGGAGACGGAGTAGCCGGGGGAGCCATGGGCGCGGGGCACGTCGACGGTGAGCGTCCCGCCGGACTCGGAGACGGTCGGTCCGGGATCGTGGGCCTGGGAGCCATGGGCGGCCGTCGGCAGCAGTGCCACCGTCAGGGCCGCCGCCGGGAGACAGCCGAACTTGCGGGAAAAGATGCGCACCACTCATGCCCTTCTGGGGAGTCGGAAACCTCGGAGTTGTCCGTGCGGTACCGTCGCGCTGTTCTTTTCTGCTCGTTTCGGCCGATGTTCTCGCAGAAAACGTCACCTGTCCACGGTGTGCCGTGCGACCACGGTCCTAGGACGTCCGGTGCAGGACGGATGGCCGATGGCCGCCGGAGCGGGGATTTCCTAGGCTGCGGGCAGGATCAGCGACGACGAGGAGAGGTCCCGATGCCCGTCAACGGCCTTAGTCACATCCGCATCGCCCGCCCGTCCCGGGACCTGGCCGCGGCCGAGCGGTTCTGGGCCGATGGGCTCGGACTGAGCGTCGTGTGGCGGGCCGAGGGGGGTGGCGAACCCGGGGAGCACGACCTGCTCATGCTCGGGTGGCCCGACGCCGGCTGGCACCTCGAACTCGTCCACGAGGCCGCCCACCCGGTGGAGCCACGGCCCACCGAGGAGGACCTTCTGGTGGTCTATGTCGACGAGGCCGTCCCCGAGGACCTCGTCGCCCGGCTGGAGGCGCACGGCGGGAAGCGGGTTTCGTCTCCCAATCCCTACTGGAACCGGTGGGGGGTCACCGTCGAGGACCCGGACGGGTACCGCCTGGTGCTGTGCGAGCGGGGTTGGTCGAACGCCTGACGGGCGGTGGCGGTGCTTGTCCGGCACCCGGCCGCCCACTAGCCTCCGCGCGTGATCGATGGAGCCCATGTGGTGCTGTACAGCCGGGACGTGGAGGCCGACCGGGCGTTTCTGCGGGACGTGCTCGGGTGGGGGCACGTCGACGCCGGGCACGGCTGGCTGATCTTCCGGGCGCCTCCCACCGAGGTCGCCTTTCATCCGACGGACGGCGAGCCCTCGCACGAGCTGATGCTGATGTGCGACGACCTTGACGAAACCATGGCGGAACTGGCCGCCCGGGACGTCGAGTTCACCCGGGCCGTCGAGGAGGCCCGGTGGGGCCGGGTCACCGCGCTGCGGCTGCCGGGCGGTGGTGAGGTCAGCCTGTACCAGCCGCGGCACCCGCGGCCGTAGTCACGGCCTTCCCCTCCTTCGCCCAGGCCTCAAGCCGCCGTGGGAGTACTGGTGGAGCTGGAACAAGCCCGCGGAACGCGCCCACTACGACGCCGTGCTGCGCCGGATGCAGACCTCGCCGCTGCTCGAAGGCGCCGTCGTCTTCGACGCGTTCGGCGCGGACGTGGCGAGCTGGCTGCGCCGGGTCGGACACGTCCTGTCCACCAGCGACGACGAGAGCTTCCACCTCGCGCCCGCCGAGGGCATGGCCTCCGGTGCCGTACCGGCCCTGCTGCCCGCGCGGACGAGAGCTACGACCGGCGCTGGATCCACCAGCACCCCGCCGCGATGGCCGAGTCGATCGCGGTGCCCGGTGACGCGGAGGTCTGGCGGTCGGCGGGGGAGCCGGCCCGCACCCAGGTGCGGGAGTCCTTCTCCCTCGACGGGGTCGCGCGCACCTGGACCGAACTTCTGGTCTCCGGCTGACATGTGGGTGGCGGTGCCGACCACGGGGATCGGCACCGCCCGGCCCGCCAGGGCGGCGGAGTCTCAGGCCGTCACCGTCTCCCGCTGCGACACCGGTCGCCCCGCCCGCTCCCCGAGCAGTTCGGTCGGCACCCGGTGGGTCTCGCGGGCCGACAGCGCGGCGATCACCGGCGGGACGCACAGCGCCGCCGTGAACAGGGCCACCGCCATCCAGTCGTCGCCCCCGGGACCCGCGATCTGCGCCGCGGAGGTGACCGCGAACCCGGCCACCGCGAAACCGATCTGCGTGCCGATCGCCATGCCGGACAGCCGTACCCGGGTGGAGAACATCTCGCCGTAGAAGGACGGCCAGACGCCGTTCGCCGCGCTGTAGACGACACCGAAGGTGACGATGCCGAGGATCAGCGTCAGCGGGTACGAGCCGGTGGAGATCGCCCACAGGTAGCCGAACATCGCCACGGCGCTGCCCACCGCCCCGATCAGAAACACCGGGCGGCGGCCGATCCGGTCCGACAGCGTCGCCCACAGCGGGATCGCGGCCAGCGCCACCAGGTTGGCCAGCGCGCCCACCCACAGCATCGCCGTACGGTCCATGCCGACCTGGTCGCTCGTCGCGTACGCCAGCGCCCACACCGTGAAGATCGTGGAGACCGACGCGACGAGGGCGCCCGCGATCACCCGCAGCACATCCGCCCAGTGCTCGCGCAGCAGCACCACCAGCGGCAGCCGTACGACACCCTCGGTCGCTGCCTGCCGCGCGAACGCCGGGGTCTCGTCCAGCCTGCGGCGGATGACGTAGCCGGCGACGGCGACCACGAGGCTCAGCCAGAACGGAACCCGCCAGCCCCACGACAGGAGTTGGTCCTCGGGGAGCTGAGCGACCGGGATGAAGACGAGTGTGGCGATCAGCTGGCCGCCCTGGGTGCCGCCGAGGGTGAAGCTGGTGAAGAAGCCGCGCCGGCGGGGCGGGGCGTGCTCCAGGCTCATCGAGCCCGCGCTGGCCTGCTCACCCGCCGCCGAGATGCCCTGGAGCACTCGGCACAGCACCAGCAGGACCGGGGCGAGGGTGCCGACCTGGGCGCGGGTGGGCAGACAGCCGATCAGGAACGTCGACAGGCCCATCAGAAGCAGGGTGAACACCATGATCTTCTTGCGGCCGAGCCGGTCGCCGAAGTGGCCCGCCGAACGTGGCCAGGGACAGCAGGGTCGCGGTGGCCGGGTCGGACTCGTCGAAGAAGACCTTCGGGAAGATCAGCGCGGCGGCGCTGCCGTAGATGAAGAAGTCGTAGTACTCGAGGGCGCTGCCGATCCAGGCGGCCAGGGCGGCCTTCTTCGGCTGGCCGGGTGGGGCTTCGGGACCGGCGGGGACGGCGGGGACGGACACGGTGGTGCTCCTTCGGGGGGCTGCAACGTAAGCGGAGTGAGCGGCGGGGGGAAGGCCGGATCGACGGCTAATTAACCCACTGGATAGTTAGTCGCGGTGCCAACGGATGGTGCGCCCGCGTCTGCCCGGTGTCAAGAGGCCGGGCGCGACCCGCTCAGTCCGCCGCGCGCTCCGCCGTGAGATAGGCGATCACCAAGTCGCCGAGCATCGCCCGGTAGTGTTCGCGCTGCGCCGGGTCCACCAGGTCACGGCCGAACAGGGCGCCGAACGTGGCCCGGTTGGCGACCCGGAAGAAGCAGAACGAGCTGATCATCGCGTGCAGGTCGACCGCGTCGACGTCGGCCGTGAACAGGCCCGACTCCTTTCCCGCGGTCAGGATTCGGCGGATCACCTCGAGGGCCGGCGAGCCGATCCTGCCGAGTTTCTCGGAGGCGGCGATGTGCTCGGCGCCGTGGATGTTCTCGATGCTGACCAGCCGGATGAAGTCCGGGTGCCGCTCATGGTGGTCGAAGGTCAGCTCGGCCAGGCGCCGGATCGCCGCGACCGGGTCCAGGTGCTCCACGTCCAGCTGCTGTTCGGCCTCGCGGATCACGCCGTACGCCCGCTCCAGGACGGCCGTGAAAAGCTGCTCCTTGCCGCCGAAGTAGTAGTAGATCATCCGTTTCGTGGTGCGGGTGCGGGCGGCGATCTCGTCGACGCGGGCCCCGTCGTAGCCGGCCCGGGCGAACTCCTGGGTGGCCACCTCGAGGATCTCGGCCTGGGTGCGTGCGGCGTCACGGATGCGCCCGTTGCGCGGTGCCGGTTCGTCGATGCTGGTCATCGGGTTCCTTATCGGCCAGGGGCAGGTGCCGAGATTCTAAGAGCTGGGGGGCCGGGGGCTTCCCCTGTCCGTGGACGCCTGCTATAGCTAACGTACTAGTTCGTACATTAGCTGGCAGGAGGATCCCGGTGGCCAAGGACTCGTATCTCGTCGGACTGATCGGCGCCGGCATCGGCCCCTCCCTCAGCCCGGCCCTGCACGAGCGCGAGGCCGACCGGCAGGGCCTGCGCTGTGTGTACCGGCTCATCGACATCGACGCCCTCGGTGTGCCGCCCGAGTCCGTGGGCGACCTGGTGCGCGCCGCCCGTGACCTTGGGTACGACGGGCTGAACATCACACACCCCTGCAAGCGGCTCGTCATCCCTCACCTGGACGGACTGGCTCCGCAGGCGGAGGCGCTGGGCGCGGTCAACACCGTCGTCCTCGACGGCGGACGCGCGATGGGCCACAACACCGACGTCACCGGCTTCGCCGCGTCCTTCGCACGCGGGCTGCCCGACGCCCCGCTGGAGCGGGTCGTGCAGCTCGGCGCCGGGGGCGCGGGTGCGGCCGTCGCCCACGCCATGCTCACCCTCGGCGCCGGGCGGGTCACCGTCGTGGACGCGCTGCCCGAGCGGGCCGCCGACCTCGCGGACTCGCTCGTGGCCCACTTCGGCGACGGCCGCGCCGACCACGCGACCCCGGACCGGCTGCCCGAGCTGCTCACCCCCGCCGACGGCCTGGTCCACGCCACCCCCACCGGCATGGCCGCCCACCCCGGACTGCCCCTGCCCGCCGCCCTGCTGCACCCCGGACTGTGGGTCGCCGAAGTCGTCTACCGCCCCCTGGAGACCGAACTGCTGCGCACCGCTCGTGAGATCGGCTGTGCCACGTTGGACGGGGGCGGGATGGCGGTCTTCCAGGCCGCGGACGCCTTCCGCCTGTTCACCGGGCGGGAACCCGACAGCACCCGCATGCTCGCGGACATCGCCGAGCTGGCGGGCGCCGTTGGCACCCGGAGCTAGGAAGAAGAGGTACCGCCGTGCGTACGTCCATCGCCACCGTCTCCCTCAGCGGATCCCTCACCGAGAAACTCACCGCCGCGTCCCGGGCCGGCTTCGACGGCGTCGAGATCTTCGAGAACGACCTGCTCACCGGCCCCCTCGCGCCCGAGGAGATCCGCGCCCGCTGCGCCGACCTCGGCCTCAGCGTCGATCTCTACCAGCCGATGCGCGACATCGAGGCCGTGCCCGAGGCCGAGTTCGCCCGCAACCTGCGCCGCGCCCGGCACAAGTTCGAGCTGATGACGCGGCTCGGCGCCGACACCGTCCTGGTCTGCTCCAGCGTCTCCCCGCTGGCCGAGGACGACGACGACCTCGCCGCCGAACAGCTGAGCCGACTGGCCGGCCTGGCCCGGGAGTTCGGCGTCCGTGTCGCCTACGAGGCGCTCGCCTGGGGGCGGCACGTCAGCACGTACGACCACGCCTGGCGCATCGTCGAGGCGGCCGGCCACCCCGCTCTGGGTACCTGCCTGGACAGCTTCCACATCCTCTCCCGGGGCTGCGACCCCCAGGGCATCGAGGACATCCCCGGCGAGAAGATCTTCTTCCTCCAGCTCGCCGACGCCCCACGGATCGCCATGGACGTGCTCCAGTGGAGCCGCCACCACCGCTGCTTCCCCGGACAGGGCGGTTTCGACGTCGCCGGGCTCGTCCGGCACGTGCTGCGCACGGGATACGACGGGCCGCTCTCCCTGGAGGTCTTCAACGACGTCTTCCGGCAGGCCGAGGCCGGGCCGACGGCGGTGGACGCCCACCGCTCGCTGCTGCTGCTCCAAGAGGCGGTCGGCGCCGTGGAGTTGCCCGCACCCGTGGTCCCCACCGGGGTCGCGTTCGCCGAACTCGTCACCCCGGACGCCGAACCCGTCACAGCCGTCCTGGACGCCCTCGGCTTCAACCGCGCCGCCCGCCACCGGGGCAAGCCCGTCGACCTCTGGCAGCGGGGCGAGGCCCGGATCCTCGTCAACACCGGTCCGGCCGCCCGCCGCGACGGCGCCCGGCTCGCCGCGATCGGCCTGGAGTCCCCGGACCCGGCGGGAGCCGCCCGCCGCGCCGAGGTCCTGCTCGCCCCGGTCCTCCCGCGCCGCCGCGCCCCCGAGGACACCCCGCTCGACGCGGTGGCCGCGCCCGACGGCACCGAACTCTTCTTCTGCGCCACCGGCCGCCCCGAACTGCCCGACTGGCGCGCCGACTTCCCGGACGTCACCGGCCAGGAGCCGGCCGCGAACACCACCGGGAAGGCCATCGAGGAAACGGCCCGGGACGCCACCCGCATCGACCACCTCTCCCTCACCCAGCCCTGGCACCAGTTCGACGAGGCGGCCCTCTTCCACCGTGCCGTGCTCGGCCTGCGGCCCCAGGAGAGCGTCGACGTCGCCGATCCCTACGGACTCCTGCGCAGCCGCGCCGTCAGCGACGACGACGGCAGGGTGCGTATCGCCCTGACCGTCGGCGCGGCGCCCACCGACGACACCGCGCACGCCCAGCACATCGCCCTGGCCACCGACGACGTGGTCACGGCGGCCCGCCGCTTCCTCGCGGCGGGCGGCCTGCTGCTGCCCGTCCCGGTGAACTACTACGACGACCTCGCGGCGCGGTACGAGTTCGCGGAGGGGGAGTGGGAGACGTACCGCGAACTCGGCATCCTCTACGACCGGGACGCGGGCGGAGCCTTCCGGCACTGCTACACGCGGACGATCGGCCGGGTGTTCTTCGAGCTGGTCCAGCGGGATCCCGGCTACCGCGGGTACGGCGCCCCGAACGCGCCGGTGCGGCTGGCGGCCCAGCACGCGGGCAGGCCGCCGCGCTGACGACCGGCGCGGCGCCGGTCGGTCCTGCGCCCTTCAGCTCCCGTACGCACGGCCGCGGCCCGGGTCACACAGGGTGTGACCCGGGCCGCGGCCGTCGTCGTCAGGCCGTCACGCCATGCGGTTCCACTCGGCGATCACGGGGCGCCCGTGTTCCGTCGACAGACGGCTCACGGCGCCGGTCGCCAGCTGGAACAGGCGGCCGTCCGAGGGCGGCAGGCCCAGGCGGCGGGCCGTCAGTACGCGCAGGAAGTGGGCGTGGGCGACGAGGACCACGTCACCGGTGCGGTTGGCGAGCGCCGCGTCCACCTTGGCCAGCACCCGGTCGGCACGCGCGCCCACCTCGGCCGGTGACTCACCGGGGTGACCGGCAGGACCGGGCGGGACGCCGTGCAGCCACAGATTCCAGTTCGGTCGGGTCCGATGGATATCGACCGTGGTGACGCCTTCGTAGGCGCCGTAGTCCCACTCGTGCAGATCGGGGTCGGTCCCGGCCCCGGTCAGGCCCGCGAGGTCGGCGGTGCGGATCGCGCGGGCGAGCGGGCTGGTGAGGGTGAGCGCGTAGGTCCGGCCGGACAGGAGCGGAGCGAGCGACTTGGCCTGCTCCTCGCCGTGCTGGGTGAGGGGCAGGTCGGTCCAGCTGGTGTGCTGGCCCGACACGCTCCACTCCGTTTCACCGTGGCGGACCAGTATGAGGTCCCCCATGGCCGGTTACTCCGTCTTCGACTCGACGGCGTGGCCGCCGAACTGGTTGCGCAGGGCGGCGATCATCTTCATCTGCGGCGAGTCGTCCTGGCGGGACGCGAACCGCGCGAAGAGGGAGGCGGTGATCGCCGGGAGCGGCACCGCGTTGTCGATGGCCGCCTCCACGGTCCAGCGGCCCTCGCCGGAGTCCTCCGCGTAGCCCTTCAGCTTCACCAGGTGCTCGTCCTCGTCCAGGGCGTTGACCGCGAGGTCGAGCAGCCAGGAGCGGATGACGGTGCCCTCCTGCCAGGAGCGGTACACCTCGCGCACGTTCTCCACCGAGTGGACCTTCTCCAGAAGCTCCCAGCCCTCGGCGTACGCCTGCATCATCGCGTACTCGATGCCGTTGTGGACCATCTTGGAGAAGTGCCCGGCGCCGACCCGGCCCGCGTGGACGTAGCCGTACGGGCCCTCCGGCTTGAGCGCCTCGAAGATCGGCTGGAGCCGGTCGACGTTCTCCTTGTCGCCGCCGACCATGAGGGCGTAGCCGTTCTGCAGGCCCCACACACCGCCGGAGACGCCGGCGTCGACGAAGCCGATGCCCTTGATGGCGAGTGCGGCGGCGTGCTTCTCGTCGTCGGTCCAGCGGGAGTTGCCGCCGTCGACCACCGTGTCACCGGGCTCGAGCAGGTCGCCCAGTTCGTCGATGACGGTCTGGGTGGCGGTGCCGGCCGGGACCATCACCCAGAGCGTGCGCGGCGCGTCGAGCTTTTCTACGAGCTCCGCCAGGGACTTGACGTCGGAGACCTCGGGGTTGCGGTCGTAGCCGAGGACGGTGTGGCCGGCGCGGCGGATCCGCTCGCGCATGTTGCCGCCCATCTTGCCGAGGCCGATGAGTCCGAGCTGCATGGTGCGTTCACTTCCCAATCTGACGGTAGGCGGAGACGAGGGCGGCGGTGGAGGCGTCCAGACCGGGCACGTCCGCGCCCTTGGTCAGGGCCGGTTCGACGCGCTTGGCGAGGACCTTGCCCAGTTCGACGCCCCACTGGTCGAAGGAGTCGATGTTCCAGACCGCACCCTGCACGAACACCTTGTGCTCGTAGAGCGCGACCAGTTGGCCCAGCACCGACGGGGTCAGTTCCGTGGCCAGGATCGTGGTGGTGGGGTGGTTGCCCCGGAAGGTGCGGTGCGGCACCTGGGCCTCGGACACGCCCTCGGCGCGGACCTCGTCGGCGGTCTTGCCGAAGGCGAGGGCCTGCGTCTGGGCGAAGAAGTTGGCCATCAGCAGGTCGTGCTGGGCCTTCAGGCGGTCGCTCATTTCATCGACCGGGCGGGCGAAGCCGATGAAGTCCGCCGGGATCAGCTTCGTGCCCTGGTGGATCAACTGGTAGTAGGCGTGCTGCCCGTTGGTGCCGGGAGTGCCCCACACCACCGGACCGGTCTGCCAGTCCACCGGATGGCCGTTCCGGTCCACCGACTTGCCGTTGGACTCCATGTCCAGCTGCTGCAGGTAGGCGGTGAACTTGGACAGATAGTGCGAGTACGGCAGCACCGCGTGCGACTGGGCGCCCAGGAAACCGCCGTACCAGATGCCCAACAGGCCCAGGATCAGCGGGGCGTTGGCCTCGGCGGGGGCGGTCCTGAAGTGTTCGTCGACCAGGTGGAAGCCGTCGAGCATCTCGCGGAAGCGGTCCGGGCCGATGGCGATCATCAGGGAGAGGCCGATCGCCGAGTCGTAGGAGTAGCGCCCGCCGACCCAGTCCCAGAACTCGAACATGTTCTCCGGGTCGATGCCGAACTCGGTGACCTTTCCGGCGTTGGTCGACAGCGCCACGAAGTGGCTGGCGACCGCCTTCTCCTCACCGTCGAGGCCGGCCAGCAGCCAGGCGCGGGCGGAGGTGGCGTTGGTGATGGTCTCGATCGTGGTGAACGTCTTCGACGCGACGATGAACAGCGTCTCCGCGGGGTCCAGGTCGCGCACCGCCTCGTGCAGGTCGGCGCCGTCCACGTTGGACACGAACCGGAACGTCAGGTCCCGTGCCGTGTACGGCCGCAGGGCCTCGTACGCCATCGCCGGGCCCAGGTCGGAGCCGCCGATGCCGATGTTGACGACGTTCCTGATGCGCTTGCCGGTGTGGCCGGTCCAGGCGCCCGAGCGGACCCGGTCCGCGAAGTGCGCCATCTTGTCGAGGACGGCGTGCACGCCCGGGACGACGTTCTCGCCGTCGACCTCGATCACCGCGTCCCGCGGGGCGCGCAGCGCGGTGTGCAGCACGGCGCGGTCCTCGGTGACGTTGATCCGCTCGCCGCGGAACATGGCGTCGCGCAATCCGAACACGTCGGTGGCGGCGGCGAGTTCGCGCAGCAGGGCCAGCGTCTCGTCGGTGATCAGGTTCTTGCTGTAGTCGATGAGCAGGTCGCCGACCCGGACGACGTACCGCTCGGCACGCTCCGGATCCGCCGCGAACAGCTCACGCAGGGTCGGCTGCCCCTCGGCGCGGTGGTCGGCCAGGGCCGTCCACTCGGGCCGACGGGTGAGCAGGGGGGAAGAAGACGGGGTCTCGGCCATGTCAGACGTTCTCCTTGGTGCCCTCGCCCCGCAGGGCGACGGCGTACATCTCGTCGGCGTCGAGGCGGCGCAGTTCCTCGGCGATGAGTTCGGAGGTGGCGCGGACCTTCAGCGCGAGGGTGCGCGGCGGCTGGCCGGGCAGGCTCAGCGTGGCCAGCGGGCCCTCGGGGCGGTCGATCACGATCTCGCCGTTCGCGGTGCCGAGCCGGACGGCCGTGACGACCGGTCCGGCGGTCACCGCGCGCTGCACCGGGACCCGGAGACGGGCCTCGAGCCAGCGCGCGAGCAACTCGGCGCTGGGGTTCTCGGCCTCGCTCTCCACGACCGCGGACGTCACCTTCACCCGGGCCTGGTCCAGGGCCGCGGCCAGCATCGAGCGCCACGGGGTGAGCCGGGTCCAGGCCAGGTCGGTGTCGCCGGGCGCGTAGGAACGCACCCGGGTCTCCAGGGCTTCCAGCGGGTGCTCGACGGCGTACAAGTCGGTGATCCGGCGCTGTGCGAGGGCACCCAGCGGGTCCTTGGCCGGGTTGTCGGGCGCGTCCACCGGCCACCACACGACGACCGGCGCATCCGGCAGCAGCAGCGGGAGCACCACGGAGTCGGCGTGGTCGGAAACCTCGCCGAAGGTCCGCAGGATCACCGTCTCGCCGGTGCCCGCCTCGGAGCCGACGCGGACCTCCGCGTCCAGCCGCGAGTGCGTGCGCTCGCGCAAGGTGCGGGCGTGCCGCTTGATGACGACCAGGGTGCGCGAGGGGTGCTCGTGCGAGGCCTCCTCGGCCGCCTTGATCGAGTCGTACGCGTTCTCCTCGTCCGTGACGATGACCATCGTCAGGACCATGCCCACGGCCGGGGTGCCGATGGCGCGGCGACCCTGCACGAGGGCCTTGTTGATCTTGCTTGCCGTGGTGTCGGTCAGGTCGATCTTCATGGCCTGCGCCAGCTCCGTCCGTCTCGTGCGAGCATCTCGTCGGCTTCCTCGGGACCCCAGCTGCCCGACGCGTACTGCGCCGGCCTGCCGTGCGCCGTCCAGTGCTCCTCGATGGGGTCGAGGATCTTCCAGGACTCTTCCACTTCCTGGTGACGGGGGAACAGGTTGGCGTCGCCGAGCAGTACGTCCAGGATGAGCCGCTCGTACGCCTCCGGGCTGGACTCCGTGAACGACTCGCCGTAGGCGAAGTCCATCGTCACGTCCCGGATCTCCATCGACGTGCCGGGCACCTTGGAGCCGAAGCGCACGGTCATGCCCTCGTCGGGCTGGACGCGGATGACGATCGCGTTCTGCCCGAGCTCCTCGGTGGCCGTGGAGTCGAAGGGCGAGTGCGGGGCCCGCTGGAAGACGACCGCGATCTCGGTGACCCGGCGGCCCAGTCGCTTGCCGGCGCGCAGGTAGAAGGGGACGCCCGCCCAGCGGCGGTTGTCGATCTCCAGCTTGATCGCGGCGTAGGTGTCGGTCTTCGACCTGGGGTCGATGCCGTCTTCCTGGAGGTAGCCGATCACCTTCTCGCCGCCCTGCCAGGCCTCGGCGTACTGGCCGCGCACGGTGTGGGCGCCCAGGTCCTCGGGGAGCCGCACCGACTTGAGCACCTTGAGCTTCTCGGTGAGCAGCGCCTCCGCATCGAAGGCGATGGGCTCCTCCATCGCGGTGAGCGCCATCAGCTGGAGCAGGTGGTTCTGGATGACGTCACGGGCGGCGCCGATGCCGTCGTAGTACCCGGCGCGGCCGCCGATACCGATGTCCTCGGCCATGGTGATCTGCACGTGGTCGACGTACGAACGGTTCCAGATCGGCTCGTACATCTGGTTGGCGAAGCGCAGCGCCAGGATGTTCTGGACAGTCTCCTTGCCGAGGTAGTGGTCGATCCGGAACACCTGGTCCGGCTCGAACACGTCGTGCACGATCGCGTTCAGCTCGCGGGCGCTGGCCAGGTCGTGGCCGAACGGCTTCTCGATGACCGCCCGGCGCCAGGAGCCCTCGGGCGGGTCGGCCAGACCGTGCTTCTTCAGCTGCTGTACGACCTTGGGGAAGAACTTCGGCGGTACGGAGAGGTAGAACGCGAAGTTTCCGCCGGTGCCGCGGGAGGCGTTCAGCTCGTCGACGGCCTTGCCCAGCTGCTCGAACGCCTTGTCGTCGTCGAAGTCGCCCGGAATGAACCGCATGCCCTCGGCGAGCTGCTGCCAGACCTCCTCGCGGAACGCGGTGCGCGCGTGCTCCTTGACGGCGTCGTGCACCACCTGTGCGAAGTCCTGGTCCTCCCAGTCCCGGCGGGCGAAGCCCACCAGCGAGAAGCCCGGCGGCAGCAGACCGCGGTTGGCCAGGTCGTAGACGGCCGGCATCAGCTTCTTGCGGGACAGGTCGCCGGTGACACCGAAGATGACGAGCCCGGACGGGCCGGCGATGCGGGGCAGCCGGCGGTCACGGTCGTCGCGCAGCGGGTTGTCCCAGTCGGCGGCGGGATCGAGGGGCACCCGCACGGCGTCCGCAGCTTGTGGCGCGGTTGTCGTGGAGGAGGTCTCGGCCTGCGCCGTCGGGGCCGCGGCCTGCGGCGCGGGTGCCGCCGGAGGCTCGGCCCCGGCCGAGCGGGTCTTGCTCATCGTGCGTCAACTCCCTTGCTCTCGAGGGACTTGGTGACGGCGGCCAGCAGGTCGTGCCACGCCACCTCGAACTTGGCCACACCTTCGTTCTCGAGCTGCCGCACGACCTCGTCGTAGGAGATCCCGAGCCGCTCGACGGCGTCGAGGTCGGCGCGTGCCTGGGCGTAGCCGCGGGTCACCGTGTCGCCGGTGATCTCGCCGTGGTCGGCGGTCGCGTTCAGCGTGGCCTCCGGCATGGTGTTGACCGTGCCGGGGGCGACCAGCTCGTCCACGTACAGGGTGTCCTTGTACGCCGGGTCCTTCACACCGGTCGAGGCCCACAGCGGGCGCTGCTTGTTCGCCCGGTCGCCGGCCAGGGCGGTCCAGCGCTCACCCGGCTGCGTTTGATTGCCGGCAGAGCCGAACACCTCTTCGTACGCCTCGTACGCCAGCCGGGCGTTGGCGAGCGCCGCCCGGCCCTTGAGCGCGAGGGCCTCGGGGGTGCCGAGGACGGTCAGGCGCTTGTCGATCTCGGCGTCGACGCGGGAGACGAAGAAGGACGCGACGGAGTGGATCTCCGCCAGATCCAGACCCCGCTCGCGGGCCTTCTCCAGCCCGGCCAGATAGGCGTCCATGACCTCGCGGTAGCGCTCCAACGAGAAGATCAGCGTCACGTTGACGCTGATGCCGAGGCCGATGACCTCGGTGATCGCCGGGAGACCCGCTTCGGTGGCCGGGATCTTGATCATGACGTTGGGGCGGTCGACGAGCCAGGCGAGCTGCTTGGCCTCGGCGATCGTGGCCGCCGTCTCGTGGGCCAGGCGCGGGTCGACCTCGATGGAGACCCAGCCGTCCCGGCCGCCGGTGGTGTCGTACACCGGGCGCAGGACGTCGGCGGCGGCGCGGACGTCGGCGGTGGTCATCATCCGGACGGCTTCGTCGACGGTGACGCCGCGCACGGCCAGGTCGGCCAGCTGCTCCTCGTACCCTCCCCCACTCTCGGCTTCGCTCGAGCGGGGGGACCCCCACACCGAGCCGATGGCGGCCTGGAAGATCGACGGGTTGGTGGTGACGCCCACGACGTGCTTGCTCTCGACGAGTTCGGCGAGGTTGCCGGACTCGATCCGGCGGCGCGAGAGGTCGTCCAGCCAGATCGACACGCCCTCGTCGGAGAGGAGCTCGAGTGCTCCCGCGGTCGCGGTTGTTTCGGTCACTGTGATCATCTTCTTTCTGGCGATCGGATCAACCGCGGGCGGCGGCCAGGGATTCCCGGGCGGCGGCGACGACGTTCTCGGCGGTGAAACCGAACTCGGCGAACAGGGTCTTGGCATCGGCGGAGGCGCCGAAGTGTTCGAGGGAGACGATGCGTCCTGCGTCACCTGTGAACCGGTACCACGTGAGAGCGATGCCGGCCTCGATCGCGACGCGTGCTCGCACGGACGGCGGAAGGACGCTCTCGCGGTACTCGCGCGGCTGCTCCTCGAACCACTCGACGGACGGCATCGAGACCACCCGGGTACCGACGCCCTCGGCCTCGAGCAGTTCCCGCGCGGCGACGGCGAGCTGGACCTCGGAACCAGTTGCGACGAGCACGACGTCGGGGGTCTCGGTCGACGCTTCCTGAAGAACGTAACCACCCTTGGCCGCATCGGGGTTGGGGACGTACGTCGGCACACCCTGCCGGGTGAGGGCGAGGCCGTGCGGGGCGGGGTTGGTGCTGTGCCGGCGCAGGATCTCGGCCCAGGCGATCGCGGTCTCGTTGGCGTCGGCGGGGCGGACGACGTTCAGGCCCGGAATCGCGCGCAGCGACGCCAGGTGCTCGACCGGCTGGTGCGTGGGGCCGTCCTCGCCGAGGCCGATGGAGTCGTGCGTCCACACGTACGTGACCGGCAGCTGCATCAGCGCTGACATGCGGACCGCGTTGCGCATGTAGTCGGAGAACACCAGGAACGTACCGCCGTAGACACGGGTGTTGCCGTGCAGGGCGATGCCGTTCATCTCGGCGGCCATCGAGAACTCGCGGATGCCGAAGTGGATCGTCCGGCCGTACGGATCGGCCTCGGGCAGCGGGTTGCCCTTCGGCAGGAAGGACGACGTCTTGTCGATGGTCGTGTTGTTGGAGCCGGCCAGGTCGGCGGAGCCGCCCCACAGTTCGGGGACGATCGCACCGAGCGACTGGAGGACCTTGCCGGAGGCGGCGCGGGTGGCGACGGACTTGCCCTCCTCGAAGACGGGCAGCGCGTCCTCCCAGCCGTCGGGGAGCTGACCGGCGACGATCCGGTCGAACAGCTTCGCGCGCTCGGGCCGGGCGCCGCGCCACTCGGCGATGCGCTTGTCCCAGGCCGCGTGGGCCTCGGCGCCCCGGTCGAGGGCGCGGCGGGTGTGGGCGAGGACCTCGTCGGCCACCTCGAAGGACTGCTCCGGGTCGAAGCCGAGGACGCGCTTGGTGGCGGCGATCTCCTCGGCGCCGAGCGCAGAGCCGTGGGAGGCCTCGGTGTTCTGGGCGTTCGGGGCCGGCCAGGCGATGATCGTGCGCATCGCGATGATCGAGGGGCGCTCGGTCTCGGCCTGCGCCGCCTTCAGCGCCGCGTACAGGGCGTGGACGTCGATGTCGCCGTTCTCGGCGGGCGCGATCCGCTGCACGTGCCAGCCGTACGCCTCGTACCGCTTCAGCACGTCCTCGGAGAACGCGGTCGCGGTGTCGCCCTCGATGGAGATGTGGTTGTCGTCGTAGACGAAGACGAGGTTGCCGAGCTTCTGGTGACCGGCGAGCGAGGAGGCCTCCGCGGAGACGCCCTCCTCCAGGTCGCCGTCGGAGACGATCGCCCAGATGGTGTGGTCGAAGGGGGAGGTGCCCTCGGGGGCGTCCGGGTCGAACAGGCCGCGCTCGTAACGGGCGGCCATCGCCATGCCGACGGCGTTCGCGAGGCCCTGGCCGAGCGGACCCGTGGTGGTCTCGACGCCTGCCGTGTGCCCGTACTCGGGGTGACCGGGGGTCTTCGAACCCTGGGTCCGGAACGCCTTCAGGTCGTCCAGCTCCAGCTCGTAGCCGGAGAGGAAGAGCTGGGTGTAGAGGGTCAGCGAGGTGTGGCCAGGGGACAGGACGAAGCGGTCACGGCCGGTCCACTCCGGGTCCGCCGGGTCGTGACGCATCACCTTCTGAAAGATCGTGTATGCGGCTGGGGCCAGGCTCATCGCCGTCCCGGGGTGCCCGTTCCCGACCTGCTGCACGGCATCGGCCGCCAGGAGGCGGGCGGTGTCCACGGCACGCCGGTCGAGCTCGGTCCACTCGAAGTCGTCTGATGTCTGCGTGCTCATCTTCAAGAAGTCCTCGATCGATACGGAATGGCTGGTGGGACGCGTTCAAAAGTAAAAGTCTGACTTTTTGGAGGGAAGGTGGAGGTGTGTCAGCCTGTGGTGAAAGTGGGACACCGGCAGCACGACAGAGGCGGCACGAGAAGGACATGACGGGCAGAACAGTGCAAGGCGACGGCGGCGACGGGATCAGAACCTTCCGCTTCCCGGTCGACCGGAGCGTGTGCGGCGTCGGCATGCAGGTGGCCCGCATGGGCGACCACACCTGGCACACCGACGCCCCGCTGCACCGCGTGCACCGCATCGACTTCCATGTGGTCATGCTGTTCGCGGGCGGCCCCGTGCGCCACATGATCGACTTCGCGGAGTACGAGGCGGGGGCCGGCGATCTGCTGTGGATCCGGCCCGGCCAGGTCCACCGCTTCACCCGGACCAGCGAGTACCGCGGGACCGTCCTGACCATGCAGCCCGGTTTCCTGCCCCGCGCCACCGTCGAGGCCACCGGCCTCTACCGCTACGACCAGCCGCCCCTGCTGCACCCCGACCCGGCCCAGCTCGGAGCCCTGCGCGCGGGCCTTGGCCAACTGCAGCGCGAGTACGAGGACATCACCCTCCCGCTCAGCCTGCACACCGCGGTCCTGCGGCACTCCCTGACCGCGTTCCTGCTGCGCCTCGCGCATCTCGCGGCCAGCTCCGCCGAGGCGGCGCGGCAGCAGGCCGACACCACGTTCACCCTCTTCCGGGACGCGGTCGAGAAGGGCTTCGCCACCAACCACAGCGTCAGCGCCTACGCCGACGCCCTCGGTTACTCCCGCCGCACCCTCGTGCGCGCCGTCCGCGCCGCCACCGGTGAGACGCCCAAGGGATTCATCGACAAGCGCGTCGTCCTTGAGGCCAAACGGCTCCTCGCGCACACGGACCTGCCGATCGGCCGCGTCGGCGTGGCCGTCGGCTTCCCCGACGCGGCGAACTTCTCGAAGTTCTTCCAACTCCACACCGGGCTCACCCCGGTCGGGTTCCGGGCTGAGCTGCGCTGAGCCGGCCCCTTCGTCTGCGGGGCGCGGACCGGTTCCTTAGGCTTCCGGTCATGGGTCTCATGGGGAGTACGGCCACGGCGCTGGTGGTGCAGAACGGTCCGGACGGGGGTCCGGGGCGGTGGGCCGCCTGGCTGGCGGAGGGCGGCATCGGTCTCGACGTGGTCCGGGCGGACACGGGAGAGGCGTTGCCGGAACGGCTGGCGCACCCGGCGCTGATCGTGCTGGGCGGCGCGTATCTGCCGGACGACGACGAGCGCGCGCCGTGGCTGGCGCGGACGCGGGCGCTGATGGTCCAGGCGCTGGAGCGGGATGTCCCGGTCTTCGGGATCTGCCTCGGGGGACAGATGCTGGCCCAGGTCGCGGGCGGGGAGGTGAAGGGGGAGCACGGTGAGCCGGAGTTCGGGAGCACGGAGCTGACCCTGCTTCCGGAGGCCGCCGGGGACCCGTTGTTCGGCGGACTGCCCGAGCGGCCGACGGCCGTCGAGAACCACGTGGACGCGATCGTACGGCTGCCGGAGGGGGCACGCTGGCTGGCCCGCAGCGAGCGCTGTCCCTATCAGGCCTTCCGGGTCGGGGAGTCGGCCTGGGGTGTGCAGTTCCACCCCGAGGTCGCCCCCGAACGCGTCGCGCGCTGGTCACCGGAGCGGCTGGCCCGCCATGGAGTGGACCGGGAGGAACTGCACCGGGCGGCGGAACGCGCGGACCCGTCCGCCGCCCGGGTGTGGAGAGAGGTGGCGCTGCGGTTCGCCTCCCGCGTCAGTGACCGAAGCCGAACCAGTTGACGTTCACGAAGTCGGCGGGCTGGCCGCTGGCGAAGGTCAGATAGACGTCGTGCGTGCCGGTCACCGAGCTGATGTTGGCCGGGACCGTCCGCCAGGACTGCCAGCCGCCGGTGTTGGACAGGGAGAAACTGCCGATGGGTGCGTTCGTACGGTTGTCCAGGCGCACTTCGACCAGGCCGCTCACCCCGCCGTCGGCTCCGCTCGCCACCCGCGCGTTGAACTGGGTGGCGGGCGTGGAGCCGAAGTTGACGCCCTTGTAGAGCGCCCAGTCTCCGTTCGCGAGCCAGCCGATGTTCTGCCCGTCGCCGGTGTCCGACGTCGACTCGGTGCTGATGCCGGACTGGCTGTCGTACGACTCGGCCTGTATGGCGCTGTACGCGTCCCGGTTGCCCGTGGGCGGAGGCGTCGTACCGCCGCCCCCGCCGCCGCAACGGTGCCGGCGACCACCATGCCCGCCGCCCGAGCAGCGTCATCGTGGCCGGCACGAGCAGCATCCGTACGACCGTCGCGTCGATCAGTACGGCGAAGGTGAGGCCGAGGCCGATCTGCAGGATGGGCGAGAAGCCGCCCGTCATGAAGGCGCCGAAGACGACCGCCAGGAGCAGGGCCGCGCAGGTGACCACCCGGCCGGAACGGCGCAGACCCGTCACCACGGCCTCCCGGTCGTCCGCGTGCGCCTGCCGGGCCTCGCGCATCCGGCCGAGGATGAACAGCTCGTAGTCCATGGCGAGTCCGAACGCGATCGCGACGATCAGCGGCGGGGCCGTCAGACTCAGCGAGCCACCGCCGGTCGTGGCTGCCAGCCCAGCGCCCGGGAGATCCCACGCGCCGCCATCCGCACCGCCGGTATCAGCACCGGTACCTGTGCGTCCGCCTCCGGTACGACCACCGACACCGCCGCGACCACCGAGCCGGTCCGCCCCCGTACCGGCGCCGCCACCGACAGCGCGTCGTCCGTCACCTGACGGGTGCTCACCGCGGCGCCGGTGCGCCGTACCTCCGCCAGTGCCCGGCGCAGCCGCGTGGGGTCCGTGATCGTGTACGGGGTGAACGACGCCAGGGAACCGGCGCAGTACTCCTCCTGGAGTCCCGGTTCTCCGTGTGCGAGGAGCACGAGGCCGACTCCGGTGGCGTGCAGCGGCCAGCGCGCGCCAACCCGGATGTGCACGCCCACCGCCGAACGCCCGGACAGCCATTCGATGTAGACGACGTCAGACCCGTCCCGCACCGCCAACTGCACGTTTTCGTGGGTGGCTTCGTACAGGTCCTCCAGGTACGGCAGCGCGACCTGCCGCAGTGCCAGACCCCGGGGCGCGAGCGCCGCCAGCTCCCACAGCCGCAGCCCCACGTGGTAGACGCCGTCCGTGTCCCGCTCCAGCGCGCCCCACTCGGTGAGCGCGCCCACCAGCCGGTGGGCCGTGGTCAGGGTGAGCCCGGCCCGCCGGCTGATGTCGGTCAGGCTCAGCGCCGGATGCCCGTGGTCGAACGCGGAGAGAACGGAGAGCAGCCGGTCGGGCGCGGAGCGGGTGGCCATGGCCGACAGCATGGCATCGGTGGGCCGCTGTCCCCAGAGGCCCGGCACGGCTCCGCGCCCGATCTCCTCACTGCAGCCGGTACCAGTACACCGTGGTCGCCACCGCGCACACGCCCGGCGGGATCACCTCGGCCCGCAGGGTGCCGCTCTGTCCGTCGTAGTCGACGCCCTCGGCCTCGAACGTGCCCGAGCACACGCTGCTCCGGGGCAGCCCGAACAGGCTCTTGACCGTGCCGGTGACCGGCTGTCCGTCAAGCTTGTGCGGCAGGTCGACCTGGAGCAGCGGGCGGCTCTGTGGGAACAGCGTGCCCGAGCCGTCGTCCGAGGCGCACAGCAGCCGGGTGTCGGTGACGAAGTCGCAGCCCTGGATGTCTCGCACGGGCCTGTCGAGGCTGATCTGCCCGGCCTCCGCCAGGGTGCCGCCGCGCCGCGGGGTGGACGGGTTCAGCAGCGGGGCGGGGAAGACCTGGAGCCGGTTCTGGTCGCCCCACTCGCCCGACACCAGCCACTGCCCGTCGGGCGAGACGGTGGCGAAGGAGTTGTTGACCTTCTCGCCCGGGTTCAACTGGTGGACGTAGTCGAAGCGTTGTCCCGACGGCGTGGTGACCGCGTACATCTTGGACGTGGCGTCGTCGGCGCCCTGGTAGGCATCGAAGACATGGCCCTGGGCGATGTCCGGGTCGCCGACGTGGTTCCAGCCCTTGATCCGCAGGTCCAGCGGGATGTCCAGGAGCCCTCGGTACAGCAGCGAGCCGTCCGCCCGGCTCGCCAGGCCCTGCCCGCCGCCCGGCGTGTCCGTGTACGACGTCCCGGTCCGCACCCACTGCGGCTCATCGGCCGCGAACGCGCTCGGCGCGCCGAGCACGAGGGCACCCAGTAACGCGGCGAGAGTGACGAATGTACGACGCTGACGCTTCATCAAGAATCCTTCATCTTCGAGGAGATGGGGTGGAACTGATGGAACTCGTGGAGCGGACGGAACCGATGTGACGGGACGATCCTCGCAGCCGGGCCAAGACGTCGGTGGTCAGTGGTTCATGAACGACGTGACCGGCAGTGCCCGTTCGACGATGCGGACGTCCCCGAGGCGGGCGTGCAGGATCTGGTCGATCCGGCCGCCGTACTCGTAGCCGCCGAGCAGCCACGGCAGTCCGAGCGAGGTGAGTCCGAGCGCGGGCGCCTTCGGGTTGCGGACGACCGGGCAGCCCTGGACGTACAGCGTGGTGTGTGTGCCGTCGTTGACGACCGCGAGGTGCCACCAGGTCTCCAGCGGCGTCTCCTGGCCCCAGTTGGTGGCGATGCCCTCTTGATTGAGCGGCCGTACGGCCCACTGCGGCTCACGCCCACCGGACAGCGACAGCGTGACGAGCGGCTCGTCCGGGTCGTCGGCGGTCTTGCCCGCGGCGCCGCCGGTGCCGGTGCGGCTGAGGATGCCGGCCCAGGCGTGGTGGGAGGAGTCCCAGTCGGCGGGCAGTCGGTAGAACGCCTCGATGGTGTAACCCGACTTGAACGTTGCCGAGTTGAGGGGCGATCCGTCGACGGTCCGCAGATAGGCGCCCTTCAGCGGCGACTTGTAGCCCTGGAACTCCAGGCTGCCGTGGCCGGGCTGGTCGGGGTGATGGTCGGCCGACCAGGTCAGGGTGCCGCCGCCGACCGTGACCGGGGTGAGGTCGTTGCCGCGTCCGGAGAGGTCACGGACGGTGCCCGACACGGCCGTACCGTTGTCGTGTCCGTCGAACCGCCAGTAGGCCACTGTGCCGGGGACGAGCATCTTCGACACCGGCCGGGCCGGGCGCGCGGGTTCCGGCGCGAAGCCCGAGAAGCGCTCGGCGAAGTCGACCGGCACCGAGAAGCGGTCCGCGTCGCCGCTCAGCTCGATCTCCTGGCGCTCCAGTTCGTCGAGACCCTCGGCGGCCCGGCCCAGGAACCACGGGGAGACCGTCTCCACGTCGACGACGTCCCGGTCCAGGTCGAAGCGGTACAGGCGGATCATCGCCGCGCCGCCGTAGTAGCGGTTCTGGTAGTTCGTCAGATGCATGTGGACGTCGTTGCCCGCGGCGTTGCGGCGGATCGTCCGGCCGGCGGGCCAGAAGTGGCCGTTGAGCGTGAGGAAGATCTGGTCGTGGTCCTTGATCAGCTGATCCCACAGCTGCTCGCCGTACGCGGACAGGGAGTCGTCCCCGGCGACGAGTTCGTGCGTGGTGAGGACGACCGGGGTCCTCGGGTGCCGGGCGAGGACGTCCTCGGCCCAGGCGTACCCCTGCGCCGACAGCCGCCAGTCCAGCGCGAGCACCAGCCACTCCCGCCCGGCGGCCCGGAACAGGTGGAAGGTGTTGTAGCCGTCGGGGGAGGCGCCGCCGAACGTTTGCCGGCCCCGGAAGCGGTCCGGCCCGAAGGTGTCCAGGTACGGTGTCGGGCCGCGCTGGTCGTCGCTGGCGGACCCCACGTCGTGGTTGCCCGCGAGGACGCTGTAGCCGACGCCCCGCCGGTCCAGGATGCGGAATGCCTCGCCGATCGCCGCGCATTCGGCCTGCGCGCCGTTCTGGGTGAGGTCGCCGAGGTGGGACAGGAAGACGATGTTCTCGTCCCGGCCGTGTTCGAGGAGATAGCGCAGGGACGCCTCGAAGGGCTCCCTGGTGATGCTCGGCCCGTCGAAGAGATACTGGGTGTCGGGCATCACGGCGAGCGTGAAGCGGCGGCTGTCGGGGTCCGGCCGCCAGTCGCCCGACGGTGCCGCCTCGGCGACGGCCGGGAGGGCGACCCCGGCCGCGGCTGCCGCGCCGAGCAGCGCGGTGGCCCTCAGGAAACCGCGTCTTCCGGCAGCGGCCTGTGCGGCCTCGCCCTGGTCGTGCTCATGCGACGTACACACGTGTGCTCCATGACGGGACTCGGGTGGAAAGAAGGACTCAGAGGTCGCGCAGGGTCCAGGTCCAGCGATGGGCGCCCGGCGGGTCGAGGCGGGTGGGTGACGTGCGGGCGCCGTGGTGCGCGGCGTCCAGGTGGACCACGTAGCCGGTGCGCGGTACGAGCGTGTCGTGGTGCGCGGCGGCGGTCGGCGGCTGCTCGGCGCGGTGGTGGGTGACGGACACCAGGCACGACTCGCCCGGCTCCACCGCCAGGCCGGCCACCGTCTCCAGCACCGAGCCGACGCGGGTCACGTCCCGGAACTCCTCGGGCAACTCGGCGGATTCGGCGACCCGGATGCCGTCCGGGACGGGAGTGAACTCCTGTCGATGGCGGACGACACCGACGGCACCGGCGTACTCCGCGAGCACGCTCACCCGTTCGCCGTCCCACTCGACGGAGACGACCTTGCGGACGAGAGCGTCCGGGACACCCGACGTGCCGTGGAGGGACAGCGTGGGGGCGGCCGTCAGTGCCGGATGGACCAGCAGCCCGTCGGCGTCCACCTCGACGGCCGGCGCGCCGATGCGCAGCCGTACCCGCGGGGCGCACATCTGCGTGCCCCGCGGGGCCCACGGCTCGTCCCGCGCCGTCGTCACCCGCAGCGTCAGCCATGCGTCGCCGCCGTCGCGCGGCAGGGCGAAGGGGAGGGGGACCACGGCCGTCTGGCCGGGGCGGAGGTCCGGCAGCGCGGCGGGCGCGGTCAGCGTACGGCCGTCCGCCAGGACCAGCTCCCACCGGGCCGCCAGCCCGTCCAGGCCCCGGGAGCGCTGCCGGTTGGCGAGGACGATCCCCTCGTGACGGTGGCACGCGATGCCCACCGGGGCCGTGCTCTCCAGGCGCTCGTGGAGGGCCGCCTCGGACGCGCCGCCGGGGAGAAGGACCCCGTCGGCGAACAGGCCTGTTCCGGCGCGCCCGGCCGGTCTTCCGTCGCTCACGCGCTGGACAATGCCGTGGTCCCAGAACTCCCGGATGAAGCCGTCCTGAAGAGCCGGGGTGGACTCGATGGCAGCCCAGTGGCCGACGACGTCCGGCGTCCGGTCCGGTCGATCGCCGGGCAGAAGTGAGAGAAGATCATGACCAGCGTTCGTGGCATGGGGGTGCAAGCGTGAGACTCACGATTCTGGGCGGCGGCGGATTCCGGGTTCCGCTCGTGTACGGCGCGCTCCTCGGCGACCGCGCCGAGGGCCGCGTCACCCGGGTCGTCCTGCACGACCTGGACCCGGACCGGCTGACCGCGGTGACGCGGGTGCTCGCCGAGCAGGCAGCGGGCGTGCGGGACGCGCCCGAGGTCACCGCCACCACCGACCTCGACGAGGCGCTGCGGGGCGCCGACTTCGTCTTCTCCGCGATCCGCGTCGGCGGCCTGGAAGGACGCGCGAACGACGAGCGCGTGGCCCTCGCGGAGGGCGTCCTCGGCCAGGAGACGGTCGGCGCCGGAGGCATCGCCTACGGTCTGCGGACGGTCCCGGTCGCCGTCGACATCGCGCGCCGTGTCGCCCGTCTCGCCCCCAACGCCTGGGTCATCAACTTCACCAACCCGGCGGGCCTGGTCACGGAGGCCATGTCCCGTCATCTCGGCGACCGCGCCATCGGCATCTGCGACTCGCCGGTCGGCCTCGGCCGCCGTGTCGCCCGGGTCCTCGGCGCGAATCCGCGGGAGGCCTTCATCGACTACGTCGGCCTCAACCACCTCGGCTGGGTGCGCGGCCTGCGCGTCGCCGGACGCGACGAACTCCCGCGGCTGCTCGCGGACCCCGAACTGCTCGGCTCCTTCGAGGAGGGCAGGCTCTTCGGCACCGACTGGCTGCGGTCGCTCGGCGCGATCCCCAACGAGTATCTGCACTACTACTACTTCAACCGGGAGGCCGTGGACGCCTACCAGCGGGCCGAGAAGACGCGCGGCGCCTTCCTGCGCGACCAGCAGGCCGGGTTCTACGCCGAGGCCGTACGCCCCGACGCGTCGGCGCTGGAGCTGTGGGACCGCACCCGGGCCGAGCGCGAGGCCACCTACATGGCCGAGAACCGGGAGACCGCGGGCGCCGGTGAGCGCGAGGCCGACGATCTGTCCGGCGGTTACGAGAAGGTGGCGCTGGCGCTCATGCGGGCCATCGCCCGGGACGAACGGACGACCCTCATCCTCAACGTCCGCAACAGGAGCACCCTGTCGGTCCTCGATGCGGACGCCGTCATCGAGGTGCCCTGCCTGGTCGACGCCAACGGCGCGCATCCGGTGACCGTGGACCCGCTGCCCGGCCACGCCACCGGCCTGGTCTGTGCGGTCAAGGCGGTCGAACGCGAGGTGCTTGCCGCCGCCGATTCCGGGTCCCGTACGACGGCGGTGAAGGCCTTCGCGCTGCATCCGCTCGTCGACTCGGTGAATGTCGCCCGCCGACTGGTCGACGGCTATACGGCCGTCCACCCCGGTCTGGCGTACCTGACGTGACCGGGTTCCCATGAAGAATTAAGAGAAGGGTAAATGGCCTGGTCGCGGTGGGTTTTCCGGCCGTCGTGACGATTTTCGTTCGCCTGCTGGACGCCTGAGGTTCACCTGTCGCGCCTGGGATGCGAGGACAGGTCGAGAGAGAGGTGTCACCGTGCGAGACCAGCGCATGTCCGCGATCGGCAGGGGGCTCAAGCGCCGGGGGAGGCTCATGGCACAGGCGGTGAGCCCGCCGCGCCGCGTGCTGGACGCGATGCCGTCCCCGCGCCCGGCCGAGCACGGATACGTCGCCCCGCGCGCTCCGCGCCTGGTGGAGTCGCCGGTCTTCGTGCTGTCCTCGGTGCGCTCCGGCTCGACGCTGCTGCGGGTCCTGCTCAACAGCCACAGCCGGGTCCGGGCCCCGCACGAGATGCATCTGCGCACGGTCCATGTCCAGCTGTCGCGCGAGTTCACCGGGGACGCCATGCGTGAACTCGAACTCGACAAGGAGGAGTTGGAGCACGTCCTGTGGGACCGGGTGCTGCATCTGGAGCTGACCCGCAGCGGCAAGGACGTCATCGTCGACAAGACCCCGCCCAACGCGCTCATCTGGCCCCGGCTGCACCGATGTTGGCCCGGCGCCCGCTTCATTGTGCTCCTGCGACACCCCGCCGCGGTCATCGAGTCCCTCACGGCCCGCCGCGCCGACCCGAAGAGCGACGAGATCCACGCCGAGGTCCTGAACTACTGCGAGAAGCTGGAAGAGGCCCGCACCAGCCTCGACGCCCATGTGATCACGTACGAGCGGCTCACCGCCGACCCGGAGGAGGTCACCCGCGGAGTCTGCGCGTACCTCGGGATCCCGTGGGAGAGCCGGATGCTCGACTACGGCTCCCACGACCACGGCACGTTCCGGCCCCAACTGGGCGACTGGAGCAGCGAGATCAAGTCCGGCCGCATCCAGGCCGCACGCCAGGCCGACCCCGCCGCCGAACTGCCGCCCCGGCTCGCGGAGCTGGCACGGGCGTGGGGGTACCCGGCGGTCGGGGCACCCCCACGCGGTTAGCCGGACGGCTCAGCCGGTGAAGCCGGCCGTGATCGAGGTGAACTGCCAGTTGTTCTGGCTGATGCCGGAGCAGTTCTCGGCCACGCCGCCGCCCGGGCACGGGCGGTCACGGTTGACGGACCAGAACGCGAGCCGGGCGAGGTGGTGCGCGTTCGCCCAGTCACGGATCTGGGTCCAGATCGCCGTGGTGGTGGTCTCCTGCTGATCCGACAGGCCGTTCATGCCGGAGATGCCGATGTGGGAGTACGCCGTCGCGTCGTCCCAGCCGAAGGTCGACTTGAGCTTGTTCTTCAGGCCCTCGGTGGCGTTCACCGTGTTGCCGTACATGTCGGAGCCGCCGCCGAAGTCGAACGGCATGATCGTGAAGACGTCGATGTTCGCGCCGAGTGACTGCGCCTGCTCGATGAGCCGGTTGCCGTAGTAGGTCGGGCCGGTCGTCGAGGTGCCGAAGGTGACGATGGTCTTCAGGCCGGGGTTGTTCGCCTTCACCGTCTTCAGCGCGGTGAGGATCTTCGCCTGCACGGCCTCGTTCTCGAACTCGTCCGTGTTCTCGATGTCCATGTCGATCGCCTTGAGGCCGTAGGCGGCGATCACCTTCTGCAGGGCCCCGGCGAGCGCGCCCGCGGAGGAGCAGTTGGCGCCGAGCTTGCTGCCCTGCCAGCCGCCGAAGGACGGGACGATGTCGCCGCCCGCGGAACGGATCTGGTTGATGGCGGTCTGGTCGACGCCGCCGGTCAGCGGACGCTGGCCGTCCCAGGACGGGGTGCAGCCGCCGGAGTCGAGCACGAACGCCATCGTGAACCACTTGATGCCGGTCGCGCTCATGACGGTCGTCGGGCTCGGCGGGTCGCCCCAGCCCTCGTACAGGTACGGAGCGGCCTGCTTGAAGCCGGTGCCGCCACCGCCGCCCGCGTCCGTAGTCACGGTCACGGAGTTGGAGGCCGCGGAGGTGTTCCCGGCGGCGTCCCGCGCCTTCACGCTGAAGGTGTAGGCCGTGCTCGGCGACAGCCCGCTGACCGTGGCCGACGTACCCGAGACGGTCAGCACCTGGCTGGAGCCGCTGTAGATGTCGTAACCGGTCACGCCGACGTTGTCCGACGAGGCGTTCCACGACAGCGACACGCTGGAGGAGGTCTTGCCCGTGGACGTCAGACCCGTGGGCGCGGTCGGCGCCTGGGTGTCGGAGCCGCCACCACCGCCGGGGCCGTCCAGGCTGATGTCGTCGGCGTAGTAGGTGCCCTGCGCGTACCAGCCGTGCACGTAGATCTTGGCGCTGGTCTGCGAGGCACCGGTGGTGAAGGAGACACTCAGCTGGCTGTACGTCGACGGGGACGACGTCCACGTCGACGCGCCGCCGTCCACGCCGAGGTAGACGTAGGAGCCGCGCACCCAGCCGGTGAGCGCGTACGTCGTGTTCGGCTGGACGGAGACGGTCTGGCTGCACTGGGCGTTGTCGCTCGAACTCACGGCACCGGCCAGGGCCTTGGAGCCGGTGTGCACGGGGGAGGAGACGACCGAGCCGAGGTTGCCGGTGCAGCTCCAGGGGGAGAGGCTGCCGGACTCGAAGCCGGCGTTGGTCAGGACGTTGGCCGCCTGGGCCGTGCCCGGCAGGGCGATGGCTCCGGCGAGCGCGAGGGCCGCGGAGCCGAGCAGGGCGAGGATCCTGCGTCTGGAACGACGGAATGTGTTGCGCACACGATCTCCCTGGGGAAGTGGGGGTGTTCGGGAGTGCGGGGATGTGCGGAAGGTGCGCAACCAAGTTGGTATGGACCAATCGTTGGTGTCAAGGGGGTGAGCCACGATTGGTCCAGACCGGTGGACTTCGGTGCGGAGATGTGGAGTTGTGGTCTAAGCCGGTGCGGTGGCGGGGGCGCCGGCCTCCGTCGTGACCTCCGCGGTGCGTCCGGGGGCGGGGACGGCGGACAGCAGCGGCTCGGTCTCCTCGACGCGCTGGGCCGGGAGCGACACCGGGCGTACCGGACGTGGCCCGGAGACGACCGTGTAGTCCTGGCCCAGGAAGGGCGGCACGAGTTCGCCCGGGTCCTCGCCGAGCGCCAACTGCACGGCTGCCCAAGGGGCGTTGACGCCGCACAGCGACAACTGGTGCAGACCGCCTGCCGGACGCGCGTTGACGTCGAGCAGCACGGGGCGGTCGCCGTACATCCGGAACTGGATGTTCGACAGGTGGTGCAGGCCGAAGCCCTCCGCGATCAGCCGGGCCGGCTCCAGCCACTGCTCGTGCAGGGTGAACCCGCGCCGGCGGCCGTCCTTGGTACGGCCCACGGCCAGGCGGACGCGGTTGTCGGGGCCGGTGAGGCAGTCCACGGACACCTCCGGCTGCTCCAGCCGCGGCATCACCAGCCAGTCGACCGGGTGGCCTGCGCGCTCCAGGGCGTCCACGACCAGGTCGAGTTGGACGTGGGGACCCGGGAAGCCGTTGAGGTGGAGGAGCGAGAAGGGGGCGCGTGTGATCACACGGAAGCCCACGCCGCCGGCGCCGGCGGCGGGCTTGAAGCAGGCCTTGTGCCCGGCCTCCTCCAACTCCTCGACGGCGGCGATGAGTTCGGCCGCGGTGCGAACCCGCCACCAGGGCGGCACCGGAACGCCGACCGAGCGGACCGCCTCGTAGGCCGTCGCCTTGTCCTCGAAGACGGCGACCGCCTCCGGCGTCGGCGCGAGCAGGACCGTACCGGCGGCCTCGAACTCGGCGCGGTGCGCCACGATCGCCGCCTGGTGCAGACGGGGCACGAACACGTCGATGCCGCGGCGGGCGCACTGGTCCAGGGCGTACTCGACGTACGCGGCCGGGGACAGGTCCTCGGGCTCCGGCTCGGCGGTGTCGGCGGCGGCCAGCACGGGGGAGTCGGGGTCGCCGTGGGTGGCATGGATCTCGACCGCGCGATCACTGGGATTTCTGCGCAGCTGATCCATGAAGAACACGTTCTCCGCGTACGTGCGGTTGAGCCAGACGCGTACGCGAGAGTGCATGCAGTCCACCTTTCGGGGTTTCCGGGCACGGCAAACCAGGGCCGGGCCCGGCCAGGGAGGTTGGAGGTACACCAAACCGCCCTGCTCGAAGGGAGGTTCGGGGCGGTGGTGTTGGGGTGATCATACGGCTTTCGAAGGACCCCGCGTGCAACGCGCATGTTACGGATTTCCGAATCGCGTACATCGACCTGGTGAGGGTGCCGGGAACGTGAAGATCGACGGGTAGGGGTGGCGGGGTGAGGTGGTGGGAGTGCCGACGGTCGTCGTGGTGCCCGGCCCGCTCGGCAGCCCCCAGTCACCCGAACGGCTCCGTCTCACCTGTCCCATGATTTCGGGTCGTCGCGCTCCGCCTGGCCCCGCCTCCTCGGTGCCTGCCTCCGGGCGGCCGGGTTTCACCTTGTTCGGGGCGTGTGAATGTGTTCTCGTGTTGACCATTGACGTGGCGGAAGGGATGACGGGTGGAGTCGATGGCCGGTGGTGACGCGCAGTTGCTGGCCATCAGCGACCTGCACATCGCGTACGCCGAGAACCGCACGCTCGTCGAGCGGCTGCGGCCCGAGACCGACGCCGACTGGCTCGTCGTGGCCGGTGACGTCGCCGAGACCGTGGCCGACATCAGATGGGCGCTCGAGACGCTGACCAGGCACTTTCGCAGAGTGCTGTGGGTCCCCGGCAACCATGACCTGTGGACCCACCCCAAGGACTCGGTCACCCTCCGAGGCGTCCCCCGCTACGAGCACCTCGTCGCGATGTGCCGCGAGCTGGGCGTGACCACGCCCGAGGACCCGTATCCCGTCTGGGACGGCCCCGGCGGCCCCGTCGCCGTCGCGCCGCTGTTCCTGCTGTACGACTACTCGTTCCTGCCCGCCGGCTGCGACACCAAGGAGGAGGGGCTCGCCTACGCCCACGGCACGGGCATCGTGTGCAACGACGAGTACCTGCTGCACCCCGACCCCTACCCGACCCGTGAGGCGTGGTGCCACGCGAGGGTCGAGGAGACGCAGCGCCGGCTCGCCGGGCTGCCGGACGACCTGCCCACCGTGCTGATCAACCACTACCCGCTGCACCGGCACCCGACCGACATCCTCTGGTACCCCGAGTTCGCGATGTGGTGCGGCACCGCGCTCACCGCCGACTGGCACCGCAGGTTCCGCGTGGACACCATGGTCTATGGTCATCTCCACATCCCCCGGACCACCTGGCTCGACGGCGTCCGCTTCGAAGAGGTCTCAGTGGGGTACCCCCGCGAGTGGCGCAAGCGTCCGGAGCCTCCGGGCCGGCTGCGTCGCGTACTGCCGATGGAGGTCGGATCCGGTGATCGAGGAGCTGCTCCCGGACTCGGTCGTGGCCGTGGAAGCACACGGTGACGAGGTCCGGGACGCCCCGCTCTACCCCGAGGAAGAGGCACTGATGACCCGCGCGGTGGCCAAGCGCCGCCGCGAGTTCTCGGCCGTACGCGCCTGTGCGCGTCGCGCCATGGACAAGCTCGGTGTGCCCCCGCAGGCCGTCGTCACCGGAGCGAGCGGTGCGCCGGTCTGGCCGGCCGGACTGGTCGGCAGCATGACCCACAGTGACGACTACTGCGCCGCCGCCCTGGCCCGCGCCACCGACCTCGCCTCCCTGGGCATCGACGCCGAACCGCACAGCCCGCTCCCGGACGACGTCGCCTCCTTCGTCTTCCTGCCCACGGAGGCCGAGCGGCTGCGCGGGCTCGCCGCGGACCACCCCGCCGTCCACTGGGACCGGATCCTGTTCAGCGCCAAGGAATCCGTCTACAAGGCGTGGTTCCCGCTCACCGGCAAGTGGCTGGACTTCGCGGAGGCCGACATCGAGGTCCTCCCCGACCCCGAGGGGAGCCCGCACGGCCGGCTCAGCGCCGGACTCCTCGTCCCCGGTCCCCGGGTGGGCGGCCATCGGCTGCAGTCGTTCGAGGGACGGTGGAGCGTCCGGCGCGGCGTCGTGACCACCGCCGTCGTGGTGCCGCACGCCTGACGGGCGGATCGGCCAGGATTCTGCGCCGCACGGTTGGCGGCGGCCGGCACCGCCGTCGTCGTACCGCACTCCTGACGGCGGCGGTCGGTCAGGGCTCGGCGCCCCACGTCTGCAGCAGCCGGAAGAAGGCCTCCTCGTTGCCCTTCACCCCCGCCCGGGTCAATGCCTCCTCCGCCTCGGCGAGAACCGCGGGCGGGACGACGACGGGGCGGCGGCCGTCCGGTGGGCCGTCGAAGGCGGCGCGCACCGTATGCAGCAGCCGCAGATAGGCCTGGACGGCGGTGCGCTCGCGGTCGGTCAGTACGGCGGTGGGCATCGGTCGGCTCTCCCCGGTCGGCTTCACGGTCCCGCGCCCGTGCGGCGCGTACGCCACCCGAAACGGCGGCGCACTCCCAGCTTGCCTGCCGCCACTGACAACGCCCTCCCTCCGCCGCTGCCGCGAGGGACCGTGGGGCGACGTACGTCCGATCAGCGGAGGCGAAACCTCCCCGAAATCCCGTGGGGGAATCCCGTCCTACTCTGGAGACAACGCAGGGCGGCCGCCCGGGCCGCCCTGGAACGGGAGGCTCAGGCGTGGTCGACGTCCCGGGACGCACCCCGGCCCGCGCAGCACGGCTGCGCGTGGTCGGCGCATCGGAACTCGCACTGCGGTACCGCGTCGTGCACGGCTACCGACGCGCCTTCCGCATGGCCGGCGAGGGTCCGGCCCTGGTCCTCATCCACGGCATCGGGGACTCCTCGGCGACCTGGGCCGACGTCATCCCCGACCTGGCCCGGACCCACACTGTGATCGCCCCCGACCTGCTCGGCCACGGCGCCTCCGACAAGCCACGGGCCGATTACTCCGTGGCCGCGTACGCCAACGGCGTGCGGGACCTGCTCACCACGCTCGGCATCGAGTCCGCGACGCTGGTCGGGCACTCGCTGGGCGGGGGAGTGGCGATGCAGTTCGCCTACCAGTTCCCGGACCGCACCGAACGGCTCATCCTGGTCAGCGTGGGCGGCGTCGGCCGCGAGGTCAACCCGGTGCTGCGCCTGGTGTCGCTGCCGGGCGCCGATCTGCTGCTCGCCGCGCTCCGGCTGCCCGGCGCGCGCCTCCAAGTCGGCCTCTGGGCACACCTGATGCACCTGCTCGACACGGACCTTGGCCAGGATGCCTCCGAACTGCTCACCCTCGTCGACGCCCTGCCGGACGAGACCTCCCGCAACGCCTTCATCCGCTCCCTACGCGCGGTGGTCGACTGGCGTGGCCAGGTGGTGACGATGCTCGACCGCTGCTACCTCACCGAGGGCATGCCGACCATGCTGCTGTGGGGCGACCGCGACAGTGTGGTGCCGGTGCGGCACGCGTACGGCGCCCACGAGGCCATGCCCGGCAGCCGCCTGGAGATCTTCGAGGGCGCTGGGCACTTCCCCTTCCACACCGACCCGGCCCGCTTCCTGGCCCTGGTCGAGGAGTTCACGTCCACCACGCCCCCCGCCGACTGGAGCCGCGACCGCTGGCGTGAACTCCTGCTCGGGCAGGAGCACGAGAGCGAGCTGAGAGAGGCGAGCGAGCGCAGCGCGACGTGAGGACGTCCGTCAGGGGCCGAGATAGCCCAGTGACGCCTCGATGCGTCCCGCCAGATGGTCCCGCTGCACCGGGCCGCGCAGCGCCGAACCCGCTAGCCAGGTACGGCACTTGCTGGCCAGGAGCAGGCCGAAGGTCTCAGCCTCGCGCTCCTCGGCCAGGTCGAAGTGCGTGCGTGCGGCGACCTTGCGGACCGCCGCCTGGAGGGCCGCCTGGTCCGGGTCCTCGTCGAGCAGCCGGGTGGCGACCGCGACACCTTCCACGTGGCGGCCGCTGTGGTCGGACTTCATGTGCCACAGCTCATGGCCGAGGATCACCAACTGGTGGTCGGGCGCGGTGCGTTCCTCGACCACGATGAGGTCCCGGTCGGCCATGTCCAGCCACAGCCCGCTGGCCGTCCCGGGCGGGAACGTGGCCGCGCGGACGTGGACCGGGCGGCCACGGCGCCGGCTCATCCCGTCGCACAGCGCGGTGTACAGGTCGTGCGGACGGGCCGGCGCGGGCAGTGTCAACTCCCCGACCAGCTCGCCGCTCAGCCGTCGCATGTCCCTGCCGATGCCCACCGTTCTCCCCCGGTTCACGACTCGGGCCGCTTGACGCTCTCCAGGAGCATGTCGAGCCACTCCGCGACCTTGTCCCGGTGCTGGTCGGTGGGCAGCTGCGCGGCCCGCCAGGCGATGCCGCGGACGCCGTGGTCCTGCAGCAGCCGCTCCAGCGGATCCGCGGCCTCGGCCGCCCGGTCCGCGGCGCGCTCACGGTCGGCGAGCCTCTGCAGCAGGTCCTGCTCTGTGCGTTGGAGCGCACCCGAGAGGGCCTCGGGGTCCTCGGCGGTCAGGAAGCCCGCGTGGACGCGGAAGAAGCGCTGCAGGGCGTCGCAGTGCTCCATGGTGGGCCGGCGGTCGCCGTTGATGAGCGCGCCGGCCTGCTGCCGGGACATGCCCGCGCCGTCGGCGATCTCCTGCTGGGTGTGCTTGCGGCCGTTCGGCTTGAGCCGGGTACGGCGCAGCAGGTCGAGGCGCTGCAGGAAGCGGGCCTGGACATCGGGTTCGCCCGCGGGCCGCCCGCTCAGCAGGGCCCTGACCACGGGTTCGGGGACGCCGCTCGCGACCGAGAGCCGTGTCACGTCGAAGACCTCGGTGAGCGGCACCCCGAGCCGGTCGGCGAGCGCGGTGACACGGGCGGCGACGGCCGGCAGCTGGGCGGTCGCCGTGGCGCCCGGATCCTCGTAGCCATCCGTCACCGACAGAACTCCTACGTCTCTCATGACTTCAGGGGGCTCTCAGCGTCTTCACAAGCGATTGCCGTGAACGTCCCGGAGAGTAGCGGGTGCCTCGAACTCACATCCAGGTCTCGCCACAACTGTGGCCAATTTCAGCCGTCAACAGGCATGAAATGCCACGATAGTTGACACGGCTCTTGCCTGGGCAGGAGGATCACAGGGCCGCGTGAAGGCCGCATAGGCAAGAGGGGTGACCTCCCGATGGCACATCAGGCAGGTGGACAGTGGCCGGCGCCGCGGCCCGTCCCCGAGGGGCTCGAGGCCCAGGCGTACCTCCAGGACTACGCGACGCTGCTCGAAGCCGTGCCGTTCCCGTCCCTCGTGGTGGACCACAGTTGGGACGTGGTGCTCGCCAACAGCGCGTTCGAGACACTTTTCCGCGGTGTCGGCCCGCATCCCACGGCCATGCCCGGTGACAACTTCCTCCGGTTCGTGCTGTTCCACCCGGACGCGGGCTCGGTGCTCGCGGACCACGAGGCGAGCTGGTGCCTGCCGATGCTGGCCCACTTCAAGGCCGCCGTGGAGCGGTTCGGGCACGAACACGGGCTCCAGGCGATCCGCCGGGAGATCGCCCAGGACCCGATCATGGAGGCGGCGTACCGTCAGGGCCTGCCGCACTGGATCCGCGTGGTCGGCGAGGCGGCGGCGGAGCACGACGGAGCGGTCCGGCGGCTGCTGCACCCCGATCCGCGCTGGGGCGCGACGGACTGCCGCATCGTGGGCGAGACCCCCAAGACCCTTCAGGACATGGGCTACACCCGGCTCACGCTCGTCCTGCGCGACTCTCGCCGCCCCGCGGCGACCGCGCGCCACCCGCGCCGTACGTCCGGCTCGGCCGGCCATCTGACCATCGTGCCGACCGCGGAGGCCTGACCCGGCACCGCCGGCGTTCAGGTCGCCGACGGCGCCGGGCGGGCCCACCGCGGGCGGCACCAGCCCCGCACTCCTCACCGGGCGCTCGTCGCGCGGGCCACCGTGCCCGCGGTCGTCGCCGGGACCACCAGCACCAAGGGCACGCCCCGGCAGGGCACCAGGCGCACCCCCTCGAAGGTCTCCACCCGCCCGTGCTCCAGTACGGCCGCGAAGTCCGGGCCCCTGGTGAGCGAGCCCGCGAGATGCGCGGGGTCCGCGGAGGCCGCCACCCTGCCGCGCGCGTTCACCAGGTGTGCGGGGCCCGGGAGTTCGCGCAGCAGGGGCAGCGCAGCCGCCTCGAAGTGCCGTAGATACACGTCCGCCGCGGCCACCCCCGCGAACCGGCCCGCCACCCGCACCGGCGCGGACAGGGTGAGGCTGTACTCCTCGGAGCAGAGATAGTCGACGTACGGCCCGGCCACGGCCCGCCGGCCGGTGTCACGGGGCAGCGCGAACCAATCCCAGTGCGTGTAGTCCGAGTACGCCGACCGGTCCGGATCGAGGTCGGGCGCCAGCGGCCGTACGTCACCCTCGGCGTTCGTCTGCCACCACTCCAGCCAGGCCGGCACGTCCGCCAGCAGTCCCGGCACGGCCACGAAGCCGACCCCGGAGACCAACTCCTCGCGCGCGAGCCGGGCGTGCAGTCCGGGCCGGAGTCCGGCGAGGTCGACGGTCGCCGGCCGGCGCCGCTCCTCGGCCACCCGGGCGAGCAGGGCCGCCGTGTCGGCGCGGGTCTGCGCGACCGCGTGGAACACCGCCTCCAGCCAGCGCCCGATCTGCGCCGCGACGCGTTCCTCGGCGGTCACGTCGAGCGTCGTGGTCACCGCGCCGACGAGACCGGGGCTCCTGCTCATGGCGCACTCCAGCGGACGGGGGCCCGGACGGCCGCGGCCTACAGGGTCAGACGCAGCGCGATGAGCCGCGCCGTCGACTCCCGGACGCACCGCTCGCCCTGCGTGCGGGCCGATTCGTGGGCCCCATCCTGCACGGCCGAGATTACGGACCGATGACGCTCTGCGACTTCTTCACGATATTCGTCGTCCCCGAGCAACAGGCACAGCAGCGCTCCCACTTCCGTCTGCAGCGCGACCTGCTCCCGGGTGAGCCGGGCCGACTGCGCCGCTGCCGCCAGCTCCACATGGAAGCGGCCGTACACCCGGCTGCGCGCGGCCGCGTCCGCCGCGAGGTCCAATTCCTCTGCCGTACACCGCAGTTGGATGAGATCTTCCGGCTCCGTGCGCTGCGCCGCGAGCAGGGCCGCCGTACCCGACAGGGCGGCCCAGTGGTCGCCGAGGTCGCGCAGCTCCTCCGTGCTCCAGCCGCGCAGCCGGGTCCGCAGCCGCTCCTCGCCGGGGATCTCGGGCAGGGAGACGAAACTGCCGCCGCCGCGGCCCCGGCGGGTGGTGACCAGACCCTGCTGGCGCAGCGCCATCAGCGCCTCCCGCAGGGTCACCGTGGACACGCCCAGCTGCCCGGCCAGTTCGCTCTCCCCGGGCAGCTGCTCCCCGTCGGCGAGCAGCCCGAGTTCTATGGCGTCACCGAGCCGGCGCACGACCGCCTCGACGCGCGCCCGGTTGTCGACGGGGGCGAAGACGGCCCTGCGGGCCCCGCCGTCGGTCGGTTGCTTCACGGCCACCACCTTGCGCATTGACTCAAGCTTTACCCCGAGGGGGACTTGAGCTTTGAACTATGACTTCATATCTTTCCGTTCAACCTTCAAGAACGCCAGAAAGGTTCCCCTAGATGGAGGGAAGTGCGATCCGGCTGGAGGGCCTGCGGAAGTCGTTCGGGGAGACGGCCGCGGTCGCCGGGGTCGACCTGGAGATCCGCGACGGCGAGTTCTTCTCGATGCTCGGCCCGTCCGGCTCGGGCAAGACCACCGTCCTGCGGCTGATCGCCGGCTTCGAGACCCCCACCGAGGGCCGGATCGAGCTCGCCGGACAGGAGGTCACGGGCCTCGCCCCGTTCGAGCGTGATGTGCACACCGTCTTCCAGGACTACGCCCTCTTCCCGCACATGACGGTCGAGCAGAACGTCGCCTACGCCCTCAAGGTCCGCAAGGTACCCAAGGCCGAACGCCTCGTCCGCGCCCGCAAAGCGCTCGCCGAGGTGCGGCTGGAGGGCTACGGCAAGCGGCGCCCCGCCCAGCTCTCCGGCGGCCAGCGCCAGCGTGTCGCCCTCGCCCGTGCCCTCGTCGGGCGCCCGCGTGTGCTGCTCCTCGACGAACCGCTCGGCGCCCTCGACCTCAAGCTGCGCGAGCAGATGCAGGTCGAACTCAAGGCGCTCCAGCGGGAGGTGGGCATCACCTTCGTGTTCGTCACCCACGACCAGGAGGAGGCCCTGACGATGAGCGACCGCATCGCCGTCTTCCAGCAGGGCCGCATCGAACAGGTCGGCACCCCGGCCGAGATCTACGAACGCCCCGCGACCTCCTTCGTCGCGTCGTTCGTCGGCACCTCCAACCTGCTCACCGGCGAGTCCGCCCAGCGCGTCGTCGGCGCCCCGGGCACCTACAGCGTCCGCCCCGAGAAGATCCGCGTGCTCAAGGAGTCCGCCACCGCGGACGAACCCGAGCACGCCACCGCCACGGGCACCGTCGCCGAGGTCGTCTACCTGGGCGACTCGACCCGCTTCCTGGTCGACCTCGACGCCGGCGGCCGGCTCACCGCACTCCAGCAGAACCTGGAGACCTCCGCCGAGGACGTCGCTGCCTACCGCGGTACCCGGGTCCGTCTCCAGTGGCACCGCAGGCACACGGTCCAGGTCCCCGACGCCGCCCGCTGACCCCCCTCATCCCGTATGGAGAACGTCGTGCGCCTCACCCGAACCCTCCAGGTAGCGGCCGCCGCCGCGCTGCTCCTCGCCGCCACCGCCTGCGGCTCCTCCGACTCGGGCGGCGACGCCGCCACCGGACTCAACCCCCCCGACATCAAGGCCCCCACGAAGCTCGGCAAGACCGAGGGCGCGGTCAACCTCATCGCCTGGGCCGGATATGTCGAGGACGGTTCCAACGACCCCAAGGTCGACTGGGTCAGCGACTTCGAGAAGCAGACCGGCTGTCAGGTCAACCCCAAGGTCGCCGCCAGCTCCGACGAGATGGTGAAGCTGATGAAGACCGGGGAGTACGACGCAGTCTCGGCGTCCGGCGACGCCTCCCTGCGCCTCATCGCCTCCGGCGACGCGGCCCCCGTCAACACCGACCTCGTGCCGAACTACAAGGACGTCTTCCCCGACCTGAAGATGCAGGCCTGGAACTCCGTCAAGGGCAAGGCGTACGGCATCCCGCACGGCCGCGGCGCCAACCTGCTGATGTACAACACCCAGAAGGTCACGCCCGCCCCGACGTCCTGGGCCGCGGTCTTCGACGACGCCGCCCGGTACAAGGGCCATGTGACCGCGTACGACTCGCCGATCTACATCGCCGACGCCGCGCTCTATCTCAAGGCCACGAAGCCCGAGTTGGGCATCAAGGACCCCTACGCCCTGGACCAGAAGCAGTTCGACGCCGCCGTGGCCCTGCTGAAGAAGCAGAACGCCGATGTCGGCGAGTACTGGGGCGACTACCTCAAGGAGGTCTCCGCCTTCAAGAGCGGCGACTCCGTCGTCGGCACCACCTGGCAGGTCATCGCCAACCTGGCCACCGACGAGGGTGCCAAGGTCAAGGCCTTCGTGCCCGAGGAGGGTTCGACCGGCTGGTCCGACACCTGGATGGTCTCCGCCAAGGCCAAGCACCCCAACTGCGCCTACAAGTGGCTCGACTGGATCGTCTCGCCGAAGGTCAACGCGCAGGTCGCCGAGTACTTCGGCGAGGCACCCGCCAACGCCAAGGCCTGCGACATGACCAGCGACAAGAGCTTCTGCACCACCTACCACGCGGGCGACACCGCCTACTGGAAGAACGTCGCCTTCTGGAACACGCCCATCGAGCAGTGCCTGGACGGCCGTACCGACGTCAAGTGCGTGCCGTACGCCAAGTGGGTCCAGGCCTGGACCGAGATCAAGGGCTGACCGATGACCGTCGTCGCGCAGACCGCCGGACGGCGCCCCGAGGGCGTCGTCCGGCGGCTCGCCGGGTTTCTGCACCGCCGCCCCCGGCTCCGGCTCGCCCTGCTGCTCACCGCCCCGCTGCTGTGGCTGGCCGTGCTCTATCTCGGCTCGCTGACCGTGCTGTTCGTCTCCGCGTTCTGGACGACGAACTCCTTCACCTCCGAGGTGGTGAAGGTCTGGTCGACCGACAACTTCCAGGCGCTGTTCACGACTCCGGTCTACCGGCAGGTGATCCTGCGCAGCGTCGGTGTCGCCCTCGCGGTGACGGCGCTGTGCGCGGTGATCGCCTTTCCGGTCGCCTTCTACACCGCGCGCGTCGCCCGGCCGAGATGGCGCCCGCTGCTCGTCGTCGCCATCCTCACCCCGCTGTGGGCGAGTTACCTGGTCAAGGTGTACGCCTGGCGGCTGATCCTGTCCCAGGGCGGGCTCGCCGACTGGATGCTGGAGCCGTTCGGGATCGGCGGCCCCGGGTTCGGTCTCCCGGCGGCCGTGCTGACCCTGACGTACCTCTGGCTGCCGTACATGATCCTGCCGGTGCACACCGCGCTGGGGCAGCTGCCCGCCCACCTCCTCGACGCGTCCGCCGACTTGGGCGCGAGGCCCGGACGCACCTTCCGCTCCGTGGTCGTGCCGATGGTGCTGCCGTCCCTCGCCGCCGGATCGATCTTCACCTTCTCGCTGAGCCTCGGCGACTACATCACCGTGCAGATCGTCGGCGGCAAGACCCAGCTGATCGGCAACCTCGTCTACTCCAACATCGAACTCAACCTGCCCATGGCCGCCGCGCTCGGCACGGTCCCGGTCGTCGTGATCGTGCTGTACCTGCTGGCGATGCGCCGCACGGGCGCCCTGAGCAGCCTCTAGAGGAGCCGGCCGTGCAACTCTCCCGTTCCGCGCGCGTCGCGCTGCGCATCGCCGCCGGGTTCGGCTTCGCCGTGATCTACGTGCCGCTGCTGCTGGTCGTGGTCAACTCCCTGAACCCGGACCGCAGCGCGAGCTGGCCACCGCCCGGACTCACCCTGCACTGGTGGTCGGTGGCCTGGGACAACTCCGGTGCACGCAACGCCCTTTGGGTGTCGGTGAAGGCGGGCCTCGGCGCCACGGTCGTCGCGCTGGTGCTGGGCACGCTCATCGCGTTCGCGGTGGCCCGGAACCGGTTCTTCGGCCGGGACACCGTCTCCTTCGTGGTCGTCCTGCCGATCGCGCTGCCCGGCATCGTCACCGGCATCGCCCTCAACTCGGCGTTCGGCACGGTCCTCGAGCCGCTCGGTGTGGGGCTCGGCCTGTTCACCGTGATCGTCGGACACGCGACCTTCTGCATCGTGATCGTCTTCAACAACGTCGTCGCCCGGCTGCGCCGCACCTCCGGCTCGTACGAGGAGGCCGCGATGGACCTCGGCGCCAACACCTTCCGGGCCTTCGCCGACGTCACCTTCCCGCTGGTGCGCTCGGCTCTGCTGGCGGGCGGACTGCTCGCCTTCGCGCTGTCCTTCGACGAGATCGTGGTGACGACGTTCACGGCCGGCCCCGGCGTCGAGACACTCCCCATCTGGATCTTCAACAACATGACCCGGCCGCAGCAGGCGCCGGTGGTGAATGTGGTGGCGGCGGTGCTCGTGTTGTTGTCGGTGATCCCGATCTACGTCGCACAACGGCTGTCGGCGGACACGGCGACGGAGAGCAGGATCTAGTAGGGCTTTGTTAGGTCCGGTGGTGGGGTTCGGGGGTTGGTGCGGGTTGGCCGCAT
>NZ_BMQA01000038.1 GCF_014647875.1 Streptomyces brasiliensis | reverse complement strand
CCGCATGTCCGGTGGTGTGGGGGGAGGGCCGGGCGAACCGGCCCTCCTACCCGATCGAGAGTTCGCGTCCTGAAGTCCTGTAGTATCAGGCTTCATTGAAGAATATGTTTGTGAGGGTTTGTCGGGATTTCGCGGTGCGAGGGGAAGAGGATGCCGGAGAGGAATATCGATTTCGGCAGATATGGGGCTCTCGGTATCAAGGGACACGAGGCCGTCGCCCGCCAGCTCGATGCCCTCGCCGGCTTCATCGCCACCCCGATCACGGCACGGCGTGGCCTGCTCGCACGTCTGCACTACCTCACCCGCACCGCCCACGCCCGTGAGGCGGCCCGTGCGGGCGGCCTGACTGTCACCGACCGCACCCTCAGGGCGTGGCTGGACGGCAACCGGAGCCCCTCGAAGAAGAACCTCCAGCGCATCGAGACGGCCTACCGGACCGTGCGCCGTCACAATGTCGTCCGCTACCTGCTCGCGCGCCTCAACCGTGAAGGCCGCGGCACCCGCGTCGAGTTCCACCCGCTCAACCAGTCCCAGGTCGATCCGCCCCGTCGGCGTGTGGTCTCCTACCGCACGCTCAACGTCCGCCACTGGGACCGCATCGTCGAGGCGTGGGCCAACGACGACGAAGAGGCCCTGGACGACGCCTGGATCAGTGACGCGGTGGTGGACCTCGGTTCCGAGTGGGGCCAGTACGAGTACGTCACCACCATCGGCTTCGCGGCCTGAACCAGGAGACGGCCTGGAGCACCTGCCGACGTGAGCGACCACCTGACGGTGCGCCTCCGAGCAAAGTGCTCCCCCGAGTCGAGTACGTCAGGGATCATGAATCATGCTCCCGGACGACTGGCAACTCACCGAAGACGTCGACGACTTCCTCGCCCGAGCCGGAGACTTCCTGCGCTCGCGCCCCGCCCTGCACAACACGCCGCTGACCGACATCGAGAAACTGCGAACACGTGGGGCGGACGCACACGGTGCCGAAGCCACCGTCTTCGGCCGACTGGAGTCAGGAGGCGAGGTCCGCGCCATCTTTTACCGCACTCCGCGCGGCCGTCTGGGCCTCACCCCCCTCTCCGCCAAGCAGGCCGACACCCTCGCCGCTCACCTGGCCGGCCTCGGCCACTTCCCCTCCAACGTCATCGCAGACCACGACACCGCCACCGCTTTCGCCGAGACATGGCAGCGGCACACAGGCGCAGCGTCGATGCCCTTCTGGCGAACGCATCTTTACCGTCTCGGCACGCTCACCCCACCGCAGCCGCGCCCAGAAGGCCGGGGCCGCATCGCGGGCGGGCAGGACCACGAGCAAGTCGTGCGCTGGTGCCGTGAGTTCTGCGTCGACGTCGGCGAGCAGTCCTCCATCGACTTGATCGACTCCGGCTCCTGGGCCGACTCGCGTTTCGGCGACAGACACTTCACATTCTGGGAGACCCCGGACGGCAACCCCCTCTCCATGGCGGCCGCGACCTCGATCGTCGGCGGCATGGTCCGGGTGGACCCCGTCTACACCCCGGCCCACCTCCGGGGGCGCGGCTACGCGGGCGCCGTTTCGGTCGAGGTGAGCCGTGCCGCGCTGGCCGCGGGCGCGACGGACGTCGTCCTGTTCGCGGACCCGGCCAATCCCACCAGCAACGCCCTCTACCAGCGCATCGGATACGTTCACGTCGCCGACTTCACCGGGTACAGGTTCTCCTACGGCGCACCAGAAGCCGGTCAGGAACATGGCCGACGCAAAACGCATCTGCCATCAGGAAGCTGATCCGCCGACACAGCCCTACCGGTCATGCCAGGGAGGCAGAAGAACGCCCTCTGAGCTGCTGAATTCGGGGGTCGTAGCAGACGAGACCCATCGATGCCGCAACCTTTGCAGCATAGGTCGAGGCGTCGTGTCGGCGGAGACTTGAGATCGAGATCGGACAGCCCGCTCGGCTGTGACACTCACAGCACCGCGGTCCTGCCTGTGCGCGCGAGAGCTGACCAGCGGGTATGCAGCCCTCAGGCCGGAAGGGACTGATCCAGGACGGACAGGAGTCGGAGGCTGGTGTGGCTCTCGGTGCCCGGAACCGCGGTGTAGACCAGGAGCCGGTGGGACTGGTCCGGGTCGACGAGGGTCTGGCAGTGCAGTTCCAGCGTCCCCACCTGCGGGTGCCGGAAGTGTTTGGAGGCGCAGTAGGGCGCCAGCACCGGGCGTTCATGCCAGAGCCCGGCGAACTCGGGGCTTTCCTCACGCAGCGCGTCGACGAGTGCGCCGGCACGCGAGTCGCCGCCGTCACGGGCGTAGGCGCCGTGGAGGTCGGCCACCATCTGTCGGCTCTGCTCGGGGTGGTCGCTCTCGGGGTGGACCAGGCGGGAGGCGGGATCGGTGAACCAGCGGTAGTGCGCACTGCGCGCCAGTCCGGTGTAGACCGTCTCGTCGCCCAGCAGCGCCACAGCCATGCGGGTCTGCTTCAGCGTCTCGCCCAGGTGGTTCATCACCTGGGCGGGGGTGTCCTCCAGCCGGTCCAGGATGCGCATCATCCCCGGGGTGATGTGGTCGTCGCGCCGCACCCTGCCGGGCAGGGCGTGCCCGGCGAGCTGGAACAGATGGTCCCGCTCCTCCAGTGACAGGTGCAGACCGCGGGCGATCGCGGCGAGCATCTGCTCCGAGGGGTGGGGCCCTCGCGGTTGCTCGAGTCGGCTGTAGTAGTCGACCGACATGTCGCACAGCGCCGCGACCTCCTCGCGGCGCAGCCCGCCGGTACGCCTGCGGCGTCCGCGGGGAAGCCCGACGTCCTCCGGCTGAAGGGCCTCACGGCGCGCCCGTAGGAAGGCCGCCAGCCCTGCTCGGTCCGCCATGGCTGTTCTTCCTCTCGGCTGGTGGTCTTCCCCGAAGGGATCTGCTGGTCCTGGACGGTTCTGCGGCGGTCCCGACGCGCCCCTGAGAGGGATGCTGCCGTGTCGGCAGGGGCCGTCGTTCAGGACCACAACGGTGTGAGCGTCGCGGCCCGATCGCCGATTCCCGCCAGGCATGTGCCGTTCAGCACCATCCGCGCCCGGGGGCCGTGGACGACGGTTGGTCCATGGCCCCTGGGCTCAGCACCCGCACGCGGGCCCGGCCCCTTCTCGCGGGTGCGGCGGCGGTGGGTCAGCGGGTGATCGCCTTGGTCTCCAGGAACTCCTCGATGCCGGCGCGGCCCATCTCCCGGCCGTTGCCGGACTGTTTGTAACCACCGAACGGTGCTTGGAAGTTGTGCTTCCCACCGTTGACGTCGACCTGGCCGACGCGCAGGCGCTTGGCGATCGCCATGGCGTGTTCCTCGTCGCCGGTGATGGCACCGTTGAGGCCGTAGATGGTGCCGTTGGCGATCTCGACGGCGTGGTCGTCGTCGGTGTAGGGGATCACGACCAGGACGGGGCCGAAGATCTCCTCCTGGGCGATGACGGAGTCGGGGGCGACGTCCGAGAAGATCGTGGGCTTGACGTAGGCGCCGGTCTCGAAGCCCTCCGGCCTGCCCGGCCCGCCGACCACGAGCGTGGCGCCGTCGGTGATACCGCGCCGGATGTAGCCGTCCACGCGTTTGCGCTGGGTCTCCGATGCGACCGGACCGATCCGCGTGGCCTCGTCGGCGGGGTCGCCGACCGTGTACTCCGCGGCAGCGGCACGCAGCTTCTCGACCACGGTCTGCTGAAGGTCCGCGGGCACGAGCATGCGGACGTAGGCGCCGCACGCCTGTCCTCCGTTGGACCAGGCGTAGGCCAGTCCACGCTGGACGGCGAAGTCGAGGTCGGCCTCGGGCAGGACGATGTGGGCCGCCTTGCCGCCCAGTTCGAGCGCGACCCGCTTGACCGTGTCGGAGGCGGCGACGGACACGCTCTTGCCGGCACGGGTGGACCCGGTGAAGGAGATCATGTCGATCTTCGGATGCCGGGAGATGGCCTCGCCGACGACCGGGCCGGTGCCCTGCACGACGTTGAACACGCCGTTCGGCAGACCGGCTTCGGTGGCGATCTCCGCGAACATCCGGGCGCTGAGGGGAGAGACTTCCGAGGGCTTGAGCACCACGGTGTTGCCCGCCAGCATCGCCGGGACGACCTTGGTCACCAGTTGCTGGAGCGGGAAGTTCCACGGGGTGATCGCGCCCACGACGCCTATCGGCTCATGGATGACGAGCGAGTTCTCGATCACCTCCGTCCACTCGTACTTCTCGGCCGCAGTGATCGCGGCGAGTGTCGACGCCACGGGGAATCCGGCCTGCGCCTGCCGCGAGAAGCTGATCGGGGCGCCCATCTCCAGCGTGATGGTGGCCGCGAGCTCCTCGGAGTGCTTCTGCATTCCCTCGGCAAGGCGCCGCATGACGGCGATGCGGTCTTCCGGCGAGGTCGACGACCATGCGGGGAAGGCGGCGAGCGCGGCGTCCACCGCCTTGTCCACGTCCTCGGCCGTCCCCTCGTGCACGGAGGCGATCACGGACTCGTCGGCCGGGTTCACGACGTCGATCAGTGGTCCGGCCCCCTCGACCGCGCGGCCGTCGATCCAGTGGGACGGAGTGGGAAAGGGAACCTCACGGTGTGCGTTCATGCCGTCAAGAGAACATCGGCCGGCGCAGGGCATCCATGCTCCGCCATGCCCATGATCTGGGTCACTCTGCCGCCCTGCCTCGGGGTCGAGCCGCATGCAGTGACCCGCGGGTGGGATTTCCGCGTCGCTGACCCGGCGCATACCTGACGACGGCAGGGAGCGCATTCCCAACCTGGAAGACCGGCCCCGGGGTTCAATCGAACCGTGGTTGGCGCTGAGATTGATCATGGACCGGCTGTAGCCGTCGGGAGGGCGCTGATGCGGTCTTGCGCACAGGTGACATCGCTCGCCACTGCCTCCGCTACAGCGTCGTCTTCGACCCTTCGGAGACCGGACTCGCCATCCGCGCCCGGACCTCTGAAGTGCGCGAAGCCCTCGCGGTGGACAGCATCGCCGCAGCCGCGCCTCGCTTCGTGGAGCGCTCGTTGCGCGGTGGCGAATGGAATCCGGACAAGGGCGCGGGCATGTCCACCTACTTCGTGGGTGGATGTGTCATGGCCTTCGGAGACGTCTTCAAGGTCTGGTCCCGGAAGCGGCGTCGCGGACGTGATCCTGGTCAATGCGAGGCAGGTCAAGAACCTGCCCGGCCGTGCCGGTGGAGTTGGTCGACGAGGTCATCAGCGTGCGCGCAGGCGTACCGGCACAGCACGGTCAGTGAACCGCTGACTCTCTGAGTGCGGCGTTACGAAACCAGCGATGGATGCCGTGTGACAGGCAGGATCGACTGATCCTCGACGGTTCGCTCCGCCTGGCTGATCTCGGCCCAGACGGCGTCGAGAGACAGGCCGAGGGTGTCGGCGATCGCTGCGATGGTCGGGAAGGCGGGGGTAGCCACACGGCCGGATTCGATCTTCCGCAGAGTTTCCGGCGAGATGTGCGAAGCGAGCGCCACGTCCAGCATCGAGCGGCAGCCCCGGGCTCTGCGGAGCAGGGCGCCAAGGCGCTGTCCGCGTTCTACCTCGGCGGGGGTGAGCGGCAACCTGACCATGCCCCCATTCTAATACCGGTACAGTTAGACCGGGATAGTTATTGGACATACGTGAGAGGTCCCCCATGATTGAGATCCTGAACTCCGCGCGGCTTGAGCGGGCGAGGGACACCGGCGCGCTGGTCGGAAACATCCTGCACACGCTGAAGCAGCGCAGCACGGTCGGGACGAACCTGCTGGACATCGACCAGTGGGCCAAGGAGATGATCACCGAGGCGCGAGCGCAGTCCTGCTACGTCGACTACGCGCCTTCCTTCGGGCGCGGCCCGTTCGGGCACTACATCTGCACGGCTGTCAACGACGGAGTGCTCCATGGGCGGCCTCACAACTACACGCTGGCAGACGGGGATCTGCTGACTCTCGACCTCGCCGTAGCCAGGGGCGGGGTGGCCGCGGACGCCGCGATCAGCTTTCTGGTGGGCAAGGCCAGGCCAGCGGAGAGCGTCGCGATGATCGAGACGACCGAACGTGCGCTCGCCGCCGGCATCGCCGCCGCCAAGCCTGGGGCGCGCATCGGCGACCTCTCCCACGCCATCGGCACGGTCCTCAGCAAGGCGGGCTACCCGATCAACACCGAGTTCGGAGGTCACGGCATCGGCTCGACCATGCACCAGGACCCACACGTCGCGAACACCGGACGGCCCGGCCGCGGATACAAGCTGCGCCCCGGACTGCTGCTCGCCCTGGAGCCCTGGGTCATGGCCGACACGGCCACACTCGTCACCGACGCCGACGGTTGGACGCTGCGCAGCGCGACGGGCTGCCGGACCGCGCACAGCGAGCACACCATCGCCATCACCGACAACGGAGCCGAAATTCTCACCCGACCGTAAGGGACCCCACACCGCTGCCGCGTCAGCAGACCCGGCTGCCAGTCCGGCCCCGGGGATCAATCGAACCGTGGTTGGCGCTGAGATTGATCATGGTCCGGCTGTAGCCGTCGGGAGGGCGCTGACGCGGTTCTCGTACTCGCGGCGGGCCTTGCGCTGTGCGGGGATGGCTGAGGTGCCGTTGAGGGGCTGGCAGTGGGCGAGGAGCCGGCGGTGGACGACGGCGCGGCGGTGACGCGCAGCGTGTAGCCCTGGCCGCGTCGGACGGTCACGCCGTGGTCGAGCGCGGCACGCTCGGCGGGATCCAGCTCGGAGGTACGGAGGAAGTCGGCGATCTTGCCCGGCATGTCGAGGGTGACCGGCAGCTCCGGGGGCGGGGTGTCCTCGTGGCCGGCGGTGGTGTGCTCGGGCATGAGGTCGGCGACGGCCGTGCGGATGGCGCCGCGGCTGACGCCGTGCTCGCGGGCCGGGGCGGCGATGGACCGGCCACCCAGGTAGGCCACGCGTACGGTGTCGGTCTTCCCGGCCGGGATGCGGGGCGGCGGCCGCCCTTGCTGCCCTTGGCCTCGGCGGCTCGCAGTCCGTCGTAGGTCAGCTCGCGCTGGAGGTCGCGCTGGAGTTCACCGGCGGCCGCGAGGGTCTGCACCATGAACATCACCGTGGACAGCAGCTCTTTGATACGCGGGTGGCGGGCCGTGAGGTCCATCGCGGAGAACGCGCCGTCGTGGAGGACGTCGAGGACATCGAGGATGTGCTGGGTGCCGCGTACGAGGCGGAACATCTCGGAGATGTGTACGGTGTCGCCCGGCCGGGCGTAGTCGAGGTGCGCGCGGAACTTCGGCCGCTGGAGCGGGTGGAGGCGGCTGGAGGTGCCCGGGTCCTCCTCGAAGACGACCGGGTCCTCGATCCCGGCCTCCGCCAGGACGAGGTTCTGCCGGGCGGTCGACTGCTGGTCGGTCGAGACCCGCTTGTCGTACGGCGCAGCACAATCAGGTCCCGGTCCACGTCGTCAAGGAGTAGAACCGCTCCAGCTCCGGCCGCGTCGGCTCCTCAACGAACCGTCCTTACGTCGCCGCCTGCTGATCCGTCAGAATTTCCACCGGCACCCGGCAGACGGTAGCCACCCGTCATCCGAGCCCACTGGGCTTTCAGGGAAACCGGACGCCACATCCCGGAGCTGGGCAGCCATGATCAATCTCAGCGCCAGCCACGGTTCGATTGGTCCCCGGGGCCGAAGACGCTCCCCGCCGTAAGTCTTATCAGCCCCAGCACGACCATGCGTGGCCTGACCGGCGATGGGACGAATCTCTACTGCCGGTCGAAAGTCACCTCGTCCTGTGCCGGCATTGGCATCGATTGTTTGTTCGGTCTGCGCCCGGCGAACCGCATGGCGACGCACGCCCCCAGGTACAGCAGGGCGACCACCAGCAGGAGTGCCTGATAGCCCGTTACCAGCGCGAGGTACTCGAGCACACCGCCGGTCAGGGCGCCCACCAGATTGGCGCCGAATGCGGATGTGGGATCGGGGGCGAGCGCGAGGCGGTCCGAGAACATGAGGTTGGCAAAGAAGATGGGGGCGAAGGCCAGAGCGATGGCGGCAGCGAGCCGTCCGGCGAAGGGCAGCGAGAGCACGGCGTGCGCCGGGACGAGCCAGGCTACCGCGAGGGCGCCGAAGAGCAGCAGCTGCAGCAGTGGCTGGTTGACCCGCCGCAGTCTGCGTCGGACCTCGACCGCGGCGAGCACGGCAATCAGGACACCGATGAAGACCAGGGCGTTGACCAGCCAGGTCGTACCGAAGTAGAGCGCGAAGCCGATCACGTTCTTCGTTTCGAGCAGCATGAAGGCGGCGCCCATCAGGAACATGTCGGTGTAGCGGACCGTGCTTCGGATCCGGACCCCGGTCAGGCGCACCGACAGCAATGTGACCAGCAGGATCCCGCCCAGCACGCCCAGGTAGAGCGTGGGGATGGTCCGGTGAAGCAGATACGGGAACGGGTGGTCGTCCGTCGCGGCCGCCGGGACAGCGCCGCTGGGCCGCCAGACCTTCTTGCACGACTGGTCGGTGGTCGTCATTCCAGCCACCAGCACCGCCGCGTTCCTGGCGAACGTCGTCATGCAGGGTGCATGGCCGTAGATGTCGTCGAGGGAGCCTGCGAAGCGGTCGACCAGCCAGTTCGTCCGGTAGTAGTTGTACATGGCGAAGGCACCGTGCGGCGCCAGGTGATCGCGCGCGGCCTCGAACGACTGCTGGGTGAACAGGTAGCTCTCCAGGCGCAGATTGCTCGCCCCGGATACCAGCGTGAGCGAGTCGGGCAGCGCCAGGACGATGAGGTCGTACTTGGCGTTCGTCCGCTCCAAGTAGGCCCGTCCATCGTTGATGTGGACGTGCACCCTGGGGTCGGCGTACGGCTTCGCGGGGTGCAGCTGTGCACCGATCTGCTGCAGTCGGGGATCGATCTCGACCGCGTCCACGCGCTGCGCTCCATGCGCCAGCGCGACGGCGACGTCATTGCCGTTGCCGGCCCCGATGACCAACACGTTCTTGTGCGGATTGGCAGGCGTCTGGTCGTACGCCTGCCGATAGGGCGAGTTCTTCTGCATCAGCACCGACAGCGGGATGATGCTCTGGTGCGGGACGCCGTTGGCGGAGATGCGGTACCCCTGGGCGGATGCCTTGGGTGTGACCTGGATCTTGTAGTACGGCGACCAGGAGATGCCGGCTGTGGTCGTCTCCAGGAACAGCGCAGCGACCATCGCCGTGAGGGGGACGGCGTACCGCAAGGCGTTGCGTCGGCCACCGAGGATCAGCAACGCCGCGGCAACGATCACGCCCCACACGACCGACGGGGCGCCGAGCCAGGACAACAGGGCGAAAGACACCGAGCCGGTGATGCTGCCGAGCAGGTCGAAGCGGTAAGCGTCGAGTGGGGGAAGCTGACGGAACAGATCGGCGGTGATCTTGCCGATCGCAGCCATGATCACCGTGGTGAGCAGGAAGATGACCGGCAGCGTCACCCACTCGGGAAGACCGGTGGTCTTCACGGCGGTGAAGTAGATGATCTGTTCGCTGCTCTGACGCACCTGCACCGGATATGCGCGTACCAGGATGACGAGAAGCGCGAGCGGAACCGGTGCCCAGCGTTTGATCCACTGCCCACGCGTGGCGGGGATCAGGAACCCGAGGCCGATGCCGAGAAACGACCCCAGCAGGATGAAGTTCGAAAAGTAGCTGAGGTGGACAACGTTGGCACCCGCCCATCTGATCAGCGCCAGCTCGACGAAGAGCATCGTGGCACTGGCCAGCAGCAGCCACCAACGGACCGACCGGGCATCATGTCTGACTTCGGACAGCTTCATGCGGTCACGGTGCCGCCTTCGATGGGACTTCGCGTTCGGGGAGAGTCTGGTTCGGAAGCCGACCACCCGCGCGGGCCAGAGCGCTTCCGCCGACTGGAGGTACAGACAACAGCGGAGCAGGTTGAGCCGGCTGACGAGCCGCCGCGTCTGCCGAGCATGGCCGGCACGCCTCGTCCGCGAGCCATTCGATCAGCCGTTCCTCATCCGCCCGGGTCACCGCGCGGAGCCGGCGCCGAATCTGTGAGCGGTGGTACTCGGTCCGGCCGACCAGGGAGTACCTCGTACCCCGCGGCCGGCACCTTCACCAACGCCCAGTGGAGCCAGAACGGCTGGAGGCGATCCCAACCACGTCCGGGCCGAAGTCCAGCAGGATCAGCCGGGCTCGCTCCAGCCACGACTCGTAACCCACATGGCCGCCGGTCGTCACCGCGTCGTACCAGCCCGGGAAACTGCGGCCGGAAGCTCCAGCCGGTGCCTGACGCAGTCATCAACCCAGGTCTGGACACCACGGTGCAGAAGCCGTTCACCCGCCCGGCACCCAAGAGCCCGGGCGCGCAGAAGTGGTACCTGGTCAAGCTACTCAAGTGTGGACCGTCACGTAATTCCCCACCGACAGCGTCGACTTCCCCGCCCAAACGTTCGGACCGCACCTGTCGGGTCGGGTCGCGAGCATCGAACACCTCGAGTTCGACCTGACGTCCCCGGACACGCTGCGAGCCCCGGACCGCTGTGACTCAGCACTTCATCCGGCGAGTGAGCGGTTCAACTGGCGGGCCGAGCACCCTGGTTGGCGTGCTGAGCTCTGCGGCTGGTGAGCGAGTTGATCTCTGGTTGGCGACGGTGCGGACGTCGTTGCAGAGCGGGTGCATAGGATCGCCGGCATGGCACTGCGACCTGTGATGGTGAACATAAAGGCTCTTGATGCCTCGGCGGTCGGCCGGTTCTGGGCGGAGGCGCTCGGCTGGAGTGCTTACAGCCCCGGCGTGACCACCTATGTCGGACCCGGCGGCGGCCTCGTTTGGCCGGACCCGGTCGCCGTCTGCGTCGACGTCGTTCCCGTCCCGGAACCCAAGACGACAGCAAAGAACCGTGTGCACCTCGATCTCGCCACCACCTCTGCGGCCCATCAGGCGGAGTTGGTCGCGCGCCTCCAGGCTCTCGGTGCGACGCCCGCCCACGTGGGCCAGGGCAAAGTGCCGTGGACGGTCCTCGCCGACCCCGAGGGCAACGAGTTCTGCGTGCTGGAGCCTCGGGAGGTCTACCGGGACACCGGGCCGATCGCCGCGGTGGTGGTCGACTGCGCGGATCCGCGGGCCATGGCGCGGTTCTGGGGTGAGGCGATGGACTGGACCCTGCACGAGGTGACCGACGATCATGCGGTGTTGCGCTCCGCCAAGGGGGTCGGCCCGTATCTCGAGTTCCTCCGCACGCCCGACGTGAAGACCGTGCCGGACCGCGTCCATCTCGACCTGCTGCCGTACCCCGGTGACGACAAAGCAGCGGAGGTGGCCCGGCTGCGGACACTCGGCGCCACCGACCTCGACCTCGGCCAGGGCGACGTCCCGTGGACGTGCCTGGTGGACCCGGAGGGCCACGAGTTCTGCGTCCTCGCCCTGTCCTGACGCGGAGCCTTGACGACACTCACCCCGCCCCGATGGTCCCAACCATCGTGTCCAGGCCCAGAAGCGGGCCGCAGAGCAGAGTCAGTCAGCCGGCGAGTTCCGCCGGTGATCCCCCGTCGTCTGCTCAGCCCTCAATCGGCTTTCGTGCCCTGCCGAGTGGGAGCTAGTGTTTGTGCGCAGCGAGTGACTCACGAGGAGCGAAGACATGGTCGGTCGTCCGAGCACGCGTTGACGTTTGAGGCCGTGAGCGGCCTGTCATCGCGTGCTGCCCTTGATGCGCGGCACAGCGAGCCTTCCTTTCCCGCAGCCTGAAATAGTCGGTGCACCTCTCGTGTGCCGGTTGGCGGGTCTCGTCTTCGGTCATCCGAGGGGTCCCTGTGCCGTCCTCTTCCTCCGTTGTATCCGATTCCGGTCGACCTGTTCCGTCGAGCCTGTGGCGGGACGGCGACTTCCGCCGGCTCTGGGTGGGCCAGACCGCCTCCCAACTGGGCGAACATACAAGTCTGGTGGTTCTGCCGCTCTTCGCAGTCCTGACGCTCGACGCCGATGCCGGCCAGTTGGGCGCCCTGCGCGCGGTGGGGCAGGCGCCGATACTGCTGCTGTCGCTCTTCGCCGGCGCGTGGGTGGACAGGTGGCGGACCCGCACGCTGATGGTGCTGACGGACGCCGGCCGGGCCCTGGCACTGGGCGCCGCCGCCGTGGCCGGCCTCCTCGGTGGACTCGGCCTGCCGGCGCTGCTCGTGGTTGCCTTCGCCGTCGGGGCTCTGTCCGTGTTCTTCGACGTGGCATACCAGACGTCTTTGGTACGGCTGGTGAAGCGCGATCAGTTGGTGCGGGGCAACAGCGCGCTCGAGGGCAGTCGGTCCGCTGCGCAGATCGGCGGTCCCGCCCTCGGCGGTGCGTTGGTGTCCGTGCTATCGGCGCCGATCGCTGCCGCCTCCAGCGCGGTGTATTTCACGCTGTCGTTCCTGTCGATCCGACGGATCGGTCGCAGCGAATCCATCCCGGAACGCTCGGAACGTCCTCTTCGGGTCTGGTGGCGGATCCGTGAGGGCCTCCGCTTTGTCGCCGGCGACACCTTGCTGCGGACCGTGTGCCTCGCATCTGCCGCCTTCCAGTTCTTCTTCGCGGCTGTGATGACCGTCTATCTGGTGCTCCTGCCACGGGACCTGCACCTGTCGGGCACCGCCGTCGGGCTGGCACTGGCGGCGACGGGGCCGGGTGCGCTCCTGGGCTCGCTGCTGGCCGCCCGCTTACCGAGCCGCTTCGGGTATGGCGCTGTGCTCGTGTCCGCGGCAGCACTCGGTGACGGCGTGTTCCTGTACGTGCCTGCACTGCACGGCACCTCTGCGGTGACGGTTCCCGCGCTCCTGACGATCAACTTCGTCTTCGGGACCTTCAGCCAGCTGGTGAATGTCACGGTCATGGCCGTCCGGCAGACCGTCACTCCGGACGGGATGCAAGGCCGCGCGGCCGCGACGATCAACTTTGTCGGCATGGGGCTGACCCCGCTCGGCTCGCTGCTCGGCGGCTTTCTCGCGGAAGTGTGGGGAACGCGCACCAGCCTCCTGGTAACAGCCGTAGGCATGCTGCTGTCGCCGGCATTGATGGCCCTGTCCCCACTCGCCCGCCTGGGACGGACGCTTCCCGCCCCGCCGGAGACTCCGGTTCCGTCTGCGTGACGGCTTCCATCGCGGCGAACAGCCGACACAACTCCGTCAGCGGTCGTAGCTATCACGGAAGCGCGGTCAACCGGCTGAAGTACTCAGTCGCACCGGACCAATTGGTCTGGGCTCGCGAGCTGTTCAGGGCACGGCTGCTCGTGAACACCGTGCTGTGTTCAACGCGCGACGCTGGGCCGGAACCCTCGTCTGCAGGCAGGCAGGCAGGCAGGCCGGAACCGGGCTCACCCAGTCACACGCGGCGGCCTCCGCTTCTTCAGAATCCCGTCACTGGACGTCGGCTCGATGACGTTCGTCCGCACCGAATCCGACGACATCTCCGGCGCTGTCAAGCCCTGCTTCAAGATCCCCTGACGCCCGCTCGGGTGCCTCCGCCGAAGCACTGTGGGAGGCGGGCGCCGAGGTCCGGCGCGGCACCCTGGACGACCTGAACGTGCAGGCGGATGGCGTGATTCATCTGGCCTACCTCCACCGTGCGCCGGCGCATATGGATGCGGCCGAGGAGGCGGCCGTCGCACTGGCCCGGCGCGGAGTCAGGTCCCCGGTCGTCCGCCTTGCGCCCACCGTGGACAGCGCGCTCGACCACCGCGGCTTCGTCCCCACCCTCATCGGCAAGGCCGACGTACCGGCGTGTCCGCCGACCTTGCCGAGGCACCGACCGATGGCCCGCAGTCCGCACTCCGGACGCAGCCCAGCTGGAGCGGCTTGCGCTGGAGACGGAGTCAACGGGTGCACGCCGGCACGGAGCCGCCGACGAGGGCGTGCCCTTCTGGGACAACTCTTGACGAGCTCGTGCATGGTTGGCGGTGGCAGGCTGAAAGCTTGATCGTCGATCATGGTCTTGCGGGTTCACGGCCGCAGCGTTCCCACCGTTTCCGTCACGACCACGTTCGAGCAGCCCTCGGCGGCCACGAGGTCGCTCTCGGCGAGGGCATCGGCGCCGGTTCCCGTCAGCCGGTTGCCGGTAACAGCCAGGCCGCGGACGGCGCGGGCGCGGACGACCGGTGCGCCGGCGCCGTCGAAGACGTTGACGCTGATGTTCACGTTGCGGTGCACGGGGTGCGCGGGGTCGAGGACGGTGTTGGTGGGCGCGATGAGGATCGCCGGGGTGGACGGGCGCAGGAAGGTGTTGTCGCGGATCGTGAGGTCGGCGACGGGACCCGACTCGTACCACTCCTTGGCGTCGCCGGAGATACAGACGCTGGCCATGGTCATGCCGTCGAAGACGTTGCCCTCGATGACGACCGGCCGCCGGGTGGTCACCAGAACGCCGCGGGTGGGCACGTTGACGAAGCGGTTGCCCACGATGTGGACCGACGGGGTGGCGGTGACGTTCTCGGCGACCCACAGTTCCGGTGTCACCGCGGCGGGCAGCGGGCGGTCCACGGTCACGGTCATGATGCGCGCGTCGTCGGCGTCGTCCCGGTCGTGAGGACCGTCGACAGCCGTGACGCGGGCGGTGAAACCGGCCGTGGTGTCCAGGGTTGAGCGAGCGGTGAACTCGATCGTGTCACCGGGCCGGAACGCCGCGAAGCCGGCGGTCTCCGGGTGCCGGTACGCCAGTGTCACCGTGTCGTCCCCCACCAGGCCGGAGACGACGAGGTACGTGCCGTGGATGTTGATCGGGTCGTCGTGCGGTCCGTCGAAGACGCAGTCCGCGATCCGCACGTGCCCGCCCATCGAGGAGAGGTTGATGAAGTCGGCGAACCCGGCCGTCGTGCGGCCCGAAGCCGGGTCGGCGCGGAAGCGGACGTCGCGTACGGTCAGGTCCTGGCCCAGCTGCCCGACGAGGCCGAAGCCGTGCAGGTATCGCGCCGAGACGTCGCGGATCTCCACGCGTTCGCTGCCGCCCACGAACACGCCCGGATGGTCACGCACGGTCGTGCGCATCTGGTAGACGAGCCCGGTGTCCCGGGGGGCCTCGGCGAAGCGGTAGTCCAGGCGCAGGCGGTTGCCCGGGAGTTCACGGACGGCGGTCACATCGTCGAACAGCGGATTGCGGTCCCGCCAGGTGCGCCGGGCCACCGGATCGTGCACCTGTGTGTAGGCCATCGCGTCCGTGCCGGTCCAGTACGGCTCACCGTCGGCCAGGCTGGGCTCGCCGAGCCAGGTGATCGACGTACCGTCGATCCGGAAGCGGGTGTCGGCGGGCAGGAGCAACTCACGCCAGGCCTTGACGCCGTCCGTCCCCGCGTTCGCCACCGTCGCGTCGATGACCCGGGGCGAGACGTAGTCGAAGGAGAAAGCCTCGAAACGAATGTCAGCCGAGTCGATCGCCGCGAACGCGGTCTGCGCGCCGTGCAGTACGAGGGCGGCGCCCTGACCGTCGACCACCAGGTCGCGGGTGTTCTCCACGAGGAGGGCGATGGTCTTGGACAGGTACCGCCGGTCGGCGCCGACGGTGTTGGAGACGTAGAGATCGCGGCGTTCGGCCCGCTCGGGATACAGGTGATACCGGCCGGGTGCGAATCGGACGGTGACCGGCTCCCGCACGGCACAGGCCGCGCGCAGGGCCGCGGCGACCGCTGCGGCGCTGTCGCCGGTACCGCTCGGGTCCGCGCCGAACGCGGTGACTTCTACCAGGGTGCGATGCGCCACGCATGCTCCTCGTCGGGGGTGGGCCCACGTCATGCGTGGATGGTCAACGGCGTTGACATTGCCCTGATGTCTGCACAAAATCCGGCGCGTCAGTGTAGCCAGCACGACACCGCACCAGGAGGCATCCGACGCATGCGCCGGTCGAGGTGACTGTCGTGCGGGTGTCGCTGGGTGAGGTGTCGGTGGAGGTGGATCTGGCGCTGGGACTGTGGACCGTGCGTCCGGGGAGGACGGGGGCGGCTGCTGACCGTGGTGGGCTGAACTGCGTCGCCCACCCGGTCGGCGGGTGGGCGCCGTGCCGGACGTGATCCCGTACACTCGCAACGCGTTGGGCGGTGCCGTTCACCAAAGGGAGTCATGGCCAAGGTCGGGATCAGCGACGTTGCGGCGCGAGCCGGCGTCAGTGAGGCCACAGTCAGCCGCGTCATCAACCGCCGCGGGGTCGTCGCCATGGCGACGCGACGTCAGGTGGAGGAGGCGATCCGCGAGCTGGGCTACGAGCGCGGCGGACAGAGCCAGTTGGTCGTGGTGCTGACCCCGGGTCTGGCCCAGCCGTTCTTCGGCCGCCTGTGCGAGCTGATCGAGTCGGCCCTTGCGTCGCAGGGTTTCCGGGCCCTGGTGGGGTCCACCACCGTGGGCGGGCTCCAGGAGGTCGACTTCATCTCCTCGACGATGGACCTGGGCATCGCCGGCGCGGTCTTCGCCTCCGCCAGCAACACCCTGGTCGGTGCCGACCCGACGGTCTATCAGCTGCTCGTGGAGCGCAAGATCCCCTTCGTGCTGGTGAACGGCTCGATCGAAGGCCAGCCCGCGCCCAGTTTCTCCACCGACGACGTCGTCGCGGCGGAGCTGGCGGTCGACCACCTGTGGGGACTGGGCCACCGGGACATCGGCCTGATCGTCGGGCCGGCGGGGAACCGGCCGAGCGAACGCCGGCTGACCGGGTTCGTCCGGTCGATGAGCGCGCGCGGTGTGGCCGATCCGCAGCGGTTGGTCGTCCGTCAGGTCTACAGCGTCGAGGGCGGTATGTCCGCAGCCGGGACGCTGCTCGATCAAGGGGTGACGGCGATCGTCGCGGCCAGCGACTACATGGCGCTCGGCGCGATCCGCGCGGCGCGGCGCCGGGGAATGTCGATCCCGCAGGACCTGTCGGTCGTCGGCTACGACGACTCGCAGATCATGGACTTCGTCGATCCTCCGCTGACCACCGTGCGTCAGCCGATCGAGCGGATCGCCCAGTCGGTGTCGACGGCCATGGTGCATCTGATCAATCGCAAGCAGGCGCCGTCGGGCGAGTTGCTGTTCGATCCCGAGCTGATCGTGCGCGCCTCCACGGCGCCGCCTCACTCCTGACGCGTTCCCGGCCCTCGCTGCCGCTGCCGCCTCGGCCGGGGCAGACTCGCCAGGCGCACCCGCGGGGTGGCCTGGCCTCCTCGCGCTGTCGTTCCTGCGTTCTCCAGCGCCACTTCGCCGTCGCGATGTGCCACCGTGATTGACGGGTTACTGACGGATCCGTCATAGATACGTCAACCCACTTCCTTCGGCATGTCCCTGCGCCGGGCCGAATCGCGCTCGGATCGCTCCTCTTCGGTCCGTGATGGTGCGTTTTCGTATACGTATGCGGCGTCCAGGACACGTTACTAACCCTCTCACCTGCGATGATGAACACCCGAGAGACCCTGAACAGGATTGCCACACATATGTATTGACCTGAAATTGACGTGCGTGCAACACTTCCCGTCATGGCGCAGGGGTTATCGTTTCCGCAAGCCTCGCACGACTTCGGCGGTCCGGGACCGCGAGACTCAGCCCTTCAAGTGAGGTCCAACTTGACGGATCTTGTCGATTCTTTCAGTTGGGCGTCATGGCGGGCCCGTGAGTGGGTGCAGACCGGACGGCGTGCGGACTTCGTGCCGAGCTACTGGGCGGGGCTCACCGACCGGCCGATGTTCTACTCGCGGGACCTGGCCCACCAGATGCTCGGCGGGCACCTCCTCGGTCTCGACGCCGAGAACCTGGCGATGCTCCGCCACTTCGCCGCCTCCGCAACGGAGCGGCGCGGCTGGTACCCGCTGTGGGCGTTCAACTTCGACGGCACTCCCGCGGCCATCGACTACCACGACGACAACGACTTCGTCCGCGAGATCCCGGCGCCGTTCGAACTGGTGGAAAAGGCCGTCGAGCAGTACCACTGGACGGGCGACGAGCGGTTCCTGCGGGCACCGGAGATCGCCGCGTTTCTCCGCACCACCCTGACCTCGTTCGCGCAGGCCCACGATCCGCTGGGCACCGGGGTCGCAGGTGAGCGCGGCAGCGGTGACATCTTCCAGGGGACGGCCACGTACAACGAGGTGGAACACCCGCCGCACCTGCTGGTCGCGGCCGACGGCATCGCCAGTCAGTGGGCGGCCCACGCCGCGCTGGCCGGGGTTGCGACCGATGCGCAGCTGGACCCGGAGTTCGTGAGATGGAACGCCGAACGGACGGCCGCGCTGGAGGCCGGGTTCGCCGAGGGCTGGTGGCTTGCGGAACACGGGCACTACACGGCGGGCTTCACCCATGAGGGGCCGGTCAGCGGCTTCGGACTGGAGAGCACGTGGTTCCCGGCGGTCAAGGGCCTCATGCGTCCCGACGACCGGGCCACCGCCCACCTGGACTACCTCAGCGCCTGTCTGGAGGAGAACCCGCCGCACAACATCGAAGCCTTCACGTACCTGCCCGAGGCCTGTCTTCGCTACGGGCGTGACGAGGAAGCCCTCCGTTGGATCCGGTTCCTGGCGGAATCCCGCTCGGATTACCCGGAAGTGTCGTTCACACATGTTGCCCATGTCGTCACCGGCCTGACAGGCCTGAGTATGGGGCCCCGCAGGGGTGAGGTGCACACCCGGGCACACATCCCGCCGGACGACTGGCTTGAGGTCGACGGAGTCGCCGCCGGCACCTCGACCATCGGTGTCCGCCACGAGGGACACGAGGCGAGCGAACTATGGGTGACCCGCGGCAACGGGGTCACCTGGACCAGCACCTGGCCGGACGGCCGCACCACCCGAGTGGACGTCCCGGCTGGAGGCCGGGCGCGCGTCAGTGCCGACGGCGGCACCGCCGTATCCCCCGAGCAGTACTGAACCCGAAACGACAAGGATGTCTTCGTGTTGAGAACAACAGTGACAGCCGTAGTAGTCGCCGGCTGTCTGGTCTCCCTCGCCGCGTGCAGCAACGAGACCGGGGCCACCCCCGGAAACAGCGGCGGCAAGTCCACGACCATCTCGTTCGCCTACTGGGGCGCCAACGAGGAGAACGCGACGATCAAGAGCATGGTCGCCGCCTTCGAGAAGGCCCACCCCGACATTCACATCGAACCCAACTGGATTCAGAGCGACTACGAGCAGAAGCTCCAGACATCCATAGCCGGCGGGGACGCCCCCACCGTGGCCGTGATCTCCAACACCTCACTGCCGAGCTTCTACAGCGCCTTCAAACCGGTCAGCGTCGACACCGGCGCGTACTACTCTCCCGCCGTCGCCAAGGCGGGCAACGTCGACGGCACCGACTACACCGTGCCGTTCGTCGCCAAGAGCAAGGTCATGGCCATCGACAAGGCGAGCTTCACCAAGGCCGGTCTCAGGGTGCCGTCAGGCAAGACGCCGCTCAGCACCGGGGACTTCGTCACCGCCGCGCAGAAGATGACCAGCGGTTCGGGCCCCTCCAAGACCTACGGCTCGGCACCCCTGTGGTTCGACGGATGGCTGATGGCCGACGGCGGCTCGTACTACAACGCCGACGGCACGAAGTGCACCATGGGCGACACGGCCGGGATCCGGGCGGCGAAGACCGTGGTCGACTCGCAGAAGCCCGGCGGTTTCGCGCCCACCACCATCGCCGTCCAGGGCCAGGACATGTTCCAGTGGCTGAAAGAGGGCAAGGTCGCGATGCTCCCCGACTTCGGCCCGTGGAACATCGCGCAGTTCGCCGCACTCGACACCTCACGCTTCCTCCTCGTACCCATGCCCGGCCGGGGCGAGCCCATGGAGGTCGACGGCCTGGGCATCACCAAGAGCGCGAGTGCGGCGCAGACCACCGCAGCCGAGAAGTTCACAGCGTTCATGAGCAGCGACCCCGCCGCCCAGAACCTGCTCGCGTCCAAAACCTCCGCGCTGGGCGTTCCCGTGGTCAAGAACTCACTGTCCGCCTTCCAGTCCGCCGCGCCCAAGGCCAACCTCCAGGCGTTCATCAATGCCGTCACGAATGCGGTGACCACGCCGTACGTGAAGAACAAGGTGCAGATCGAGAGCACCTTCTCGACCGCCCTCGACTCCCGCACCGCGATCGGCACCGGCCACGAGGACCCGGCGACCGTGCTTCCACAGCTTCAGAACAAGTGCCAGCAGATGCTCGACGCGACCAAGTAGCCCACGAGCCGGACGGCCACGAACGGCGCCGAGAAAGACCAATTGGCACATGTCAGAGATAGTGAAGGGCCTGGAGGGCCTCCTCGCACGGTTCCATCTGGATGTGGCACTCCAGCCCATCGTCGCCTTCGCCATCATGATGGCCGTCGTCTTCGGGATCCTGGCCATCGCCATATGGATCGCGGTGAGACGACGATGGATCGGCCGCACGACCGCGGCGTTCTGGCTTTTCGTCTCGCCCTGGATCGTCGGGTTCCTGCTGTTCACCGGCGGCCCCATGATCTACTCCCTGGTCCTGTCGTTCACCGACTGGGATCTGATCAGTCCGGCGAAGTTCGCCGGACTCGCCAACTACCGCAAGGCAGTGCACGACCCGGACGTCGGGCAGGCCATCAAGGTCACACTGCTGTACGCGGTGATCAGCGTCCCGGCACAGACGGCGCTGTCGCTCGCGGTGGCACTGCTGATGAACGTGAAGGTCCGCGGCATCCACGTGTTCCGCACCATCTGGTACCTGCCCTCCCTGGTGACCGGCGTGGCGCAGACCGTGCTGTTCATCTGGGTCTTCAACCCTGAGTACGGCCTGGTCAACGGAGTGCTGCGGCTGATGGGCGTCGAAGGACCGAAGTGGCTCTTCGATCCTGACTGGGCGTTGCCGGCCGTCATCATCATGAGTCTGTGGACCGTCGGCGGCAACATGGTCATCTACCTGGCGGGGCTTCAGGACATACCGTCCGAACTCTACGAGGCAGCGGCACTCGACGGCGCCGGCCGGCTGCGCTCCCTGTGGAACATCACCATTCCGCAGATCAGCCCGGTCATCTTCTTCAACGTGGTGACGGGACTCATCTACGCGATGCAGACCTTCACCCAGGGGTTCGTCGTCACCCAGAACGGCGGCGGCCCGTCCAACTCCCTGCTGTTCTACGTCGTGTACCTGTACCAGAACGCGTTCAAGTTCTTCCAGATGGGCTATGCGTCAGCCCTCGCCTGGATCCTCTTCCTCATGATCATGGTGCTCACCGCGGTCGTCTTCCGGGGCAGCAGTTTCTGGGTCTATTACGAATCGCAGCGCCCGAAGGAGCGGAGGCGGCGTGTCCGTGCCAAGTGAGACGATCCCCTACGCACGGGCCGCGAGAAACGCACGCGTCCGGCGCTCCCCGACCGACGGGACGCCCGCGGCACGCTACACCGCGGTCGCCGTCCTCATCGTGGGGTCGATCGTGTTCGTCTACCCCTTCCTGTGGATGATCGCGACAGCGCTGCGGACCCGGGCGGGTGTCTCCAGCGGAGGCATCACCCTGTGGCCCGTGCAGTGGCAGTGGTCGAACTTTTCCAGCGGCCTCAACTCGTTCCCGTTCTGGCGGTATTTCCGCAACTCGCTGCTCAGCACGCTGGTGCCGGTCGTGGCGGTCGTCTACTCGTCCTCGCTGGTGGGTTTCGCCTTCGCGCGAATCCGGGCCCGCGGTTCGAACATGCTGTTCGGAATCGTGCTGGCGACACTGCTGCTGCCGCAAGAAGTGACGATCGTGCCGCAGTTCGTCCTGTTCAAGAACCTCGACATGATGAACACGCTGTGGCCGATCATCCTGCCCACCTTCTTCGGTTCGGCCTTCTTCATTTTTCTCTTCCGCCAGTTCTACCTCCGCCTTCCGGAATCGCTCACGGACGCCGCCATCCTCGACGGCGCCGGATGGTTCCGTATCTGGTGGTCGGTCTACCTTCCGCTGTCCCGGCCGATCCTGATCGCGACCGCGGTCCTGCAGTTCATGTCCTACTGGAACAACTTCTTCCAGGCCGCGATCTACATCACCGACGACAAATGGAAGACGCTGCCGCTCGCGCTCGCCGGATTCCAGTCGGTGAACGGCACCAACACACCACTGCTCATGGCCACGACCGTCGTCGTGACCCTGCCCTGCGTACTGATCTTCTTCTTCGCCCAACGCCACATCATCGGCGGAATCTCCTTCTCGGGAAACAAATGACCGACACTTCCTCCACAGCGCCCGTACCCATCTGGGTGCCTGGACAGGCCAGTGCCCAACCGCAGCAACCCGTCCTTCTGGGCCCGACCGCGACAGCACGCGGGCTGCGGCTCCAGGCGACCGACACGGACGCGGCACAGGCGACCGAGGTGGCCGACGGCGTGTGGGAGATCTCGTTCCGCGTCGGCCCTGCCCCACTGGAACTCACCGCCCTGGTCCCGGCAGTGGACGCCGTGACCTACTGGCGTCCGGGCAGCGCCGTCCCGCACGCCACGGTCCCGCCGTCCTGGGGCGATCCGGTCGACACCACGGCGCTCCTCGGCATCCCCCTCGGCGCTCTGTTGCTACGTCAGGACCGGACCGGTCTCGTCCACACACTCGACGCGGGCAGCCACCGCACCACTGTGCGCGCCGGGCTGGTCGAGGAGAGCGCGGACTTCGCGGTCATCATGACCGTGGAAGACGCGGAACCCGGTGAGGAGATACGGCTGCTTCTCGACGTCTCCGGACGCCCGTTCACCGACGCCGTACCGGACGCCGGGCGCCTGTTCGAGCAGGACGGCGGCACGCCGCCGGCCCCCGGCGCCGAGGACGCGGTGCTGTGCACCTGGTACTTCGCCCACCAGGACGTCACGGCCCAGACGGTGCTGGCCCAGGCCGACCGGGCCGCGACGCTCGGTTTCGGCGTGGTCATCGTGGACGACGGCTGGCAGACCATGTCCCAGACACGCGGCTACGGCTGGTGCGGCGACTGGGAGGTGGCGGCCGAGAAATTCCCGGACCCGGCCGGCCTGGTCGCCGAACTGCACGCGCGAGGACTGCGCACCATGTGGTGGGTGGGCACCCCCTTCCTGGGCTTTCACGCACGAGCCCGTACCGCCGGTCTCCTAACGCGGTACCAGGAGACCGAACTCGACGCCGCCGTCCTCGACCCGCGCGACGACAGCACACGCCTCCACCTCGTCGAGCGCATCCGCGACCTCGTCGTGAAGACCGGCGCGGACGGTGTCAAGCTCGACTTTCTCGAACGGTTCGCCACGCCGGTGCCGGACGACCCGTCGCCGAACTCCCCGGTTGCGGCGACCGTGCGGCTGCTTGCGGAGATCGTCGACGCCGTCGAGTCGGCCGGCGTCCGACCGCTGATCGAGTTCCGGGAGCCGTACGTGCATCCGGCCGTCAGCCGGTACGCCACCATGCTGCGGGTCGGCGACTGCCCGCTGAGCGCGACCCAAAACCGGGTCGGGATCGTCGACCTGCGCATGCTCCGCCCCAGCCGGCCGGTCCACAGCGATCCGATCATGTGGGCCACGGACGACACCGCCGAACGCGTTGCACACCACCTGATCAACGCTCTGTTCGGGGTTCCGCAGGTGTCGGTGGACCTCGTACGGCTCGACACCGCACCGTCGGACGCGCTGGCGTTCTGGATGCGGGTGTGGACCACGTACCGCGACACCCTGCTCCACGGAGAACTACTTCCCCAGCGGCCCGACTTGCTCTACCCCCTGATCGCCGCCAACGACGGCGTCCGGCACATCGTCGCCCGGTACGCCCCGCACGCGGTGCCGCTTCCGCAACGGCCGTGGCGTGAGGTACTGATCGCCAACGCGGACGACAGCGAGCCGCTGATCGTCAACGACGCGTTCCCGATGAGCGTCCGGGTGGAGATCTGGGACGCGCGCGGCCGTCCGACCCACCGGTCACTCGCGGAGCTGGCGCCCGGCCCGTCGGTCCTCCCGGTACCCTCCGGCGGCCTGGCCCGCCTCACCCACCCCGACCTCGGCCCCGCTCCGGAGCTGTGATCGAAGCGGTCCGGGTGAACGGGCCGGCGAGGCCGGCACGCGTGTCGGGGATCTTGGTGTCTCCCGGTGCGGCAGTATGATCGGTCGGCATGCTCGGGGCTGTATCGAAGGCCGACGCAGTTGTCGAGGTGCCCGTCCCCGTTCCGGTGAGTTGGGCGCGGAGCATGGTGGCGCCCCTGCCTGCGCGCACCGCTTCAAGTCTCACACCACGGCAGCCACCAGCTATTTCCTGAACCAAGCTCGGCACTATGGTCAGCATCGTGACGCACGATGGCAACAGACCCACGGGCCTGAAACACCTTCTCGCCGAAATCGAGACGATCAAGGGCTGCTCGGTCGAGCCACCCAACGGCGAGTCGGTTGCAGTCGCGGCGCATCACCAGATCCCTGACGACCTCAGGGAACTACACCGGCTCTGCGCCCGCATCCGCCTCCACAAAGGGACGCACTATCCCTGGTCGGTGAGTGGGCCCTCCGATCTCGTACCGGCGGGGCCTCTGCTCCTCACGCCCGAAGAAGCCGCTCGCGCATCCTCTGAGAGCCCCCTCGATCCAGTCAACTCGTGCTACGTCATCGCCAGAGACTCGCCTGACCGCGTGAGCGGTCAGTGGGTCGTGGTCGACCTGCATCCGGAGCGGACAGGGCGCTGCTGTCTCACGGCCTGGGACACCTTCGGTCTCGTCGACGAGATGCCGATAGTTGCCACGTCCGTACGCCAACTCCTGCAATGGCTACTGTGTTTGGCTGGGGACAACCCGATGGCGCACTTGCCTGCCCTGGGCGACGCATACGACGCCATCGGGTAGGTACGCGGCCTCGGCCCAGCTGATTCGTCGAAGGCGAACGTGCGGTCTGGCCGCTGGTGCAGCGGAACACCGAACCTCTCCCCGAGGGGATCGGTACGGGCGCCGGGCGGCGAACACCTGATCTTCGCCGACATCGACTCGCCGCAGACCCTGGCGAACACGCAGAGCGGACCCCCAGCCCCCACGCTGTCAACCACGGTGACCGAGACCGCGGAACTGCTCCCCCCGGGCTACACGGTCGAACACGTCGCCGAGGCCGAACAGCGCAGGCCTGGATCAAGAAGTACGGTCTCACCGAACCCATCCAGCCTGTCGACTCGGCTTCCATCAGGCTGTGCTGACCCAGGCGCCCCCCACGCCCGCCGCCGCACCGACACGAGAGGGGAAGCCTTATGACGGAGCGGATGAACTATTCGGCTGTAGCGTCCGACGCAACCCCCGTGTCCCGCAACGGCGTCCCCATCGAAACCTGGGACCTGGCCCGCAAGCACTTCGACGAGCAGCAGATAGCGGACTCCCGTCGGTCAATCAGGGTGTTGTCAAGGTCGAAACCCCCGGACCATCGTGGACAGCTATTGCTTTGGCCGGGAGGGTTCGCCGGGGCTGGACAGGCGGAACTCCGTGCGGACGAGACTGCTGGCGGATAGCGTCATGCTCACGGTGAAGGGGGTTTCGTGATCACGGCAGAACGTGCGGTTCCGCCCCGCGTGGTAGCCGCGGAACGTGTCGCAGGCCAGGCGGGATTCAAGAAGAGTTGCATCCCGGAAGTCGGCAGGCTGCTCAGCCTGGCCGCTACCGCGAAGCCTCACGGGGTCATCGCCGAGAGCGGCACCGGTTCGGGAGTGGGCACTGCCTGGATGCACAGTGGCCTCGGCGCCGGTGCCCGCCTGGTCACCGTGGAGCGTGACGGGGAACTGGCCCGTCGAGCAGCCGCTGTCTTCGCGGACGATGACCGTGTCAGCGTTCTCACCGGTGGCTGGCGGCTGCTTGAGCAGCACGCTCCCTTCGACGTCTTCTTCTGCGACGGCGGAGGCAAGCATGACGACCCCGAGCAGGTCGTCGAGCTGCTTGCTCCCGGTGGCCTTCTCATCCTGGACGACTTCACCCCCTCGCCCCATTGGCCGCCTCGTTTCGGCGGCGAAGTGGATGAGCTCCGCTGGTTCTACCTCACTCATCCAGCCCTGGACGCCACCGAAGTACTCACAACGCCATCCAGCTCAGCGGTTGTTGCGGCACGCCGCCTTTAGCCAGGAAGGCGGCAAGGATTCTTGATCACGCCGCGAGGGCCGGTCTGCCACCCCAGCGGATGACCTTCTCGCTGTGGACGCGAGCGCGTTCTCGGCGTTGTGCGGCGAGTAGGTCGGGGTGGCGGGCGTTGGAATTGCGCCAGCGCAGGCAGCAGTGCAGAGCCCGAGTCTGCACCGTGTGATTCGGATGGTTGGAGTTGGCAGGGTGAACTGCCGCAGCGGGCCGAAGTGCGCCTCGATCGGGTTGGCCCAGGAGGCGTAGGTAGGGGAAGCACAGTTCGACCTTGTTCTTCTTCGCCCAGTGGCGGATGTCCGCTCCGATGTGAGCGGCGAGGTTGTCCAAGATGATGTAGATCGGGGCGCCGTCGGGCCGGGCTGCGCGGATCGACTTCAGCGAGGCCAGGGTGTTGGCGGTGCCCTTGCGGCGGCGGTTGACGTCCCACAACCGGTCGTCGCCGACGGAGTAGCAGCCGTGGAAGTAGGTGCGCCATGGGTGCGGTGGTAGGTCGCCGGCAGGCGGTTGGGCTGCCCTGCTTCGCCCAGCAGGAGCGGGCGGTCGGCCTGATGTCCAAGGGTCCGAACTCGTCGAAGGCGAAAACCCGGTCCGGGAAGTGCTCCAGGACGTGCTCGATGCGGTCGAGCTTGGCGTCGCGGTCTGGGTCGGGGGACTCCTTCCAGGTCTTGGTGCGCTGGAAGGCGATGCCCCGGCGCCGGAGCAGGCACCGTAAGGCTTCCCGCCGATGCGGATGACGCATCCATGCTCGCGGCGCAGGTAGGCGGCGAGTTTGCGGATCGACCAGCGGGTGAAGGACTGGCCGTGACGCCAAAGTGCGGGCCGGAGGTGTGCCGGGCACGCCGTGGCGCGCGAGCGCGAGGCGTTGCTATCCCTCGTCCGGCCACACGACTATCGCCCGAGCCTCGACCTCGTCGGCCAAGACCAGACGGGCGCCAGGCACAGTGCCGTACGCGCCTACCCAGGAGACGAACTTGCCGCGCGCCACCACCTCGCTTCCCCACCAGCCGTGCATGACCGGACGGCCGTAGGCGGTCAGGGCGAGATGGAAGCGGTCTGGCTTCACGGCGTCCACGCTACGACCGAGCCGCTCTGAATCCGGCGAGCATGCAGTTGCGGCACGAGTCCCGCCACCGCAGCCCCGAACCCGGCACGCTCACCACCTGTGTCGCGGTCGCCGGGGCCCCGCACGACGAGCACGGCCGGCGCGTCAGAGAGAGGGGGTGGATGCGGGCCTGCCAGCCGGACAGGCGCAGCGGCGCCTCCGGGGCGGGCTCCAGGGCGGCCGGGTCGATGCCGAGCGCTGCGAGGATCCGCATGTCATCCCGCATCGATGCCGCCTTCCCCCTGGTGTCAGCGGCCACACTAGCCTCTATTATCGAACATGTGAACGACATGCTCCCGCCGTCCCGGCTTGACCTGCTCCGCTTCCTCGAACGCGTCCAGCAAGCCGACCTCACGCGCACGGTGCGGGAACTCTGTCGTCTCCAGGCGCATGCCCGGAGAGGCCAGGGGGACCCTGTTCGTAGGAGGCTGAGCCGCAATGCGAGTCGAAATGATCCGGCAGGCTGCCGACGTGCTTTTGGACGTCCCTGGCGACGCGCAGAGGGAGATCGTCGTGCTCCTCGAGGCTGCGGGTTCAGCCCCGTTCCCGAGGCCAGGGGCGCTGGCCGCAGCGTTCGGCCCGTCGTGCTGGGTTGAGTACGTCGTCCGCGGTGACGTGATCGAAGTCCGCGATGTCGGGTGCCTCTGCTGACAGCTACTGCATCCCTCGCGAGAACGACGAAAACATCCATCAGGTGACGCGTCAGCCGCTCCCAGGCCCCGACCAGTGGCCGGTACCTCCGCACCTGCACCTCTGCGACGGGGGCAAAGCGTGGCCAGTGCACGTCCTCATGGGCGGAGGCAACCCGTACTTGTTCCTGTGGGAACGAAGAGCGGTTTGCGCCGCGGAACAGCTGACCGACACAGAGAGGCCCGTCAGGACGAGGGAAGCCTGACGGGCAATTTCTGTGTGGCACGAGGGCTGACAGGAAGGACGTATTCCGCTTACTGTGGCTCGGCGGACCCGCCCCGTACTCAGCGGCCCCGACAGGGGCGTGGGGAGCAACCCCCGGGCGGGCCGACCAGACATGAAGAAGGGCGCGCCGCGACGGGGAACGCGGCGGCCGCAGTCGCTGGGAATCGACGTGGACTGAGCGGGCGCGACGACGCCCCGTCGTCCGAGGCGTCGACCTGCGTCTTACTCCGAGCGTGCGCCGACCGTCCATGCGTCGACCGAAGCCACCCGAACGCGTAACAGCCCACCTTTCGGGGGGTCACGTCGGGACCACTGAGGACGCGGCCGCATGCCAGGTGGAGGTACTCCTCCGTGTCCATCGTCCCGGATTCGGCAGCGAAGTCTGCGGCGTACTCGGAGACGTCAGAGACCTCCAGCTTGCCGGCCACCGACGGACGAGTCGCCCAGCACTTGCAGCAGTCGGGCCGGCACGATCACCAGCGGCGGGACCATCTCACTGCCGGCTTGCGCCAGTTCCTCGATGCCGGAGATTCCGTGTATTGCGGGCGTATCGAAAATCGCATACGCCGTCGCAACGGCCCTCCGTCTTCAATGGGGGCATGAACCACGACGCATCCCTGTCAGCACCGCCCCGCCGCACGCGCAGGATCGTGCTCCTCAGCCTGGCCACCCTCGGCATGGCGAGCGCCGCGTTCGTCCTCCGGCGGCCGCTCATGATGTCCGCTCCGAGGTGCATGGCCGGGCGGTGGCACGGCTGCTTCGACACGTTCAACGGTGTGGTGCTCATCACGTTGGTCGCGCTGCCGTTGGCCGCGCTGGTGGTGTGGGCTCTGGCGAGCCGTCGGCGTGCCGCCGGCGTCACATCGGCGTGGCGGATGTCGCTGGCCGAGGTGGGCATGGTCCACGGGACGGTGCCGTTCCTCTGGCTGACCATGATGCCGGGCTCCGGGGCCGGCACCGTCCCCGGCCGGGTGAGCCTGGTACCGGTGCGGGACCTGCTCACGATGGGGCCGCTCGGGATCGTCGGCAACCTGCTGGTCTTCGCGTCGCTGGGGTTCTTCGCTCCGATGCGGTTCGCGGCGCTGGCGTCCGTGCCGCGGATCCTGGCGCTCGGGGCGGGCTGCTCGGCCCTGGTCGAAACCGCACAGTACGTCCTGCGGCTGGACCGGGTGTCCTCCGTGGACGACGTACTCGTCAATGCCGCCGGCGCCGTGCTGGCCGCGCTGGCGTCGCGCCGCTGGTGGCGCACTACGGCGGAAGCGCCGTCGGACCGGCCTCGCCCCGCGCTGGCACCGGCAGGCTGAGCCGGATCGCCAACGGTGTTCCGCCGCACGACGCGGACAAGTACGAGGGCGACTCGACAGCGGCGACGTTCGGTTCGGCACCCTCGAAGAACGACACCTCTGCCGCAATCAAGGTGCACGAGCGAGCTCCCCGACGCGCTGACGACGCTTGCGGGACATCCTTTCAGCCACCGCTGAAGGGTTCGGGGCCGGCCGCCCGTGTCCGACAGCCGGAGAGTTCGTTAAGCAGGCCGCCGCGTGTATGCGTGTCCATTCCCCCGCGATACGCGCACACCGTGAGGGCTCGAGCATCCCTGACTTGCTCGGGCCCTCACCCATACCCAGCCGCTCCGCGGAGGAGGTCGGACTCTCGGCCCGGCCGACGCCGCACAAGGCTGTGCTGCCCGAGAAGGCGTCTGCAAGAAAGCCCCTTCCTGGTCAACCGTTCGCACGGGCTTTGTGAGCGTCGGCAGTGACTTGCCCTGGCGCACGTGGCCAGCGTCAGGAGTGCGGCCGGCCGGAGGGTGAAGGGTGCGGACACGGCGGTCCAGTTTCGGCCGGTGTACCGGGGCAGCAGCGGCTTGAGCCGTCCTGCCGGCGTATGGCTGCCAGGACCTGGTGACACCTGGCTGCCTGCGCTCAGGAGTGCCGTGCCCGGCACGTTGCTGTGCGCTGTCGAGGCGATCGATCCGCGCCTGGATGAGGTCAGCCGGCACGCGGGGCCCCGAACTCCTCACGTACGGCGCGTGCCTGGCGGGCGAGGGCGAGCAGCCGGCCGCCTGGCACTGTTCTCGACGGCCCAGCCGCTACCGGCATGCTCGGTGCGGATACGGACCAGGGCCCAGTCCTGGGCGGGGCGGGTGTCCAGGACGTCGGTGAAGTGCACAGTCAGTTCGGCGGTCGGTACCGGCCGCGGGACGGTCCACAGGGCGAAGAGCGCGGGCGGGAGGGCATCGGCGAGGACCACCAGTGTCCGGGCGTCCAGCGGCCTGCGGTCGGCGAAGCGTATCCACGCCAGGAGTTCCGCACGCTCTCCGCCGCCGAGCGGGCGGGCGTCGGTCGCCGGGCGGATCTCCAGGTGGGAGGCGAAGAGCGCCAGATCACGTGGGAGGGTGAACGACGGACAGTCCGCGGGGTGCGGTACAGCGGGTGCGGGAAGGTCGGTGTAGTCGGGGCCGCTGCCGCCCCGTCCGAACACCGCGGAACCTGTCGGACCGGGGCGCTGCCCTGCAGCGCGGTGACCGAGGACATCGATGTGCGGCGGCCTTCGCGCAGGACCTGGGTCGCGAAGCGCAGTGGGTGCTGGTCCACCGGGGCCAGGAAGTGCGCGCCACGACACGTCGGGATGGTGAAACCTCAGCCGCGCACCGACTCCTCGGTGAGCTGCTCGGAGACCTCCCAGAGACGGCGCGCCAGCTCGGGGTCGCGGGCCGCTTTCGAGGCCTGCACTGGTTTGGGCGCGCCGTACATCTGCAGGATGCCGGGCCCCACGTAGGTGCCGCCGGGGATGTCGCCCGTCGCGGCGTACAGGGTCGGTCGCGCGCCGGCCGCCGCCGACGACGCGACCAGGGGAGTGCTCAGCCGCATCAGCGAATGCACGAAGCCGCGCGCGTCCGACAGCGCGCCGGTCGCCGCCCAGCCCGGGTGCGCGGCGGTGGCGAGGACCGCCGAGCCCACCGCCGTGAGCCGTCGCTGCAGTTCGAAGGTGAACAGCAGCACGGCGAGCTTCGACTCGTTGTAGGCGCGGGAAGCGTTGTAGCGCCTGCGTTCCCAGTTCGGATCGTCGAGGTCGAGGCGGGCTGCCTGGGAGGCGGACGAAATCGAGACGACGCGGCCAGTGAGGTGCTCACGCAGGAGCTGCGTCAGGGCGAAGTGACCGAGGTGGTTGACGCCGAACTGCGCCTCGAACCCGTCCTTGGTGCGGGTCAGCTCAGGCGGGTAGATGGTGGCGGCATTGTTGACCAGCAAGGAGATTTCGCCCTGCCAGTCTTCGGCGAAGTGCCGGACGGAAGCGAGATCGGCGAGATCGAGCGCGCGAACCTCGGTCCGTCCGGGCAGCTCCGCGGCGACGGCTCGCCCTTTGTCGACATGGCGCACCGCGAGTACGACGCGGGCTCCGGCGGCGGCGAGCGCTCGCGCGGTCTCACGCCCGAGGCCGCCGCTCGCACCAGTGACGATCGCGGTTCTGCCGGAGAGATCGGGAATTTGAGTGGCGTGGGATTCGCTCATGCCGCCAATCTAGACACTGACAAGAAACTTGGCAATGGCAAGATCAGGGTAGGATCGACCTGTGCCTGCTGAAGCCCGCCCGTACCACCACGGCAACCTGCGCGCCGCGCTGCTCGACGCGGCCGAGCGCAGCGTGGAGAAGTCCGGGACGGAGCAGCTGTCGCTGCGGGAGCTGGCGCGGGTCGTCGGGGTCAGCCACGCGGCGCCGCGCGCGCACTTCACCGATCGCCAGGCGTTGCTGGATGCGTTGGCGGAGCGGGGTTTCGGCCGCTTGGGCGCGCAGTTGAAGGTGGCACGCGACGGTGCCGGTCCGGGTTTCGGCGAGCGGTTGCGGGCGGTGATAGCCGGGTTCATCGCCTTCGCGAACAGCAGGCCCGTGCTGCTGGACCTGATGTTCTCCGCGAAGTCGTACGGGGACAAGGCGCAGCTGCCGGCGGCGGCGGAAACCCTGGCGGTGGTGTACGACCTGATCGGCGACGGCGTGGCCGAGGGCGCGCTCGCCCCGGGTGATCCCGAGCGTTACGGGCTGCTGCTGTACTCGTGGGCGCAAGGCCTCGCGAGCCTGATCGCCAGCGGCGGCCTCCAACCCGAGGTGGCGGACTCACTGGTATCCGACGCGGTGTCGACGTTCATCCGCGGGAACGCCGCTGGCTGAGCGTGCCCAGCTGATACCCGAGCTCGCGCGCCGTGGCGACGACGCGGCGGCCGAGCTTGCGGCGCAGGTAGTGCGCTGTTCCCGGTAACCGTCAGTCACCGTCCATGAGTGCGAGGCGTGTCTCGCGGTCTGCGATATCCCCAAGTCCCGTCAGGCGTAAGGTCCTTGGCAGGAACGATCTTGCGACGGATTGTTCTGACCGAGGGGCCTCACGTGTCGACCAGTGTCACCTACACCGCGGTGCTCGATGTGAAGCGATCCACCGCCGAGTACCTGGCCCTGCTGCTGCGAGACCGGCGGATCACGGCCGGGACCCGCAAGGGGCGGCGTGCCCTGGGTGCTTCCGGCAGGCGGCGTTCGTCCTGCGCTGGTTCGTCGACGGCACCCGTGTGTCCCAACTCGCCTGCGACAACGGCCTGTCGGTCTCAACCGCCTACCAGTACCTCCACGAAGGGCTGACCGTGCTGCAGCCGGGGCACCGGACCTGGCGACCGCGCTGGAGCGCGCGAAAGCGGCCGGGCTGACCCATCTGAACCTGAACGGCACCGTCATCCGCACCGACCGCGTCGCCGCCCCCGGCCCTAACGGCGCAGACCTCTGGTGGTCCGGAAAACACAAGCACCATGGCGGGAACGTGCAGGTCATCACCACCCCGGACGGCTGACCGATCTGGGTCTCACCGGTCCGCCCGGGCCGCGAGCACGACACCACCTGCGCCTACTGCATGGTGATCGACGCCAACGACAAACGCAGACTGTCGCGGCGTGTGGACAACGACGAGACGGTTCTGCTCCAACTGATCACCGATGTCTTGGAGTTGAGCGAGGGCGATCCGGTGAACTGGGCGATCGACCTCAACGCCGGCGGGGCCGCGGCGACGGTCGCACCTTCGAGATCACTCCGCCACAGATTCCCGTCCCGTTGAGTTGACACCCTCACAGCGAGTCACCGACCCGTTTGACAACTCCATTGGGAATCAGTGAAGCGGGCGCTCAGCCCATCGTGCAACACCGGCCTGCCCATGCTGAATCCCCGGATGGCCTTTGGCTTGGACGGTCGTACCGTACGGCAAGACTGACGTCTCGTCACTGCCGGTACCAGAACGGACCTCCATCGATGTTCATACCGGGTACAAACCCGATCGACAGTACTTTCAGCATCGTGAAACTCAGGACGAAGGTCACCCGCGGGGCCGGCAGCGCGGCTGCGGTCCTGGCCATGGTGTTCAAGCCGGCCGCGTCCCCCCAGGCTCGCCGGCGCGCGATCACCGCACCCCACTCGCCGAAGGTCCCGAGGACACCGCAGCCTGAACAACCCTGCTGGTCCATCATGACAATTACTTACAGGAAGGTTCCTCGGCATGACTACCAAGTACGACGTCAAGCGCCAGTTCAAGAAGTGCTACTCGCCCAAGAACACTGACTGGGAACTCGTCGACATCCCCGAGCTCCATTTCCTCGCCATCGACGGGCACGGAGACCCGAACACCAGCGCCGCGTACCGCCACGCGGTCGAGGCGCTCTACGCGGTCGCCTATACCGCTAAGTTCGCGAGCAAAGGCGACCTTGGCAAGGACTTCGTCGTGGGCCCCCTTGAGGGACTGTGGTGGGCGGACGACATGGACGACTTCCTGGCCAGGCTCAAGGACAACTGGCGATGGAGACTGCTCATCAACGTCCCCGACTGGATCACTGGCGGCATCATCGAAGACGCCAAGCACACCGCCCTGACCAAGAAGAACCTTCCGGCCATTCCGGGGGTTCGGTCAGAGACGCTGCACGAGGGCACCAGCGCCCAGGTCCTCCACATCGGCCCTTATGACGACGAGACACCGATCCTGACCAGGCTGCACCACGATTACCTCCCCGCTAACAACTTGCGGGAGGCGGGGTTGCACCACGAGATCTACCTCAGCGACCCACGCAGGACTGACCCCGCCAAGCTCAGGACAATTCTGCGGCAACCCGTAGAAGCGCAATCCGGTTGAGGGACGTCGGCGCGTCAGCGGGGGCCGGGGGGTGCCCGCGAGCGAGGTTGGAGAACAGCAGGGAGTACGTCAAAAGACAGCCCACAGCTACGGATGTCAGGCCTGGCCCTGGGAACAGGCCTGGCCCTGGGAAGGCGGCGCTCGTGAAACCGTGACCTACCGGATGGGCGTGGCCGGTGGCAAGATCACACGGGTGATCGACCATGCTGAGTTGTCGTTGCGGTGGGAAGGCAAGTCCGCACGCTGGTGGACTGCGTTGGCCGTGCTCTTCGCGGTTGCGGCGGGGGTTGCGGCACGCCTCGGTGTTCCGGACGCCCAGGACTGGGGGATCCTTTCCGCGGGGGTGGGTGTGGGGGCCGTCTCGTGCGCGCTCGGGATGCTCAGGCGACGGGTGGAGGCCGGCCCGGACGGGCTGCGGTTCCGCACGGTGCTGCGGTGGCGGCGGCTGGAGTGGGACGAGATCGACCGCTTTGAGGACCTGCGGGTAGCTGCTGCCGACCCCCGGGTCCGTCGTCCGGAGCTGCGTGTCGCGGCCACGCTGCGCGACGGCTCCATGGTCTCGCTGCCGGTGCCATGGGTCGGCGCCGCCGACGCGGGCGACTTCGAGAAGCAACTGTCCCAGCTGCGTGCGCTGCATCGCCGTTACAGGCGCAGCACCCGGGGGTCATAACTCTCAGCGTTCAGGCCATGGATGCCTGCGGCCTGACAGTCGCGCCGCCCCGGTGGCGAACACTGGCCATCAAGGCCACGACCCGCCGAGAGGTACGGCCCGTCCTGCCCACTGCAGGCCGCCCGCGCGCAGATCGAGGCCGAGGCCGCCGAGAAAGCCCGCGCTCACGCTGAGGACAAGGAGCGCCGCCGCCAAGAGCGCGCCGGGACCAGCGACGAGCAGGCCGTGGCCGACGCCGGTGACAAGGCCGCTGGCAAGGCCCGGCCCAGGCCCAGGGCGCAGGCCAACTTCACCGACCCCGCCTCGCGGATCATGAAGAACAGCGACGGCGCCTACATCCAGGCTTACAACGCCCAGGCCGTCGTCGACGAGGAACACCAGGTCATCACCGCCGCCGACGTGACGACCAACGCCTCGGACGCGGCGAACTACACCCCGATGCTCGACCAGTCCGCGCACGACACCGGCACCCACCCCAAGCAGGCCCTGGTCGATGCCGGCTACTGCTCCGAGGCCAACCTCGAGGCCGCCAGGGACCGCCAACTAACCTGTGGCACCGACACTTTCATGGCCACCGGCCGACTCGGCCACGACGAGCAGGTCCCGCCCGCACCCCGCGGACGCATCCCCAAGGACGCCACCTTGAAGGAGATCATGCCCCGCAAGCTGTGGACCAAGCCCGGCCGGGCCGCCTACAGCCGCCGCAAGGCCATCGTTGAACCCGTCTTCGGCCAGATCGTGATCTGCTCCTGCGCGGCGAGGACGGGGCACGCAGCGAGTGGCGGCTGCTGGCCGCCTGCCACAACCTCCGCAAGATCTTCCGACACACCGGAACCGCCGGCCTCGCCGCCGCGGTCGGCTGACACCACCGGGCACACCGGCCCCCTTCAAGCCGATTCCCAGGACCAGGCCGTCCCGCCCCGGCAGGCACACACCGAGCAACCACGACCCATTGCGCCACCACGATCACCCAGCCGATTGCCCGTTACTGGGACACGCTCCTGTCACCGCCGAACTGCCAGGCCTGGCCGTCGTCGGTGACACCTCCGGTGGCTGGTCCCGCATCCGTACCCCGTACCTCTCACTCTCCGACGCCGCGGCCACCTGCCGCGCAATGGCCCACCTCGCCCTCGACGTACCGGCGCTCGCGCCCTTCCGGCCGTACGTCCCGGCTGTGCCCGTAGAGGACTCGGGGCCCGTCGTCGCTCCACAACCGGCCACCGAATAGCCGGGCCTGCTCCAACGGTCGGCGCGGCCGTCCCGCGCCAAGTCCCTGCCCCTGCCATGCCTGGAACTGGAAGGAGGCGTGAGGTGCGTGCCCTGCCCGTCCGACTCGACGCCGTACTCGTCCAAGCGGTGATCGCTGCCGCGCTGTCCTTCGCTCACCTGCACGACCTGGCCTCGGCTGCCGGTCAGCACGGGTGGAAGGCGTGGGCCTATCCGGTCTCCGTCGACCTGCTGTTGGTGGCGGCCTGGCGGTGGCTGCGTTCCGGCGGAGCGAAAGCGGGCGGGTGGTGCTGGTTCCTCGTCGCGCTGACGGCGTCGCTGGGTGCCAACGTCGCCACTGCCGGATTGCTCGATCTGGGCGCCGTACCGGCCTGGCTGCGGATCCTCGTGGCCGGGTGGCCTGCCGTCGCCTTCCTCGGTGGAACGCTGCTCGCCCATGAGCTGCCGAAGTCGCAAGAGGTGGCGAAGCCCCAAGAGGCGCCCGTGATGGAAGAGGAGGCGGCCTCGTCTCCCTCGGCTCCCGAACTGCCCGCCGCCCAACCTGAGCCGGCTGTGCCCGCAACGGCTTCCGTCCCGCCGGCACTCGTCGCTCTCGGCCGCAAGGTCGCCGACGACCACTGCGCCCGGACCGGAACCCCTATCGACACCTCGACGCTTCGCGCCCGACTCGGCGTCCCCATGCCGATCGCCGAAGCCATCGCATCTCAACTCACCTGACCTCGGAGGAACTTCCACCTTGCGCCCGTCCACGCTCCGCACGCTGAAGCGCGCCGCCGAGCTGACCCGCCAGAACCGCCTCACCGAAGCCGTGCTGATCGCCGAACCGGTGATCCTTGCCGCCGACAGCTACGAGGGCGACGAGATCTTGCGCTGCCTGGCCGACCTCTTCTTCAGCGAGAAGGGCTCGGTTGTCCCGTCCTCGACGTACTACCGGGTGTGGCAGGAAGCTCGGCTGCTGGCGCTGCCGCCAGCTGTCACGGCCTCGCCGCTCGCGAGTAGGCCGTACGACCTTCGGCACTCGGCGCTGTCGACGTGGCTCAATGCCGGAGTAGATCCCACCGACGTAGCCGAACGGGCCGGCAACAGCGTTGAGGTCCTGCTGACCCGCTACGCCAAGTGCCTCGACGGGCGTCAGGAGGTCGCCAACCGTCGGATCGAGGACCTGCTCCGCGAGTACGAGTGAAATTACCTGACCGTGTCCGAGGCCCCTGAAGCTCTCCAGGGCCTTGTAGTTTGTGCCCTGGCCATGGTCACGCGCTTCTTGAAAGTGGCTCTGATCGGAGTTCCGTAAAGTGCAGACGAGTTGTGGGTGATCGAAGGCTCGCCGTCGGCGATTACGGCGAGGTGGCCGGCGTCCAGTCCGCGGGGTCCATCTCCACCGGCGTCGCGAGGGGCGGCGATCTCGCCAGTGCTTTGTTTGTGGCCTGGAGCCACGCCTTTGTACGGCCGCTTTGCTGTGACCGTCAGCAATAGATGGCCAGTCGCGGCGAGAACGCCGCAGGTGAGCGGAGGATTGCCAGCTACGGTTGGCCATTTTGAGCAGTGCAAGCTGGCAAACGTGGACCGCGTTACCTCGTTCGGCCCATAGCGGTGGCTGCGACGAATCAGTCGCGATGTCATGACACTGCGCCCCGCACTCAGAGCGGATGCGCGGCGGGTCTCGCACTTCAGACAGGCGAACCCGTGCATGTCAGCTTCGGAAGGTGGAGAAAGTGACGCAGTTCAACAAGGGCGATCGTGTGCAGTACCAGGGGCAGGACAACCAGAGGCACACCGGAGAGATCCGGCGTATCCAGGGTGAGTCGCCCCAGGCGAGGTACACCGTCCGCGACGAGAAGAGCAACGCGGAAGAGCAGGTCGAGGAGCGGAAGATAGAGCGGTCGCTGTAACCACAGCATCGTGATGAGTCGCCCCCCCTGCGAGGGTGGGCGACTCATCGGTGTGAGGGACCTGCTGTCCGGCAGCCCAGCGTCCAGACCCCGCATGATCGCCCGAACTGGGTCCGCGTGGCCACGTAGCGATGTCAGTGGCCATCCATCGCTGTGAGTCACATTTGCCGGTTCGTCGGTCACCAAGAAATTCGAACGCATGCTTGAATCTCGCCATGCGGTCGTTTCCCGACGACCTCGTCCAGGCACAGCAGGAGTGGACCGCCGTCTACCGTCAGCTGGCCGACAGGCCCGGTCACACCCCGCTCCGGCGTCGCCTGTCCGAGCTGTCGACCACAGTGCTGTTCCACCCGCATTGGCAGGAGCGCGGCGGACGCACACCGGGAGCCTTGTGGGAACTGCGCAGTCTCGGGCGGGGAAAAAGAGGTTGGAGGTGACAGGCCTCAACGGCGTCGGGGGTACGGGTCATGTCTGTCCTGCCGCCTGATGCCCAGCGGCTCCGAGCGATCCTGCGGCGCCTGGACCAGCAGAACGCCGAGAACGAGACCGTGGGCCTCTACCTGCGCCTTCAGCGCGATGCCGTCTTCGATGCGCTCACCCGTGCGGAAGACCATTCAGCACAGCAGTCGGTCCCACCGCCCAAGCATCGCCCGGCCGCCCTGCGCGGCTTCGCGACGCGCGCGTGGGCTGAAGGGAACCGGCTTCGCTGCGGAACGGCAGCCGAGGGCGATCGGGCCCGAGCCAGCCCGCATCCACATCGACGACTGCCTGAACGCAGGCCCGACGCACCCGATCACTGCGCAGGACGCCCGCGCGGCACTGCTCGACCCCATGGTGCAGGCCTGCGAATTCTGCCGCCCGGACACCGAACTTGGGACCGATGTGGACTGAGCGGCGCGGGATGCCGGCTCAGTCATGCGTCGCTCGGCGAGTGCGGTCCCTCCGCACAGGGGAGGGCCGAGACGAGTGGGGCCCGTTCTGAGCGCAGGGTTCGCGTCCTGGTGTCAGACAGCGACGTGAGCGTCGGAGGCAATCCAGAGCCTGTGTTCTCTGACCTGCTTGGTGAAGGCGCGCGCGTCTGCGCTGTCACCGACGGCCGTGAGGTCCTGCCGGAACTCGGCGAGGTAGCTGACGCATCGAGCTGACTTCAGCTGCTCGCCAAGATCGAGCGCATCGAGGGCCACGCGGCACGCCTCCTCGACGTCGCCGGCGCGTAGGTGGGCGTCGGCGAGAACCATGGTCGCGAAGAAGTCGCTCCGTACATGGTTGCCGCTCATGGCGTTCTCGGCGTGGGCAACGGCCTGCCGTGCACTGTTGACGTCGCGGAAGCAGTGGGCAGCCTCCGCGGCGAGCTCGGTTTCGTCGAATGATCCATTCGGGCTCGTCGTCGCTGTTCCGGCTCTCCAGCGCTCTCGTGGCCGCACTCAAGGCGGCTTCGCATGCCACCACGTCTCCGGTTCGGGCAAGGGCGCGCGCCTCCATGACGTGGAACTGGGCGCGCAGTGTCGGGGTGGCCACGGGAGAGATGCCCATGAGAGCCGCGCGAGCCAGCGTCGCAGCCTGCGTATAGCGGCCCAGGAACGTCGCTTGATGGCTCATGGCAGACAGGATGCTTCCGGCGAGTCGGCGGTCATTGGCGTCCTGGGCCAACCGGAGAGCCTGGAGGAAGTACCGCTGTGCCAGACCGTGGCGGCAGGCGTCGTAGGACATCCAACCAGCCAGGAGTGTTGCCTCCGCCACGGTGGAGAACAGAGCTCTGCCGACCTGTTCGGTGTACTGGCCGCGCAGGAGGGGCGTCACTTCGGTGCTCAGGTACTGGACGGCTGCGTGCCGAGCGTGGTCGCCGCCGAAGCGGTCGTCCAACTCGGCGAACATGTCCGCGGTGGTCTTGATGGCGGCTACGTCTCCGAGACCGACGCACATTCCGTCTTGACGCTGCCGAGGAACGGCCGGCTCGGGCGCGACCAACCAGCGGAGCGAGGCTTCGTTCCACGCAGGCTCGGACGGTTCGGCCTGGTGCAGAGGCTCGTACCTGTTGAGATCAGCGCGCCACAGCTGTCCGACTGTTTCGATCGCGCCTTCGGGGCTCGCCGGATAGCTGGCGTCCAGGAGTCCCGTGTCCCGCTCGCCCTCGTGGTTCAGCCCCAGCTCGGCAGCGCTGGGGTCGAACACCTCGCACAGCAGCGGACCGTAGAAGTCGTCTGGCGTGCTGTGTCCGTTCTCCCAACTGGCGATACGGCGTTTCAGGTGCTGCTCGATAAGCGCCTCGGCTCCGGGCAGGTTTCATCCTGCCCGGAAGCGGGCCAGAGGTTCAGAACGAACCACGGTTGCCCCGACAGAGTCGCCTACATTCCTCCGGAGCAAACCGGACCATGCACCCGGAGACTCGCCGTCAGGCCCTCCAGCGAGCTGGCTTGTGGGAGTGAGTAGACCTCCTCCAAGATCCTCTCGGCACCCGAGGCGCCATATACCCGGCCCAGTAGGCTCATGGCCTTGGCCAGCCGCTGGCTGTCTGTGACAGGGACGCGCGGCGTGCCCCGCGGGTGGATGACCGTCCTTGATATGACGCGGCCGCTCTTCAGTTCAACCTTCACCGTCCCAGGGCGGCCACTGGGCTTGTGGACATCGAGCTCTGGACCATGGGAGACGCTGATCAAATCCATCAGGGGTTTGAGGGCTTCGAGCTCAAGCAGCCCTGGATCATCCAGAGTTCCGAATCGGATCGCAGCAGCCACTGTTGCCTTGGCACTGAATCTCGCAGCCAAGTCGTTCTTCGGCGCGGAGCAGTCGATCGCCATTCCTTCATCAAACAGCCGGACGTCAACTCGACGCACGTCATCTTCTCTGAAGCGTTCGTCTTCCAGCAGAGCAGCGATCGCGTCGTTAACACCATGCAGATGGGCGCACGACGGGTACAACTTGTAATAGCCATTCAAGATCTCGTACTTCGCCCACGCGCCACTCACCGTACCTTCTAGCATGGCAGGGCCATTGAACCCATCGGCCAAGAATGACCCATAAAACGAGCTCAACGATCCGACACGTGCCGATAGCCCGGACTTCACCCCTCGTGCCACATTAAGCGCCGTAGTGCACGCCACAGCGGGATAGAGGTGATGCAGTGTAGCGCCAGCGGTCGTGGTCCAGCGATCGAAATGCAGACCAAGCGAAGAAGCGCCATCAATAGCTGACGCTACCGCAGTCGCATCACCCGAACAGGTCAGAACCGTCGCTGCCGCGGAAACGCCAATTGTTACCCAGTTTCCGATATCATGGAGATGGAAGGGCACACCACCCATGCCAAGCCCGATGCGAGCAGACGCTTCGTATCCGCCCACGAACGCATTAAGCAACTCCTTCGGGTGCGCCTTCCTTTCCTCACCCAGCGCGAGAAGGACTGCAGCGAGCTGAATTGCCGGGTGTCCCTTCATTCTAGAATATCCGTCTTGCCTCTGAAGGACCGTAATCGTTGATCCATTGAGCAGAACAGCATCCTGGATATTGGCGCCGACGCTGTCTCCGAATACCGTACAGGGCCCCGGAGAAGGTGCGATAGATTCGCGGAGGTACCGCATATCCGGATGAGCAGAGCCCGCCGCCATCACGGCCAACGAGTCCAGAACAAGATTCAGCGCCATATTCTGCACTTCCGGCGGCAAGGCCTCCCAGTTCGTGGAAACCATCGCTCGAGCCAGTTGGAAAACAGTGCTCGGACCATCCTCCACAGCGCGGCTATTCGATCCATCGCTATCCATGCAGATCGATACCCCCTCAAGAGTAGATGCAGTGTGTCGTACCGAAGCGACCCAAAGCGCTAGCACCTCAGAGACAAGAGAGATGAATCAGGCAGACCAGTGGATTCGTTTCCTGCGCCCCGAAAGGCGCCACAGACCTTCTGAAACCGCGTTGACTCGGCTCAATTCAGCGTTCCTTCACGTCGGAGGAGCCGAGAAAGGCCCTCGAGGTTCGGGTGGCCAGGTAGTGCTAGGAGCCAATCTCTCAGCGGTTGTACCAACTCATGCGATCTACCGCGCGTGACCAACATATCGAACTTCGCATCAAGCACTGATGGAGGATAGGGATTGTCGAAGCCACCCGGGGCTTGATCCTCGACCTCGATCAGGCACCGTCCATCCCTGGTATGAACCTCAACTCGAGCGGCACGGACGGCGGGCTGAGCTTTCGTGTACGCAGGATCCTCGACCACTCGGATACGGGCCATCAGAGAACGAACCTTCGGGTCACGCACTACGTCTGGAGCGTATGCTTCAATTCCGTTGTGACCCAACAATGCCTGTACGGCTACGTTGAATGGAATCGAATGCTTAGCGGCGAACTCGTTCGGTGGGGCGGTCTCATTCAGCCGGGTAGCGGGCGAGTATGTGAATACGATCACTCGGTCAATGTCGTCACCCTTGATCCCTGTCCTCGCCCGGAGTTTGCTCATTGCCTCAATTGGGGCGTGGTTCCAGCGGCTACAGGCATGCAGTTTGAAGTAGTTCCGCAGGATCAGCCAATCTTGACCCAGGCGGTCGCCGAGGCGGAATTGGTCGAAGTTCTCCCCAAGGATCTTGCCGTATACGGTCGCCAGTGCTTGCTTCTCGCCTGTGACCCCTCCTTGCACCGCGATCGAGCCGAGTACGCCAGCGGCCGACGACAAGCCGGTGAGCAAATTCCGAACGGTTGCGCCCATGTTGGCAGCGCGCTGCGTCGAAGCGGGGGTCATCGCAGACGCCACCCTGACCGCCTCCGAAATCTGAGAGGCCGAGAACCCGTGCAGCCGGGCGACGCCAGCTGCGGCCCCGACCACCATTGCTGTGCCAAACGGGTGGACACCCTCTCGAAGACTGAGCGCACTGCCGGCCCGCGCAGCCGCCTCATAGCCGACAACGAAGGCCACCAGGAATTCTTTGCCACTGCTGCCCAGCTCTTCGGCTGTGGCGAGAATCGCGGGCAGCACATGAGATGCGGGATGATTAATAGCCCATTGATTACCTTCGTCGAGCTCGTACGTGACAGATGCCTGTCCATTCAGTAGCGCGGCCACATAGGAATTCGCCCGCTCCCCAGTTGCCAGGACTGTGGCTGATCCGCCGCCCCCAATTGCTCGGGCCGCCTCGGCGGTGCCCGGAACTTCGGGCTCCCGGCTCGCGCCGAGCGCAACTGCCAGCGTGTCCGAAATTATTCGGATGCTTTGCTGTGAAACTTCGGACGGGAGATCTTGATAATCAAGGCCGACAATCCACTCGGACAACGCCTCTACCGTCATTGCAACAGCTCCTTGGCTCGATCCAGAATGACCGGGGTAAGTCGAGGGATCAGAGTCTGTGCGCAATCCCGTCAGCGAGAGCCCGCAGACTGCTCCCACCGTGGACGGCGGCCTGTGTCGTCAGTGTCTCCGCCACGGGGTCGAGCACCTCGGTGGGCAGGAACGGCCCGGCGTTCCCGCGGAACTTCTCCACCACCTCGGCCACGGTGAGCGCGTCGTCGGGGTTGCCTCGCGCGTTGCGCACCTCGGCCGTTGCGGAGGTGCTGGTGGTGCTCACCGTCACCCTGGCGGGCCGCTCGGTGGGAAGTGCCGCGGTGTACTCGGACACCTCGACCAGCCGGACCTTCGCCGCGAGATCAACCACCTCGGACCTGCTGAACTGCTCCGGGAGGAAGCCGTCCGCGTCGAGCCGGCCGTCGACGGCCACCGAGGCGGCGCAGCGCGGCACCGAGAAGCGGGCATGCAGGTCGGACTCGCTGCCGAGGCTGTTCAGCGAGGCAGCGAAGGCGAAGGTCTCGACCACGATCTCGGTGATCTCCACCGGGCTCGGAGAGCCGGCCCGGACCAGCGCCTCGCGCAGGGCGTCGAGCGCAGGGTGCACCCAGCGGGCGCAGGCGTAGGGCTTGAGGTAGCTGTCCAGCACACGCCAGCGCCGGCCCAGACCGCCGTCTATCTCGTCGGCGTCGGCGTCGGTGGTCACCACACCGTCGTACAGCCGGGCGAACAGCTTCTGGTCGGCGTCGTGGCCGGTCGCGGCCAGCCGGTGGCCCAGCGCGCCGTAGTAGGAGCCGAGCCCGGTCCAGACGTTGCGGACGGTGCCGCCGTGCATCGGCACAGCCAGCGTGGCGGCGAGCGGCAGCGAGCCGCCGAGCGCGACGGCCCGGGCGACGGTGGCCGCGTCGGCGCCGGCCAGCGCGCAGGAGGCGACGGCGGCGGCGATCGGCCCGTGGATGCCGTGCGGGTGCAGGCCGGGGCGCAGCGAGGTGCCGACGCCGAAGCGCAGGCCGATCTCGCAGCCGAGCACGAAGGCGCGTACGGCGGCCGCGTCGTCGACGTCCTCACGCCGTGCTGCGTGGAGCAGCGCCGGGAGCACGTGCGGCGCCGGGTGTGCGGTGGGGACCGGGGGGATGCGCCCGCCGGCGGGGTGGAAGGAGCCTCCGGAGTCGGCGTCCAGCCAGGTGCCGGCGGCGCCGAGGGTGGTCAGCCAGCCGAACGGTGCGGCCTGGTCGCACTCCCCCGCGCTCAGCGTGGCTGCGAGGCTGCGGACCGCCGGGTAGCGCAGCCCGCCGAGCAGGGCGCCCAGCGAGTCGAGCATCAGCAGCCGGCCGAACGTCCAGACATCGTCGGGGATGTCGTCCACAGTGGTGGCCACCGTGAACTCGCCGATGGCATCGAGGTCCAGTTCCAGCGTCTCCATGGTCGTTCCTTCGTCGGGTGGTGGTCAGCCGGCCAGTCCGGCCCGTACCGCGGACGCGGTCTCGGCCAGCCGGTGCTCGATGCCGGCGGTGGCGCCGGCCAGGACGACGCCCTCGATGCCGAGGCCGGCGAGCGGCCGCAGACGCGCGGTGATCTGATCGGGGCTGCCGGTCAGCACGAACCGGTCCCGGATCAGCGTGTCGATCTCCGGGTCGGCCACCCGTGCCCCCGCGGCGCCGGCGGTGCCGTGCTGCCGGTAGTCGTGCGCGGCCGCGACCGCCGCGACGCGCGGGACGAGCGTCTCGGGGACGTCGTACCAGTCGGGCGAGCGGGCGATGCGGGACGCGCATGAGCCGAGGATCGGCGCGGCCGCGGTCTCGACATCCCGCTCGGAGTCGGTGACGACGGCACGCACGAAAAGCCAGCAGCGCGTGTCGGGCGTCTGGGCGCGGGCGGCGCCGACCGCCCGCTCGATGACCGCCGGCTCGGCGCCGACGTCGAGCAGGACGCCGCCGAGGATCCGGCTGTTGACCTCGATCGTGCGGGGTCCGGAGGCGGCCCCGAGCACCGTCCCGATGCCGGCCGGCAGCTGGGGGGCCAGCGCGTCGAGACGGTCGCGGAGCTGCTCGAGGAGGGTGCGGTAGGCCGTCAGCGACGGCACTGTCAGCCCCTCGTTGTGCAGGGAGCTCTCGCCCCGCGCCACCGCCAGCAGCGTCCGGCCCGGGTGGTGCTGGGCCAGCGTCGCCAGCGCCTGCGCGATCACGCTGGGATGGTGCAGCCCGAGGCCCATCACACACGGTCCTGAGAGGGCCGCATTCGTCTCCGACAGCACGCGCTCGGCGGCGAGGAACGGGTCGGGAAAGAGTCGGGGGCTGTCGGCGAAGCCGAGTCCGTCGACGCCGTCACTCACCGCGGCCGACGCGGCGGCGAGGTGGTTCAGGGCGCCGCGCGGGCGGGCCAGGTTGAGCAGGATCGTCGGGGTCACCGCAGGCTCGCGAGCAGTGCGGCGACACTCGCCGGGGCGCCTTCCCCCGGCACGGCGTAACCGGCCGCCACCGAGAGCGTGTGGGCCACGCTGCCTGGCATCGGCGTGGCCGCCTCGGCCGGGAGGGTCGCGGCCAGCCAGCCGGAGGCGGCCCCGTGGCCGGTGCACAGTCCTGCGACAGGTGCGGTGAAGGGCCCCGGTGTCAGCACGGTCAGGCCGGCCGCCAGGTCGAGGATCCGCTCCAGGCCCTCCCCCTGCTCCGGCCCGGCCAGCGCGGCGGCAGTGGCTGCGGCGAGTGTCGACAGGGTCGGCACAGCGGCGGGGAGAGTGTCGGATGCGAGCAGGGCAGCCGCCTGGCGTCGTACGACGTCGGCCGCGGCCAGCGCCGCACCGACGCGGTCCAGGCCGGTGTCGGCATCCGCGCTCGCCAGGGCCGCGAGCAACGGCGCCCAGTCCGGGGCGGGACGCAGCGCGTCGAGCCGGGCACCGTTCCAGACCAGGGCCGGGTAGACCGGCGCACTCAGGCTTGTGCCCAGCAGCGGGAAGCCCGCCGGCGTGGCGATCTCGTGGGCCCAGGCGAGCAGCGGGCCCGCCGGTGGGTCGTACGACGACCGCAGTTCTTCGAGTGCCGCCGGCCGGGTTGCGTGGCCGGCGCAGTAGGCGTCGAGCGCGGCGCGCGCCAGGTCGGCAGTCGCCTCCGGCACCGGAGGGGTGAGTACGGTCATGACCGCTCCACCGTGCGGCTGTCGGTGATGAGGTAGAACCGGAAGTCGGTCCGGCCGCCCGGACCGCGCTCGGCCGGCAGCGGGTTGTCGGTGAACCAGTCGCGGTAGGCCTGGTAGGCCGCCTCGTCGGCGAAGTGCATCTCCGCGATCCGGTAGAACAGCAGGCTCGGCGGCACCTCGGCCGTGCCGCCGGAGGCGGTGGTCACCGGCCGCAGCACCTTGTTGAAGACCAGCCGGTCGAGGTGGGGGTTGGCGAGCAGGTCGGGCGCGTGCACCTCGAAGAGCCAGCGCTCGTACTCCTCCTCACTGACGCCCTCGACGATGTCGTAGCCGAGAATCGCCTTGATCACGTGTCGGTCCTCCTGGGTGGCGTGTTCCAGCTGAATGCCTCGGCGCCGTGGCCGAAGCCCTCGAGACGGATCCGGCGCGGCTCCACGCGCAGACCCGCGAAGTTCGCGTCGATGTCGGCGCGGTCGCGCTGTGGCGCCTTGGTGTGGCCCGCGGTGCGCAGCCGCGCGGTGCGGTCGCGGTAGACCTGCCAGGTCTCCTCGGTGTCGAGCAGCCGGGCGTTGCCGCGCACGAACACCACCCGCGGGATGGTCAGGCCCAGGTCGAAGGTCCATGGCGAGTCGTTGACCGAGTCCGCGGCGGGCGCTCCGCTCCACAGCGCGAGCACCCGGTCGTCGTACCGGAGTTGGTCGATGCGCCGGTGGCTGCGGCGCTGGACCAGGTCGACGCTGAAGTCGTCGTTGAGGAAGGCGCTGGTGGTGCGGCCGACCGGGTTCCCGCCGCCGTCGAAGGAGACGAGCTGGGCGAAGCCGGCCTCCTCACGGACGAAGGCCAGCGCGCGTGCCCGGGCGTCGTCGCTCACGCTCCACCCGCCCGCTCGCTGGCGACTGCCGTCGCGGCCAGATAGGCCAGCCCGAAGGCGGGCAGCAGTCCGTTGCCCGCGAGGTAGCCCGAGGCGCCGTGCCCGGAGATGCCCGCGGCGGCGCCGCCGGAGGCGTAGAGGCCGCGGATCGGCCGGTCGTCGGCGTCGACGACACGGGCCGAGCCGTCCACGACCAGGCCGCCCTGCGTGTGGAAGAGCGCGGGTACCACCCTCACGGCGGCGTACGGCGGCTCGAGCGGCGCCTCGTAGTCGCGCCCGAACCGGTCCGGGATCTCTCCGCGCGCTGCGCGCGCCGACTCCTCCAGCTCGGCGACGACCGCCTCCTCGGGCAGTCCGGTGGCGGCGGCGAGCCCGCGGGCGTCGTCGGCCCACACCTCGGCCCCGGACTCGGCCGTCTGCCGGAAGTCGGTGAACGGCTCGCACAGGTCGTGCACCCGGCGGTCATAGACGACCCAACCGGTGGCGCCGGGGCGGGCCGCCAGGAAGGGACCGAACTCCGAGTAGCCGCTGGTCTCCTTGGCGAAGCGGTGGCCGGTGGTGTCGAGCATGACCGCGCCGTGCATGATCGTCGCCCAACCCAGCAGCGTCGCCGCCTTGGCGGCGAGCGCCCCGTGGCCCTGGTAGGCGTCGAGGTAGGCGGTGGCTGCGCCGAGCCGGGCGCCGATGCGGAGCGCATCCCCGCGCGAGGTCTCGCTGCCGTGGTACGTCGCCGCGGCGATCTCCGGCATGTGCTCGGCCACCAGCTCGCGATCGGCGCCATAGCCGTTGGTGGCCAGCAGGACCGCGGGCGTCTCGATCCGCTCCTGCTCGCCGTGCGGGTCGGTGACCACGACCGCCGCGACCCGACCGTCGGCGTCCAGCTCGACGTCGGTGAGTCGCGCGGGCACCAGGAAGTCGATGTTCGGGTGGGCACGTGCGCGCCGGGCCAGGTGGTCGATCAGCGCGGTACCGTGCCGCTCCGGGATGGTGTGGCAGCGGTCCACCGAGTGCCCCGGGTAGTGCATGTCGGTCATCAGCGAGATCTCCAGGCCGACCTCGTCGGCCATCCACTCGACCATCTCGCCGCTGACCGCGGCCAGCGCGCGGGCGAGCCGCTGGTCGCCGGTGCCCTTGGTCTTGCGGTCCACGTCGGCGGCGAACAGATCGACGGAGTCCTCGATGCCCTGCTCACGCTGCCAGCGACTGCCCACGCCGGGCACCATCGCGGTGCACATCGAGGTGTTGTTGCCGCGCAGGAAGTGCTCGCTGGCCTCCACGACGAGGACATCCAGGCCGAGCTGGGCCGCCCGCAGCGCGGCGATCAGCCCGCCGCCGGCCCCGGCGACAACGAGGTCGGGTCCCTCCTCGCTCATCGGGCCGCTCCCGCCGCGAACAGGTCGAGGGCCCGGATGACCGGGTCGACCACGGGCACCGCCGAGGGGTGCTCGGGGTCGACGTCGACTGCGGAGCAGCCGTTGAGCAGGGACCGCGCGCCCTTGCCGCCCAGCACCTGCGCCGCGTCGTCGAGACGCTCCTGCCAGGCCGGGCCGGTGCTGACGGCGTCGAAGGGCAGGTCGAGGATCTCGACGTCGCCGAGCCAGCGCTCGAAGCCGTAGACGCCGGCGACGCGGCGCATCTCTGCCGCGATCGCCTCGTCGCGCACCACCGCACCCATCGGCGCGGACAGGGCTGCGGCGTGGGCGAGGTTGAGCTTCAGGATGCCGACCACCGGGCGGGTGGTCTCCTCCTGCAGCCGGCTCACCGCGGGGTCGAGCACGCAGTCGGCCATGAGCGCGTCGTACTCCGTCGGCGCGGCCGCGAGGGCCGCGTGGACGAACTCCTCGGATCGGGTGATGTCGTCGGCGCTGTTGAGCTGCCGGGGGGCATTCTCGGGGAGGTCGTGCAGCTCGACGCTCACGCCGACGGGACTGATGACGTCGTAGCGCTGCTGTCGGCGGGTGAGCTCGTCGGCGCCGACATGCAGCGGCGTCGTGGCGAAGATACGCATGAGAAGGGTGCTCCTCCGGGCGCCGAGGTGGGTGATGAGTCGGAATCTCAAGCTGGTGTGAGGCTGCGCAGGACGTCGCGGGCGCTCCGTGCCTGCGGCAGTGCGGCCGCGCAGTCGACGACACGGTCCACCGTTTCGGGGTCGCCGAGCAGGTCGGCGAGCAGCGCGACGGTCCGCTCGTGGTCGAAGGGCTCGTGGGCGGCGTCGCCGATCGGGTTCGCGACCTCGTGCCGCAGCACGCGACCGTCGGCGAGGAACAGCTCGACGGCCGCGCCGCGCGCGTGCGGCAGCCGGGCGTCGAACTCCTCCCCCGTGGTCACCTCGACTCGGCCGGCGAGGGCCTCGAAGGCCGCCTCACGCGAGACGTCGAAGCCGCCGGGAGCGACCCGCCCGTGCAGGAGAGCCGTCGTGACGACGTACGGGATGGAGAACATGGCGGCGAGGCGGTTGCTGAAGGTGGTGCGGTTGAGCGCCGCCGCCATGGAGTACGTCGTCACCCGCACACCCGTCACGTCGGCGGTGCCGAGTCCCTCCGCCGCGAGGTACTCGCGGAGCACCAGGGTCGCGTCGGCGCTGGGGTGGGTGAAGGCGCAGGAGGCGTGTCGCTTGAAGTAGCCGAGCTCGATGTCCCACCGCCGGCCGAGGTCTTCGACCAGCGCGCCCGGGTCGAAGGAGCCAAGCAGGTCGCCGAGGCTGTGCGCGGCGATGCCGGTGGGGTGGGCGACGCCGGCCTGGGCGAGCCTGGCGGCGGCGAGGCCGGCCAGGTTGCAGGCACCCATCCACTCGTTACGGACCGGGTTGCCGTCGAACGCTGCGGAGAAGTGCCCGGCGATCGGCATGCCGCTGGCCGTGTCGACCGCGGCGGCGATCTTGTCGGCGCCGAGGCCGAGCAGGCGGGCGCAGCCGGCCGCGGCGCCGGTGACGCCCCAGTTGCCGTGCGGGTGCACGCCGGGCCGGGCCCGGCTGGCACGGCCGTAGCGGGCGGCGACCTCGTAGGCGACCACCAGCGCGGCCGCGGTGGTCGGGCCATCGGTGTCGAGCGCCGCGGCGAGCGCGAGCACGGCCGGGAAGCCGTGCGCGGCCGGGTGGCCGGCGGCGAACTTGTTGCCCTCGTCCATCTCCAGGCTGACCAGCGCGGTGGCGTTGAGCCAGGCGGCGGTCTCGACGGTTGACTCGACGCCGGTGCCGAAGACCGGCACCGGGCCCGGCGAGGGCGCCCAGGCTCGGACCAGGGGGGCCCGCTCGGGCAGCCGCGCCCCGAGCAGGGTGACGCCGAGGGTGTCGAGCAGCACGAGACGGAGCCGCTCCTGGACAGCAGGGGGTACGTCGTCCCAGGTCAGCGTCGCCGACCAGTCGGCGAGCCGGTTCAGCGCTGCCAGAGCAGCGCCCTGGGGAGTGTCGTTCTCGCTCACAGTCCCAGGTACGCCTTCTTGACTCGTTCGTCGCCGGCGAGCTCCGGTCCGGAGCCCTCGAGCGCGACGGTGCCGCTCTCCAGCACGTAGGCGCGGTCGGCGATGGCGAGCGCCTGTGCGGCGTTCTGCTCGACGAGCAGCACCGAGACGCCGCTGTCGCGGATCTCTTGGGCGGCCTTGAGCACGTCCCAGGTCAGCTTCGGCGACAGGCCGGTGGACGGCTCGTCGAGCATGAGCAGGCGCGGCTTGGCCATCAGGGCGCGGCCGATGGCGAGCATCTGCTGCTGACCGCCGCTCATGGTCTGCGCTGCCTGGCGGCGCCGCTCCCGCAGGATCGGGAAGAGCTCGAAGACCCGCTCAAGCTCGGCGGCGGCCCCGGACGAGCTTCGCGTCCAGGCGCCGAGGATGAGGTTCTCCTCCACCGTCATCGGGCCGAAGAGGTCGCGGTCCTCCGAGACCTGCACGATCCCGTGCCGCACGATCTGGTGCGGTCGCAGGCCGGTCAGCTTCTCGCCGTCGTACCTCACCTGGCCCGACAGCGCGTCGATCAGCCCGCTGATCACGCGCAGTGTGGTGGTCTTCCCGGCGCCGTTGGCGCCGACGACGGAGACGAGTTCGCCCTCGCCGACGTGGAAGCTCATGTCGTGCAGGATCTGCAGCTTCCCGTATCCGGCAGCGATGTTGTCGACCTCAAGCACCGGTCAGCTCCTGTCCCAGATAGGCCTCCACGACCCGCGGATCGGCGACCACCTCGGTGGGCTCGCCGGAGGCGATCACCCGGCCACGGTCGAAGACGACGACGGTGTCGGAGAGCTTCATGACGGCCTGCATGATGTGCTCGACGAAGACGAGGGTCAGCCCCTCGGCCTCGCGCAGGCGGGCGAGCAGGTCGACGACGGGGGCGCGCTCGGCGGGGACCAGGCCTGCCAAGACCTCGTCGAGCAGCAGGATCCGGGGCCGGATGGCGAGCACCCGGGCCAGCTCCAGCCGCTTGAGCGCGGCGGTGTGCAGCGAGTCGGAGGTCGCGTCGGCCCAGGCCGCCATGCCGGTGGCGTCGATGACCTCGTCGGCGGCCAGGCGGGCGTCCTTGTGGCTGCCGCCGCGGGTCAGGGCCGCGGCGACGACGTTCTCCCGCGCCGTCATGGACCCGAACGGCCGCATCAGCTGGAAGGTCCGTGCCATGCCGGCGTGGGCGATCCGGTGTGGCGGCAGTCCGGTGACGTCCTTGCCGAAGAGCCGCACGTGCCCGCTGTCCGGCCGCAGCGCACCGGCGACGACGTTGAAGAACGTCGTCTTCCCGGCTCCGTTCGGGCCGATGATGCCGACGATCGACCCCTCGGGGACGTCGAGGTCGACGTCGGCGAGGGCGTGCACGCCGTTGAACGACTTGCTGACGCCGCGGACTTCGAGGACGTTGCCGCTGGGGTTCGAGGTGCTCATCGGCGCTTCCACCATTCCTGGATCGATCCGACGATGCCCTTGGGCAGAACCAGTGCGATCACGATCAGCAAGATCGCGTAGAGGACGACGTCCAGCCCGCTGCGGCCGGTGAGGAAGTCCAGGAACGCGGGCGGGGTGCGCAGCCAGGTGACCGTCAGGTCCGCCAGCGGGCCGAGGATCAGGGCGCCGACGAGCGGGCCCCACGGCGTCGCGACGCCGCCGATGACGGCGGGCGCGATGGCCTGCACCGACTGGGCCGAACCGAAGGCGGTGTCGGGGTCGACGAACGTGTAGTACTGGGCGTAGAACATGCCGGCCGCGGCGGTTATCGCCGCCGAGAGCGCCATCGTGGTCAGCCTGACCCGCATGACGCTGATGCCGAGCGCGTCGGCCGCATCCTCGTTGTCGCGGATCGCCACCGTGTAGATGCCCGAGCGCGAGCGCAGGTAGAGCAGGGTGACGACCATGCAGACCACGACCATCGCGAGCCCGATGTAGAAGTACTCGGCCGCGTTGGCGCCGAACTGCAGCATGGTCCACGACGATTCCGGCAGCAGCGGCACGTGATAGCCCGTGGTGCCGTTGACCCACTTGGTGTTGGTGGCCAGCAGGCGCAGCATCTCGGCGATGGCGAAGGTCCCCAGCGCGAAGTAGGCGCTGCGCAGCTTGTAACGGAAGGCGACATAGCCGATGCCGGCTGCGACCAGCGCGGCCAGCGCGGCCCCGACCACCAGGGCCAGCCAGGGCGACCAGCCGAAGGTGACCAGTAGATAGGTGTCGGTGTACGCGCCGATGCCGAAGTAGGCGGCGTGGCCGAAGCTGAACATGCCGCCGTAGCCGCTCATCAGGTTCCAGCCGATGGCCATCATGGCGAAGATCAGCACGCGGATGGCGATGGACTGGCGCGACTCGGGGAGCACGAAGGGGGCGCAGGCGGCCACCGCCGCAATGGCGACCAGGATGAGCAGCGAGCGCTTCAGCGACTGCGCGCGTTCCCGCGTCGGTGCCGGGGTAGGTGCGGGTGGTGCGGTGGTCGTGGTCATGGTGCCTTCGCTCCGAAGATGCCCTGCGGCCGGATCAGGAGGATGAGCAGGAAGAGGATGAAGACGCCGAGCAGCGGGCTCTGTCCGGCGATCGCGACCCCGCCGAGCTGCTCGACCAGGCCGACGATCAGGCCGCTGACGAGGGCGCCGGTCACGTTGCCGAGGCCGCCCATCACGACGACCACGAAGGCGAGGATGTTGAACTGGTCTCCCGCGGTCGGGGTGATGGTGGTGAACGGCGCGATGAGCATCCCGGCCGCTCCGGCGCAGGCGGTGCCGAGGCCGAAGGTGACGACATAGACGAGCCGTACGTCGATCCCGACCAGCCCGGCACCCTGCCGGCTCGCGGCGACGGCGCGAATGGCCCGCCCGAACGAGGTGCGCTCGAGCAGGACGTAGAGCAGCACCGCCAGCACGAGGGCGGCGCCGAAGGCGATCACCCGGGAGAGGTTGGCGACGGCTCCGAAGACGTGCACGCCCGGGTCGCTGGTGAGGTTCGCCGAGAGTGGGTCGCCGCCGAAGGCCAGCAGCAGGACGTTGCTGATCAGCAGGGAGAGGCCGAGCGTGATGAGCAGCTGCCGCTCCAGGCTGCCGCCTATGGTGCGGTTGAGCAGCAGCAACTGGATGAGTGCCCCGAGGACGAAGAGTCCGACGATCGCGACCGGAAGCGCGATGTAGGGGTTGAGGCCGGTCTGATGGGCGACCTCGTAGGTGACGAAGAGGCCGACGCCGAGGAACGCACCGTGCGCGAAGTTGACGATGTCGAGCACGCCGAAGATCAGGGAAAGACCCATCGCGAGCAGGCTGTAGACGCCGCCCGCGATCAGACCGGTGAGGAGGGCCTGGCCCGTGATGGCCGTACTGCCGGAGCGCAGCAGTGCTGCCACGGTGAGGCCGATCAGCAGCGCGAAGGTCACCGTCACCGGCGAGCGGCCCAGCGCCGCTCGCCGGCTCGTCCCGCCCCGAGAGATGGTCCCGCCCTCAGACGGGACCGCCTCTTCGGACGTCGTGCGGGCGGTCACTGGACCGGGGCCGGGTAGACAATGGTCTTGGCGGCGAGGTTGTCCGGGTAGACCACGGACGGGGCGCCGTCCTGGATCTGTGTCAGGACCGGCAGGCCGGCGGTGTTCTCCCCCTTCTCGTCGAAGGTCACCGGACCGTTCGAGAGCGACAGCGGATTCAGGTCGGTCTTGGCGATCGCGTCGCGGATCTTCCCGGGGTCTTTCGAGCCGGCGCGCTCCAACGCCGCCGCGATGATGCGGACCGAGTCGTAGGCGAAGCCGGCACTCGCGCGGGCCTTGTCGTGATACGCCGCCTGGTAGAGGTCGGCGAAGGCCTTCGCCTCGGCACTCTTGTCGTTCAGGTGGTAATTCACGTCGAAGTAGCCGTTCGCGGCGGACCCGGCGTCGGTCGGGAACTGCGGCTGGTCGAAGGCGCCGTCGGCAGCACCGATGACGGCGTCGAGCTTCGGCTTGACGGTCTGGACCGCCTTCGCTGCGAGCACACCGTCGCGGTAGTAGCCGGAGACCACCAGGATGTTCGCGCCGCTCGCCTTGACCTTTGCGATCTGCGTGGTCAGGTCGGACACGCTGGCGGCGTCATAGGTGATCTCCGGGCCCATCGCCAGACCGAGCTTCTGGGCCTCGCTCTTGAAGGCCGTGTAGACGCCGGTGCCGAAGGCGGTCGCCTCGTGGAGGTAGGCGATCTTGGTGACGGGGCGGCCCTTGGATTTGGTGATGTCCTTGATGTATTGGGCAGCGGTGGCCCCGAACCTGGAGTTCTGCGGCTGCAGGCGGAACGAGTACCGGTAGCCGTGCGAGAGGATCGCGTCGTCACCGGAGATGTCCATGACGAACGGCACCTTGTTGCGCTCGGCCACCGCGGCGATGTTCGCGCTCACCGCACTCTGGTAGCTGCCGACCAGCGCCACGGCACCGTCGCTCACGAGTCGCTGGGCCTCGCTCTGGCCGGTGTCCGGTGTCCCCTTGGTGTCACCCGCGTCCAGCTCGAGCTTCGCGCCACCGAGGGCTTTGATTCCGCCGGCGTCGTTGATCTTCTTGACGGCCAGCTCGGCGCCGTGCTGTAGCTGGGCACCATCGCCCGCATTGGAGCCCGTCATCGGGTGGAGGGTGCCGATCTTGATGACCTTGGAATCACCACTCGATCCGCTGGCACCACCTTGACCGCACCCGGAAACGAGGGCGACACCCGCGCCGACCGCGGCGATCACACTCACGAAGTTTCTTGCTCGCATCCTGATTGGCTCCTGATCTTTGATGCCAGGACTAGTGAGTGATCGTTCCGGCTATGGGAACGCCCTCGTCGATTGATGGCGACTGTGACATGTGCTCCGACTCACGTCAATGGTCTTGGGCAAGATCCATGCAAGCCCAGTTCCGCACGAAAAGCTGCAGAAATACACGGTCAGGCGCTCGCCGAGGCACCTGGGCGCAGATCATTGACGTCTCGCTCCCCTGGCCGGATGATTGTTCCGTCTACAGAAACGCACTTGGGGCCGACCAGGGTGTTCGGCCAGTTCTCAGGACGCCCCGGCAGCTCCTGCCGCCCCGACCGCACCCCGGATCCGAGGAGGACTTCAATGGTCACGGCCGAACGCGGCGCCGCGCCGCCCGTGACCGGTCTCACCGGCCGGCTCGGCGCGTTCGCGGCCCGGATCCAGCTGCCGGGCGCTCCCGAGGCCGTACGGCAGCGACTGGAGGCCCTGGTCGCCGACGTGATCGCCACCGGCGTCTCGGGGCTGGCCCGCCCGGACGTGGCGAAGCTCCACGCCGCTTTCGCCGTCGGTGACGGCCCGAGCACAGTGGTCGGCCGCCGGTCGGGGATGCCGCCGGCGAGCGCGGCCTTCCTCAATGCGATGCCGGTCGCCCGCGAGCAGTTGCAGGACGGGCACCGGCGTGCCCGGGGCCATCCGGCCTCACACGTCGTGCCCGCCGTATTCGCCGTCGCCGAGGCGGCCGGCGCGGGCGGTCCCGCCACGCTCTCAGCCATGCTCGCCGGCTACGAGACCGGCGTGCGCATCGGCCTGGCCATGGACGGTACGCCGGCCGGCGTCCACGACATCGGGACCTGGGCCACCCTCGGAGCGGCCGCGGGCGTCGCCCACCTGCTCACCGACGGCGACCCGGACGCGATCGCCGCCGCGGTGGAACTGGCCGCCGCGCTGCCGTCCGTACCCGACGCGTGGGGGGTCTTCGACGGCTGGACCAGCCAGCACCTCTACCTCGCCTCGGCGGCGCAGGCCGCCGTGGTGCACGGCCAAGCGGCCGCCGCCGGCGCCCGGGCCACGCCCGGCACCCTGGAGCGGCACTTCGCGAAGTGGGTCGCCGCGGACCCGGCCGGCTTCACCGACCGGCTCACCTCGCTGCTCGAGCCGGGCACGTGGATGACGCTCGACGGCTACCTCAAGCGCCACCCGACCTGCGCCCTGCTGCACGGCGTCAACGACGCTGTCGAGGACCTCGTCGGGTCCGGGCCGTTCGGGCCCGGCGACATCGGCGATGTCCGGGTCGACACCTACCGGGCCGCGGCAGCTTTCGCCGCCCCCGAGCCGCGCAACGAGCTGGCCGCCCGCTTCAGCATCCCCTGGACGGTCGCCGCCGGGCTGACCCTCGGCACCCTGCGCAACGGCGCGCTCGAGCCCGACACCCTGGCCGACACCGCCCTGCGCGCGCTCGCGAGCCGGGTCGAGGTGCGCCACGACCCAGCGCTCGACGCCGGCTACCCGGCCGGCCGGCCGGCGGTGGTGACGGTGGAGCTCACCGACGGCACCGTCCTCAGCACCAGCGTCCACGGCGTGCCCCGCGGCGACGGGCCCGACGGCCTCGACGACGAAGTGGTCACCGGTAAGGCGGCGATCCTGCTGACTGCCGTGGTCGGCGAGCAGCGATCCCGTGACGTGCTCGCGGCCGTGGCCGGCCTCGGCGAACAGGGCCCCGAGCCGCTCGGCGCGATCCTGCGCGGCCTGGAGGTGGGATGACCATCCCCACCGCGACGCAGGCGTTCCGATGGGCGGACTCGGGAGGCGGCGCATGCGCCGCGCGCACCCGCGAACGCTCGTCGTACGGCGGGAACTGTTCCGCTGACGTGGGCGTTCACCTGAAGCCCTGGCACACAACACCGATGCCGTATTTTTCGTCGAGCGAAACGGCGCAACCCGAGGAGGACCCGTGGCACCAGCACCGGTGATCGGCGAGACCCCCGGGGGCACGGAAGCCGCTGACCGGGTGGCCGACGTCCTGCTGCTCTTCGCCCGGTCCGACAGCCCGCTGGGCGTCTCCAAGATCGCGCGCACGCTGTCGCTGAGCAAGGCGGTCGTCCACCGGATCCTGCAGTCGCTGGTCTCCCGGTCCCTGGTCCAAGTGGTACCCGGCGGGTCGGTGTACGTGCTCGGGCCAGCGGCGCTGGGGCTGTCGGCGCGGGCTTGGAGCCAGGTCGACGTGCGCTCGATCGCGTCACCGATCCTTCGCCACCTCCGGGACGTCACGCAGGAGACGACGACCCTGTCGGTGCTCGTCGGCAACGAGCGCATCTATCTCGACCAGTTCGAGTCGCCGCAGGAGGTGAAGATGGTCATCGAGATCGGTCCGCGATATCCGCTCCACTCCGGGGCGTCGAGCCGGGCCATCCTGGCGTTCCTTCCGTCCACCTTCGCCGACGACGCGGTCCGCCAGCTGCGGGTCGCGCGGCCGGACTTCGACGAGCAGGCCTATCGCGAGGCGCTCGACCTCGTCCGCAAGCGCGGCTACGCCACCTCCCTCAACGAGCGCAACACGGGCGCTGCTTCCATCGCCGCCCCGTTCTTCGACTCGGCCGACAACGTCATGGGCTCGATCAGCTCCTCCGGCCCCGCGTTCCGCTATGCCATCGAGGACCACGAGGAGCACGCGGCCCTCGTGCTCGACGCAGCCCGCGCGATCACCCAGTTGCTGCACGGCTGAGCCCCGCCCCACTGCCCCACCACCGGGAGAGACCTTGCTGCCCCGTTCCTTCCTCTACGTCCCCGCGTCGCGCCCTGATCTGTTCGCCAAGGCTGCGGGCGGCCAGGCGGACGCGATGGTCCTCGACCTCGAGGACGCGGTCCCGGCGGCGGAGAAGGGCACCGCGCGGGGCGCCGTCACGGCCTGGCTGGAGGGGCCACGCCCTGTCGGCACGCAGACGTGGGTCCGCGTCGACGCGATCGGGCTCGCCGACGACCTCGACGCCGTCGTACGTCCCGGCCTCGACGGTCTCCTGTTGGCCAAGTGCTCCCCCGCCTCGCTCGGCGAGCTGGCCGAGACGCTCGCGCGACACGAGGCGGCCCGGGGCCTCGGACCGGTGCCGGTCGTCGGTCTTGTCGAGGACGCCGGCTCGCTGCTGGCGCTCCCCGAGCTCGCCGCCCACGAGCGTCTCACCACGCTCGGCATCGGCGAGGTGGACCTGCTCGGCGACCTGCGGATCGCGCGGAAGGCCGGGACGGCGAACGCCATCACCACCCTGCGACTCCAGGTGGTCCTCCACTGCGCGGCCGCCGGGCTGCCGGCACCGGTAGCCCCGACGTCGACCGACTTCCGCGATCTCGATGCCTTCCGCCGTACGACGCGCGAGCTGGTCGACCTCGGCTTTCGCTCGCGCACGGCCATCCACCCGGCGCAGGTGCCGGTGATCCATGAGGTCCTGACGCCGGGTAAGGACGAGGTGGCCGCCGCGCGCGACGTGCTCGATCGGTTCGTCGAAGCGGCTGGTGGGGTGACCCTCGACGCCGCCGGCCGGCTCATCGACGCCGCGGTCATCCGCGCCGCGCAGGAGACGCTGGCTCGCCATCGTTCGGCGTGACAGACGCGACGGGGGTGCAGCCGGCCCGGCTGCACCCCCGTCGCGACGGACTCTCGCCGTCGGCCCTCAGGCCTGGCCGGAGCGCCGGACGAACTTGCCCTGCGGAGCTCCGACGATCTTCTCGTCACGTAGCGCAGCAGTGCCGCGGACATAGGTGTCGGTGACCTTCGCGGTCAGCTGGAAGCCCTCGAAGGGCGTGTACTCCTGGCTGGACAGCGAGTCCTCGGCGTGGACCGTGTAGTCGACGGTGTCGTCGAGGAGGCAGAAGTCGGCGTCGTACCCGACCACAACGTCGCCCTTGCCCGCCAGGCCGAAGCGCTCGGCCGGGTTCTTGGCGACGAGCTGAGCGATCTGCGGGTAGGAGAGTCCGCGCTTGCGGCCCTCGCTCACCAGACCCGGCAGGAGGTACTCCGTGCCGCCGAAGCCCGACTTGGCCAGGAAGACGTCCTCGCGCGGGTCGCCGAACTTCGTCTCGTCGCGGCAGCAGGCGTGATCGGAGGTGACCCACGAGAAGTTGCCGGCCAGGACGTGCTCCCACAGCGCCTCGACATCCTCACGCGAGCGCAGCGGCGGGTTGACCTTGCCACCGAGGTTGGCGGAGGTGAAGTCGGCGAGCAGGTGGCCGACGGTGACCTCGCGGCGGAAGTCGATGTGCGGGAAGGTCTGCTGCATCAGCATCGCGGCTTCGATCGCCTTGCGCGAGGTGAGGTGCAGCAGGTTGATCTTCGGCAGCTCGGTCTCGTGAGCGAGGTAGGAGGCGATGGTGATCGCCAGGCCCTCCGAGTGCGGCGGCCGGGACGCACTGTAGGCCTCGAGGCCGGTCAGCTTGCCCTCCTGCTCGACCAGCTTGGTGTAGGCGCGCATGATCTCCGCCGTCTCGCAGTGCAGGGACAGCGAGATGTGCTCGGCGTCGGCGGCGAACCGCGGGTCCCGACGGGCCTTCTCGATCCCGCGCATCACGAACTCGAAGTGCGCCAGGTCGTAGGACTGATCCCCGGGGATCATCAGGAAGGAGCTCTGGTCGCTGGAGCGCCCGTGTAGACCGTGGCTGCCGTAGAACATGAAGACCTTGAACGACGGGACGCCGAAGTCGCCGATGAGATCCGGGATCTCGTCGATGTGCTCCTTGAGTATCGGCGCGACGTGGAAGGCGTAGTCGACGTAGGAGCGGCCCTCGGCGGCGGCGAGGATGTCCGGGAACACCTCGCGGTAGGGGCCGGTCCGGTTCATGTAGTAGGCACCGGTGCGGATGTAGGTGATGCCGGTCGTGACACCACCTTGGGCCGAGGCCCTGCTCTCGGTGTCGGCGTCGTCGCTCAGCGTGTTGTAGATGCCCCAGTGCTGGTGCACGTCGACCACCCCGGGGAACAGGTGCTTGCCGTCGGCGTCGAGTACCTCGGCGCCGCGCTCGGCGTCGATGCTCGGCTCGATGGCGACGAACTTGCCGTCCTTGACGGCGACGTCGAGACGCTCGGGGGCAGCGCTCGCCGGACGCACCACCCGGGCGTTGCGGATCACCAGGTCGAATTCAGCCATTTCCCTCATCCTTGCAGTCAGTCCCGCCACTGGAGCGGTGTCGTCAGGCGTCGATCTCGGTCAGCGGGGCGAGCAGACCCCCGAGGTCGGCACAGTTCTCGAGCTCACGGCATGCCGCCGCCAGCCCGTCCACCTGCTCAGCCGCCAGCACACGGCCGGCGTTGTCCTGAAACTTCGCGGCCAGCTCCTCGAACAACAGCGGCCGCTGCGGTCCGCCGCGGTTGGTGAGGACCTCGGTCACGATCTCGCGACCGTCGATCAGGCGTGCAGTGAGCACCGCCGGGAACTGGTGCGGGAAGATCTTCGTGCACCGCTCGTCGGCCACCACGTCGACCTTCGCCATCAGGGCCCGGCGCCGCGGGTCGCAGGCCAGCTCGTCGGTGTAGTCGTCCAGCCCGGCACCGAGCCCGGAGCCGCCGAGCAGTCCGAGGACGACGGCGTACGGGCCGCTGAACTGGGCCATGTAGCCGGTCTGCGGGGCCCGCTTCACCTCGATCGGTTCACCGACGGTGCGCAGGTTCTGCGCCGGTACGCCGAGGACCAGCGACTCGATGTCGTCGGGAGTGACGCCGTCGGCGCGCATCTGCGCGGCGGCATCGACGGCCGCGTGGGTGAAGTGGTTGGCCGGGTAGGGCTTGAAGAAGATGCCCGGGACCGACCAGTCGGTGCCGAGCCCTTCGACGATCGCGCTCGGGTCGAAGGTGCCGTGCAGCCAGGCCTGGAAGAAGCCGAACCGGCCCTCGAGCACGGTCGGCGGCCCGGTCAGGCCGAGACCGACGAGCTCGGCGGCCGAGACCGCCGCGTGGGCCGCCCAGCCGCAATGGATCCGCTTGACGGTGCCGCCGGTACGGTTGGCCTCGATGATCCCCGAGGCGAGCGACGCGGTCACACCGAGGGCGTCCACGACCGCCGCGGAATCGCCGCCGGCCAGCACCGTCGCCGCGACCGACGCGCCCATCGCGCCACAGATCGAGGTGGCGTGCTGACCGTGCTCGAAGAACACCGAGTTGTTGCTCTCCTGGTCATAGCCGGCCATACCCAGCCGCACGCAGGTCTCGATGCCCAGCGCGATCGCCCGGATGACCTCCCGACCACCCGCACCGACCCGCTCGGCCGCGGCCAGAGCCGCCGGCACCACCGACGCGCTCGGGTGGAGCACCGACGGCAGGTGGGTGTCGTCGTAGTCGAGGGAGTGAGCGAGCACGCCGTTGACGAAGGCGGCAAGGTTCCCCGGCAGGCGCTGGGGTACGCCGACCGCGGTTGCCACCCCGGTGCCACCCTGTGTGCGGGCCCACTCACGGGCGGCCCGGCTGGTCTCCAGCGTGCTGGCCGCGGCGGCGATGCCCAGCGTGTCGAGCACGCGCATCTTCACGCTCTCGACGACGGCGGCCGGCAGGTCGTCGTACGACGTCTTCGCGGCGAAGTCGCCGAGCTGCTGAGCGAGCGTGGACTCCCTCACCGGGCTCGCACCGCCAGCGGCCGGACCGGCGAACCGGTCGCGCCGTAGATGTTCATCGGCACCAGCACGAGCGTGAACTCGCCCCAGCCGCGCGCACCCAGCTCCTCGAGATCGAGCGCCTCGATGATGTAGATGCCGCTCTCGACCAGCAGCACCCGGTGGGCAGGCAGCAGCGCATGCCCACCTCCGGGGGCGAGCCGCTCGAAGGCGATCGTGTCGGCGCCGGCCGCGTGGATCCCGCGCTCGGCGAGCCACCGGGCACCCGTCTCGCCGACGCCGGGAACGCCGGTCGGGCCGCCGACGTAGGCGGCGCCCTCGGCGAACTTCGAGCCCCAGCCGCTGCGGATCAGGACGACGTCACCCTGGCCGACCTCGACGCCGGCCGCTGCGGCGGCCGCCTCCAGTTCCTCGACGGTGATCTCGTAGCCTCCCTCGAGACAGGCCACGCCGTGCTGTCCGGCGACGTCGAGGAGCACACCGCGACGGATCATCGGGGCGATGGTGTGGACGCCGAGGGCGTCGTACTTGCCGCCGACGCCGGCCTGCGCCGCGTCGACGCCGCCGAACATCAGCCCTTCGTGCGAGACATGCGCGAGGGCGTCGATGTGGGTGCCGACGTGACAGCCCATGGTGATCATGTCGTTGGCGGCACTGCCGCCGTCGGCGCGGACCATGTCGCCGTGGCGGCGCGGCAGGGTGTGCCAGAACTGCGGATGGTTCGGAGACTGCGGCATGCCGACGCGCAGCTGTCGTCCGAGGTCGACGGCGTCCACGCCCTTCTGCACGGTCCCGAGCAACGCATCGGTCATCGGATGATCCCACTCTCCTTCAGTTCGGTGATCTCGTCGGCCGAGAGGCCGACGTCCGTCAGTACGTCGTCGGTGTCGGCGCCGATGTCGCGTCCGGTGAACCGGATCGAGCCGGGCGACGCGCTCATGCGCCACATCACGTTGTGCTGCAGCAGCGGTCCGAGGTCGGGGTCGTCGACCTCCACGAGCATCCGGGCCTCGCGCACGTGCGGGTCGGCGACCAGGTCGCGGGCGTCGTACACGGGGGCGATGGCGGCGCCGGCCTCGGTGAAGGCGGTGATCACCTCGTCGCGGGTCCGCCGGCCGATCCAGCTGCCGACGTAGTCGTCGAGCAGGTCGACATGCTCAGCCCGACCTCCACCCGAGGCGAACCACGGCTCGGTGATCACCTCGGGGTGGCCGACCAGTTCGAGCACGCGCTCGGCGATTCGCTGGGCGCTGGTGGACACGGCGACCCAGTTGCCGTCGGAGGTCTGGTAGGTGTTGCGGGGCGCGTTGTTGGTCGAGCGGTTGCCGTGCCGCTGCTCCACCTCGCCGAGCTGCTGGTAGATCGTAGGGCCCGGCCCGACGGCGGCCATGATCGGCTCGAGCAGGCTCATGTCGACGATCTGCCCCTCACCCGAGCGGTCGCGGTGACGCAGCGCCATCAGGGCAGCCGAGGAGGCGGCGATGCCGCTGATGCTGTCGGCCAGGCCGAAGGCGGGCAGGGTTGGCGGTCCGTCGGCCTCACCGGTGAGCGCGGCGAACCCGCTCATGGCTTCCACGAGGGTCCCGAAGCCGGCGCGGCTGGCGTAGGGGCCGATCTGGCCGAAGCCGGTGAGTCGGACGATGACCAGGCCGGGGTTCTCCGCGAGCAAGACCTCGGGGCCGATCCCCCAGCGCTCCAGTGTGCCGGGGCGGAAGTTCTCGACGATGACGTCGGCGGTGCGGGCGAGCCTACGGAACGCCTCACCGCCACGCTCGTCCTTGAGGTCGAGGGCAACCGTCCGCTTGTTGCGGCTGATCTCCTTCCACCACAGCGAAACGCCGTCCTTGCTGCGGCCGTGGCCGCGCATGTTGTCACCGCTCTTGGGATGCTCGATTTTGATCACGTCGGCACCGAAGTCGCCGAGGATCTGGCAGCACAGCGGCCCCGCCAGGATCGTCGAGACGTCGAGCACGCGTACGCCATCGAGAGGTGCTGCTGGGGCCACACGAACCTCGTTCCGCTTAGAGAAACATCGTCACTCGGTAATGAGAGTAGCCGGAAGACGCGACGACCTGAAGTCTTCGTGACTCATCCAGCCGATTTCGTTGAACACTGGTCGCGACGGTGCCCTGCGGACAGCACATCAGGGACCCCCATGACGGAAAGTCGTTCCGTTAGGCGAAACGTCAAATGGGACGCAGTAGGGTCCATGAGCGGCGTCTGGCCTGCGTGGCGGGATCGCCATCGAAGCCACCGAAGAGAGCAGCCCGCCCTTGCGGCGTCACCAGGGCGAACGCCGCCGGCTGCGCGCACAGGCCTGGCAGATCGAGACGCCGAGTCGACGCTTCCTACGGGCCGGTCGTCCAAGCGGGCGCCGCCGAAGACCTGCTCGACCGCGATCCCTCTCAGGCGCACGCGCCGCTGCGCCAGGTTCAGGAGACCGGACGACAGGCGGTCGGCGAACTGAGTCGAATGCTGGGCCTGCTGCGCGGCCAAGCGACACGGCCCGCGCTCAAGCCGCAGCCGGGCACCGCGAACCTGGCCGAGCTCATCGAGCACATGGCCGGCGTCGGCCTGCCCGTCGAGCTCACCGTTCAGAGCCCACCCCGCCCGCTACCGCCCGGCATGGACCCTGCGACGGCAAGGGCACCACGCTGCACGTCATCACGACCGCCGCCAACGTCAACGACATCACCCAATCCCTCGACCTCGTCGACGGCATCCCGCCCGTCGCCGGACGACCCGGCCGGCCTTGGCGGCGGTCGGAGTGCCTCCTGGGCGACAAGGCGTACGACTCGAAGGCTGTGTGCGGTGAGCTGCGACGCCGCTGCATCCAGGCGGTGATCTCCCGCAAGGGCTCCCCGAACGTCAAGGGTTCTGGGCAAGCTCCGCTACGTCGTCGAGCAGACCTTCGCCCTGCTCCACCAGTTCAAACGCCTCGCGGTCCGCCGGGAACGACGTATGGAACTCCACGACGCCTTCGTCTCGTTGGCATGCAGCCTCATCTGCTGGACCCGCCTCAAGAAGACCGGATCGTGATCGCGATACGAGCTCTAAGGCACGCCCCACCAGCGCACATCCACAAGATCGTGTTACGAGCCCTAAAGGACCAAGGGCGCGCTGGGGAGTCCAATTCAAGGTTTGGCGATCTCAGAGGGTGATGATGAAGGTGTCAACATCGCCTGGCGTATCGGAGGAAGCGAAGGCAGAGGCTCTCGCCCTGCTGAATGAGCTTCACAAGCAGAAGCTCCAAGCCGAGATGAGAGTCGTTCGGGACGCGTACGCGGAGGACTAGCGACCATGTAGAACAACCGACAAAGGCCTTGCCTGCGAGTACTCACGTGGTCGGTCGAATCTCAGTGGTCGAGTCAAGTCGCCGGCCGACTCGTACGCCGCTAGATGTCGTTGAGGGTTCCCACCCCGGTGACCGGGAGGTAGCGGCTCGGGACGCCCGTCTGTGGTCATCACTGTTGCTGTAGTTCGGTGCTGTACTGCACGGCTCCGGAGGGCGCTTAAGTCTCGGAATTGTGTGCACGTCATAGGTCTGTGGTCGGCCGCTGGAACGTGGTTGGTCCACAAGTGGTCCACGGGCGTTATGTATGCGACCGCGCGGTGGCTTGCCTTTTAGATTAAACACGCGGAAGGCACGGGCGCGATGGTTCCATGATCCGTCGCCGCCGCTAGCCCCTCCGAAGCCGACGATCGCGGTACGACCTGCGAAGGGCACGGCTGCTGCCGGGATACCGGCGGCGCATTGCCCCGCTTGTGTTCACAGATTGTGTTGTTCCTGCTCACTCTCACCGCGACCGCACGTAGTAGGAAAGAAGGACACGTAGTACAAAAGAAGGATGGGAAGACAGGCGGTCGTCGTGCTCTACGTGTCCGCGCTGGTAGCCGTCGTGGTTGGCGTGGACATCCTGTTCTTCAGGCATCAGTTCTGGGCGCGTCTGATGGTGAACGTCGGAGTCGTCCTGGTGTTCGTGGCGTTCTATTTGAGGTTCCTGAAGCGTTCATGAGCGCAGCCGCCGCGATGCGGCTCACCCGGCGGTGGGTGATCAAGATTGACCGGGCCAGGTTCGGTCGGCCCTCCGAGATTCTGCAGAGCCGGCACGACCTCCGCATGTGGCGAGTGCGCCTGGGGGGAACCGTGCGCCAACCCAGCGGAGTGGAGTGTGAGGGTCACAGACAACGGAGGCGAAAGCTGGTGGGCTGTTTGCGCAGAACATGCTGCCGCCCTTCAACGGGAGGACGACGCAGACGACGGCGGTGGTCAGGGTGCAGATACAGCCCCTCCACCGGCCCGAGCGGACCCAAGAGGACCGTCAAATACAGCTTTGCGTTCCGTTGGTGTCCTTGAAGGGAGACTCCTACCGGCTCAAGAACCGCGACATCGGCCGCACACCGAGCACGGCAACCGGGTGAACAACTCAACACACGGGGTCGAAAGTCATCGACCCCAAAGGGGTCCAGGTTCGGAGACCGCCGACACCGCTGCCGTCCGCCGTCGTTGCCGTCAGTATTGCCGTCATTGCCTCGGCGCCGCTGTCGTGGGTGTCAGTCGTGGATGTCGTCGGCGGCCCGCCGGCAAAAGCACGTGTAGCCGGTTACACCACACGGATCCTCAGCCCAGTTCCGTCGCTGCCAACCGAGACGGCCTGATGCTGGGTACTGTTCGCAGCTGCTCCAGACGAAACTGACGTCCACGCACTGCGAAGTTGCCGAGCTCTCTTGAGGTAGGCGCTGACTCTCCCCTCACGAAGACTTTCATACATCCCCTTTTCAACCCCTCGGAAGATTTCGAGAGACGCGCCATTGGGGGAGTGGCATGGAATACTTGACACCGACGAACCGATGCGAATCGATGTTGGAGTCGGAACCGACTGTAAACATCTGCCAGTCCGGAGTCGGGTCGTCTATGGGTAAGCGCTGATGGTCTGCGGTTCTTGGTGTGGCGAATCTTGATGCAGAAGTATTGTCACCCGCGAATCGCAGAACAGAATGAGCGGCATTTCTTGCGAGGATGCGGAATAGCCACTTCTTCCCGTCTTCAGGCACCTGGAAGATGACAGGAAGCTCACTCAGGCTTGCTTCGTACTCTGTGTGCGCTGCCTGCAGGTCTGCTTCGATGGGCTGGAATTCTTGAGCTCCGAGAAGCTCTCTCTGTCGCGCAAAGAACTGCTCAAAGGTGGGCTTGCCCGACGTCCACTGCCTGGGTCCGGGATCCTCGGATAGCAAGGCTGCACCGGCCATGGCGGAGGACTGGCAAGTCCACGCGGTGCGGGTGGCCTCCTGGAGACCGGGGGTCGTACGGGTCGCCGCGTTGGTGGCCGACCCGTTGGCGGCTCCTCGGGTTCCGAAGCAGCGGGGACCCGGTCGCCTGCTCCGGGTGACTGTCGGAGCAGTCGAAACCAGGGCCGCGTGGGTGGTCGACCTGCGGCGCGTGTCGCACTGGCTGATCGTGGAGGCCACCCGGTCCGGCAAGTCGACGCTGATCAATGCCCTCGTGGCGGGTCTGGCTCCGCAATCCGTCGCTCTGGTCGGTATCGACTGACGGGTGCGAGTCAGTGGCGAGGGGACCGTAGCCACCCCAGCACCCGCCATCCTCGACAGCGAGCCGCTTCCCACTTGGGAACGCAATCACCTCCAGGGCGTACCGTGGAGCGGACGCCACGGACCGTGACCCGGCGTCACGGTCCGTGCCGGCGGTGCAGCGCTCGGGTCTTCAGCGGGCTGGTTCACCGTGCCTGGGGCTACGGGCGGTGCCGGCGGTGCAGCGCTCGGGTCTTCAGCGGGCTGGTTCACCGTGCCCGGGGCCTGCGCGAGTCCGGTGGCCCACAGCTGGTCGACACGCGAGCGCTCGGTGACGTTCGGGTAGCGGTTGGTGCAGGACGGGCCGGCGCTGCCGCCCGACATCAGCTCACTGCACGGCCCGCCGTAGTCGTCCGGCAGGCCCAGCACGTGCCCGGTCTCGTGGGTGACGACGCGGACCGAGTCGTACTGCTGGGTCTGGGCGTAGTCGAGGAAGACGTAGCCACTTCCGTGGCCGTTGGTGGAGGCGTGAGACCCGCGCGTGTCGTTGCCCTCGTAGTAGGAGAAGTCGGCACCGCTCGAAGCCTCCTGGAGCTTGACGTTGGACTCGGAGCTGTTCCAGATCGAGGCCGCGCTCGCTATCTGCGAACGGAAGCTCGGTGCCCGGGAGGCGTCGTAGTAGAGGGTCACCGCCTGCGCGTTGGGCTGGGCGGCGCGCTTCTCGGCGACCGACTTGAGCACAGCCTCGAAGAACGCCTTGTTGTTCGCAGCCTCCTCAACCGACCCGTCGTACCGCGCCACGGAGGTACCGGCGGCAGCGGACGGGGTAGCGGCCGTCTGGGCGCTCGCCGGCACCGCCGCGCCCAGCGCGCTGGAGGCCAGACCCAGGCCGAGAGCGAGGGCGAGGAGTCTCGCGGACATTCGGGACGACTTCATGTGGCGGGCTCCTACTCACTCGGTGACGCCGAGCGCCACAGTGCGCGGTCGACTCGGCGTGAACACCGGTTCCGAACTGCAGCGACGTCCTGTGGGTCGTCATTCTTAGAACGGCTCAACAGGGAGCGCAAAGGGTCCCGCCACTACCCGGCCTCGTAGGTCCCGGGGACCTCGCCAGGGCAGTGCACGGGCCTCCGGTCCGCACACGGCGGCAGGAGGGAAAGCTGTCGCGGCGTCAGATCCCTTACATCACGGGGCAACGGGCGTGCGGGTCGGCCGGGCGGAATCCTGGGACACGCGGCGGGATCCATATTCGGGCCAAGACGGACAAATCCATAGATGTCTGCCATGCCGCGTCTACTAAGCGCGCTGGTTGATTGGCGAAGCGCCGTGACCGACGTCACAAAATGTGGAATTCCGCTTTTTTCGCGCTCCACCGGCCTCGGGTCGCCCCTCAGGGAGTCACCCTCGGAGCTGGGCGACATCCCTCACCGCTGAGCCGCCGACAGGGCGATTGCAAAGTCGCGTTGATCTCGTGAGTGTGCAGGTCACGGCGGTGTGACGAT
>NZ_BMQA01000037.1 GCF_014647875.1 Streptomyces brasiliensis | reverse complement strand
GCCGAACGCGTTGATCAGGGTCAGCACCAGGGAGAAGAAGCCCACCGCGACGAACCAGTGCGCGACACCCACGATGCCCCAGCGGTTCATCCGGGTGTGGCCCAGGAACTCCCTCACCACCGTGAGGGTGCGGCTCTTCCAGTCGTCGGTGCGGGTGCCCGCCGGCACGTCCTGACCGAGCCGTACGAAGTGGTAGATCTGCGCGATGGCACGGCCGAACAGCGCCACGCCGACCACGGCGAGTACCAGCGACACGATGATCGCGGCGAGTTGCATTGGAGGCTCCTCGGGCCTGCGAGGGATATTACTAATCGGTAACTTATGCAGTCCGTCTGAGACTACCTGCATCTCTCCTCGCACTGTAGCCAGGCGTGGGGTGATCTGAATCGCTGAGGGTTGCCTGCGCTGCCGCTCATGATCGATGCTCCCTTCGGTAATCGGATCGTGTTATTCGTGACGAATTGCTACTTTCAGTCCTAATTTAGAGCCTGTGATCTACGGGATCGTCGCCGCCACCACCGCCCTTCTCCTCGCTGCCCTGCTCACGGCGCTGCTTCGCGGGCCCGGCCTGCGGACCCGTGCCGTCGACCGTCGACGACAGCGGCCCGTGCCGCTCCTCGGCGGCGTGGCCGTCGTACTCGCCACCTGTGCCGTCGCCGTCACCGGGGCGTGGACGAGGGTCGCGCCGCTCGGGGACGGCGTCGGCAGGCTGCTCGCAGCGGGTGCCGGGGTCGCCCTGCTGGGGCTGGTCGCGGACGTGTGGCGGCTGCGGCCGCGGGTGCTCGCCGCCGGTACGGCCGTTGCGGCGGCCTGTGTCGTGCCGTACGACGAGACGGGCGTCCCCGCCGGGCTCCTCGCCGTCGGCTGGACCGTCTTCGTCGCCCTCGCCTTCCGCTCGCTCGACCACGCCGACGGGCTCGCCGGGACCGTCGGGGTCGTCACCGCCTTCGGGGTCGCGGCCTGCGCCGCCGCCGATCTGATGGACGGGCTCGCCGTGCTGCTCAGCGTGCTCGCCGCCGCGCTCACCGGGTTCCTGATGCACAACTGGCATCCCGCACGGATCGGGCTCGGGACGTGCGGCTCGCTGTTCGCGGGATTCCTGCTGGCCTCGTCCGCCGTGTTCACCCGGGCGGGGCACGGAATCGGGTCGAGCGCCGGGGTGTTGTTCGCGCTGACCGCGGTCGCCGGTGCCGACGTGGTGCTCGTCGTCGTGTCGCGGCGCCTCGCCCGGCGCCCGCTGCTGCGCTCGGGGCCCGACCATCTTGCCCACCGGCTGCGGCGGCTCGGGCTCACCGCGCAGGGCGCCACCGTCCTGCTCGGCCTCGGCTCGTTCTCCGGGGTGCTCGTCGGCGTGCTCGCGCACACCGGCTGGGCGGACCAGGACAACGTGCTGTGGGTGGCCGGCGGCGCCCTTCTGGCCGTGCTTCTCCTCCTGCGTGTTCCGGCCTACGGCGCCCGTCGTCCCGTACCGTCGCAGGTCAGGACGCAATTGCGTGTAAGGAACGGATAAGAGTTGAGTCCAGGCGACTCAGGTCTGTTGACCCAGGGCGGAGCCTCGTGCACACTTGAGTCCGTTCCACTCAAGTCAGCTGGAGGAAATCACCATGGCACGTGCGGTCGGCATCGACCTGGGCACGACTAACTCCGTCGTCAGCGTTCTGGAGGGCGGCGAGCCCACCGTCATCACCAACGCCGAGGGTGCCAGGACCACGCCGTCCGTCGTCGCCTTCGCGAAGAACGGCGAGGTGCTGGTCGGCGAGGTGGCCAAGCGCCAGGCGGTCACCAACGTCGACCGGACCATCCGGTCCGTCAAGCGCCACATGGGCACCGACTGGAAGATCCAGCTGGACGGGAAGGACTTCAACCCCCAGCAGATCTCCGCGTTCATCCTGCAGAAGCTCAAGCGGGACGCCGAGGCCTACCTGGGCGAGAAGGTGACCGACGCGGTCATCACCGTCCCGGCGTACTTCAACGACTCCGAGCGCCAGGCAACCAAGGAGGCCGGTGAGATCGCGGGCCTTAACGTCCTGCGCATCGTCAACGAGCCCACCGCGGCCGCGCTCGCCTACGGCCTCGACAAGGACGACCAGACGATCCTCGTCTTCGACCTCGGTGGCGGCACCTTCGACGTGTCCCTCCTGGAGATCGGCGACGGCGTCGTCGAGGTGAAGGCCACCAACGGTGACAACCACCTCGGTGGTGACGACTGGGACCAGCGCGTCGTCGACTTCCTGGTCAAGCAGTTCGCTGCCGGCCACGGCGTCGACCTCGGCAAGGACAAGATGGCCCTCCAGCGCCTCCGTGAGGCCGCGGAGAAGGCGAAGATCGAGCTGTCCTCGTCCACCGAGACCTCGATCAACCTGCCCTACATCACCGCGTCCGCCGAGGGCCCGCTGCACCTGGACGAGAAGCTGACCCGCGCTCAGTTCCAGCAGCTGACCGCGGACCTGCTGGAGCGCTGCAAGACGCCGTTCCACAACGTCATCAAGGACGCCGGCATCCAGCTCGGCGAGATCGACCACGTCGTCCTCGTCGGTGGCTCCACCCGCATGCCCGCCGTCGCCGAGCTCGTCAAGGAGCTGACCGGCGGCAAGGAGGCCAACAAGGGCGTGAACCCGGACGAGGTCGTCGCCATCGGCGCCTCGCTCCAGGCCGGTGTCCTCAAGGGTGAGGTCAAGGACGTCCTGCTCCTCGACGTGACCCCGCTGTCCCTCGGCATCGAGACCAAGGGCGGCATCATGACCAAGCTCATCGAGCGCAACACCACGATCCCGACGAAGCGTTCGGAGATCTTCACGACGGCCGAGGACAACCAGCCGTCCGTGCAGATCCAGGTCTACCAGGGCGAGCGCGAGATCGCGGCGTACAACAAGAAGCTCGGCATGTTCGAGCTGACCGGTCTGCCGCCGGCGCCGCGTGGCGTCCCGCAGATCGAGGTGTCCTTCGACATCGACGCCAACGGCATCATGCACGTCACGGCGAAGGACCTCGGCACCGGCAAGGAGCAGAAGATGACCGTCACCGGCGGTTCGTCGCTCCCGAAGGACGAGGTCGACCGGATGCGCCAGGAGGCCGAGCAGTACGCGGAGGAGGACCACCGCCGCCGCGAGGCCGCCGAGACCCGCAACCAGGGCGAGCAGCTCGTCTACCAGACCGAGAAGTTCCTCAAGGACAACGAGGACAAGGTCCCGGGCGAGATCAAGACCGAGGTCGAGGGTGCGATCGCCGAGCTGAAGGAGAAGCTCAAGGGCGAGGACACCGCCGAGATCCGCACGGCCACCGAGAAGGTCGCCGCCGTCTCCCAGAAGCTGGGCCAGGCGATGTACGCCGACGCGCAGGCCTCCCAGGCCGCGGCCGGCGGTGCCGAGGCCCCGCGGGCCGACGACGACGTGGTGGACGCCGAGATCGTGGACGACGAGCGCAAGGACGGTGCCGCGTGACGGAGGAGACCCCGGGCTTCGAGGAGAAGCCCGACGTCCCCTCCGGCGCCACCCCCGATGACGCCGAGCCGCAGGCCGCCTCTCCCTCTGCGGAGGAGGCGGCGGCCCCGGCCGGGGACGCGAATCAGATCGCTGGCCTGGTCGCCCAGCTGGACCAGGTGCGCACGGCGCTCAACGAGCGCACGGCGGACCTCCAGCGCCTCCAGGCCGAGTTCCAGAACTACCGACGCCGTGTCGAGCGCGACCGGATCGCGGTCCGGGAGGTCGCCATCGCGAACCTCCTGACCGAACTCCTGCCCGTGCTCGACGACATCGGCCGCGCACGCGAACACGGCGAACTCGTCGGCGGATTCAAGTCCGTCGCGGAGTCGACCGAGACCGTCGCGGCGAAGATGGGGCTGCAGCAGTTCGGCAAGGAGGGCGAGCCCTTCGACCCGACGATCCACGAGGCCCTGATGCACTCGTACGCGCCGGACGTCACCGAGACGACGTGCGTGGCGATTCTGCAGCCCGGGTATCGCATCGGCGAGCGCGTCATCCGCCCCGCACGGGTGGCCGTCGCCGAGCCGCAGCCCGGCGCTCAGCCGGGCAAGGCCGAGTCGGCCGACGAGGGCCCGGCGGCCGAGGACAAGGAGAACGGTGGCCCGGACGAGGGCTGACGTAGACACAACGAGGAAGGAGGGACGTCGGGGATGAGCACCAAGGACTTCATCGAGAAGGACTACTACAAGGTCCTCGGCGTCCCCAAGGACGCCACCGAGGCCGAGATCAAGAAGGCGTACCGGAAGCTCGCCCGCGAGTTCCACCCGGACGCCAACAAGGGCAACGCCAGGGCCGAGGAGCGCTTCAAGGAGATCTCCGAGGCGAACGACGTGCTCGGTGACCCCAAGAAGCGCAAGGAGTACGACGAGGCACGCGCCCTCTTCGGCAACGGCGGGTTCCGGCCGGGGCCGGGCGCGGGCGGCGGCAACTTCAACTTCGACCTGGGCGACCTCTTCGGTGGAGGCGGCGCCCAGGGCGGAGGCTTCGGCGGCGGTATCGGTGACGTCTTCGGGGGCCTGTTCAACCGGGGCGGCGCCGGTACGACGCGGACGCAGCCCCGGCGCGGCCAGGACATCGAGTCCGAGGTCACGCTGAGCTTCACCGAGGCCATCGAGGGTGCCACGGTGCCGCTGCGGATGTCCTCGCAGGCTCCGTGCAAGGCCTGTTCGGGCACCGGCGACAAGAACGGCACACCGCGGGTGTGCCCGACCTGCGTCGGCACCGGCCAGGTGGCCCGGGGTTCGGGCGGCGGCTTCTCGCTGACCGACCCCTGCCCCGACTGCAAGGGCCGCGGTCTGATCGCCGAGCACCCCTGCATGGAGTGCAAGGGCAGCGGCCGTGCCAAGTCGTCCCGGACCATGCAGGTCCGCATCCCCGCGGGGGTCACGGACGGCCAGCGGATCCGGCTGCGCGGCAAGGGCGCCCCGGGCGAGCGTGGCGGCCCGGCGGGCGACCTGTACGTGGTCGTGCACGTCGGCGAGCATCCGGTCTTCGGCCGCAAGGGCGACAACCTGACGGTGACCGTGCCGGTGACGTTCGCGGAGGCGGCCCTCGGCGGCGAGGTCCGGGTCCCGACGCTCGGCGGTCCCGCCGTCACCCTGAAGCTGCCCCCGGGCACACCCAACGGCCGCACCATGCGGGCGCGGGGCAAGGGCGCGGTCCGCAAGGACGGCACGCGCGGCGACCTGTTGGTCACCGTCGAGGTGAGTGTTCCGGTCGACCTGTCGGGGAAGGCTCGTGACGCGCTCGAGGCGTATCGCGAGGCGACCGCGGGTGAGGATCCGCGGGCGGAGCTGTTCGAGGCCGCGAAGGGAGCTTGAGAGTGATGGACGGCCGTCGGCGTAACCCGTATGAACTGACCGAGGAGACCCCGGTCTACGTCATCTCGGTGGCGGCCCAGCTCTCCGGCCTGCACCCGCAGACGCTGCGTCAGTACGACCGCCTGGGCCTCGTCTCCCCGGACCGCACCGCGGGCCGGGGCCGGCGCTACTCGGCCCGCGACATCGAACTGCTCCGCCAGGTGCAGCAGTTGTCGCAGGACGAGGGCATCAACCTGGCCGGCATCAAGCGCATCATCGAACTGGAGAACCAGGTCGCCGCGCTGCAGTCCCGTGTGGCGGAACTGCAGGCGGCCCTGGACGGCGCGGCGGCGGCGATGCAGCAGCGCGAGGCCGCGGTGCACGCCTCCTACCGGCGCGACCTGGTCCCGTACCAGGAGGTCCAGCAGACCAGCGCGCTGGTGGTGTGGCGGCCGAAGCGGCAGCAGCAGTCCGACTGACGGCACCTGCGAAGGGGCCGGGAGGTGTCACGACCTCCCGGCCCCTTCGCGTGCTCACGGCGCCAGGACCGCGTAGTCGGCGCCAGGCGCCGACTCGGTGCCGTCCGCGTACACGGCCGTCACCCAGTAGTAGTGCGTGGCGCCCCGGGCGGCGGTGGTGTCCTCGTACGACCCCTGCGAGGCGGCCGCCAGCTTCTCGTACGCCGCGGTGTCCGGGTTCCAGCGGTAGACCTGGTAGCCGGTGGCGTCGGTCACCGCGTCGCCGTCCTCGCCGGTGGACGCCGTCAGCTCGATCGGTGAACCCTCGGGCGCGGTCACGCCGGGCGTGGTGTCGAGCTCGGTGGCGGTCACGATCTCGGGTGCGCCCGTCCACTCGTAGTGGGAGTTCCAGTCGTCGTCGACGGCATCGACGAAGAAGCACCGGTCCTCGCCGTCCGGCAGGGTGCGATACGCGAACGAGGTGGTGTCGGTAGACAGCCATTCGACCTGGTGGACGGAGCAGACCTGCTCCTCGTCGTCGCCCACGAGCTCGCCCGCGTAGACGACGTACCGCGCCAGGTCGGGCGTCGGATTCGCGTCCCAGCGCAGGGCGAAGCCGTATGCGGTGGGCGTGGCGGTCAGCCCGGTGACGGCGGACGACGGGGTGAGGTCGGAGCGCTTGGCGCTGACGGCGGCCGGCGCCGACTCGTTGCCCGCCGCGTCGAGGGCCGTCACGCGGTAGTACGAGGTGGCACCCTCGACGGCCGAGGTGTCCAGGTAGGACGTCTGGTCCGTGCGGGCGGCCTCGGTGTAGGCACCGGTCGCGCTCGTCGCCCGGTAGACCCGGTAGGACACCGCGTCCGTGACCCGGCCCCAGGAGATCCGCACCCCGCCCGCCTAGGAGCCGGCGGTCAGCCCGCCGGGCGCGCCGGTCGGCGTCCGGTCGATGGTGGTGACGCCCTGATCCGCGGTCCCCGCCGACTCGTTGCCCGCTTTGTCGTAGGCACGGACCTCGTAGTAGTAGCTCGCACCGGTCTTCGGCAGGGAGGAGTCGGTGTACGACGTGGAGGTCGTCGTCGCGAGCGGCTTGCTGCCGAACGACGTGCCTTTCAGGCGTCGGTTGACGCGGTACCCGGCGATGTCCATCTCCTTGTTCTTGGTCCAGGTGAGCTTGGCCGTGCCGGTGGTTCGGTCGTACGTCGCCGAAGTCCCCTTCGGGGTGAGGGGCTTGACCTTGTCGACGGTGGCGGAGGTGCGGAGCTGGTAGGCGAAGGAGACGTTGGCCGCACCGGTCCAGTTGACGTAGTCGATGCGGAGGGTGTGGGTGCCGGCGGGGACGGTGATGTCCGGGGTCTTCTTGACCGTGGCCGAGACGTTCTTCCACAGGTCGACCTTGCGGGTGCCGTCGAGGTAGACGCGGGTGCCGTCCTGGGTGGAGACGGGCAGGGCGAAGGGGCCGCCGGAGCCGAAGTCGCGGGTGACGGTCCAGCGGATGGCGAAGTTGTCCTTGGGCAGTCCGGTGGCGGGTGCGCCGGTGCGCCAGTTCTCGCTGATGGTGGAGTCGCAGTCGGTCTTCTTCGGCGTGCCGGAGAAGGTGGTGTTCGCGTAGAACTGCCGCTTGTAGACCGGTGAGGCACAGGTCGTGGCGGCGGAGGCAGGGGCCGCGAGGGCGCTCAGCGCGGTGCCGATGACGGAGAGCACGACGGTCGAGGCCGCCATGCGTCCGGCCGGGTTCATTCGATCCTCGGGGCGAGTCGGGGCGGCGGTACACGGCTGCCGTTGATCACGACTCGTGGGCAAGGGTATTGGTTGTACGGATCTTTGCCCGCCCTTGAACCTCTCCCGGTCGGGTTCCGCGCCCGACCCGGGGGACGCCGCGCCCGCCGCGGTGACCTGGTGCGGGCCGGTCCGTTGTCGTTTCGTGAAATCCCTCAGATGGAGAGCCCGTAAAGGGTGGTTGGAGGGGATTCCGCTCAACCTTCACAGATACAGCGGAGCGTGGTGTTGCGCACTCGTTAAGTAGTTCCGCTTGACGTCGGGTGTTGCTGGCGCGTTGGCTTTTCAGTCGTCTGGGTGGCAAAGCGGCCCCCACGTCCGGAACGCACCTGAAGTGAGCCCCCGTATGCGTCGTATCGCCATATCCGTGGCAGCGTCCACGATGATCCTTTCGCTCGCCGGTTGCGGCGTGCTCAACGCGACGGGCGACTCCAGCGACGCCAGCCCGACCAAGGGCAACGACGTCACGGTGGGACTGCTGCTGCCGGAGACGGCGAACACGCGCTACCAGAAGTTCGACTACCCCATCATCAAGGACAAGGTCGCCGAACTCACCAGAAAGCAGGGCAGAGTCGAATACGCCAATGCCGACGCGAAAGCGGCGAAGCAGGCCGGTCAGATGCAGAAGATGATCGACGACGGGGTCGACGTCATCCTGCTCGACGCGGTCGACGCGCACGCCATCGCCGGCCAGGTGAAGAAGGCCAAGGACGCGGGCATTCCGGTCATCGCCTACGACCGCCTGGCCGAGGGGCCGATCGACGCGTACATCTCCTTCGACAACGAACTCGTCGGCGAGGTGCAGGGCCGTACGCTGCTGGAGGCGCTCGAGCCGGACGCCGACTCCTCCGACAAGATCGTCATGATGAACGGCTCGCTGACCGACCCGAACGCCAAGCAGTTCAAGGAGGGCGCGCTCTCCGAGCTGAACGGCAAGGTGACGATCGCGGCGAAGTACGACACCAAGGACTGGAAGCCGGAGAACGCCGAGGCGAACATGACCGCGGCGATCAACGCGATCGGCAAGGACAACATCGCCGGCGTCTACTCCGCCAACGACGGTATGGCGGGCGGCATCATCAAGGCGCTCAAGGCCGCCGGCGTCACCAGCCTGCCGCCGGTCACCGGTCAGGACGCGGAACTGGACGCGGTGCAGCGGATCATCTCCGATGAGCAGTACATGAGCGTGTACAAGTCCTACCCGGAAGAGGCCGAGGCGGCCGCGGAGATGGCCATCGCCAAGATCCAGGGCAAGGACATCCAGTTCGACGCCCTGACCCGCGACAAGGTCGACAGCCCCACCACCAAGGCCATCCCGGCCCAGCTGGTCCAGGTGAGCGCCCTGACCAAGAGCGACATCAAGGACACGGTCATCGCGGACGGCATCTACAAGGTCTCGGACATCTGCACCGCCAAGTACGAGGCGGCGTGCGAGTCCATCGGCCTCAAGTAGTCGGGACCGGTGGGGGCGCGGACGTCCGGCCGGCGTTGACGATCAGGTCAATGCGGTGCCGTGGCCCGTGTTCACCCGCGGGAGTGGAACGTCGCGAGCGCCTGCGGTGGCGAAGCGTCAGATATGAGGTGTGCGGCGAGGTAGCTCCCGGATCCGTGCCACCTCATGCGCCGAGCGCGCGAGGTGCCGTCGTCGTACGCCGCCAAGTTCCGGCCATCGCCATCATGTTCTTGCAGAAGTGACGTGATGAGGCCGGGAGGAAACGGGAGACAAGGGGACTTTACGGCGGGCCCGGCGGGCCGAGCCGTGTTGCGGAGGCGGGTTCCGCCGCGCATAGTTGCGCCACGGATGTGGCAGCAAGCCGGGGGTGGAATGGGCGATGGCCGGGCACGGGACGGAGGAGCATCCCCATGGCGCCGACCGACTGTGCGAGGTTGGGGAGCGTGTGTACTCCCGGGCCGTACGGCGCGGGCGGGTGCCGCGCACGGACGCCGGGCCGGTGCCCTGCCTGCTCGAACTCGCCCTGCTGCACCCGGACCCCGACGACATGGACTGGCTGGTGCCGACCTCGCCGCAGGAGGTCATGTCCCGGCTGCTGCGCGGGGTCTACGACGAGGTCCGGGAGAGCCAGCGGCGGGTGGGTTCGGCGGTCGCGGCCTTCGAGCGGTACGCCGGGCTCGGGAGGAAGCTCCAGGCGTCGGCACCTGCGGAGGGCACGTCGATCCGGGTCCTGGACGGGCTGTCCCGCATCCAGGCGGCCATGGACGAGGCGACCGACGCCTGCACCAGTGAGGTGCTCACGGTGCAGCCCGGCGGCATCCGGCGGGAAGCCGAACTCACCGAGGGCCTGCACCGGGCGCTGGCGCTGCGCGGCCGGGGCGTGCGGATGCGGGACCTGTACACGCACGTGGCCCGGCACGGGCAGGGGCTGCTCAACTACCTGGAGCTGATGGGCGACGCGGTCGAGGCCCGTACCCTCGACGAGGTCATAGACCGGCTGATCCTGTTCGACCGCACTGTGGCGTTCATCCCCGCCAACGCCGACCGCACGATGGCGCTCGAACTGCGGCACCCGGCGCTGGTCGAGTACCTGGTGACGGTCTTCGAACGCCTGTGGCGCCTCGCGATCCCGCTGACCGCTCCGCTTCCCGACACCGGCATCGAGGGCATCTCGCACCGCGAGCAGTCCATCGCGGCCCTGCTGGCGGAGGGCCACCAGGACGCCGTCATCGCCGAGCGCCTCGGCATCAGCGTGCGCACCTGCCGCGCCCACATCGCCCGCCTCTCGGAAACCCTAGGCGCGGCCAACCGCACCCAACTCGGCGTGCGCATAGCCCAGGTGGGCCTGGACGGCGCTCCACGTGAGGCCGGGGAGGCCGCGCTGAGGGTGCCCGGGCAGTAGGCGCGAGCACCTGCCGGTGCGGGGCCGTTACTGCTGCCCGTCCTGTCCCGGGACCGTGGTGTCCTGGTTCAGGATTCCCGACTGGGCTATCAGGTAGCCGAGTTGGGCTCGGCTGCCACTGCCCAGAGCCTGGGCCAGTTTGGCTATGTGGGCACGGCAGGTGCGGACGTTCATGCCCAGACGGCGGGCTATCGCCTCGTCGACGTGGCCCTCGACCAGGAGCTTGGCGATGGAGTGCTGGATGTCCGTGATGCCGTCGCGGGCGGTCTCGTAGGGGCCGTCCGTGTTCAGCGGGACCGCGCGGTTCCACATGAACTCGAAGACCTTGACGAGGTAGCGGACCAGGCCCGGCTGGCGCAGTTCCAGCGCGACCTGGTGGTCGTCCCGGATGGGGATGAACGCGACCGTCTCGTCGCAGATGATCAGCCGCTCCACCAGTTCGTCGATGGTGCGGTACTCCACCTTGCCGTCCGCGAGATGGGCCGCGTAGGCCAGCTTCTCCGGGCTGTGCCTGGCTGTGTGCTGGTACAGGGTGCGGATGCGGACGCCGCGCTCGATGAGCGGCCGGTCGCGTTCCAGCCCGCGCAGCACGCTGCGTTCGGACAGTCGCTCGCTCGGGTGGACCGTGAGAACCTCGGTCTGGCACTGCTCCGTGGCCAGGTTGAGCGCCTCGTTGATGCGGTCGCCGCCCTCCAGGACGACGATGGAGTCGCTGGTCGTCGTGGTCTGGGTGCTGAGCGTCAGGTAGGGCTGGAAGGCGTCGGCGAGTTCGATCGACATGCGCCTGCGGTCGGCTATCTCGCGCTCGATCGGCGCGAGCCGGTGCGCGAGGGCGACAGTCGGGGGCACCGGTCGCAGCCAGTCCGGGTCGTCGGGATCCGGGTGGAGCAGGGCGAACTCCAGGAGGCACGGGGCGGCCTCGGCGTCCGCGCGCGCGACGCGTCCGGCACGTAGAGCTGTGGCATAAATGCGGCCACCGTCCTCACACAGTTCCGTCACCGCATGGGGATGTGTCGCTTTTATGCGATTCGTTGTCAAATCTCCACCCCCCAGGGTCCTGAACATGCAGGAACATGATGCACCGATTGTGTGGCCATGACGTGTCCGAATGAGCCATCGTCATACCTGACGGGGGAATAGGGGACCTTCGAGTGAGGACGAAGCCGACTATGCGTAAGAAAATGCTTCGCTCGGTGCTTGTCGCCGCTTTCTCTGCCCTTGTGGCTGTGGGTGCGTTGAGCGGCTTCTCCGGTGCGAAGGGTGATGTTCGGGCGAACACCAGCTGGCCCTCTGTCGTGGCGACGACCAACGGGACGGACAACACCTCGTGGCCGATCGCGCCGGCCGACGGAGCCGGGGGCTGACGTGAGCATCCCTCCCGACGACCGATCCTTCCGCCGTGAGATGGCGACCGCCTACCGCTCGGGCTGGCACTTCATCGACCTGGCCACCGCCCTCCCCCACAGTGGTGACTCCTTGATGGTGACCGTGTTCGGCGAGCCGGTCGTGGTCACGCGCGACGAGGACGAGGACGTACGGGCGTACCGGTGCCTGCGCAAGCCGCGTGGGGCGCCACAGCCCGTGCGCTGTGCGATCCGGTACGGAATGATCTTCGTGAATCTGGACCAGCGAGACCACCGGCTGGCTGAGCCGGACGTCTCCGACGTGAGGACCATCTCAGCCACCCCCCGCAGTGCCTGACGCGATTCCCCCGTCGTAAAAGATCGCTCAGGTACTTCCCCCCGCAGCGGCGTCACCGTGACCTGAACACGGTGACGCCGCTGCAGTTTCTGGGGACATTTCAGGGTTCCGACGCCTTTCCATGGTCGTCCACAGTGGCTGAAATCCGTCAGTCGCGCCCAGCGGTGTCAGCCCCGCCCCAACGCCCGTTCCAGCTCGATCTCGATCACCACCCGGGACGGGTTCGGCGAGGGAACCCTCCCGTAGCGCTCGGCGTAGCGCCGCTCCGCGTCCACGATCCTCGCCGGGTCCGTGCGGACGAAGGCCCGGCCTTCCAGGGTCGCCCAGCGCCGGCCGTCCACCTGGCAGACGGCGACCCGGGCGCCCGCCTCTCCGGCCGCGCGCACGTGCGACACCTTCGTGCTCGACTTGTTCGTGATCACCCGCGCCAGTCGCGTCTCCGGGTCGTACGTCACTCCGACGGGCACGACATGCGGGCTGCCGTCCGGGCGGAGCGTGGTCAGGGTGCACAGATGGCGCTCCCGCCAGAAGGCGAGGTACGGCGCGTCCGGGGCGCCCGGGTCCACGGAGTGTCTGCTCATGCCTGGAAGCTAGCCCCAGAAGGCTCCCCGGTCTCACCTTGAGTGGAATAGACTCAACTTTGTGTACGTTGGTTAAGTCAGCACTGGGAGACGTGGCAGACAAGCCGACGCCGAGGAGGAGAACGCGAACGTGGATGCCGAGCTGACCAACAGGAGCCGGGACGCGATCAACGCGGCGAGCAACCGCGCCGTGACCGAGGGGCACCCGGACCTCACGCCCGCCCACTTGCTCCTGGCTCTGCTCCAGGGGCAGGACAACGAGAACATCACCGACCTCCTGGCCGCCGTCGACGCGGACCAGGCCGCCGTGCGCTCCGGGACCGAGCGCGTGCTGGCGTCGCTGCCCAGCGTGGCCGGGTCCACCGTCGCCCCGCCGCAGCCCAACCGCGAGCTGCTCGCCGTCCTCGCCGACGCGGCCGAGCGGGCGAAGGAACTCGGGGACGAGTACCTTTCCACCGAGCACCTGCTCATCGGCATCGCCGCGAAGGGCGGCTCCGCCGGCGAGGTGCTCTCACAGCAGGGGGCCAGTGCCAAGAAGCTGCAGGAGGCCTTCCAGAAGGCCAGGGGAGGACGCCGCGTGACCACCGCCGACCCCGAGGGCCAGTACAAGGCCCTCGAGAAGTTCGGCACCGACTTCACCGCCGCCGCGCGCGACGGGAAGCTCGACCCCGTCATCGGCCGGGACCAGGAGATCCGGCGGGTCGTCCAGGTGCTGTCCCGGCGGACCAAGAACAACCCCGTGCTCATCGGTGAGCCCGGCGTCGGCAAGACCGCCGTCGTCGAGGGACTCGCCCAGCGGATCGTGAAGGGCGACGTGCCCGAGTCCCTCAAGGACAAGCGGCTCGTCGCGCTGGACCTCGGCGCCATGGTGGCCGGGGCCAAGTACCGCGGTGAGTTCGAGGAGCGGCTGAAGACCGTCCTCGCGGAGATCAAGGACTCCGACGGGCAGATCATCACCTTCATCGACGAGCTGCACACGGTCGTCGGCGCGGGCGCCGGCGGCGACTCCGCCATGGACGCGGGCAACATGCTCAAGCCCATGCTGGCCCGCGGCGAGCTGCGCATGGTCGGCGCGACCACGCTCGACGAGTACCGCGAGCGGATCGAGAAGGACCCGGCGCTCGAGCGGCGCTTCCAGCAGGTGCTGGTCGCCGAGCCGAGCGTCGAGGACTCCATCGCGATCCTGCGCGGGCTCAAGGGCCGTTACGAGGCCCACCACAAGGTGCAGATCGCGGACAGCGCGCTGGTGGCCGCGGCCACCCTCTCCGACCGCTACATCACCTCGCGCTTCCTGCCCGACAAGGCCATCGACCTCGTCGACGAGGCGGCCTCCAGGCTGCGCATGGAGATCGACTCGTCCCCCGTCGAGATCGACGAACTCCAGCGCGCCGTCGACCGGTTGAAGATGGAGGAGCTGGCGCTCAGCAAGGAGACCGACCAGGCCTCCAAGGAGCGCCTCGAGAAGCTGCGCCGCGACCTCGCCGACAAGGAGGAGGAGCTGCGCGGCCTCAACGCCCGCTGGGAGAAGGAGAAGCAGTCCCTCAACCGGGTCGGCGAGCTGAAGGAGAAGCTCGACGAACTGCGCGGCCAGGCCGAGCGCGCCCAGCGGGACGGTGACTTCGACACCGCCTCCAAGCTGCTGTACGGCGAGATCCCGCAGCTCGAGCGGGACCTGGAGGCCGCCTCGGAGGCCGAGGAGGAGGTCGCGAAGGACACGATGGTCAAGGAGGAAGTCGGCCCGGACGACATCGCCGACGTCGTCGCCTCCTGGACCGGCATCCCGGCCGGCCGTCTGCTGGAGGGCGAGACGCAGAAGCTGCTGCGCATGGAGGACGAGCTGGGCCGCCGGCTCATCGGGCAGACCGAGGCCGTGCGGGCCGTGTCGGACGCGGTGCGCCGCAGCCGGGCCGGTATCGCCGACCCGGACCGCCCCACCGGTTCGTTCCTGTTCCTCGGCCCGACGGGTGTCGGCAAGACCGAACTCGCCAAGGCGCTCGCCGACTTCCTCTTCGACGACGAGCGGGCCATGGTCCGTATCGACATGTCGGAGTACAGCGAGAAGCACAGCGTGGCCCGGCTGGTCGGCGCGCCCCCCGGGTACGTCGGCTACGAGGAGGGCGGCCAGCTGACGGAGGCGGTGCGCCGCCGGCCGTACAGCGTGGTGCTGCTCGACGAGGTCGAGAAGGCGCACCCCGAGGTCTTCGACATCCTCCTGCAGGTGCTGGACGACGGCCGCCTGACGGACGGTCAGGGGCGTACGGTCGACTTCCGCAACACGATCCTGGTGCTGACGTCCAACCTGGGCAGCCAGTTCCTCGTGGAGCCGCTGACCAGTGAACACGAGAAGAAGGAGCAGGTCCTGGAGGTCGTCCGGGCCTCCTTCAAGCCGGAGTTCCTCAACAGGCTCGACGACCTGGTCGTCTTCTCGGCCCTGACCCAGGAGGAGCTGGCCCGGATCGCCCGGCTGCAGATCGACCGCCTGGCCAAGCGGCTGGCGGAGCGCCGGCTCAGCCTGGACGTCACCGAGGAGGCCCTGGCCTGGCTCGCCCGGGAGGGCAACGACCCGGCGTACGGTGCCCGTCCGCTGCGCCGCCTGGTGCAGACCGCGATCGGCGACCGTCTGGCCAAGGAGATCCTCGGCGGCGAGGTCAAGGACGGTGACACGGTCCGCGTGGACGCCTTCGGCGACGGCCTGATCGTCGGCCCGGCCACCGGCAAGACCCTCTGACCAGTCCGGCACCACGCGACGGCCCGCCCCTCGTCCCCGGGGGCGGGCCGTCGCGCGTGCGGCCGTCAGACGGTGAACGCCGAGAAGAACACCACCGCGGTGCCGGCGTCCTCGTACGTCACGTTCACGGTCACCGCGTCGGCACCGGCGCCGTCCGGGGGCGTCGCGTACTGCGTGTTCAGATTCAGACAGAGATCGGCGTCGGTGTCGCACAGGTCGGTACCCGGCTCCGGAGCCTCGGGATAGGTGTCCGCCAGCCACTTCCGCACGTCCGCCCGCGGCATCCGGAACGCGGCGTGATAGTCCGTGTCCAGCCAGGTCTGCACCGTGCACTGCCCGTCGTACGCCCCCTTCGGCAGCTTCGCCCCGCCGAAGTCGAGCGCCTCCGCGCACGGCACGTCCTCGGGCTCTCCGCCGAGGGGGTAGTCCGAGGTCATGAACCAGATCGCCACCGCGGCCACCCCGGCCACGAGCAGCGTCGGCAGGGCCATGACCACCGCGAACACCCCCCACCGGGTCCGTCCCCGGCCCGCCCGCGCACCCGCCGTACCGCCCCGCACGCCCGCCATCGAGCCCCCCTGCCCGCGTTCCGGTCGTCGTCGACCGGCCAGATCATGTCAGCCGAGGGCCGACAGGCCACGTCGGGGCTTGCCACCCCCCTCCCCGCATGGGGGAGGATGGCGGAATCCGTACGAAGGGAAAAACACGGTGAGCATCGACCCGTCCTCGATTCCGAACTTCGGGGGCCAGCCCGAGCCGCAGCCCCAAGGACCGGCGGGCCCCGTCGTCCCGGATCAGGACCTCGTGAAGCAGCTCCTCGACCAGATGGAGCTCAAGTACGTCGTCGACGAAGAGGGAGACCTCGCGGCGCCGTGGGAGCAGTTCCGTACGTACTTCATGTTCCGCGGGGAGGCCGAACAGGCGGTCTTCTCGGTGCGGACCTTCTACGACCGCCCCCACAAGATCGACGAGAAGCCGCAGCTTCTCGAGTCGATCGACGACTGGAACCGGCGGACGTTGTGGCCGAAGGTGTACAGCCACACCCACGACGACGGCACCGTCCGCCTCATCGGTGAGGCGCAGATGCTGATCGGCACCGGCGTCGACCTCAACCACTTCGTCTCGTCGACGGTCAGCTGGGTGCGGGCCGCGATCGAGTTCGACCGGTGGCTCGTCGAGCAGCTTGGCCTCGAGCAGGAGATCAACGAGGCCGACAAGCCCGAGGACGACGAGGAGTAGTCGCCCCGTCGCCCTACAGCGGTGTGTGCGCGATCACGACCAGATACGCGCCGTACACGAAGGAGAGCCCGGCCAGGGCGCCGACCACCAGGGTCGCGTGCCAGGGCCGGGCCTTCGCCGTCCGCACCAGGGCTCGGGCCAGCGGTACCAGCAACGGGAACGCGGGGAGCAGGAAGCGCGGCTTGGACTCGAAGAAGCCGGAGCCGCCGAGGGCGATGAGCAGCAGGACGCCGGTGTAGACGAGGAGCGGGAGGGGCGCCCGGTCGGCGACGAGCAGCGCGTACAGCAGCACACCGGCGGCGACGATCACCATGGTCATCGGGAAGACGAACCGGTTGCTGTGCAGCAGCATCTCGTGCACGAAGTGCAGCGACCCGCGCCCGAGGTCGAACCGGGACCCCCACAGCCGCTGTACCTCGAAATAGCCGCCCAGCAGATCCCCCTTCCGCTGCCCGACCCACAGCACATAGGCGCTCCACCCGAGCGGGGCGAGCAGAACCCCCGTCCACAGCCTGTGGGAAACCCTTCCGTGCCGCCGCCACATCTCGCAGGCCGCGGCGGCGAGGACGGCGGCGGCCACCGCGATGCCGTTGGGCCGGGACAGCCCGGCGAGCGCGGCCAGCGCGCCGGCCCAGATCCAGTTCCCGCTCAGCACCGCGTACAGCGACCAGGCGGCGAAGGCGGTGAGCACGGGCTCCGTGTACGCCATCGACAGCACGACGGAGTGCGGGAGCAGTCCCCACAGCAGGACGAGCGCGGTACCGACTCCCTTGCCGTGCAGCCGGGCGCCCACGGCGTAGATCCCGCAGGCGGCGGCACCGGCGGCGGCCCAGGACACCAGGAGCCCGGCGGCGCCTCCGCCGAGCGGGGTCACGGCGGTGACGGCCCTGACCAGCCCCGGGTAGAGCGGGAAGAACGCGAGGTCGCTGTGGACGACGGTGGGCCGGAAGTACAGGGTGCGGACGTACCCGTGCGCGGCGATGCCCAGGTACCAGGCCGAGTCCCAGGACCGCCCGAGCAGCGCGAGCGGCTGCTTGCCGGTGGCCCAGGCGACCAGGGAGAGCACGACCACACCGGTGAGCCGGGCAGCGGCGAACATCCCGAGCGCGACCCCACCGGCGGCGGCGAGCGACAACCGGGGCCGGACCCGTTCCCGGGGACCGGGCTGCTGCGTGACGGCGGGCGGGGCGAGAGTGGTACTGACGTAGGTCACATTTCCGCACACTGCAATGGGCGGCCCCGGACCGCGACCCTTGGACGTCTGACAGGGTGTGCTGCCACGTCACTCGGCGTGGCGACGTGACAGGCGGCTACAGGCGCCGTAGGCGGTTCACCGCTTCCGCCAGGACCTCCTCGCGCTTGCAGAAGGCGAAGCGGACGAAGGGGGCGCCCTCGTCGCGGTTGTCGTAGAAGACCGCGTTCGGGATCGCCACCACCCCGGCCCGTTCCGGCAGGGCTCGGCAGAAGGCGAAGCCGTCCTTCTCGCCGAGGGGGCGGACGTCCGTCGTGATGAAGTACGTGCCCGCCGGGCGGAAGACCTCGAAGCCCGCTTCCGCGAGCCCCGTCGCCAGCAGGTCGCGCTTCGCGCACAGGTCCGCACGGAACGACTCGAAGTAGGAGTCGGGCAGCGACAGCGCCTCGGCCACCGCGTACTGGAACGGCCCGGACGACACGTACGTCAGGAACTGCTTCACCGAGCGGACGGCACCCACCAGTTCCGGCGTCGACGTCACCCAGCCGACCTTCCAGCCCGTGAAGGAGAACGTCTTGCCCGCCGAGCCGATCGTGACCGTGCGCTCGCGCATCCCGGGGAGCGTCGCCAGCGGCACGTGCTCGGCGTCGTCGAAGACCAGGTGCTCGTACACCTCGTCCGTCACCACCAGCAGATCCCGCTCCACCGCCAGCTCCGCGACCGCCGTCAGCTCCGCGCGCGTCAGCACCGCGCCCGTCGGATTGTGCGGCGTGTTGATCAGCAGCAGCCGGGTCCGGTCCGTCACCGCGGCGCGCAGCTCGTCCAGGTCGAGCCGGAAACCGCCCTCGTGCGGCCGCAGGGTGACCGGTACGCGCGTGCCGCCCGCCAGGGCGATACCGGCGGCGTAGGAGTCGTAGTACGGCTCGAACGCGACGACCTCGTCCCCCGGCTCGAGCAGCGCCAGCAGCGCAGCCGCGATCGCCTCCGTCGCACCCGCCGTCACGAGCACCTCGGTGTCGGGGTCGTACGACAGTCCGTAGCGCCGCAGCTGGTGCGCAGCGATCGCCGTGCGCAGCTCGGGCACGCCCGGCCCCGGCGGGTACTGGTTGCCGTGCCCGTCGCGCAGCGCCCGTACGGCCGCCTCCCGGACCTCCTCGGGACCGTCCGTGTCGGGGAAGCCCTGCCCGAGGTTGATCGACCCGGTCCGCACGGCCAGCGCCGACATCTCGGCGAAGATCGTCGTCCCGAACTCGGTGAGCCGGCGGTTGAGGAAGGGGCGTGCGCTCGTAGTCATGCGCGTCATCCTGCGCCCAAGCTCTGGACTTCCTCAACTCTGCTTTGGCCGGTGGGGCGGCTGGGCATTCCCCGTTCACGCGGCGGTGACGCCACGTCGAGGCGCCCACGGGGGGCCGCTTCGGGGGAACCGGAAGGAGGGTGACGCCATGGTCTTCGGCATCATCCTGGCGGTGATCGCGGTCCTGTTCGTCGGGGCCGTGGTGAGCGGAGCGCGCCGGAACAGGCGCGGGGTGGCACTGAACAAGCGCGGTCGGCGCTCCCGCGGTGGCAGCGGCAGCAGCTGGTGGGCGGGCGGAGCCGGTGCCGCCGGCTCGTCGTGCGGCTCGTCCTCGGGCGGGCACGGCGGACACGGGGGACACGGTGGGCACTCCTGCGGGGGCGGTCACTCGTGCGGCGGCGGCTCGTCCTGCGGCGGGGGTTCGTCGTGCGGCGGCGGGGGCGGATGCGGCGGAGGCAGCTGACACGGGGCAGCTGAGCTCCATGCGCAGGGGGAGCCGTATCCGGGCCGCACATGCGTGCCCGCCGGACAGGGGGAATCCGGCGGGCACGCGCTCGTACCGGCACGCGCCGGGCGCGCGCGGTGGTTGAACAATTGAGCTGAGTAGCGCTCTGACGGATGGAAACCCCACGAAGTTGGGTAAAAACGCTGTGCGGCGCCACAGTTCATGATTCCCTCTGAATCGCCAACGCAGCCCCTCGGACGTCCTGCGGACACCCGCTCCCGACCGGACGGGCTGGGCCGACCGGGCTGACGTGGCCGAACTCCCGGTGTCGAACGGTGTCGACCGGGTGCGCCGGACCACACTCCTTCTTCATCTGCGTGCTAGCGGAGCCGATCCATGCTCACGACCCTGAACACCTCCTACACAGACACGTCCGCGTCCGACCTCGCCTGGGCCCTGGGGCGCGAGCCGCTCCCCGCCCTGGCCACGCTCGACCTCGAACTGGCCAAGACGAAGCTGCAGTTGCGCCTGCTCGGCGCGTCCCACCAGGTGCTCATGGAGGGGGAGCGGGGCGGCTGTTCGGAGACGGTGGCGTGTCTGCCGGGGTCCAGTACGCCCCTTCCGCTGGGCGTCGCCAAGGGCGTCGGCGACTGGGAGTACGAGTTCGCGGCGCGTGTCGAAGTCCTCACGCCCGGCTCCTTCGCGGGCCGCGCCCAGGAGTTGCTGGCCCTGGTCACCGACCATCCGCACGGTCTCGCCGGTGTCTTCCCGGGCAGCCCGCACGCGTTCACGGCGATGCTCGCGCACCGGCACGAGGGCCAGGTGCACTGGCGTACGTGGCACGCGTATCCGCAGGACGGCCAGTTGGTGGCGACGCGCACGCGGGTCGGCGTACGGGCGCGGGCTTCCCGACTCGCCGACGACGGCCGGGCGGAGCCGCGCACCGACCGGAGCGACACGAGCACGCGACGCGTCAAGATCGGCTAGATCCACACGTGTGGGTGACGAAGCGTGCCCGGCGTGTGACGTAACGTCGCAGAGTGATCGAATCGCACGCCCCCGCCCGCCAGAGCGTCCCCTCGCCCTGGCGCGGTCCTGCGCGGTTGCCCGTCCGGCCGGCGACCGGGCGGTTCCTGGTCCTCGCGGGCGTCTTCGTCTGTGCGGCCTGCGGACTCGTGTACGAGCTCGAACTCGTCGCCCTCGCCTCCTACTTGATCGGCGACTCGGTCACCCAGGCCTCCGTCGTGCTGTCCGTCATGGTGTTCGCGATGGGTATCGGCTCCCTCGCGGCGAAGCGTCTGTCCGGGAACGCGGCCATCGGCTTCGGCGCGGTGGAGGCGGCCCTCGCGCTCGTCGGCGGCTGCAGCGCCATGGCGTTGTACGCCGTCTTCGCGTGGACCGGCGGCTGGGGCGGCCTGTGGGCGAACGGCCCTCGCTGGCTGCTGGTCGCCTTCTCCTTGGCCATCGGCCTGCTCATCGGCGCAGAGGTGCCGCTGCTGATGGAGCTGATCCAGCGCATCCGCCGCCAGGACGCGGGCGGCGCGGTGGCCGACCTGTTCGCCGCGGACTACGTCGGCGCGCTGGTCGGCGGCCTGGCCTTCCCCTTCCTTCTGCTCCCGTTCCTGGGCCAGTTGACCGGCACACTGCTCACCGGCACGGTCAACGCCGTCGCCGGCGGCGCCCTCGTCCTCGGCCTGTTCCGCCGGGATCTGACCCCCCGGGCCCGGTGGGCGCTGCTCGTCGCCAACCTCGCCGTCCTCGTCGTCCTCGCCTCGGCCGCCGCACTCGTGGGTGACTTCGAACGGGCCGCGCGGCAGGCGGTGTACGGCAGCAAGGTGCGCGTGGCGCTGCAGACGGACGTGCAGGAGGTCGTCCTCATCGGCGGCATGAAGGGACGCCCGCTCGACCTGTTCCTCGACGGCCGGCTCCGGGTCGGCGGCCACGACGAACGCCGCTACCACGAGGCGCTGGTCCACCCCGCGATGAGCGGTCCCCACACGCGCGTGCTGATCCTCGGCGGCGGGGACGGCCTGGCGGTGCGCGAAGTGCTCCGCTACCCGGACGTACGACGGGTCGACGTGGTCGAACTCGACGCGGGCCTGGTGCGGTTGGCGCGCCACGACCCCGGCCTGTCCGCGCTCAACGAGCACGCGTACGGCGACCCGCGCGTCCACGTGACGACGGATGACGCGTTCTGCCGGCTGCGCGGGACGCCCTCGGCGGCGTACGACGTGGTGATCGCGGACCTGCCCGATCCCGGGATCACGGCCAGTACGAAGCTGTACTCCGAGGAGTTCTACGGGCTCGCCCGCAGCGTCCTGCGTGCCGGGGGTCGGCTGGTGGTGCACGCGGGACCGGTCTCGGTGCGGCCGCGCGCGTTCTGGACGGTCGACACGACGATGCGGGCGGCGGGCCTGGCGACGACCCCCTACCGGGTCCACGGCCTCGACTCCGACTTCCCCCCGGGCCCCGACCGCTCGGCCGCCGCGTCGCACGGCCCGCACGACTGGGGTTTCATCCTGGCGGTGGACGCCTCGGGCGGCGAGCGGGCGCCCCGTCTGTCCCTGGACCCCGGGGGCCCGCGCCTCCGCACCCTGACGCAGGCGGACCTCACCGCGGACGAGGAGTCGGCGGCACGCAGCCGGGTTCCGGAACGACTCCCGGCGTCGACGTTGGTGCACCCGCGGTATTGAGGACACGAAGTTACGGGGAAGGGAACGATACTTCCCGCCCACTCCTGGGTAGGCTCAGGCGACATGGAGCACGAGGTCTTCGTTCCGGTTCCGGCCGAGCGGCTCAGGGAGGCCCTCGCCGATCCCGCGCGGGTCGCGCGAGCGGTGCCGGGGCTCCAGCAGGACGCCGGCGCCGAACCGATCGCCGGCCGCCTGAAGGTCCGGGTCGGCAGCCACTCGGTGACGTATCGCGGGGCCGTACGGCTGGCGAGGCGTGACGACGGTACGTATGCGATCGAGGGTGACGCGACGGAGGCCCGGGGCACCGGCACGGTGAAACTGGCCCTGACCCTCCGCCTCCACCCGACGGAGACCGGTACGACGATCAGGATCGACGGCACGGCGACAGCGGACGGCCGCCTGTCGGAACTGCCCCAGGACTCGGTGCTCGCGTCGACGACCCGCTTGCTGAACCGTTTCGTGGAGGGGCTGGCGCAGACGCCGGGGGCGGATGCGGAACCCGGGGCCGGGCCCACGGGCGAGACGGCGGAGCAGGACGCCAGGGAGGATGTCCCCGCGGCCGCCGACGGCGAGGACGCCGCGCAGGGGCCACCCGCACCCGAGGACGAAAGTGGTACGGGTGGTGCGGGTGGGAGCCGGAACGGCGGCGACGGCGAAGCCGAGTCGCCGGCCTACGACAACGAACCCCCCGCCGAAGCCGCGCACGCACGCCGCACGATGATCGGCCGCAGCGCCGAAGAGGTGGACCACGCGCCACCCCGCGGCCGCTACGCCCCCGTCCCCGCCCCTCAGACCGTCGCCGCGGCCTCCACCCTCCGCTGGGCGGCCCCCGCCGCCGCCCTCGTCGTCGCCTCGGTGATCATCGTCGGCCGAGCCCTGCGCAAACGCCGCTGACCGACGCCGGAACGACCGCCCCAGTACAGTCGTCCCGTGAGTAACGAAGACATCACGCTGACCGCGGGCGACGCCGAAGTGGCCGTGCGGCCCGGCAACGGTGGCCGTATCGGAAGCCTGAGGATCGCCGGTACCGAACTCCTCCGCCAGGGCGACCGTTTCGGCTGCTTCCCGATGGTCCCCTGGTGCGGCCGCATCAGGGACGGCCGCTTCGTGAACGGCGTCACCGTCCACCAGATGCCGCTCAACTCCCCGCCGCACGCCATCCACGGCACCGCACGGGACGGCGCCTGGGGCACCGCCCGCGTCACGAAGGACGAGGCGTCCCTCACCTACGACCTGGTGGAGCCCTGGCCCTATCCGGCCCGCGTGACCGAGGTCGTCGGCCTCACCGAGGACTCGCTGACACTGACGATGTCCGTCGAGACGTACGACTCGTCCTTCCCGGCACAGATCGGCTGGCACCCCTGGTTCAACCGGAACCTCGGCGGCGAGGACGTACGCGTCGACTTCACCCCGGCCTGGCAGGAGGAGCGCGGCGAGGACCATCTGCCCACCGGCAACCGTATCGACCCCGAGCCCGGGCCCTGGGACGACTGCTTCGGCATGCCCGGCGGCGTCGACGTCACCCTCACCTGGCCGGGGCAGCTGGAGCTGAAGGTGACCAGCCGCGAGGAGTGGGTCGTGGTGTACGACGAGCAGGAGGCCGCCGTGTGCGTCGAGCCGCAGACCGGCCCGCCCAACGGCCTCAACACCCTCCCGCGCCTGGTCACACCGCTGGAGCCGCTGGAGGCCTCGACGACCTGGCGCTGGCTCCGCCTCTAAGCTGGTCGGCATGACGGACGTCAACGAAGCAACGCGGCCAGGCGCACGCGGCGCGCTGCTGCAGCAGATCAAGGACAAGGCCGTGGTGCACGGCAAGGTGACCCTGTCGTCGGGTCTGGAGGCCGACTACTACGTCGACCTGCGCCGCATCACCCTCGACGGCGAGGCCGCCCCGCTGGTCGGCGAGGTGCTCCTGGATCTGACCGCCGGCCTGGAGTTCGACGCGGTGGGCGGGCTCACCATGGGCGCCGACCCGGTCGCGGCCGCGATGCTGCACGCCGCCGCCGCCCGGGGCCGCAGGCTGGACGCGTTCGTCGTCCGCAAGGCCGCGAAGGCGCACGGGCTGCAGCGCCGGGTCGAGGGTCCGGAGATCAGGGGCCGGCGGGTGCTGGTCGTCGAGGACACCTCCACCACCGGCGGCTCGCCGCTGACCGCCGTCGAGGCCGTCCGCGAGGCGGGCGCCGAGGTCGTCGCCGTCGCGACCATCGTCGACCGGGCGACCGGCGCCGCCGAGAAGATCGAGCAGGGCACGGGAGTCCCGTACCTCTACGCCTACTCCAAGGACGACCTCGGTCTCGACTGACGCGGCGCCCGACCACACCTCGACACGGGCATCGAGCAGGCCCTCATGTCTGGAAAGATGGGGACGACGACGATGTCACCCCAGGTCTAGGTCAGGGCCGTAGTAACGCAGAACGCCGACCCGCACACCCAAGGAGCGGACAGATGCCCATCGCAACCCCCGAGGTCTACAACGAGATGCTCGACCGGGCGAAGGCAGGCAAGTTCGCCTACCCGGCCATCAACGTCACCTCTTCCCAGACCCTGAACGCGGCGCTGCGCGGCTTCGCGGAGGCGGAGAGCGACGGCATCATCCAGATCTCCACGGGCGGCGCCGAGTTCCTGGGTGGCCAGTACAGCAAGGACATGGTGACCGGCGCCCGGGCCCTGGCCGAGTACGCGCACATCATCGCCGAGAAGTACCCGGTGACGGTCGCTCTGCACACGGACCACTGCCCGAAGGACAAGCTCGACGGGTACGTGCGCCCGCTGCTCGCGATCTCCGAGGAGCGCGTGAAGGCCGGGCAGAACCCGCTCTTCCAGTCGCACATGTGGGACGGCTCCGCCGAGACCCTCGCCGACAACCTCGCCATCGCGCAGGAGCTGCTCGAGCGCGCGCAGGCCGCCAAGATCATCCTCGAGGTGGAGATCACCCCGACCGGCGGCGAGGAGGACGGCGTCTCGCACGAGATCAACGACTCGCTGTACACGACGGTCGACGACGCGATCCGCACCGCCGAGGCGCTGGGCCTGGGCGAGAAGGGCCGCTACCTGCTGGCCGCGTCCTTCGGCAACGTGCACGGCGTCTACAAGCCGGGCAACGTGGTCCTGCGTCCCGAGCTGCTGAAGGAGCTGAGCGACGGCGTCGCCGCCAAGTTCGGCAAGCAGTCGCCGTTCGACTTCGTCTTCCACGGCGGTTCCGGCTCCACCGGGCAGGAGATCGCGACCGCGCTGGAGAACGGTGTGGTCAAGATGAACATCGACACCGACACGCAGTACGCCTTCACGCGGCCGGTCGCCGACCACATGTTCAAGAACTACGACGGCGTCCTGAAGGTCGACGGCGAGGTCGGCTCCAAGAAGACCTACGACCCGCGCACCTGGGGCAAGCTCGCCGAGGCGTCGATGGCCGCGCGTGTCGTCGAGGCGACGCAGAACCTGCGGTCGGCCGGCACGAAGATCAAGTAAACCCCGGCTGCATTTCCCGCGGTTCCCGGACGTATTCGCAGCGAGCCCGCGCCACAGGTGCCGGGCTCGCTGTATACCTAGGGGCATGCCCGTTGTCCGGTTGGCCTCGCCCCAGGGCAAATGGATCCTGTTCACCACGGTGCTCGGCTCCAGCATGGCGATGCTGGACTCCACCGTCGTCAACGTCGCGCTACCCACCATCGGCCGTGACCTGAACGCGAGCCTGGCCGCGCTCCAGTGGACGGTCAACGCGTACATGCTCACCCTGGCCGGGCTGATCCTGCTCGGCGGCTCCCTCGGCGACCACTACGGCCGCCGCAAGGTGTTCGTGATCGGTGTCGTCTGGTTCGCGACCGCGTCCCTGCTGTGCGGCCTCGCCCCCGACGACATCACCCTCATCGTGGCCCGCGCCCTCCAGGGCGTCGGCGGCGCGCTCCTGACGCCCGGCTCCCTCGCCCTCATCCAGGCCTCCTTCCACGAGGACGACCGCGCGAAGGCCGTCGGCCTGTGGTCCGGGTTCGGGGGCATCGGCGCGGCCGTCGGCCCGTTCCTGGGCGGCTGGCTGGTGGACGGCCCCGGCTGGCGCTGGGTGTTCCTGCTCAACGTCCCGCTGGCCCTCGTCTGCGCCCCCGTCGCCCTGCGCCACGTACCCGAGTCACGGGACAGCAAGAGCCACGGCCGCTTCGACGTCCTCGGCGCGGTGCTGGGCGCGCTGTCGCTCGCCCTGGTGACATACGCCCTGATCGAGGCGACCAGCGGTTCGGTGATCATCGCCGTCATGGCGGTGGCCGGCATCGCGGCCGGGGTGGCCTTCGTGTACGTCGAGAAGCGGCGCCCCGATCCGATGATGCCGCTCGACATCTTCGCCTCGCGCCAGTTCACCGCGGTCAACCTGGTCACCCTGTGCGTGTACGCGGCCTTCGGCGGCTTCTTCTTCCTCACCGCGCTCCAGCTCCAGGTAGTGGCCGGCTACTCGGCCCTCCAGGCCGGTACGGCCCTGCTGCCCACGACCGCGCTGATGCTCCTCTTCTCGGCCCGCTCGGGCGCCCTCGCCGACAAGATCGGCCCGCGCATCCCGCTCACCGTGGGCCCGCTGCTGTGCGCGGTGGCGCTGCTGCTGATGCTGCGCGTGGGCAAGGACGCGCACTATCTCGTGGACGTGCTGCCCGCGCTGGTGGTGATGGGCGCGGGCATGGTCACCCTGGTGGCCCCGCTCACCTCCACCGTCCTGGCCTCCGTGGACACCGACCGGGCGGGCCTGGCCAGCGGCATCAACAACGCGGCGGCCCGCGCGGCCGGCCTGATCGCGGTGGCCGCGCTGCCGCTGCTGGCCGGGATGGGCCCGGAGGCCTACCGCTCGCCGGACGCCTTCAACGCCGCGTTCGACCGGGCGATGCCGATCTGCGCGGGCGTCCTGGTCCTCGGCTCTCTGCTCGCCTTCGCCACGGTCCGCCGCCCGCCTTCGGACTGCACGCACAGGCAGTGCCGCGTCCACGGCAACGTGACGACACCCCCGCTGGAGCCGCGCCGAGGAGCCACGGAGCCCGACTACGGCCTCCACCGTTGACCGCACCGCCCGTACACGGGCTTCCGGCTACGGCTTCCAGCGCTGATCGAGCATGGTGAGCGAGCCGCTGCCGGGGTCGGCGGTGAACCGGAAGACGAGCCGGTTCCCGTCCGCCACCACCGCGCTCTCCAGCTTGTCGAGGAACGTCTGGACGTCGATCGGCTTGTTGACGTTCGTGTCGTAGAAGGGCGTGTTCACGCTGATCCGCGCCGTATCGGCGAGCCGGACCGGGTGCTTGGGCCCGATCGTGTGCCACACCGGCGCGTCCGGGTTCGCACAGGTCCAGCGGCCCTCCTGGGCGGTCAGCAGGAAGATGTCCTTGCTGATGGTGTGGCCGTACAGCTGCACGTCGATGTCGTTCCAGTCGCCCTGGCAGGCCTGGTCCTGGGTCTCGGCGGACTCCGTGGGCGTTGCGGAAGAGGGTGGCGGGGCGGCGGTGGCGGGTGCCTGGGAGGCGGACGTCGGTGCCGGGGCGGGCTCTGCGCTGCTCCCGTCCGGCTGACAGGCGGTGGCCGTCGTCAGGACGGCGGCGGTGAGGGCGCCGAGGGCCAGGAGCCTGCGACGGTCGGCGGCGGCCGGCGTGCGCATGCGGTCCCCCGGTTGATATGGACATGATCGTCGGTCCTGTGGCCGCAGCCTGAGCCCGGAATCCCCGCCTCCCCCTGAGCCGCACGCAACTGTTACCGATCAAGGACAATGACGCAGACTGGAACCCATGACCATTCACGAGAACCTCCTCGGGGGCCCGCCCCCGACCCACCTCCCCGACGACCCGGAGCCGCGGGAGCTGCTCGCGAACGGCACCGCGCCCGCCGATGTCGCCGCCAAGTACCCCACCTCCTCGCTCGCCTGGGCCCGGCTGGCCGACGAGGCGTTCGAGCGGGGCGCGGTCGTCGAGTCGTACGCCTACGCCCGTACGGGCTACCACCGCGGCCTGGACGCCCTGCGCCGGAGCGGCTGGAAGGGGCACGGCCCGGTGCCGTGGGAGCACGAGCCCAACCGTGGCTTCCTGCGCGCCCTGCACGCCCTCGCCCGCGCCGCACAGGCGATCGGCGAGCAGGAGGAGTACGAGCGCTGCAGCCAGTTCCTGAAGGACTCCTCGCCGACGGCGGCCCAGACGCTGGGCTGAGTGTCGTACCCGGTGTGGCCCGTCTGGCGGCAGGCGGGCCTTGCCGTGACCGGCGTGATTACGGAGGATGCCGGTGGGGACCGGGGCCCCCGTGCCGGCATCGGCAGGGGCGGACCGCTACCCGGAGTACAACAGGAGACAGCGATGTCCCAACAGGCTCACCCCCTTTCCGAGGCCGCTGAGCCCGAGACCCCGCATCTCGACTTCGCGGGCACGACGCCGTACGAGGACTACGTCAGGGCGGACGTGCTCACCCACCTCCAGCACACCCTCTCCGACGACCCCGGAGAGATGGTCTTCCTGGTCACGACCCAGGTCATGGAGCTGTGGTTCACCGTCATCGTCCACGAGTGGGAGACCGCCGCGCGGGCCCTGCGATCCGACGACGTGCAGGTCGCGATCGACGCGCTGAAGCGGTCGGTCCGTGAGCTGGAGGCGCTGAACGCCTCCTGGCAGCCGCTCGGGCAGCTCACGCCGGCCCAGTTCAACTCGTACCGCTCCGCGCTCGGCGAGGGCTCCGGCTTCCAGTCGGCGATGTACCGCCGCATGGAGTTCCTGCTCGGCGAGAAGTCCGCGTCCATGCTGGTCCCGCACCGGGGCGCCCCGCGCGTCCACGCCGAACTGGAGAAGGCCCTGCACGAGCCGAGCCTGTACGACGAGGTCGTACGGCTGCTCGCGCGCCGCGGGTACGCGATTCCGGAGGAGGTGCTGGGACGTGATGTCTCGCGGCGCCACGAACCCTCGGACGCGGTGGAGGCGGCCTGGACGGCGGTCTACTCCGGCGACCAGAACGCCGAACTCGCCCGGCTCGGCGAGGCGTTGACCGACGTCGCTGAGCTCGTCTGGCGCTGGCGCAACGACCATCTGGTCGCCACCCGCCGCGCGATGGGCGCCAAGCCCGGCACCGGCGGCTCCGCCGGGGTGGCCTGGCTGGAGAAGCGCGCGCAGAAGAACGTGTTCCCGGAGCTGTGGACGGCGAGGTCCCATGTCTGAGCTGCTGCTGCGCGCCGAGAAGCTGGACGCCGCCGACGAACTGGCGCCGGTGCGCTCCCGGTTCGTGCTCGACGACGTGGTGTACCTGGACGGCAACTCGCTCGGCGCGCTCCCCGCGAACGTCCCCGGCCGGGTGGCCGACGTGGTCCGCCGAGAGTGGGGCGAGCTGCGCATCCGCTCCTGGGAGGAGAGCGGCTGGTGGACGGCGCCCGAGCGGATCGGCGACCGGATCGCTCCGCTGGTCGGTGCGGCGCCGGGGCAGATCGTGGTGGGTGATTCGACAAGTGTCAACGTGTTCAAGGCACTTGTGGGTGCGGTGCGGCTCGCGGGTGGGGGCCGGGATGAGATCCTGGTGGACGCGACGACCTTCCCCACGGACGGCTATATCGCCGAGTCGGCGGCCCGGATGACGGGATGCGTGCTGCGTCCGGTGACGCCGGCCGAGGTGGCGGACGCGCTGAGCGACCGTACGGCGGCCGTCCTGCTCAACCACGCCGACTACCGCACCGGCCGGCTCCACGACCTGCCGTCGCTCACGGCGGCGGTGCGGGCGGCGGGCGCGGTGTCGGTGTGGGACCTGTGCCATACGGCGGGCGCACTGCCGGTGGGGCTGGACGAGCACGGGGTCGACCTGGCGGTGGGCTGCACGTACAAGTACCTGAACGGAGGCCCGGGTTCACCGGCGTACCTGTACGTCCGCCGTGAGCTGCAGGACCGCTTCGATTCGCCGCTGCCGGGCTGGAACTCGCACGCGGAGCCGTTCGGGATGCGGTCCTCGTACGAACCGGCGGCGGGCGCGTTGCGCGGCCGGGTCGGCACCCCGGACATCCTCTCCATGCTCGCCCTGGAGGCGGCGCTGGAGGTCTGGGAGGGCGTGACGGTGACGGCGGTCCGCGCCAAGTCCCTCGCCCTGACGGACTTCTTCCTGGAGTGCGTCAGGGCGTACGTCCCGGAGGGCCTCGTCGAGTCCCTGACGCCGGAGGCGCACGAGGAGCGCGGCAGCCAGATCGCCCTGCGCTGCTCCCCCACTCTCGGCTTCGCTAGAGCGGGAGGTGCCCCCATCGCCGGCGACGTGATGAAGCGGCTGATCGAGCGGGGGGTGGTGGGGGACTTCCGCCACCCGGACGTACTGAGGTTCGGCTTCACCCCGCTGTATGTGGGCTTCGGGGACGCGGAGAGGGCGGCCAGGGTGCTCGGGGAGGTTCTGTAACTTCCGTCCGCCTGCGGGGTGGGTTCCGCTGAGAGCGGCGCCCACCCCTCGCCCCCACGCAGGGTCACGCACCCACACCGTCAAGTCACCCCACCCCCACGCACAAACACCCACGTCACGGTCCTGGTACCGTCACCGCCAGCTCACCCGGGTCCGCCGAACCCCGTTACGCCGCTGAGAGGTTGGAGCATGCCGGACGACGCCGCCGCAGCCAGGGCCGCCGCCGAAGAGGAGTCCGCCTTCTCGCACCCGCCCGTCGCCCCCGACGTCACCGCCACGTACGGGGACCACCCGGACCAGGTGATCGACTTCTACACCCCGCGCACCGAAGAACCCGCACCGGCGTCCACCCCGGCCCCTCTGATCGTCGTCCTGCACGGCGGCGCCTGGCGGGCCCCGTACGACCGCCACCACATCACCCCGTTCGCCGACTACCTGGCCCGCCGGGGCTTCGCCGTGGCCAACGTCGAGTACCGCCGCGGCGCCGCCCTCCCGTCCCAGGGCGGCGACGGCCCGGTCGCGGGCCGCTGGCCGGACACCTTCGACGACGTGGCCGCCGCACTGGACGCCCTGCCCGCACTCGTCCGCGAAGCACTACCGCAGGCCGACGCCCGCCGCACGGTGATCACCGGCCACTCGGCGGGCGGCCACCTCGCACTGTGGGCCGCGTCCCGGCACGTCCTCCCCGCCGACGCCCCGTGGCGCACCGCCGCCCCCGCCGCCCTGCGAGGCGTGGTCGCGCTCGCCCCGATCGCCGACTTCGCCGTCGCGGAGAAGCTGGACGTGTGCGGCAACGCGGCACTCCAACTCCTCGGAGGCCAGGCCCAGTTCGCGGACCGGCAGCCGTATGCCGACCCCGCCCTGCTCCTCCCGACCGGCATCGCGACGACCTTGGTCCAGGGCCGTAGCGACATCGTCGTCCCGCAGGCCGTCGCCGAGGCGTACGCGGAGGCGGCGGCGAAGGCCGGCGAGGTGGTGGGGCTGACGCTCCTCGAGGACGTCGGCCACTTCCCGCTGATCGACCCGGTTGCGGACGCGTGCGCGGTGGTGGCGGAGGAGATCGCGCAGCTGGCCTGGTGAGCGCGGTGATGTCCGGCCGGCGGCCGTAGTACTTGAGACGGACCCCGAATGACCCGCCTCACAGGTGACGACCGCGCCCCTGCCCGCCGCCTACCGTCTTGAACGTGACCGAGGAGACGACCCACACGCAGAGCACGTTCGAGGTGTACAAACGGCGCAGCCCCGAGGTCCGGGCGGTGGCGGGGGCCCTGCGCGGGCTGCGGCAGGACCTGTTCCACGACGCCTTCGCCTACCGCCCGCTGCCCCGTATGAGCGTCGACGGCCCCGTCACGCGCCGGCTGCGCGGCCGTAAGCGGGAATGGGCGGCCTGGACCCCGCACGCGGCGGTGGTCGCGGGCGGGGCGGTCGCGCTGCTCGCCGGGATGGCCAGCAGCAGCAACGACGGCAAGGGCCTCCTGAGCGGCCTTCTCGCCCTGGCCCCGGTCCTGCTGACGCTGGTCCGTCCGGTCGGAGCCTTCTGGCTGTCGCTGCTGGGGACCACGTTGATCGTGCCGTTCAGCTCGCCCTGGAACGACTGGCCGTGGCTGCCCGGCAACTTCGTCTCCCACCTGCTGGTGCTCACGGTGGTGGCGATCCGCACCCGTCCGCGTACGGCGGCCTGGATGTGGCTGGTGACGGCCGGCTACGGCTTCCTGGCCGACGCCCTCGTCGGCGGCTTCGCCAGCGACAACGCCCCCATGCTGTTCCTCTCCGCCCTGGTCCTGCTCGTCGTCACCGTCGGCCACATACGCCGCGACGCCCAGCAGGAGGTGACCGCCCAGCAGACGGTGACCGCGCACGAGCGCTCGCGCCGCACCCTGCTGGAGGAGCGCACCACCATCGCGCGTGAATTGCACGACGTGGTCGCCCACCACATGTCGGTGGTCGCCATCCAGGCGGAGGCCGCGCCCTACCGGGTGGAGAACCCGCCGCCGGAGCTGGCGAAGGCCTTCGCGACGATCCGGGAGAACGCGGTGGCGGCGCTGACGGAGCTGCGTCGGGTGCTGGGTGTCGTACGGGCCGAGGACTACGAGGCTCCGGACGCCCCGCAGCCCACGCTGGCCGACCTGGACAGGCTGCTCGACAACGTGCGGGAGGCGGGACCGGCGGTCGAGAAGGTGGTGACGGGCGCGGTGCGGGAACTCCCCCAGGGGGTGGAACTGTCGGCGTACCGGATCGTCCAGGAGGCGCTGAGCAACGCGCTGCGGCATGCGCCGGGCGCGAGCGCGCGGGTGGAGATCGGGTACGTGCTGGGCGGGCTGGGCCTGCGCATCGTCAACGGCCCGCCGCCCGCGCCGGCCCTGATCAAGCCGTCGCCGGGTGCCGGGCACGGGATAACCGGGATGCGGGAGCGGGTCTCCATGCTGAACGGTGAGATGACGGCCGGGCGGATCGACGGCGGGGCGTACGAGGGCGGGTACGAGGTGGCGGTGTTCCTGCCCGTCGCCGTGGTGAGCGAGGGGAGCGAGGGCCGGGCATGACGATCCGGGTACTGATCGCGGACGACCAGATGATGGTGCGCGAGGGCTTCTCGGTGCTGCTGGGCGCGATGCCGGACATCGAGGTGGTGGGCGAGGCGGTCGACGGGCGCGAGGCGGTGGACCGGGCTCGCGAGCTGTCCCCCGACGTCGTGCTGATGGACATCCGCATGCCCGAGCTGAACGGCATCGAGGCGACGCGGGAGATCGTGGCGGCGGACGGTGCGGCGAAGGTGCTGGTGCTGACGACGTTCGACCTGGACGAGTACGTGTACCAGGCGCTGCGCGCGGGGGCGTCGGGTTTCCTGCTGAAGGACGCGTCGGCGCGGCAACTGGCGGACGGGGTGCGGGTCGTGGCATCGGGCGAAGCCCTTCTGGCCCCCTCGGTGACGAGACGCCTGATCACGGAGTTCTCGAAGCTCGCGGACACGCCGCGGCTGATGCCGACGGCCCATGCGGCGTACGGCGACCTGACGGAGCGGGAGACGGAGGTCCTGATCCTCATCGCCCAGGGCCTGTCCAACGCGGAGATCGCGGAGCGCCTGGTGGTGGCGGAGTCGACGATCAAGACCCACGTGAGCCGGATCCTGGTCAAGCTGGGCTTGCGGGACCGGACCCAGGCGGCGGTGTTCGCCTACGAGGCGCGGTTGGTCACGCCGGGGTGAGAGGTGAGGGCGGCAATCTCTGCAAGGCGTCGCCCTGACCGCCGCTCGAAGGGCCCGTTTCGGGCCGGGTCCGGTGGCATGAATGCGCCGATCGGTTAGCGTCCGGTCATGGCTGATGTTCCTGACCTCTCCTTCGACCCCTGGGACCCCGGGTTCCTCGACGACCCTTATCCGGCCTACGCCGAGCTGCGCGAGCGCGGGCGGGTACTTCACTACGCGCCCACCGGGCAGTGGCTCGTTCCGCATCACGCCGATGTCTCCGCCCTGCTGCGTGATCGGCGGCTCGGGCGCACCTATCAGCATCGGTTCTCGCACGAGGACTTCGGGCGTACCGCTCCGCCCGCCGAGCACGAACCCTTCCACACGCTGAACGATCACGGCATGCTCGATCTGGAGCCGCCGGACCACACCCGGATTCGGCGGTTGGTCTCGAAGGCGTTCACGCCCCGGACCGTGGAGCGGCTCAAGCCGTACGTCCACGCGCTCGCGCAGGAACTGGTCGGGCGGCTCGTCGAGGCCGGGGGCGGGGATCTGCTGGCCGATGTCGCCGAGCCGTTGCCCGTTGCCGTGATCGCCGAGATGCTGGGGATTCCTGAGGCTGATCGGGGCCTGCTGCGGCCCTGGTCGGCCGACATCTGCGGGATGTACGAGTTGAACCCCGGGGAGGACACCGCCGCCAAAGCCGTGCGCGCCTCCGTCGAGTTCTCCGACTATCTGCGGGAGTTGATCGCCGAACGGCGCAAGGCTCCCGGGGAGGACCTGATCTCCGGGCTCATCGCCGCGTACGACGAAGGGGACCGGCTCAGCGAGCAGGAGATGATCTCCACCGCCGTGCTGCTGCTCAACGCCGGGCACGAGGCCACGGTCAACGCCACCGTCAACGGGTGGTGGGCCCTGTTCCGCAATCCCGAGCAGTTGGCCTTGCTACGTGCCGATCGTTCCCTGGTGCCCACGGCCGTCGAGGAGTTGATGCGGTACGACACCCCGCTCCAGCTGTTCGAGCGGTGGGTGCTGGACGAGATCGAGATCGACGGGGTCGTCATTCCGCGCGGTGCGGAGGTCGCCATGCTCTTCGGCTCCGCCAACCACGACCCGGAGGTCTTCCGGGAGCCCGGGCGGCTGGACCTGTCCCGCGAGGACAACCCCCACATCTCGTTCAGCGCCGGCATCCACTACTGCATCGGCGCCCCCCTCGCCCGTATCGAACTGGCCGCCTCCATGACCGCCCTGCTGGAGGAGGCCCCCACCCTGACCCTGGCCGCGGAGCCGGAACGGAAGCCGAACTTCGTGATCAGGGGGTTGAAGGGGCTGTCCGTGGAAGTGGGGTGATCACCCCTTCGGATGATCATTGGACGACTTCGGGCGATGCGCGCGTGCGGTTCGCCACGCTGGTGCCTGCCTGTGAAGGGAGGCACCATGACGGTTATGACAGAGAGCGCCTCGCAGACATCCCAGATGTCGGTGGAAGACTTTGAGAGGATCGCTGAATTCGCGGCCAAAGAGACCGACGACGCCGTCAGGTTCGAGTTCATCAACGGACGGATCGGGGTCAAGAAAGTGCCTGACGGCGATCACAACACCATCGTGCTGTGGCTGATGCGGCGGTGCATGCAGACGAGGCCCGACCTGGATCTCTACCAGGGACAGGGGCTCAGGGTGGAGAAGTATCGGGAGGGGCGCGCCCGTCCCGACGCCGTGCTCGTGCCCGAGGAGCACTTCGCCGGTCACGGGGAGTGGGCTGACCCGAGCGGTGCGCTTCTGGTCCTCGAGGTGACCTCGTACGATTCGGATACCGACCGGCGCGACCGCAAGGAGAAGCCCATGGCGTACGGCGCGGCCGGTATTCCGTTCTATCTGTTGGTCGACCGTGACGACTGCACGATCACCCTCTACGGAGACCCTGACTCGAGCGTCGGATATCACGACATCCGCAAGGAGCCCTTCGGCGCCAAGCTCCATATCCCCGAACCAGTGGGCATCGAACTCGACACGGAGAAGCTGAAGCAGTTCGTCGATTGATCGTCAAGAGATCATGTCCCGCCTCCGCAGCCCCGCCAGTCCGGCCGCCACGAGTGCCGCCGCCAGGGCCGTGAGGATCAGTACCGGAGGCCATGACATGTCGCCGCCCGGCATCTTCGGCAGGTGGCCGAAGGGGGAGATGTCCAGGAGGGTTCGGGGGAGGTTCAGCGCCGGGCCGATCCAGCCGATCAGAAGGACCGCGCCCGCCACTCCCCAGGACGCCATCGCCGCTCGCGGCAGCAGGCCGTAGAGGAGTACGGCCACTCCACCGATCACCCAGATCGCCGGTACCTGGATCAGGCAGGCGCCGAGGATCGGGCCCACCTGCTTGCCGTAGCCCACCGCGAAGCCCAGGCCCGTCAGCAGCATGAGCAGTGCCGCACCGCCGAAGGCGATCAGCAGGTGGCCTGTCGCCCAGCGCAGGCGGCCCACCGCCGCCGCCAGGAGAGGTTCCGCTCGGGACGACGTTTCCTCGCCGTTCAGACGGAGGGTGGATGCCACCACGTACAGGGCCGCGATCAGGCCCATCAGGCCCACCATCGATGCCAGGAACGCGTCCGTCAGGGCTGCGTGGCCTCCCAGCCGTTCGAACATCTCCCTGGCCTGCTTGTTGTCGCCGACCAGGTCTGCCGCGCCGTCCGTCAGGCCGCCGTAGATCACCCCCGCCAGGAAGAAGCCGATCGACCAGCCCACGACGCTGCCCCGCTGGAGGCGCCAGGCCAGGGCTCCGGCGGATGCCAGCTTTCCGGTGGCCGGGCCGGGGCGGGTGGGCAGGAAGCTCATGCCGATGTCCCGGCGGCCGGCCAGCGTGTACGCGGCTGCCGCCTGTGCTGCCACCGCCGCGACGAACAGGAGCAGGACCCACCAGCGGTCGTCCGCGAAGGAGCGGGTGTTCTCCAGCCAGCCCAGGGGGGACAGCCAGGTCACCGCCGAAGAGCCGTCTGTTGTCGCCGAGTCGCCTGCCGCCCGTAGCACGAAGGCTGCGCCCAGAACCGCGGCCGTGAGGCCTCGTGCCAGGCGTGCGCTCTCGGTGAGTTGGGAGACGATGGCCGCCATCGTGGCGAAGACCATGCCCACCCCGAAGAGGGCCAGCGCGAAGGACAGGGCCCCTGCGGTTCCGTAGCTCGACAGGCCCGCCGTGACCAGCAGGGCCAGGGCCGCGTTCGCCACCGTCGCCGCCAGGAGGCCTGCCGTCAGGGGGGCCCGGCGGCCCACCATGCCGGACGACACCAGTTCCTGGCGGCCGCTCTCCTCCTCGTCCCGGGTGTGGCGCACGACCACCAGCAGGCTCGTCACGGCCGCCAGTGCGCCGGCGTAGATCCCGATACGCCATGCCGTCAGCGCGCCCAGTGACGTGTCGAAGACCGGGCCCACCAGGGCGCGCAGCGAGGCGTTGGTGCTCATCTGGTGTGCCAGGTCGGCCCGTTCGGCCGCGGTGCCGTAGAGGGTCTTCAGCGAGTTCGGCATGGAGAGGACCATCAGCGTGTTCACCGCCACCCAGACCGGGATCAGCACCCGGTCCCGGCGCAGGGCGAAGCGCAACAGGGTGCCGGTCCCCGCCAGTTGGCGGGTGCCGCCGGAGCGTGCGGCGAAGGTCGTGGCCGTCATCGCGCGTCCACCTCGTCCTGGTAGTGGCGCAGGAACAGCTCTTCCAGGGTGGGCGGCGTCGAGGTGAGGGACCGTACCCCCGAGTCGCTCAACTGCCGTAGCACGGCGTCGAGTTTGTCGGTGTCCACCTGGAGGTGGACACGGTGGCCCTGTACGTCGAGGTCGTGGACACCGGGGAGGCGGGCCAAGCCGTTGGGCGGTCCCGCGAGTTCGGCCTTGACGGTGGTGCGGGTCAGGTGACGCAGGTCCGCCAGGGAGCCGCTCTCCACCGTGCGGCCCTTGCGGATGATGCTCACCCGGTCGCACAGCTCCTCCACCTCGCTGAGGATGTGCGAGGAGAGGAGGATCGTCCGGCCCCGGTCGCGTTCCTCCTCCACGCAGCGCTGGAAGACCTCCTCCATGAGCGGGTCCAGACCCGAGGTCGGCTCGTCCAGGATGAGGAGGTCGACGTCGGAGGCGAAGGCGGCCACCAGGGCGACCTTCTGGCGGTTGCCCTTGGAGTAGGTGCGGCCCTTTTTCGTGGGGTCCAGTTCGAAGCGTTCGATCAGGTCCGCGCGGCGCTGTGCGTCGAGTCCGCCCGCCCGTCGCCCACCACCACCCTGCCTGACGCGCTTCGCGCGGCCCCCTTGACGGAGACGGCCGTAGAGGTCTATGACCTCGCCGCCCGAGAGGTTGCGCCACAGCGTGACGTCGCCCGGGACGTAGGCGATGCGGCGGTGGACCTCCACCGCGTCCGCCCACGGGTCGCGGCCGAGGATCTGCGCGCCGCCGGCGTCCGCGCGCAGCAGGCCGAGCAGGACCCGGATGGTGGTGGACTTCCCGGCGCCGTTGGGGCCGAGGAAGCCGTGGACCTCGCCGGTCTCCACCTCCAGGTCGAGGCCGTCCAGGGCGTGCGTGCTGCCGAACGACTTGTGCAGTCCGGAGACGGTGATTGCCTTCGTCATGCTTCGGAACGTACGCTAATTTCAGAAATTTGTGAAGTTAAGGAAGCGTATGAACTCCCGGCTAAGGTGGTGGGATGACGGAAACAGCGAGGCGTGACCCGGAAGCGGTCTCGAAGTTCGTGGAAGGATTCGCGGCGCAGCTCGTCGAGGCCGGGATGCAGCGCATGCCCGCGCGCGTGTTCGCGGCCCTGCTGTCCTCCGATTCAGGCTCCCTGACCTCCGCCGAACTCGGGGACCTGCTCCAGGTCAGCCCGGCCGCCGTCTCCGGCGCCGTGCGCTACCTCGCCCAGCAGCACATGGTCGCGCGCGAGCGTGAACCCGGTTCGCGCCGCGAGCGCTACCGGGTCCACAGCAACCAGTGGTACGAGGCCCTCACCAGCCGTGAAGCCGTCATCAAGCGCTGGGAGCACGCGCTGCGCGAGGGCGTGGACAGCCTCGGCGAGGCCACCCCCGCGGGCCGGCGCCTTGCCGAGACGCTGGCGTTCTTCGAGTTCCTCGACGGCGAGATCGCCATGATGATGGACCGCTGGCGAGCCCACCGCGACCGGGTCTTCGGAGGGGGAGTGGAGTCCTAGGCGTATTGATCACACCAGGCCCCCGACGAAGAAGACGAGGCCTGCCGGCTCACCCCGCCACCGGCACCGTGAGCCCCCAGGCTCCCTCCACCACCCGCCAGGTCCGCCTCCGCACCGGTCCCGCCACCGTCGCGTCCGCGCGGTAGCGGAAGTCCGGGCCCGTCACGGTCACCGTCTGGCCGGTCGCTCGGAGCGGTATGGCCTCCGTGCCGTTCGGCAGGGGGTGGATCTCGATCTCGGCCAGGCCGGCGGAGCCCGGTGTCACCGAGACGCCCTCCACCGGGCGGTCCAGGCCGACGACCGTCTCCCCGTCGACCTCCACCCGCAGCCGGGCCGCGACCGGCGCGGGCGCGGCCGGCGCCGGCCGGGGACCCAGGGTGCGGACCAGGGACTTGTACGTCGTGCGCAGCCACGGACGTCCCGGCGGGGAAACCATGGGTTCCGCGGCCGTCGCCTCATGTGCCGCGAGCGGGGGGATCCGCAGCGCGCCGAGCACCACGCCGTCGCTGTCGTCGACCAGCAGGTCCATCCGGCGCTCGACCCCGTCGAGGACCGCCCGCGCCGCCGCGACCGCCCCCGTCGGCACGCCCAGGGCCTCCGCCAGCGCCAGCACACCCCCGACCGGCACCACCGACAGCGCACATCCGGCCAGCTCCCGCCGCCGGTGCAGCAGGGACACCGCACGGACCAGCGCCCGGTCGTCGCCCACCACCACGGGGCGCCGCGAGCCGCGTCGCTCCAGTGCGCGGGCGAATTCCTCGGGCCCGTCCGGCAGGCAGACCTTCGTCGTCGCACCCGCGCTGAGCACGTCTTTCGCGATTCGAACGGACTCGCCGTCCGTCCGCCGGGCGACCGGGTCGATGATCACCAGCAGCTGATCGGACATCGCGAAAGTCGCCACCTCGGTCCTGCCTCGCTTCCTCGGGTAGCATCTTTGTGCAAGAGCCCCTTGCGCTATTGCGCCAGGGGCTTCGTCTATTCCGGGGCATCCGGTCCGACGGTTGTGCGGCCAACGACGGTCGCGGTGGTGCGCGGCGGTGAACCCTACGCGTACGCCCCTGACCTTGGACATGCCCCGCCCGGAAGGGGTGTACGCGCGTGCCCGCACTTGTGCTGCTCGGTGCTCAGTGGGGTGACGAGGGCAAGGGGAAGGCCACCGACCTGCTCGGCGGCTCGGTGGACTATGTCGTCCGTTACCAGGGCGGCAACAACGCCGGCCACACGGTGGTCGTCGGTGACCAGAAGTATGCACTCCACCTGCTCCCTTCCGGAATCCTCTCTCCCGGTTGTACGCCGGTCATCGGCAACGGCGTTGTCGTCGACCCGTCGGTCCTGCTCTCCGAGCTGAGCGGTCTGAACGAGCGAGGCGTCGACACGTCCAAGCTCCTGATCAGCGGTAACGCGCACGTGATCACGCCGTACAACGTCACCGTCGACAAGGTCACGGAACGCTTCCTCGGAAAGCGGAAGATCGGCACGACCGGGCGCGGCATCGGCCCCACCTACGCCGACAAGATCAACCGCGTCGGCATCCGGGTCCAGGACCTGTACGACGAGTCGATCCTCACCCAGAAGGTCGAGGCGGCCCTCGACGTCAAGAACCAGATCCTCACCAAGCTGTACAACCGGCGCGCGATCGCCGTGGACCAGGTGGTCGAGGAGCTGCTGGGCTACGCCGAGCAGATCAAGCCGTACGTCGCCGACACGGTGCTGGTGCTCAACCAGGCCCTGGAGGAGAACAAGGTCGTCCTGTTCGAGGGCGGCCAGGGCACGCTGCTCGACATCGACCACGGCACGTATCCGTTCGTCACCTCGTCGAACCCCACCGCGGGCGGTGCCTGCACCGGCGCCGGCGTGGGTCCGACGAAGATCAGCCGGGTCATCGGCATCCTGAAGGCGTACACGACCCGCGTCGGCGCCGGTCCCTTCCCGACCGAGCTGTTCGACGAGGACGGCGAGGCGCTGCGCCGGATCGGCGGCGAGCGGGGCGTGACCACGGGCCGTGACCGGCGCTGCGGCTGGTTCGACGCCGTGATCGCCCGCTACGCGACCCGCGTCAACGGCCTCACGGACTTCTTCCTCACCAAGCTCGACGTCCTCACCGGCTGGGAGCAGATCCCCGTCTGCGTGGCGTACGAGATCGACGGCAAGCGCGTTGAGGAGCTGCCGTACTCGCAGAGTGACTTCCACCACGCGAAGCCGGTCTACGAGAACCTGCCGGGCTGGTCCGAGGACATCACCAAGGCGAAGTCCTTCTCCGACCTGCCGAAGAACGCCCAGAGCTACGTCAAGGCGCTGGAGGAGATGTCCGGCGCCCCGATCTCCGCGATCGGCGTGGGACCGGGCCGCGACGAGACGATCGAGATCAACTCGTTCCTGTAGACCCCGGTGCCGTGACACGCCCTCAGCCGGTCTTCGTCGGCTGGGGGCGTGCGTCGTCGCAGGAACCGTCAGCTGAAGACGATCATCGAGCCCTGGGCCAGCGACCGGGTCGCCGCCGCGTGCAGGCCCAGCCAGACGTGGCGTTCCCGGGCGAAGGGGCTGGGGTCGTAGGGCGGCGGGAGCGCCGGTTCCTCGAGCTCCGTGGGGGCCTGTGGGGGCGCGGGGGCCGCCGGGGGGTTGGCGGGGTCGATGCCGATCGACGGGGCGACCAGTTCCAGCTCCCTCAGCAGCGCGTGCGAGGAGCCCAACGGGCCGCCGCCCTCCAGGAGTTCGTCGTTGGACAGCGGGTGCGGGAAGTCGACCGGAACGTAGGCGCCCGCGTGGTCGTAGTGCCACACCAGGTGCGACTGCTGGGCCGTCGACTCGAACATCTCCAGCAACTGCCCGTAGTCACCCCCCAGTTCGTCCACCGGTGTCACCGGCAGCCCGCACATCTGGAGGAGATAGACGCGACGCAGGAAGTGCAGCGCGTCGTAGTCGAAGCCGGCCACCGGGGCGACCTCGCCGGACAGGCCCGGCATGTACTGGTACACCGGCACCGGTGGGAGCCCGGCCTCGGCGAGCGCCTTGTTGTATTGCGCGAGTTCCTCGGCGAACGGGTTGTCGGGGGTGTGGCACAACACGTCGACGAGCGGTACCAGCCACAGGTCACAGGCCAAAGAGGGCTCCTCACACAGCGCGGTGCTCAAGTCACGGGTAAGCAGAGTAATGGGGGCGGCGCGAGGTCAGCTCCCCCCGTGCAGGTCCCATACCCACACTCCGCCGATCCACTTCCCGGGCCGCCCGGTCAACTTCTCCAGGGTCTCGCGCAGGGGACCGTCGTTGGGCTGCGGGGCGAGTACCAGGACGCCCGCCTTCCAGTAGGCGAAGTCCTGCTGTGCCTGCGCCCGCCAGTTCCGGCCGATCTCGGGTGCCTTGCCGGTGTAGCGGACGTCCCGCAGCATGTTGGAGGTGTAGCGCGGGGAGGCGCCGTAGATGCCGATGCGGTCCTCGCCGTAGGGGCCGTTGAAGTAGCCGCCGGGGAGCTTGAAGCCCAGGTGGGCGGCCGTCTGCCAGTGCAGGGCCTCGGCGGAGCCGGGGTCGGGCAGCGGCACCGGGACGAGCGACTCGCCCTTGTGGACGTACGGCTTCCACATGCCGTCCGCGATGAACGCCGGCACCTCGGCCCGCGGCTCGGACTTCAGCGGCGCCGGGACCAGCGGGAACAGGGCGAGGGCCACGCCGAGCAGGCCGACGTACTGCCTCGTCGGGCGGCGCGTCGCCGCCAGCCGCTCGAGGGCGATCGCGATCAGCATGCCCAGGGCCGGAGCGCAGATCATCGCGAGCCGGCCCTCGATCACCGACTCGAACAGCGGCTTGTGCGCGAGCAGCGCCCAGGGGCCGGGGTAGACGGTGTCGGTGAGCGGGATGCGGATCTTCGGGCCGAGCGACAGCAGCGCGGCGGCCACCGCCGTGAACGCCAGCGCCTTGACCAGGGCCCGCTCCCACAGCCGTACGACGATGGCGAGAGCGAGTGCGACCAGCGGCCAGCCGTAGAAGGCGTTCTGTTCGGTCGGGTTGAGGGACAGGGCGTTCGCCCGCTCGGCGCTGCCCGCGATCAGCGAACGCTCGCCGAAGGCGATCAGGGCGAGGGGGCTGTTGCCCGCGTTGTCGCCGTGCAGCACGCTCTTGTAGCTCTGCGGGCCGGCGAACTGCCAGTACAGCGGGTAGGCGACGAGCGGCAGGCAGACCGCACCGCCGATCAGCAGGCCCTTCAGCAGCGGGCGCCAGGATTGCCGGGCCTCCTCCCGGCGCAGGACGCCGTAGCCGAGGGCGAACAGCGCCATGCCGATGGACGCGAGGAGCAGCGGCTCCTCGCCCAGGAGGATCTGGTACGCCGCCATCAGGCCGAGCACGACCCCGTCCCGCACGACCCGGGTGCCCGCGCACAGGCGCAGGGCGCGGTCGATGATCAGCGGGATCATGAACAGGATCACGAAGTTGGGGTGCGCGTTGGCATGGCTGACCATCGGCGGCGCGAACGCGGCCAGGCAGGCGCCGGTGAAGGCCGCCGGGCGGTGCCGTACGACCCGCTTCACGATCAGCCAGTACCAGGCGGCCGCGGTCGCCGCGAGGCCCAGGGTCATGCAGACGCTCAGCGCGACCGCCGGGCCGAACGCCCACGTGACCGGGGCGAACGGCACGGACAGGCCCAGCATGACCGTGTTGGCCATGAGGTTCACGCCGTCGGGGAAGCCCTGGAGGTCGGAGAAGAGCGGGTTGCGCAGGTGGGCCACGTTGTCGGCGGTCACCGCGAAGAACCACTCCCACTGGTTCTGGTCCTGGAGGGAGTCGGGGAGATAGCGGTGGGCCGGGTCGAAGAAGCGGCCCGAGTAGAGGGCGCCCGCCATGAGCAGGAACAGGACGACGGCCAGGAGGTCGGCGGGACGGACGGCGCGGGCGCGGATGCGGGCCAGGTCGGCGAGGACCCGGCCGTAGTCGAGGGGGCCGACCTTGGAGCCGGGCTGGTGGCTCCAGCGCACCGGCACCTCGGCGACCGGCCAGTCCGCGCGGTGGAAGTGCCTCAGCACCTCGACGTCGATGCCCCAGCCGTCGAGCCGGGAGGCGCCGAAGGCCTCGCGGGCCCGGTCACCGTCGAAGAGTTTGAAGCCGCACTGCGTGTCCCGGATGCCGGGCACGGCGGTCGTCCGTATCAGCAGGTTCCCCGCGCGGCCGAGCAGTTCACGCAGCGGGTGCTGGTGGTTGGCTATGTCGGCGCCCGGCACCGAGCGCGAGCCGATCGCCGCTGCGTTGCCCTCGCCGATCGCCTTGTCGAGCCGCTCCAGCTCCTCGATCGGCGCGGCCAGGTCGGCGTCGGTCACCAGTACCCGGCGGCCGTGCGAGGCGGCGACCCCGAGGCGCAGGGCGTGGCCCTTGCCGCGGTTGTGCGGAGCGGAGACGAGCTGCACGCGCGGATGCCCGAGGGCGGTGACCACGTCACGGGTGCCGTCGGTGGAGCCGTCGTCGGCGACGATCAGCTCCCACTCGCCCCACCGGCCCTCGTTGGCGTCGAGGTAGGCGATGACGGCGGCGAGGGTGGGGCCGAGGCGCGCTTCCTCGTTGTAGGCGGGGACGACGACGGACAGATCGACGAGTTCGGGTCGGCCGCTCGCCTCACGGACGGCCTCGGGACGGTGGCCGCTCACCCTGCGGCCAGTCGCTCGATCAGGGCGAGGTTCTGCGCGTTGTACTCGGCCACGACCGCGCGCGCCGCCTCGATGTCCCGCTGGGTCAGCGCGTCGACCAGCCGGGTGTGCCCGGCCCACAGCAGGCCGCGCAGGTCCGGCAGCCGGCGCAGGTGCTGCACCGCGCACACCCAGGACTGCACACGCAGCCGGTGGAGGAAGTCGCCGAGGTAGGGGTTGCCGAACACGGCGCTCAGCTCGCGCCAGAAGCGCAGGTCGTAGCCGATGAGGATGGTGAGGTCGCCCGCGGCGGCGGCCCGCTGCGCCTCGTCGCCTCGTCGCCGCACCGTCGCGAGCGCCGCCGCCGTACGCGGGTCGTCCGGGTCCTTGAACGCCGGATGGCCGGCGCCGAGGGCGTGGAAGATGCCGTCCGTGACCAGACAGCGGGCCTCGATCATGCCGCGGTAGTCGTCGAGGGAGTACTCCGGGACGCTGAAGCCGCGGTGCTGGTCCGCCTCGAGGATGCCCTGCGCGGACAGGTCCACCAGAGCCTCGCGGACCGGGGTGGCCGAGACCCCGTACTGCTCGGCGATCTCCTTCACCGTGAACGCGCGCCCCGGCTGGAGCCGCCCGGCCAGCACCTCGTCGCGAAGCGCGTCCGCGATCTGCTGGCGCAGCGTACTGCGGGTCACGGTGCCGTTGCCCGGCATGGTCGGGGGTCTCTCCTCACACGTGCGGGTGACGTACTCGTTTATGTCTACGAGCACGCCACCTTACGCGTTCGGGTTCCCCCGGTGGCAGCTCCGGGGGAGTTACTCCGTGTACTCGTCGGCCACGCCCAACGCCGCGTCGAGCGCGGCGAATCCCTCCTTCAGTTCGGCCTCCGTCGCGGTGCACGGCGGGACCACATGGGTGCGGTTCATGTTCACGAAGGGCCACAGGCCGTGCTTCTTCGCGGCGGCACCGAACGCGGCCATCGGCGCGTTCGCCTCGCCCGCCGCGTTGTACGGCACCAGCGGCTCCCGCGTCTCCCGGTTCTTCACCAGCTCCAGCGCCCAGAACATGCCGACACCGCGCACGTCACCGACGCTGGGGTGCCGCTCGGCCAGCTCGCGCAGCGCGGGCCCGACGACGGACTCACCGAGATGCCTGGCGTTCTCGACGACGCCCTCCTCGGCCATGACGTTGATCGTCGCGACGGCCGCGGCGCACGCGAGCGGATGACCGGAATACGTCAGCCCGCCCGGGTAGGCCCGCTTGCCGAAGGTCTCCGCGATCTTCCCGGAGATCGCGACACCGCCCAGCGGCACATACCCCGAGTTCACGCCCTTGGCGAAGGTCATCAGGTCCGGTACGACGCCGGACAGATCGGCCGCGAACCACTCACCGGTGCGCCCGAACCCGGCCATGACCTCGTCCAGGACGAACACGATCCCGTACTTGTCGCACAGCTCCCGCACCCCGGCGAGATAACCGGGGGGCGGCACCATGATCCCGGCCGTGCCCGGAATGGTCTCCAGGATGATCGCGGCGATGGTCCCGGGCCCCTCGAAGGCGATCGTCGTCTCGAGGTGCTCGAGCGCCCGCGCGCATTCCTGCTCCTCCGTCTCCGCGTAGAAACGGGAGCGGTAGAGGAAGGGCGCCCAGAAGCGGACGACACCGGCGGTCGCGCTGTCGGAGGGCCAGCGGCGCGGGTCGCCGGTGATGTTCACGGCCTGCTGCGTACCACCGTGGTACGACCGGTAGGCCGACAGCACCTTGGGCCGCCCGGTGTGCAGCCGGGCCATGCGCACGGCGTGCTCGACGGCGTCGGCGCCCGCGTTGGTGAAGAAGATCTTGTCCAGGTCGCCGGGGGCCCGCTCGGCGATCAGCCGGGCCGCCTCGGACCGTGCCTCGACGGCGAACGCGGGCGCGAACGTGGACAGGGTCGCGGCCTGTTCCTGGATCGCGGCGACGACCTTGGGGTGCTGGTAGCCGATGTTGGTGAAGACGAGCCCGCTGGTGAAGTCCAGGTACCGCTTGCCGTCGTAGTCCCAGAAGTACGACCCTTCGGCGCCGGCGACGGCGAGCGGGTCGATGAGTTCCTGCGCGGACCAGGAGTGGAACACATGAGCACGGTCCGCGGCCTTCACCGCGGCGCCGGCTTCGGGATTGGGCTGAGGGGTCATGCCGGTGAGCGTAAATGTCCGCGATACGGACGCGACATCGGCGTCCTGCTGCGTGCTCGGGAGGTTTCTGCGACAGGGTGTCGACCGGAGGTGCCTGTCCCATGGTGGGCCCGGAATGGCCGCCGAAAGCCGTGGACCAGCGCGGCCGGGTGGTCGAGGGGCGGTTGCGGAACCGTGGGCACCTCGCCCGCGACTCTCCGGGAGGCAGCACTATTCTCGGGCTGTTGTCCACGGCGGGGGAAGGCGGGGCGGGCCATGGAGAAGCTGGGGGCCGGGGATCCGAAGGGGATCGGGGCGTACCGGTTGCTGGCGCGGCTCGGTGCGGGCGGCATGGGGCACGTGTATCTCGCCCGGTCGGACCGGGGCCGTACCATCGCGGTGAAGCTGGTGCGCGAGGAACTTGCCGCCCAGGAGGAGTTCCGGGCGCGGTTCCGTCACGAGGTGCAGGCGGCGCGGCGGGTCGGCGGGTACTGGACCGCGCCCGTGCTGGACGCGGACACCGAGGCCGCCGTGCCGTGGGTGGCCACCGGGTACGTTGCCGGGCCGAGCCTCCAGCAGGTGGTCGGCCACGACCACGGCGCCCTGCCCGAGCGCTCGGTCCGCATCCTCGCGGCCGGGCTCGCACACGCCCTGACGGACATCCACGCCGCCGGGATCGTCCACCGCGACCTCAAGCCGTCCAACGTGCTCGTCACCATCGACGGCCCCCGTGTCATCGACTTCGGGATCGCACGGGCGCTGGAGACGATGGCCGGGGACGGGCTCACCAGCACCGGATCACTGGTCGGCTCGCCCGGCTTCATGGCTCCCGAGCAGGTGCGCGGCGACCGGATCACACCGGCCTGCGACGTCTTCTGCCTCGGCTCGGTGCTCGCCTACGCGGCGACCGGCACGCTGCCCTTCGGAAACGCCGACAGCGGGCTGCACGCCCTGATGTTCCGCATCGCCCAGGAGGAACCCGACCTCACCGGTGTCCCCGAGGGCATCGCCGACCTGGTGCGCGAGTGCCTCCGCAAGGACCCGGCGGCCCGCCCGACGCTGGACCGCATCCTGGAGCGCACGGGCGCGGAGGACACGGTGTCGGGGGGCCGCTCCCGGGACCCGTGGCTGCCGGGTTCACTGGTGGCGCAACTGGGGCGACATGCGGTGCAGTTGCTGGAGGTGGAGGACCCGGAGGGGACGCTGGGGGAGGGGCGGACGATCGTGGCTGGGGAGTTGGCGGGGGGTTCGGGAGCCGTCCCGGGGGCTGGTGCTCCGATGGGCGGCGCCGGGGCCGGCTCGGGGTCTGGTGCGGCGGCCGGTGCCGGGGCCTTTCCCGTGGCTGGTGCGGGCGGAGGAGCGGAGGCGGCAGGACGCACGGCTGATGCCGGTTCCGGTTCCGACTTCGGCCCTGGCGCCGACTCGGGCACTGAATCCGGCTCGGGCTCCGGTTCCGGTCACGGCTCTGCCCCCGAGTCCGCCGCTGACCGTACGACCGTCCCCGCACCGGGTCACGGTCCCGTGCCCGGCCAGGCCCTCACCGCTGGTCAGGGTCCCGTGCCCGGCCAGTACCCTGCGCCCGGTCAGGGCTCCGTGCCCGGCCGAGAGCCTGCGGTCGGCCAAGTCCCCGCCTCCGCGCCGGGCCAGGCCCCCGCGTCCGGTCAGGGCCCCGCGCCGATCGCCTCGCCGGAGCACGCTCCCGTCTCGGACGACGGTGGGGTCGTTGCGCCGCCCGGGCAGCCCGGCGGTGTGCATCGCCTGCCCACGCAGGACGCCGGGCAGACGCCGCCTCCGGCGCATCCTGCCTACGGCTACCCGCAATCGCACCCCCAGGTCCCGCCCGCCCACGCCCATCCGCAGCAGCCCGCGCCGCCCGGTGGCCGGCCGGGAGCCCCGCAGCCGTACAACCCCTATGCCGGCGGACCGGGTTCGGCCCCGTCGTACGGCCTGCCCTCCGCCGGCGCCACGCAGCCCTACGGCCCCGCCGGCTTCCCGCCCCAGGAGCCACCGCGCGGCAACGGGCGGTCCACCGCGCTGCTCGTCGTGATCGCGCTGGTGGTGGCGCTCGCCGCCGGCGGCTCGGTGTACGCGCTGCTGCAGGGCGGAACCGGAAGGGACGACAAGGGCAGCGGCACGGTCACCCCCGCCCCGACCACCTCCGCACCACCCACCACGTCGACGCCCACCAGCCCCGGTCCCTCCCCGACGCCGACGGAGTCCGAGTCGCCGTCGGACGGAGCCGTCCCGGACTCCTACCTGGGGACCTGGACGGCGTCGATCGACAACGCCACCGGCCACAGCACCCGTGAACTCACCCTCACCCAGGGCGAGGTGGGCGACACGGTGCTCAGGCTCGTCGCCGACGGCCCCGTGGACGGCGGCGGCACGTACCACTGCGTCTTCGAGGCGAAGCTGACCGAACGCCCCGGCGGAGACGGCCCGTTGCGGATCGGCCCGTCCACCGTCACCTCGGGCGAGCCGCTGTCCTCCTGCAGTCCCGGTGAGTCGACCGAGGTCAGCCTCCTGCCGGACGGCGGCCTGCGCCGGGAGCGGCAGGGCGGCGGGGAGAGCCTGACGTACACGCGGCAGTGAGGCGCAGCACCGTACTGAAGTCCCCTTGCGCATAAGCCCGTTGAACGTCCGGCGAACTTCAGCGAACGTGACCGGAATGTCCCCTTCGGTGCACGTACGGTGACCCCACCATCCGGCTCCGGGGAGTGGCGGGGGTACCCATATGGACTGGCTGAGTCCGGAGAATGTCGTAGCCGTGGGTACGGCGGTGCTGGGCATCATCGCGTCCGCGGGCATGGTCTGGTACGAGCGCCGGGTACCGCGCCGCAAACGCATCGGCTACCGCGTGCAGATGGACAACCCGATAGGTGACGACGTCCGTTCGGGCCGCGCCAACCGCCGTCTCGGCCTGTTCGACGAGGCGCCGGACATGACCGACGCCACACTTGTGCTGCTCCGCATCGAGAACGACGGCTCGCAGGGCATCGGGCGCGACGACTACACCAGTCCCGAACGGCACGGCCTGACGGCGGTGTTCACCGACCGCACCATCCGCGGCGTGTCGGTCACACAGCCGGACGACACCGACCATCTGATGGAGCACTTCAGCCCGGACCGGGGCTTCGGCTACTCCGGCAACACCCTGCGCATCCCGCGCGTCCCGCTGAACCGGGGCGAGCACTTCAAGCTGCTGGTGCTGCTGTCCGGTGGGGACGTGGGCTGCGACATACGGCTCGTCGGCGGCATCCGGGACGGCGAGCTCCACCCCAACCGCAGCGCCACGCCGGACGACAAGCCGCCCCTGTTCAGCCGGGCCTCCCGGCTCATCACCATCATGCTCACGGTCTGCGTGGTCACGCTCGCCACGATCGTCGTGGCCCGCGACGACACCCCGCCGCCGATCGATTGCGCGAAGGGTTCGCTGGAGGTCACCGGGTCGACGGCCTTCGAGCGCGTGATGGAGGGTGTGAAGAAGAGCTACGAGGCCGACTGCGAGGGTGCGTCCATCAACGTGAACTCGCCGCACGGATCGACCGCAGGGCTACGGGACCTGGACGCCAAGGGGGCCAAGTGGACGAAGAACGGGTCCCCGCCGCTCGTCGTCTTCTCGGACGGACCCAAGCCCCCCGGCATGCTCCGGCTGAAGGAGAGAAGCGTCGCGTTGGTGGTCTTCACGCTGGTCGTGAACGACAACGTGCCCCTGAAGAACCTCTCCACGGACGAGGTGAAGCGCCTCTACCGCGGCGAGATCACCAACTGGCACCAGTTGGGCGGCCCCGACCTCCCGGTCCGTCTGGTCAGCCGCGACGCCAACTCCGGTACCCGACAGGTGCTCCAGCACCGGGTGCTCGGGCGGGGCGAGATGGCGAACTCGTCGGTCGACTGCGTCCACAAGGACTACCCGGCTCCGGTGACGCGCTGCGAGCTGGACGGCACCGACCAGGTTCTGGACAAGGTGGCCGAACTCAAGGGAGCCATCGGATACAGCGAGCTCGACAATGCGATGGGGGCCAAGGGCCTCCACATCCTGAGCCTCGACGGCGAGGCCCCTTCGGCGGAGGCGATAGCGGACGGCCGCAGCACGTACCCCTATCGCGAGACCGAGTACGCCTACACCTACGACTGGCCGGCGGACAAGTCCCTGGCAGAGAGATTCCTGGACTACCTCATCGAAGGCCCGGGCCAGAGCACCATCAGACACCGCCGCCACATCCCCTGCTACAGCCCGGAGGGAATGAGGCTGTGCGGCAAGAAGCCGTAGCCACCCTCACCGAGGTTCCGGTGGCCGCTGCCGCGGCATGTTCGGCCGAGCCGCACCCCCAGGCATCGCCACGCGCCCCACCGCCCCCACCGAATCAACCCGCCCCCCGCCACACACCGCCCCATGGATCCCCAGCGCCGCACCCCCGCTGCGAAACTCCACCATCCATCCCACCGTCTCCGCCCGAACCAACTCCGTCACATCCTCGGAGAACCGCCGAAGCATCCCCAGGCACCGCTCCGCCGCCTCACTCGCCGTTCCCTCCGCCGGCCCGAGAACCTCCCGCACGCACTCGGACGCCCAGTCGAACTGCAGCACCTGCAACCGCCGCTGCACCGCCTGCGCCGTGGCCACGTCCCGCATCCACCCGGACGTCACCCCGAAGAACCGGTCCACCCCCACACACGCGACCGCCACCAGCAACGCCAGATACCCCCACGGCGCCGCCCCACCGACCGCCCCGGTCAGATCCAGCACCGGAAGCGCCGCACCGCACACCGCCGTCACCGCTGCCCCCATCCGCAGCGCCCGGGCCCCCCGCCGCTTCCACACCCGGTCCGCGAGATACCACGCCGCCGTCTCCAGGGCTCCCCGTTCCACCCACCGGTACAGCTCGTCGAGCCGCTCGGCGGGCTCTCCCCAGTCCCCGGGCGGAAATGCCCGCCCGGCCAGGTCGCCCGGCCGCAGTCCGGCCGCACCCTCGCCCCACCCGTCCTGAGGCGGACCCTCGGGCTGCATCTCCGGCTGACCCACCCGGCACTCCCTACTGACCACGGCTGATCACGAAACTACTGACCACGGCTGATCACGAAACTACTGACCACGACTGATCACAAACGAAACGAATGGTCACGTTGCGTGACACTGAACGCTGACGCGCGGCACCCTTCCTACCGCCCAATGGGTGGCGATGCCGTAGCTTTCGCCGCCTTTCCGCCCGGAAGGAGGTGTTGATCAGGTATAGGGCGAGGGTTGTTCTCACTCGAAAGAGTGGCGGGGCGATGCCCACGTGGACCACGTAGGCTCATGCACAGCGGAGGAAGACGAGAACCGAACCAGGAGCTGATCGTGATTCCCGGTGGTGGCCAGCCCAACATGCAGCAGCTGCTTCAGCAGGCCCAGAAGATGCAGCAGGACCTCGCCAGGGCCCAGGAGGAACTGGCGAACACGGAGGTCGACGGGCAGGCGGGCGGCGGTCTGGTGCGGGCGACCGTGACCGGCGCCGGCGAGCTGCGCGCGCTGAAGATCGACCCCAAGGCGGTGGACCCCGAAGACACCGAGACGCTCGCGGACCTGATCGTCGCCGCCGTCCACGCGGCCAACGAGAACGCGCAGACCCTTCAGCAGCAGAAGCTCGGCCCCCTGGCGCAGGGTCTGGGCGGCAGCGGCATCCCGGGACTGCCGTTCTGACGTTCGCCACGCGCGCGACACCCGCACCGCCTTCCTAGGACGGGCGGCAGCCAACTACCGTACGTACCGGGAAAGATTCCAGGAGAGGCAGTCCGTTGTACGAAGGCGTGGTCCAGGACCTGATCGACGAGCTGGGGCGGCTGCCCGGCGTCGGTCCCAAGAGCGCGCAACGGATCGCCTTCCACATCCTCCAGGCGGAACCCACGGACGTACGGCGCCTCGCGCAGGCCCTCCTCGAGGTGAAGGCGAAGGTCCGCTTCTGCGCGACCTGTGGCAACGTCGCGCAGGAGGAGCTGTGCAACATCTGCCGCGACGCCCGCCGTGACCCGTCGGTCATCTGTGTCGTCGAGGAGCCGAAGGACGTCGTCGCGATCGAGCGCACGCGTGAGTTCCGGGGCCGTTACCACGTCCTCGGCGGCGCGATCAGCCCGATCGAGGGCGTGGGCCCGGACGACCTGCGCATACGAGAACTCCTGGCCCGCCTGGCCGACGGCACGGTCACGGAGCTGATCCTGGCCACGGACCCGAATCTCGAGGGCGAGGCGACCGCCACGTACCTCGCGCGCATGATCAAGCCCATGGGCCTGAAGGTCACCCGCCTGGCCAGCGGCCTCCCGGTGGGTGGCGACCTGGAATACGCGGACGAGGTCACCCTCGGCCGCGCCTTCGAGGGGAGACGACTCCTAGATGTCTGACGCCACGCTGCACTCCACGACGCAGGACCCTGACGACTTCGCGGTCCAGATCGCGGACCAGGTCGAGAGCTTCCTGGTGGCCGTCTCGGAGGTCGCGAAGGGTGACGAGCCGGGCTCGGCGGTGCCCTTCCTCCTCCTGGAGGTCTCCCAGCTGCTCCTGGCCGGCGGCCGCCTCGGCGCGCACGAGGACATCGTCCCCGACGAGCGCTACGAGCCGGACACGGGCCCGGACGCGGACGTCGACGGACTCCGCGAGAACCTCGCCCGCCTCCTGGAGCCGATCGACGTCTACTCGGAGGTCTTCGACCCGTACGAGCCCCGCAAGGCGCCCGTGCCGGCCCGGATCTCCGACGACCTGGCCGACGTCATCACCGACCTCCGCCACGGCATGGCCCACTACCGCGCCGGCCGCACCTCGGAGGCGCTGTGGTGGTGGCAGTTCTCGTACTTCTCCAACTGGGGCTCCACCGCCTCCGCAACCCTCCGCGCCCTCCACTCGATCCTGGCCCACATCCGCCTGGACCAGCCCCTGGAGGAACTGGACGGCCTGGACACGGACCAGGGAGTGGGCGACGACACCCTGGAGTTCGAGGCGGGCAGGGTCATGCAACAGGAGATCGCAGGACCCTTGGGCATGCGCCCGGCCCGCTGACCGGGTTCCCGTCGACCACTGCGAGCGGACACTCCCCAACCGGGCCACCCCGCCCGCACTGTAACGCACATCACACCCATCACCCACGCCTCACCGGGCAGGAAACCGTACGGAAGGAGTTCAGGACGCGCGACCGGACATCTCACCATGCGGTACCGCAGAGGGGAAATTCGGACGCTCGTTAGACTGAGCTCGGAATCGACGGACTGAGCGAGGAGCGCACGTGGGCCTTGTCGTGCAGAAGTACGGAGGCTCCTCCGTAGCCGATGCCGAAGGCATCAAGCGCGTCGCCAAGCGGATCGTGGAAGCGAAGAAGAACGGCAACCAGGTGGTTGTCGTCGTTTCCGCGATGGGCGACACGACGGACGAGTTGATCGATCTCGCCGAGCAGGTATCCCCGATGCCGGCCGGGCGTGAGTTCGACATGCTGCTGACCGCCGGAGAGCGGATCTCCATGGCCCTGCTGGCCATGGCCATCAAAAACCTGGGCCACGAGGCCCAGAGCTTCACGGGCAGCCAGGCAGGCGTCATCACCGACTCGGTCCACAACAAGGCCCGGATCATCGACGTCACGCCGGGCCGGATCCGAGACTCGATCGACAACGGCAACATCGCCATCGTCGCCGGGTTCCAGGGTGTGAGCGCCGACAAGAAGGACATCACCACCCTCGGCCGAGGGGGCAGTGACACCACGGCCGTGGCGCTCGCCGCCGCCCTCGACGCCGAGGTCTGCGAGATCTACACCGACGTCGACGGCGTCTTCACCGCCGACCCGCGCGTGGTGAAGAAGGCCCGGAAGATCGACTGGATCGCCTTCGAGGACATGCTCGAGCTGGCCGCGTCCGGGTCCAAGGTGCTGCTCCACCGCTGCGTGGAGTACGCCCGCCGCTACAACATCCCGATCCACGTCCGCTCCTCCTTCAGCGGGCTCAAGGGCACGTGGGTCAGCAGTGAGCCGATCGAGCAAGGGGACAAGAAGGTGGAGCAGGCCATCATCTCCGGTGTCGCGCACGACACCTCCGAGGCCAAGATCACGGTCGTCGGCGTGCCCGACAAGCCGGGCGAGGCCGCTTCCATCTTCCGTACGATCGCCGATGCGCAGATCAACATCGACATGGTCGTGCAGAACGTGTCCGCCGCCGCCACCGGCCTGACGGACATCTCCTTCACCCTGCCGAAGACCGAGGGCCGCAAGGCCATCGACGCGCTGGAGGCCAACCGGTCCGGAATCGGCTTCGACTCCCTGCGTTACGACGACCAGATCGGGAAGATCTCGCTGGTCGGCGCGGGTATGAAGACCAACCCCGGGGTCACGGCCGCGTTCTTCGAGGCGCTGAGCGACGCCGGCGTGAACATCGAGCTGATCTCGACCTCCGAGATCCGTATCTCGGTCGTCACGCGCGCCGACGACGTCAACGAGGCCGTCCGCGCCGTGCACACCGCGTTCGGGCTCGACTCCGACAGCGACGAGGCCGTCGTCTACGGGGGCACCGGCCGCTGATGGCCGGCACCACCGGGGCCGTACCCGGACCCGTACGTCCGACGCTCGCGGTCGTCGGCGCGACCGGGGCCGTCGGCACCGTCATGCTCCAGATCCTGTCCCAGCACGCGGACGTCTGGGGCGAGATCCGCCTGATCGCCTCGCCGCGCTCGGCCGGCCGCAAGCTGACCGTGCGCGGTGAGGAGGTCGAGGTGGTGGCCCTGTCGGAGGAGGCCTTCGACGGAGTCGACGTCGCCATGTTCGACGTACCGGACGAGGTCTCCGCGCAGTGGGCGCCCATCGCCGCCGCCAAGGGCGTCGTGGTGGTCGACAACTCCGGCGCCTTCCGGATGGACCCCGACGTGCCCCTCGTGGTGCCCGAGGTCAATCCGCACACGGCACGGGTCAGGCCGCGCGGGATCATCGCCAACCCCAACTGCACGACCCTCTCGATGATCGTCGCCCTGGGCGCGCTGCACGCCGAGTTCGGCCTGCGCGAGCTGGTGGTGTCGTCGTACCAGGCGGTGAGCGGGGCCGGGCGGGCCGGCGTCGAGACGCTGCGGGCTCAGCTGGCGCTGGTGGCCGGCACGGAGCTGGGGACCAGCCCCGGCGATGTGCGCAGGGCCGTCGGCGACAACACCGGGCCGTTCCTGGAGCCCGTCGCGCTGAACGTCGTACCGTGGGCCGGATCGCTCAGGGAGGACGGCTGGTCGTCGGAGGAGATGAAGGTGCGGGACGAGTCCCGCAAGATCCTCGGACTGCCCAAGCTGCCCGTGGCCGTGACCTGCGTGCGCGTCCCCGTGGTCACCACGCACTCCCTCACCGTGCACGCCCGCTTCCAGGGCGAGGTCACCGTCGACGGAGCCCGCGAGATCCTCGCCACCGCGCCCGGTGTCGTCCTGTTCGACGACCCGGAGGCCGGCGAGTTCCCCACGCCCGCCGACGTGGTCGGCACCGACCCCACCTGGGTCGGGCGGGTGCGCCGCGCCCTCGACGACCCGACCGCGCTCGAACTCTTCGTCTGCGGGGACAATCTGCGCAAAGGTGCCGCGCTCAACACCGCGCAGATCGCCGAACTGGTGGCGGCGGAGTTCTCGTGAGCCCTCCAGGGCGCGAGTAAGAAATGTGGCCAGGTCCATGGTCCGGACCACTTGAAACGGACCGCCTCGGCGTCCGAGGATTTTCCTCCCAGCCCTCCGCAACCGCGCGGAGGGCTGGGAGCGTCTTTGCGGACGCCCTTCCAGGGCGTGGGACGCGAGGATCGAGGCGTAGGGGCGCCGTGATCAGGGCGTGGGGGCGCCTGTTCGTATGGGACATGAGGGAAGAGCGGGACGCATGACGGCTTGTGAGGCACCGTCGGCCGTGCCGCCCGACGCGGAAACGTTGTCGGGTGCGTCACCGGACGCAAAAGTGACGCGCGGCACGTACAACCCGGACGGGGGGAAGCGTGTCCAACTGACGTGGCAGAGGTACTCGACTTCACTGTGGCGACGCGTGGCACGGCCCTACGGCCCCGCCCCGTGCCCCTCCGACCCCGCATGCCCGGCGCGTCCGGCGGCATGCCGGTGATCGCGCCCATGCCCGCAGCGCGGCCCGCCCGCATCCCCAGCCAGCGCGACGGCGTCGAGGAGACCGAGGCGGCCGGCACGACCGTAGACCACCTCACCGAGACCTACCGGGCGCACTACCGCTCGCTGCTCGGCCTCGCCGCTCTCCTCCTCGACGACACCGCCTCCTGCGAGGACGTCGTCCAGGAGGCCTTCATCCGCGTCCACTCGGCCCGCAAACGAGTCCGGGACCCGGAGAAGACTCTCGCCTATCTGCGCCAGACGGTCGTCAACCTGTCCCGCTCGGCCCTGCGCCGCCGCATCCTCGGCCTGAAGCTGCTCTCCAAGCCGATGCCGGACATGGCGAGCGCGGAGGAGGGCGCGTACGACCAGCTGGAGCGCCGTGACCTCATCAAGGCGATGAAGGGCCTGCAGCGCCGCCAGCGCGAGGTCCTGGTGCTGCGCTACTTCGCGGACATGACGGAGGCGCAGGTCGCCGAGACGCTCGGGATCTCCCTGGGTTCGGTGAAGGCGTACGGCTCCCGCGGTATCGCGGCCCTGCGCGTAGCCATGGAGACGCCGGCATGAACGACGGTGGCAGGGAAGGCGATTCACATGAACGCCATGAGCCCTACGCTTGGCACGAGCCGACACGCAAGCACGAGCAAGAGCACCACTCATCGCACGCTGGGAACGGAACTGTGAACCACGGCCCCGACGAAAAGGGCCCCGAGGGGCTCGACTCGGACGAGTTGGCCCTGCGCCGGATGCTCCACTCGGCGGTCCAGGACATCGAGCCGGGCGACGGCACGCTCGACCACCTGCGGCGCGCGGTCCCCGTACGGCGGGCGCGCAAGCGGCAGGCCACGGTCGGCATGGCGGCCGCGGCCCTGTTCCTCGGCACCGCCATCCCGGCCCTCGTGCACGTCTCCAGCTCTGGCGGCTCCAACCCCAACACCTCCATCGCGGGCGACGCCTCACAGGCCCAGGGCGGCGCCGGGCAGGGCAAGAACCCGACCGGCGGCGCGAGCACCGCGGGCGGCACCGGTGGCCAGGCCTCCGAGCACGGCCAGGACGGCAAGAAGGACAGCGGCAAGGGCAAGACCGGCGGCACGGGCACCGGCGCGACCGGCGGCACGGGCCCCTCGGCCAGCACGACCGGCGGCACCCCGGTGTGCACGGCGGAGCAGCTCGGCTCGCCCACCGCGACCGCCGCCGCACCCGACTCCGCGGGCATCGTCTACGGCAGCTTCCGGGTCACCAACATCTCCACCACCAGCTGTACGGTCGGCGGCGCGGGCAGCGTCGGCGTCCTCGCGCAGGGCGCCGCGGACCCCACGAAGATCGGTACGGCCCGGCATGTGGCCGGGGACGCGGCGACGGGCCTGCCCGACCCGTCCCTGGAGGTCACCGGCCTGGTCCTGCTGCCCGGCTCGGCCTACGAAGAGAAGTTCGCCTTCGTGCCCTCGGCGGCCTGCCCCACACCCGGTGGCAGCACCGACGGCTCCGCGACCGGCGGCCCCTCGCCCGGCCCGAGCCCCTCGGGGGACGCGAGCGCGGCCGGCGGCGGCACCAGCGCGGCCGGCAGCACCTCGTCCGGCGTCACCACTCAGCTCGTCACCGAGGAGGGCCCGGCCGACGGCAGCATTGAGGTCTCCCACACCCCGGAGGCCGGCTCACCGACGGCCGCGACGACGGTGGCGGGCGCCTGCGCCGGAACGGTCTACTGGACGGGCCCGCTGGCGGCGTCGTAGCCCCGGACCTGGTGCGGGTCGCTCACCTCAGACCCCGGACGGGTCGGCCACACTCCGGCTCTCGCCCGCCTCGTCCGGAGTCAGGCCCAGTTCCGCGTCCCGGAGGAACTCCAGCTCGCGGCGCAGCAGCCGGAACCACATGAAGACCACGAAGCCCGCGAAGACGAACCACTCACCTGTGTAGCCGAGGTTCTGGAACGCCTTCAGATCCAGCCCGGTGTTGTCCGGCGCGGCCGCGGGCACGGCCGTCATCCCCGAGTCGCCCTTGTCCAGCGTGATCCACGCGTCGTACAGCCGGTACGGCACGAGGTTCACCAGCGATGCCGCGCTGATCGCCGCCGTCTGCCCGCGCGGCAGCCCGCCCTGAGCGTTGACGCCGTTGTCGCCCGGCGTCTCGGACGCCTGCAGCGCCCCGGTGACGGTGACCTCACCGGTGGGCGCGGCCGGGGCCTTCGCGGCGTCCGCGGACCCGGGCAGCCAGCCGCGCACGACGGGCAGGGCCTTGCCGGAGCCGGTGCGCAGAAGCGTCAGCACATAGAAGCCGCGTTTGCCGTCCAGGTCCCGGTCGGGGACGAGCAGCTGCTCGCCGTACCGGCCGGTCGCGGTGGCCCGCCTGCCCGAGGTGGCCTTGTCGACGGGCAGCAGCTCGGCCAGCGGCCGGGCCGCCTCCTTGCTGCCGGCCTCGACCTGCTCGGTCGCGGTGCGGTGGTCCTGCACCCGGCCCTCGAACCGGCTCAGCTGCCACGACCCCAAGAAGATGCAGATCGGGATGGCGAGCAGCACGAAGACGTTGATGCCCCACCAGCGGGGAGTCAGCAGAAACCGGTACACGCCACCAACGGTACGGGGCCGCCGCACGGGGCTCGGGCGCGGGGTGGTACCGCCTGACGGGGTGCGGGCGCGGACCGATGACGTGCGGGAACGCAAAGTTATCCACAGGCTGGGGGTGCTCGGCAGCGGATTGTGGGCCGGGCCAGGCAGTATGGGGCCATGACTGGGGCCATGAGTGAGAGCAAGATGCCGGACTGGGAGAAGCGCTTCCGCGCGCCGCGGGTGTCGCTGCCGGACTGGGCGGAGGACGCGCCGGACCGCTCCCTGTTCGTGTCGAACGCGACGGGGACGTACGAGCTGTACGCCTGGGACCGCGCCACGGGAGAGCAACGCCAGGCGACGGCCCGGCCGAACGGCACGACGGACGGCCTGCTCTCCCCGGACGGCGCGTGGATCTGGTGGTTCGACGACAAGGACGGCGACGAGTTCGGCGTCTGGCGCCGCCAGCCCTTCGAGGGCGGCGCGGACGAACCGGCGACACCGGGCCTCGAACCCTCCTACCCCGCCGGCCTCGCCCTCTCGCGGGACGGTCGTACGGCGATCGTGGGCCGCTCGACGGACGAGGACGGTACGACGATCCATGTGGCGCGCGAGGGCCGGAGCCCGTTCGAGCTCTACCGCCACCGTGAGTCGGCGGGCGTCGGCGACCTCTCGCACGACGGCTCCCTGATCGCGATCGAGCACACGGAGCACGGCGACGCCATGCACTCCGCGCTGCGCGTCCTGCGCCCGGACGGCACGACGGTGGCCGACCTGGACGACACGAAGGGCGGCACGCGGGAGCTGGGCCTGGAGGTGCTGGGCTTCGCCCCGGTCGGCGGCGACACCCGGCTGCTCATCGGCCACCAGCGCCGGGGCCGCTGGGAACCCATGGTCTGGGACGTGGCGACGGGCGAGGACACCGACCTGGCCCTGGACCTGCCCGGTGACGTGAGCGCCGAGTGGTACCCGGACGGCTCCGCCCTGCTGATCGCCCACGGCTTCGAGGCCCGCAGCGAGCTGTTCCGCTACGAATTGTCGACGGCCGAGCTGACGCCGATCTCCACCCCACGGGGTTCGGTGTCCGGCGCGACGGCCCGCCCGGACGGCAGCGTGGAGTTCCTCTGGTCCTCGGCCGCCGAGCCGCCGGCCGTGCGCTCGACGACGGGCAAGGTGGTCCTGGACCCGCCGGGGATGGCCTGCCCGCACTCGATGCCGGTGGAGGACGCGTGGGTGGAGGGTCCCGGCGGCCGCATCCACGCCCTGATCCAGAAGCCGGCCGGGGCGACGGGCCCCCTGCCCACGGTCTTCGACCTGCACGGCGGTCCGACCTGGCACGACAGCGACTCCTTCGCGGCGGGCCCGGCGGCCTGGGTCGACCACGGGTACGCGGTGATCCGCATCAACTACCGGGGCTCGACGGGCTACGGCAGAGCCTGGACGGACGCGCTCAAGCACAGGGTGGGCCTGATCGAGCTGGAGGACGTCGCGGCGGTCCGGGACTGGGCGATCACGTCGGGCCTGGCCGACCCGGACCGACTGATCCTGACCGGCGCGTCCTGGGGCGGCTACCTCACCCTCCTCGGCCTCGGCACCATGCCGGACGCGTGGACGCTCGGCATCGCGGTGGTCCCGGTCGCGGACTACGTCACGGCGTACCACGACGAGATGGAGGCCCTGAAGGCGATGGACCGCACGCTCCTGGGCGGCACCCCCGAGGAAGTCCCGGACCGCTTCGAGGCCTCGTCCCCGCTGACGTACGTGGACGACGTGAAGTCCCCGGTCTACATCTCGGCGGGCGTCAACGACCCCCGCTGCCCGATCCGCCAGATCGACAACTACGTCAAGCGCCTGGAATCAAGGGGAGCAGCCCACGAGGTCTACCGCTACGACGCGGGCCACGGCTCCCTGGTGGTGGAGGAACGAATCAAGCAGGTGAGCCTGGAACTGGACTTCGCGGAACGGCACTTGGGGGGTTAGGCGGCAGCCTCTCGGCCTGCCCACCCCCTACCGAGACGGGTGGGCGGGTGGGAAAGCCGGGGTCTGGGGCGGAGCCCCGGGGCGGCCGAGCAACTCCGCCAGGCCTCTTCGGGTTGCGGCCAGTACGACACGGTCGCCCGCCCGCAATTCGTACCCAGGTGACACCGACGGCTTCCCCTCCAGCGCCAGCACCCGCCACGCCCCGGCCCGGAACGCCCCGTCCACCGTCCGCCCCTCCAGTTGTGGATGCCCGCCCACATCCACCGCGGCGAACAGCAGAACCCGCCGCTCCACCGGAATCGCCCCCAGGATCTGCCGCCCCAGCATCGCCCCGGCGAAGGAGGGCGCGGCCAGATGCGTCACACTCCGGCTCCGGGTCAGCGCACGCGGATGCGCGGCCCGGAGGGTGCGGTACACGGCGGTCGCGAAGTCGTCGTCGTACAACCGCAGCACGACCCGCAGGTCGGGCCGTACGGACCTCGCGTACAACACGGCCTCGAGGTTCGTCGTGTCCGCACTGGTCACCGCGAGCAGCGCATGCGCCCGATGGATCTTGGCCGCCTCCAGGACCCCCTCCTGAGTGACGTCCCCGAGCACCACCGGCACCCGCAGCCGCCGCGCCGTGGCCAGCCCCCGTGCCTCCGGATCCGCCTCGACGCACACCACCGGAATGTGCAGCTCCCGCAGCCGCGTCAGCACCCGCGTCCCGATCTTCCCCAGCCCGAGCAGCACCACATGCCCGCCGAGCCCCCGCGGCGGCTTCCGCAGCGCGGACGCCGTCCGAAAGGTACCGAGCGCCTCGAGCACCGCCGCAAGGAGCACCGGCAACAACAGCAACCCGACCAGCCCGGACAGCAGTTGCAGGATCTGCCGCCCCAGCGACGCCCCGAGTGCAGGCTCGTCGATGGCGAACAGATCCAGCAGCGTCAGATAGAAGGCCTTCAGGGGATGGATCTCCGTCACCAGCGACAGCGCCACCGCCAGCGCGACCACACACCCCACGATCCCGGCCAGCGACCACCGTAGCCGCCGCGAGAACAGGGAGGCGAACGGCGGTACGACCCCGCCGCGCCCGGCGGGCAGCGGCGGCCCGGCGGCGTACGACACCTGCTCCAGGACGACCGTCCCGCGCCCGGTCGCCGAATCCACCTCCGACTCGTCGGGCAGCAGCCGAGGCCCGTGTTCGCCGCTGCCCTCCGCCCCGTCTGCCCCGGCCGGATCACTGCTGGTCGCCGACAGCAGTGCCAGGGTGCACAGCCCGTGGTCGGCGACCTGCCCCGGCGCGGGCGGCTGCCGTTCGACCGCGCGCAGCAACAGGCCGTCCGTCTGGACGACCTTCGTGGTCCCGGCGAGCGCGGTCGCGGCCAGCGCGGGCGCGGCGGTGTCGGCGTCGGACAACACGGTCGTCGAGGCGTCGCCGCCGGGGCCGTCGTTCGCCCCGTTCCCCGTCGCCAACGTCGCGGCCTGGTCGAGGAGTTCCTCGATGTGCTGGCCGAGCCGCCGGTTGTAGAGCCGCAGGACGAGCCGCAGCCGGGGGTTGAGCCGGCGGGCGGTGAGGGCGGCGCGGATGTTGGTCTCGTCGTCGTCGTACACGAGCGCCAGCGCGGCGGCCCGCTCCACGCCCGCTTCGGCGAGCACGGCCTCGGTCGGCTCACCGGCCTCCAACAGCCGCTCGCCACGCGGGGGTTCACCACCGGTGCCGGCCGGACTGCCGTTTCCGTTGCCCGTGGCGCGGCCGACGGCGGCGTTCACCCGGTCGAGCAGCGCCGCCGACGCGGCCCGGGCCCGCCCGACGACCGGCGGCCGTGCCGTGCGCGCGGTCGGCGGTACGACGAGGGTGACCTGCTCGCCGTACACGCCGCGCAGTTCGGCCGCCAGCCGGTGCGCGAGACCGTCGTCCCCGCACACCACCATGTACGCCGGCGCACCGCCGTACCCGCCTTGACTCGGAACGCTCGCCACGAGGGAAAAGACTGCCCCAACGGGACAGGTGGTTCCACAACCGGCTGAACACCGGCGCCGGGATCGCCGTACCGAAGGGGGAGGGACCACACGCAAGCCGGAGGTATCCCACCCGTGGCCATCACCGAAGAAGCCCCGCCCGGGGAAGCCGCGCGGGACGACGTCCCCGCGGCCCCGGCCGAGAAGCAGACCCGGCGCCTCGACTCCCCGCTCGCCCTGACCTTGTTGCTGCTCGTGGTGCTGATGCTGCAGGGGCCGATCCGCGGGGCGCTGTCCACCCCGGTGATGCAGAGCTGGATGACGGTGTTCGTCGCGGTGGTCGTCCAGGCCCTGCCGTTCCTCGTCCTCGGCGTGCTGCTGTCGGCGGTGATCGCCGTGTTCGTACCGCCGTCGTTCTTCGCCCGCGCCCTGCCGAGCCGCCCCGCGCTCGCGGTGCCGGTCGCCGGGATGGCCGGCGCGGTCCTCCCCGGCTGCGAATGCGCGTCCGTGCCGGTGGCCGGGGCGCTGGTCCGAAGGGGCGTCACGCCGGCGGCGGCGCTGGCGTTCCTGCTGTCCGCCCCGGCGATCAACCCGATCGTCCTGACGGCGACGGCCGTGGCGTTCCCGCGCGCCCCGGAGATGGTCCTGGCCCGGTTCGCCGCGAGCCTGCTGGTGGCGTGCGGGATGGGCTGGCTGTGGCAGCGCCTGGGCCGTACGGACTGGCTGCGCCCACCGGCGCACCACGCGCACGAGGGGCAGAGCAAGGGGGAGGCGTTCTGGGGGGCGGTGCGGCACGACGTGATGCACGCGGGCGGCTTCCTGGTGCTCGGCGCGGTGGCCGCCGCGACGCTGAAGGCGGTGGCCCCGGCGAGCTGGCTGCGCACGGCGGCCGACAACCCGGTGTTCTCGGTCCTGGCCCTGGCCGTTCTCGCCGTCCTGCTGTCGATCTGCTCGGAGGCGGACGCCTTCGTGGCGGCCTCGCTGACCCAGTTCTCGCTGACGGCCCGGCTGGCGTTCCTGGTGGTCGGCCCGATGATCGACCTCAAGCTGTTCGCGATGCAGGCCGGCACCTTCGGCCGCGGCTTCGCCCTGCGCTTCGCCCCGGCCACGTTCGCCCTGGCCGTCGTCGGCGCGGTCCTGACCGGGGCGGTGCTGCTGTGAACCGGCAGGCACAGGCGGCGGTCCTGTTCCTGGTCGGCGCGGCCCTGCTGCACGCGGGCCTGACCGACCTGTATCTGCGCTATGTCAAGGCGGGCCTGCGCCCGTTGCTGCTGGCGGCCGGCGCGGTCCTGATCGTGGCGGCGTCGGCGACGGCCTGGTACGAGTGGCGGGGCGGACGCCGCGGCCGGCGCACCGAGGACCACGGCCACCGCGAGCCGTGCATCGCCTGGCTCCTGGTCCTCCCCCTCCTCGCCCTGATCCTGGTCGCGCCGCCCGCACTCGGGTCGTACAGCGCGGTCCGTACGGGTACGGCGCTGCAACAGCCCTACGGCTACACGGAGTTGCCGACGGGCGATCCCGTGCCGCTGACCCTGGTCGACTACGCGGGCCGGGCGGCGTACGGGCACGGGCGTTCCCTCGGTGGCCGTAGCGTGCGCGTCACCGGTTTCGTCGCGCTGGACCGCACGGGTACCCCCTACCTCGTGCGCATGGCCCTCAACTGCTGTGCGGCGGACGCCCAGCCGGTGAAGATCGGGCTCACCGGGAAGATACCGCCGGTCCTCCAGCCGGACGCGTGGCTGGAGGTGACGGGCGCGTACACGGCGAAGCGGACCCGAGATCCCGTCAACGGCGCGCCGATCCCGTTCCTCGAGGTCACGTCGGCCAAGCCTGTGCCGGCGCCGCGCGATCCGTACGACGAGACCTGGAACAACTGACCCCGGGGCCGCGGGCCTAGTCGACGGCCAGCCGTACGGCGAGACCGCCGAGCACCGTGCCCATCAGACAGCGCTGCACTTTCAGCCAGGAGGGGCGGCGGGCGAGGAACGCGGCGATCGTGCCGGCGGCCAGGACGATGGCGAGGTTGACCGCGATGCTGACGACGATCTGGACCGAGCCGAGGACGATCCCCTGGAGCAGGACGTGGCCCCGGTCCAGGTCGATGAACTGGGGGATGAGCGACAGGTACATGATGGCGATCTTGGGGTTGAGCAGGTTCGTCATCAGGCCCATCGTGAACAGCCTGCGCGGTGAGTCGTGCGGTACGTCCTGTGGGGCGAAGACGGAGAGGCCGCCGGGCCTCAGGGCATTCCAGGCGAGATATCCGAGGTAGGCGGCGCCGGCCAGCTTCACCGCGACGTACAGCTCGGGTACGGCGAGGAAGACGACGGAGAGGCCGAGGTTCGCGGCGAGCAGGTACACCAGGAAGCCGAGTGCCACCCCGCCGAGGGAGATGATCCCGGCGCGTCTGCCCTGGGTGATGCTGCGGGAGACCAGGTAGATCATGTTCGGACCGGGGGTGAGCACCATGCCGAGGGCCACCACCGTCACACCGAGAATGCCGCTCACGTCCGTCATGGAACGCCAGCCTAGGCAGTGCAATAACTCGGTGCAATAGTGCGCAATAGTTATATTGCACTCGGTGTAATCCTGTGCTGGGATGAACGTCGTGAAGGACTACCAGAGCGTCGCCGACGCCGTGGCCGCCGAAATCGCCGAGGGCGCCCTCCGCCCCGGCGACCGGCTGCCCCCGCAGCGCGCGTTCGCGCGCCGGCACGGCATCGCCAACTCCACGGCCACACGCGTCTACCAGGAACTCGCCCGCCGCGGCCTGACGGTCGGCGAGGTGGGCCGCGGGACCTTCGTCCGCGCGACCGCCCCGGCCGGCGCCCCCGCGCTCACCGAACCCGCCGCCGGCCGGATCGACCTGGAGCTCAACTACCCGGTCGTACCCGAGCAGAGCGCGCTCCTCGCCGAGTCACTGGCCGCGCTCCTGCGCCCCGACGCCCTCGCCCCCGCTCTGCACCCGGTCGGCGCGACGGGCACCCCCGCCTTTCAGCAATCCGCTGCCGGCCTCCTCACCCGAGGCGGCTGGCGCCCCGACCCCGCACGCATCCTCTTCGCCGGCAACGGCAGACAGGCCATCTCCGCCGTCCTCACCGCCCTGGTCCCGCGCGGCGGCCGGCTCGGCGTCGAGGAGCTGACCTACCCGGTGGTCAAGGCCGTGGCCACCCGCCTCGGCATCACCCTCGTCCCGCTCGCCATGGACGACGCGGGCCTCGTCCCCGAGGCACTGGCGGAGGCCCACGCCACGGCCCCGCTGCACGCGATCTACGTCCAGCCCCGTCTGCACAACCCGCTCTCCCTCTCGATGCCCGCGCCGCGTATGGAGCAACTGGCCGAGACCCTGTACGGGCTCGGCATCCCCGCGATCGAGGACGCCATCTGGGCCTTCCTGCGTGACGAACTCCCGCCGCTCGCCGCCCTCGCGCCCGAGCACACCGTCCTGATCGACAGCCTCTCCAAGCGCGTCGCCCCCGGCCTGACCCTGGGCTTCGCCGTGGCCCCCGCCGCCCTCACCACCGACATCGCCACCGCGCTGCGGTCGGGCGGCTGGGCCCCCATGCGGTTCGCCCTGGAGGCCGCCGACCGCTGGCAGCGCGACGGAACCCTCAGGGCCCTGGTGGTGGCCAAGCAACGGGAGGCGGTACGGCGCCAGGAACTCGCCGCCCGCCGCCTGGCCGACTTCACCGTGCGGGGCGACCCGCGCTCCTTCCACTGCTGGTGGCAACTCCCGCGCCCCTGGCGGGCGGACACCTTCGTCGCCGCCGCCGCGCGGCACGGCATCGCCGTCGTCCCCGCCGCCGCCTTCACCACGGACGCCCACCACGCCCCGAACGCCGTACGCCTGGGCCTGGCCACCCCGCGGCCGGACGTCCTCGCCCAGGCCCTGACCACACTCGCCGACCTGGCCCACACCGCACCGGACGACCTGGTCACCGACTGACGTCCGCCTGGTCACCGACCGACGCTCAGGGCGTGACGACGGCGAAGCCCGGGTCGGGCTCGTCGAGAAGCGCCATCAGCGTCTTCAGCACGACCGGGTCCCCGGAGTACCGCACCCCGTCAAGACCCCTGCCGCTCAGCAGCCGAAGCAGCTGCGGCTTGGTGAGGCGAAGGGCGAAGTCCGTGCTGTCGGGTGGCTGGGTGGTGCGGGAGTGGACCAGCACGCCGTTGTGCAGGGTCATGCGGTACATCTCGCCGAGGTCCGTGAAGTGCCAGTGCAGGGACAGGGATTCGTTCCATGCCCGGGGCCCGTCGACGCGGATGGCGAGCGCGTCGAAGACCTGCCCCACGGTCAGGGCGCCCGCCATCCCGGCCGTCGGCAGGGGGGTCGACCGGATGCCGGTGCGCAGCTCCCGCGCGCCCGTCAGATAGCAGTTGCGCCAGGTGGCACACTCCGCGCCGTACCCGAGCCGCTCGAACGTGTCGGCCAGCAGCTCCTTGGCGTCCGTGTTGTCGGGTTCGGCGAACACGGCGTGCTTGAGCAGCTGCGCGGCGAAGCGCAGATCGCCCTCGTCCAGGTAGGCGCGCCCCTTCTCCAGTACGGCGTCGATGCCGCCGATGCAGTCGACGTATCGTTTCGCCGTCTCGACGGGCGGGTGCTCCCACAGGGAGGCCGGGTTGCCGTCGTACCAGCCCATGTACCGCTGGTAGACGGCCTTGACGTTGTGGCTGACCGAGCCGTAGTAGCCGCGGGCGTGCCAGGCACGGGAGAGCGCGGGCGGCAGTTCGAGCATCTCGGCGATCTCGATGCCGGTGTGGCCCTGGTTCGCCAGGCGCAGCGTCTGGTCGTGCAAGTAGCCGTACAGATCGCGCTGTTCGGACAGATACGACCGGATGCGGTCCCGGCCCCAGGTGGGCCAGTGGTGGGAGGCGAAGAGGACGTCCGCGTCGTGCGCGAAGAGTTCGATCGCCTCGGTGAGTTGGCGCGACCAGACGCGCCCGTCGCGGACCAGGGCGCCGCGCAGGGTCAGGATGTTGTGCAGGTTGTGCCCGGCGTTCTCGGCCACGCACAGGGCGTGCCGCTCGGGAAGCATGAAGTTCATCTCCGCCGGGGCCTCGGTGCCCGGCGTCATCTGGAACCGGAACAGCACACCGTCGAGGACCGCCTCCTGGCCGGTGTGCCGGATCTCGACGGTGGGGGAGAGCAGGCCGGGGGTGCCGTTCGAGGCGGTGAAGCCCAGCCCGGTGCCGACCAGTCCGGTGGGGCCGGGGTCGAGGCCGCGGCCGCTGTAGTAGTCACCGCGGCGCAGCATCGCGGTACCGGCGTAGATGTTCTCGGTGACGGAGTGCGCCATGAAGCCTTGGGGCGCGACGATCGGTACGTCGCTGCCGCCGGGGGAGCCGTCGGGGTCTCGGGCGGACAGGACGCCGTGGACGCCGCCGAAGTGGTCGATGTGGGAGTGGGTGTAGATCACGGCGGTCACCGGGCGGTCCCCGCGCTCGGCCCGGTACAGGGCGAGTCCGGCCGCCGCGCAGTCGGGCGACACGAGCGGGTCGACGACCACGATGCCCCGGTCGCCCTCGATCAGCGACATGTTGGACAGGTCGTACCCGCGGATCTGGAAGACGCCCTCCGTCACCTCGTACAACCCGGCCCGGGCGCACAGCTGGGCCTGCCGCCACAGGCTGGGGTGCACGGTCCCGGGGCAGTCGCCGTCGAGGAAGGCGGTGTCGTCGAAGTTCCACACCACGTGACCGTCGGCCCCGGTGACCAGCGCCGACTCGGGTGGCGCCACGAACCCCCGGTCCGCGTTCTCGAAGTCGGTACGGTCGGCGAAGTCTGGCGTGATGTCGGCTGTGTCGGCTGCACGGTTCACGCTGGCCTCCAAACGGGTCCGGCAGAGGGACGAGCGAGCGGCCCCCGGGAGACCCGCCGTGCGGTACGGCCACGGCGGAGCGGCCGGGGCAGCGGCTCCTTCCACCGTGGGAGGGTGCCGGGGTTAGAGCCCGCCCGCGCACTCCGCCCCCACGACACGCCCATGTGTCCCCCGAAAGCACCAATCGTGCGCGCGCCGGGGCGGTGTCGTTCCTAGCGTGGGCCGGGGGGACACCGGGACAGGAGCGGCTGTGATCACAGAACTCGAGGACATGCCGGCGGGCGTCGTCGGCTTCGAGGCGTCCGGCACCCTGCACGCCGAGGACTACCGCGACGTCCTCCTGCCCGCGATCACCGCGGCGGCGGAGGCGGGCGACGTGCGCTTCCTCCTGGTCGTCCACGACTTCACCGGAATGACACCGGGCGCGCTCTGGCAGGACCTCAGGATCGGCGTCGAACACCTCCGGGCATGGAAACGCATCGCCCTGGTGACGGACATCGAGTGGATGACCCACCTGACGGCCATGTTCGGGTGGATGACGCCGGGCGAGGTGCGGGTGTTTCCGTCGGAGCGGCGGGACGAGGCGCTGACCTGGGTGAGCCCATGACGGCACACGGAAGCTGACGGCCTCCCCCCGCCCCCGGGAGGAGCACCCGCCGGCGGCGCTCCGGCCCCGGGTGAGGGAACGCCTCGGCCGGCCGCCGACCGTGGCGGACCTGGCCCGCCAGGCACGGATGAGCTCGCACCACCCGGGCTGCCGGTTCAGGGCAGCCCACGGACGGTCAGCGTTCCCGTCGACTCCAGTGCATGCAACGGAAGTCGGGGCATTACTGGTCGAGGCGTGAGACCTGGTAGTGGCTGATGAACCATCCTTCCTCGGTCCGTTGCACCAGCACACCGAGGTTGACGCTGACGGTGGGGCGGTCGGTGAACGAGAAGTCGACGGCCAGGTACCCGAGCACGAGGTTGTCGGCCGGGACCCTGGTCTCCAGGATGCGGTACGCCGCTGTCAGTCCGACCGGCTGGGAGTCGTAGTACGCGGCGATGCCGGCCCTGCCCACGCTGTAGGGGTGCAGCCCCTGGAAGATCGCGTCCTCGGTGAACTGAGCCGCGGCCTGCCGCGGTTCATGGCGGTCGACGGCGGCCTTCCACTGGTCGAGAACGTTCCGGAGGATCAGTTCACTGTCGGTGGTGGTGCTCATGGTGCCTCTCCTCCTGGGGTGTATTTCCTGGTGAAGGGAGGGCGGCCGGCGGCTCGACGCGCCATGCAGCGGCGTACGAGCGGTGATGGGTGCATCGCTGCCGGCCGTCCTGCCCCGTGCCGGCACTGCTCAGTGACCGGCGCTCATGCCGCCGTCGACGTGGAGGATCTCGCCGGTGACGAAGGGGGCGTTCTCCGGGAAGACGACCCTCTTTGTCCCGAACGGGATCAGACCCACTGTGACCTTGGTTTGAGGTCACCTGACCGGCTCATTCGTCTTCAGAACAGTCCACCATTGCCCGGGAGCGTCTTGGTGCGGCTGCCTTGCTTGGCCCCCTGTTTGGCCCGCTATCCCCGCGCGGCCGTGACCGCATCTTGGCAGGAGGGTCGGCCCATGGGGCTCATGCCAGATGGGCCAGCGGAGCCAGCTTCGTGATTCGAACCCAGGGCCTACACATTACGAGTTGCTGCGGCCGATGCCACGATTCCGAGAACACCACCCGCCTACAATTCATGTGGATATGCCCGCTGTTGCAGACGTGTGGGAGATTATGTGATGGATGGTCTTGCCGATATGGGGGGAACCCTGGGATGGGGTCCCGTTCATCCGCCGAGACGCGATGAACCTGTTTTCGAGGAGCCCTGGCAGCGCAAGGCATTCGCGCTTGCGATCCTCTCCAGCCGCGTTGCGTGCGGTGGCATCAACACGGACGCCTTCCGGCACGCGCTGGAGCGCCTGGACCGAGCCGCCTACCTGGACGACGGCTACTACGGGCGCTGGCTCAACGCCGGGGAGCTGATGCTCACCGACAGCGCCATCCTGGCGCCGGGGACGATCGACGCCCGCGCCCGCAACCTGCGCGGTGAACACGTCGAGGAGCCGCCGATCCCGGAGCCCGCCCGGCCCGACTACACGCCGACCGCCGAGGGCTCGCTGCGCGCGGCTGCCAGGCCCCTCGTCGATGGCACGAAGCGCCCGGACGGGACGCTCGTTTGCTCCTGCGCTGTCCCTCTGGACCAACACGACAACCGTGCGGGCCTCGCACAGCTGATTCCCCGTCAGGCGGCTCGCTTGAGGCCGGCGGCGAGAACAGTCTCGAGGCGTGTCAGATCGCCGCCGCGTGCGGCCGGCGCGAACGCCCGCAGAAGACGGCCGCGGGCCGCCGAGTCGAACGGATAGGAGCGGGCGGCGGAGATCCGTACGCGGGCGCGCGCCACGAGCTGCCGCGCGTTGACCGTACTGATCTGCAGGATCTCCGCGATCTGCCGGTACGGGTACTCGAAACCCTCCCGCAGCACGAACGCGGCCCGTTGCGACGGCGGCAGCCGTTCGAGCAGCAGATGGACGGTGAGTTCGATCGCTTCAACTCGCTCGGTCTCTGTCTGCGGATCGGCGGCGTGGTCCACCGGGTCCTCGTGCCGCCAGGGAACGGTGGGGGTCTCGCGCCGGTGACGGGCGGACTGGATGTGGTTGATCGCGAGTCGGCTGGTCGCGGTCGCCAGGAAGGCCTCGGGGCTGATCACCGTGGTGCGGTCCGCGCGGTGCCAGCGAAGCCAGACCTCCTGCAGGATGTCCTCGGCCTCGTGCACGTTGCCGACGATCCGGTGGGCGATCCTGAACAAGCGTGGGCGCGCACTGACGAACGCGTCCAGATCGTGGTCAGTCACGTTCTGGGCTCTCCTTTGCTCTCATGGCGGCCTGGCGGATGAGGTCGGCCGTGGCGCGCGGCTGGGACATGTGGACGGAGTGACTCGCGGCGATTTCGAGCACCGTGGAACCGGCCCGTCTCGCCATGGCCCGCTGCATCGACGGCGGGATCACGCGGTCGTCGGTGGCCACCAGGTACCAACTCGGCTTGGTGCGCCAGGCGGGACGGGAGACCCGGCCGTCGAGGGCGTCGACCCGCCAGGGGACCTGTGAGTCGGCCATGAAGCGCGCCTCGGCCGGTGGGAGATCCGCCGCGAACGACTCGTGGAACAGGGCGCGGTCCATACGCATGAAGTCATCCCTGGGCACCGGTAGCGGATGGGCTCCGGGCGCGAGGTCGTGCACCGATTCGCCGGAGTCGGGGGCGAGCGCGGCGACATACACCAGGGCGGCGACGTTGTCGTCGGTGCCGGCCTCCGTGATCACTACTCCGCCGTAGGAGTGACCGACGAGTACGCACGGGCCGTCCTGCGCGCGCAGGACGCGCAGGGTGGCCAGGACGTCACCCGCGAGCGATAAAGCCGGGTGCTGGACCACGGTGACCCGGTATCCGTCGGAAGTGAGCAACTCGTACACCCGGTGCCACGCGGATCCGTCCTCGAACTCCCCGTGGACCAGCACCACGTTCTTGATCTGTGTCATGCCACGTAGCCTCGGTCCGGGATGGCCGGGGAGGCATCAGGGATAACCCTCGACGGCACGAGGGCTGGGGATAGGGCAAGATGCCCGGGTGGACGAATGGTTGTTCGAGCGTGAGGACGCTCTGGGAGTCGTGCGTGACCTCATGGACCGCGGTGGCAGTGTGGTCACCGTCGGCGATCCTGGCGTCGGCAAGAGCAGCCTGCTGAAGGCCGCCGCTCAGCTGGCGCGGCGCCAGGGGCGAAGGGTGCTTTCCGTTGCTCCGACGCAGTTCGAGCAAGGACTGCCCTTCGCGGGGCTCGCCGAACTGGTCGGCAGGTTCCCGGAGGGAGCGGACAAGGGTCTTCCGGGTCCGCAGCGGCGCGCGCTCGCCGTTGCCCTGCAGCGTGCCGAACCCACGGAGGGCGAGGTCGACGCCTTGGCCGTGCCCATGGCGGTCCGGGGTCTGCTGACGCAGTTGTGCGAATCCGAGCTGGTCGCGCTTCTCATCGACGACCTGCAGTGGCTGGACCAGGCGAGCGTCGGCAGCCTCGGCTTCGCGCTGCGCGGCGTCTTCGCCGAACCTCACCGATTGAGCGTCCTGGTCGCGACGAGGCCGGATCCGGTCACCGGTACGGATTTGATCCGGTGTCTGGCCGAGCCGCGGCATGAGTTCGTGCTGCGGCCCTTGTCGGACGAGGCGCTAGGACAACTGCTCCGCACGCGCCTGGGCCCGGAATGGACTCCGCCCGTGAGCGCCGGGGTGGCCCGGGCGAGCGGCGGGAATCCGTTCTTGGCCCTGGAGATCGCGCGGGCGTCCGACCACGGCCGTGTTCAGGTCCCACCGAGCCTGGCCGAACTTCTCCGTGAGCGGTTGGCGCGGCTGACGGAGGACGCGCGCGAGGTGCTCCTGCTGGCGTCCGCGGCTGGGCGGTTGACGGTGGCACAGGTGCAACGGATTGTCGAGCAGGCCCGGCTGTGGCCCGCCCTGGAAGCGGCGGCCGATGCGGACGTGGCGACGGTTGGTGCGGGGTCGGTGATCGGCTTTTCCCACCCGTTGCTGGCGTCGGCCGTGTACGACGCCGCCACGTCGGCCGAGCGCCGCCGGGCGCACCGCGTGCTCGCGGAGACGCTTGAGGATCCGGTGGAGCGTGCCCGCCATCGTTCGAGGTCGATCGCGGCCCCCAACGAGGTGGTCGCGGCCGATCTGGAACGGGCTGCCGAACTCTCGAGGGGCCGTGGAGCTCCACAGCTGGCCGGCGAGTTGCTGGAGGGAGCCGCTCTGGCCACCCCGTCCGATGAGGACGCCGGCCTGGGTCGCTGGCTGCGCGCGGTGGACACCTACAGCGAGGCCGGCGACGCGGTGGCGGCGCGGGCGGCCCTGTGCAAAGGGTCGGGGCTTGCCACGGCCCCGGAGCAACAGGCCCAGGTGCTGGTACGGCGGATCCGCCTGGCCCAGGACCTACCGACCGCTCGGTCCCTCGCCGAGCAGGTGCTTCAGCTTGCGCCCACCGGCAGCGAAGCCCGCGCCGAAGCTATGGGCACCTTTGCGTCGATCTGCCGCATCCAGGGCGACGGTACGCGTGCCCTGGAACTGGCCCGGACGGCGGTCACCGAGGCGGCGGCGGTGCAGCGTCCGGACCTTCAGCTCACCGCGCTGATCGAGCGGGTCTCGGTCGAGCGGCATTGGGGTGCGGGCGTGGACCTGGCTCAGCAGTCGTCACGCGACATCGAGCAGCTGGCCCGCACCGCGCAACTGCCCGTGCCGTATCTGGCTTTCACGCGCAGTTTCAACGCCCCCTGGGACGACCCGACAGCCGAGAAGCATGTACGGGACGCCATCGAGTGGGCCGTCGACGCCGGCCGGTACGGTGAGCTGCCGAAGCTGTACAGCAGCCTGATCCTCGTGCTCATGCGCAAGTCGAAGGTGCGCGAGGCCCGGGCCGCCCTCGATGAGGCGGCCCGGTCGGGCGCGTGGGCGCCGGCCGACCGCGACTGGGCTTACAAGTCCCAGTCGGACATGGTCCAGATCATCGTCACCGCATATGCGGGCGATCTGGACGTGACACGTGAGTGGGCCCGGCGTGCGGCCGACCGGCCGCAGATCCAAGGATCGACGTACTGGCGAGGTGGTTTCCTGGCGCAGCTCGGATTTGTCGAGACTTCCGCCCGGAACTGGCAGGCGGCACTCGAAACGCTGCGCGAGCTCGCGGAGATCTTCGCGAGCACCGGGATGGTCGACCTGGAGGCGCAGTTGTGGGGCGTCGACTACGCCGACGCCGCGCTGCAGGTCGGCGCGACGGAAGACGTCGAAGCGGCCATCTCCATTCTGCGACGCCAAGGATCGGCCGGCAGACCGGAAGCGGCGGTCGCCGCGGACCGCTGCCAGGCGCTGCTGACGGCCGCGCGTGGGGACGTGGACGACGCCTTGAGCGAGCTTCTCAGGATCGTCGACCAACCGGGATCCGAGTGCCCGTTCGAGGCGGCCCGGTCCCAGCTGGCCCTGGGACAGGTCTACCGCCGCGCCGGATACAAGGGCAAGGCGAACCAGACGCTCAAGGCGGCGGTGGACGCCTTCGAGGAACTCGGCATACCGCGTTGGGCGCAGCGAGCCCGGGACGAGGCCGGCCGGGTGGGCCTGTACCCCACGACGGACACACTCACGGCGACGGAACGCCGGGTCGCCGAGCTCGTCGCATCAGGGCGATCAAATCAGGAGACCGCCGCCGAACTCTTCATGTCCGTCAAGACCGTGGAAGCCAATCTGACCCGGATATACCGCAAACTCTCCATACGGTCGAGAACCGAGCTCGCAAACCGTTTGAACACGGCAACTTGACCAGTCGCGGCTGCCTGTGCGGGCAGTCAGGTCGCCGACGCGGCGACCTTTTCGTCCCGAACGCGATTTCGGGGGGTTGTTGACCTGCTGAGGGCGGCGAATGACTTGGTCCGACGCCCCTGGTCCCGTACGTGGCTGTCCACGGTCATCCGGGGCGCGCTGCGACGTTTGGCCCTCCGTTTGGCCCCCTGGACTGTCAGGGGTGACAGCTCATCTGACCCACGACAGGGCTACCACCACAAGGCCGTTGAGCAGCACAGCCAGCGACGTGCTGAGCGTAGTGAATGCCGATGGAACGACTGAGACCGGCTCCGTGATCGACGACATCGTCCGCGAGGGTAGGAGGCGGATGCTGGCCTCCGCCCTGGAAGCTGAAGTCAACGCCTGTATAGCCGAGTTGGCCGATGAGCGCGACGAGCGCGGGCGCCGCCTGGTGGTCCGCAACGGCTATCACCAGCCGAGGGATGTTACGACCGCGGCCGGGGTGGTCGAGGTGACGGCCCCGCGGGTGAACGACAAGCGCATCGACGAGGCGACCGGCGAGCGCAAGCGGTTCTCCTCGGCGATCCTGCCGCCGTACAGACGCGGCAGCGCGTAGGGAGGGGCGGCGGCCGGGGCACTGGTTTTCGGGGCCACCGGGGCTGCCCCGACCTGGCGTCAACCGTTCGGTGGAGCCCGAGCGCAGCTCGAACGCCAGACCCCGATGACACGTCGCCGGGCCCGAACTCCTCTTACATCACTTTTCGTGCATGAGTAATCACACTAAGTGATTGATGGTGAGGTGACCACCTGCCCCACTGGCGGAAGGCCGCCTCACCCCAAGCCAGCACGTCGGGAGACATCAGTGACCAGTCATCACGCTCCACAACACCCCCTCACCGGAGTGGAGGCAGAGCGAAGCCGAGCCCGCGCCGGCATCCGTACTCGTGAGCAGTGGCGGCGGGCAGGAGCCGTGGCGGGACTGTGCGCGGCACTGGCCGGCACCGCGCTGACGCCCGCGACCGCCGCACCGGCCGTCGCCCGGCCGGCCACCACCCCAGCGACGGTACGAGGAACCGACCCATCGTCCACCTTCAGCTTCACCGGGGCCCCGCAGACCTTCGCCGTCCCCGCGAACGCGGTCGTCACCATCACCGCGGACGGCGCCGGCGGCGCCGACAACACCGGCACCGTCTGCGGCTTCACCGGGTCCGGGGGGACGGGGGCACGCGTCGTCACCACGCTGCCGGTGACCACCGCCCCGACGACCTACACCGTCAACGTCGGCGGCACCGGCAGCGCCGGCTGCAACGCGAGCGGCGCCGGCGGATACAACGGCGGCGCCCCGGGCGGCACCTCGAGCAACCCCACGGGCCAGTTCCGGAGAGGTTCCGGAGGAGGCGGGGCGTCCAGCGTCAGCACCGGCAGCAGCCTCCTCGTCGTCGCCGGCGGCGGCGGTGCCGACGGCGGCGCCCCGTTCTCCGGCACAGTCGCGGGGGGCAACGGGGGCAACGGCGGCACACCGGATGCCACCGCCGGCACCGCCGGAGCATCCGATAGCGGTGGTTCGCCGGGATCCGGCGGGCAAGGCGGCAGCACCACCACCATGGCCGGCGGCGCCGGCGGTACGCCGGCCACCCCCACCGGAGGCTGTACGCCCGCCGCAGGTAACCCGGGAAGCAGCTTCACCGGCACCACGGTCGGCACCGGCGGCACCGGCGGCAACAACACCGGCGGCAACTGCGTGGCCGCCGGGGCCGGCGGAGGCGGAGGCGGAGGATACTTCGCCGGCGGGGGTGGCGGCGCCGCCACCCCCGGAACCAGCGGTCTCGGCCGTGCGGGTGGTGGCGGTGGCGGCGGAGGCAGCAGCTTCGCCACCGCGACGGGCACCGGGACGAGCTACACGGCCTCGGCGATCGGGACGGCGAACAACAACGGTCAGGTGATCATCTCCTACACGGTGGTCACCCCCTCCTTGACCATCACCAAGACCCACACCGGGAAGTTCGTCCAGGGCAAGCAGGGGACCTACACCATCAGGGTCGGCAACAGCGGGCCGGGCGTCACCGACGGCAGCACGGTCACCGTGCACGACAAGCTCCCGCGCGGACTCACCGCCCGCAGCATCACCGGCACCGGATGGAACTGCCACCGGACCACCCTCACCTGCACCCGCAGCGACGTCCTGACACCAGGCAGCAGCTACCCGCCCATCACCCTCAAGGTCAACGTCTCCTGCGGCTGCGACACACACCACAAGATCAAGAACAAGGCCACCGTCACCGGAGGCGGCGACACCACCACCCACACCGCCACCAACTCCACCACCGTCAAACGCAACAAACACTGTCACCGCGCCGGGCACGACCGCAGCTAGCCAACCTCCACCCCGGCGACTGTCGAGAACGCCGGTCGGCGCCAGGAACGTCCCTCTCCCATCGCGGGCTTGACCCCACCGCTCGGAGCCGTGGTGGCCGCCGAGCGCGGCCTTCCGAACCCGGCCGACTGGGACTCCCCGGCCAAGTGACGTTTGGTCGGGGAGTCCCCGGTGCTCTTCATGGCGTACCGCGGCAGCACACCCCGCTGCTGCAGATCACACCGTCGAAGACCGACGAGGAACGTCTCCTGCTGGTCAGCCCCGAGCTCGCCGACGTGCTCGGCACGATCATCCAACGCGTTCGCGGCACCGACGGGAAGGTCCCCTTTGTCGTCGTGCGTCCCGGCGCTCCGTCAGGCGATCGACAAAGTGCGCAGAGATGAACGGCGTGGCCGTCGGCCTGTGCAGGGCCGGTTGATGCCTCCCTGCACACGACGGTGCCCCCCATACTCGTCACCCGGACGAGCGCGGGGGCACCCTCATGCACGGCGGAAGTCAGGCTCGGGAGGCCCTACGACGTCGCAGCACCAGGTAACCGCCCGCGGCCACCAGCGCTGCCGCGACGCCCGAGAGCAGGCCCACCGGGGCGCTGCTACCAGTCTCGGCCAGATCGCCGCCGCCCTGCGCGGACGGGGAGGCGGTAGCCGACGGGGCCGCCCCGCCCTCGCCAGAGGAGGCGCTCGGCGCCGCCGTCGTATCGGCCGGGCCCGAGGGCGCGGACGACGCCGACGAGGAGGAGTCGCTCGGCGCGGTCGAATCTGCCGGGCCCGAAGGCGAGGACGACTCCGGCGAGGAGGGGGACACCGAGGTAGACGGCGTCGTACCGCCACCACCGTTCTCGGAGCCCTTGCAGTCCGTCCAAAACACCTTGTGCTTGGCGGCCCCCTTCTCTCCGTCGAAGTTCCAGAACAGCTTGTAGTGCCCGTCGGGCAGGGACAGGTCCGCCGTACGGCCGTGGCCCTTGGTATCTAGGACGATGGCCCCGGACTTCACGGTCTCACCCTTGGTGGCGGCGGTCGGGGCCCAGGCCTCGATGTGCCAGTCGACCTGCTGGACAGCGTCGAAGCCGAAGGCGTCGAGGTAGAACGTGCAGACGTGCGGTTCGTTGCGGCGCAGCTCTTCGCCTGTCTTGGCGTCGTGGATCTTCACCGTTCCGTTGTCACCGGGAGCGGTGGCGTGCGCGGCGGGCATGGCGAGGGCGGAGAGGGCCAGGGCGCCGGAGACGGTGGCCACGGGGACTCGTATACGCATGCGTTCCTCAGGTGGAGAAAGGGGCCAGGCGCCGGTCGTTCCTCGCGGTTCGCCTTCGGCGCGGGGCCAAATGATCATGGAGTCTGTTTGACTCACATGATCAGATCCCTCACCAGTGGGGGTGGTTGTACGGGAATTTGAAGTTTCTGTGAGCACCCGTCAGTCGCCGTGGCGGCGGCCATCCTGGGCTTCCTGTGGAAGTGTTCGACCGCCGCCTTCGCGCGCGACCACTCATTACCGGACGGGCCAGAGGTTCGGGGTGTGCCGGCCCCGGGGGCCTCACGCTTGCGCTGGAGTGAGAAGCCGTATCTCAACCGATCATGGAACATGCAAGTCGAACAGGTTTCTCGCCGGGG
>NZ_BMQA01000036.1 GCF_014647875.1 Streptomyces brasiliensis | reverse complement strand
CAGCGTGGCCCCGATGTCGGACGTACGGGTCGTGGTCATCGACTGGACCGACACCGGCGCGTCCCCGCCGACCGCCACGGAGCCGACCTGGATCTGCCGGCTCTTGCGGCGCTCGGCGAGCTTGGTCGGAACGGACGGCATGCCGAGAGAAATCGCAGTCATCTGCTGTGCAACCCCAAGTCGTGGATCAAGGTCCGGTCCCGGAAACGGCGGGCTCCAGGCTTCGAGATTACGGCACGGGCGGGGGCGCGATCACCTCCCACCCTCAAACCCACTCGATGGAAGACGGCCCGGGACACGGTGTCCCGGGCCGCCGTGAACAGCACGTGGCTAGGAGATTTTCACGGGGTTGACCACGTCCGCGATCAGTACGAGGACCGTGAAGCAGATGAAGACCCCCGCCACCACGTAGGCGACCGGCATCAGCTTCGCGACGTCGAACGGGCCGGGGTCGGGGCGGCGCAGCACCTTCGCCAGCTGACGGCGCAGCGACTCCCACAACGCGCCCGCGATGTGTCCGCCGTCGAGCGGGAGCAGCGGGAGCATGTTGAAGAGGAACAGGGAGAGGTTGAAGCCGGCGACCAGCATCAGGGCCATGGCCAGCTGCTGGGTCGGCGGGATGTCGAGGGTGAAGATCTCACCGCCGACACGGGCCGCTCCGACGACGCCCATGGGCGAGTCGGGCTGGCGGGGGGCGCCGTCGAAGGCCGCGTTCCACAGGGCCGGGATCTTGGCGGGCAGGCTCGCGATGGAGTCGACCGCCTCGCCGAGCCGGTCGCCCATCCAGGTCACCGAGTCGCCGAGGTCCTGCCGTACGACGCCGGTGGCGGCGCTGAACCCGAGGAAGCCCGCGCTGACGTACTCGCCCTGGACGATCTGGCCGCTGGAGCCCTTCTTGGCGACCTTGTTGGTGGCGATCGTCGCGTGGAGGGTCACCTCCTGGCCCTTGCGGTCGACCACGATCGGCACGTCCTTGCCGGGGGTGGCGCGGATCAGGTCGGAGAGCTGGTTCCAGCTGGTGGTCTTCGTCCCGTCGAAGGAGACGATCTTGTCGCCCGCCTTGAGGCCCGCCGCCGCGGCCGGGGCCGCCGGGTCGGTCCCCTTGCAGGTGTCGCGGTTCTCGCTCTGGGAGATGACGCACTTCGACACCGAGCTGACCGTGGTCGTCTGCTGCGTGATGCCGAAGCCCATCAGGACCGTGAGGAAGAGGCCCACCGCCAGGATGAGGTTCATGAACGGGCCCGCGAACATCACGATGACCCGCTTCCAGGGCTTGCGCGTGTAGAAGAGGCGGGTCTCGTCGCCGGGCTTGAGCTCCTCGAAGGCGGCCGAGCGGGCGTCCTCGATCATGCTGCGCCAGGGCGAGGTGGAACGCGCGGTGATGCGCCCGTCCTCGCCCGGCGGGAACATGCCGATCATGCGGATGTAGCCACCGGCCGGGATCGCCTTGATCCCGTACTCCGTATCACCCTTCTTCCGCGACCAGATGGTCGGGCCGAAGCCGACCATGTACTGGGGCACGCGGATGCCGAAAAGCTTGGCGGTGGACAGATGCCCCAGCTCGTGCCAGGCGATCGAGACCAGCAGGCCGACCACGAAGACGACTATGCCGAGGATCATCATCAAGGCTGTCATGCACGCGCCTCCGCGGTCGCCGTGTGCGCTGTCACTTCCCGGGCCCGGGCGCGCGCCCAGGTCTCCGCTTCGAGGACGTCCGACACGGTCAGCGAGGTTCCCGTGCGCGGCATCCCGTGCTCCTCGACCACCCGTGTGACGGTCTCCATGATCCCGGTGAAGGGCAGGGCACCGCTCCGGAACGCCTCGACGCACTCCTCGTTGGCGGCATTGAACACCGCGGGGGCGGTGCCCGCGAGCTCACCGACGTGCCGGGCGAGAGCGACCGACGGGAAGGCCTCGTTGTCCAGCGGGAAGAACTCCCAGGTCGACGCCTTGCTCCAGTCGAAGGCGGGCGCCGCGTCCGGGACCCGTTCGGGCCAGCCGAGACCGATGGCGATCGGCCCGCGCATGTCGGGGGGCGTCGCCTGGGCGAGCGTGGATCCGTCCGTGAACTCAACCATCGAGTGGACATACGACTGCGGGTGGACGACCACCTCGATGCGATCGAAGGGAATGTCGTAGAGGAGGTGCGCCTCGATGACCTCCAGGCCCTTGTTGACGAGGGTCGCGGAATTGATCGTGATCACCGGGCCCATGGCCCAGGTGGGGTGGGCGAGGGCGTCCTCGACGGTGACGTCCGCCAGCTCGGCCTTCGTACGCCCGCGGAAGGGCCCGCCGGAGGCGGTCACCACCAGCTTCCGCACATCCGCGCGCGTGCCGGCCGCGAGCGCCTGGAACAGGGCGGCGTGCTCGGAGTCGACGGGGATGATCTGACCCGGTTTGGCGAGCGCCTTGACCAGCGGGCCGCCGACGATGAGTGACTCCTTGTTGGCGAGCGCGAGCGTGTGGCCCGCCTCCAGGGCGGCAAGGGTGGGGGCGAGGCCGATGGAGCCGGTGATGCCGTTCAGGACGGTGTGGCACTCCGCGGGGTCGGAGGCGGCGACCTGGGTGGCCGCGTCGGGTCCGGCGAGGATCTCGGGCAGCGGCTCGCCCGCGCCGTACTGCGCGGCAAGGGCCTCGCGCAGTGCCGGTACGGCGTCCTCGCGGGCGACCGCGACCCTGTGCACGCGCAGCCGGTAGGCCTGCTCGGCGAGGAGGGCGACCCGGCCTCCGTTGGCGGACAGGGCGGTGACCCGGAAGCGGTCGGGGTTGCGCAGCACGAGGTCGATGGCCTGGGTTCCGATGGACCCGGTGGAACCGAGGATCACCACGTCCTTCGGTCCGTCGCCCGCGACGGGGTCGTGGACGAGGTGCGGGTCGGCGAGGGGGGCCGGACTGGCGGGACTGTCGGTCATCCCCCCATTGTTGCCGCAACCGCTCCCGGGGAGGACAGCGCGTCCCTCGGGAGGGTGTCGTGGAGGGCCTGGGCGGGACGCCGTTCGGTGACCCGGGCCCGGGACGCCTGACTTTGCCCGGCCCGGGGGGACGGGGCCGGCATCCGGGGCCGAGGGAGCATGCCTGATGCCCGGACCGGGGCATTGAGTGCCGGCCGGCTGGGCGATCGGACGGTGCCCGTTGAATCACAAGCTCGGGCCCGGATGCGGTCGGCACGGTTCCGCTGTGCGCGTGGCGCTCTGGCCCTGGGCATGACCCAGTGCCGGCCCGCTCGGCGGAAGCGTGCCGGCACCCGGGCGCGTCGTCACGGTTCCGCCGCCCGTCCTGGGCACCGGCCCTGCCCGTTCCCCGCACGGCCGCACCCCGGGGACCCAGGCACGAGCCCGAGGTCCCGGGACGCGTGTGCGGGGCGCCTCCGACCGGTACGTGGGGCGACCGGTACCGGTTACCTGATCGGACGGTGGACGTTGGGATGTGTGCTCCGGCCAGGGGTTGCGTCCGCGATCCACGGGCCCTCGCCCGACGGGTCGACGATGCCCTGCTCCAGCCATTCGTACGCGCCGCCCAGGACGCCCTTGACCACCTTGCGGTCGATGCCGTCGGTGTTGGTCCACAGGCGGGCGAAGAGTTCGTCGACCCGGATGCGGGCCTGGCGGCAGAACGCGTCGGCGAGTTGGTAGGCCGCGCGGCCGTTCTCGCCCTGTCGGCGCAGCAGCTCGGCCCGTACGCAGGCCGCGCTCATCGCGAACAGTTCCGCCCCGATGTCCACGATCCGGCCCAGGAAGCCCTGCTTGGTCTCCATCCGGCCCTGCCAGCGGGACATGGCGTAGAAGGTGGAGCGGGCCAGTTTGCGGGCGTGCCGCTCGATGTAGCGCAGGTGCCCGGACAGGTCCACGCCGTTCTTGAACTCGCCGTAGGCAGAGGGCAGTTGCCCGGGGCCCGCGACCAGCTTCGGCAGCCACTTGGCGTAGAACACACCCGCGTTCGCGCCGGCCTTCGCCTTGTCCTGCAAGGACTTGTCGGGGTCGATCAGGTCACCGGCGACCGAGAGGTGCGCGTCGACGGCCTCGCGGGCGATGAGCAGATGCATGATCTCCGTCGAGCCCTCGAAGATGCGGTTGATGCGCAGGTCGCGCAGCATCTGCTCGGCGGGGACGGCGCGTTCGCCGCGCGCCTCGAGGGACGCCGCCGTCTCGAAGCCGCGTCCGCCGCGGATCTGGACCAGTTCGTCGGCCATCAGCCAGGCCATCTCGGAGCCGTACAGCTTGGCGAGGGCGGCTTCGATGCGGATGTCGTTGCGGTCCTCGTCGGCCATCTGGGAGGAGAGTTCCAGGACCGCCTCCAGCGCGAACGTGGTCGCCGCGATGAAGCTGATCTTCGACCCGACCGCCTCGTGCAGCGCGACCGGCTTGCCCCACTGCTCCCGGACGGCCGACCACTCGCGGGCGATCTTCAGACACCACTTGCCGGCGCCGACGCACATCGCGGGCAGCGAGAGCCGGCCCGTGTTGAGGGTGGTGAGGGCGATCTTCAGGCCCGCACCCTCGGGACCGATCCGGTTCGCGGCCGGAACGCGCACCCGGTGGAAGCGGGTGACGCCGTTCTCGATGCCGCGCAGCCCCATGAAGGCGTTGCGGTTCTCGACGGTGACGCCTTCGGAGGCGGCCTCCACCACGAACGCCGTGATGCCGCCCTTGTGCCCCTCCGACTTCGGCACGCGCGCCATGACGACGAGGAGGTCGGCGACCACCCCGTTGGTGGTCCACAGCTTCACCCCGTCGAGAACGTACTGGTCACCCTCCGGCACCGCCGTGGTGGCCAGGCGCGCGGGGTCGGAGCCGACGTCGGGCTCGGTGAGCAGGAACGCCGAGATGTCGGTGCGGGCACAGCGTGGCAGGAAGGTGTCCTTCTGCTCCTGGGTGCCGAACATCTTCAGCGGCTGCGGTACGCCGATCGACTGATGGGCGGACAGCAGGGCGCCGATCGCCGGGCTCGCGGAGCCGACCAGGGCCAGGGCCTTGTTGTAGTACACCTGGGTGAGGCCGAGACCGCCGTACTTGGTGTCGATCTTCATGCCGAAGGCGCCGAGTTCCTTGAGCCCGTCGATGACGGCGTCGGGGATCTGCGCCTCACGCTCGATGAGGGCCGAGTCGATCTTCGTCTCGCAGAAGTCGCGCAGTTTGGCGAGGAACTCCTCGCCACGCTGCACGTCCTCGTCGGCGGGCAGCGGATGGGGATGGATCAGGTCGAGCCGGAAGCGGCCGAGGAACAGTTCCTTGGCGAAGCTGGGCTTGCGCCAGTCCCGTTCCCGGGCGGCCTCGGCCACCTGACGGGCCTCGCGCTCGGTGACCGTGGGTTTGGTGGTGGGGGCGGACATGAGGCTCACCTCGCCGCGAAGAGGGATGATGAGGGCCGTTCGTTACCGACCGGTGCTACTGGATCGTTGGTACCCGAAACGGGCCGACCTCACCAGTCCTGGCGCGGCCGTTCGGCCGATTGTGACGGGCGGCCCGGGTGCGACGGCGGACGGCGGCACGCAAGTCAGGGAAGCTTTGTCGAAGCGACATCCCATGCATACCAACTCGCTCGGGAGCTACTTTCGAACCATCCGCACCCGTCCTTGTGGACCGGGCGCACTGTCGAAGCGCTTCGCACAGCTTGGCGGGCTGGATGGCCCCCCTCGCCGAGGTCGCCCGGCACGCCGGAGTCTCGGCGAACACGGTGAGCTATGTGCTCAGCGCAAAGCGGTCCGTCTCCGCCACCACCCGGCAGCGGGTCGAGCAGAGCATCCGGGAGCTGGGCCACCACCCGAACGCGGGCGCCCGCGCCCTGACCGGCAGCCGGTCGCACATCATCGCGGCGGCCACCACGGCCCGCACACACGGGTACGACGCCCTGCTGCTCACCGGCGAGGAGCGTACCGACGCGGTACGCCGGGTCACCGGCAGCGGGCTCGCCGACGGGATGATCCTGATGGACGTGGGGCTGGAGGACCAGCGGCTCCGGCCTGCTGCTGGGCACCGACCAGCCGGCCGTCCCCGTCGGACTGCCCGCCGACACCACGGACCTGACCTGCCTCGACCTCGACTTCACGACGGGCGCGCTGTGCGTCGAGCATCTGGCGGGCCTGGGGCACCGAGACGTCGCCGTCATCGGCGGGGCCCCGGCCGTCTACGAGCGGCACACCGGTTTCGCCGAGTGCACCCCTCGACGGACTCCGATCCCGCGCCCGGGAGACGGGCCCGCGCCTGCTGCACCGGCCCTGCGAGGGCGGGTACGCCGCGCCGGCCCTCACCCTGGCCCGGATCTTCGACGAGCGCCCGGACACCACGGGGATCGTGGTGCAGAACGAGTCGGCGGTCGAGCCGCTGCCCGCCCTGCTGTGCCAGCAGAGCCCCGGCGGGCGCCCGGTGGACGGACGCGTGGACGGGTGAGACGTACGAGGGCGGTACGGCGGTGACGGTCGACGCCCGCTGGAGCGGATCCCGCTGTTTCTGCGGGACGGGGCGCGGCTGCCCGTGGCGAGGTGAGGGAGGGCGGGGGCGGTCAGGGCCTCGGCGACCCGGCCGAGCGTGCGTGTGGCCATGGTGTCCCCCGGGACTGCGACTTCGGCACCGGAGTGACGGAGGCGGCCGGTGAGCGTGTGGTCGAACCGTCCCTGGACGGCGGCCGGTGGCGACCGCGCCGTCGCCCGGGACGCCCGCCTCCGGAGGGAAAAGGCCCGGCACCGGAAGGCATCGGTGCCGGGCCCCTGAAAGAGGCTGTCCCCGTGGCTAGAGGGCGAGGCCGGTCAGGACCAGCACGCGCTCGTAGGTGTAGTCGTCCATGGCGAACTTGACGCCCTCGCGGCCGACGCCGGACTGCTTGGCGCCGCCGTACGGCATCTGGTCCGCGCGGTAGGACGGCACGTCGCCGATGACGACGCCGCCGACCTCAAGCGCGCGGTGCGCGCGGAAGGCCGCCTGGACGTCGTGCGTGAACACGCCCGCCTGGAGGCCGTACTTGGAGGAGTTGACGGCGGCGAAGGCCTCGCCCTCGCCGTCCACCTTCTGCACGGTCAGGACGGGTCCGAAGACCTCCTCGCGGGCGAGGGTCGTGTCGGCCGGCACGTCGACGAGCACGGTCGGCGCGTAGGAGGCGCCGTCGCGCTTGCCGCCGGCGAGCAGCTCGGCGCCCGCGGCCACGGCCTCGTCGACCCACGACTCGACGCGCTTGGCGGCGTCCTCGCTGACCAGCGGGCCGACGTCCGTCTTGTCGTCGGACGGGTCGCCGGTGACCTGGGCCTCGACGGCGGCCACGATGCGCGGCAGCAGCCGGTCGTACACCGAGGCGTCGGCGATCACGCGCTGCACGGAGATGCAGGACTGGCCGCCCTGGTAGTTGGAGAAGGTCGCGATACGGGTCGCGGCCCAGTCGAGGTCGGCGTCGGAGGCGTAGTCGCCGAGGAGGACCGCGGCGCCGTTGCCGCCTAGCTCCAGGGTGAGGTGCTTGCGCGGCACCGAGTCCATGATCGCGTAGCCGACCTTGTCGGAACCGGTGAAGGAGATCACCGGCAGGCGCTCGTCCTGCACCAGGGCGGGCATACGGTCGTTGGCGACCGGGAGGATGCTCCAGGAACCGGCGGGCAGGTCCGTCTCGGCGAGCAGGTCGCCGATGATCAGGCCGGACAGCGGGGTGGCCGGGGCGGGCTTGAGGATGATCGGCGCGCCGGCGGCGATGGCCGGGGCGACCTTGTGGGCGCACAGGTTCAGCGGGAAGTTGAACGGCGCGATACCGAGCACGACGCCCTTCGGGAAGCGCCGGGTGAGGGCGAGCCGGCCCTGGCCGCCCGCGTCGGTGTCGAGCCGCTGGGCCTCGCCGCCGTTGAACCGGCGGGCCTCCTCGGCGGCGAACCGGAACACGGAGACGGCACGGCCGACCTCGCCGCGCGCCCACTTGATCGGCTTGCCGTTCTCGGCGGAGATCAGCTGGGCGATCTCCTCGGTGCGCTCGACCAGGCGCTTGCTGACGTGGTCGAGGGCGGCGGCGCGGACGTGGGCCGGGGTGGCGGCGAACTCGTCCCGCACGGCGTACGCGGCGGCGACGGCCTCCTCGACCTGGGCGTCGGTCGGCACGCTCACCTTGCCGACGAGCCGGCCGTCCCACGGGGAGGTGACGTCGAAGGTGTCCTCGCCGGTGACCTGGCGGCCGGCGAGCCAGAAGGCGTGGGTGGAAGTCATGTGCGAGTCCCGGCCCTTCCGCGTTGGGGGTGTTCTGTCGATGGCGTCATCCACGGTAGGGCGGGGGCGGGCGAAGGGCGTTTGTCCGAGGAGGAGTAGTGGCGGGCCTGGGTGCGCCGGTTTGGCCTAGCTGGGGATCTCCCTGTGCCGGCCGACGACATTCAGCCCGTCCGGCGGCTCCTTGCGACGCCGGTCAGCACCATCCAGCCCGTCCGGTGATCGAGGACGACGCCGTTCAGGCCGAAGCGGGTCCGGGGGCGGCAGCTCCCGGTCGACGGCAACGAAAACACCGGGCACGTCGCAACACCGGCACCCCGTCAATCAGTGGACGTCGCCTTCAGCGCCAGCCACAGCTCCATGCGGACGTCCGGGTCGTCCAGGGAGCGGCCGATGATCTCCTCGACGCGCCGCATCCGGTACCGGAGCGTGTGCCGGTGGACGCCCAGGTCGGCGGCCGCCGCGTCCCACTGGCCGTGCCGGGAGAGCCAGGCGCGCAGGGAGGCGACGAGGTCGCCGCGGCCGGTGGCGTCGTGCTCGTGCAGCGGCCTCAGCAGTCCGTCCGCGAAGGCCTTGACCGCGTCGTCCGCGAGCAGCGGCAGCACGGAGCCCGCCGCCAGCTGATCGTGCTGGACGAGCACCCGCCCGCGCCGCCGCGCCACCGACAACGCCTGTTCGGCCTGCTTGTAGGCGGCCGCCGCGGCGATCGGCCCGGCGGGCGCCGAGACGCCGACGACCAGTTCGTCCTCGTCCGCCGCGCTCTGCTCGGGCACGGAGCGCGCCGCCTCGAGCGCGCCCGCGAACTCCACGGCGGCGGCCACCGCGGCGCTCCCGTCGCCGGCCAGCGCCACCAGCCGTTCCCCGTCGGGCACCACGAGGACGGCCTCGCCGGAGCGCGCGGCCGCGGACTCCATGCTCTCCGCGAGCCCGCCCAGCCGGTCGCCGCCCATGTCGGCGGCGGCCAGTGCGGCGGCCGGGCCCGGCCGGGCGGCCGGTACGCGCGCGTGGGCGTCCGCGTGCGCCCGCGCGGCCGACGCGGACACCGGCTCGGCGACGATCATCCGGAACGGCGCGTCGAGCAGCCCGCCGTACAGGTCCCCGGCGACGGCCCGGGCGTGGTCCGGCTCCCCGGCGAGCAGCATGCGCAGCACGGCGGCGCCGACCCGCTGCTCGGCCTCGTGCAGCGAGCGCGAGCGTTCCGTCGTGAGGGTGAGCAGGGCGATGGCGGAGTGGACGGCGTACCGCTCGGCTGTGCCGAGGGCGGCGGCGGTACCGACGGCGAGGGCCGCGCGCGGGCGGCGGCCGGTGCCGAGGGAGTGCAGCTCGACGCGGTCCTCGTTCTCCGGTCCACCGACCACCGAGGACGCGGGCGCGGGCCGGTCGCGCAGCCGCTGCACGTCCGCGGTCAGCCGTGCCGCCCGTCGTCCCGCCCACTCCGGCGCGGTCGCGACGACGGCGCCCGAGGCGTCGTACAGCGCGGCCCAGCCGTCGACCTGGGTGGCGAGCGCGGCGAGCAGCCCCTCGGGCCCGGCGTTCAGCGCCTGCCTGGTCAGTTCCCGCTGGGCGGCGAACCCGGCGGTCACCGCCCGGTACTGGTCGGCGGCGATCGCGGCGGACACGGCCTTGCTGATCGCGAGGAAGGGGGTGCGGCGCGGCACCTCGATCAGCGGCAGCCCCTCCTGCTCGGCCGCGTCGACGAGGGCCTTGGGGATCTCGTCGTAGTTGACGCCGACAGCGAAGCCGAGCCCGACCACCCCGGCGCCGACCAGCCGTTTCACATAGCGCGCCATCGCCTCCGGGTCCTCCGCGTCCAGCTTCAGCGCGGTGATCAGGAGCAGTTCCCCGCCCTCCATGTACGGCACGGGGTCGGCCAGCTCGCTGACGTGTGCCCAGCGGACGGGCACGTCGAGGCGGTCCTCGCCCGCGCGCACGGTGAGTTTGAGCGCGGAGTGATGGACGAGCGAGGCGAGCGTCGGGGGCATGGGGCCTTCAAGTCTGGGGAGATCGGGTGATCATTGTGATCGTTGGGCCGCCATACATGACTTTTGGCCGCCGCGTATGAACACCCTATGACGATTCTGCCGCACCGTACGGTCCCGGGGTGAGGTGATCTCCGGACACGACGGAGCGGCGCAATCTCCAGACGGTCGGACCGGTTCAGTCCCCGAGGTCCACCAGCAGGGGCGGAGCGTGCTCGCCCTTCACGGTCGTCAGGGACAGCACCGCATGCCCCGGCGGCACCCCGTGCGCCAGCTCGGACGCCGACCAGCGTTCCCGCTCGACCTGCCGGACGGTCACGGCCCGCGCGGTGGGCGCCTTGCCGGTGATCACGCGGCGCAGCGCGTGCACGGCCTTGCCCGCCGGGGTCTCGGCGATGATCTGCCGGTCGGTGACGTCACGCGTCTCGGTCCACTCCTTGCCCCACACCTCGGCGAAGTCCTGCCCGTCCCGCGGTGTGAGCCCGGACAGGGCCATCCGGCACCCTGCGGCGCCCAGCAGCGGACCGCGCAGCGGCCGGGGTACGTCGTCCAGGGTGCGCAGTGTGAGCACGGCACCGGCGTTGGCCGACCGCAGCCGCTGGATGCCCCGCACCGACTCCGGGGTCACCAGACCGGTCGCGTCGTCCAGCAGCAGACAGGCGAACAGCGACCGGTCCTCCCGTACCGCGACGCTCGCCGTGAACTGGGCGAGCACCAGCCGCGCCAGGATCCGCGAGGCGTCCGCGTGCCCGCGCGCGGGCAGGTCGATGCGGACCCGTACGGGGTGGTCGAGGGCCTTGAGCGAGAACGGCCGCGACTGTCCCGAGGTGTCGAAGAACCGCGCGAAGGCGGGCCGGTCGAGCAGCGCGATCCGGTCGGCGAGGACCGTCCCGACATCCCCCGGGTGGGCCATCTGCCGCTCGCGCGCGTCGAGTTCGCGCAGCAGCGACTCCTGGCCGGTGTCCTGGAGTGCCTTGCGCAGCGCGGCCAGCGGGCCGGGCGTGCCGTCGAGGAGCTGCCGCAGTTCCGGTACGGAGGGGAAGCGGTCGTGGACCGCGCGGAACGGGCCGAGCAGCTGGGCGAGGACGGTGGTGGAGCGGCGGCCGTCGCTGCCGGGGTGCGGGTCGGCGAGGTCGCCGACAAGGGCCTCGGCGAGGATGACGGCGGCCTCGTCGGGGTCGGTGGTGCCGCCGTACAGATCGAGGTCGTACACCGAGTCGGGATGGGCGATGCGGACGACGACGTCGTAGGCGTCGGCCGGTCCGAGTCCGGCGCCCGCCGCGCCGACCACCACGACGCCGGCCCGCCCGGCGAGCGCCTGCAGGCACAGCGACTCGGCGAGCGGCTGTACGACGGTCGCGGTCTTGCCGGAGCCGGCCGGGCCGACGGCGAGCAGGGAGGTGCCGAGCAGGTCGGGGCCGAGGGCGAGTCCGGTGCCGCGGTAGGCGTAGGGGTTGCGCGGGTCGTCGGCCGTGGTGCCGAGCCGCACCTGCCCGGTGACCAGGTCGTGCCGGGCGAACCGGCCCGGCAGGTCGCGCACACCGGAGGGGTGCGGACAGGCGGCGGCCCCGTCCTTGACGACGGCGCTCCGGAACGAGGCGAGGCTGTGCCGACCGCTGCGCACGCCCTGCCAGGCGCGGGTGATCCGCGCGTGGTCGACGTCCCGCATCAGCCCGGCACGTGCCTCGGCGGCGAGCCGGTCGGCGGCATCGTCGGCACCGGCGGCACGGAGGTGGGGCCAGACGGCGGGGTCCTGCTCGGGCGCGGGCGGCCGCTCCGGGGCGGGGACGGCCTTGCGCCAGGCGGGCGGACCGTAACGGCGCCAGACCTCGGCCCAGCGGCCGAGGCGGCCGACGGTGATCATGATGCCGCCGGCGATCACGGCGTAGTACGTCAGCGAGGCGATGTTGTAGGCGGTCGCGTCTCCCGACCCCGTCCTCCACGCATCGGGAGTCAACGCGAGAAGCGGTACGAGCCACCAGTCGCCCAGGTAGCTGTTGTACAGCAGCGACCAGAGCAGCCACCCCACGAGAAAGGCGACGACCGCCCCGCTCAGCAACTGCCGTGCCGGGATCTGCTCCGGCTCCTCGTCCCGGCGCGGCACGTGCCCGAACCGCCACACGCCCGGCAGTGCCTCCGGCCGCCGTGTCCGAAGCCAGGTCAGGAACGCCGAACCGTCCGGCAGCGGAGGCAGCCCCGGCGGTACGGAGGGCTTCGGCGGAACCGCGGAGCGTGCTCGCGGGACCGGGTTCGCATGTGTGGCCCGTGCGTCCTTCGTCCCGTCGCCGTCCATCGACCTTGCCCCCTGACCAGCCGTTCCGTGCACCGTCCGCGAGCCAATCTAACGTGCCTACAAAGGGAGTTCACCGCTCACACGGCCAGGAAAACGGACCAGGGGCCTCCAGACCGGCGGAAACCCGATCACCCTGGCTATGTCCACCGCGGACAACCGCGCCCCTCGGACAACGCCCACATGGAGCATGCCCACCCCCCGTTCCCGGGCCTAGCCTGCAAGAAAAGAAGACACGTGCCCGTAAGACCCCCCAGGAGCCCCTCATGACCGCACTTCCGCAGGAGCGCCGCGTCGTCACCGCCATCCCCGGCCCGAAGTCGCAGGAGCTGCAGGCCCGCCGTACCGCCGCGGTCGCGCAGGGCGTGGGCTCCACGCTGCCGGTGTTCGTCACCCGCGCGGGTGGCGGCGTCATCGAGGACGTCGACGGCAACAGCCTCATCGACTTCGGTTCCGGCATCGCCGTGACCAGCGTCGGCGCCTCCGCCGAGGCCGTCGTACGCCGCGCCTCCGCGCAGCTCGCCGACTTCACCCACACCTGTTTCATGGTCACCCCGTACGAGGGCTACGTGGCGGTCGCCGAGGCGCTCGCCGAGCTGACCCCGGGTGACCACGCCAAGAAGTCCGCGCTGTTCAACTCCGGCGCCGAGGCGGTCGAGAACGCCGTCAAGATCGCGCGTGCGTACACCAAGCGCCAGGCCGTCGTCGTCTTCGACCACGGCTACCACGGCCGTACGAACCTGACGATGGCGCTGACCGCCAAGAACATGCCGTACAAGCACGGCTTCGGTCCCTTCGCGCCCGAGGTCTACCGCGTCCCGGTCGCCTACGCCTACCGCTGGCCGACCGGCCCCGAGAACGCGGGCCCGGAGGCCGCCGCGCAGGCCATCGACCAGATGTCCAAGCAGGTCGGCGCCGACAACATCGCCGCGATCATCATCGAGCCGGTGCTCGGTGAGGGCGGCTTCATCGAGCCGGCCAAGGGCTTCCTGCCGGCGATCCGCCAGTACGCCGCCGACAACGGCATCGTCTTCGTCGCCGACGAGATCCAGTCCGGCTTCTGCCGCACCGGCCAGTGGTTCGCCTGCGAGGACGAGGGCATCGTCCCGGACCTGATCACCACCGCCAAGGGCATCGCGGGCGGTCTGCCGCTCGCCGCCGTCACCGGTCGCGCCGAGATCATGGACGCCGCGCACGCGGGCGGCCTGGGCGGCACCTACGGCGGCAACCCGGTCGCCTGTGCCGGTGCGCTCGGCGCCATCGAGACGATGAAGGAGCAGGACCTCAACGCCAAGGCGAAGAACATCGAGGCGATCATGAAGGCCCGCCTCACCGCCATGGCCGAGAAGTTCGACGTCATCGGCGACGTCCGCGGCCGCGGCGCCATGATCGCCATCGAGCTGGTCAAGGACCGTACGACCAAGGAGCCGAACCCGGAGGCGACCGGAGCGCTGGCCAAGGCCTGCCACCAGGAGGGTCTGCTGGTGCTGACCTGTGGCACGTACGGCAACGTGCTGCGCTTCCTGCCGCCGCTGGTCATCGGCGAGGACCTGCTCAACGAGGGCCTCGACATCATCGAGCAGGCCTTCGCGCGGATCTGACGTGATGCCTGCGGCAGGCCGTGTGAAGAACGTGTGCGAGGTGGATGACGGGACGCGATTCCGTCTGCCCAAGCGCGGCGGCCTGTCGTAGGTTCTACCCAGATGAGAGATACACCCCGCTCACAGGGGACTGTGGGCGATCTCAGGCCGGGGCCTCCCCAGCTTCGACCTGGTCGTGCCCTCGCGCACAATACCGGGGCCTCCGGCCTCGGATCTCCTCACCGATCGGACCGTCGCTCGCCCCAAACCCCCCGGGGCGCGCGGCAATCCGATCCGGTCGGCCGCCCCGGAACTACCCCCCCTGTTCCGGGGCGGCCGACCTCCTTCCTTCTTCTCCTTCTCCTGGGCCTCCCGGCCCTTCTCTTCACGCTGATCACCTGGCAGGTGATGGCCGGCGGCCCGCTGGTGCGCGTGGACGAGCGGGTGAGCCGGGCCCTGATCCACCCGGACCGCTTCTCCGAGCTTCTCGCCGACCTGGGCAACGTCCAGGCCGGCGTTCCCGTTCTCGTTCTCGCGCTGGGGTACGTCGCCGTGCGGGGGGGGCGTGCCGGCGTGGAGCGGTGGTGGCTGCCGCCCCTTGCCGCGGCCGTACTCATGGCGCTGGTCCCGGCCTTCGTCGTGCCCCTCAAGGACTGGACGGCACGGCCGGGGACCCCGGCCGTGCCCCCGTCGGTCGGCTACTTCCCCTCGGGGCACACGGCCACGGCCGTCGTCACGTACGGCGCCGCGACGCTGCTCCTCCTCCCCTGGCTGCGCACCGCGTGGGCCCGTCGCGCCCTGGCCCTGGGCTGCGCCGCCGTCGTGCTCGCCGTGAGCTACGGGCTGGTCCGGCGCGGCTACCACTGGCCACTGGACATCGTAGCCAGTTGGTGCCTGTGCACGGTGCTGCTGACCGGGCTCGTGCTGGTGATCAGCCGAAGTACGGCGCCGGTCAGCCGAAGTACGCGTCGAAGTTCCGCTGGAACTCCCAGTTCCCGAACCGGTCCCAGTTGACCGACCACGTCATCAGGCCGCGCAGGGCGGGCCAGGTGCCGTGGGTGCTGTACGAGCCGCAGTTCGTCTTCTTCGTCAGGCAGTCCAGGGCCTTGTCGACCTCGGAGGGCGTGACGTAGCCGTTGCCCGCGTTCGTCGAGGCGGGCATGCCGATGGCGATCTGGTCCGGGCGCAGCGGCGGGAACATGTTGCCGGCGTTGCCGGCGACCGGGAAGCCGGTCAGGAGCATGTCGGTCATGGCGATGTGGAAGCCGGCGCCGCCCATGGAGTGGTACTGGTTGTCGAGGCCCATGATCGGGCCCGAGTTGTAGTCCTGGACGTGGAGCAGGGTGAGGTCGTCGCGCAGGGCGTAGATCACCGGGAGGTACGCGCCACAGCGCGGGTCCTGGCCGCCCCACTGGCCGGTGCCGTAGAACTGGTAGCCCATCTGCACGAAGAAGGTCTCGGGCGCCATCGACAGCACGAACTTCGCGCCGTACTTCGCCTTCAGGCTTTTCAGGGCCGATATCAGGTTGACGACCACCGGTGTGGTGGGGTTCTTGAAGTCGGTGTCGTTCGCGTTCAGCGAGAGGGAGTGGCCCTCGAAGTCGATATCGAGGCCGTCGAGGCCGTAGGTGTCGATGATGTTCGAGACCGAGGAGACGAAGGTGTCGCGGGCCGCCGTGGTGGTGAGCTGGACCTGGCCGTTGGCACCGCCGATGGAGATCAGCACCTTCTTGCCGGCCGCCTGGTCGGCCTTGATCGCCGCCTTGAAGTCGGCGTCGGACTCGACGGCCGGGCACTCGGACACCGGGCAGCGGTTGAACCGGATGTCGCCGGAGGTCGCCGAGGTCGGCTCGCCGAAGGCCAGGTCGATGACGTCCCAGTTGTCGGGGACGTCGGCCAGGCGCGTGTAGCCGGAGCCGTTGGCGAAGGTGGCGTGGAGGTAGCCGACGAGGGCGTGGGTGGGCAGATCCCCGCCACCACCGCCATCGCCGCCCGAGGGGGACGTCGTCGCGGTGACCGTCGCCGACTTGGCGGACTCGCCCGCGTCGTTGCTCGCGGTGACCTGGAAGGCGTATGCCGTCGACGGCGAGAGTCCGGTGACGGTCGCCGAAGTCCCGCTCACCGTCTGGACCTTGGCCCCGTCCCGGTAGACGGCGTAGCCGGTCGCGCCGGTGACTGCCGTCCAGGACAGGGCGACGCTCGAGGAGGTGATGGTGCCGGTCTTCAGGCCGGTCGGCGCGGCGGGTGGCAGGCCGGCCTCGCCGCCCGGGCCGATGAGGGAGATGTCGTCGGCGTTGTAGGCGCCGGTGCCGTACCAGCCGTGCGTGTAGATCGTGACCCTGGTGGTGGACGGGCCGGTGCGGAAGGTCGTGGTGAGCTGCTGCCAGTCGGGGGCGGACTGGGTCCAGGTGGAGACGTCGGTCGTACCGGTGCCGCTCGCGCCGAGGTAGACGTAGGAGCCACGGACGTAACCGGACAGCGTGTACTGCGAGTCGGGTTTGACGGTCACGGTCTGGGTGCACTGGGCGTTGTCGCTGCCGGCCGGGGTCGCCCGGAGCGCCGAACCGCCGCTGCGCACCGGTGAGGTGACGGTCGTACCGCTGCCCGCCGAGCAGTTCCAGCCGTCGAGGCCGGACTCGAAGCCGCCGTTCCTGGCGAGGTCGGCGTCGGCCGCACGGGCGGCCGACGACAGCGCGGCGATACCGGGCACGGCCAGGAGCGCGGCCGTGAGTACGGCGAGGACGGATCTGGCGCAGGGTCTCGTGCGGTCCACAAGTGCCTCCCGGGGTGGGGGAATCGGAGTGTGGAGCGCGCTCAACTTGGTCCAGACCAATCCTGTTGTCAAGACCCCCGGCGGCGGCCGGGGCCTTCGGCCCCGCTACCCGTCGTCATCCGTGGCCGGACCTGCCGCCGCCTCGTGCATCGCCAGTTCCAGCAGCGCCGGATCGGTGAGGGTGCCGGAGCCGTCGGGCGCCACCAGCCGGCGCACGCCGCGGCTCGAGCGGCCCGGGTGCGGCACGACGATCCAGGTGCCGCGTCCGGCGGTACGGATGCCGGTGCCGAGCCAGCGGGACGCGGTGCCCGGCGGCACGAAGAAGCCCACCCGGTCGTCCCCGAAACCGACCAGCACGGGGCCCGGGCGGCCGAGGACGCGGATGAGCACGTCGAGGGTCGGACAGCCGAGTTCGCCCGGCAGGATGAGTGCGTCCCGGGCCTGGCCGGCGGGCAGGAGCGCGACCCCGTGGGGGTTGCGCTCCCAGTCCCAGCGGCAGGCCTCGGGGTCCGGTGCGACGGATGGCGGCCATTCGACCGCCGTCTTCGCTCCAGCCATGTACAGACCTCCCCGTTGTCCATGGACGCGGCCGCGTCACAGGGAAGAGAAGCCCTTCGGCCAGGCATTGCGCGGGTTCCGTCAACTCACCGAAGTGACCTGGACCACATTCGCCCATCGACGGCCTACGGACGGTTCAGCTGTCGAAGCCCAGCCCCAGCTTGTCCATCGTCCTCAGCCACAGATTGCGGCGGCCGGCGTGGGCGTCCGCTCGGGCCAGGGACCACTTCGTGAGGGCGATGCCCGTCCAGGCCAAGGGCTCCGGCGGGAACGGGAGAGGCTTCTTGCGGACCATCTCCAGCTCCGTGCGCTCGGTCCGCTCCCCCGCCAGCAGGTCCAGCATCACGTCCGCGCCGAAGCGGGTCGCGCCCACGCCGAGGCCCGTGTAGCCCGCCGCGTACGCCACCTTGCCCTGGTGGGCGGTGCCGAAGAACGCCGAGAAGCGGGAGCAGGTGTCGATCGCGCCGCCCCACGCGTGCGTGAAGCGCACTCCCTCCAACTGCGCGAAGCAGGTGAAGAAGTGCCCGGCGAGCTTGGCGTACGTCTCCGGGCGGTCGTCGTACTCCCGGCGCACCCGGCCGCCGTACGGGTAGATCGCGTCGTACCCGCCCCACAGGATGCGGTTGTCGGCGGACAGACGGAAGTAGTGGAACTGGTTGGCGCTGTCACCCAGGCCCTGGCGGTTCTGCCAGCCGATCGACGCCAGCTGCTCCGCCGTCAGGGGCTCGGTCATCAGGGCGTAGTCGTAGACCGGGACGGTGTACGCGCGCACGCGCTTGAGCAGGTTCGGGAAGATGTTCGTGCCGAGCGCGACCTGGCGGGAGCGGACCGCGCCGTACGGTGTGCGGACGGCCATGCCGGCGCCGTACGGCTTCAGCGTCAGGGCGGGCGTGTGCTCGTGGATGCGGACGCCGAGCGCGAGGCACGCGCGTTTCAGACCCCATGCGAGTTTGGCCGGGTGGACCATCGCGACGCCCCTGCGGTCCCACAGGCCCGCCTCGAAAGTCGGTGAGTCGACTTGTTCCCGAACCGCTTCGGCGTCCAGGAAGTCGATGCCGTCCGCGAGGCCCTTGTCCTGAAGTTCCCGGTGCCAGTCGCGCAGTTCCCACGCCTGGTACGTCTCGGTCGCGACATCGATCTCGCCGGTGCGCTCGAAGTCGCAGTCGAGGGAGTGCCGGGCGACCGCCTTCTCGATCTCGTCGAGATTGCGGGCGCCCAACTCCTCCAGCTTGTGGATCTCGTCCGGCCAGCGGGCCAGGCCGTTGGCCAGTCCGTGCGTGAGGGAGGCGGCGCAGAAGCCGCCGTTGCGGCCCGAGGCGGCCCAGCCCACCTCGCGGCCCTCCAGCAGCACCACGTCCCGCCGCGGATCGCGCTCCTTGGCGTTCAGCGCGGTCCACAGTCCGCTGTAGCCGCCGCCGACGACCAGCAGGTCGCAGGTCTCGGTGCCGGTCAGGGCGGGCTCGGGGTGGGGCTTGCCGGGGTCCTCCAGCCAGTAGGGCACCGGCTGTGCTTCCGAAAGAGACTTGGTCCAATCGTTCTTACGGCTCATGGCGCTCGGGGCCATGATTTCAACTCCCTACAGAGCGGTCATGCCTTTTGCCTGGTGCGTCGATTGCTGACGACCATGGAGAACAGGACGAACAGTACGGCGACAAGGAACATGGCCGTGCCGATGACATTGATCTGAACGGGCGTTCCGCGCTGTGCCGAGCCCCAGACGAACATGGGGAAGGTGACGGTCGAGCCCGCGTTGAAATTGGTGATGATGAAATCGTCGAAGGAGAGCGCGAAGGACAGCAGCGCGCCCGCGGCGATTCCGGGTGCCGCGATGGGCAGGGTGACCCGGACGAAGGTCTGCACGGGCCCGGCGTACAGGTCGCGGGCCGCCTCCTCCAGTCGCGGGTCCATCGACATCACGCGTGCCTTGACCGCAGTGACGACGAAACTGAGGCAGAACATGATGTGCGCGATCAGGATCGTCCAGAAGCCGAGTTGGGCACCCATGTTGAGGAACAGGGTGAGCAGCGAGGCCGCCATGACGACCTCGGGCATGGCCATGGGCAGGAAGATCAGCGAGTTGACGGCGCCCCGCGCCCGGAAGCGGTAGCGGACCAGCGCGAAGGCGATCATCGTGCCGAGCACGGTGGCACCGACCGTCGCCCACACGGCGATCTGGAGGCTGAGGGACAGCGAGCCGCACATGTCGGCGACGCCGCACGGGTCCTTCCAGGCGTCCGTGGAGAACTGCTGCCACTCGTAGTTGAAGCGTCCCTTCGGCTTGTTGAAGGAGAACACCGTCACGATGACGTTCGGCAGCAGGAGATACCCGAGGGTCACGAGACCTGCGATGACGACGAGATGGCGCTTGAGCCAGTTGACGAAGGGCATTTAGACCAGATCCTCCGTCCCGGACCTGCGGATGTAGAAGGTGACCATGAACAGGATCGCGGCCATGAGAATGAAGGAGAGGGCCGCCGCCGTCGGATAGTCGAGAATGCGCAGGAACTGCGTCTGGATGACGTTACCGATCATTCTCGTGTCGGTGGAGCCGAGGAGTTCGGCGTTCACGTAGTCGCCGGCGGCCGGGATGAAGGTCAGCAGCGTGCCGGAGACCACGCCCGGCATCGAGAGCGGGAACGTCACCTTGCGGAAGGTGGTGAACGGCTTGGCGTACAGGTCGCCCGCCGCCTCGTGCAGCCGTCCGTCGATGCGCTCGAGCGAGGTGTACAGCGGCAGGACCATGAACGGCAGGAAGTTGTACGTCAGTCCGCACACCACCGCGAGCGGTGTGGCCAGGACGCGGTCGCCCGCTGTCCAGCCGAGCCAGTTGGTGACGTCGAGGACATGCAGCGTGTTGAGGGTGCTGACGACCGGTCCGCTGTCCGCGAGGATCGTCTTCCAGGCCAGGGTGCGGATCAGGAAGCTGGTGAAGAACGGCGCGATCACCAGGATCATGATCAGGTTGCGCCAGCGGCCCGCGCGGAAGGCGATCAGATACGCCAGCGGGTAGCCGAGCAGCAGACACAGCACGGCCGCGGCGGCCGCGTACAGGACCGAGCGCAGGAACTGCGGCCAGTACTCGCTCAGCGCGTCCCAGTAGGTCGCGAAGTGCCAGGTGACCTTGTACCCCTGCTCCAGGGAACCCGTCTGCACTGACGTGGACGCCTGGTAGAGCATCGGCAGCGCGAAGAAGACCAGCAGCCACAGGATGCCGGGCAGCAGCAGCCAGTACGGCGTGAACCGGCCGCGCTTGCGCGGTGGCTTCTTCTCCGGCGCGGCGGGCGCGAGAGGCGGGGGCGCCTCGGTGAGGGTCGACATGTCTACGCGGCCTCTTCCTCGACGGTCTCCACCCCGGCGTCGATGTCCTGGGCCGCGTCGAGCCCGAAGGTGTGGGCTGGGCTCCAGTGCAGGACGACCTCGGCACCGGGCACGAGCCGGGGGTCGCGGTCGATGTTCTGGGCGTAGACCTCGAACCCGGGGCAGGCCGGGCTGTCGACGACGTACTGCGTGGAGACGCCGATGAAACTGGAGTCCACGATCTTGCCGGTGATGCGGTTGCGGGCCTCGGATATCTCGCCCGCGTCGTCGGCGTGGGCGAGGGAGATCTTCTCGGGGCGGACACCGACCAGCACCTTGCCACCGGTCGTGGTCGACGCGGAACATCGCGCCTCGGGCAGCAGCAGCTTGCCGCCGCCGGCCCGTACGACGATCTCGCCGCCGGTCTTGCTGTCCACCTCGGCCTCGATCAGGTTGGAGGTGCCGAGGAAGTTGGCGACGAACGTGGTCTGCGGGTTCTCGTAGAGGTCGGTGGGCGAGCCGAGCTGCTCGACACGGCCCGCGTTCATCACGGCGACCGTGTCGGCCATGGTCATGGCCTCCTCCTGGTCGTGCGTGACATGGATGAAGGTGATGCCGACCTCGGTCTGGATGCGCTTGAGCTCCAGCTGCATCTGACGGCGCAGCTTGAGGTCGAGGGCGCCGAGGGGCTCGTCGAGGAGGAGCACCTTGGGGTGGTTGATCAGTGCTCGGGCGACGGCGACGCGCTGCTGCTGGCCACCGGAGAGCTGGTGCGGCTTCTTGCGCGCCTGCTCGCCGAGCTGGACCAGCTCCAGCATTTCGTCGACCTGCTTCTTCACCGACTTGATGCCGCGCCGGCGCAGTCCGAAGGCGACGTTCTCGAAGATGTCGAGGTGCGGGAAGAGGGCGTACGACTGGAAGACCGTGTTCACCGGCCGCTTGTACGGCGGCAGATGGGTCACGTCCTGGTCGCCGAGGTGCACGGTGCCGGAGGACGGTTCCTCCAGACCTGCGATCATGCGCAGGGTGGTGGTCTTGCCGCAGCCGGAGGCGCCGAGCAGGGCGAAGAACGAGCCCTGCGGCACGGTCAGGTCGAGCGGGTGTACGGCGGTGAAGGAACCGTAGGTCTTGCCGATCCCGGAGAGGCGGACGTCGCCGCTGCTGTCTGTCGTCATCATCGTCACGCCCCTGTGAGCTTCGCGAACTTCTCTTCGTAGGCCGTCTCTTCCTTCTGGCTCAGCGAGCGGAAGGCGTGGGACTTCGCGGCCATGGCCTTGTCGGGAAGGATCAGCGGGTTGTTCGCCGCGTCCTTGTCGATCTTCTCGAGGTAGGGCCGCACGCCGTCGACCGGACTCACGTAGTTGACGTAGCCGGCGAGCGCGGCGGCCTGGTCGGGCTCGTAGTAGAAGTCGATGAGCCGCTCGGCGTTCGCCTTGTGACGGGCCCCGTTCGGGATCAGCATGTTGTCGGTCGCCGTCATGTAGCCGCTGTCCGGTATGACGTAGTCGACGTCCGGGCTGTCGGCCTGGAGCTGGACGATGTCACCGCCCCAGGCCACACAGGCCGCCAGGTCGCCCTTGGTGAGGTCGGACGTGTAGTCGTTGCCGGTGAAACGGCGGATCTGCCCCTTGTCGACGGCTTTCTGCAGACGGGCGATCACCGCGTCGAAGTCGCCGTCGGTGAACTTCGCCGGGTCCTTGCCCATGTCGAGCAGGGTCATGCCGATGCTGTCACGCATCTCCGACAGGAAACCCACGCGCCCCTTGAGCTTGGGGTTGTCGAGGAGGTCGGATACCGACTTGACCTCGATGCCGTCGAGCGCCTTCTTGTTGAAGGCGATGATGGTCGATACGCCCTGCCAGGGGTACGAGTAGGCCCGACCGGGATCCCAGTCGGGGGCGCGGAACTGATCCGACAAGTTGGCGAAGGCGTGCGGGAGGTTCGACGCGTCCAGCTTCTGGACCCACCCAAGGCGGATCAGCCGGGCGGCCAGCCAGTCGGTGAGGACGATCAGGTCGCGGCCGGTGTCCTGGCCCGCGGCAAGCTGCGGCTTGATCTTGCCGAAGAACTCGTTGTTGTCGTTGATGTCCTCGGTGTACTTGACCGTGATGCCGGTCTGCCCGCGGAACGTCTCGAGCGTGGGGTGGTGCTTGCCGCTGTCGTCGACGTCGATGTACTCGGTCCAGTTGGAGAAGTTGACGATCTTCTCCTTGGCCGAGTGGTCCTGCGCGGACGTGCCGCCCTGGCTCTTGCCGGCCGCGGGGATCCCGCATCCGCTCAGCGCCCCGAGTCCGCCGACCGCGAGCGCGCCACCTGCTGAGGCGCGCAGCAGGGATCGGCGGGTGAGGGAGGCCCGCCCATTGCGGAAGCTGCGCCGCACGGCGGCCACTTGGGCCGGGGTCAGGCGGTCGGGCTCGTACTGCTCCATGCGCGTGGTGCCCTTTCGGGAGGTTCGGCCGCACGTCCGGCGGCCTGCCTGCTATCGGTCCCCGAAGATCGTGCGGTGCCAGTCCTTCCGGGCGACCGCCGTGTTGTCGAACATGACGTGCTTGACCTGCGTGTACTCCTCGAAGGAGTAAGCAGACATGTCCTTGCCGAAGCCGGACTGCTGAAAACCGCCGTGCGGCATCTCGCTGATGATCGGGATGTGGTCGTTGATCCATACACATCCCGCCTTGATCTCCCGGGTGGCACGGTTCGCCCGGTAGACGTCCCGGCTCCACGCGGAGGCAGCCAAACCATACGGGGTGTCGTTGGCCAGCTGGATGCCCTCGTCATCACTGTCGAACGGCAGGACGACCAGCACCGGACCGAAGATCTCGGACTGGACGACCTCGCTGTCCCGGGGCGCGTCGGCGATGAGGGTGGGCCGATAGTACGCGCCGTTCTTGAGCTCCTCCTGTGGGGCCTCGCCGCCGGTCACCACGCGCGCGTAGGCACGCGCACGGTCGACGAAGGCGGCGACCCGGTCGCGCTGGACGTGGGAGATCAGGGGACCGAGGTCGGTGCCGGGGGCGAACGGGTCGCCGAGCCGGACCGTGGCCATGAGGGCGGCCGTCTTCTCGACGAACGCCTCATAGAGCGGACGTTGCACGTACGCGCGCGTGGCGGCCGTGCAGTCCTGCCCGGTGTTGATGAGCGCGCCCGCGACCGCGCCGTTGACCGCCGCCTCCAGGTCGGCGTCGTCGAAGACCACGAAGGGCGCCTTGCCGCCAAGTTCCAGGTGGAGGCGCTTGACGGTGGCGGTGGCGATCTCGGCGACGCGCCTGCCTACGGCAGTGGAGCCGGTGAAGGAGGTCATGGCGACATCGGGGTGGCCGACGAGATGCTCACCGGCCTCCCTTCCGGTGCCGGTGACGATGTTGATCACCCCGTCCGGGATGCCCGCGTCCGTGGCCGCCTCGGCGAACAGGAGCGAGGTGAGCGGGGTCAGCTCGGCGGGCTTCAGCACGATGGTGTTGCCCGCGGCGATCGCCGGGAGGATCTTCCAGGCGGCCATCTGGAGGGGATAGTTCCAGGGGGCGATTGACCCGACGACACCGATCGGCTCACGGCGGACGTACGACGTGTGGTCCCCGGAGTACTCACCGGCGGACTGCCCCTGCAGATGCCGTGCGGCGCCGGCGAAGAACGCGGTGTTGTCGATCGTCCCCGGGACGTCGAACTCGCGCGTGAGCTTCAGCGGCTTGCCGCACTGGAGGGACTCGGCGCGGGCGAAGTCCTCGGCGCGGTCGGCGAGGACGGCGGCGAACCGGTGCAGCGCGTCCGAGCGCTCGCCGGGGGTGGTGGCGGACCAGCCCGGGAAGGCGGCGCGAGCGGCGGCGACGGCCGCGTCCACGTCGTCCGGGCCGGCCAGCTCGTACGTGAACACGTCCTCGCCGGTGGCCGGGTCGATCACGGCATGGGTGCGGCCGGAGGTGCCCTTGACCAGGCGTCCGGCGATGTACTGCGCGCCGCCCGCGAAGCGCTCCTGCGCCGGGAATCGTTCCGGGGTGGCGGTGCCCGGGTTGTGCATGTCGCTCTCCTCCGCCGTGCGTCCCGTCCGGGGGGCGGGTGGCGTGGCTCCAGCTCGATTTGAGTGCCGATCCTGACAGAGCCAAGGGACTCCAACAAGTGATTCCGTTGTTGCCTTTTGGTTACGCGACGGAATCTGTCGACCAGGTGTCGAGTCGGCGCGGAAAAGGGAGGACGGAGTGTCAGTGGTGACTGCGACACTGGCGTGCATGGGGAAGATCGATTCGGTGGAGTCCCTGATCAGGGAGGTCCACGCGGGGGAGCGCGTCAGGTATCTGCACTTCTGGGGGCACCGGCCGCGGCCCGACGGACGGGTCGGGGCGAGCTGTCTCAGCCAGTGGTGGCCGTCGCCGTTCACGGTCGACGGGGTGGAGTACGCGACGGCGGAGCACTGGATGATGGCCGGAAAGGCGCGGCTCTTCGGGGACGCGGAGGGGGAGCGCCGCGTGCTCGCCTCCGGTCATCCCGCCGAGGCGAAGAAGGCGGGGCGTCTGGTGCGCGGCTTCGACAACGCGGTGTGGGAGCGGGAGCGCTTCGGGATCGTCGCGGAGGGCAGCTTCCACAAGTTCGCGGCGCACGCCGGGTTGCGTGAGTTCCTGCTGAACACGGGCGAGCGCGTCCTGGTCGAGGCGAGCCCGGTCGACCGCGTGTGGGGCATAGGCCTCGCGGTGGACGACGACGCGGCGGAGACACCCGAGCGGTGGCGGGGGCTGAACCTGCTGGGGTTCGCACTGATGGAAGCGCGGCGGCGATTGCGGGAGGGCTGAGACGGGGGGGCGAACCGGGGGCCGCGTCGGCCGAAGGCGCGGGCCGCCCTCCGCACCGGTCGGAGGCCCGCGCCGTCCCCGTCAGTCCTGTGCGGGCAGCGGGGTCGAGATGCTGGGTGCCGAGTTGTAGTAGGGGTCGTCGTAGTCCGAGGTGTCGTCGCCGTGCCGGACGGCGTACACGATGCTGAAGACGATCAGGGCGATCGCGGCGAGACCGACGACGATTCCGATGATGCCGGTGACGAGGCCCGCCTGGGCCTGGCCGCGGTTGGTGGCCTCGCCGCGCTCGGCCCGCTTCTTTCCCTTGACGCCGAGGATCACGGCGATGACACCGAGCACCACGGAGACCACGCCGTAGAGGCAGAACAGGCAGATGGACAGGATGCCGAGGACCATCGCCGCGGTGCCCATGCCGTTCTGCGGCGCCATCGGCATCCCCGGCCAGCCGTAGCCCTGCGGGTAGGCGGGGTAGCCGTATCCGCCGGGTCCCGGTGTGCCGGGGCCGGCGGGGCCTATCGGCGGGGGCGGCACCGCGCCCTCGGCCCAGCCCTGGACGGGCGCCTGTCCCTGGGGCGGGGTCCCGGCCGGCGGGCCGAAGCCGGGGGACGGCATGGCCGCCATGGTCGCCTGATCGTGCACGGAGGGAGGCTGCTGCGTCGGGATCTGCTGGTCCTGCGCCGGAGGCTGCCACACGGTGGCCGACGGCTGGTCCTGCGGAGCGGGCTGCCACCCCGGCTGCGGGGACTTCTGCAGCGACGGCTTGTCCTCGGGGGCCGCCCACGGATCGAAGCCCGCTCCCCCGCTGCCACCCGGTGGCTGCGTCTGATCCGTCACGTCCCCATCCCCCTCCATCGACCGTCACGCCATCGTAAAGCGTCCTCGCCAGGCCTCTCCGTCCGGGACAGCGGCGACTCCCCGGACCGCAGCCGACGCAGATCGGAAGCCGACGCCGACGCCGGTCCGGGTGCGGCCTACGATGACTGCCGACTCACCGATCAGCCGATCACCCGCGCCCGGACTCCGGTCCGCCGGCGCCGTTCCGGGGAGGAACCCTTGACCGACTTCGCCGCCCGCGATCCGCACCCCTTCATCGCCGGACTGCCCAAGGCCGAACTGCACGTCCACCACGTCGGCTCCGCCTCCCCCCGGATCGTCTCCGAACTGGCCGCCCGTCACCCCGACTCCAAGGTCCCCACCGACCCCGAGGCCCTGGCCGACTACTTCACGTTCACGGACTTCGCCCACTTCATCGAGGTGTACCTGTCCGTCGTCGACCTCATCCGCACCCCGGAGGACGTACGGCTGCTGACGTACGAGGTGGCGCGCGACCTGGCCCGGCAGCAGGTGCGCTACGCCGAGCTGACCATCACGCCGTACTCCTCCACCCGGCGCGGCATCGACGAGCGCGCGTTCATGGACGCGATCGAGGACGCGCGGAAGGCGGCCGAGGCGGAGTTCGGGACCGTGCTGCGCTGGTGCTTCGACATCCCCGGCGAGGCCGGGCTGACGGCGGCTGAGGAGACGGCACGGCTCGCCACCGACGACCGGATCCGTCCGGAGGGCCTGGTCTCGTTCGGCCTCGGCGGACCCGAGATCGGCGTGCCCCGGCCGCAGTTCAAGCCCTACTTCGACCGGGCCGTCGCCGCCGGGCTGCGCTCCGTCCCGCACGCCGGTGAGACGACCGGTCCGGAGACGGTGTGGGACGCGCTGAACGACCTGCGCGCCGAGCGCATCGGGCACGGCACCAGCTCCGCGCAGGACCCGAAGCTGCTCGCGCACCTCGCCGAGCACCGCATCCCGCTGGAGGTCTGCCCGACCTCCAACATCGCCACCCGCGCCGTGCGCACTCTCGAGGAGCACCCGATAAGGGAGTTCGTCGGTGCCGGAGTCGTGGTCACGATCAACTCGGACGACCCGCCGATGTTCGGCACCGACCTGAACAACGAGTACGCGGTCGCCGCCCGCCTCCTGGATCTCGACGAGCGGGGTCTGGCCGACCTCGCCAAGAACGCGGTCGGGGCCTCCTTCCTGGACGCGGCCGGCAAGGCCCGGATCACCGCCGAGATCGACGCGTACACCGCCCAGTGGCTCGCCCCCTGAGAGCATGGGCACCATGCAGACCGTGACCGCCGTGGCCCACCGCGGCGACCCCTACCTTTTCCGCGAGAACACGATCGACTCACTGCGGTCCGCGCTCGACCGGGGCGCGGACGCGGTGGAGTTCGACGTACGGCTCACCCGTGACGGCGTACCCGTGCTGCTCCACGACGAGACGCTGAAGCGGCTGTGGGAGCAGGACCGGCCGCTGCGCTCCCTGTCCGCCGACGAGGTGCGTGGGCTCACGGAGGGCGGGGTGCCGACGCTGGCGGAGGCGCTCGCCGCGACGGACGGCGCCCGGGCGATGGTCGACCTGCCCGGGCGGGTCGACCGGCGCACCGCCCGGACGATCGTCGACACGATCGAGCAGTGCGGTGCCGCGGACCGCGTCTACTACTGCGCCGGCGCCGAGGCGATGCTCGCCGTCCGCGCGGCCGACCCGTCCGCCGAGATCGCCCTGACCTGGACGACGCTGGCGCCGCCGCGCCCTGCCGTGCTGGAGGCGGTGCGGCCGCGCTGGCTCAACTACCGCTTCTCCCTGGTGGACCGGGTCCTCGCCGAACGGGTTCACCTCGGCGGTCAGCTGCTGTCCGTCTGGACCCCGGACACGCGCCGCTCGATGCGCCGCCTGATCGACCTGGGCGTCGACTCGATCACCACGAACCGCATCGACACGCTCTGCGCGCTGCGCAAGGCCTGAGAGTCATCACGTAATTCACGTGACGTCCGATGGTGGGGCAGAACGCTCCGGCGTGGGCCTTGTGCCGCGTGGTCGCGGGTCGGGTCTCGTCCGGGGTTGTGCTGCTTCCCTGTCGGATGTGCCGGGCAGAGGCTGCTGTCACCGCAAGTGGAGCAGCTGCCGCGGCCGGCAGCCCGAAGGTGTGCCGTGGCATCGCGGTTGACTCGACGGGGCCTCTTGCAGCCCCGGAGAGATCCTACGGCGACCGTCGTCCGACTATCGGACACTTTCGCAATTACGTGACGACTCTCAGGCGGCTCTCGGCCCCGAGAACTCCAGGGGCGGCGCGATCGCCTGTGCGTCCGCGCCCTCCCCGACCCACAAACCGATCAGCAGTGCCGCCGTCGCCTCCAGCAGGCCGGCGCGGTCGAGGCCCCCGGCGGCCAGCGGTGTGCAGCCGAGGTCGCGGACGAGACGGCGTACGGCCTGCACCGCGTCCGCGTCGTCACCGCACACGGGTACCGCGAGCGGGCGGCCGGCGAAGACGGGCGGGGTCAGCCGCCAGACGTCCTCGTGGCAGAGGTTGAAGGCCTTGACCACGTGGGCGGTGCGCGCGGCGGCCGCGATGCGCTCGGCCGCGGAGGGGCCGCCCGACGTGAGGAGTGCGAAGCCGGGTCCGACCGGGTTGGTGCAGTCGATCAGCACCCGCCCGCGCAGCTCTGCCGCGAGCCCGGTGACCACCTCGACGACGGCCGGGTAGGGAACCGCCAGCAGCACCGCGTCCGTGCCGAACGCCGCCGCCTCACGCAACCCGCCGGACGAGCGGCTGCCGGCGAGGACCTCGTGCCCCGCCCGGCGCCACGCCGTGCCGAGCGCGTCCGACATTCCGCCCGTGCCAAGAATTCCGATGCGCACAAGTCCTCCCAATGGTCCGGCCGTTCGAACTCCGACGACAGTAGGCGTCCGCTCGGGCACCATTCGGTACGTGACCAGCGACCCCGTGTTCCTCGCCGACTGCCGCGCCCGGCTCGCCTTCGACCTGCTCGCCAACACCTGGAACTGCGTGGTGCTGTGGGCATTGAAGGACGGTCCCAGACGCCATGGCATCCTGCGTGAGCACATCGGCGGGATCAGTCAGAAAGTGCTGACCGAGACACTGCGGCGGCTGGAGTTCGACGGACTGGTCGCACGCCGGGTGTACGGCGGTTCGCCGCCCCGCGTGGAGTACGAACTCACCGGCCTGGGGCGGACGTTGCTCGTCCCGCTCGACACCTTCGGCGCCTGGGCGTTCGAGCACGGTGACGAGGTGATGGCGGCCCAGGACCGTTACATCCGCGATCACTGAGCGGCGGTGGTCGCGGGCGCCGTCCCGGTCAGCGCCTCCAGCCGCTTGATCTTCTTGCGTACGACGTACAGCGGGATCACGCCGAACACCCCGAAGGACATGTCGATCAGGGTCCACCAGAACGGGATGTCGCGAATCGGGCCCCAGACCAGGGCGAGCGGGATGATGCCTGCACAGGCGATCATCGCGAACTCGACGACCCAGATGTTGCGGACGGGGTCGCGGTAGGGGCCGTAGAAGGCGATCGCGATGACGAGGTGGGCGAACGCCAGCCAGTCCGTGCCGTAGAGGACGAAGGGGTACTGGGTGTCGGCGGCGTCCAGGCCCTGTCTCACGCGGGTGATCCAGGCCATCAGGGCCGGCAGGTGGTCCGGCACGCACAGGGACCTCAACACGTCCTCCGTCCAGCGGAGTTCGTGCACGAGCGGGAACGCGGTGGCGCCGCTGAGGACCAGACACACGACGAAGAAGACCAGCCAGACGCGGATGCCTTTGAGGAGGGCGGCTCTGTCGCTCATGGCAGGAGCGTACGCCTGGAATTGAACATGTTCAAAAGTGGTGGCCGGGGCGGGGTGGACACCGTGGAGACTGCGCATGTAAGGAAGTTGACGTCCCGGGCAGCGCGCGCACCGGTGGTCCGCAGGGGACCGCTCTGGCGGGGCTCGTCGACGAGCGGGACGAGCAGGGGCTCGTGTTGCCGCCGTATCTGCTGGACCTGGAGGCGGCCGGACTGTCCCGGCGGCCGGCGACCGGCCGCCGGTCTTCTGTCCCAACGCCGACCAGCCGCCGGGCGAAGCCCGTTCCGTCCCGCCGTGCTCCTGGAATCGGCAGGACGGCTGTCGCCGTTGCGACATGTCCCACCTGTGCCACGGGAATCCCTGGCACCCGGATCACGGTCACCGGATTCTGTCGAACGTGTGAACTGCACCCCGCGAACGAGAGAAGGCACGGGACTGATGAGACGTAGACGCCTGTTGGCGGCCATATCCACGGGCCTCGCGCTCACGGCGGCGGCCGTGGCACCCGTGTCCGCCCGCCCGGCTGCCGCGGGCGGTGCCGAGGCCGCCCCCGCCGGCAGCCCGGCGACGGTGCGGCTGATCACCGGTGACCGAGTGACCGTGACCAGGGAGTCCGACGGCCGCCAGCTGGCCGCCGTGGAACCCGGGCCGGGACGCAGGGGCATCGTGTTCAGGACGGTCGAGCGGAACGGACATGTGACGGTGCTGCCGTCCGACGCGGCACCGCTGGTCGCGGCCGGGCAGGTGGACCGGGCGCTGTTCGACGTGACCGCTCTGCTGGCACAGCGCTACGACGAGGCCCACACCGACGCGCTGCCCCTGATCGTGGGCCGGACGGGCAGCGCCTCGGCCAGGGAGGTCAACGCCCTGACGGCACTGGCCGGTGACGGCTCCCCGGTCCGCACGCTCGGCAGCATCGACGCGCGGGCCCTACGGGTCGCGCCGCAGGACCTCGGCCGCTTCTGGAAGGAACTCGCCCCGGCGGACGGGCAGTTCAAGGCCTCCTCGCTCTCCGCCACCCCGCGCGTGTGGCTGGACGGCCGGGTGGACGCGGCGCTCGACCGCAGCACCGCGCAGATCGGCGCGCCGGATGTCTGGGAGAAGGGCTACCGCGGCGAGGGCGTCAAGGTGGCGGTCCTCGACACGGGCGTCGACCAGACGCACCCCGACCTCGCCGGCCGGATCGCCGAGGCGAAGGACTTCACCGACAGCTCGGGCACGGGTGACGTGTTCGGGCACGGTACGCACGTCGCGTCGATCGTCGGTGGCACCGGCGCCGCCTCCGCGGGCAGCCGCAAGGGCGTCGCGCCCGCCGCCGAGCTGCTGGTCGGCAAGGTGCTGGGCGACGACGGCTTCGGCACCGAGTCGCAGGTCATCGCCGGCATGGAGTGGGCGGCGGCGCAGGGCGCCAAGGTCGTCAACATGAGCCTCGGCTCCGACGACGCGACCGACGGCACCGACCCGATGAGCCTGGCGCTGAACGAGCTGAGCAAAAGCAGCGGCGCCCTGTTCGTGGTGGCCGCGGGCAACAGCGGTGAGGCGGGCACGGGCACCGTCGGTTCGCCGGGCGCGGCGGACGAGGCGCTGACCGTGGGCGCGGTGGACCGTGACGACTCCCTCGCCCCCTTCTCCAGCCGTGGCCCGCGTCTGGGCGACGACGCGGTCAAGCCCGACGTGACCGCGCCCGGCGTCGGCATCGTGGCGGCCCGCGCGGCCGGGACCACGCTGGGCGACCCGGTCGATGAGCACTACACCGCCGCGTCCGGCACCTCGATGGCCACCCCGCACGTGACCGGTGCGGCGGCGCTGATCGCCCAGCGGCACCCCGACTGGAGCGGCGAGCGGATCAAGGACGCGCTCGTCAGTACCGCGCACACGGTGACCGGTCAGCTGGTGACCGAGCAGGGCGGCGGACGCATCGACCTGCCGGCCGCGGCCCTCGGTCCCGTCACGGCCACCGGCGGCCTCACCCTCGGCTCCTTCGAGACCGGAGCGGCCGCGCGCACCAGCACGCTGACGTATTCCAACTCCTCGGACAAGGACGTCACGCTGACGCTCCAGGCGCACCTGGCCACCGCGGGCGGTCAGACCGCTCCGGCCGACGCCGTGCGGCTGGGCGCCGCCTCGGTGCGCGTTCCCGCGGGCGGCACGGCCGAGGTGCCCCTCACCGTGGACCCGGCCAAGGCCGGGCGCGGCAAGTACTACGGCTACGTCACCGGCACGGACGCTGCGGGCACGGTCTCGGTCCACACCACGCTCAGCCTGGTGGTGCACGGCCCGGTGCACCGGCTGACCGTGAGGACGTACGACAAGGACGGCAACCGGATCCAGGCCCTGCCGACCATCTGGGGACCGGACGGCTTCGTCGGCTACACGGACGCCGACGCGGCGGTGGCCGAGGTCGAGGAGGGCACCTACCAGCTGAACGAGACGTTCCTGGACACCGCGAGCGACGGCCAGGAACTGCGCGAGGTGGTGCTGCCCGAGGTGAAGGTCACCAAGGACACGACCGTCACCCTGGACGCCCGCGCCACGCGTCAGGTCCAGATCCGCACGCCCGAGCCGGCCGAGCAGCGCGGCATCCTCAGCTACCAGACGTACCGCGAACTCGACGGCCAGAGCCTGCTCCAGGGCACGATGTACTTCGACCTCGCGAAGCGGCTGTACGTCAGCCCGACGTCCCGAGTCCACGACGGCACCTTCGAGTTCGTCTCGCGGTGGCAGCTCGTCGCCCCGCTCCTCGATCTGACGTCCCCCGACGGCAAGCTGAACGCCTACTACATGCCGGCGTCCCCACTGCTCGACGACGGCGCGCGGACCCTGACCGCGGTCGACGCGGGCGACGCGAGCGCGCCCGACTTCACCAAGGCGCGCGGCCGGGTCGCCGTGCTGACCAACGAGCAGAACGTGTACGAGAAGGACGTGATGGCACAGGCCGCGGCGGCCGGTGTTCGAGCGGTCGTCCTCGTCCACTTCGCCGACATCTCGTGGACACGCTGGAGCCCCGACGGCGACCGCTGGGCGGTCCCGGCGATCCGCATCGGCAACAGCGCGGGGGCCGCACTCCTCGACAGGATCCACCACCGGACCACCGAGCTGACCTTCCGCACCACGGCCCGCAGCCCCTACCTGTACGACGTCGAGCAGGTGGCCAAGCAGCAGATCCCCCAGCAGGTCGTGTACACGGTGTCCGAGCGCAACAGCACGGTCGTGCACACCACGTACGCCGACAACGGCGGCACGGGCTGGGCGAGCGAGCAGCGCTTCGGCTGGCGGCCGAGCCAGCAGACGGCCTGGCTGCAGTACACCCGCTACGTGCCGACCGGCTTCGAGCGCACCGAGTACGTCACCGCCGGCGACACGACCTGGCAGCACCTCGTCCACCACACGACGACGTTCGACGTCGACATGCCGCTCAACGCGGGCATGCGGGACGAGCCGCGCAGCTACCGGGCGGGCGCCCAGGAGCACGAGACGTGGCAGGGCTCGGTCGTACGGCCGTCGATCCCGGCCGGTACCGCGACCCCGACGGTGCGCAACGGCGACGTGCTGCGCCTGCGGATCCCGGAGTTCACGGACTCGCAGCCGGGCCACTGGTCGCGCCTCGAGGCCGGGAGCGGGGACGGCGGCGTCGGCGGCTTCGGCGGCCGGGCGGCCGAGCCCGCCGGTGACTCAGCCACGGCCACGCTGTACCGCGACGGCACCCGGCTCGCGGATCTCGGCAACGCCTGGACGGACGCCCTGGTGCCGTCGGCCGCGGCGAACTACCGCCTGGAGCTGACGACTTCACGCAACCTCCCGGGCTGGACGTACGGCACGGCCACCGAGACGTCGTGGTCGTTCCGCTCGGCCAGGACCGACAAGGCCATGCCGCTCCCCCTCCTCCAACTCGACTACGCACTCCCGGTCGACGCGCACAACACGGTCGGCAAGGAGGGCGGGTACGGCCTCGACGTGTCGGTCCGCGCCCAGCAGGGACTGCCGGCTCCGCGAGGGCTCCACGTCCAGGTGGAGACGTCGTACGACGACGGGAAGACCTGGCACACGGCGTCCGTGCGCGGCCGGGACGCCGACTCCTTCCGGGCCTCCGTGCAGGGGCTGCCGAAGGGCCGTAGCAGCGCGTACGTGACGCTGCGCGTCACCGCCGAGGACGGCTCGGGCAACAGCGTCCGGCAGACGGTCCGACGGGCCTGGCTGCAGCGGTCGTGATCCGGTGAAGTCCGGTGGGCGGGCGGGCCGTACCCGGCCCGCCCGCCCGTCGGCCTCCCCCTGTAGTACCGTCTTCAACCGCCCGGGCCATGGCGGGCGGGGAGGACGGCCGAGATGCTCGAAGCAGCTGGGGTCTCGCATGTGCAGGAGTCGGTGTACCGGCTCCTCGTGACGTCCGGCCGGGCGACGGTCGACGACATCGTCCAGCGCACGTCCCTGTCCCGCGACGAGACCGTACGGGTCCTCGACACGCTCACCACGATGGGCCTGGCCAGCCACACCGACGGCGCGCCGCGCGTGTTCCGTGCCGTACCGCCCGACGTGGCCCTCCTGCCCCGCATCAAGAGCGGCGCCGACGCGCTGGACCTCGCGCGCGTGGAGGCGGCGCGGCTCATCGAGACGTACCAGGACACGATGCGGCGGCACGACGCCGGGCAGCTCCTCGAAGTCATCACGGGCGCCGAGGCGCTGCGCCGGCTTCTGCGGCAGATCCAGACGAACGCGCGGGACGAGATGCTCTGGTTCTGCAAGGCGCAGTACGTCGCGATGCCGTCCGGCACCAACCGCGAGGAGTTCGAGGCGCTGGCCCGGGGCGTCACCTACCGCGTGCTGTACGAGAAGGCGTTCTTCGACGACGAGGGAGCCGTTGACAACGTGGTCGCGGGCGTCCGCGCGGGTGAGGTCGCCCGCTCCGTCCCCCATCTCCCGCTCCGCCTGGCCGTGGCGGACCGCTCGGTCGCGATCTTCCCGCTGGTGCCCGGCGGCCCCAACGGCAGCCCCGACGAACCGACCACTGCCCTGGTCCGCGACAGCAACCTCCTCAGCGCCCTGATAGCCCTGTTCGAGAGCCACTGGGACGACGCGGTCCCCCTGGACGTCGACGACACGGGCAGGTTGGAGGCGGACGACACCAACCCGTCCGCGCCGCTCTCCCCGACCGACCGCAAGGTGCTGTCCCTGCTGGTGGCCGGAGTCGCCGACAAGGCGATCGCGTCCCAGATGGGCCTCAGCCGCCGCACGGTCCAGCGCCACATACAGCGCATGATGGAACACGCCGGAGCGGGCACCCGCATGCAACTGGCCTGGCAGGCCGCGCGGCGCGGCTGGCTGTGAGACTGCTCGGTCCGCCCCGTCGGCGGCTCCGCCGCGTTCGACCGCCGGCCGGGTCAGTTCGACCCGGGAGTTGATGCCGAGCTTGGTGAAGATGTGCTTCATGTGCGTGTTGACCGTGTGCACGGACACGTAGAGCCGGTCGGCGATGGCCCGGTTGGTGAGGCCGTCCACGACGAGCGGGATCAGTTTCCGCTCGGATTCGGTCAGGTTCGCCCACTCCGGGTGGCCGGTCGTGGGGTCCCGCAGTGCTCTGGGGGCGCCGAGCCGCCCGGCGAAGTCGAAGAGACCGCTCGCGGCGTCGTCACCCGGCAGCGCCCGCGCGATGCGCGCCATTGCTTCGGGGGCCGCGGGTGCGTTGTGGGCGACCACGTGCGGCAGGACGACCGCGTGGGGTTCCGACGTGCGAAAGCCCGAACGTGCCGCCCAGGACATGGCACACCTCGTGGTGCAGGGCCATGCCCACCGTGCCGAGGCACGTGCCCGCCGGCCACGCGCCGTACAACGCGTCCGCCCGCGCCTCGGCGTCGTCCGGACGCCGCGCGACGATCGGAAGGGACCGCACGAGGGAATCGAGCGCTTCGCCGGCCATCAGGAAGGCGACCGGGTCCCGGTCCTGTGCGTAGAGGGCCTCGACGGCGTGCGCCATCCCGTTGATGCCGCTGACCACCGACGTCGCCGCCGGAAGCGTGAGCGTCAGATCGACGTCGTGCACCCTGTGCTCGCCGTGGTGAACATCGGCGAGCCGGGCGAGAACGCATGGTTCCAACGACTGCCACGCCTCGCGTACGACGAGGTGTTCACGACGGAGTGAATGCGGACGCTGCCCTCCGGTCCCGTTTCGGCGGTAGAACCGCGATCCAGGGAACCGACGGCCCGCCGGGCCGCCCCGTCCGCCGCAAGAGTTACGGCAGCCCCCTTCCCCTCCGAACCGTGACAAACCACTGCTAAATTCCACAACCGGCGAGCGCGTGGTCTCCGACCGCCGCTTCGGGATGTCACCGGCGGACGGGGCAGAGGATGAGCACGGACGGGCGTGTCACGGCGACGACCGACATCGCACGGCTGCACGCGTCGCCCGGTCCCGCCGGGCCTGGCCGGCTCGAGCCGGCGACCCACTCGACGACCGATCGCACGACGCCATCCGGGGCCGGTATGCGTGGCTTTCGCGTGGGTGACGGCCCGCGGCTGGTGGAGGCATGGCGCAGGAGCGCGCCGGCCGATCCCCTCTCCCCGGACCGCTTCCGCTCCCTGGTGCTGCTCGACGCCAACTTCGATCCGGAGGGGCTTCGGGTCGCCGTCGACGGCGACCGTGTCCTCGGCGCCGCCTACGCGGTGCGCCGGCTGACGCCGATGACCGGCACCGACCTGGAGCCGGACCAGGGCTGGATCCCGTTCTTCTTCGTCGACCCGGCCGCCCGCGGGCGCGGCCTCGGCCGTCGGCTGCTGACCGACGCCCTCGACTGGCTGCACGGCCACGGCCGCACCCGGGTGGACTTCTCCTCGTACACCCCGAACTACATCCTCCCCGGCCTGGACGCCGAGGCGTACCCGGAGGCGGCCGGGCTCCTAGAGTCCCTGGGCTTCCGCACGCTCTACGAGGCGGTGGCGATGGACCGTGGACTGGTCGGTCATCGCCTCCCGGAGGATGTCGCGCTCCGTCTGGACGAACTGACGGCACGGGGCTACCGGTTCGCCACCCCGTCCGACGACGACCTGGTGGACCTGGTCGCGCTCGCCGGAAACCACTTCAACCCGGACTGGGCCCGCGCGATCCGGGAGTGTCTGGCCGCTGGAACGCCGCTCGACCGGGTCGTCGTCGTCCGGGACCCCTCTGGCCGCCTGGTCGGCTGGGCGATGCACGGCGCGTACGAGTCGGTGGACGAGCGGTTCGGTCCCTTCGGCGTGCTGGACGAGATGCGCGGCACCGGACTCGGCAAGGTTCTGCTCCACCTGGTCCTGGAGCGGATGCGGGCGCGCGGTGCGCACTCCGCGTGGTTCCTGTGGGCCGGCGAGCGGTCTCCGGCGGGCCACCTGTACCGCAAGGCCGGTTTCACCACGACCCGGGTGTTCCGCGTGCTGCGGCGGGAGGCCGCCCGGTGACACCGCCACGACGCGGCACGGCAGCAGGCGGCCTGAGCCGCCGTCACTTCGCGCTCACCCTTCCCTCGGCGCTGCTCGCCTCCGGATGCGCGGCGCCGCACCAGGGCACCGGGCGGCCCGGCGACCCGGTCGTCCTCACCCTGCTCTCCCACTACGCCAGCGGGGAGCTCAAGGAGGCACTGCAGGGCCCGGTCGACGAATGGAACGCCACCCACGACCGGGTCAAGGTGCGAACAAAGGCCGTCGAGTTCACGGATCTGCTGACCACGTTCATGGTCCGGCAGGCCGCGGGCCAGGGCGCCGACATCATTCACCCGTACTGCCTGTGGAACGGCCAGCTCGTCCGGGCCGGCGTCCTGCGGCCCGCTCCGGCCGAGCACGCGGAGGAGATCAGGCGCGGCTACGGCAAGGCCGCGGTCGGCGCCGCGTCGGTGGGCGGCAACGTCTATGGCTACCCCACCGAGGTGCAGACGTACGCCCTCTACTACAACAGACGCCTGCTGCGAGGGGCCGGCATCGGCAGCCCTCCCCGCACCTGGCGGGAGCTGGAGGAGGCGGCCCATCGCACCACCAGGCGGGACCGGTACGGCAACACGCTGGTCCAGGGGTTCGGGCTGTCGACCTACGACGACTCCACCACCGTCGGCCAGACGCTCGCCCTGCTCAACGCCGCCGGCGGAACGTTCGTCTCCGCCGACGGCAGGAGCACCGCCATCGACTCACCGGCCGGCCGGGCCGTGTTCGATCTGGAGCACCGCCTCGTCACCCGAGGCGCGAGCGCGCCCGGCGTCAACGTCTACAAGGCGTTCCCGTCCGGGCAGGTCGCCATGGTGATCAGCGCCGGCTGGTGGACCGGGAGCCTGCAGCCCCTGATGGGCAAGGACTACGGCGATGTCGGCGTCGCGCCCGTGCCGGTCCCCGAGGCGGGCGACCGGCACGCCACGCTCTCCACCGGCTTCATGCTCGGGGTCAACACGGCCAGTGAACACCCGCGCGAGGCATGGGAGTTCCTGCACTGGCTCAACACCGAGAAGGTGAGCGCGAAGAAGGGCACGACGGCGACCCGGATGAGCGCCCTGCAGGTGTCGGTCGGCTCCCTGACCGGCCGCGCCGACGACATGCGGACCCTCCTGGGCAAGGGCGGCGATCCGAACCTGCACCCGTTCCTGGACGCGCTGGCGTACGCGGTGCCGGAGCCGAACGTGCCGGGCGCACAGCGGGCCAAGTCGCTGCTGCGCAAGAACATCGAGGCGCTCTGGACCGGTCAGCAGTCGGTCGACGAGGCGCTGCGCACCACCCGCCGTCAGGTGGATCAGGAGGTGTCGCGGTCATGGTGAACGTGCTGACCCCGGAGGCGACCGAGCGGGCGCACGGCGCCCGGTCCGCCGCACCCGCCCTCGACAGCGGCGGCAGGGCCCGGCGCCGCCAGGCCGTCGTCGCGTATCTCTTCCTGGCACCGACGCTGCTCTTCTTCGCGGTCTTCCTGATCCTGCCGCTCGGCTTCGCGCTGCTGCTGTCGATGTCCCGCTGGGCCGGGTTCGGCCTCGGCGACATCGAACCGGTCGGCCTGGACAACTTCACCGGCCTCTTCGCGGACGGATCGACGTTCCTCACGCCGATCCTCACCAACACGCTGCTGTTCGCCCTGGGCACCGTGACCCTCGCGCTCGCCGGCTCCGTGCTCGTCGCCACGTGCATCGACAAGCTGCGGTTCCAGGGGCTGTGGCGCACCCTGTACTTCCTGCCGATCGTCACGACCGTCGTCGCCGTCGGCAACGTATGGAAGTACATGTACGAGCCGGGCGGTCTGGTCAACGGCGTCCTCAACGCCCTCGGGCTCGACTCGGTGGCGTTCCTGCAGGACCCGGACACCGCGCTGCCCTCGGTCGTGGTCGTGCAGGCCTGGGCCTCGGTGGGTTCGGCGATCCTGATTCTGACCGCCGGGCTGAAGTCGGTTCCCGGGTCGTACTACGAGGCCGCCGCGCTCGACGGCGCCGGGCCCGTGACCGTCTTCTGGAAGATCACCCTGCCCCTGCTGCGGCCGTCCCTGCTGTTCGTGTGCGTCACCCAGTTCCTCGCCGGCCTGCAGTCGTTCGCGCTGATCACCGTGATGACCGGCGGCGGACCGGGCGACGCGACCGATGTGGCCGCGCTGGAGATGTACCGGCAGGCCTTCTCCTACGGCGAGTGGGGCACCGCGAGCGCCGCCGCCTTCGTACTGTTCGTGGTGGTCCTCGTGGTCACCCTGGCGCAGTTGTGGATCTTCCGGCGCAAGGGGGAGGACGCGTGATCCGCCGCCGTTTCCCGTGGCTGTCGTATCTGCTGGTGGTGACCGGCGCCGTACTCACGGTGGTGCCGTTCCTCGACATGGTGATGACGTCCTTCAAGGGGCCCGGCGAGTCCGGCACGCTGCCGTACCGGTTCCTGCCCAAGTCGTTCGACCTGTCCAACTACCGGGCGGCGATCGACCAGTTGGATCTGCCGGTGCTCTTCCGCAACAGCGTCGTCGCCACCGCCCTGATCACCGGATCGGTGTTGCTCACGTCGTCGCTCGCCGGCTACGCGCTCGCCAAACTCCGCTTCCCCGGCCGGGACTTCGTCTTCCGCCTGGTGCTGTCGACGATGATGTTCCCGCCGTTCCTCTTCTTCATCCCGCACTTCCTGATCCTGGTGCACTGGCCGCTGGCGGGCGGGAACGACCTGCTCGGGCGCGGCGGCGCGGGCCTGACCGTCAGCATCGCGGCGCTCGCCATGCCGTTCCTCGTCAACGGCTTCGGGATCTTCCTGATGCGCCAGTTCATGGTCTCGATCCCGGACGAGGTCCTGGAGGCCGCCCGCATCGACGGGGCCGGCGAGTTCACCGTGTGGTGGCGGATCGTCGTACCGCAGACCAAGCCGGTCCTGGTCACGCTCGGGCTGCTGACCTTCGTCGACGCCTGGAACGAGTACATCTGGGCCCTGCTCGTCTCGACCGCCGACCCGGACGTGATGACCGTTCCCGTCGGCATCCAGCTCCTGCAGGACTATGTCGACCCGACCCGCACGATGCCCATCGTCATGGCCGGCCTCGTGCTGAGCATCCTCCCGGTGCTGATCCTCTTCCTGCTGCTGCAGAAGTACTACATCCGCGGCGTCATGCTGAGCGGCCTCAAGTAGCCACGACGTCTCCGCCGGGCTTTACAACCCCACGATCCCGTTCCAGCGCTTGGCGAACTCCACGCGCTCCGTGGACGTGATGTCCCTTGCGATGGCGAGGCGTTCGCGCATGACCGAGTCGGGGAAGATCAGGGGGTTCTCGGCGAGGGCCGCCGTCTCCTCGTCGTCGGACCCCGCCAGGACCGCCTGGGCCGCCGGGACCGGGCAGACGTAGTTGACCCAGGCGGCCAGCTCCGCGGCGACCTCGGGGTCGTAGTAGTGGTCCACCAGGCGCTCGGCGTTGGTCTTGTGGCCGGCGCGGTCGGGGATCATCAGGGAGTCCGACCACAGCTCCGCGCCCTCCTCGGGGACGACGAAGCGGATGTCGGGGTTGTCGGCCTGCAGCTGGATGACGTCGCCGGAGTACGCCTGGCAGGCCAGGACATCGCCGCTGACCAGGTCCTTGGTGTAGTCGTTGCCGGTGAAGCGGCGGATCTGGCCTCGGCGGACCTCCTTCTCCACCCGGTCGCACATGGTGTGGAATTCGTCCGCGGTCCACTTCGTGATGTCCACCCCGTCGCCCTGCATCAGCAGCGCGAACGCCTCGTCGAGTCCGGAGAGGAGGGTGACCCGGCCCTTGAGGTCGCCCGCCCACAACTCCTGGACGCCACGGATCTCGCGGCCCAGCTTGCGGCGGTTGTAGGCGATGCCGGTGATCCCCGACTGGTACGGCACCGAGAACCTGCGGCCCGGATCGAAGGCGGGCGAACGCAGCAGCGGGTCAAGGTACTTCGCGACGTTCGGCTGGCGGCCGCGGTCCATCTCCTGGACCCAGCCCAGGCGGACGAACCGCGCGCACATCCAGTCGCTGATGACAACGAGGTCGCGGCCGGTCGACTGGTGGTTCATCAGCGCGGGGCTGATCTTGCCGAAGAACTCGTCGTTGTCGTTGATCTCCTCGACGTAGTCGACGGAGATCCCGGTGCGCTTCTCGAACACCTCCAGCGTGGGCCGCCGGTTGGGGTTGTCGTCGTCGGTGTCGATGTAGAGCGGCCAGTTCGCCCAGGTGAGCCGCTTGTCACGGGCGGACACGTCGGCGGCGGCACGATCGCCGGGCTCGACGTACGCGGCGGGCACCCCGCAGCCGGCGAGACCGCCGGCCACGACGGCACCACCGAGCACACGCAACAGGGAACGCCGGGAAACGAAGCGGGGAAGCGCAGATGTCGGGGGCACCACCGCAGCATGCAGCGATGCCCCCTGAACGGACAATCGACGGTGCGTCGAGCGCATCACACGGGGCCCGACACCTTGTCGACGAACTGCCCGGGCGATCAGCCGTCGAGCGACGTCATCACGTGCTTGATCCGCGTGTAGTCGTCGAACCCGTACGCCGAAAGGTCCTTGCCGTAGCCGGACTTCTTGAAGCCGCCGTGCGGCATCTCCGCGACCAGCGGGATGTGCGTGTTGATCCACACACAGCCGAAGTCGAGCTTCTTGGACATCCGCATCGCGCGCGCGTGGTCCTTGGTCCACACCGAGGACGCGAGGGCGTACTCGACGCCGTTGGCCCACTCGACGGCCTGGTCCTCGTCCGTGAAGGACTGGACGGTGATGACCGGGCCGAAGACCTCGTTCTGGATGATCTCGTCGTCCTGCTTGAGGCCCGAGACGACGGTCGCGGCGTAGAAGTAGCCCTTGTCGCCGACCCGCTGACCGCCCGCCTCGACCTTGGCGTGCGCGGGCAGCCGCTCGATGAAGCCGGAGACCTGCTTGAGCTGGTTCGGGTTGTTGAGGGGGCCGTACAGCACGTCCTCGTCGTCCGGCCGGCCGGTCTTGGTCTCGGCCGCCGCCTTCGCCAGCGCCGCCACGAACTCGTCGTGGATGGACTCCTGGACGAGGACGCGCGTCGCCGCCGTACAGTCCTGGCCGGCGTTGAAGTAGCCCGCCACGGAGATGTCCTCGACGGCCTTGGCGATGTCGGTGTCCTCGAAGACGACGACCGGCGCCTTGCCGCCCAGCTCCAGGTGGACGCGCTTGAGGTCGCGCGACGCCGACTCGGCGACCGACATGCCCGCGCGGACCGAACCGGTGATGGACGCCATCGCCGGGGTCGGGTGCTCGACCATCAGCCGGCCGGTGTCGCGGTCCCCGCAGATGACGTTGAAGACGCCGGCCGGGAGGATCGAGCCGATGATGTCGGCGATCAGGACGGTGGAGGCCGGGGTGGTGTCCGAGGGCTTCAGGACGACCGTGTTGCCCGCGGCGAGCGCCGGGGCGAACTTCCACACGGCCATCATCATCGGGTAGTTCCACGGCGCCACCTGCGCGCAGACGCCGACGGGCTCGCGCCGCACGATGGAGGTCATGCCCTCCATGTACTCGCCGGCCGAGCGGCCCTCGAGCATCCGCGCCGCGCCGGCGAAGAAGCGGATCTGGTCGACCATCGGCGGGATCTCCTCGGACCGCGTGAGCCCGATCGGCTTGCCGGTGTTCTCGACCTCGGCGGCGATGAGGTCCTCGGCGCGCTCCTCGAACGCGTCGGCGATCTTCAGGAGGTACTTCTGGCGCTCGGCCGGCGTCGTGTCGCGCCAGGCGGGGAACGCCGCCGCAGCGGCGGCCATCGCGGCGTCCACGTCCGCCTGCCCGGACAGCGGCGCGGTCGCGTACGGTTCGCCGGTCGCCGGGTTGACCACCTCGGTGGTCCGCCCGTCGGCGGCGTCCCGGAACTCACCGTCGATGTAGTTGCGCAGACGACGCAGCTCGGTGCTCACTGCCGGCCTCCTGTGTGGGGTCAGAACTGTCCAATCGCTGAGACACCCACCCTAATCCGCGAGCCGACGTTTTCAACACCCCCATCGCCATCACCGCTGCGAAATCCGCAGCAGTCGACCACATAAACAACGAATTTCATCGATACGGCCTTGCGGAACTGTCGAGACGTCGTGCACAGTGAGGGCGTGGCCAGTCGAAGCGCAGACCAGAGGGACTCCGCCCGCGAGTCCAGGAACGGCACCCCGCAGTTGGATGCCGTCTCCCTCGCCATCATTCAGCAGCTCCAGGAGGACGGCCGCAGGCCGTACGCCGCGATCGGCAAGGCCGTGGGCCTGTCCGAGGCGGCCGTGCGCCAGCGGGTGCAGAAGCTGCTGGACCAGGGCGTCATGCAGATCGTCGCCGTCACGGACCCGCTCACCGTGGGCTTCCGCCGGCAGGCGATGATCGGCATCAACGTCGAGGGCGATGTCGAGTCGATCGCGGACGCGCTGACCGCCATGTCGGAAGTCGAGTACGTGGTGATGACCGCGGGCTCGTTCGACATCCTCGCCGAGGCCGTCTGCGAGGACGACGACCACCTGCTGGACGTCATCAACAGACGCATCCGGGCCCTGCCCGGCGTGCGCTCCACCGAGAGCTTCGTCTACCTCAAGCTCAAGAAGCAGACCTACATGTGGGGAACCCGATAACCGTGAGTTCAAAGGACCTCAGCCAGACCGCGTACGACCACCTGTGGATGCACTTCACCCGCATGTCCTCGTACGAGAACTCTCCCGTGCCCACGATCGTCCGGGGCGAGGGCACCTACATCTACGACGACCAGGGCAAGCGCTACCTCGACGGTCTCGCGGGCCTGTTCGTGGTCCAGGCCGGTCACGGCCGCACGGAACTCGCCGAGACCGCCTTCAAGCAGGCCCAGGAGCTGGCGTTCTTCCCGGTGTGGTCCTACGCCCACCCGAAGGCCGTCGAGCTGGCCGAGCGCCTGGCCGACTACGCCCCGGGCGACCTGAACAAGGTCTTCTTCACCACTGGCGGCGGCGAGGCGGTCGAGACCGCCTGGAAGCTCGCCAAGCAGTACTTCAAGCTGACCGGCAAGCCCACCAAGTACAAGGTCATCTCCCGCGCGGTCGCCTACCACGGCACCCCTCAGGGCGCCCTGTCCATCACCGGCCTGCCCGGCCTCAAGGCCCCGTTCGAGCCGCTCGTCCCCGGCGCGCACAAGGTCCCGAACACCAACATCTACCGCGCCCCGATCTTCGGCGACGACCCCGAGGCCTTCGGCCGCTGGGCCGCCGACCAGATCGAGCAGCAGATCCTCTTCGAGGGCCCGGACACGGTCGCCGCGGTCTTCCTGGAGCCCGTGCAGAACGCCGGCGGCTGCTTCCCGCCCCCGCCCGGCTACTTCCAGCGCGTGCGCGAGATCTGTGACCAGTACGACGTCCTGCTCGTGTCGGACGAGGTCATCTGTGCCTTCGGCCGCCTCGGCACGATGTTCGCCTGCGACAAGTTCGGCTACGTCCCGGACATGATCACCTGCGCCAAGGGCATGACCTCGGGCTACTCCCCGATCGGCGCCTGCATCGTCTCCGACCGCCTGGCCGAGCCGTTCTACAAGGGCGACAACACCTTCCTGCACGGCTACACCTTCGGCGGCCACCCGGTGTCGGCCGCGGTGGGCCTCGCCAACCTCGACCTGTTCGAGCGCGAGGGCCTCAACCAGCACGTGCTGGACAACGAGGGCGCGTTCCTCTCGACGCTCCAGAAGCTGCACGACCTGCCGATCGTCGGCGATGTCCGCGGCAACGGCTTCTTCTACGGCATCGAGCTGGTGAAGGACAAGAACACCAAGGAGTCCTTCAACGAGGAGGAGACCGAGCGCGTCCTGTACGGCTTCCTCTCCAAGGCGCTGTACGACAACGGCCTGTACTGCCGTGCCGACGACCGCGGCGACCCGGTCGTCCAGCTCGCCCCGCCGCTGATCTCCGACCAGGAGACGTTCGACGAGATCGAGCAGATCCTGCGCGCCACGCTGACGGAGGCGTGGACCAAGCTGTGATCAGCTGACGGTGTGATCAGGCCCGGCCCCGGCGCCGTCCGTTCGAGTGAGAACGGCGGCCCGGGGCCGTGTGCTGTCCGGCCTCCCGCCGGGACCTGCCTAGCGTGCCCAGTGACCGATCGGCCCAGTCTTCGTTCCCCCGGAAGGGGGATCAGGCGCCGGGAAATACTGATCAGAACCGAGGTGTACGCCCATGGAGGCCCCGCCGGACAACGACGTGCTCTGGGCCCGCGCCCTGCACTTCAAGCACCACGACGGCTCGCCCGCCCTCGCCGGTGTCTCGCTCGGCGTGCGCGAGGGCGAGATCCTCGCCGTCAGCGGCCCGCGCGGCAGTGGCAAGACGACCCTCCTGCAGTGCCTGGCCGGGCTGCTGCCGGTGCAGCGCGGCGAGGTCTGGTTCAACAGCACGCCCGTGCACAACATGGGCCCCGTCACCCGTGAGCGGCTGCGCCGCGACCGCTTCGGCTGGATCGACCCGGCGCCCCTGCTCATCCCCGAGCTGAACGTCTGGGAGAACACCGCGCTCCCCCTGATGCTCCGGGGCACCAGCCGCCGGCGGGCCAAGGTGGCCGCCCTGGAGTGGCTGGAGCGGCTCGACGTCGGCGACCACACCCGCAAGCGGCCGCACGAACTGCTCCAGGCCGAGCGCCAGCGCGTCGCCATCGCCCGGGCCCTCGCTCCGGCCCCCACGGTCCTGTTCGCGGACGAGCCGACGGCGCCCCTGCACCGCGCCGACCGCGCCCAGGTGCTGCGGACCCTGACCACCGCGGCCCGCTCGCACGGCATCACGGTCGTGCTGGCCACCCCCGAGGCGGAGACGGCGGCCCTCGCCGACCGTACGGTGCCGCTGCTGGACGGGCGGCGCGTGAACACCATCCACCTGCCCGAGGTGCCCGAGACGGAAGGCCGGACGGCCGCGTGCTCGCTCTCCGTCTGATCCGCGTCGCCCACCCGGCCGTCCATCTGCGCCGCCTTCTGGTGGCCGCGGCCGCGGCGGGCACCGGCTTCCTGCTCCTGTCCGCGCTCGGCTACGCCCTGGGCCACCCCGAGACACCGGCCACCTCGGCACTACGGCTGGCCTGGTGCGCGGTGCCCCTGGCGGCCACGGTGCACTTCGCGGCGGCGGTCGCCCGCACGGACCCCGGCACGAAGCCCCGCCCCGGCCTTTCCGCGATCGGCCTGGGCCCGGCCCGCCTGATGGCCCTCTCGGCCTTCACGACGGCCTTGGCCACCGCCCTGGGCTCCCTGCTCGCGCTTCTGGTCTTCCTCCGCCTGCGGGGCGACCTGACGGGCATGCCCTTCGACGGAGCAACAGCAGACTTCCTGGCCTCGGACACCCCTCTGCCGATCCCGGCCACGCTGACGCTCCTGGCCATGACTCCGGCGACGGCATCACTGACGGTGGCGCTGACACTGCGCCCCCGCGACCTGCACCCCACCCGCCCCACCGCGGGCGACCACGCACCGGACCAACCCCGTCCCACCGCGGGCAGTCGTACCGCCGGGGCAGCGCCCGTCCCACAGAAGGGCAGCACCCCGCAAGCGGCGGGCGGCGCGACCGACCCCCGCGCACCGGCCGACGCCACCGACTCGACCGACCCCGGCCCAACCCCCGGCGCAGCCCTCCCCTGGGGCATCGCCGCGCTGGCCGCAGGCCTGGCCGTACAGGCCTACGTCGGCCACTCCGCCGAAAACCCCCCCGTCCTCCCCGGCGAAGCGGCCGGCCCCGCAGGCGTGTTCATCGGCTGGCTCCTCACCGCCCTCGGCCTGGTCCTCGCCGCCCCCGGCCTGGCCCACCTCGCCGGCCGCATCCTGCAGGCAGGCCGGCCCGGCGCACTCAGGCTCCTCGCCGGCCGCGGCCTCATGGCGGAAGCCACCCGGCTCGGCCGCCCCCTCGGCATCCTGTCCGCGGTCGCCTCCGGCGCGTACGCCATGACCGCGCTCTACCCGCTGTACCACGCCGACGCCCCCGTCTTCGGCCCCCTCACCACCCTCGGCGCCCTCGTGGTGGCCGGCTGCGCGCTGGCGACCCTGCTCACGACCGCCGTCGAGTCCCGCCAGTCCCGCGCCGACACGACCGCAGCGCTCGTACGCCTCGGCGCCCCCGCCACGATGCTGCGCAGCGCCGCCGCCCTGCGCGCCGGGGCTCTGCTGGCCGTGTTCACCCCGCTCACCCTGGTGATCGCCGAGCTGGCCGCCCTCCCGCCGACCCGCTGAAGGACCTACGAGCCGTACGAGCCGTACGAGCCCTGCGAAGAAAAATCGCACGGCCGCCGATGAGTTCTGCGGCGGCCCCCGGTCTACCCCCCGAACCGAACGCACCGCACCCTGACGGGAGACCCGGCATGTACCAGCAGATGATCTTCGTGAACCTGGCCACGAACGACGTCGAGGCGTCGAAGGAGTTCTTCACACGGCTCGGCTACACGATCAACCCGCAGTTCAGCACCGACGACTGCGCCTGCGTCGTGATCAGCGACACGATCATCGCGATGCTGCTCGGCAAGCAGCGCTACGCCGACTTCACCAAGAAGGAGATCGCCGACTCGACGAAGACCAGCGAGGTGCTGATCTGTCTGAGCGCCGAGAGCCGCGCGAAGGTCGATGAACTGGTCGACAACGCGATCGCGGCCGGCGGTAGCGCGACCGGCGAGACGCAGGACCAGGGCTTCATGTACGGCCGCGCCTTCGACGACCTGGACGGCCACACCTGGGAGGTCATGTGGATGGACCCGGCGGCGGTCCAGGGCTGACCCGCCACCGGCCCACCGGGGCGGCCCATCGGGCCCGAACTGCTGTGCCAGCATGGGCGGGTGCATTCGACACCCGCCCAGCCCCGTCGCGCCACCCACGACCACGAGATCGAGTCGCTCGCCGAGTTCGACGAGATCGTCGCCGCGCACGGCACACTCGCCCGGTTCCGCGTCCAGGGCATAGACCTGACGGACCGCACGGACGCGCTGCTCTCGCTCGAGACCGAGGGCGCCGTCTTCCTCGGCTGCCCCATGGAGCACGACGCGGCCGCCCGCTTGCGCGCCGCCGGGGCCCTGGTCTTCCCGCCCGTCCCGGGCCTGCCCTTCGACCCCTACCGGGGCTTCGTCTACGCACCCGACGAGCTGTTCGAGTCGCTCGACGAGGGATACGAGGCGACACCCGACGCGCAGGCGTACACCTGGTTCGTCCGGACCAAGGCCGATGGTGACATCTTCGCATCGATGCTGCGCGCGATCCACGACGACGTCGTCTCCGACGCGCTCGACGAACTCCTCGTCGGCGCCCGGGTGGTGGGCGTCATGGGCGGCCACGCCATGGCCCGCGGAACGGAGGCCTACGCCAGTGCGGCGCGCCTCGGCCGGGAACTGGCGCGCGCCGGGCTGACCGTGGCGACGGGCGGCGGTCCCGGCGCCATGGAGGCGGCGAACCTCGGCGCGTACGCCGCGCCGTTCGACGACGAGATGCTCGTCGAGGCGCTCCGACTCCTCGCGAAGGCGCCGTCGTTCCGGCCGTCCGTGACGGACTGGGCGCGTGCCGCGTTCGAGGTGCGCGGCCGCTGGCCGGGCGGCGGTGCGTCGGTGGGCATTCCCACCTGGTTCTACGGCCACGAGCCGCCGAACGCCTTCGCCGCGCACATCGCCAAGTACTTCGCCAACGCCACCCGCGAGGACGGCCTGCTGGCCCGCTCGAACGCGGGTGTGGTGTTCCTGCCGGGCGCCGCCGGCACCGTACAGGAGATCTTCGACAACGCGACGCCCAACTACTACGAGTCGCGCGGCGAGCCCACGCCGATGGTGCTCGTGGACCGGGAGCACTGGACCCGGATGCTGCCGGCGTGGCCGCTGTTGCAGTCGCTCGCGGGAGGCCGGGTGATGGAGTCCCGAATCGCACTGGTTGACCGGATCGAGGAGGCTCCGGAGGCGTTGAAACGTCTCGGCGGTTAATAAGCGAGCAAAGCCAACGCCCGTAGGCGGCACATGCATTGACATGTCTTACGGAGCGCTTATAGACCTGTGAGTCTCATGGGGGTGGTGTTGCTTCAGGTCTTCGTTGCCTCATCTCCCCCTCAGCCCCCCGCAGTTATTGCATCCGTGAAGGACAAACGTGTCCATATCTCGCCGCAGCGCACGGCGTTCCGTGCGCATCCTGGGTGTTGCCTCCGCCACCGTGGCGCTCGCACTAGGCGTCACGAACACGGCCCTGGCCTGCAACATCCGTGAATTCTCCGCCGAGGCCACGTGCGTCGGCGACAAGGGCCAGATCGTCGTCACCGACGAGGACTCGTCCGGCACCCCGGCCGTCATCACCGTGTTCCTCAAGAGCCCCGCGGGTGTCGAGACTCCGGTCGGCCAGCCGCAGAACGTCAAGGGATCGAAGGAAGGCACGACGGTCACCTTCGACGAGGACTGGAAGCCGAACGCGACGTACCGGATCCACGTCAAGGCCGGCAACATCGTCGACGAGGACATCAAGCCGGACCTGACGACCTCGTCGACGGCTTGCAAGACCGAGGAGACCCCGACCCCGTCGGCCACCCCGTCGCCGTCGGAGTCGGAGTCCGCCCCGGCCGAGACGCCGGCCCCGTCGGCCTCGGAGAGCAGCACCGCCCCGGCGGACACCTCGAGCAACGCGCCGTCCCCGGCGGCCGGTGACTCGAACCTCGCCGAGACCGGTGCAAACTCCAACACCGGCCTGATCGCCGGCATCGCGGCCGCCCTGGTCGTGGTCGGCGGCGGCGCCGTCTTCTTCGGCATGCGCCGTCGCGGGGCGAACAGCTCCCGCTGACGCCTCACTTCGTACACCGACGTGGCCCGTCCCCGTATCCCCGGGGGACGGGCCACGCCCATTCACCCGAACGAGGCCCGCGCCAGCCAGGATTCGAGCACCACACGGTCCCCGAGCACCTCGAGCCCGGGCGCGTCCAGGGGGAGCCGACGGTAGAAGGCGAGCAGGACGGAGGCAAGCGGGCCGCGCAGGGCGACGGTCGCCTTCTCATGACCGCGCCGCCACCCGAATCCGTCCCCGTCGAACTCGACGATCCACTCGGCGTTCAGCCCGGGAACGGTGTCGGTGGCGTGAAAGTGGATGCTGCGCGTCGGCCCGTGCAGTCGCAGCGCCGCCTCGTTCTCCCGGTGCCGCTGGACCCACTCGACGGTCTCCAGCCACTCGTCGAGCGCGTCGGCGGCCACGTCGGGTGCGACATCGTAGGACAGTCCGGCGGTGAGTGCGGCGTCCGCGCGGTGGACGGTGATCTCATGGGTCATTCGGCGGGCCCAGAATCCCGCGCTGGGGTCGCCCCTCCAGCCCCACACCCGGGCATCCGGGCCGGCCTCCCGCAGCGCGGCCACGCCAGTTCGCCCGTCTCCGCCAGCCACGCGTCCAGCGCGCCGGCGTCACCCCGTTTCCCGGCACAGTCGTGGAGCGGGACCCGCTCTTCCGGGATCTCCTCCTCGGCTCGGGTCCGCACGAGCGTGTCGACCCAGCGCAGGGCTCCGCCCATGTGCCGGACGAGGTCCTCCAGGCTCCAGTCGGGGCAGGTCGGCACGGTGGCCCCCAGATCGGTCCCGGAGATCACCACCGCCCTCAACTGCGCCACCTGACGGGCGATTTCGTCGCAGTAGCGGTCATGCGCGAGTGATGGCATGACCGTCACCCCAGGGCAGCGTGATCAGCCGAGCACGACGATTTCCGTCGGGTCGAACTCCACCCCGACCTCGCTTCCCGTCTCCGGGGCCTCCCGCAGCGCGCACGCCGCCTCCAGGCGTGGGCCGTCCTCGGGGCGGAGGTGGACGGCGACGTGGGTGCCCTTGAAGGTGCGGGCCGTCACCGTGCAGCGGAGGCCCTCCGGGGCGGGTACGAGGCGTACGCCTGCGGGGCGTACCAGGAGGGTGCGGGTGCCCTGGGGCGCGGTTTCGGGAACCGGGAGCTTGCCCCACGGTGTGACCGCCGCTCCGTCCGTCACCGTCGCCGGGACGACGTTCTCGAAGCCCAGGAAGCGGGCCACGAACTCGTCCGCCGGGCGCTGCCACACCTCAAGTGGCGTACCGGACTGGGCGATCCGGCCGTCCCGCATCACCACCACCCGGTCGGCGAGCGCGAAGGCCTCGCCCTGGTCGTGTGTCACCGCGAGCACGGTCGTGCCCAACCGGCCGAACAGCTCACGGAGTTCGACCACGAGACGTTCGCGCAGAGAACGGTCGAGCTGGCCGAGGGGTTCGTCCAGCATGAGCAGACGGGGACGGGGGGCGAGTGCGCGGGCCAGCGCCACTCGTTGCTGCTCACCGCCGGAGAGTCCGGCGACCGCCCGGCGGGCAGCTCCCGGTAGCCCCACCATCTCCAGCAACTCCCCGACCTCAGTGGCCTGTTCCGCCTTGGACGCCTCCTGCATCCGCAGCCCGAACGCCACGTTGGCGCCCACGTCCCGCTGCGGGAACAGCTGGTGGTCCTGGAACATCAGCCCGACGCCCCGCTTGTGCGCGGGCACCCCCGACTGGTCCCGGCCGGAGAGCAGAATCCGCCCGCCGGACAGCGGCTGGAGTCCCGCCACCGCCCTGAGAAGCGTCGACTTGCCGCTGCCGCTCGGTCCGAGCACGCACACGATCTCGTGCTCGGCAACCGAGAGGTCCACCGCGTCGAGCACGGCCCGGCCGCCGAAGCGCACGGTCGCGACCTCCAGGCTCAGCAGCATCAGAACTCTCCCGTCCGGTCGGTCCGCAGCCGCTCCAGCACCAGCAGTGCCACCGCGCACACCACCATCAGAATCGTCGACAGGGCCATCGCCTGCCCGTAGTTGAGATCGCCGGGCCGTGCCAGCAGCCGCGCCACCGCGACGGGCAGCGTCGGGTTGTCCGGCCGCGCGATGAACACGGTCGCCCCGAACTCCCCCAGCGACACGGCGAAGGCGAACCCGGCCGCGACCAGCAGCGCCCGCCGCACCATCGGCAGGTCGACCTCCCACCACACCCGCCAGGGCGACGCCCCGAGCACGGCCGCTGCCTCCCTGAGCCGCCCGTCCACCGCGCGCAGCACGGGCAGCATGGTCCGTACGACGAAGGGGGCGCCGACCAGCGCCTGGGCGAGCGGTACGAGGATCCAGGACTGCCGCAGATCGAGCGGCGGCTCGTCCAGCGCGATCAGGAAACCGAAGCCGACGGTCACGGCGGAGACGCCGAGCGGCAGCATCAGCAGCGCGTCGAAGCCCCGCGCGAGACGGCCTGCGTCCCGGCGGGCCAGCGCGGCGGCGGCGAGAGAGCCGATCAGCACGGCGATGGCGGTGGCGGCGACGGCGTACTCGAGCGAGGTCGTGACGGCCGTGAGGGGCGCGACCAGGAACGTGCCGCCGTCGTCTCGCGTGAGCGCCCGGTAGTAGCCGAACCCGGGCGCGTCCAACGACCGGCCGACCAGCACGGCGAGCGGCAGCAGCAGGAGTACGGCGATGGTGACGAGGACCCCGGCCAGGACCGCCCACTGCCCGGTCCCGCGCGGCCGACGTGCCGTCACCGACGCGTCCACCAGCCTGAGCACGCTCTCGCGTCGCCGTACGGTCCAGGCGTGCACGGCGAGGATCGCGCCGACCGCGACGAACTGCACGAGCGTGAGTACGGCGGCCGTGGAGAGGTCGAAGATCTCGGAGGTCTGCCGGTAGATCTCCACTTCGAGGGTGGAGAAGGTGGGGCCGCCGAGGATCTGCACGACACCGAAGGAGGTGAAGGTGAACAGGAACACCATCAGCGCGCCGGCGGCCAGGGCGGGGGCGAGTGCCGGGAGGGTGACCTTGCGCCAGGCGCCGAGCGGTGAGGCGCCGAGCATCCGGGCGGCCTCCTCCTGGCGCGGGTCGAGCTGCGCCCACAGGCCGCCCACCGTCCGTACGACGACCGCGTAGTTGAAGAAGACGTGCGCGAGCAGGATGGCCCACACGGTGGTGTCGAGGCGTACGCCCCACCACGCGTCCAGGAGTCCGCCGCGTCCGACGAGCGCGAGGAACGCCGTACCGACGACGACCGTCGGCAGCACGAACGGCACGGTGACGACGGCCCGCAGCACCTGCTTGCCAGGGAAGTCCAGGCGCGCGAAGACATATGCGGCGGGCAGCGCGACCAGCAGGGTGAGCGCGGTGGAGGCGAGCGCCTGCCAGGTGGTGAACCACAGCACGTGCCGGATGTCGGACCGCGCCACGACGTCGGCGATCCGCCCGAACTGCCATGTCCCGTCCGTCTTCAGACCGCGGGCGACGATCGCGGCCACGGGGTAGGCGAAGAAGACGGCGAAGAACGCGACGGGCCCGGCCATGAGGGCGAGCCGCGCCGCGCTCCCGCGCGTCCGCGTGCCTACTTCAGTACGAGCGACGTCCACGACTTGACCCACTGGTCGCGGTTGGCGGCGATCTTGTCGGCGGGCAGGGTCTCGGGGTCCTTGGCCTGCGGGCCGTACTTCACGAACTCCGTCGGCACCGCCGCGGTCTCCCGCACCGGGTAGACGAACATGTTGAGCGGCATGTCCTCCTGGAACTCCATGCTGATCAGGAAGTCGAGGAGCGCCTTGCCGCCCTCGCTGTTCCGGGCGTTGCTCAGCAGCCCCGCGTACTCGACCTGGCGGAAGCAGGTGCCGGTGGCCACGCCGGTCGGGGCGGTGGTGGGCTTCGGGTCGGCGTAGATGACCTCGGCGGGCGGCGAGGAGGCGTACGACACGACGAGCGGCCGGTCGCCATGGGCCTTCTTGCCGCCGGCCGAGCCGGAGAACTCCTCGTCGTAGGCCTGCTCCCAGCCGTCGACGACCTTGACGCCGTTGGCCTCGAGCTTCTTCCAGTAATCCTGCCAGCCGTCACCGAAGTGCGCGGTGCTGCCGAGCAGAAAGCCGAGCCCCGGCGAGGAGGTGGCGGCGTTCTCGGTGACGAGGAGGTTCTTGTACTCGGGCTTGACCAGGTCGGCGAAGGTCTGTGGCGGGGTCAGCTTGTGCTTGCTGAAGTACGCCTTGTCGTAGTTGACGCAGATGTCGCCGGTGTCGATGGGCGTGACGCGGTGCTTGTCCTGGTCGACGCGGTACTTCTGCACGATCTGGTCGGAGCCCTTGGGCTCGTACGACTGGAACAGCCCGTTGTCGAGGGCCCGCGACAGAAGGGTGTTGTCCACACCGAAGAAGACGTCGCCCTGCGGGTTGTCCTTGGTGAGGATGGCCTTGTTGACGGCCTGTCCGGCGTCGCCGTCCTTGAGGACCTTCACCTTGTAGCCGGACTGCTTCTCGAAATCGCTCAGCACGTTCTTCGAGACGGCCCACGAGTCGTGGCTGACGAGGGTGACAGTCTTGGAGTCGGCCGCCGATCCCTTGTCGTCCGTCGAACCGCACGCGGACAGCGTGACGAGGCCGAGCCCGGCGGCGACGGCCACGAGGGTCTTGTGGTGCACTGGTTTTCCTCCTGGGGTTGACCAGGAAGAGACGCGGCCCTGCCCAGGATCCGCGCGGGATGCCCGGGCAGGGCGCAACAGCTCGAGTGATGACCGAACTTCCTACCCAGAATGACCTGGGCGAGGTTCAGAGGGTCTGCGGCCGATGCCGCACTCTCAGCGCTGTGGCGCTCCCCTGTCGGAATATGAAGGTGTGGTGGTACGACACCAAGACGTACCGACGCTCAGACTACCGCTCGGTGGCCGCGAGCTGACCACAGGCTCCGTCGATCTCCTGACCTCGGGTGTCCCGGACGGTCACCGGCACCCCGTGGGCGGCGATGGCCTCGACGAAGGCCTTCTCGTCCTCGGGCCGGGAGGCGGTCCACTTGGAGCCCGGCGTCGGGTTGAGCGGAATCAGATTGACGTGCACGGGCTTGCCCTTGAGCAGCCGGCCGAGCCGGTCACCGCGCCAGGCCTGGTCGTTGATGTCCCGGATCAGCGCGTACTCGATGGACAGCCGGCGCCCGGACCTGGCGGCGTACTCCAGCCCGGCGTCGAGCACCTCGCGGACCTTCCAGCGGGTGTTCACGGGGACAAGGGTGTCGCGCAACTCGTCGTCGGGCGCGTGCAGGGAGATGGCGAGCCGGCACTTGAAGCCCTCGTCGGCGAAGCGGTGGATCGCCGGGACGAGGCCGACGGTCGACACCGTGATCCCGCGCTGCGACAGCCCGAGCCCGTCCGGCTCGGGGTCGGTGAGGGCGCGGATGGCGCCGACGACCCGCTTGTAGTTGGCGAGCGGCTCACCCATGCCCATGAAGACGATGTTGGACAGCCGCGCGGGCCCGCCCGGGACCTCGCCGTCCCTCAGCGCCCGCATCCCGTCCACGATCTGGTGCACGATCTCGGCGGTCGACAGGTTCCGGTCGAGACCGGCCTGCCCGGTCGCGCAGAACGGGCAGTTCATACCGCACCCGGCCTGCGAGCTGATGCACATGGTCACCCGGTCCGGGTACCGCATCAGCACCGACTCGACGAGCGTCCCGTCGAACAGCCGCCACAGCGTCTTGCGGGTGGTGCCCTGGTCGGTCGACAGATGCCGGACGACCGTCATCAGCTCCGGCAGCAGCGCCTCCCGCAGCTTGCCGCGCGACCCGGCGGGGATGTCGGTCCATTCGGCCGGGTCGTGCGCATACCGCGCGAAGTAGTGCGTCGAGAGCTGCTTGGCACGGAACGGCTTCTCGCCGATCGCGGCCACCGCTTCCTTGCGCTCGGCGGGCGACAGGTCGGCGAGATGCCGCGGCGGCTTCTTGGCTCCGCGCGGCGCGACAAAGGTGAGTTCTCCGGGCTTAGGCATGGCTGTACCAGTGTCGCAGATCGAATTCTTCTTCCTCGTCGCCGTCGATTACCGCAATCTCGGCCTCTGGTTCTACGACTACCTGGACTGAATGAGCTCAGCTGCGGGCAACCCGAGGATGACTCCGGCTCGCTGCAGGTTGGTGGCGGGGCGGATCGGGCCGGACCTGATGAAACTCGCGGGGCGCTCCCCGACGTTCCCCGTGGCTTCCCGTCGGTCGTCGCGGGATCGGGCTCACCAGGTCACGGGCAGCGTCCTCGGTCCGCGGATGAGGCACTGGCGCTGGGACTCGACGTCTTCCGGGGCCACCGCCAGGCGGATCTTGGGGAAGCGGACGAGAACGGCGGAGGTCATCACCTCCGCCTCCATGCGGGCCATGATCGCGGCCAGGCAGTGGTGCGGACCGTGCCCGAAGGCCAGGTGGGCGGCGTTGGTGCGGCCGAAGTCCAGGGAGTCGGGGTCGGGGAAGGCTACGGGATCGCGCTTGGCTGCGACGTAGGCGTTGTAGACCACGTAGCCGGCCCGGATCAGCTGCCCGCCGACCTCGACGTCCTCGGTGGCGACGCGCGGAATGCCGACGCCGTTGCGGTGCGGGACGTAGCGGAACAGCTCGTCGACGGCCTTCGGCAGGAGGTCCGGTTCACGGCGCAGCTGGTCGAGCTGTTCGAGGTGGGTGAGCAGCGCGTACATCATCGAGCCGCTGTTGTTGCGGACCGCGTGGCCGCCGCTGACCTGGACGGCGATGGCGAGGGAGATCGCCTCGTCGTCGCTGATCTCCCCGTCGGCGACGGCCCGTGCCAGCACTCCGGCCAGGTCGTCGCGGGGCTCCGCACGGCGGCGTTCGAGGAGTTCGACGATCCGGGCTCGGGTGGCGTCGGCGGCGGCCTTCGCGAGCTCCTTGGACTCGGCGCCGGCGGACAGCAGGGCCTCGCCGGTCCGGGCCCAGCGGTGCCAGTCGCTCTCGTCCACGCCGAGGAAGTCACGGATCACGGCGCTCGGAAAGGGGCCGTGCAGATGCTCCATGAGGTCGGCGGGTGCTCCGGCCAGTTCCATCCGGTCGAGCAGTTCGGCGGCCCGGCGCTCGGCGAGCGGGCGCAGGCGCTGCATACTGCGGCCGGTGAACGCCCGGGCGACGACCCGGCGCAGCCGGTTGTGCCGGGGCGGGTCGATGTACTGCAGCCCGGCCGTCTGCGAGGCCACCGGTTCCGGGCGCATGCTGGTCACCAAGCGGCCGATCAGCCGCTCGCGGGAGAAGCGGGGGTCGGCGGTGACGAGGCGGACGTCGTCGTAGCGGGTGACGAGCCAGGCGTGGCCCTCGCCATGCGGCAGTTTGATCCGGGTGACCGGCTCCTCGCGCATCACTTCGTCGAGAAACGGATCGGGTTCCAGGGCGGGCAGATCGTCGACGGGCCAGAAGCGCACCGGCGGTGGAGGTGTGTCCGAGGCGGAGTCGAGGGCCATCGGAAGTCTTCCGCCGCCACCCGACCGCGGCCATTTGTGCTGCGGCATACGGGTTCCGGGATTCCCGCCGTACGACGACGTGCCCCGCCCTCGGGTGAGAGCGGGGCTCGTGCAGGCAGACGTACGACGCCTATGCGGACCCGACGAAGATCACCAGCAGCAGCCACACCACAGGAGCCGTGGGCAGCAGGGAGTCCAAGCGGTCCATGATGCCGCCGTGACCGGGGAGCAGCGTGCCCATGTCCTTGATGCCGAGGTCTCGCTTGATCATGGACTCGCCGAGGTCGCCGAGCGTGGCGCTGGCCGCGACGGCGAGGCCCAGCAGGAGGCCCTGCCACCAGGTGCCGTCGTCGATCAGGAACTGCATGCACAGCGCGCCCGCGACCATGGCGAAGCTGACCGCGCCGGCCAGGCCTTCACGGGTCTTGCCGGGGCTGATGCGCGGGGCGAGCTTCTTGCGGCCGAAGCGCCAGCCGACGGCGTAGGCACCGGTGTCGCTGACGACCGTCAGGAGCAGGAAGGTCAGTACGCGACGCGGGCCGTCGTCGGCGGTGAGCATCATCGCGACGAACGTCGCGAGGAACGGCACGTAGAACGCGGCGAAGACGCCCGCCGTGACGTCCTTGAGATAGCCCTCCGGCGGTTCCGTCATCCGCCAGACCAGCACCGCGAGTGCGGTGAGCGCCATGGCCACCCAGGCGCCCTCGGCCCCGCTCACATATCCGGCGACGACCATCGCGGCGCCGCCGACAGCGAGCGGGACCAGGGGTGCCTTGATGCCCTTGCGCTCCTGGAGCCGGCTGGTCAGCTCCCACAGGCCGACCACGACGGCGACCGCCACCACGCCGACGAAGACGGCCTTGACGATGAACAGGGACGCGACGATCACCACGCCGAGCCCGACGCCGACGCCTATGGCCGCGCCCAGGTCCCGGCCCGCACTCTTCTTCTGCGGTGCAGGCGCCGGCTGTGGGGCGTCGGGCATGGGCTCCGGATTCTGCGGCACCGCCCCATCGGGGTGCGCCGTCGGGGTCTCGTCTCGGAACAAGGGGCCGCCCAGCCGAGCGGCCCCCCGGTCGTCATCCTGGTCTCCGCCGTACGCGGGTACGTCGCCGGGCACGACGGGCATGGGGCGAGTCTGCTGCGCGTCTTGCGCATCGTACGCGGGATCCGCCGGACCGGGCCCGTGGACGTAGCCCTGAGCATGGCCCTGGCCAGGCCCTTGATGGGTGGGCCCCCAGTACCCGGTCTGTGGCGGCGCCCCCCAGGAAGAGTTGTTCATCAGACCTCGAGCAGCTCCGCTTCCTTGTGCTTGAGGAGCTCGTCCACCTGAGCGACGTACTTCGCGGTGGTGTCGTCGAGTTCCTTCTCCGCACGGCGGCCCTCGTCCTCGCCGACCTCGCCGTCCTTGATCAGCTTGTCGATGGCGTCCTTGGCCTTGCGGCGCACGGAGCGGATGGACACCTTGGCGTCCTCGCCCTTGCCCTTGGCGACCTTGATGTAGTCGCGGCGGCGCTCCTCGGTGAGCTCCGGGAACACCACACGGATGATGTTGCCGTCGTTGCTCGGGTTGACGCCCAGGTCGGAGTCGCGGATGGCCTGCTCGATGTTGCGCAGGGCGCTCTTGTCGAACGGGGTCACGACCGCCATGCGCGGCTCCGGAACTGCGAACGAAGCCAGCTGGTTGATCGGCGTCGGCGCACCGTAGTAGTCGGCCACGATCTTGTTGAACATCGCCGGGTGCGCACGGCCGGTGCGGATCGCGGCGAAGTCCTCCTTGGCGACCACGACGGCCTTCTCCATCTTCTCCTCGGCCTCGAGGAGGGTCTCTTCGATCACCACTTGCTCCTGCGTGTCTTGAGTAGGCCCGGCTGCGGTTCCCTGTCGGTGGCGGCGGCCGGCTGCGTCGCGTCTTCTTCCTGCACGGTTCCCGACCGGCAGACCATTGTCCATCCCCCGGTCAGGGTCCGTCCCGTCGGTCCCCCGGACAGGTGGCGCCCGGTGGCCGAAGCGGGTGTGCCGGTCAGTTCCGGCTGCCCTGGTCCCCCACGAGCGTGCCGATCTTCTCACCCTTGACGGCCCGCGCAATATTGCCCGCCGCCAGCAGCTCGAAGACGAGGATCGGCAGCTTGTTGTCGCGGCACAGCGTGATGGCGGTGGCGTCGGCGACCTTGAGGTCGCGAGTGATGACCTCGCCGTAGCCGAGGGAGTCGAACTTGACGGCGTCCGGGTTGGTCTTCGGGTCGGAGTCGTAGACCCCGTCCACACCGTTCTTGCCCATGAGCAGCGCCTCGGCGTCGATCTCCAGGGCGCGCTGGGCGGCGGTGGTGTCGGTGGAGAAGTACGGCATGCCCATACCGGCGCCGAAGATCACCACGCGGCCCTTCTCCAGGTGGCGCACGGCCCGCAGCGGGATGTACGGCTCGGCGACCTGGCCCATGGTGATGGCGGTCTGGACGCGGGACTGGATGCCCTCCTTCTCCAGGAAGTCCTGGAGGGCGAGGCAGTTCATGACCGTGCCGAGCATGCCCATGTAGTCCGAGCGGGCCCGGTCCATGCCGCGCTGCTGGAGTTCGGCGCCGCGGAAGAAGTTGCCGCCTCCGATGACGACCGCGATCTGCGCGCCGTCCCGGACGACGGCCGCGATCTCGCGGGCGATGGCGTGCACCACGTCGGGGTCGACGCCCAGGCCCCCGCCGCCGGAGAAGGCCTCTCCGGACAGCTTCAGCAGAAACCGGCCGCGTACTTTGCCGTCGTCGCTCTTCTGGGCCTTGGTGGTCATGGGGATCCCGCCTCTTTCACATGTTGCACATACGAAGAAGGCCATTGCCGGTGGGGTCGCTCTTCGCTCCCGTGCGCGGCAATGGCCTCCTCGTCAGATCTGCTGTCGTCCGTCACGCACGCGTACGCGGTGACGGCGTACGCGGACGACTCCCCTCGACCCTATCGGGGTCGGGCGTCGCTCGCGGTACGGACTCAGATGCCGACCTTGATGCGCGTGAAGCGCTTCAGGGTGACACCGGCCTCGTCCAGGATCTTCTGGACGGACTTCTTGTTGTCCAGCGCGTACGGCTGGCCGAGCAGCGTGGCGTCCTTGAAGAAGCCGTTGAGGCGCCCCTCGACGATCTTGGCGATCGCGGCCTCGGGCTTGCCCTCGGCGCGGGTGGTCTCCTCGGCGATACGGCGCTCGGACTCGACGACCTCGGCCGGCACGTCCTCCTTGGAGAGGTACTTCGGCGCGAAGGCGGCGATGTGCTGGGCGACGCCCTTGGCGACCTCGGCGTTCGGCTTGTCCAGCTCGACGAGGACACCGATCTGCGGGGGCAGGTCCGGCATCGTGCGGTGCATGTAGGCGGCGACGAAGCCCTCGGAGAACTGCGCGAAGCGGTCCAGGACGATCTTCTCACCAAGGTTGGCGTTGGCCTCGTCCACGAACGCCTGGACGGTCTTGCCGGGCTCGATCTCGGAGGCGAGCAGGGCCTCGAGGTCGGCCGGGGAGGTCTTGGCGACGTGCTCGGCGATGGTGGTGGCCACGGCCTGGAACTTCTCGCCCTTGGCTACGAAGTCCGTCTCGCACTTCAGCTCGACGAGGACGCCGGAGGAGTTGTCGTCGGCGATGATCGAGACCACGGCGCCGTTCTCGGCGGAGCGGCCCTCGCGCTTGGCGACGCCCTTCTGGCCCTTGATACGGAGCGCCTCGACGGCCTTCTCGACGTTGCCCTCGGCCTCGTCCAGCGCCTTCTTGCAGTCCATCATGCCGGCGCCAGTGAGCTCACGAAGCTTCTTGACGTCGGCGGCGGTGTAGTTCGCCATGAGTCTGTGAATCTTTCTGGAAGTCTGGAAGATCGAAGATCTACGGGGTCTACGGCCCCCATGTAGTCGGAGGCCGCTGACACCCCGCCGACCTACGGGTGAACGGCGGGAGCGGACTTCACCGCACCAAAGGCGCTAGTGGATGCAGCACCGCTCCCGCCGTCAACTCTGACGCTGACGGGTCAGGCCTGCTCGGCGTCCGCGGCGGGGGCCTCGGCGGCCGGGGCCTCGGCGGCCGGGGCCTCGGCGGCCGGGGCCTCGGCGGCGGGGGCCTCGGCCTGCTCGGCGTCGGCGACCTTCTCCGTCTCGGCGGAGGTCTGGACCTCGGGCTCGCCGGCCTTCTTCTCGCCCTCGAGCAGGTCGCGCTCCCACTCGGCGAGCGGCTCACCGGCGGCCTTCTCGCCCTTCTCACCGGCGGCGACGCCGGAACGGGCGATGAGGCCCTCGGCGACGGCGTCGGCGATCACACGGGTGAGAAGGGTGACGGAGCGGATCGCGTCGTCGTTGCCCGGGATCTTGTAGTCGACCTCGTCGGGGTCACAGTTGGTGTCGAGGATGGCGACGACCGGGATGTTGAGCTTCCGGGCCTCGCCGACCGCGATGTGCTCCTTCTTGGTGTCCACGATCCAGACGGCGCTGGGCACCTTCTGCATCTCGCGGATACCACCGAGGGTCTTCTCCAGCTTGGCCTTCTCGCGCGAGAGCACGAGAAGCTCCTTCTTGGTCAGACCGGAGGACGCGACGTCGTCGAAGTCGATCTGCTCGAGCTCCTTGAGGCGCTGCAGACGCTTGTAGACGGTCGAGAAGTTGGTGAGCATGCCGCCCAGCCAGCGCTGGTTGACGTAGGGCATGCCGACGCGGGTGGCCTGCTCGGCGATGGCCTCCTGCGCCTGCTTCTTCGTGCCGACGAACATGACCGTGCCGCCGTGGGCGACGGTCTCCTTGACGAACTCGTAGGCGCGGTCGATGTACGACAGCGACTGGAGCAGGTCGATGATGTAGATGCCGTTGCGCTCGGTGAAGATGAAGCGCTTCATCTTCGGGTTCCAGCGACGGGTCTGGTGACCGAAGTGGACGCCGCTCTCCAGCAGCTCCCGCATCGTGACGACGGCCATGGCCGTATCTCCTTGAATTTCTCGGTTGTGCCGCGGCTGCCGGACGGCTTCCGCGCCTGACGCCCGCGTTGCGCCGTTGCCACGAAGGACCGAGGAGCGCTGACACCGGCCGGTGAGGGCTCGATGTCGGGGCGTGCGAAGTCGACCCGGTGACCCGGATCGCCAACAGAAGTGTACGGGACCGCCGACCCACCGGGTGACGCCACTGTCCACAACCGGTGAGTAGTCCACAGATCCCGGCCATGATCGACGGGATACGGGACGGTTCTCGCATGAGGACGAGGCTGAGCACGAGGCGCACGGCGACGACATGGGCGGCATTGCTGCTGGCCCTGCTGGGGCTGGGGCTGCTGCTGACGCCGGCCATGGCCGGCGCGGCCCCACCGGGCCCACCTGCCCCAGGCCCGCCGGTCCCGGTGATCGCCCGCGCCTGGCCGGTGGGCACGCACCCGACAGTGGTACGGGGCTGGGACCCCCCGGCGACGCCGTACGGCCGAGGCCACCGAGGCGTGGACCTGGCGGCCCCACCGGGCACTCCGGTACGAGCGGTGGCGCCGGGAAGGGTGTCGTTCGCGGGGCAGGTGGCGGGAAGGGGTGTGGTGTCGGTGACCCTGACGGGCACGGACCTCCGCACGACCTACGAGCCGGTGCACCCGTCGGTGGAGAAGGGTGACGAGGTGGAGGCGGGCGAGGCGGTCGGAGTCGTCGAAGCCACGGGGGCGCACTGCGGGCGGGTATGCCTGCACTGGGGCCTGCTGAGGGGCGAGACGTACCTGAACCCACTGGGCCTGCTACCACCGTGGCTGCTGCACAGCGGCCCGTCGCGACTGCTGCCGGTACTGGGCATTCCACCTGCCACCCAGCCCGCGGGCACCTGACGGCCCTACCGCCGCGGCTGCGGGCAGTCGTGCCTCCCCCCAGTGCCTCGAGGGCCTGGGGAGGTTCCCAGGCCGCAGAGGTGGGCGATGGGGGTCCCCCCGCTCGAGCGAGGCCGAGAGTGGGGGAGGCACCTCCCGCAAGCGCGGGCAAGCGAAACCCACCCCCGCCCAGCCCCGGCGCGCCTCAGCCGGTAACCCCCCGCAGCGCCATCACAACGGCCGCATCAGTGATCACCGCGGGATCCTCCGCCGCCCCCAACTCGATCCGCCGCGCAGCCGTATCCACCACGCCCTGCACCAGCATCGCCGCCAGCCGAGGCTGCCCGTGCCCCATCTCCTCCAGCGCCTCGACGATCATCGCCACGAGCCCGCCATGGGCGGCCCGGATCTTCTCCCGAGCCCCGGCATCGAGCTCACTCGCGGAGATGGCGACCACGGCCCGGTGCCGACGGTCCCCCACCAACCCCAGTTGTCGTCGCACATACGCCTCGACCTTGCCCTCGGCCGAGTCCACCCGCTCCACCGCCGCCGCGACCTCCGCCGCCCACACCGGGAAGTCGACCTCGCACAGCTCCTCGACCACGGCGGCCCGGGACCGGAAGTACTCGTACACCGACGACCGTGCGAGCCCCGTCCGCTCGGCGAGGGCCGGGAAGGTCAGCGCCTCCGTACCGCCCTCGGACAGGAGGGACCGCGCCGCGTCCAGCAGGGCGGCTCGCTGCATCGATCTGTGCTCGGCCACGGAGGCCGCTCGAATCCTTGGCACGTCAACCACTGTACGGACGCACCACCCGAGGCGGGAGACGGTCCCGGCAACCCGGGCGTTTCCGCGGGCACGGCCCCCGGGGGCTCAGCGCCCGAAGCTCGCCAGCTTGGCCCGCAGCTGGAGCACCGACTTGGTGTGGATCTGGCTGACCCGGCTCTCGGTGACCCCGAGCACGTTCCCGATCTCGGCGAGCGTGAGGCCCTCGTAGTAGTACAGCGTGACGACGGTCTTCTCCCGCTCCGGCAGCGTGTTGATGGCCCGCGCCAGGAACCGCCGAAGCTCCCGGTCCTCGGCCACCTCCACGGGGTTGTCCGCGGCGGTGTCCTCCAGCGTGTCCATCAGGCTCAGCCGGTCGCCGCCCTCGCCTCCGACGTGCAGCAACTCCTCCAGGGCCACCACGTTGGCCAGCGACAACTGGCTGAACACCGCATGCAGTTCGTCCACCTCGATGCCCAGCTCGGCGGCCACCTCACCCTCCGAGGGCGTGCGCCTCAGCCGGGCCTCGAGCGTCGCATAGGCCCGCTCGACGTTGCGCGCCTTCTGCCGCACCGACCGCGGGATCCAGTCCAGCGCCCGCAGCTCGTCGATCATCGCGCCCCGGATGCGGGTGATCGCGTACGTCTCGAACTTGATCTCCCGCTCGATGTCGAACTTCTCGATCGCGTCGATCAGCCCGAACACTCCCGAGGACACGAAGTCGGCCTGTTCCACGTTCGGTGGCAGACCGACGCTGACCCGTCCCGCCACGTACTTCACGAGCGGCGAGTAGTGCAGGATCAGCTGTTCCCGCAGTCGCTCGTCCCCTGTCGCCTTGTACGACCGCCACAGCTCGTCGAGCGTCGAGGGAGCGGGCGGCCGCACGCTGCCACCGTCGCGGGCGGCTGGGGGGAGCGCCGCCCGGTCGGACCCGGAGGTGTGCTGGGGCATTCGTCGCCTTGTGCCGTTCTGCCGTGAAGTGCCGAGAAGTGGAGTGCCTGGGTGAGCTGTCGGTCTGATGTCGAGTTGGCGCGGTCTGCGTCGGGGTCCTCGTGAGCGTAGCGTGACTGAGGTGTCGCGGTGTGCGAACGGTGCGGCTCCACCCTCGCGCGGACCGCCTCCATGGCGCGCGCCGCCCCACCCAGCGGGTTGCTCAGCGTGAGGGCCAAGGGTGCCAACTCCGGGAATTCCCAAGGGTGTCGGGGGTTCCCCCGGACGGCCGAACACGTTCGGTCAACACGGACCGTGACGACCCCGGACCGAGATCATCGCCTGGCGTGTCAACTTCCAGCTGTCGTCGTGTCGTTCGACGTACCCAAGTGCTCGCAGTTCGTACAGCCTCGCGATCACCTCGTCCTCCGTGGTCTGTGCGCCGTGCGCGATCTCCCCGGGTGCTGCCGCCCGGTGTCCGGGCAGCGCGGCCAGGACCCGTCGGACGGCGGGTTCCAGCAGGTCACGGGGGAGGACGGGGCCATGCTTGGCCGGGGCCAGCTCTCCCATGTCGCCCACCAGTTCGACGACTTCCGCGGGGTCGGTGACCAGGACGGCCTCGCCGCGCAGCAGCTCGTGGACGCCTGCGGAGAGGGCGCTGGTGGCGGGGCCGGGGACGCCCATCGTGAACCGCCCGAGGCGCTGCGCCGCCCGCGCCGTAACCAGCGAGCCGCTGCGGTGGGCGGCCTCCACCACGACGGTGCCCCTGGTGAGCGCCGCGATCACCCGGTTCCGGAGGATGAATCTGCTCGGGGTCGGATGATCACCGGGCGGCAACTCCCCCACCACCAGTCCCTGTTCCGCGATCCTGGTGATCAATGCGGTGTGTCCGCGCGGATAGGGCCGGTCGACGCCGCAGGCCAGGACGGCGACGGTGGCGCCGCCGGCGCCGAGGGCGCCCCGGTGGGCGGCGCCGTCGACGCCGTAGGCCCCGCCGGAGACCACGACCCAGCCGCGCTCGGCGAGCCCCGCGGCGAGGCCGGCCGCCATGTGGGCGCCGTACTCCGTGCAGGCGCGGGCGCCGACGACGGCGACCGACCGGAGCGCCCACATCCGCAGACTGGGCAGGCCGCGGACCCACAGTCCCGTGGGCCGGGCGTCCCCCAGGTCGTCGAGCTGGGCGGGCCACTCGGCGGCTCCCGGGCACACGAACCGCATGCCGGCGTTCCGTGCGACATCGAGGTCCCGTCGCGGGTCGGCACGCCCGGCGCGAGCCAGCAGCCCGTCCCACCGCGTCGCGCTCACCCCCGGCAGGGCCTCCCCGCTGTCCCGCAGCCGCCGCACCACTTCCCCCACCCCGAACTCACGCAACCACCGCCCACCGATCTCGTCCCCGGGCTCGACGACCCGGGCAAGAAAGACCCGCCCCAGCAGTTCGGGGTCCGGTTCGTGGTCTCCGGTCACGTCAGCGCCCCGATGGCCATCGGCACGCCCCTCGGGACTCCGGTGCGCAGCTGCAGGGCGAGGGCCACGTCGGTGGCGTCCGGCCGGTCGTGGCCGACGAGGTCCGCCACCGTCCAGGCGACGCGCAGGACGCGGTCCAGCCCGCGAGCCGTCAGGACACCCCTCTCCAGGTTGCGCTCGGCGTCGTCCATCGCGCCGGCTCTGGCGGACCAGCGGCTGCGCAGCTCCCTGCCGGGCACTTCGCTGTTGGTCCGCCACGGGGTTGCGGCCAGGCGGGCGGCCGCGCGCTCCCGGGCCGCCAGCACCCGGTCGGCGACGGTCGCGGTGGACTCGCCCCGGGCTCCCGGCTCGGTGAGCTGGGCCCGGGTGACGGGGTCGACCTCGATGCGGAGGTCGACCCGGTCGAGCAGGGGCCCGGACAGTCGCGCCTGATAGCGACGGATCGCCGAGGGGGGACACTCGCACCGGGTGTCGCGCTGCGAGAATCGGCCGCACGGGCACGGGTTGGCCGCCAGCACCATCAGGAACCTGGCCGGGAACCGCACCACCCCCGCACTGCGTGCGATCACGACATGACCCGCCTCCAGGGGCTGTCGCAGGGCGTCGAGCGTCTGGCTGTGGAACTCGGGCGCCTCGTCCAGGAACAGCACGCCCCGGTGAGCGAGCGAGACGGCGCCGGGTCGTGCGACGCCCGGGCCGCCGCCGACCAGTGACTGCATGGTGGCCGAGTGGTGCGGGGCGCAGTACGGCGCGACGTCGATGAGGGGCTTGCCCGGTGGCAGCAGTCCGGCGACCGAGTGCACCGCCGTGACCTCCAGCGAGTCCTCCCGGCTGAGCCGGGGCAAGACGGTGGGCAGCCGCTCCGCGAGCATGGTCTTGCCCGCGCCGGGCGGTCCCTCGAGGAAGAGGTGGTGTCCGCCCGCAGCGGCCACCTCGACGGCCGTACGCGCCGAGGTCTGGCCCACGACGTCGGCCAGGTCATGGTCGTGGTCGCGCTGCGCGGCGCCCGTGCTGTGCATGCCCGTGGCCGCGCCCGTGCCGGGTACGCGCAGGCCGGCCAGGAGCGGATCCGGGCGGCCGAGCTCGTCGGGTTCCTCCTCGGGCACGGGCTCGTCGGTCAGGACGGCGACCAGCTGCCTGAGGCTGCGGACGCCGAGCACGGACACTCCGGGCACCAACGAGGCTTCCGCTGCGGCGCATTCGGGAACGACCACCTGCTCGTAACCTGCGTCCGCGGCGGCCAGTACCGCCGGCAGGATGCCCCGGACCGGGCGCACCCGCCCGTCCAGTCCCAGCTCGCCGATCATCACGATGTCGGCCAGGACCCGTGGGTCGATCCGCTCGGCGGCACCCAGCACCGCACAGGCGACGGCGAGGTCGAAGCCGCTGCCCGCCTTCGGCACCGATGCCGGGCTGAGGCCCACCGTGAGTTTCTTCTGCGGCCACGCGCCGCCGGAGTTGACGACGGCCGCCCGCACCCGGTCCCGGCTCTCCGTCAGACTCTTGTCCGGTAACCCCACCAGCGTGAACGCCGCCACCCCCGGTTCCAGGTCGGCCTGGACCTCGACCACCACGCCTTCGACGCCCACCAGCGCCACCGAGCACGTACGCGCGAATCCCATCAGGCCACCCCCCGCGCGTGCTCGACCACGGGGGCGCCGCGGTCGGGGACGACGACGCCGACCAGGTCGATGCGGACGCCGCCGGGCGGGGCGCCGCCGTGGGTCTGGATCCAGCGTTGCGCCAGGTCGCGCAGGCGGGACGCCTTGTCCGGGGTCACCGCGGCCATCGGATGCTGGTACGCACCGCCCCGCCGGGTCTTCACCTCGCAGACGACGAGCGTGCTCCCGTCCCGCGCCACGATGTCGATCTCACCGGACCTGCCGCCGCGCCAGTTGCGCTCCAGGACCGTCATCCCGGCCTCGGTCAGCCGCCGGGCGGCCAGGTCCTCGCCGTACTTGCCGAGTGCGCTGCGCGCCTGCTGCGTGTTCATGTCGGCACCACCTCCGGCGCCAACCGTCACGCATCCCAGCGAGCGAAGTGGATCTTGGTGGACTACTCGCCGGTTGTGGACAACTCCGTCACCCGTTCGTGGGCCTTCAGCCGCCCGGCAGCTCGAGGTCGCTCTTGTTCAGCTCCTCGATGTTCACGTCCTTGAATGTCAATACGCGTACCTGCTTCACGAAGCGGGCCGGGCGGTACATGTCCCAGACCCAGGCGTCCGCCATGGACACCTCGAAGAACACCTCGCCCTGGACCGAGTGCACCTGCATCTCGTAGTCGTTGGTGAGGTAGAAGCGCCGCTCGGTCTCGATCACGTATTTGAACAGACCGACGACATCGCGGTACTCCCGGTAGAGCTTCAGCTCCATCTCGGTCTCGTACTTTTCGAGGTCCTCGGCGCTCATGGCATGTTCCCCTTCAGCCGTGCGATCCCACCATTGTGCGCCAGTCCCGCGCGCCCCTAGACGATTTCCGTGTCAAGGGTTACGGGTCCGGCCGGGGGACCATCGTCGAGCAGCCGGTGCAGCAGCTCGGCGAGTCTGGTCGGATACACCGTCTCATGCGCCCGGGCCAGTTCCTGACACGTCCACCACCTCGCTCCGGCGACGCTGCGTCGCTCCAGCTCGGTCAGGGCCGTGGCCTCGGGCACCGTCTGGACCGTATCGGCCGCCCGGGCCAGGTAGTACCACTCGTCCTGGTCCCAGCGACGGCCCGCGAACGGGAAGGAACACCGCCGCCGCCACAGGACCGGGCCGAGTTCGACGTCCGTGATACCGGTCTCCTCGGCGAGTTCCCGCAGTGCGGCCTCCTCGCGCGTCTCGTCGCCCTCCAGACCGCCGCCGGGCGTGAACCACCAGTCGTCGGCCGGGTCGTCCGGCTCGTGGCCGTGCAGGAGCAGGATGCGGTCGTCGGGGTCGAGCAGGACCACCCGGGCGACCTTGCGGAGGCCGCCGCCGTACGCCTCCTCGCTCGCGTCCGTGGCCTCAGCGGGCACCGACGGGCTCCGTCCGGGTACGCCCGCGGGAGCCGCCCAGGCGCTTCGCGATCGGGCCGTAGGCGCCGCCGCCGAGGACGAGGACGGCGCCGGCGACGATCAGGACGAGGATGGTGCGCAGCGGGCCCGGCTGGGACAGCGGGCCCAGGGTCTCGAAGCCCGTGGGGCGCCCCAGCATGCCCTTCATGGGCCAGGCGACGGCGTCGACGCGGGCGCTCACGGCGGCGGTGGACACGGTGCCGCTGGCCGCGTCGGTGAGGTGGGCCGTGGAGTCCAGGGAGCCCTGGCGTTCGTCGCCGAGCAGGAACAGCCGGCCCTGAGGGACCTTGACGGTCGGGAAGTTCGTGATCTCGGCGAGGCTGCCCTCGGGCAGGTAGGGCTCGTCGATCTGCTTGCCGTTCACGGTCAGCTTGCCGTCCGTGCAGCAGGCGACGGTGTCGCCGCCGACCGCGACGACGCGCTTGACGACGTCCGCGTTGGTGACCCAGCTCTTGTCACGGAAGACGACCACGTCACCCCGGCGAATCTCGCTGCCGTCGACGCGCTGTGCCAGGACACGGTCGCCGACGTCGATCGTCGGCGTCATAGAACTGGTGGGCACGGTGTAGGGCCGGTACTCCACCGCTCCCCACCCGAATCCGCCGAGGAACAGCACCAGGCCCAGCGCCACGGCCACCCCCGACAGCCGCTCTCCGAGCCGGCTGCCGACCTGCGCCGTGCTGGTGCCGCCGCTGCGCGGGGCCGTACGTGTCGTGCTCTCGCCACCCATGGATCCGCACCCTACCCGGCGGTACCGAACGGAGGGAGCCCTTCTCCCGCGACCAGGATCACAAGCTACCCAAGGTCTTCACAGAAGCGGATCGCGCGCACAGCGAACCCCCACCGCTCCGGTCGGTGCGGTGGGGGTGGGAGTTGCGGGACTGCTCGGGCGGCGGGGCCGGATACCGTGGCGGCGGTGTCAGCGCCGGCCGGTCGCCACCGTCGTCTGCGTCTCCGGCTTCGCGGTCAGGGTGATCACGCGCCTGCGGCGCCACACCGCCAACGGCAGCACGCCTGCGAGGGCGAGCCCCTCCGGGGCCACCGTGAGCGACGCGGCGGCGGAGGACTGCTGATCCAGGCCGGGCTGGTCGAAGGTGTCCGGGACCGGGAGCGTGCCCCAGCGGTTGATCGGCCAGGCCTTGACGATGGCACGGCCGACGACCTTGTCGACCGGGACCATGCCGTGGTTCTTGTCGCCCTGGTTGTAGCGCGAGTCGCGGGAGTTCTGGCGGTGGTCGCCCATCACCCAGATGAAGCCCTCGGGGACCTTCACCTTGAATTGACCGCCCTGGTCGTCGACGGTGCAGGGGGTGTTGCCCGGGTACACGTACGGCTCGTTCAGCGCCTTGCCGTTGACCGTCAGCGGGCCGGTCCCGTTGCACGCGACGGTGTCGCCGCCGACGCCGATGACACGCTTGATGAGGTCCTTCTCCTCGGCGGACGGCATGAGGCCGATCCAGCTGAGGATCTTCTGCACCGCGTTCGGGTTGGCCGTCGGCTCGCCCGCCAGCCAGTTGTCCGGGTCGTGGAAGACGACGACCTCACCGCGGTCGGGCTCGGAGCCGAACCACGGGGTGAGCTTGTCGACCAGGACGCGGTCACCCTGCTGGAGGGTGTTCTGCATCGAGTCGGACGGAATCGAGAACGCCTGCACCAGGAACGTCTTGATCAGCAGCGCCAGCACCAGCGCGATGACGACCAGGATCGGCAGTTCCTTCCAGAAGGAGCGCGGCTTGCTCGGCCCGGCGGCCGCATCGCGCGATCCCTGTTCGTCCGCCCGCGACTGTCCGCCGGCCGTACCGTCGTCGGCCCCCCCGGTGTCACTCCCGGAGGTCACGGTCCCGTCCCCGGCGGGGACACTCGCTTTTACGGGGCGCCCGCGGTGCTCCTCGCCGTCGTGCCCGGACCGTGCGCCAACCGCCACATCCCCCACGCCAACTCCTTACTCCGTGCCGCCGCCTGCCCCATGCGCGGCGCAGGCCCACCACTCCCATAACGAGCGGGAGTTCCGCAGGGGTCGGGAGCTGGACGGATCCGTTCGGATCGTCTGGGGCAACCCTATCCGGCGGCCGCGTGGCCACGGTCGTCCCCGACACGGAGTTCAACACGCTTGCGAAGGTTTTAGGTTCCTTCAAGGTGCTCCAATGGCCGATCGGCCAGCCGATGAGCATGGCGCGGCCCACCACGGAGTCCACGGAGACCGTGCCGCCGTAGCCGGTGTCCTGGTGCGCGCGGGAGTCCGCGGAGTTGCCCCGGTGGTCGCCCATCACCCACAGCCGCCCCTGGGGGACGGTGATGTCGAAGGGAGCGCTGGACGGGGCGTCGCCGGGATACACGTAGTCGCCCTCGGTCAGCGGTACGCCGTTGACGGTCACCCGCCCCTGCGCGTCGCAGCACTTGACGTGGTCGCCGCCGACGCCGATGACCCGCTTGATGAGGTCCTTCTCGTTGTCGGAGGGCAGCAGACCGATGAAGGTGAGGCCTTCCTTGACCTGCTTGACGCCCACGGGATCGTTCTTCTCCGCCGTCTGCTCGTCGGCCAGCCAGCCGCCCGGGTCGTGGAAGACGACGACGTCGCCGCGCTGCGGCTTGGCGCCGAACCACGGGGTGAGCTTGTCGACCAGGACACGGTCCCCGATCCGGATCGTCTGCTCCATCGAGCCGGACGGGATCACGAAGGCCTGCACGAGGAAGGTCTTCAGGACCAGCGCTATCAGGACGGCCACGCCCACCAGGAGCGGTATCTCGCGCACGGCGCCGCGGCGGCGCCTGCGCTTGACCTTGCGCTGGAGCTTGCGCCGCTCCGCACGCGTGCGGCCACCGGCCGGCTGCGCGGCACGCCGGTTCCCGGTGGGCAGCAGGTTCTCGGCGGCGCTGCCGGGCACACCGCGCGGCTTGCCGCGATTACCCATGCGTGCCCTCCGCGGAAACGGACGGTGCGGGCACACGCGCGTGGGGAGAGGTGACGGGCACGCGCGCGTAGCCGGAAGCGGCGGGCACGCGCGCATAGGCAGTGGGGCGGTGCAGGCGGGTCCAGTGGGCGGAAGGCCAGACGATCCAGTCGGCCCGCCCGATGACGTCGCCGACCGGGATCATGCCGCCGCCCGGCGAGCCCAGGTGGTCGCGGGAGTCGCTGGAGTCGCTGCGGTGGTCGCCGAGGACGAAGAGCCTGCCGTCGGGCACGACGACGTCGAAAGGCACGCCGGACGGGCTGTCCCCGGGGTAGAGGAACGCCGTCTCGTCGACCGGCCGGCCGTTCACCTCGAGTCTCCCCTCCTTGTCGCAGCACACCACGTGGTCGCCCCCCACCCCCACAACGCGCTTGATGTAGTCGGCGTCCCCGAAATACCCGGTTCCGTCGAACACGACGACATCGCCGCGCCGCGGATCGGCACCGAAACGGTACGCCAACTTATTTACGAGAACGCGGTCCCCGATCCTCAATCCCCGCTCCATGGATCCGCTCGGGATCTCGAACGGTTGCACCACGAACGTGTTGAGGAGCAGCAGGAAGAGCAGGCAGGTGAAGGCGGTGAGGGTGATCCGGCCGCCCGGCAGCCACTCGGTGATCCGCGGCACCAACGCGAAACGCGACCGTCCCTCCACGGCCTCCGGGGGGAGACGGGAGGAGCGGTCGCGCTCCGTCGGCTGTGCTTCGGTGTCCATCGGAGCCAGATGCTATCCGGCCTTCCCATGAACCCCGGAGAGCGCTCAGCTCTCGCGCTTCTCCTTGATCTTCGCGGCCTTGCCGCGCAGGTCGCGCAGGTAGTACAGCTTGGCGCGACGCACGTCACCGCGGGTGACGAGCTCGATCTTCTCGACGATCGGGGTGTGCACCGGGAAGGTGCGCTCGACGCCGACGGAGAACGAGACCTTGCGGACCGTGAAGGTCTCGCGGACACCGGAGCCCTGGCGGCGGATCACAACGCCCTTGAACTGCTGCACACGGGAGCGGTTGCCCTCGATGACGCGGACGTGGACGTTGACCGTGTCACCCGGGCGGAAGGCCGGGATGTCGCTGCGCAGCGACGCGGAGTCGACGGAGTCGAGCAGGTGAGACATGTCGTCTGCTTTCTTCGCTGATGCCACAGGTCATCAACGGGAACTAGGTTTCCTTGAGGTCTGCCGTGCGGGTCGGGGCGGGCGTCGTGTCCCCCCGTGGCAGGGGCGCACACCAGACGGACGCACAACAGCGGTTTATTCTTCCACGCCCTCTGGCCTGCGCCAAAATCGGCCGTACGGCTCCCCGTCGGGATCCGGTGCCCAGCCCAGGATGGAGAGCATCTCGCGGTCCTTCTTGTCGAAGGCCTTGGGGTCGCAACGCTCGACGAGGTCGGGCCGGTGGGCCGTCGTGCGCTTGAGGGCCTCGTCGCGGCGCCAGCGGGCGATCTTGCCGTGGTGCCCGCTGAGCAGCACCTCGGGGATGTCCCGGCCGCGCCAGACGGGCGGCTTGGTGTAGACAGGGCCCTCCAGGAGGTTGGCCATCGCGCCGGGCGCGAAGGAGTCGTCCCGGTGGGACTCGGCGTTGCCCAGGACGCCGGGCAGCAGCCGCGCCACGGCCTCCGTGATCACCAGTACGGCCGCCTCACCGCCGGCGAGGACGTAGTCGCCGATGGACACCTCGTACACCGGTATGCGGGTGGCGTACTCGTCCATGACGCGCCGGTCGATGCCCTCGTAGCGGGCCGGCGTGAAGATCAGCCAGGGGCGCTCGGACAGTTCGACGGCCAGTTCCTGGGTGAAGGGGCGGCCGCTGGGGGTGGGGACGATCAGGGCGGGCGCGTGCGAGCCCGTCTCGTACCCGTCGGCGAGGACGGAGTCCAGGGCATCGCCCCAGGGCCCGGTCTTCATGACCATGCCGGGGCCGCCGCCGTACGGCGTGTCGTCGACGGTGCTGTGCCGGTCGTACGCCCACGCGCGCAGGTCGTGCACATGGACGTTCAGCTGTCCACGCGCGCGTGCCTTGCCGACGAGGGAGACGTTCAGCGGTTCGAGGTACTCGGGGAAGATCGTGACGACGTCGAGGCGCATTACGACTCGTCCTCCGAGGAGTCGATCTCGGCCCGGTCGTCGATCAGGCCGGGCGGCGGGTCGATGACCGCCCGCTGTTCCTCCAGGTCGATCTCCACGACGATCTCCTCGACGAAGGGGATCATCACCTCGCTGCCGTCGGGCCGCTCGACGATGAAGAGGTCCTGGGAGGGCAGGTGCGAGATCTCGGTGATCCGGCCGACCTCCACCCCGTCCTTGGTGACGACGTCCAGGTCCATCAGCTGATGGTCGTAGTACTCGTCCTCCGCCTCGGGCAGCTCGTTCGGGTCGACCTCGGCGATCAGGAGGGTGTTGCGCAGGGCCTCGGCGGCGTTGCGGTCGCCCACGCCCTCGAACCGCAGGAGCAGGCGCCCGCTGTGCACCCGGCCGGTCTCGATGGTGAGCGGGCCCGCCGAGGCGGGGTCCGTGGCCAGGACGGCGCCCGGCGCGAGCCTCAGCTCCGGCTCGTCCGTACGGACCTCGACGGTGACCTCGCCCTTGATGCCGTGGGCGCGGCCGATCCGCGCGACTACGAGCTGCACTTCTGAAGATCTCCTGTCCTGACGACTACGGGCCGGGGACGGCCCAGTGGCCCTCCCCGGCCCGAGCCGGTTGCGATGAAGCGTCAGCGGACGTGGTCCACGTCGACGAGGTCGACGCGAACACCGCGGCCGCCGATGGCGCCCACGACGGTGCGCAGGGCGCGCGCGGTGCGGCCGTTGCGGCCGATCACCTTGCCGAGGTCGTCGGGGTGGACCCGGACCTCCAGCACACGCCCGCGGCGCAGGTCGCGCGAGGCGACCTGCACATCGTCAGGGTTGTCGACGATGCCCTTCACGAGGTGCTCAAGCGCCTCTTCGAGCATGCTGCTCAGGCCTCGGTCGACTCGGAGGACTCGGCAGCGGCCTCGTCCTTCTTCTCAGCCTTCTTCTTCTGGGTGATCGCCTCACCCTTGCCCTCGTCGTCACCGCCGAGAGCCTCGAACGACGGACGCACGGCCTTCGGCTCGGCGACGAGCAGCGGCGCCGGGGCGGGCTCGCCCTTGAACTTCTGCCAGTCGCCGGTCTTCTTCAGGATGGCGAGGACGGGCTCGGTCGGCTGGGCGCCGACGCCGAGCCAGTACGCCACACGGTCGGCGTCCACCTCGATGACCGACGGGTTGTAGGTCGGGTGGTACTTGCCGATCTCCTCGATCGCACGGCCGTCACGGCGGGTGCGGGAGTCGGCGACGACGATGCGGTAGTGAGGCGAACGGATCTTGCCCAGACGCTTCAGCTTGATCTTGACTGCCACGGGAGTGGGTTCTCCTGGATTTGACGTGGTTGGGCACGGCGAGACTGCCGCGTGGGGTTGCGGTACCCGAGTGCCCGATGGACGCGTCAGCCGGAGGAGAGAGGGGTCCTGTGCGGCTGTCGAGTACAGCTAGCCATTGTGCCATACCCTGCGGGTCCCTTCTGGCCGAGGGGGGAGCTGCGGCCGGGCACGCCTGACGAGCACCCGGCGTAGAGGTGACCTCCGTCGGATGCGCTGCCCGGCGCCACGAGGTGCCGCTCCCCCGCCCTCACCCACGCTCGGCTTCGCTCACGCAGGGGCGCCCCCGTCGCCCCAGCGGCACGACTGCCCGCAGCTGCGCGGCAGACAAAGACACCCGACGCTCGGTCGACCGCTCCGGCACCCACGAGATGCCGGTGGCTCGCGGTTCGTGTTATGCGGCGCCGGCGACTTCCGGGATGCGGAACGGCTTGCCGCAGCCGCCGCAGACGATCGGGGCCTGGGCCAGGACCGACGGGACCACCCGGACGTTGCGGCCGCAGTCGCAGACCGCCTTGACGCGAACGCCGCCGCCGGAGGAGCCGTGGCGGGCGGCCGGGCCGCGGAAGGTGCGGGAGGTATCGGCGGACGTGGCTGCCGTGTGCGCCTTCAGGGCGCGCTGGAGCCGCTCGATGGTCGGCCGGTAGCGCCGCTTGGCCTCGGGGTTGAGCGTGACCAGTGAGAAGCCGCTGCTGGGGTGCGGTTCGTCGGGGTGGTCCAGGCCCAGCTCCTCGGCGACGGCGAGGAATCTGCGGTTGTGGTAGCGGCCGGCGCGGGAGGTGTCGCGGACCCCGCGGGAGGCTGCGATGCCGTGGACTGCCTCATGGAGCAGTCGCTCGAAGGAGAGCTCGTGTCCGCACGCGGACGACGACTCCCCGATCAGGGACTCTGGCGCGGCGAGGTCCGGCAGCTCGGGGTGGTACCGCTGAATGTCGGCCCACGCCTGCGCCAGCTCCGCTGCGAGTACAGGTGGTGTCTGTGTCGTGCTCACGTAATGACAACGAGCCGGAGCGCCTCTGTGTTCCGATTCCGGGCCATCCCAATTAATTTGCACGTACCCGTCAGTTGCCGCTGATGTGTCCTGACGAGGGCGGGTGCGCTGATCTGCGGAGAAGCCTCACAGCTCGTACCAAGCCGGTACGTAGGCCGACGTACGACCCGGCGCGTAGATCCCGTCCGCGCGGCGGGGTACGTGTGTTCGGCGGATGCGCAAGAGGCGTTTCGGTCGCTCTCGGGGCGGAACCCCGTACCTCAGTAAGCGCGCGCGACGACCGCGACGTTACCGGGCGCGTCCTCGGCGTCGGGCACCGCCCCGTCCTCCGTGACCAGACACCGTACGGTCACGGCGTGCTCGGCCAGTTTGACCTCGCCTTCTTCGCCGAGAGCCGCCCACGGGACCCGCGCCCAGCCACCGGCCGTCGCGGCCTCGACGGCCTCGTCGACCGTCGACACCTCCGTGGTGCGGGACTCACGGCGCTCGCGGGCCTGGCGCAGCAGCAGCGCCTGGTCCTCCTCGAGGACGGCGGGGAGCTGCTCGACCAGGGTGTCCAGGGACACCGGTGCCTTGCCGCCGGGGATGCGGCGGGCCAGCATCGCGGTGCCGCTCTCCAGGTCACGGGGACCGACCTCGATGCGCACGGGCACGCCCTTGAGCTCCCAGTCGACGGCGCGCCGGCCGAACGGGACGTCCGTGCGGTCGTCCACGTGGACGCGGATCCCGGCCGCCTTCAGCCGGTCGCCGAGTTCGCGGACCTTGGCCAGAACCGCCTCGTCCCCCTTGATCGCGAGGACGACGGCCTGGATCTGCGCCAGCCGCGGCGGCACGCGCAGCCCGTTGTCGTCGCCGTGCATCATCACCAGGGCGCCGATCATGCGGGTGGTGGAGCCCCAGGAGGTCTGCCAGACCAGCTCCTGCGTGCCGTCCTTCGACAGGTACGACGTGTTGAACGCCTTGGCGAAGTTCTGGCCGAGTTCATGGCTGGTGGCCATCTGCAGGGCCTTGCCGTCGCCCATCATGCCCTCCAGCGTGAGGGTGTTGATGGCACCGGCGAACCGCTCCTTGACGGTCTTGCGGCCGGGTACGACGTCCATCGCAAGGACGTTCACCATGAAGTCCTCGTACACCTTGCGGTGGATGTGCGCGGCGAAGTCCCGGGCGTCCTCGTAGGTGGCGTGCGCGGTGTGGCCCTCCTGCCACAGGAACTCGGTGGTGCGCAGGAAGAGGCGGGGGCGCAGCTCCCAGCGGACCACGTTCGCCCACTGGTTGATGAGCAGGGGCAGGTCTCGGTAGCTCTGCACCCACTTGGAGAAGTAGTCGTTGATGATCATCTCGGAGGTGGGCCGCACGACCGCGGGCTCCTCCAGGTCCTTGCCGCCGCCGTGGGTGACCACGGCCAGCTCCGGCGCGAAGCCCTCGACGTGGTCCGCTTCCCGCGCGAGATACGACTGCGGGATCAGCAGCGGGAAGTAAGCGTTCTGGGTGCCCGTCTCCTTGATGCGGGCGTCCATCTCCGCCTGCATCCGCTCCCACAGCCCGTACCCGTACGGTCGGATGACCATGGTGCCGCGCACCGGACCGTTGTCGGCCAGTTCGGCCTTGTTGATCAGATCCTGGTACCAGCGCGGGAAGTCGTCCGCCCGCGGCGTGAGAACGGGTGCCTTTGCCATGGCGCGATGGTACGGGTCCACGTTGCCGGGATGTGAATTCTCGTCACAGGCACCGGGATGCCCCAAGCCGGGCCCCACGACCTATGGACGCGGTCGCGAGCCGGGAGTTACCTGGCATACGTGGGGAGTGCGAGCGCACGGCACGGGGGCCACGGAATGGGCACTCCTGCACCTCTCGGCGGATTGGGGCGCTTACCTATGACACCTACGCTCGTGCGGCAACACCTGTCTCACGCGGGAACCACGCCCCGCGTGAACCTGTGCGCACGCGCGCGTGACTGGTCCGAGATCCAGGAGCGGATGCTGGTGCCGCTCTACGAGACCGTCCACGAGCGACTCGAAGTGGGCCCGGCCACCCGGCTGCTGGGCCTCGGCTGCGGATCCGGGCTCGCCCTGCTGATGGCGGCCTCCAGAGGTGCCGCGGTCACCGGAGTCGACTCCGGCCGCCCCGAACTGCTGGCTCTGGCCCGGCAGCGGCTGTTGCCGGAAGGTGCGGGCACGCGTGCGCGCACCGCGATCGTCGACGGCTCACCCCGGGACGCGGCCGACGCGGAGACGCCCGCGTTCACGGTGGTGACCGCCTTCGAACCGATCGGGTGCCTCGCGGGCGACTCGGAGGGGCTCGGTGAACTGCTCGCCGAGGCGATACCGCTCGCGGAACGCGGGGCGCCCGTGGTGCTGGCGGGCTGGGGTCCGCCCGAGCGCTGCGCCACGTCGTCCGTGCTGCGGGTGGCGGCGAAACTTGCCGATCCGCTGCGCCGCGCGGGCAGCCCGCGCCCCGCCCGCCGGGACGACCTGGAGGAGGTCGCGCAGCGGGCCGGGCTGCGGCCGGACGGCTCCGGGCGGGTGGCCTGCCCGTTCGGGTACGCCGACCTCGACAGCGCCGTGCGCGGACTGCTGTCGACGGGACTGTTCGACGCGGCGATCGCGGCGACGGACCAGGAGCAGGTGGACAAGGAGGTGGCGGAGGCCCTGCACCCGTACCAGCGGCCGGACGGGACGGTGTGGATGCCGAATGTGTTCCGCTACCTCGTCGCACGCGTGCCCCAGGACTCCGGGGGTCCAGGGCTCCACGGGTCCACGGCCCGCCCTTCGTCAGGCGGGTGATCCCGGCGATCCGGTACGCGTCCGGCTCCCTCCAGCGTCTCCTTCTCCAGCGGTGCCTCGGCCAGGGCGCCCAACCGGCCGCGGCGGTCGCGGAGTTCGCGGCGTAGATCTCGGTGACGTTGCTGTCGGCCACCTGTGTACCGAACTCGGGACGTCACGACACCGGTCAGCCCCCGGCACCTGCAGAAACAGCGAGGGCGCCCCCCAATGCCGTTGCTTGATTCGGTCAAGGAGTTCGGTGTGAGGCGGTGACGGCAC
>NZ_BMQA01000035.1 GCF_014647875.1 Streptomyces brasiliensis | reverse complement strand
TGCGCGATGAAGCCGAAGCCCTTCTCCGCGTTGAACCACTTCACAGTGCCCTTGGCCATGCCTGTCTCCTTCGACGAGGGTTCGAGCCCGCACGGGTACGGGCCCGGAGGTAATCGCCCTGGTCCAAAGAGGGCTGAACAGCAAAACGCCCGCGGGCAAGATGACCGCGGGCGAACGACTTCGGAACCACGACTGCTCTATGAATCACGCTAGTCCCTTTGCCGGCGTACTGCCAGGCAGAAACCCCGCCACCCCCCGCCGTACACCGGTGCAAACACAGCGAGGAGACACGGCAGGCCCGCCCCCGCCGTGTCGAACGCGCCACCCTCCGCCCGGCCGCCCTGCCCCCGCACATCCAGCGCGTCACCATCGCCATCACCATGGACACCGACAGCGGCCTCACCTGCGGCGCCCTCACCCACGCCGCCCTGCACATCAACCGCGCCACCCAAGCAGCCTGGACCTTCCAGCCACCATCCGACCCCCACATCCGTGCCATGGTCATCGCCGAGCTGTATCGGCACACCACCCACAACCAGCCCACCTGGAAACTCCGCGCCCTCGGCCAAGGCTGGTCCCACGGCCTCGGCAGCCTCGCCCGCGCCCACGGCGTCACCCTCACATGACCGATCCCCGCACGCGACCGGGCGGGCAGGCCGTAAGCTCAGCCGCGCTCCGTCTCCTTGAGGGCAGGCAAGTTCGCGTATGTCCAGGTGTCCAGCCGTCACCTGCTCGGCCGGGTCGGCGACCTCCGTGGCCGTGAACCCTACGGGCGTTCTACCGGCGTGCAGGTCGCCGGCCGCGACCACGGTGTCGAACAATTCGTTGCCATGCTCCTGCCCCCGTCACCCGGCGGCCTGACTTGGAGGGCACCCTGGACGCTACGGCTGCAGACCGGGCGTCTGGCGTCGATTGAACAAGTCAGGGGCATGACCACCGGCTTCCGCGGAGGCAGGGAGGCTCTTCGTAATGTGGATGCGGAGATCGGTGCCATGGGACGGCCGGGCGAACACAACCGGTGAGGGCACGTGATCGACACCTGCGACATCGGCCTCGAGCGGGTGCGCCGTCAACTAACCTGTAGCTTCAGGATTCTGACGGACTGGTGCACTGACAAGCCGCCACATGGTTTCACCGCACCCGGCTGTCGCCCGATGCTGCGGTCTGCTCGGCGAGTCGTGCGCGCAGGCCGTCGACCAGTGCGGTGAGGGAGAACTCGAAGGCGAGGTCGGCGGCCGGGCGCCCTTCGGCGGCGGAGACTTCGTCCCGTGCGTGTACCAGGGCGGTGAACCGTGGTGCCTGCGGGCTGTCGGGCCCGGGGTCCAGCATGGTGGGCGGTGCGGTCAGGTCGAGTGCCGAACCCAGGATGAAGGACTCGATGCCGACGATGAGGGGGACGACCGTGTCGGCGGGCCACCCGGCGCGCTCCAGCCCGGATGCGACGGTCTCGTACATGCGCACCGTGCTGTGCGCGCCCGGCAGCGGCTGGGTCGCCAGCAGCGGGATGGTCTGCGGATGCGCCGCGAAGGCGGCCCGGTAGAGCCTCGCCCAGCTCATCAGCGCCTCGTCCCAGGGCAGGTTGTCAAATACCCCGGCGTCGATGGGGGCGGCCACCAGTTCTCGCACCCCGGCGAGGATGTCGTCCTTGCCCTTGACGTGGTTGTACAGCGACGACGGCCGCACGCGCAGCCGCTGGGCCAGCAGGTTGACGGAGAAACCCTTGGCACCGACGTCGTCGATCAGGTCCAGTGCCGAGCGCACGATGATCTCGCGGTCGAGCATCGGCGTGGTCGGCCGTCCGGACCTGCGGAAGCCGGTGCTCATGTGTTGTTCGCCCTCTCTTCCCAAAGCCCGTGCCGGGAGTCTAGCCTCCCACTACTTAACGAATGCCATTCGTTTTTGGAGGTTCCGTATGCCCCTCACCGTCTTCCGCAACGGCACCGTCTGGACCGGGCTGCCTCAGCTCGACTCTGCCGCGGAGCCGAACGCGCTCGCGGTGCGCAACGGCCGGGTCGTGGCGGTGGGCGCGGAGGCCGAGGCACTGGCGGCGGCAGAGGAGGTCGTGGACCTCGGCGGGGGCCTGCTCATGCCGGCGTTCGGTGACGGGCACTGCCACCCGGCGCAGGGTGGTTTCGAGCGGCTTGGCCCGCGTGTGAGGGGATGCGCCGACCTGGCGGAGCTGATCGCGGAGGTGGGCCGGTACGTCGACGAGCACCCGGAGGCCGACTGGATCATCGGTGCCGGATACGACGCGACCCTCACCTCCGACGGCCTCTTCGACGCCCGGTGGTTGGATGCCGTGGTGCCGGACCGCCCGGTGGCGCTGCGGGCCTGGGACTACCACACGCTGTGGTGCAACACGGAGGCCATGCGCCGCGCCGGTATCGACGACTCGGTGGTCGACACCGAGCGCGGGCGCTTCGCGCGCCGCCCCGACGACAGCCTCATGGGCACCATGATCGAGTGGGACGCGGTGGACGCCGTCCTCGGCGCCGTACCCGCCCGCACTACCCAGGAGCGGATCCGCGCCCTGGCTGTCGCCACCGAGGCCTATGCCGCGGCCGGCGCCGCGTGGATCCAGGACGCCTGGGTCGAGGCCGACGAGGTCGACGCCTATCTCGAGGCCGCCCGCCGCGGGGAACTGAAAACCCGGGTGAATCTCGCCCTGCGCGCCGACCCGTCACGCTGGCGCGCACAGCTCGCCCAGTTCTCCGCCGACCAGAAGCGGGTTCAGGCCGCCGGCTTCGAGCGGCTCACGCTGCGCACGGTCAAGTTCTTCATCGACGGGATCATCGAGAACCGCACCGCCGCCCTGCTCGAACCGTACGCCGACGACCCGTGCTGCAGCGGCATGCCGGTCTGGCCGGCCGACGAGTTGCGCGCAGCTCTGGTGGAGATGGACGCCCTGGGGCTGCAGCCGCATCTGCACGCCATCGGCGACGCCGGCGTCCGCACCGCGCTCGACGCACTCGCACATCTGAGGGAGGCCTGCGGTGCGCGGGACCGCCGCCCGGTGATCGCCCACGTGCAGATGGTGGACCCGAAGGACCTGGACCGCTTCTCCCAACTCGGCGTCATCGCGAACATCGAGCCGCTGTGGCTCCAGTCCGACCCGGTGATGACCCAGCTCACCGTGCCGCGCATCGGCGACACCCGCGCGCGTCTGCAGTATCCGCTGGGCTCGCTGGTGGGCAGCGGAGCCCGGGTGTCCTTTGGCAGCGACTGGCCGGTCAGCGACCACCGGCCGCTGACCGGGCTCCCGGTCGCGGTCACCCGGCAGACCTCGCAGCGCGAGCCCCACGGGGGCTGGCTGCCCGAACAGCGGATCGACGTCGAGACGGCGATGTCTTGCTACACCGCCGGCGTCGCCTACCAGGCGCTGGCCGACGACCGCGGAGTCCTGGCCCCCGGGCGGGTCGCGGACCTGGTCTGGCTCGACCGCGACCTGCGGTCCTGCGACCCGCACGACATTCCCGACGTCGCCGTCCTCGGCACCTGGCTGGCGGGCGAACGCACGTATACCCCCGGCGCCTGACCCGCGGCCCGCTCCGGCCGTGGCCCGGCACCGGTCTTGCGTGGAACGACCATGACGGACACGACAGCTCCCGCACAGCCCCGGCTCCGACGAGCGCTCGGGCTGCCCGGACTCACCCTCTTCGGCCTCGCCTACCTGGCCCCGGTGACCGTCTTCACCACGTACGGCGCGGTCACCGGACTCACCCGCGGCCACCTACCCGCCGCCTATGTGATCGCGCTCGTCGTGATGCTGTTCACGGCCCTCAGCTACGCGCGGATGGTGCGCGCCTACCCGACCGCCGGATCGGCATATACCTACACCCAGAAGACCTTCGGCGGGCACGTCGGCTTCATGGTCGGCTGGACGCTGATGCTGGACTACCTGTTCCTGCCGATGATCAACTTCCTGCTCATCGGCATCTACCTGCACGCCCAGTTCCCTGCCGTACCGCAGAACGTCTTCGTCATGCCCGCGCTGGTGCTGTCCTGGCTGCTGAACGTGCTGGGTGTCAACTCCGTCAGTCGGCTGAGCACCGTGGTGGTCGCCCTGGCTGCCGTCCTGGTCGTCGTGTTCGTCGTCCTGTCCGCCCACTACGCGGTGAGCCGCGGGGTCTCGTCGCCGTTCACATCATTCGTGCCGGGTACGTCCGGGGTGTCGGCGGCCTTCTCGGGGGCCGCCATCCTCGCGCTGAGCTTCCTGGGCTTCGACGCCGTCTCCACGATGTCGGAGGAGGCCAAGGACGCGCGCCGGACCATTCCCCGGGCCATCGTCCTCACCACGGTCATCGGCGGCCTGCTCTTCCTGCTGGTGTCCTGGATGGGCGCGCTGGTGCACCCCGACTGGTCCTTCACCGACCCCGACAGCGCGGGGCTGGACATCATGGACAGGCTCGGCGGATCGGCGCTGACCAACGTCTTCCTGGTGGTGTACGTCGCCGGCGCCCTCGGCTCCGGTGTGGCCACCCAGGCTGGTGTGTCCCGAATCCTGTACTCGATGGGCCGCGACGGGGCGCTCCCGAAGCAGGTCTTCGGCGCCCTGCACCCACGCTTCCGCAGCCCCTGGATCGCGACCAGCCTGGTGTCCGCGGTCTCCTTGGTCGCGCTGTTCATCAGCCTCGACAACGCGGTGGTGATGGTCAACTTCGGCGCGCTGATCGCTTTCTCCATGGTGAACCTGAGCGTGGTCAAGCACTACGTCGTCGACCGGCGCCGGCGCGACCCTCTCGCCCTGCTGTCCTACGGGCTGCTGCCAGTTGTCGGCTTCGCACTGACCGTGTGGCTGTGGACCAGCCTCAGCGGCGTCACCTTCACGGTGGGACTGTGCTGGATGGCGGCCGGGTTCGGGTACCTGCTGTTCCTGACCCGGATGTTCCACCGCAAGCCCCCACAGATGACCTTCAGCGAGGAGTCGGCCGGGCAGGTGGACCAGCCCGTGCCTGGGAGCGCTCTGCAGACCTGACGGCCGAGCGCACCGGATGCCGCCCCGCCAGGCCCTGCACCGGTTCCTCTCCGTGCCAGGCACGAAGTCGCACTGCGGTGCTCGTGCGGTACAGCAAGCGGCCCCACGCGGCGTGCGAACCGGAGCGCGGGGCCGAGAACCCGGCAGTCCTGTCACGACCGGGCACCACGTACGTACGAGACCACCTGACGGACAACCACACCGGACAGGCCAAACAGGTGAGCGCCGAATGCGGCCACGCGTCCGACCGCCACCGGCCGGGGACGCGGGTGGGGTCTCCCTCCCCCCGGGCAGGGACTCAAGGGGACAGGATCCGGGAAAAGTCCCGCTGGTTAGAACAGCATGCCGTCCTGGGGCTCGCCCAGGGCGGGTGAGAGATGCTGAGCGGGCGCTGGGGTGGTGCGCCTGCCCACGTGGCTTGCTTGAGCCGGATGCCGGGATAACTGGCACGTCCGGTTCTGAGGGGGCCGGGTCACGGCAACGTGATCCGGCTACCCGACTGAGCCCCGGTTCTGAGTAGCTTTGAGTCCTACGCTGGCCTGGTGCCTGAGAACGCCGGTCGGGTTGGGGAAAGGACCTGATCAGCGAGTTGGTGAGCCGCGTGCTCCTCCGCGATTTCACCGAGTTCCTGGAGCATTGCCACGGCGACAGGGGCACTGGTCGCAGGCAACGCCAGAGCGGTATCCATTAGAAGATCGCCAGCGGATTGACCGGGATGCCTGTTAGGCCGTGGATGCGTGGGGGTGCCACTGTGAGCAGGAAGGTGTAACGGTTCAATTCCGCGCAGACGGCGGCCAGTTCTTCCAGCTCCGCGACGTCGATCAGGGGCATGCCCAGCAGCGGCAGAGCGACGCGGTGCAGCGGACCGGGGACGGCGGGATCCAGCGGCGGGTGGGCGTCGCCGAGGTCGCCGGCATACAAGGACACGCCGCGCCGGTGCATCCACCGCACCGCGTCCAGGCTGATGCCCGGCATCGGCCTCTCGGGGTCGATGGTGTAGACCCACCCGCAGCGCACCACCAACGCGTCCCCGGACTCCAGCCGTACGCCCTGACGGGCCTCGGCCGCCTTGAAGTCCTCCGAAGTGATCGGATGCCCCGCGGACAGCGGGCCGTCGAAGGCCAGGTCGAGCAGGACACCCCGGGTGGCGATCCCGGCGGCGAACGCCGCCGTTGAACCGTGCCGCACGCCGGCCGGTGTCACGCTCTCCGCGAGGGAACGCCCCGGGTAGACCTTGCCGTCCCGGATCTGGTGCCCCAGAGCGTCGAGGTGGGTCGAACGCACGTGATGGTTGGTCACCAGCATCATGTCCGCCGTCGCGGGTGCACCTCCGGTGTACTGCATCAACTGTTGGACCGGCGAGACGTCGCGGGTAGTGGGCGCGAAGGGCCCACTGACGAGCGGCTCCGGCTGGATCGGCTGGGCCAGCGAGACCGCTCGTCCGGTACGGGCTTCAGCGGCGCCCCTGGCCCGGGCCTCCTCGGTGATCAGGTTGAGCGTGCCCAGCTCGTCATCCGCACCCCATCGGCCCCAATTACTCGGGAATTCCTGCTCGTTGGCCGTTCCGGTGACGTCGTTCCTCGGTTCCGTACTCATGGCGGTCACGTACTCGCGAAAGTTCCTGACCCGTCGGTCTTGGTGCTTGACGAACCAGACGTATCGCATCTCGAAGGGTGCCCCGTCGTGGACGAATGTGCCGCGACCGTGCGCCTCGATTACAAGCTCGCCCTCGGTTCGGGCTTCGCCGCCGATGTCACGCACAGAGCCGATGTCACGCACAGAGAGGATGTCCATGGAGTCGAACCTGGCGCGATCGGGCACTGACTTCAGATACTCGCCGATCGCCTCCTTGCCTTCCAACCGTTCGGGCGCAGGGGCGGGACCGATCGGGAACTCGTGCACTGCGTTCGGGTCGTAGATCTCGAGGAACCTCACCATGTCCCCAGTTGTAAAGCCGTCGAGTGCTTGGGCGAACCAGTCGGGCAGGATGGTGTCGGACATGTCGTACCTCCGGTGGCAGTCGCCGAATGGTGAGCAGGTGTGCGATGTGGCACGGCGATGGGCGGTCTACGCGAGGGGTGTCGCCCGCGGAGAGAGGTCATCGTGGTTGCGAGGAACCGTCGCACGCGCCGAGGAATCCAATGAACCAGAAAGCCCCTCGCAAGAGCGAACGTTCTACCTTGCAACATGATCGGCCCTTAGAGGTACCTGTGTCAATACCGAACGTTCTATGTTGACCATAGGTGTCGCGGCGGGCGCACGGACATGACGTCACCGTAGAGTCAGATGAGCCACGCTGTGCGGGCAACGAAGCGCACGATGAACGGCGTTGTCACGTTGTTGGATGCGCGGGTTTCTGACGGCACGTCAGGGTGTGGCGGATCTGGGTGGCGGGCTGTGCTCAGGCCACGGTGGGCCGGCTGGTGCCACCGGTGACCTGATCCCAGATGGCGAAGCGGACGGTCATCTCGGCTCGGTAGTCATGTGCGGGCATCAGATGGCGGCGGGGCCGAAAGTGGGGTGAGATGCCACTGAACGCCGACAGGAACTGCTGGGCCCGGCCGGTACCGCGGAAGCCCTTCATGGCGCGTTCGCGCTGCCGGGTAGGCTGGTGGGAGTTCTCAGCCTGGTTGTTCAACCTCTTGTGCGAGCGGTGCTCGACCGAGGGCATGACCTCATGGTGGGCCGCGCCGTAGGAGCGGCGCTTGTCCGTGACGATCACCCGCGGCACCGCGCCGGTCTTCTTCATCAGCCTGCGGAAGAAACGCCTGGCCCGCGGCCTTGTCCCGGCGGTTCTGCACGAGGAAGTCCAGCACGTTGCCGTCCTGGTCGACGGCTCGCCACAGATATTTCCGCTCGCCGTTGATCGTGATGAAGATTCTTCTGCGGACCCTGAACGTGCCATCGCTCGCCGATCGCGGCCCACGTCCCTCGCCTGTCCGACATCACCCGCCGCTACCGCAGGAAGCTCTACCGCATACTTCGCCGCTCTGCGTCCTCACGTTGGGCCAGTAGCAGGCGCAACTCCCGGAGCGTGGCCTCCGTGTCCGCCGAGTCGCCGAACACCAGCTGATGCAGCGCGAGTCCCTCGACTGCGGCGAAGACGAGTCTGGTGAAACCGGGTCCACCCTCGGGCAGAATCTGGGACAGCTGCCGTTCCGTCACCGCCATGTATTCCCGGTGCAACGTGCGGATCTGCGGCAGCAGCTCCGGACTGCGCCGTGATTCCAGCATCAGCTCGTACCGGAAGGTCAGCATCTCCGGCTCGCTGGTGGCCATGTCCGCCAGTCTTGCCGCGAAATTCACGACGTTGCCCGCACCTGTTTGCCGCGCGCTCGCGCCGGCGCTGGAATCCACCGCGTGAGCGAGGGCCTCCCCAATCAGCGCGTCCCGTGAACCGAAGTGGTGCACCACGAGACCGTGGGTGACACCCGCCTCCTGCGCGACGGCACGGTAGGTGAGTTTGCGGAGCCCTCCGCGGGCCACGACTCGTACGGCTGCGTTGAGCAGCGCCTCGCGGCCTGTCCCGTAGTCCACACGCTTGCGGGGCCCAGCCGGCGACTCGGAGGAACCGGCGATGAGCGCGGGTGGGCGTGATGCGGCACGGCCCTTGCCGGTGCTTCCGGTCACTGTTCCTGGCCGTTTTCGATGACGCGGCTGCGCCCGCGGAACTCGGCAATAACAGTGGCACCCGCAGGACGGTCACGTCGTAGATTCCGCTGCGGCCGAATCGGGTGCGTTCGCGAGCGGATGCCATCAGGACGTCGCCTTCCTTGACGGGGGCAGTGAAGGCGATGTCGGCGCCTGCCGCGACGGTGACGGGGCCGTGGCTGTTGCAGGCGCAGGCGAATGCCGTGTCGGCGAGCGCGAAGATGTAGCCGCCGTGGGCTATACCGTGACCGTTGATCATGGCCGCTGTCACCGTCATCCGGACCAGGGCCGAGCCGCCCCCGGCCTCCAGGAGTTCCATGCCCATGCCATGAGAGGCCCGATCGGTGGCGAACATCGCACGTGCCGGGTCGGTTCCCGGAGCCGCATCGCCGCTCACAGGGCCACCTCCAGGGCGTCGTCGACCGGTCCACCGTGGTGGCGGGCGAGGTCGGACAGGCGGTCGAGGATCAGTTCGATGTCGTTGCGGGTGGTGCGGTGGTTGGTGACGCAGGCCCTCATGCCGTGGCGGCCGTCGAGGCGTGCCGGGCCGAGCAGCGCGGTGCCTTCCTCGATCAGGGCAGCGAGTACGGCGGTGTGGTCGGCTTCGGTGGCGCCCTTGATCCGGAAGCAGACGGCTGTCAGCGATACGGGCGCTATGAGTTCCAGGTCCGGAGCTGCCTCGATGAGGTCGGCCATGTACTGGGCGAGGTCGAGCATTTGGTCCATCGCGGCCCTGAAAGCGTCGATACCGAAGGCCTGCAGGGCGCTCCATACCTTCAGGGCCTTGAAGCTGCGGGACAGTTGGGGTCCGTAGTCCATGTAGTCGACCATCAGAGGGTCTTCTTCCACGGTGAGGTACGAGGAAGAGAAGGCATAAGCCTGCGCCAGCCGAGTGCGGTCACGTACCAGCAGACAGCCCGCCTCCAGAGGGGCGAACAACAGCTTGTGCGGGTCGAGGGCGATGGAGTCCGCTCGGACGCATGCCTCGAACGCCTCACGCTTGTGTTCTGACAGCACGAACAGCGCACCGTATGCGCCGTCGAGGTGCAGCCACAGGTCCTGGCGCGTGCATACATCCGCTATATCGGCGATCGGATCGATGGAGCCACTGGTCACCGTGCCCGGGGTGGCGACGACGCAGAATGGCTCCAGTCCGGCTGCCCGATCGGCGCGGACCGTCTCCTCCAGGATGTCGACGCGCATGCGGTATAGATCGTCGGTGGGGATGTGGCGGACGTTGTTCAGTCCGATACCCAGGATGGCGGCGGCCTTGTCGACACACCGGTGTGCTTCAACTGAGGTATACACCACCAGCTGGGAACCTGCCGTCTGCAGGCCCTGCTCGCGGAAGCCGGGCCGGCGGGCGTGCAGGGCGACGGTAAGGGCGTTGAGGGTGGCGATCGAACCGCCCCCCGTGAGGATCCCGCCCGCCTGATCGCCGTAACCGAACAGTCCACTCAGCCACGTGATGACGGCGCGCTCGACCACGCTCGCGGCCGGCGAGAGCTGCCAGAAGTTGCAGTTCTGGTTGATGGTGGCCGCGATCGCCTCGGCATACGGCGCTATGCCGTTGGGCGGACCCAGCACATAGGCGAGGAACCGCGGATGGGCCACTGCGGTCGAGTTCGGGAGGATCTTCTGGTTGATCTCGCGGAAGAGCCCCTCCACTCCGATGCCCTTGTCGGGGAACGGCGTCTCCAGCAAGCCGGCGAGAACCTCGCGGTCCACCTCGGGCACGAGGGGGCGCTCGGCGATGGAATGCTCGTAGTCGTCGAAGAACTCGGCCAGGAGTCGACCTGCCGTCTTCCTGCCGTCCTTGTCCAGCCCGAGTATCGGCTCGTTGGGCATCAGCGCCTCCGGGTACGTGGTGGGCACGTCGATATGGGCACGCTAGCCACAAACCCGCAGCACAGGATGCCAAAGATGCTCCCAAAAGCCTGCACCATTAGCATGCAATGCCATGGACAAGACGGATCGAGCAATTCTTGCGCACCTGATGGAGAACGGGCGTCTCGCGAACACCGAGCTGGCCGACCTCGTGGGCCTCTCCCCTTCCCCGTGCCTGCGCCGGGTCCGGCAACTCGAAAACAGCGGCGTGATCACCGGCTACCACGCGGCGGCCAACCCCACCGCTATCGGCCGTGGGTTCCATGTGCTGCTGACCGTCGAGATGGCGGTGCAGGACAAAGTCACCATCGAGGCATTCGAAGCCGCGGTCACCGAACTCGACGAGGTGGTGCACTGCTTGCGATTGTTTGGCCAACCCGACTACCTGCTATGGGTCGCCGTGCCTGACCTCGAGACCTACGAGCGCTTCTACATGGCCGAACTCACCGGTCTGCCCGGGGTGGCACGAACCAACTCGCAGTTCACCATGAAGACGATCAAGAGCACCCCTGGGATGCCCATACCCTCACCGTGAACCCCAGCGAACCGCATCGTCGGTCGCCCTCGGCGGAGGCCGCTGCTGCCGCGGCAGCAGCGGCAGCAGCGGCAGGACTACGGCGCCATTTGGCAGCTCGTGAACGAGGTCGCAGCAGCCTCGGACGCGCTGTCGCCATTGCCGGACGCGCCCGCTAAGGGCTGTCCCGCAATGATCAAGAAGCCCTCGCTCGTGGACACATGAGCTGTGAGAGGAGGTCGTGCGCGGCACCGAGCCGGCATGAGGTTCGTTCGCTGAGCCCGGGAAAACCGTTGGACGTTCTGGCGGGGGCGCGTCGTAGGGTTCGGGGCGCGGAGACACGGTCGGCGGAAGAACGGTGGATGGCGGAACTGTACGAGATCTGGCAGCGGGCGGAGGCGTCACGCAGGCTCGACGTGTTGTCGGGCTTCATCGCGATGTGCGTGGCGGGGGACGACGATGCGCGACGCCGTCTCGCCCAGCTGGTTGCCGGCGCAGACACGGCCCTTTCTGCCTCGCCTCCGGATTTGGTGGTCGCCTCGGAGTACTTGGACGAACTCGTCTGGTGGGCTGACACGGACTGGACCGAACACCCCTATCGTCCCGTGGAAGCCCGGCCTGATGAGGCCGACCGGCAGACGCGTGACTACGCCAAGGATCTCCGGCACGCCGCACTCCCGGTCTGCGTCCGGGACGAGATGGGCCGCATCGAACTCAGTCTTGAGGTGCGGTTCCCCGCTTTGTGCCGCCAACCGGGGTTGGACTGTCGGGTCCGCCAGGACATCTTCTACGTCGCCGGGCGTGCCGCGATGACCCTCGACCTCGGGCACTTGGAAGCGGCAGAGCGGGAGATCCGGCGCATGGAACAGGTGGGTTCCGTGGAGCCACAGGAGAGCCGCTGCAGCTGATTCGCGGCTTCCCGAGGTCTGCAGGTGTGGAACGATCTCTTCACGTGGCTGGTGTGATCACGGCGTCGGAACCGCATTGGATAGACCCGATTAGCGGGCTGCGACCGCGCGACCTCCGCAGGCTGATCGCTATGTTGCGCCGAGAAGGTGCTGAGCTGACTCGTCGAGGGGGCGTCCCTGGTCACTGCCGCTGGAAGACCGGGTGCTGCTGGTCACCGCGTACCGGCGGACCAGCCTGACACTGCGCCAGCTCGCCCCGCTGTCGACGCCGCGCACCCCGTCGTTCCCGCCCGATCTGCGGGCTTTCTGGCGCTCAAGCAGCGGCGGCGCATGACCGTCACGACCTGGAACTCGCGATCCACGAGGCCAACTACGCCGTCTACGGGGCACGCAAGGTCCACGCAGCCCTGGACGCGAGGGATTCGGGGTGGCCCGCTGCACGGTCGAACGCCTCATGCGTGCGGCCGGACTGCGCGGGGTGATCCGGGCCAAGAGCCCCTTCTCAGGAACGGCGGAACGTGTATCCGGCGTGGTGCAAGACGCCATCGACAAACTCTCCGAAGGCCCAGAAGCCGAGGTCATCGAGGTAGTCGATGCGGTTGCCGCTGATCCAGTACGAGCCTTGGTACGCGTGCGGTCGTCCGCCGCGGGTCTCGTCGTAGCGGCCGTCTGCGGTGAGGTGCTGGTGCACGAAGTCCTGCTTGTCGATCCAGGTGCCGAGGTAGGACTCCGGCGAGGTCTCGGCAGCGTCCGTGCGAGTCTCGCTCGGGGCGGGTGCGGCTACCGGCGAGGCGCCCCAGCGCCGTACCGTGCCGTCGATGACGATCACGGCGGCCGTTTCCGGGGCTGCGGCGAAGCGCAGGGCGATGTCAAGCGCGGACTCGTCGTTCCGTGCGGCGAGAACGGCGAACCCTGCGGTGTTGCCCGGGGCGATGGCACCCTGTGGGCGGTACCGCTCCGAGCGCAGGCCGAGGCGGGCCGGCAGGTCGTTGGTCAACGGCACGATGACGTGCCCGTCGCAGTCGATGACGATCGCTCCGTCGTCATCAGCCGCGGTCAGCAGGCCAGGACCGATGCCGACGACGCGCGAACCGCCGAGCAGGACATCACCACGGTCGATCTCGCCGATGAGCGGGTCATCGGTGATGATCCGGGCGTTGCCGAAGAGGAGTGGGTGACCGGGTTCGGTGCTCGCGGTCGTGATGCGGGCGAGCAGATCGGGGGTGAATGGAGAGGACATGGGTGAGTCGCTTTCTCGTCGGTGGTGATGAACGAGCCATCAGCCTCCGCCACGGCGCGACGCCGAACCAGGCCGAGGAGTGCCGGGGTGCGACACGGCCTGGTTCGGCGCGGACCGCCATGACAACGTTGCGAGCCGCCCAGTCCTGTCTCTCTGGAGGACCTCTCATCATCACCGCATCTCTTCGCACCCCAGCACGTAACTTCCTGCTCCTGCTCATATTCACCGTGACCGGCGTTCTCGTCGTGGGGCAGACCTATGTGGTGCTCGGCATGACCCGCTCCATGGCCGAGACCTTCGGCACCCCGCCCGGGGCCGTCACCACCGCGACCACCGCCTTCGGGATCGCGTACGCGGCGGGATTCCTGGTTACCGGTCCGATCGCCGCCCGCTTCGGTGCGCGCCGCGTGCTGCTCGTCGGCCTCGTGGCTGCCTCCGTCGCTACGGCGGTGACTGCCGTGCCCTCGACGCTCGGACCCGAACTGGCCGCGCGCGCCGTGCAGGGCGCGCTCGCCGCGGTGTTCGCACCGTGCGCACTGGTGCTGATCGCGCAGCGCTTCACCGGAGCATTCCGCACGCTGTCTACCGCCGCGCTGACGACCGCGTTCCTCGCATCCGCGATCGTGATGCCGCTGCTCGCGGCTCCCGTGGCCGAGTCGCAAAGCTGGCGATGGGTCTTCATCGTCAGCGCTGTCGCCCTCGCCGCCTGCACCGTCGCGCTCGCAGTGGTAATCCCGAGGGCGCCGGTGGCGGAGGTACCCGCGCGACGGGCAGCTACAGCGCTCCTGCGCGTCATTCGGCGACCCCTGATGCTCGCTCTCTACTTCGCGACCGCAGTGCTGCTCACTGGGTATGTGGCGCTGTTTACGCTCCTGCAGCTCGCGCCTCCCGGCGCGCTCCTCGAGCTCCCGGGCGAGCTGCAGGGGCTCCGTCTGGCTACGCTGCCCGCGTTCGTCCTCGTGGTCGTCGTCGCCGCGTCTGCGCACCGGATCCCGGCCCGCTGGCGCGCGGTCGGCGGGTTTGTGGTCGCGGCACTCGGTGCCGGGCTCGCCGCGGCTGCAACGAAGTCCGCGCTCGTCGGTGGGGTGGTCGTCTTCGCTGCGGCCATAGCCTTCACGGCTCCCGCCATCGTCGAACGCCTCTTGCAGGTCGGTGCCTCGGACGAGCCCGCGGCTATCACGGCCTGGTACGGAGCCTTCACGTTCCTCGGCGGCAGCGTCGGGCCGCTCATCGCCACGAAGGTGGCGGGCGCCAGCGTGACACACCCGGTGCTCATCATCGCCGGAGCGGTCCTGGTGGGCGCTGTCCTCAGCGCGGTCGTACCAGAGCGGCAGCGCCGGGCGGGAAAGATTAGCATTCTCACATGAGCGCATCCGATCTGGGCGCCTTTCTCAAGGCGCGCCGCGGGCACGTCCGGCCCGAAGACCTTGAGCTGCGCACCGCCGGCAGCCGGCGGGTACCGGGACTGCGCCGCGAGGAGGTGGCGATGCTGGCCGGCGTCAGTGTCGATTACTACGCCCGTCTCGAGCAGGGGCGCGAGCGCAATCCATCCCCGGCCGTGCTGAACGCTCTGGCCACCGCGCTGAACCTCGATCTCGACTCACGCGAGCACCTCTTCCGACTCGCCGGCCTCACGCCCATCCCGTCGGCCATGCGCCAGTCACCGCTCGACCCGTCGCTGCGCAATCTGCTGGACTCGTGGCCGCAATCCCCGGCAGTAGTCATCAACCGGCAGCTCGATATCCTCGTCCTCAACGACCTAGCGGCCGCGCTCTACAGCGGCTTCGAGCGGATCGACAACCTCGCGCGCATGACATTCCTCGATCCCTTCGGACGCAGCTTCTTTGCCGACTGGGACCAGGCCGCCGCAGCCTGCGTGGCGAACCTGCGGCTCGCGCTTGGGCACCACGACTCTGCCCCGCACGTGCAACGCCTCGTCAGCGAAACGCACGCGGCGAGCCCCGATTTCGCGCAACTCTGGGCCCAGCACCACGTGCGCGGCAAGACGCACGAGGCCAAGTCGTTCCACCACCCGGACGTCGGCGACCTCACGCTCACCTATCACGCCTTCGACATACGCGACGCTCCGGGGCACCAGCTCATCGTCTATACCGCCGCAACCGGATCCGCGAACGCCGAGAAGCTCGCCCTGCTCGGCTCGCTCAATGCGCCCGTCCGCTGAGGGCCGGTCCTAGGACTATCACCGGCAACGCAGGCACCTCGCCCGTGACATCACTTCCGCGACGCAGCTTCCGCGAACATGCAACGTCACAGCCCACTCTGGCGGGCCTGAACCCGCATATTCACGTCTTTTAAGCTTCAGGATTCTTGAACTTGCGGGAAACTAGGGCGTGTTCCAGGTTGGGATCACTGGTTTGGGGATTCGTCGGTGGTTGGGCGGCTGGACCTGGTAGTTCTCGAGGGTGGCGCGTGGTGATCTCTCGGATGCCGAGTGGGAGTTGGTCGAGCCGTACTTGCCAGACGCTCGCCACGGCCGGCATCACTCACAAGAAGATCCGGCCCTACCGGCCGCAGACCAACAGCAAGGTCGAACGCTTCAACCGCACCCTGCTGGACGAGTGGGCCCACCAGCGGCCCTACACCTCAAACACGGAGCGGACCGAGGCGCTGGCAGACTTCCTCCACACCTACAACCACCACCGCTGCCACACCGCACTGGGCGGACACCCGCCCAACAGCCGCGTCAACAACGCTGCGGGTCAATACACCTGGGTCAGGGCCTGATCCTCAGTGAGGATCAGGCCCTTCCTGCGTCTCGGGTGATCGTTTGGGAGAAACCTGGGAGACGATCTTGGGTGCTCAATCTCCCGGGTATATCCCCTATAGGCCAGCCAGACCGGGGCAGGAAGCTCGATGAGCCTCGGCGGTCGCAACCGCTGCAACCGGTGTCGGGAGCGGCAGCGAGGCCGAGACGGTGCAGCGGGATGTCCAGCGCCGCGGCGCGGGCTGCGGCCGTTTCTCTGAGGGCAGGGTCATCATCTTTCGTGTGCGGATCGGGCCCGGAAAGTCGACAGACGGCCCGTCAGGTGCCCCCAGGGGGCACCTGACGGGCCGGTGGGGTCCGCCTGCCAGGCAACGGACCGCTGTGCTCCAGCCGCATCGCCGAGACGGCGGTGACGGCGGAGCCGGTTACCGCTGCTGGGCGAGCCAGTCCTTGAAGTGGACCTCGCCGAGCGCCGCGCCCGGACCGGGCAGGAGGGTGTCCTTTTGGATCTTGGCGCCCCAGTAGGTGCCGTCCGGGTTCTCCACGACCGTACGCGGGTCGTTCCTGGCGGCCAGGGCCGTGCGGACCAGCTCGGGCAGCGTGAAGACCTCGGGGCCGCCCACCTCGGTGCCGTTGAGGGGCTCGCCGACAGCGGTACGGCCCACGGCCCTGGCCACGTCGCCGGAGAAGATGGGCTGGATCTTGACGGGGATCAGGCGCACAACGTCGCGGTCGGTCGCCTCGTCGGCGAGGCCCTTCGTGAACTCGAAGAACTGGGTGGCGTGCACGATGGAGTACGGGATGCCAGTGAGCCAGGCGCCGACTGCGCGGTCCAGGGGAAGCTCCGCAAGCAGCTGAAGTCCCTTCCCTGGAACCGGATTCCGCTCCAGGACCGGACACGCACCACTGGTCACGGACGCTCCGAGATCCGCCGCCGCCTGAAGGTCTGCACGGTGCGATGGCGGCCTGCAGAAACCTCGCGATCGGAGCCCTCCGCCTCGCCGACATCCACAACATCGCCTCCGGCCTCCGCCGGACAACCCGGGACCAAACCCGCGCCCTCGCCCTTCTCGGCCTCACATGATCAAAAAGGACGAGACCCGACTACGCCGAAGCCCTGGTCCCCGTACATCGAAGTCCGTCATGCCGGGCGAGCCGGCTGGTGACAGCTGTGAATGTATGGCCCATCAGGCGGGGAACGCGGCGGACGGCACCCGGCGGGCGCGGGCGTATCCCTCGGATCTGAACCGGGCCCAGTGGCGGGTGGCGCGGCTGATCCCGGTGCCGGCCTGGCTGCGCGGGCACGGTGGCAGGCCGGAGGGCTACTGCCACCGTGTCATGATCGACGCGATCCTCTACCTGGTGGACAACGGGATCAAGTGGAGTGGGATGCCGGTGGACTTCCCGCCCTGGAAGACGGTCTACCGCTTCTTCAGGCGGTGGCGGGAGAACGGGTTCCTCGACCTGCTCCACGACGCGCTGCGTGAGCAGCCCCGTCGGGCGGCCGGACGCATGACACGTCCGACGGCGGCGATCGTGGCCCGCCTGAGCAGTTGGCCAGGCGCTGCCCGGTGGGGTCGGCGTTGGTGGCGGGGTTGTTGTCAGCGTAGGCGTATCCGTTGAGGCTCTGCCCGTCGGTGGTGTCCAGGATGGGGGCGACGCTGATGAGCCGGCCGATGCCGGGGGTGTATTCGCGGGCGCCGATGTGGGTGATGCCGGTGTCGGTGTCGGCAGTTTTGCCGAGGAAACCCTTGTCGTCGGGCCAGGGGCCGTAGAGGGGGTGCCTCTGTCTTTGCCGAAGGGGGTCAGATAGCGCTTGGTGAGGGCCTGAGTGTCGGAGGTGATGGCGGTAGTGCTGGTGCCGTGCCGGTCACCGGCCAGCCAGCTGATCTTCTCGGTACCGGACTTGTTGCTGCGCAGGGCGATCGCGGCGCCGGCGTAGGTGTAGCAGGCCCTCGGGGAGCATCCGAACGGAAATTAGCGGCAGCCGCTGATCCAAATCATGGATCAGCCGTGGCCACAAGGGCGTTGACACGGTTCTCGTAATCCCGGCGGGCCTTGCGCTGGGCCAGGATCGCCGGGGTTCCTTGGTCGCCGTCGAGCGGCCGGCAGCGGGCGAGGAGCCCGCGGTGCACGGCGGGGACGGCGGTGACGGCGGTGACGGCGGTGACGGCGGTGACGCGCAGGGTGTAGCCCTGGCCGCGCCGTACGGTCACCCCTTGGTCGAGCACGGCGCGCTCGGCGGGCTCCAGTAGGCCCGGTCGTCGAAGAGCACGAACCTGACCTCCTCGACGGCCGTGTCCGCCGCCCGCGCCGTCTCCACGGCGCACTCTGCCTCGCCCACCCCGACACACCGTCGAACAACATTACGTTGACAACGTGTCACACCTTCAGCAGGTGCTCGGTCTTAAAGGGAAAGCAGGCAAGAGCCTGCCGACCTAAGGAGCTCAGTAAGACCAAGCCTGTTTCTTGAGCCCGCGGCTCAGGATTCCGGCTCGCGGGGACCGCCGTATTCCGAGAGCAGTCGCCCCTCAGGACGTTGCGGTGCCATCGACTCACTGAGTCATTCCCTTCACAAAGGAGAATTCGCCATGCCCTCGATCCGCAAACGCGGTATCAGCCGCAAGACCGCTGTCGCCGCCGTTTTCTCCCTCGCCCTGGGAACCTTCGCCGCCACCAGCGCACTGGCCGTTCCCGCCCAATCCAAGTCCACCCCGGAGTGGCCGCTGGTCCTGGAGCCCGACGCCAAGGCGTTCGCCGACGCCGCGGCCAAGACCCCGCCCATCTACACGCTGTCCCCCGCCGACGCCCGCAAGGCCCTGGAGGACGTCCAGTCCGGTCCGATCGACAAGCTGCCGGCCGACATCAGCCACCGCACCCTGAAGGTGGGCCCCACCGGAACGGTGGACATCCGCATCGTCCGCCCCGAGGGGGTCACCGGCAAGCTCCCCGCTGTCGTGTACACCCACGGTGGCGGCTGGGTCCTGGGCAGCGAGAACACGCACGACCGGCTGGTGCGCCAGATCGCGAACGGTGCCCACGCCGCGGTGATCTTCGTCGACTACACCCCCTCGCCTGAGGCTCAATTCCCCGTCCCGATCGAACAGGCCTACGCCGTCACCAAGTGGGTGGCCGAGCACGGCGATGACATCAACGTCGACGGATCCCGGCTCGCCATCGCCGGCGACAGCGTCGGGGGCAACATGGCCACCGCTGTCACCCTCATGGCCAAGCAGCGGGGCGGCCCGAAGCTCGACGGCCAGGTGATGATGTACCCCGTCACCAACGCCGACTTCAACACCGACTCGTACCACACCTTCGCCAACGGCCCCTGGCTCACACGCAAGAGCATGCAGTGGTTCTGGGACAACTACGCCCCGAACAAGAAGGATCGCGAGAACATTCTCGCGTCTCCGCTGCGAGCCAGCCTCAACCAGCTCAAGGGACTGCCCAAGACGCTGCTCATCACCGACGAGGGAGACGTGCTGCGCGACGAAGGCGAGGCTTACGCCGCCAAGCTCCGTGCCGCGGGCACCGACATCACCACCGTCCGCTACCAGGGCACCATCCACGACTTCGCCATGCTCAACCCCGTAGCCAACACCAACGCCACCAAGGCCGCCGTCAAGCAGGTCAGCGAGTTCCTCTACGACGACCTGTACGGCCGCTCCTGATCCCCCGGCGGCCTTGGCCCCCGGCCACAGACCGCGAGCAGACCTGGAACGGCGCCCGTGGGCAGGACGCCGTTCCAGGGTCCGTCTTCAAAGATCGCTGGATGGTAGATCACGGTGGGGTGGTACGCCGTCATGAACTCACCGATCAGGATTGGGAGTTACTCGCTCCGTTGATGCCGCGGGCTGCCACCGGGCGGCCGCACGTGTCGGACCCGGCAGGTCATCAATGGGATGGTCTACCGGCCGAGGGCCGCCATCCGCGAGGCCGCAGGCCGCGACCCGGAACCCACGGCGGGCCATCGACTCGCAGTCCGCGAAAGGCACGTCCACGGTCGGTACCGCGACCTGCGGCTATGACTGCGGGAAGAAAAATCAAAGGGCGTAAGCGGCACATCGTGGTGGACGCCCACTGAGCCCCCCAGCGCGGGCGGCGCGCCGGGGGGCTCAGTGCTGGGGGAAGGGTCGCCTCTCGGGGGCGCAGTGCCGGGACGGCCTCCCCGCCCCGGCGGCCAAGGTCAGGAGGGGTGAAGTTCGACGACGACGCGATAGGCAGCAGGTTCTGAGGTGATGTGAAGGCCAGGATCGTCGAACATGCGTCGCAGCGAGGCAAGCCACTCGGGATTGGCGGTGGCTTTGTCGAGCGCGGTGCCCGAGCTTCAGTCGGCGATGTGGACGAACCGTGCCTCATGATGTGCGTCAGCGAGCGCCCTGTGTAGGCGGGAGCGAAGAAAGCCGGGTTGGGTCGACATGATCCGGGCGTTCTCCCGGTACACATCGACGAAATACTCGGCTTCGTCCGCTGGCACTGTGTAGTTCTTGATCAAGGTGACCGGTTCATCAACGCCGGTCTTCGACTCCAAAGGATTTACCCATGCCCAAAGGCAGGGCGGTTTCAAGTTCCTTGATTGGTGTGGGTGTTGGAGATTCCGAGGATTGTGAGGGCTCGTGTGGGTTCGTCGCGGATGGCTCGGGTGGTCTTGGCGATGTTGTCGGCTCCCAGGATCTTCAGGGCGCCAGTGGCGAGGTTACGGAAGGCGGCCATGGCACGGGGTGCGGTGCCGGTGTGCACGCGGGAGGCGTCCTCAGCGAAGGTGACATCTCGGATGTTGTGGGAGGAGTTTTCGATTCCCCAGTGTCCGCGGATCGCGTTCGCTAGGCCGGCGGGGCTCGCCTGGTGGGCGTCGAGGCTGGTCACGGCGTAGACGGTCGTACGAGTCTCCCGCTGGCCGGCGGATCGTCGGCGGCAGTGCAGGCGCAGGGCGAGGCGGGCGTGGGGGAAGTTGATGCCGCCGAGGTTGTCGGCGATGGCGCAGGTCTTGATGGAGCGGGACTCGCGCCGGCCGTGGGCGGCGGTGGAGGCGGTGTGCTGCACCGGGATCGCGTTCCAGGGCAGGGCGGCGAGCTGCCGGTGGGTCGTGGGCTGGTTCGTCTTGATCACGGCGATGTAGTGGGCCTTCTTGGCCATCACGAGCCAGGTGATGGTGGCCTTGACCGAGTGCAGGGCGTCGAAGGTGACGATGGTGCCCGCGAGTTCCAGGGGCGCCAGCAGCGGGCGGAAGTGCCGGGTTTCGTTCGTCTTCGACCCGACCTCGACCTGAGCGATCGTCGCGACGGGGGCGTGGGTGACGGCCGACAGCAGATGCCGGCCCGGGGCGCCCGAGTGGGCCGAGCCCTTGAGGGTCTTGCCGTCCACGGCGATGACCCGATGCGAAGGGGCGGTCGCCGCGGACTCGGCGGCGCGGTGCTGACCGGCGAGGTAGGCGCTGACCGCCCGGTCGAGGGCGTCACCGTCGAGGGCAGCGAGGACGCGTCCGATGGTCACCGCCGACGGCGAGCGTCGCCAGCCCAGCAGATGCCGGCGCACCCCGAGGGCCGCCAGCACGCTCCGGCAGGCCCGCTGACCGAACTCGGCGACCTCCTCGATGCTTCTGGCGCCGGAGACCGCCGCGCAGGCGCACATCAGCAAAATCGCCGTCAGCGGGTACCACCGCCCATGCCGTGATCGCGGATCCGGAACCGCCCCGAGGTGAACGCGCAGGTCAGCGAACCGGCCCTCGTCCAGCGGACCCAGGTTCTCCAGCACGGCAGGGATAGGGGAAGATGCAACAGCAGGCACGGGACACTCTCGCGATCACCGGGCTTAGACGCCGGCCCAATATCCTGCGCGAAGTATGGACTGGAGGTTCCGGTCGGCGGCGGAGGCCCAACACTAATGATCAGCGGAGTCACCAGGGAGCCCGCAGCATGACCGGCACCACGGAGGCCCTTAGCGGGTCGGCTGCAGTCGACAATGCAGCACGAAGTGTCACGCGCCCGTTCTACGTATACGCCGTGCTCACCAACACGCTGTTCCAGCGCGGCGTATACGTCCTCTTCCTTCAGCAGCGAGGCTTCTCCGCCGGGCAAGTGGCCCTACTGCAGACACTGCTCTACCTGGTCAGCGGACTTGCGGAGTTGCCGACGGGAGTCGTCGCCGACCGAATCGGCAGGCGTGCCAGCATCGTGATCGGCCAGATGCTGATAGCTGGATGTCTGCTCGGTCAGGTGGCGTTCTCCAACTACTGGGTGTTCCTGGCGCTGTTCATCGGGCAGGGCGTGGGCATGGCATGTGTGTCCGGTTCGGACACCGCCCTGCTGTACGACCTGCTCGTGCGTCGTGGTGCAACGGTCAGCTACGTCAAGATCAAGTCCCGGTTCACCATGCTCGGGACGGTCACCTCGGGAGCCGCCATCGTCCTCGGCGGCCAACTGCAGCAGATTTCCTGGGGAGTCGTCTACGTCGGTTCGGCGGCGTGCCTCGCGCTAGCCGTGGTGGTGCTGATGTCACGGGTGCCCGAGATCCGCGGCGCGGATGCGGTGGACGAGCAGGACGGAGCCGAGGAGGAGCACGGCGACGCCACAGCATGGCGGGCGATGCTTCGGGTCGCCACGCCGGCGCTCGTGACGCTTGTCGTGGTGTCCGGATTGATGCATGCGACTTTGACGCCGTACATCATTTTTACGCAGAAGACCCTCTCCGATCAGGGAGCGGGCACCGCATTGGTCAGCGTGGTCATATCGGCGGGATTCTTCGCTGGCGGGCTCACTCCGCTGCTGTCGGACCGCGCGGACCGGCGCATCGGGTATCGGGTCATAGTCCCGGTGTCTCTCCTGACGCTCGCGGCGGCACTTGGCCTGAGCGGCCTGGGCCTTGTCTGGGTCACCATCGCCGCGTTCCTGGCTCTGGTCGGGATTCCCGAGATCACCGCCGTGATCGTGGACAACGTGTTCAACGAGGCCGTGCCGTCGCGCCACCGGGCGAGCCTGCTGTCGATGATCGCATTCGTGGAGTCGGCGCTCATCGGCATCGGCTATCTCGTCCTCGGCGCGCTCATGGACGGGCTGGGCTCCAGTGTGGGCATGGCCACCTACGCCGCGGTCCCCCTGCTGGCATGTCTCCTGTGGCTCCCGGTGCTCTTCCGAGGGGCACGGGTGACCACCGAGATCGAGAAGCCCGCCGGCCAAAAGGCATCCTGAAACAGACCATCTCGAGCAACGCCCTGCCCGATGGCAGGGCGTTGCTCGTTGACATGTCGCTCTCAGTCGGCGACGGAGCTGTCATCGCGACGATCAGCGCCAAACGGGATGGGAAGAATCGCGCCACTGCGGCAGCCGTTCAGCCTGGATCCACCGCGTAACGGTCGGCCTGTCGACGGCGAAATGAGAAGAGGTACCCGCTGACCTGCGAGAATGGGAGTTCCTACGCTTCCATCCGCCGCTCACCGCAAGGCACCTCGTAAGTGAAAGTCTCCCACAGGCCCCTCAGACACCACAATGATCACGAACCCCGTGTCTGCACTGCTCCCCACCCCCACCACCACGAACCGTCAACCAGCCCCCCAACCAAGGAACTTGAAACTGTCCTGGCCCAAAGGACCGGACGGGTCCCGAACTTGTGACGTTGAGGTGGTCGTGGGGCGTCGTGCAGGTTTGGTGCGTGATACACGAGGACTGTGCTGGCTTCGTCGAGGTAGCGGTAACCGGTGGCACGGGCGATGGCGTGGTCACGGGTCGGCGTGGTGACGTCGGTGCTGTGGCGGAACCAGCGCAGGTTACAAATGATCTTGAGTGGTGGATCATGGTCGGGTGATACATCGCCATGAACTGTCTGATACCGAGTGGGAGTTCGTCCGGCCGCTGCTGCCCGCTTCCTTGCGGGGGCGGAAGCGGTTGGACGACCGAAGGGTCCTCAACGGAATCGTGTGGAAGTTCCGCACCGGGACGGCCTGGCGGGATGTGCCCGAGCGGTATGGGCCATGATGGCAGGTCTGACCTTGCCGTGGAACTCAGGCGTGGTCGAGGGGCACGTCAATCGGATCAAGATGCTCAAGCGCCAAATGTTCGGCCGGGCTGGCTTCCAACTCCTCCGGAAGCGAGTCCTGTTGTCGTGACGGACAGTGGCGACATCACGGAAGTTGAGCCAGAACCCGAGAACCGACAGCACTGGTACATGAGACTGGGAGGCGTCGACGGCGCGTCGTGTTCGATGTTCATGAGAAACGACATCGCCCCCAGCGCGCCCCGCCGTCGCAGGACCTCGCCACGAGAAGCCGCGATGAGGCCCCAAGGAGTTCTGCGTGGTGTTCCGATTCCTTGGCATCAGGCCACGGACCTCGCGCAAGAATCCGTTTGGCGGACCACCGCGACCACTGCTACGTTTTCGGAGGCCGTGCTAGAGAACGAGGAGGTGGTACCCGTGAACGCAGTATCGACATGGGTGCTCCTTTCCGGGGTCACGGTCGGGCGATAGGTCGTCCGGGAGCGCCGCTCTGAGCACTCCCGAAAGGCACGACCATGCACTTCACTTCTGAACAGCGTCTCGACGACGATGTCCTCGAGCGCGAATTCACCCTCGGTGAGATCCCCGGCATCCTGTGGACGCCCGCGTCCGCATCCGCACCGGTGCCGCTGATCCTGCTCGGCCACCCTCCCCTCGGGCTGCGCAAGATGTACCCCCGGCTGGTGGGCCGAGCCCAGCACTCCGCGGCGGAGGGTTTCGCCACGGCCACCATCGAGCTCCCCGGAAGCGGCGACCGGCCCCGATGGGCCGCCGTCGAGCAGGCCCGCGCCGACCTGCGCCAGGCGATGGAGGCCGGCGAGCCGGTCAGCGACGAGATCGTCGACGCCCTCATCCTCCCGCTGGTCGAGAAGGCGGTCCCGGAATGGCAGGCCGCCCTGGACGCCCTCCTTGCGCTGCCCGAGATCGGCGGCCCGGTCGGATACTCGGGGGGAGTGATCTCCATCGGCATTCGGCTGGCGGTGGTCGAGCCGCGCATCGCGGCCGCCGGTCTGTTCGCTGGAAGTTTCGTGCCTCGAGCGATGTTCGAGGAGGCCCGCCAGGTCACCATTCCGTTGCACGTCCTGCTGCAGTGGGACGACGAGGGGAACGACCGGCAGGCGGCCCTGGACCTGTTCGACGCCTTCGGCTCCAAGGAGAAGTCCCTGCATGCCAATATGGGCGGGCACACCGGCGTCCCGCAGTTCGCGGGGGACGCCGCGGCCCAGTTCTTCACCCGGCACCTGAAGTGAAGCCGGGTCGTCAGGCCGCCAGCTGACGGTAAGCCGCGCTGACCAGGATGCTGCTCGTCGAGGGAAGGTCCCGGCGCTCCTCTGCTGTGTGTGCCGTGGGCCCGGCCGCGTTCGTACGGACGCTGTTGGTTAATTCGGCCCCTCGCGTGACGTCGGTCTCCACGATCCGGTTGCGGTCGTGGAGACCGACGTTGTTGTGTGGGGTGGGTGTCGATGTCGATGCGGCCGAAGGGGCCGGGGGAGATTCCGGCGGAGACGGTGCGGGTGGCCCGGGTCGCGTTCCCGAAGGGAAGGCTGGCGAGCGCACGGAACCCATCGATCGCCTGGTCGAAGAAGGTCTTGGCGTCCGCGTGCCGGCCGTGGCGCAGACGGATGAGGCCTCGGTTGTTGGCCACCCAGTTGATGGCGGTGGCATCGTGCGCGGATCCGACGAGTTCGGCGGCGAGCTGTGCCTGCTCTTCCGCCAGCTCGATATGGCCGGAATCGAGGAGGACATCGGCCAGGATCGTGCGTGCCCTACCCTCGGCTCGGCCGTCGCAGCTGGCTCTGGCGGCGTCGCACATGGCCCTGGTGGTTGCTTCGTACTGGTGGGAGTTGGCCCCGGACTCGCTGAGGTCCTTGGCCGCCCACAGCAGATCGATCGCGCGCCGAATCCTGTCCGTACCTGCGGCTTGCTGTACGCAGGCCAGCAGGCAGGCTGCCTCGGAATACAGCCAGTCCAGGGCTGCGGACTCTCCGGCGAAACTCAGTCCAGGACAAGCGGTTGACTCCAGGTCGTCCACCAGCCGGTCGCCGGGCCGCTCGATCGCGTACACCGCGGCAGCCGTGGCCAGGTAGAAGTCCAGCAGGCGGGAGATGGCGGCATCCCGCTCGCTCTGGGACTCGTCTCGCTCGGCGCAGGCGCGCGCGTAGAGCCGCACCAGGTCGTGGTACCGGTAGCGGCCGGGCTCGGCTGACTCCAGCAATGAGGTGTCGACGAGGGACTCCAGCAGGTCTTCCGTCTCGTCCGTCGGCAGATCCAGCACCGCTGCGGCCGCGGCCAGGGAGATGTCCGGCCCGTCCGCCAGGCCCAGCAGCCGGAACGCGCGTGCCTGGGCGGGCTCCAGGGCGCCGTATCCGAGCTCGTAGGTGGCCTTCACAGCAAGGTCGCCGGCCTGCTGTCAGACGGCCAGCCGGTGAGGGTCTGGGGCCGGAAAGGTGTATCTGTTCGGGTCGGCCGGGGTGCCGTCGTGGCACTCCAGGCAGCTGCCGATCGTCTTGAGCGGTACTGGCGCTGGACAGCGGCTACCGCCAGGGATCTGCAGATGGGTGGGCACATTTGCCCGTCGGCCCATGGAGATGCCTGGTCGTGAGGACCGGACCGGTATCGGGTGTTCGGTGCTCTGGCCGCCCTCATGATGAGGCAAGATGGCGTGCATGCCCCTGGCCACCCCCATACTGCACACCGCTCGCCTGCGACTGCGACCTTTCGCCGACGCCGACGCGGCCCCGCTCTTCGCGCTGCACAGCAGCGCCTACGTGTTGCGCTACTGGGACGCCCCGCCGTGGAACGAACGGGCCCGCGCCGAGCGCTTCATCGCGGTTTGCCGGCAGATGGCGGACGAAGGCACCGGGGCGCGGGTGGCCATCGACCGTGTTTCTGACGGGGCCTTCATCGGCTGGTGCAGTCTGACTCGATGGAACCCGGACTACCGCAGCGCGTCGTTGGGCTACTGTCTTGCCGATGCGGCGTGGGGCCACGGCTACGCGACGGAGGCCGCGCGCGCCTTGCTGCAGTGGGCATTCGACACACTGGACTTGAATCGAGTTCAGGCCGAGACCGATACGCGCAACGTGGCATCTGCCCGGGTCCTGGAGAAGATCGGATTCGTGCGTGAAGGGACGTTGCGGGAAGACTGCATCGTGAACGGCGAGGTATCCGACTCGTGGGTGTTCGGGTTGATCAGGCGAGAGTGGCGGCCGTCGGCCGTGCCGATTCCCACCCGCTAAGGCTTCCTCTCTGGCGAGACGGCGCCTGGGCGCCGGTGCTCCGTTCCACTGCGGCGATTGACTGGCACGGCGCTCTGATGCCGTGATCCACAGGACCGGAAGATTGGAGTAACTGTCAAGATCTGTGGATGGGGAAATCCAGCGGGGTGGAAGCGCAGCGGGGAGACTGGGCTTGAGTCTCCCGTAGGGGGAGGCGCGAGGGTGCAGGCATGGACGGCGACACGCTTTTCACGATCGGGGACTTGGCCCGGCGCACCGGGCTGACGGTCAAGGCCATTCGGTTCTACTCCGACAGCGGAATCGTGCCGCCGACAGACCGCAGCCCGGCTGGCTACCGGCTCTATGACATCGGCGCGCTGGCGCGTTTGGACCTGGTGCGCACCCTGCGTGACTTGGGGCTCGACCTTGCCGTAATCCGGCAGGTACTGGACCGGGAGGTCTCGGTGCCCCAGGTCGCGGCCGCACACGCCGACGCACTGGAGGTGCAGATCCGCACCCTGCGACTGCGGCGCGCTGTGCTGCGAGCGGTGGCCAAACGGGGATCCACCCTCGAGGAAATGGACCTCATGCACAAGCTCGCCAAGTTCTCCGACGCCGAACGCCGACGCCTCATCACCGACTTCATCGACGACACGTTCGGCGGGCTCGAGGCCAATGCCGAGTTCGTGGACATGATGCGCTCGGCCATGCCCGACCTGCCCGACGACCCCGACCCCGATCAGGTCGACGCTTGGGTGGAACTCGCCGAGCTCACCCAGGATCCCGACTTCCGTGCGGCCGTCCGCCGCATGGCGCAGTACCAGGCAGCCGAGCGCGCCCAAGGCGACGTCACCGGCTTGCACCACGACCTGACCGAAACAGTCCGTGACAGCGTCGGCCGCGCGCTCGATGCCGGCATCGCCCCTGCTTCTGCCGAGGCCACACCCATCATCGACGCCCTGACCGCCCGCTACGCGCAAACCTTCAGCCGCGCCGATGACACCGACTTGCGCCACTGGCTGCTGACACGCCTGGAGATCGCCGGTGACCCCCGCGCGGAACGCTACTGGCACCTGCTGGCCGTCATCAACGGATGGCCTGTCCCACCCAGCCTGGCACCGGTGTTCACATGGTTCACGGAAGCCTTGCGCGCCCGCACCGGGCAATAGTCCCGCGCCTGGCGGCCGGCCCGGTCCTCGCGGCTTCGATCAGCCGCGAGGGTCGCCGGGCGTTCGACGAGGTGGCCGTCCATGCGGCGGTGCGCGAGGCGGCATTCATGATCGCCTCGATGTGCTGGAGCGGCTGGCGACCGGCAGCGGTCGGGTTGCCCACGACGTGGTCGACGCCCTCCATCTGCTCAGGGTGGCTCTCCATCCAGCCGACCAGCGGCCTGCCGAAAATCATCGCCCAGCCGTGTGCCCCGTCGTACTTGAGTCGGTGGATCTTGTCGCGGAGGACTCCGGGGTACACGGCCACCGCGTCGACGCGGGAGAACCCCCGCTTAGAGACCGGCAGCGCACAGAGCCGGTTGCCGCACGGTCTGCCGGGCGCGACGGCCTGGGAGCAGGACGAGCAGTGGCTGCCGGAGACGGGCTGGAGGGTGCGCCCAGCGCAGTCGGAGCACAGGCGTGCGGTGCCGGTGACGACGTAAGCGCACGCCGGGCACTCGGGAAAGCCTGCCGGTTCGGGCAGACCTGTCGTCACAGGCCGGCCAAGGCGAGCTGCTGTCGCTGCTGGCCGGCGCGCTGGATGTCGGCGGCACGTGCGAGGCGTTCGGTGATGTCGCTGGACTGGGTGACCAGGATCGCCCGGTCCTCGTCGACCATCTTCTTGGCCCAGGGCTGGGCGTCGGCAAGGGACCTGATCAGGAAAACGAGCTTGCCGTGCTCGGCGGCCAGACGTGCCTGCATCTTGGCGCCGGGGGTGCTGGAGACTTCGATCACGACGCTGCCCAGCGTGGTGCCGGAGGTGACGACGTTGCGGCGCGGGAACGTGTACTTCGCCGGGGGGCTGGTGGGCCAGAACTGGCTCACCAGCGCGCCGCCGGAGGCGAGGATGGCCTTGGCGAGCGGCCGGTTCTCGGCCGGGTGGATGGGCGCAGCAATGCCGGTGGCCATGACGGCGAAGGTGCGGCCGCCGGCGGTGAGGGTGGCTTGGTGGGCGGCGGCGTCGACGCCCTTGGCGAGTCCGCTGGCGATCACGACGTCGTGTTCGACGAGCTCGCGGGCCATCCGGGCGGCCCGCCTCAGTCCGTCCTCGGAGGCCTGGCGGGTGCCGACGACAGCAATGGAGCGGGCGTCGCACGGGTCAAGCTCGCCGCGGTAGAAGAGTAACGGCGGGAGGTTGCCGATCATGCGCAGGTTCGCCGGGTAGTCCTCGTCGAGGACGATGACCAGACGGGCGCCCGCCCGCCCTCCCGGCCGCGGCCAGCTCGTCGTCGACGCGGGCGCGGGCGTCGTCGAGCCGGCAATCAGGCCCTGCTGCAGCAGGGGCCGGCTCTTGGTGGCGGCGCCGGAGTCCTCGCGCACCTGCCCGTCCATGAGCGCGGCCAGGCCCTCGGGGCTCTGGGCGCTGCGTGCGAGCAGGCTCCAGTCGAGGTGGAGCTGCCGATGCGCAGCGCGCACAGCGTCAGCAGATCGTGCTGGTCAGCGGTGATATCGAGGTCCATCGGGGGGTCCTTCTACTCGCGGCCCCGGGATGTTCGAAGGATGAAGCGAAGGATGAAGCGGTGTACTCGGGCCACCTTCATCATGGCGTTCACGGGCCGCGAAGGGGTGCGGGCGGGCCGGACATGCCGGACGAGGCACTGGCTCAGCCGCCGTTCTGCCCGGCGGCGACGAAGTGGGTAAGGTCGCCGACCGTGTACAGGTCGATCGTGATGCCGAAGCGCAGCCGGTAGGCGGTGTGGCGGGCCGAGCCGTACTTGCCGATGGTCAAGGCGATGACCTCTGCGGCTTTGGCGCTGGCCAGGAGGATGCGGGGCCACTCGATGGACTTGCCCTCGGTGGTGAAGTCGTCGAGGAGGCATCGCGGGCAGTGGAAGGCCCCCATCCGCCACGGGGGGAGCGCACAGACGGGGCCGGTCGGGGTCGTCAGAGGGTGAAGCGCCAGTCGCCTCGGGCCAGCCGGGTACGTCCGTCTGGCGCGATCAGGGTTCACCCGTTCGGCGGCTCCGGCTCGCCGGTTCGGGCGAATGGGCCGTCTCATTGTGGGTGAACCGCAACCGCATTCGTGTGGGGGTTGGCTGATGTACAACATGCGCGCCGATCAACTGACCACCGAGAACGGCCCAGTGCTGCTCTGGCACGTTCTCGATCATGATGACTTTTCTCTGTGCGGCCGGCCGCTGACCAGGAAGGCGACCGTCACACCAGAAGGCGCGATGGAGCGCGAGGATTACTGCCACCTCTGTATGGAAGTGGTGGCCGCCGTCGTCGCCGCAAGCCTTGCCGGTGCGCCGACCGACGCCCAGCGTGGGGAGCGCGGGGCATGAGCGGGCCGACGGCAGGAATGCACCCCGTGGGCGTAGCAACCGAGGGCCCGCTCACAGCCGCCCGACCGCGGCTGGTCGCGCGATGGCGCGAGGTCGCGGACCGGAATCTCACCCCGACCAAACGGTCGCTCATCGTCACGTGGGCGTCCTTCGGCACGACATGGGGCACGGTGCGGCTGATCACGCACGGTATCCGGGGCGGCTGGCTGCCCTGGGGCAACATCTCCGCCGGCGGTGAACACCTGCACCACTACAACTTCGGTATCGCAACGCTGGCCGGGATAGGGCTGATCGCCGTTCGCGGCGACGAACGGGCCGTCGGCCACCCCGCGGTCGCCGCTGCCTACGGCGCCGGAACCGCCCTGATCACCGATGAGTTCGCCCTGCTGCTCGACCTGCGTGACGTCTACTGGGCCGAGCAAGGACGCCTCAGCGTCGACGTCTCCCTCGGCGTCCTCGCCGCGCTCGGCACCTACCTCACCGCCAAGCCGTTCTGGGACGAGATCGTCAAGGTGACACGCCATCACATCGCATCCGCCGCGAAGCGCGGCCTGTCCTCAGCCGGTTGAGGCAATGCGACCGCAACGACGACGTGACGCCCTGCGAGGCCTCGCCGGAGACCTATTGGCTCCAGCGCCCGTCTCGTGATCACAGTGATGCCGTCAGGAATGCACGTGGAACGGACGGATTCGCGTCGTGGCGGAACATCCGCGGTGGGCGTCGGCGCCGTGGTAGCGCCCGCCCTTCAGGTGCACCAGGGGCCCGGGTGAGTGGCAGGGCCTGTTGTACGACCGGTGAGAGCTCCGCCAGCTGGTCCCTGGCGGCTGTCGGCCGGTGAGGATCCGCCTGGCCGGAAGACCGGTGATGAGATCTTCCAAACCGAAAGGGGGCCCCTATGGTCTTCGTCAAGCTGATGTGACGGCTGGGGCCTGGTAGAAGGTGCCGTCGCGGAGCATCGCGAACAGCACGTCGATCCGTCGTCGGGCAAGCGCGATGACGGCTGCGACGTGGTGCTTTCCTTCCTTGCGCTTCTTGTCGTAATAGGCGCGGGACTCTGGCTGTTTGAGCGAGGCGAACGCGGCGAGATAGAGGGCGCGTTTGAGCTGCCTATTGCCGCGCCGGGCGGGATGCTCGCCGCGGATGGAGGAGCCGGAGGACCGGGTGACCGGGGCGAGGCCGGCATAGGCGGCCAGGTGCCCGGCGGTAGGGAACGCGGTGCCGTCGCCGACGTCGATGAGGATGCGGGCTGCGGTCCTGACCCCGACGCCGGGCATGGAGGTCAGGACCTGGGAAAGAGGGTGTGCCTCCAGCAGTTGCTCGATCCGGATGGCGAGGACCTTGCGCTGGTCGAGGACGGCGGCGAGGGAGGAGGCGAGGCTGGGAACGATCAGTGCTGCGGCCTCGGTCCCGGGGACGACGACGGTCTGCTCGTCGAGTGCGGTGAAGATGTCGTCCACCAGGCGCTCGGCCATCCGCGGTGCCTTCGGCCGCAGCAGGGTGACCAGGCGGCGGCGCCCGGCCTTGCGGATCTGAGCGGGTGAGCCGAAGCGCTCCAGCAGGGCCAGGACGGCGGGATGGTCCAGGCGTGGGCCCAGGACTTGCTCGAGGGAGGGGTGGATCTGGGTGAGCAGGCCGCGCAGGCGGTTCTTGATGCGGGTGGTCTCGGTAGTCAGGTCGTCGTCGAAGCCAGTGATCATCTGCAGTTCGGCTGTGGTTTCATCAGCCGGGTCGATGGCGCGGAGCGTGTGCGGCATCGAGCGGGCCGCGTCGGCGATGACATAGGCGTCTCTCGCGTCGGTCTTGGCCTCACCCGGATACAGGTCCGCGATCCGACGCATCGTCAATCCCGGCAGGTAGGCGACCTGGCAGCCCATATCCCGGGCGACCGCCAGTGGAAGGGCGCCTATGGAGGCAGGCTGGTCGACCACGACGAGCACGGTGCCGTGCCTGGCCTGCAGCTTGGCGAACAGCTCACGCAGCTTGGGCTCAGTGTTGGGCAGGGGCTTGTCGAAGGCCTTCTTCCCGGCCGGGGTGAGGGCGGTGGCGTGGTGCTCGCCCTTGCCGACGTCCAGGCCCAGATAGACGTCGACGGTCTCGTCCTTGGTCACGTGATCCTCGCTCCCCAGCTCCGAACCATCCCGGCCTGCCTGCGGCATCAGCGTGCCGGCATCCACGTTACGGAGAGCCTGCCTCACCCGGTGCGGGTTCAGCGCCCATGCCCCTGATCAGCGGTCTGCCAATGCCTCCGTGCCCGGTGACAGCACCCTTTCGATCATGACTGACTGGGCAGCAGAATCATGCCGGGACCGGAGGCCGGGAGCCCCATTGCGGGGCCACGAAGAAGGTAACGGGCAGCGGCAGCTGGGCAGCCGGTTCGGCGAGCATCGGGACGCGGAGGTCATCCTGAGCATGCCGCGCATGGGCCCGGCACTCGGCCCAGAGTTCGTTACCTGCACCGGTGGGACATGACCCTTGGCAACGCCAGCCGCCTCGCAGGGGTCACCGGTCCCGCCGGTCTCGTCCCTGTTCCACGCGATTCCGAGCGGATTGGCCGCAGCATGCGTCGCTACGCCGCCACCGCCGACTCCCACGGGTCTGCTACCTCTCCGCCCAGATCGGCGACCTGAGATGCCGAACCTCGCCACTGCCCCGATCAGCGACACTGCGACGCTCAGAAATCCGGCCGTCTCGATCGATTCCTTTCGGCGGGTCGCCGAGTCGGTAGCAGTGACGGACCGAGGTCCGCACCAATCGACAACCGGGAGCAACAGTGCTGCTTGAAAACAAGAACGCGATCGTCTACGGAGCGGGCGGCTCCGTCGGAAGCGCGGTCGCTCACACCTTCGCCGCGGAGGGAGCACGGGTCTTCCTCGTCGGACGCACCACCGCCGCGCTGGAGGCTGTCGCTGAAAAGATCCAGGCCTCCGGTGGCGTCGCCGACGTCGCCACGGTGGACGTGATGGACGAGGACGCCGTGGAAGCGCACGCCGACGCAGTGGTCCGGAACGCCGGCTCCCTCGACGTCTCTTTCAATGCGATCAGCCTGCCCCAGACAGGTATTCAAGGCACCCGCTTCGTCGACCTGTCGCCCGACGCCTTCGACCTGCCCATCGCCACCTACCCCAAGGCCAACTTCCTGACCGCCAGAGCGGCCGGCCGCCGCATGACCGTTCAGGGATCAGGTGTGATTCTGACGATCACCGCGAGTCCCTCCCGTACGGCCGTCGCGCTCATGGGGGGCATGGCACCGGCCTGGGCGGCGGTCGAAGCGCTGTCCCGGGGTCTGGCTGCCGAGCTCGGACCGAATGGCGTGCGCGTCGTATGCCTGAACGCGGCGGGGATGCCCGAGACCCCACAGCTCACGGAGGTGTACAGCCTGCACGCCGATGCCTACGGCATCAGCCGCGACGCGTTCCAGGCCCGTATGACGGAGCGGACGCTGCGCAAACAGTTGCCCACGGTCGCAGAGATCGCCGACGTGGCCGCCTTCGTCGCCTCCGACCGGGCCGCCGCGATGACCGCGGCGATCGCCAACCTCAGCGCCGGCATGATCGCCGACTGACGACGCACCCGCTACATCACCAAAACACGCAGAGTGGCACAATCTGACAAGCGGCTGGGGAGGCGGACGATCGTGTTTCCGGTGCGCAGTCAGGACTGTGACGGTGCTTTGTGCAGCAAAGCCCCTATCGAGACACGTTCACCGGGCCGGTGACAGCAGCGGGCGTCTTTCGGGCCGGCAGGTGCATCGGCGGCCCCAGCGACCCGCTCGTCACGGGCCGCCTCAGAGGCGGGTGGACGCAGGGGCGTCCACCCGCCCGTTGTTGTTACACGCTCCGGCCTACTTGCCGGTGTGGTACACAGCGATTTCGGTCAAGGTCGGGGTGTAGGTCTCCGTCGCGATCTGCCCGGTGAGCGACACCCGAAGCCGGGAGGTCGTGACACTGCTGAAGCCGGTCACCGTGAGGTCGTGCCCGATACCGTTTTCGCGGCTCGCGAAGGTCACCCACTGGCCGGTACCGGGATCCCAGCGCTGCAGCTCGAACGACTGCACCCGCGGGTTGGTGCCCGCGTCGGTGTACTCATCCAGGTAGACCTCGTCGAAGGTGGTGTCCGAACCGAAGTTGATGTCGAGTGTGATCGGATATGTGGCGTCATCGGCCGCTGCCCAACGGGTCGTCAGGTCGCCGTCGGTCAGCTTGTCCGCGGTGAGCGTGCCGTTCGCCCCGGGGTGGGTGGAGCTGGCGGTGACCGTCTTGCCCAGCGCGAGGTTCACCCGGTCGTCGGTCTCCTCCTCGATCGGATCGTCGTCGACCGGGTGGGCGACCCGCTTGCCGAGGGGCGCCTCGGCGATGCCGATGTCCGGCGCGTCGCCGTAGTAGAGGTGCGTACCGAGGAAGTCCGCGGTGCCCAGGTGCGCGTTGTAGCGGCCCGCGTCGATCAACGGCGAGTCCTTGCTCAGCGAGAAGTGCGCGGCAGCCTTCCTGATCCTGTCCACGCCCGCCCCGGTGACGTAGTCCGCGGGGTCACCGGTGAACTTCGGGTCGGCCCGCAGCCCGTCCGGGTCGGCCGGCTCCTGGGCGGAGTGTTTGCCGCTCGCCTCGTAGTAGTCGTTGTTGGCGAACACGGCCTGCCGCAGCGCGCCGGTGCGGCGGTACCACGTCGTCGGGGCCGTCTTCGAGGTGTTGTAGAAGATGTTGTTCAGGAAGTGGACGCGGCTCAGGAACGTCTCGTCGTGGACGTAGTCGAGGTCGGCGCCGTCGTAGACGAAGGTGTTGTTCGCGAAGTAGGTCGGCGAGTAGTTCGTCGACAGCATGTTCTTCACCAGGACACCGTTGTCATTGACGCTCAGGTTGTAACGAGCCACCGAGTTCGAGCTGTTGCCCATGTAGGCCATCCAGCCCGCCGCGTTGTCGTGCGAGTAGTTGTACTGGTACGTGACGTTGAAGTTCGTGTACTCCAGGTCCCAGGGGGTGCCGTCGTACTCGTTGTCCGGACCGCCGTAGACCTCGTTGTACTGCATGGTCGAATCGGCGCCCGCCCACAGGTAGAGCGCGCAGGACACCGCGTCGTAGCGCTTCAGGAACCCGTTGACCTCGTTGTACTCGACCGTCATCCGCTGGGTGTCGGCGAGTTGGAAGGCGCCCTGGCCGATGCTCTCGGCGTAGTTGTGGCCGATGTAGACGTCACGGCTGTACAGGTCGCGGGTGCGCACCCACAGCTGCTCCCAGCCGTCGTGCCACTTACCGCTCTCGTCGTACTGGCCCGAGTCGGCGCTGTCGGCGCCGAACCAGTTGAACGCGAACTGGACAGCGTGCAGTTCCACGTTCTCGAAGGTGTTGTCCTCGATCCGGACGTCCTTGAAGTAGTAGCCGCCCGTCCCGTAGTCCTTGTAGCTCTTGCTGCCGAAGACCTGGAAGTCGACACCACCGTAGTGGATCTTCTGCCAGCTGCTCGGGCCGTCGAGGTTGTGGACGTAGATGTTCGATATCCGGAAATGGTCCATGATGCTGTCCTCGCCGTCCTTCAGCAGGTCGGCGTTGATCGAGACCATGATTCCGTCACGGACGTACGAGCCGGTGGTGATGTCGGTGGCGAAGTCGTCGTCGTTGGACAGCTCCACGCTGTCGACGTCCCAGTACTGCTGGTTGCGCAGCACGATGGCGCCGGTCAGACCGACGGTCTTCGGGTTCTTCGTGCCGTCCGCGTTGAACGGGCTGGGAACCTTGCCGTTCGTCGCGATGTAGGGGCGGCCGGCGTGTGGGTCGCCGTACGCCGAGATCGTGATCGGCTTGCCCGCGCTGCCCGAGCCCTTCGGCCACAACTGCTCGTCCTGCCACTGCTCACCGGCCTTGAGCAGGATGCGGTCGCCAGGCTTGAACGTCGTCGCGTTCGCCTTGGCCAGGCTGCGCCAGGCGATCTTCGGGGAGGTGCCGGCCGCGTCGTCGTGGCCGTGCGTGGCGTCGATGTAGTAGTCCTTGCCGCCCGTTGTGTTCGGCAAGTTGCCCGGCCAGGACTGACCGGCAGCCGAGACCGCGGCCGCCGGGGACGGCTTCGGCAGGGCCGCCGCGTGTGCGGCCGGGGCGAGCGACCCCACGAGCAGGGCGGCGAGCAGGGAGGTCAGGCCCGCGCGAAGCGTCCGCGCGGTGATTCTCGGGCGCTTCGATGCCCTCTCTCCGCCGGGTGGGCCGTTGCCGGCAGGTCTCATTGCTGCACATCCTTCGTGTTGATGGCACCCATCGCCGAGGCGTCGACGTCCATCGAGGCGTCGTCGGCCCGGCGCTGGAGGTATGTGTCGAACTTCTTCTCCACGAGCGACTGGCGGATCCGCTGGGCGTACTGCTTGAACGCCTTGTCCTCGTCGGTCTTCTTGCTGTCGAGCTGGTAGAAGGTGATCTGGCCGGTGCCCTTCACGGGTGCCGAGATCTGGCCCGGCTCGAGTTTGCCGAGCACGGACATGAGGTCCTGGTCGTGCGAGTTCAGCCCGTTCGAGCCGCCGTCGTACGTGCCGGTCGTCAGCTTGGCGTCCGGTTCCCCGGTGACGGCCGAAAGGCGGCCCGCGGCTTTCACCCGCCGCTGGACGGCGGTGGCCTGGGCCGCGGAAGCCTCCTTCGGCACCTGCACCACCAGCTGGCTGTACGTGTACATGGTGGCGTTGGCGCTCCAGACCTCCGGGTCGGCGTCGAACGCCTTGCGGACCTCGGCGTCGGTGACGTGGAGCGGCTCGCCGGAGTCCTCGGCGAGCCGGTCCTTCAGGCTGGTCGTGAGCTCGGTGAGCCGATGGGTGTAGTACTCCTCGGGAGAGAACTGCGTGACGCCGTAGACGGTTCGGCCGGCGGCGATGGCTTGGGCGCGGGAGCCGTTCTCCTTCGTCCGTTCGCCTTCGAGATCCGCGAAGTCCACCGAGTCGATCAGGCCCTGTTCCTCGGCGAGGAGAAGGGTCGTCTTGTCCTCGCGGATCTCGTCAAGCGCACGGGTCTCCAGGCGCTGGAGCGCGGTCCTGTTCCCGGTCTTCGCGTTCCAGGTGAACGTGCCCTGGAGGTGGTACTTGGTGCGCAGCTCGTTCTGCACGGTGGGGGCGAGCCGTTTCATGTGAAAGAGCAGTTCGTCGCGGGTGACCGGGTGTCCGTCCAGGGAGGCGACCTCGTCTCCGCGGTGGTGGCCGAGGACCGTGACCGCGGCGACGGCCAGCGCGGCGACGGCAAGGCAGGCTGCGCTCAACACGGCGAGGGTGCGCCGTGAAGGCCGGCTGCGGGGGGTGTCCTGCGGGCGGGATGCCCCGGCCTGCCTGCCGGTTGGCGTCGCTCTGCGGGCACCGGGCTTGCGCGAACCGCTCGGCCTACGGGCGCCACCCACCCTGCTGGGCCTGCTGGAACCCGCCCTGGTGGCCGCCGACTTCACAAGGACGTCCCGATCGCCGCCACCCGGGAGACGACGGGGGTGTCCCGGCTCTGGATGATTTCGACGACGACCGTGTCCACCTCGGCCGGCGGGAAGGTGAGGATGCGTTGGTAGCCGACCGCGTTGGCCTCGGCGAGCGTCGTCCAGTCACCGTTCCGGCCGCCCCGGACGACGACGTGCTCGATGCGCTGCCCCTGCGTGATGTCCTCGCCCAGCACGACCGCCTCGACGGGACGGGCGCCCGCGAAGGCGAGCGTCACAGTGGGGCGGGCGTCGGTGTCGTCCGGCCGCCAGGAGGTGCGGGCCTTGCCCGGCCAGGCTGTGGCGACATCGCCCGGGGTGCCGGAGGTGACGGTCGCGTCGGCCTCGATCCGGCGGGAGCGGAAGTCCGCGATGCGCTGCCCGAGGCCCTTCAGCGTGTCCACGTCGGCCTCCCGGAGGCGGCCGTCGGCTGCCGGGGGGATGTTGAGGAGGAAGCAGGAGTTGCCGCCGACGGACCGCAGGTAGATGGTGAACAGTTCGTCGACGGAACGGACGTGGCCGTCCTCGGCCGGGTGGTGGAACCAGCCGGGCCGGATCGAGGTGTTGACCTCGGCCGGGTACCAGACCAGGTCGTCCTCGTGTCCGGCCAGGGCGGCACGGCTGCCCAGGTCGCGGTCGTCGCTGCGGACCAGCCGGGCGAAGCTGCCGTCGTCCGCCTGCTGGGAGCGGGATGCGGTCCGTTCGGCGTCCTGGAGGGCGCGCGGCACCACGCTCCACTCGTCGGGGCGGGTCTCGCCGGCCTCGTTGCCGCACCAGCGGACGTCGGGCCCGCACACGTTGATCACCGCGTCCGGCTGGAGTTCGCGGACGACCGCGTAGTAGCGCTCCCAGTCGTACACCTGGCGCCTGCCGTTCGGGCCCTCGCCGTTGGCACCGTCGAGCCACACGGAGAACACCGGGCCGTAGCGGGTGAGCAGTTCGGTGAGCTGGGCGACGTAGAAGTCGTCGTAGCCGGTTCCCGAGCCGTAGGACGCCTCGGTGCGGTCCCACGGGGAGAGGTAGACCCCGAACTTCAGGCCGTGCCGGCGGGCCGCGTCGGCGACCTCGGCGACCACGTCGCCCTTGCCGCCGCGCCACGGAGACAAGGCGACCGAGTGGTCGGTGACGTCGCTCGGCCACAGGGCGAACCCGTCATGGTGCTTGCAGGTCAGGACGACCCCGGTCATTCCCGCACTCTTGATCGCGGCGACCCACTGGTCCGCGTCCAGGTCCGACGGGTCGAAGAGGGCCGGGTCCTCGTGGCCCTCGCCCCACTCCCGGTCGGTCATGGTGTTGATGCCGAAGTGGATGAACCCGTAGAACTCCATCTCCTGCCATGCGAGCTGACGCTCGCTCGGTCGCACCGAGGCCAGCATCTGCTCGAACGCCGTAGTGCTCAACGAAACCTCCGGTTGTACGAGGCGAGCAGCATCAGCAGCCCCGCAAGAGCCAGGAGCATCACCCCGAGATGCCCCCATCCGATCGTCGACCGCTCGATGACCACGAGCGCCACACAGGCCGCCGCGACGAGCGTGCGCACGGCGACGAGCAGCGCCGCACGCGTCGAGTCCTTCATGCCGGTCTTCCTTCCGCTTGGGCCGTGCGGCCGTCAGCCCTTGACTCCGCCGGATGCCATGCCTTCGATGAGCCGCTTCTGGATGAAGGCGTAGACGATCAGGACGGGCACGATGACGATGACCATGCCTGCGTACAGGCGCCCGTAGTCGGCCGCGGCCTTCTGAGCGGTGAACAGGTTGAGCAGGCCGACCTGGACGGTCTTGCCGTCGCCGGGCAGCAGGGTGAGCGAGATGATGAAGTCATTCCAGTAGGCGAGGAAGTTGAAGAGGATCACGGTGGTGACCGCCGGGCGGGCCATCGGCAGCATGATCCGGGTCATGATCCGCCAGCGGGACGCGCCGTCGAGCGAGGCGGCCTCCTCGTACTCGACCGGGATGGATCGGAAGTACGCGGTGAGCAGGTAGATGGTGAAAGGGATCGACGTGGCCGCGTAGACGAGCGAGAGCACGGTCGGGTTGTCGATGAAGAACCCGCCGGGGAAGACGTCGACGAGCGCCTTGTCCCAGCCGACCAGCATCAGAAAGATCGGTACGACGATGTAGTTGACGTTGACGAACAGGCCGCCGAGCAGCGCGATCTCGACGATGCCGCGGCCTGGGAACTCGTACCGGGCGATGACGTAGGCGGCGGGCACGGACACCGCGAGGACGAGGACGAGGCCGAGCAAGGTTACGAACACCGAGGTCAGGAAGTACTGACCCATGTGCGCGTCGGTGAATGCATCGACGTAGTTCTGGAAACGCAGGCCTTCGGGCAGCGTCCAGGGGCTGCCGAAGAACTCGCTCTTCTTCTTCAGCGAGGCCAGCAGCACCCAGACGACCGGCACCGCGATGGCGAGCGCGAGGACGAACACGAGCGCATAGGTGAGCACACGTCCGGTCCGCGAGCGGGCGGTGCGCGGGCGCAAGGAGTTGATCACAGTCATGGTGCGGGTCCTCAGAACTGGAGGGGCTCGCGCCGCGTCGCCCGGCTCACCAGGAGCGACACGAGGAACGAGAACGCGAAGATGACGACACCGATGGCCATGCCGTAGCCGTACGAGGAGTTGGTGTACGCCTGCTTGTACATGTAGCTCAGCAGGACCTCGGAGGAACTGTCCGGGCCGCCGCCGGTCATGGCGCGGACCAGCACGAAGCTGAGGTTGACCGCGCTCATGATGAAGAAGGTCAGGGAGGTCCGCAGGTTCTGCCAGATCAGCGGCAGCGTGATGGAGAAGAACTGGCGGGCGTTGGAGGCGCCGTCGAGCGCGCCGGCCTCGTACAGCTCCTCGGGGATGCTCGCCATGCTCGACATGTAGAGGACCATGTAGTAGCCCAGCGACTGCCAGACCATCGCGATGGCGACGGAGTAGAGCACGATCTTCTGGTTGCCGAGCCAGACCTGCTGCCAGCCGTCGAGGGACAGCAACCGCAGGGTCCCGTTGAGCAGACCGTTCTTCTGGTCGTAGATGGCGGAGAAGATCGCCGCGATCACGACCACGGAGAGGATGTTCGGAATGTAGAGGATGAACCGGAGGACGTTACGGCCGCGCAGCTTCTGCCGCGTCATGATCGCGGCGAGAAACAGACCCATACCCATGGTCACCACGGTCACCACGACCAACAACGCGACCGTGTTCTGGAAGGCACGCACGAACTGGTCGTCGTCGATCAGATGGCGGAAGTTGTCCAGCCCCACGAACTTCATGTCCGGGGAGAACCCGCTCCAGGTGTAGAGCGACATCCGGAACACGTTCACGGTCGGGTAGACCATGAACACCGCGAAGAGCACCAGCGCGGGAAGCAGACAGGCGAGCACGAAGCGCATGTCGCCGCGGCGCCGCCGAGCCGGGGAACGGGCGCCGCGCCGGGAGCCTCGGGGGGTCGGAGCGGGTCTCGTCGTGAGGTCCGCTGAGTCATGGGGTGGGGTGGAGAGGGTCGTCACCGTGCCGGTCCTCCGGTCGTACGAAGCAGTCCTGGGTGCGCCGAGAGGATCTCCCGGGTTGGGGGCGCCGGCGGCGACCCGGGTGGTCCGGGTCGCCGCCGGGCCGGTCAGTCGCCCGCCTGGCGCAGCTTCTCGCTGGCCTCGTTCAGCGCGGGCTGCCACTTGGCCTCGGTGGTGTCGCCGCTGATGATGCTGTTGGCGGTGTCGAAGAGGGTGGCCTTGATGTCGACGCCCTCGACGGGTGCGGTGGCGGCGAAACCGCCGACCAGCGCGGAGACCGACGGGTCCTCGTAGAGCTTGTAGAACTCGGCGCTCTCACCGGTCAGACTGTCCGCGATGCCCTCGATGGGCTGGATCGCATTCGACTTGGCGAAGATCTCGGCCGCCTTGTCGGAATACAGGTAGGCGATGAAGTCCTTCGCCGCGTCCTTGTGCTCGGCTGCGCTGGGGACCCACACCGACTCGACCGACGTGGTCAGGTACCGCTTGGCGCCCTTGGTGACCGCGGGCAGCGTGGTCAGGCCCCACTTGAAGCCCTTCGCGCGCGGGGCGTCCGCCATCTCGCCGGTGATCCAGGTGCCGTTCGGCATGAACAGCGCCTTGTTGTCGAGGACCGACTGCTGGTTCTTGGTGAAGTCCTGCTCGTTGGCGTAGCCGACGGTGGTCGGGGCGGCGTAGCTGAGCAGCTTGGTGGTGATGTCGAGCGCCTTCTTGGCGTTCGGCGTCTTCCAGACGTCCTTCTTGTACGTCATGACGTCGTTGTAGAACTGCTCCCCGCCGATGTCGGCGAGCAGGGCATAGAAGTAGGAGTCGAGGTATCCGCTCGTCGGGTAGGTGAACAGCGCGATGCCTTGCTTCTTTGCTTTGTCGCCCAGCTCGAACATCTCGTCCCAGGTGGTCGGGGGCTTCCAGCCCTTCTTCTCGAACAGGCCCTGGTTGTAGAACAGGCCGGTCGGCGCGTAGTACATCGGCATCAGGTACGTCTTGTCCGTGCCGTACGGGTTGGTGTTGAGGTTGCCGACGATCCCGTCGGTGAGCTTGTCCCCCACCGTCTTGTTCTCACCCGGGACCTTGGTCTTCAGGACCGGGGTGAGGTCTTCGAGGGCCTTGTCCTTGATCAGGGTCTCGGGGAGGGCGGCCTTGCGGCCCTGGCCGAGCACCACGACGTCCGGGTACTTGCCCGCCTTCATGTTCGGCGTGATCTCGTCCTCGATGCTCTTCGATATCTGCAACTGGACGTCGACGTCGGGGTGTGATGCCTCGTAGGCCTTGATGACCTGCGTGTACATGGTCCGGCCGTAGCCGCCTTCGAGGGCGGCGACCTTGAGGGTCGTCTTGCCCGAGCCCGCGTCGTCGCCGCCGGACGAGCAACCGACGAGCAGCGAGAGTGCCGTTACCGCGGTGCCCGCAAGGGCGAGCGATCTCCTCATTTTGGGTCCTTCCCGTGGACAGCAGTTGCCCACCTGACTGCGAGCGGTAGTGCGGGGCCGACGTCTGGCGCGTTGAAGGCCGAAGCGTCGGCACACCACGCCACCGCATCCCCGTCCGGCAGAATCATGGTCCGGAATTGTTACGGTGGCACCGATAACATGATGCGCAACGATGGCATCGATCTCATGGGTGCGCAAGGGTCAGTTGCAGGCCGTTTCAGACAATGGCCGAAACGTTACTCACTGCGGGCGCGGCGGGGCCGTCGAGGAACGCACGGACAGCGTGGGGGTGCTGACTGGCTCCTCACCCTCGGCGTCACCTTGCAGCAGCAGGGTGACCGCTGCCGCTCCGTATGCGAAGAAGTCCTGCTTGACGGCCGTGAGCGGCGGTGAGCAGAACGCGGCCAGGGCGATGTCGTCGACGCTCACGATGGACACGTCCTCCGGCACCGAGCGGCCACGCTCGCGCAGGGCGCGGATCACCCCGAACGCCATCTCGTCGCTCGCCACGAAGACCGCGGTGACCTCCGGGATCATCGCGATGATCTGGCCCTGCCGATACCCGGAGCCGGGCGACCAGTCGCCCTCCAGCGGCGGCGGTGCCTCGATCCCGGCCGCTTCCAGGCATTCCTGCCAGCCTTGGCGCCGTTGGCGGGCCTCGATCCACTCGTCCGGCCCCGAGACGTGCCAGACCTGGCGATGCCCCAGGTCCAGCAGGTGCTGGGTGGCGATCCGCCCAGCCTCCTTCTGGTCGATGCCGAGCACCCGGGCGCCCGCGGTCCGCGAACCGTCGAGTGTGACGGTCGGAATATCGCGGGTGATGTCTTCCATCTTCTTCGTCACGGAGATGAGCGGAACCGCGATCACCAGGCCGTCGACACCCTGGTCGGCGAGCCTGGCCAGGGCGCCCTCCATCAGGCCGACGTCGAGCTCGGAGATGGTCGCGATGCTCACCGCGTACCCGGCCGCCCCCGCGGCCGACTCGACACCCGCTGTCACCGCCGAGCGCGAGTAGTAGCCGCCGGACGCCAGCAGCACGAGCCCGATGGTGTGGCTGCGCCCCGAGGACAGGGCTCTGGCCGCACTGTTGAACCGGTAGCCGGCCTGCTCCACGGCGGCCAGTACGCGCCTGCGGGTCTCGGGGTTGACATTCGGTGAGCTGCGCAGCGCACGCGAGACCGTCTGGGCCGACACCCCGGCGATCCGGGCCACGTCGGCCATGCTCGGCTGTCTCTGCCGCGCAGTGTCCTCGTTCATTACCTTCCCTCCCCCGACGCCGTTCCAGGGACCCTACCAATGTTGTCACCCATGTCACCGATAACATACTCTCCATCCGTGACAGAGCACATCACCGAGCCACGGCCCCCAGCCGATGCACCGGTCGCCACCCCCACCGCCGCACTCTCCTGGCGCGACGGCCGCCTGTACCGCAACGCCGTCCCTCACCGCATCCTGTCCGGTGCGATGCACTACTTCCGTGTGCACCCCGGCCTCTGGCGAGATCGCATCAGACGGGTCGCCGACCTTGGGCTCAACACGATCGACACCTACGTGGCCTGGAACTTCCACCAGCCCCGCGAAGGCGAGCCACCGTCCTTCGACGGCTGGCGGGATCTCGAACGGTTCATCCACATGGTGGGCGAGGAAGGCCTCGACGTCATCGTCCGGCCCGGCCCGTACATCTGCGCCGAGTGGTCCAACGGCGGTCTTCCGAGCTGGCTCACCGCGAAGGACCTCACGATCCGCAGCTCCGACCCGGCGTTCACCTCGGCCGTCGGCGACTGGTTCGACGAGCTGATCCCACGCCTGGCCGCACTCCAGGCGTGCGAGGGCGGACCGGTCGTCGCGGTCCAGGTGGAGAACGAGTTCGGCAGCTACGGCGACGACCACGCCTACTTGCGGTGGAGCCGTGCGGCGTTGACCGGACGAGGCATCCGAGAGCTGCTGTTCACCGCCGACGGGCCCACGGAACTCATGCTGGACGGCGGCACGCTGAGCGGCACACTGGCCGCCGCCACACTGGGCTCCAATCCCGATGTCGCCCGACGCCTCCTTGCCGACCGCCGCCCCGACGAGCCTTTCCTGGTCGCCGAGTTCTGGAACGGCTGGTTCGACCACTGGGGCGACCGGCACCATGTCCGCGGAGTCGAGAGCGCCGTCCGCACACTGCGCGGCATCATCGCCGACCACGGCAGCGTCAGCATCTACATGGCGCACGGCGGTACCAGCTTCGGCCTGTGGGCGGGCGCCAACGAGACTCAAGGCCGACTGGAACCCATCGTCACCAGCTACGATTCTGACGCGCCCATCGCCGAGGACGGCCGTCTCACCCCCAAGTTCTTCGCCATGCGCGAGGCGCTCGGCGCGGAAAGCTCCCTTCGTTCACCCGAACGGTTGCCAGTGCTCCCTCCCGCACGCCTCCCCCTGGTCCACCGCGCCGACCTGCTCCCCGCCCTGGCTGCCGTACGCGCACGGACCACGGTCTCCCCACGCCCCGCCACGTTCGAACAACTCGGCCTCGACGCGGGCATGGTCCGGCACATCGCCCACCCGCGCATCCCGGCAGGCGAACATCGACTGGTCTTCACCGATGTGCGCGACCGAGCCCTGGTCTTCGTCGACGGCGCTCTCCTCGGCGTCGTGGACCCCAACTCCCCTGAACTGACCGTGTCCGGGGCCGGCGGGATCGTACGGCTGGAGGTCGTGGTCGAGAACCTCGGCCGGGTCAACTACGGTCCCGGCGTCGGCAGGGCCAAGGGCCTGCTCGGTCCGGTCCTCGTCGACCGGCGCATGGTCCAGGGATGGCAGAGCACACCGGTCGCGATCCAGGAATGGTCCTCGGTCGAACTGTCACATGCGCTCGGTGCGGGTCCCGCGACCACGTCGGCCGGGTTCGCCGCCGCCGAACTCGAGGTCGACACACCACAGGACACCTTCCTCGCGCTGCCAGGATCGGCCCACGGCTTCGTCTGGGTCAACGGGTTCCTGCTCGGACGCTACTGGGAGATCGGCCCCCAGGTCACCTTGTACTGCCCAGCTCCACTTCTGCGCGCGGGCAGCAACACGGTCACCGTTCTCGAACTGGAGCGTCTCGGCGAGACCTTGGAGCTACGGGACCACCCCGAGCTGGGACCGCCGGAGGAGTACGTGGAGGAGTTCTGAGACCGCCCACAGGCAGCAGTGCTTCCCGATCGTGAGTGCGCAGTGCAGGCCTTGCGGGCGACGTCGCGGCCAAGGTCGTGCAGGAGTACCGCAGGAAGAACGGCCCGTACGACGGGCTCAGCTCATCGGTGGAGTCCTGGCGGGCGGGAGGGGAGCAACGGCCCTCTACTCGGCCGTCATTGGGACATCGCTCCACAGGTCACGTTGGACCGCCGGCACCGCTGCTGCGCGTCGGTGAAGACATCCCGACGAATACATCGGATCACTCGCCGCCAGCGGTTCATGGTTCGCCCGAGGTGCGCAACCGTTTTCACCGTCACCGACCGTGAAAATTCCAGCAGTTTACCGACTCCGCAGACATCGGATGATTTCTTGCGGCGATGAGTTGTCGCTCGTATGGTTGAGGCCTACGGAGGATTCATCCGATGTATAGGTTGGAGGGAGGGTCTCGACCTCCCGGGCAACGACAGGAGACCAGGCGTGAAACTACTGCGCATCGGGGCACTCGGAGCAGAGATTCCGGCGGTGATCGACGCGGACGGCGGCATGTTCGCCGTCACGAGCCTGACCGACGACATCGACGGGGCCTTCTTTGCTTCCGGGGGGATCGACCGGGTCAGGCAGGCGCTGGCCGAGGGCCTCCTGCCGCGGATCGAGGAAGCCGGCCGGCGGATCGGCGCTCCCGTCGCACGCCCCGGCAAACTGGTGTGTGTCGGTCTCAACTACCGCGACCACGCCGAGGAGACCGGTGCGGCCGTGCCGAAGCGACCGGTGATCTTCATGAAGGACCCGTCCACCGTGGTAGGCCCTCATGACCAGGTGCTGATCCCACGTGGTTCGGTGAAAACCGACTGGGAAGTCGAACTCGCGGTCGTCATCGGACGCGAGGCTCGCTACCTGGCGGATCCGGCCGCGGCAGCCGAGTGCATCGCGGGCTACGCGATCAGCAACGACGTCTCCGAGCGCGCGTTCCAGCTCGAATACTCCCCCCAGTGGGACCTCGGCAAGTCCTGCGAGACCTTCAACCCGATGGGCCCCTGGCTGGTCACCCCCGACGAGGTCGGCGATCCGCAAACGTTGGGCCTGCGTCTGGCCGTCAACGGCGCCGCACGTCAGAACGGCAACACCAAGAACATGATCTTCGACGTTGCCTACCTCGTCCGGTACCTGAGCCAGTACATGGTGCTGCACCCCGGCGACGTCATCAACACCGGCACCCCCGCCGGGGTGGCCCTCGGCCTGCCCGGCACCCCGTACCTGCGCGAAGGAGACGCCGTCGAGCTGTCCATCGACGGCCTCGGTACCCAACGCCAGACCTTCATCAACGCGTGAAAGGCACCGAGTTGCCCCCGACCACAGTGCGGATCACCGCCGTCGACACCTACGACATCCGCTTCCCTACCTCGCGGGAGTTGGACGGGTCCGACGCAATGAACCCCGACCCCGACTACTCCGCGGCCTACGTCATCCTGCGCACCTCGGCGGGCGGTCCCGAGGGGCACGGCTTCACCTTCACCATCGGCCGTGGTAACGATGTCCAGGTCGCCGCCATCGACGCGCTGCGCGAGCACGTCGTCGGCCGGTCCGTCGCCGAACTGTGCGCCGACCCGGGCTCCTTGTACCGTGACCTCATCGGGGACAGCCAACTGCGCTGGCTCGGCCCCGAGAAGGGCGTGATGCACATGGCCATAGGAGCCGTGGTCAACGCTGTCTGGGACCTCGCCGCCAAGCGGGAGCGCAAGCCCGTCTGGCAGTTCCTTGCCGATGCCGATCCCGCTTGGCTGGCGAGCCAGGTGGACTTCCGCTACATCAGCGACGCCCTGACCCAGGACGAAGCTGTGGAACTCCTGCGCAAGGGCAGGCAAGGGGCCCCCGACCGAGCTGCCGACTTGCTGCGGCGCGGCTACCCCGCCTACACCACCTCCCCCGGCTGGCTCGGCTACTCCGACGAGAAGCTCACCCACCTCGCCGAGCAGGCCGTCACCGACGGCTTCACCCAGATCAAGCTCAAGGTCGGCGCCGACCTGGAGGACGACATCCGCCGCTGCCGCGCAGCCCGCGAGGCGGTGGGACCAGACGTCCGGATCGCGATCGATGCCAATCAGCGCTGGGACGTCACCCAGGCCATCGAATGGACGAAGGCGCTCGCGGAGTTCGACCCCTACTGGATCGAGGAACCGACCAGTCCTGACGACATCCTCGGCCACGCGGCCATCCGGCGCGGGGTCCACCCCGTCAAGGTCGCAACCGGCGAGCACGTTCAGAACCGGATCGTTTTCAAACAGTTCCTCCAGGCCGGAGCCATCGATGTGCTCCAACTGGACTCGGCCCGTGTGGCCGGGGTCAACGAGAACATCGCCATCCTGTTGCTGGCTGCCAAGTTCGGCATCCCGGTCTGCCCGCACGCGGGTGGTGTGGGCCTGTGTGAACTCGTCCAGCACCTGTCGATGTTCGACTATGTAGCCCTCTCGGGCACGAAGCAGGACCGGGTCATCGAGTTCGTCGACCACCTCCATCAGCATTTCCTCGACCCGGTGGACGTCACCGGCGGCCACTACCAGGCACCCACTGCGCCCGGCTTCTCCGCCGCCATGCACCAGACCACCATCGACACCTTCACCTACCCGCATGGCACGTTCTGGGCCGCCGAAGCGGCCTCTGACAAGCCCGGCAACGCCACGAAGGACCACGTATGACAAGCACCCTCGAAGGACTCACCGCCCTGGTGACCGGTGGCGCCTCCGGCATCGGACTGGCCACGGCCCAGTTGCTCGGTGAGTGCGGAGCGGACGTCGCCGTCGTGGATCTCGACCCCACGGACATACCCACCTCCATGCGGGGCTTCACGGCCGACGTCACCGACGACGACTCCGTGCGCTCGGCCGTCGACAGGGCGGCCCGAGGACTCGGCGGGATCGACATCCTGGTCAACAACGCCGGGATAGGGGCCGCCGGGACCGTGGAGGACAATTCGGACGAGGAGTGGACACGCGTCCTGGACGTCAACGTCCTGGGCATCGTCCGCACCACCCGCGCCGCTCTCCCGTATCTGCGCCGCTCCGCACACCCCTCGGTGGTCAACACCTGTTCCATCGCCGCGACTGCGGGCCTACCCCAGCGGGCGCTGTACTCGGCCAGCAAGGGCGCGGTCCTCTCCCTCACCCTCGCCATGGCCGCCGACCACGTCCGTGAGGGCATTCGTGTCAACTGCGTCAATCCCGGCACCGTGGACACACCGTGGGTCGGGCGGCTGCTGGACGCCGCCGCGGACCCCGTCGCCGAGCGCGCCGCACTCAATGGTCGCCAGCCCACTGGCCGCCTGGTCACTGCCCAGGAGGTGGCCGCCGCCATCGCCTACCTCGCCTCCCCGGCCGCCGGAAGCACCACCGGTACCGCGCTCGCGATCGACGGCGGCATGGCGGGCCTGCGTCTGCGACCGGAGCCCCAGCCATGAGCCTGCGCGACTGCGCGCTCGGGCACAGTGCGGTGCGGGTGAGTGAACTCGCCTTCGGCGCCGCGGGTATCGGCAATCTGTTCAGCGCGGTGAGTGATGTCCAGGCCGGGCAGGCCGTCGCCGCCGCCTGGGAGTCCGGCGTCCGGTACTTCGACACCGCGCCCCACTACGGACTTGGTCTGTCCGAACGGCGTCTCGGCAGCGCGCTGAGAGACATGCCGAGGAACGAGTACACTCTGTCCACCAAGGTCGGAAGGCTGCTCGAGCCCGACACCTCCACCGGCGGCGACGACCTCGCCAACGGCTTCGCCGTCCCCGCGGACCACCGCCGTGTCTGGGACTTCAGCGCCGAGGGAGTCCGCCGCTCCCTCGAGGACAGCCTCGAACGGCTCGGACTCGACCGGATCGACGTCGTCTACCTGCACGACCCCGACGACCACGCCGAAGAGGCGCTCGACCAGGCCTACCCGGAGCTGGAGCGTCTCCGGGCCGAAGGAGTCCTCGGCGCAATCGGCGTGGGCATGAACCAGACCGAACTGCTCACCCGCTTCATCCGAGACACCGACATCGACGCCGTCCTGCTGGCCGGCCGCTACAGCCTGCTCGACCAGCGCGGGCTCTCAGAACTGCTGCCGCTCGCCGCCGAGCGGGGTGCGGGGGTCGTCATCGGCGGCGTGTTCAACTCCGGCCTGCTCGCCGACCCGCGTCCCGGCGCCACCTTCGACTACGACACCGCGCCCAGCGAACTGGTGGCACGGGCCCTCGACCTCAAGACTGTCTGCGAGAAGCACGGCGTGCCGCTGCGCGCCGCCGCCCTGCGCTTCCCCTTCGGGCACCCTGCTGTCGCCGGCGTCCTGGTCGGCACCCGCAGCGCCGCTGAGATCAAGGACGCCGCCGCCCTGCTCCACCATCACGTTCCGGCCGCACTGTGGGCGGAACTCAAGGAACGCGGGCTGCTCCCCGTCGACGTGCCGATCCCGCAGGAGTCGGCCTGATGCGCACTCACCTTCATCTCCGAGCCGTCCGCCGTCGGCGACATCGAGCTCGACCGGGTGGAGCGTGTGCACGGCCCCGTACCGTCAGCGTCGACCCCGCTCAACCGGAGCAGCAGCCATGAGAATTGCCCTGCACACCCGCGTGCGCGAGAACCGGATCGAGGAGTACGAGACCGCCCACCGCGAGGTGCCCGCCGAACTCACCGTGGCCATCCGGGCCGCCGGCGTCACGTCCTGGATCATCTGGCGCAGCGGATGCGAGCTCTTCCACGTCCTCGAGTGCCAGGACTACGCCCGTCTGCTCGCCGAGCTGGAAAAGCTCCCGGTCAACATCGCCTGGCAGGCGAGGATGGCCGAGCTCCTCGATGTCGTCCACGACTACTCCGAGGCCGGCACCACGGCTGGATTGCCCGTGGTGTGGCAGCTGTGACAGCTCGGCGGATCATCGATGCGCACCACCACGTCTGGGACCTTGCGGTGCGGCCGCAACCATGGATCGCCGTAAGACCAAAGGCTTCACGTGCCCTCCAGTATCACCTATACCGCCGTCTTCGCTGTCCAAGTCGCCAGCTGTGGAGCGGTAGCGAACGGTCCCGTGCCGGCGGACTGCATCGCCCTGGAGATCGGTGTCGTGGGTAACGGGCCTGCCGCCCCGGCTGCCTGGCGCAGCCGGGTCGTGATCCGGTCCTCGTACTCGCGGCGGGCCTTGCGCTGGGCCGGGAGCGCCGGGACGCCCTGTCCGCCGTCGAGGGGCTGACAACGGACAAGGAGCTGGCGATGCACGGTGGGGACGGCGCTGACACGCAGGGTGTAGCCCTGACGGCGCCGTACGGTCACGCCTCGGTCGAGCACAGCCCGCTCGGTGTCGTCCAACTCGGCAGCGCGGAGGAAGCAGGCGACCTTGCCCGGCATGTCGAGCACGACCGGCAGTTCCGAGACTGGGATGCCGATCTACCTCTGCAAGCCGCGGAGCCCGTGGCAGCGCGGCACCAACGAGAACACCAACCGAGCGCTTCGGCAGTACCTCCTCAAGGGCGCTGAACTCCGCACGTTCAGCCAGGCCGACCTGGACGCCATCGCCCACGGGCTCAACCATCGTCCGCGCAAGACTCATGGCCACCGCAGTCCGGCAGAGGTCTACGCTGACCTCCTGAACAAGCGGGCCAGTCAGCGGGCCGGAGAGGAGGAATCCGGCGGCGTAGGCGAAGCCGAACGCGGTTGCCGTCCACGTGGCCTGCCCGGGTGTGGTGCCGAGCGCGGTGGCCATGGGGTGCAGCAACGCCAGGACGGTGTACATCTGGCTGACCATCAGGACGCCGAGCACGGTCAGCAGGACAGTGGTCGGGACGGCGGTTGGTCGGGGGTGCTGCTCTTGGCTGCGTGCCTGGGGGTTGTGGTGGGGCTGGACATGGGAACTCCAGAGAGGGCGTCTGGTACCGGCTTCGTGTGTTCGGGCGCCACACGACCGGCCGAGGGCACCGACGAAGGCGGTGGGCGTCCCCCGGCCGGGGAAGGGCACCGGCCGGGGGACGATGAAGGAAGCTGCTCAGGCAGCCGGGGTGTTCAGCACGTACTCGCGCGAGGTGTGGACCTCTCGGCGCAGGGCGGACAGGTCGACGTCGAGGACGTGGCCGTTCCATTTACGGGGCTCGCCGTTGATGAGCACGGCGCTGATGTTGCGGGCGTCGGAGCCCAGCACGACGGTGCCGATCGGGTCGTTGAGCGGCATGTTGTTGAGATCCTCTGCCTGGATGACCAGCAGGTCGGCCTTCTTGCCCGGGGTGAGTGAGCCGGTGATGGCGGCCAGGCCGTTGGTGCGGGCGCCCTGGAGGGTGGCGAAGTCCAGGACGTCGTGGGTGGTGATGCGCTGGGGCTGTTGGGTGGTGTCGTAGGCGGCGTTGACGGCGCGCATCCGCTGGATGGCGTGCAGGGCCCGCATCTGCGTGAACATGTCGCTGGCCAGGGCGACTTCGACGTCGATGCTCAGTCCGGGGCGGATACCGACGGACAGGGCCTCGTCGACGGCGGGGATCGCGGTCTCCAGGCCGATCTGGGCGTCGGAGGTGGGCGCGAGCGCCACGGTGGTGCCGGTCTCCCCCATCGCCTTCCATGCCTGGGGGGTCAGTCCGGTGGCGTGTATGAGGGTGACGTCGGGGCTGAGGATGCCGTCCTTGGCCCAGTGCAGGACCGCCTGGGAGGAGGACGTGCCGAAGACGGCGTCCACGCTCACTCCGATGCCCAAGTCCTTGGCGACGCAGGCAAGTTCAAGACCATAGGCCAGTGCCGGCCCGGCGATCTCGTCGGTGGCGAGCGCCGCCAGGCGCAGGGTCAGCAGCTGGTCGTCGCTGCTGAAGTACTGGTCCTTGATACGGGTCAGGTCGCCGGGCCACTGCCGGTCCCAGTCGCCGAAGTGCGGGCCCATGGAGGCGTGCACGCCTCGTATGCCGGTGTCGCGAAGGGCCTCGATGGCGGCGTCGGAGTGCTCCCGGGTGCGGGAGTTGTGGGAGAAGTCGAGCATGGTCGTGATGCCGCTGTCGATCGCGGTCAGGGCGGCCAGTTTCGTGCCGGTGTACATGTCCTCGGGCCGGTAGACCGTGGCGTAGCCGGCCAGAGTGGACATGACGTAGCCGCCGAGGTCGTCGACGTCCGGCATGATCCGGCGCAGCTGAGCCTCCCAGGCGTGCCGGTGGGTGTCGACGAAGCCGGGGCTGAGGATGGTGCCGGTGGCGTCGACGACCACGGCGTCGCCCGCGCTGAGGCCGGGGCCGACGGCGGTGATGGTGTCGCCCTCGACGAGGAGGTCGCCGCGGTCGATGACGCCGAGGTCGGGGTCCATGGTGACGATGGTCGCGCCGGTGAACAGGATGCGCCGTTCACCTGCGGGACGACGCCGGAGCTGTTCGAGGACGGCGGCGCTGGTGGTGTCGTTGACGTTCATGAGGGGTCTTCTTTCCGTACGTGGGAGAGGGAGTGGTGGGCTGCCGGGGGCGCCGGTGCTGCGCGCTTTCCAGCCTTGGCCGCCCCGGCTACGGCAACCAGGCCGCCGTTTCCCCAGGTGTCGCGCACCCAGGATCAACGGGGCGGACGCGGTCCTGAAGGCGGTCGCCTGTGAGCTGCACGGGGGCCGGGTCGCTGTGTTTGCCGCACTGCATTTGCTGGCTGGTGGGTCAGCTCAGCTTCATGACGTAGCCCGCGTGGTGCAGTTCGTCGCCCTTGAACTCTCCGTAGGCCCAGAAGCCGAGGTCGTCCAGGTAGTCGATGCGGTCGCCGTCGATCCAGAACCGGCCCTGGTAGGCGTGGGGGCGGCCGCCCCGGGTCTCGTCGTAGCGGCCGTCGGCAGTGAGCTCTTGGTGCAGGAAGTCCTTCCGGTCGATCCAGACGCCGACCCGAGGGCTGCCGGTCAGGTCCGGTACGGCCGGGATGCCTGCCTCGGAGGCGGTGGTCCGGCCGGGGGCGTCGGTGCCCGCCCACCGGACGGGCCGGCCGGCCGCGACCAGTGCGCGGACCTGCTCCGGCCGGGAGATGAGGGTGGCTACCGCGCTCGGCACATCGGCGGCGAGTTCGTCGGGCACCACCAGAAAGTCGGTGGTGTTGCCCGGGGTCAGCGTCGCGACGCACTCCGAGCGGCGGCCGCGTCCGCCGGCCAGCGCAACGGTGTCCACGACGGCAGGGACGATGGTCATGCCCGTGCAGTCGACGACGATGGCGTTGTCGTCCTGCGCCGCTGTGACGATGCCGGGGCCGACGCCCACGATCAGGGAACCGACGAACAGGATGTCGGCACCGAGCATGGTCCCGATCAGCGGGTCCATCGTCACGATCCGGGCGTTGGTGAACAGGACGGGACGGCTGTCGTCGTTCGAGACGATCTCGTCGAGGGCCTTCGGGTTCCAGCTCACGGTGTCGGTGTCGGTGGTGGTCATGGTGCTCCTCAGGGAGTTGGCTCATCGGTCTGCCCGACGCCAAAAGCGAGCGCCGGTGCAGGTGGGAGGCAGCTGCTCGACGGTTACGGCAGCTGCATGACCATCAGGTTTGTCGCGCGGTGGAATCGGAACCAGGCCGCCGTATCCCTGGGTGTGCGGCACCCATGGTCGGCCCGCTGTTCAACTGGGGCCCGTGGGACGGCCTCGGACGGGCTGGCAGTGCGGAGAATGACGAGTTGGAGCCGGCATCCAGTGGTGGTGATGCCGCGGCCACCAGCGGGAGGGATGTGGTCACAGCCCCCGCATGTTCCGAGTTCGCCGCATCCGGGAGACTCACCTGTTTCGGCCCCCTGATTTCGCCGCTGCCGTTCCGCGGTTCCGTTTGCGATCGTGGGTGCGCCGCCCCCAGGAAGCCCGCACCTGGGGAGACGGCAGCCTGGTTGCCATCGGCCGCCGGGCCAACCATGGAGCCATGACCAGCAACGACACGCCCCGCGACCCTCACCCGTACGTCGGGATGTGGGTGACCGCGGACGGATTCATCCGCCAGGAACTGCTGGCGAGCGGCCGCTACGACGAGGCCCGCGGAAACCGTCAGAGCGCCTATACCGGTCGCTACACCGTCACCGGCAGCCACATCGACTACATCGACGACACCGGCTTCACCGCCACCGGCGACATCCGCGACGGCGTCCTCTTCCACGAGCACCTGGTGCTCTACCGCGAGGGCGACGAGCGCGCCGGGCAGCGAGGCACCCGGTTGCGCGGCTGACCGCTCACGCAAAATTCTTGCCGGGGCTGTTCGTTCCAGGCACTGGCGCCGGGAACGAGATGGGATGCCGACCGCGCTGTTGCAGTGCGCCGGCCGGCAAACGGCGCAGGCCGCTCTGCACGAGTAAGAACCGGGCGGCAGCAGCCGCTGATCTCTCGCTGACCCGGAGCGCAAGGCCCCGGGCCGGGCGATAGCGCTTGTTGCGGGGGTGGACCGGTCTGCATCGGATCCGTCTCGTACTTCTTCACGACCGGAGCGGGCTTGTGTCAGTCGTGCGCTCCTGGGGCTTGTGCTGCGGGGCTACCGGTACCGGATGCCGTCCCGCTCCATTGAGCCAGCAAGTGCAGGGCGGTCTCGGAGGGGCTGCCGGGTTCGGTGCCGTAGACGAAGAGGATCTGGTCCGGGTCGTCTCCGGGGGTGAGGGCCTGGTAGGTGATGGTGAGGTCGCCGACGAGCGGGTGGTGGTAGTCCTTGGTGCCGGTCGTGCGCTGGTGGACCTTGTTGTCCGACCAGAAGCGGCGGAACTCCTCGCTGTGTATGGACAGCTCTCCGACCAGGGTGCTCAGGGCCGGGTCGTCCGGGTGACGGCCCGCGTCGAGGCGGAGCATGGCGGCGGTGTCCGCGGCGACGCGGGTCCAGTCCCGGTACAGCTCGCGTGCGTGGGGGTCGAGGAAGACGAAGCGGGCCTGGTTCCGCTCGGCCGCGGGAAGGGCGCGGAAGTCGGTGATCAGCCGTCCGGCGAGCTGGTTGTGGGCCAGTACGTCGAGGCGCCGCCCGAGGACGAAGGCGGGGCGGCCGGCCTGCTGGAGGGTGTCCAGCAGGTCCCAGGTGGCGGGGTGGACGCGCTGAGGTCGCGGGCGACGGCGGCGGGCCGGTCGGGGCCGGGCGAGGGTGTGGAGGTGGCTGCGCTCGGCGTCGTCCAGGTGCAGGGCCGTGGCGAGCGCGTCGAGGACCTCGGCGGAGGCGCTGCGGCTGCGGCCCTGTTCGAGGCGCGTGTAGTAGTCCACGCTCACCCCGGCCAGCTGGGCCAGTTCCTCCCGGCGCAGGCCGGAGACCCGGCGCCGCCCCAGGTCGGGTGCGTCCAGCCCGGCCTCCCGCGGGGTGAGACGGGTACGGGCGGAGCGGAGGAATTCCGCCATCGGTGTGTTGGTCGGGTGCTCACGGTCCACCCATCCAGCATCGCGCAGGCCTGGAGGATTCGACGGCGGGAGGGTGGCCCACTTTGTCCCCCGATCAGGTGGGCCCCTCTGCGGCCTTTTTCGCCTGCTCACAGCTGGTTCAGTGGATGCCGGACCTCGCCGCCGGACCTGGCGGCCGGGGCACTCCTCGAACAGACGCAACTGGAGGCATCTCATGTCGACGTGGTTCATCACCGGCGCATCCCGCGGGCTCGGGCTGGAGATCGCGCGAGCGGCGCTCCGGGGCGGCGACACGGTCGTGGCCGCCGCCCGGAACCCGCGGAAGCTCCCGGACGACCTGCAGCGCTCCGACCGGGTCCTCGGCGTCGCCCTCGACGTCACCCGAAGCGAGCAGATCACGGCTGCCGTCGAGACGGCCGTGCAGCGTTTCGGCAGGATCGACGTCCTCGTCAACAACGCGGGCCGTGGCCTGCTCGGCGCGCTGGAGGAGATCACCGACGCCGAGGCGCGCTCCCTGTTCGACCTCAACGTCTTCGGGCTGATCAACATGACCCGCGCCGTCCTGCCCGCAATGAGGGCAGCCGGATCAGGGAAGATCGTGCACATCGGCTCCCGCTCCGGATTCGAGGGGGAACCCGGAGTGAGCATGTACAGCGCCTCGAAGTTCGCGGTGGCCGGCATCAGCGAGGCGCTCGCCGTGGAGCTGGAGCCGTTCGGCATCCAGAGCATGGTCGTGGAGCCCGGCGTCTTCCGCACCGACTTCCTCGACACCAGTTCCCTGTCGACCGCGGCCCAGCGCATCCCCGACTACGACGGCACACCCGCCCACGCCACCCTGGACTGGATCGACACGGCCAACCACACCCAGCTCGGAGACCCCGTCAAGGGCGCCGCCCTGATCTACGAGGTCACCAGCGGGGACAAGCTCCCCGGGCATCTGTCCCTGGGCCGCGACGCGATCGAACGCCAGCTGGTCAAGATCCGCAGCCTTCAGGACGACCTCGCGGCCTGGCAGGACAAGTCCGCCGCCACCGCCTGCGACGACGCCGCCTGATCACCCCGAGCCTGAGGAAACAGTCCACAGACCCGTCCCAGGGCCGCTCAGCGCTGCATACGGCTGCACATACACGAAGACCCCGGCCTCAGCGTTTCCGCTGGTGACGGGGTCTTTGGGCACCTCATGCAGGGTGCCCCCGGCGGAGGATGCGGGACATGGGAACAGGGAAAACCGACGGTCGGGGAGCGGGCTGCCGGTGATCCAAACCGTCGTCCGGCTGAACCGGTAGAGCGTTGGCAGAGGTCGCAGGTGCGAGTCCCCGGCAGAGCACAGACAGATGGGCACAGCGTCGGGCAGCAGTTTCTGGGACCGTGGGTGCTGCTACGTTGCGGCTCGGCTCGTGCGCGAGGGGTGGGGTGGGATGGACGTCCTAGGGGTCGACGCCTGTGGTAAGCAGGGGTGGGTCGGGATCAGACTCACGGACGGCGCGTACGCGGGCAGCCTGGTGGATCCGCGGCTCGAGAGGCTCATCGAGCGCGCCGCCAAGGTGGATGCGATCGCGGTGGACATGCCGTTGGGCCTCGTCGAGAAGGGCTGGCGCGCCGCAGATCTCGCAGCCAGGGCGCTGCTCGGAGTTCGGCGCAGCAGCGTTTTCCCCATAGCACCAAGGTCGGTGTGGCAGGAGCCGGACTACGGGGCGGCCGCGGACCGATGCCAGGAGCTCACCGGTAACAGGCTGAGCCGGCAGGCGTGGGCGCTGAGACCGAAGCTGCTTGAGGCGCGGGCGTGTTGGCTCGCCGATGAGCGGATCCACGAGGTGCACCCCGAGGTGTCCTTCTACGCCTTGGCTGACGGAGTGCCGCTGGCTTACGCCAAGAAGACCTGGCGCGGCCAGAACCTGCGCCGCTCTCTGCTGGCTGAGGCCGGCCTCGTGCTCCCGGACGAGCTTGGCGAGGCCGAACGCATTCCCGTGGACGACGTGCTCGACGCCGCTGTCGCGGCCTGGTCGGCGCACCGGATCGTGCTCGGGACAGCGAACCGGATTCCTGAAGTGCCCGAGCCGGATGCAGAAGGGCGCCTCGTCGAGATTCGATACTGAACACTTCCGGAACGAAACCGAGCGGGTGCGCAGCGCACCCATGTCGATCTTGAGCGCGGTGGACATGGTCGGCCTGGTCAGCGTGGTCAGAGGCCGGCGTCGCGGGCCAGCGCGATCGCCTCGGCGCGGGTCGCGACATGCAACCGGGTCATGATCGCCGATACGCGGTCGCGCACGGTCCAGACCAGTTCTTCTCGAGACCAATTCGTTCTGCTTTATGCATGATTATGGGTGTACGGCTCCGTGACGTCGCCAGATAGCAGCTCACGCGCGGGGCGATACCGAGGTTGGTAGGGCAGAACGATGACCGTCAGCCCGTCTTCGTCGCGGCCGCCCGCGCACGAGGAGCAGACGCCTGTCGTACACCTGTCGTCGCTGGTCAAGCGTCCCGTGGCCGACCGAGGCGGTCGGTCGCTCGGCCGGCTCTCCGATGTGATCGTGCGGCTGCGCGGTGCGGACTACCCGGTGGTGACCGGGCTGGTGGTCGGCGTGGGCCGCCGTGAGCTGTTCGTGCCGGTCGAGCAGGTGGCCACCTTCGACGGCGAGGGCCTGGTGAGGCTGGAGAGCGCCCGGCTGGACCTCCGGCCGTTCGAGCGACGTGAGGGCGAGGTGCTGCTGCGCGACGATGTGCTCGGGCACCGGCTGATCGATGTCGCCGAAGCGCGTCTGGTGCGGGCCTCGGACGTGGAGCTGGCCTACCGGGACGGGCAGTGGCTGTTGTCCTGTGTGGACACCCACCGGCCGCATCGGCTGCTGGGGTTGTTCCGGGACCGCTCCACAGGGCATGCGTGCCGGGACTGGAAGGCGTTCGAGCCGCTGATCGGGCACAGCCGCAGCGTGCTCCTCCGACGTCCCACAGCCCGGATCCGACGGCTGCGGCCGGCGGAGATCGCCGACCTGCTCGAAGACGCCTCCCGGGAGGAGGAACGCGAGATCCTCGGTGAGGTCGGGCAGGACCCAGAGCTGGAGGCGGACGTCTTCGAGGAACTGGAGGAGGACCGGGCCTCCCGGCTGCTCGACGCCCGTACGGACGCGGAGATCGCCGCCGTGCTGGCCCGGATGCGTGCGGACGACGCGGCCGACACCATCGGTGATCTGCGGCAGGACCGCCGCCGCCCGGTGCTGGACCTGCTGCCGCCGGGGCAGCGCACCAAGGTGCTGACCTTGATGGGGTTCAACCCGGACAGCGCCGGGGGCCTGATGGGCATGGACTTCCTTGCCCTGCCCGCGGACACACCTGTGAGCGAGGCGGTGGCAGCGGTCGGGAACGCATGCCGGATGCAGCCGGAGGCGCTGACCAGTGTCTACACCATCGATGACGACGGACGGCTGCTCACCTTCGCCCCCCTGGTCGGCCTCCTGCAAACGGATCCGGGCGCCCGGCTGGCGGAGGTGAGCGAGACGGATCCCGTGCGGGTCGGCCCGGACACCGATCTGGTGGACGTGGCGCTGCTGATGACCGACTACAACCTCATCACCCTGCCGGTCGTGGACGACGACGGGATCCTGCTCGGCGTCATCACCGTCGACGACGTGCTGGAGGCGACGCTGCCGGAAGACTGGCGGCGCCGGGAGGTGGCCCCCCCGCCCGACGCCCACCGCCCCGAAGAACCCGGCGACACCACTGCCGGCTCCCCGGAGCGTGAGGAGCCCTCACCATGAGTGGGCCCCGTCCGCCCCGGCGCCCGTCACAGACGCCCCCACCCGCCCCTCCGCCGAGTCACGGCCCAACCCCACCCGGCGGACACACTCCAATGCCGGGCAAGCCGCCCACCGGGCCCGGCACCCGCCCTGGTGCCCACGAACATCTCGGCCCCATGGAACACGGTGCACCGCCGCACCACACCACATCCGGCGGCCGCAAACCCCCTGCCACGCCCGAGCCCTCTCCCGCCCCCGAGGCCAAGCCTGCTCCCGCACCCAAGCCCACTCCCACTCCCCCTCCCAAGCCCGCTCCTGCTCCTGCGCCACGTCCGCGTCCGACCGCGGTGCTGGACGAGGCCCACCTGGGCGATATCGAGGGCGCCCTGGGACGCATCCGGCTGGAGGAGGCCGACGCCGGGCGCAGCCTGAAGCGGCGGTTGTTGACGTTCCTGGCGATCGTCGGCCCCGGTCTGATCGTGATGGTCGGCGACAACGACGCCGGCGGGATCTCCACCTACGCCCAGGCCGGCCAGAACTACGGCTACAGCCTGCTGTGGGTGCTCCTGCTGCTCATCCCGGTCCTGATCGTCAACCAGGAGATGGTGGTCCGGCTCGGCGCCGTCACCGGTGTCGGGCACGCCCGGCTGATCAATGAGCGGTTCGGCAGGTTCTGGGGCTGGTTCAGCGTCGGCGACCTGTTCGTGCTGAACTTCCTGACGATCGTCACCGAGTTCATCGGCGTCTCGCTCGCGCTGAGCTACCTCGGCATCAGCCAGTACATCGCCGTGCCCGTCGCCGCCCTCGCACTGGTCGCGATCACCGCCACCGGCAGCTTCCGCCGCTGGGAACGCGCGATGCTCGCCTTCATCGCCGTCAGCCTGCTTCTCGTCCCGTTGGCGCTGCTGTCCCACCCGCGCTACGGACCGGCCGCCTACCACCTGGTCCTCCCCGGTGTCCAGGGCGGGATCACCTCGGAGGCGGTGCTGCTGATCATCGCGATCGTCGGCACGACCGTCGCGCCGTGGCAGCTGTTCTTCCAGCAGTCCAACATCATCGACAAGCGCATCACTCCCCGGTTCATCGGCCACGAACGCGCCGACACCGTGCTCGGCTCTCTCGTCGTGGTCGGCGGGGCCGTCGCGATCGTCGTCGTGGCCGACTTCGCCGTCCGCGGCACGGGCGCGGCCGGGCACTTCACCGATGCGCTGGGGGTCGCCGAGGCCCTGGGTGGGCACAGCCGCGTGCTGGGCGTGCTGTTCGCCGTCGTACTCCTCGACGCCTCGATCATCGGCGCCGCGGCGGTCACCCTGGCCACCAGCTACGCCTTCGGCGACGTGTTCAATCTGCGCCACTCCCTGCACCGCAGCTTCGGCGAGGCCAAAGCGTTCTACGGCACCTACGCCGGGATGGTCGTGGTCGCTGCCGCGATTGTGCTGATCCCCGGTGCCCCGCTAGGGCTGATCACCACCGCGGTGCAGGCTCTGGCCGGGCTGCTGCTGCCCTCCGCCAGCGTCTTCCTGCTGCTGCTGTGCAACGACCGCGCGGTCCTCGGGCCCTGGGTCAACCCGCGCTGGCTCAACGTCCTGGCCGCAGTCATCATCGCGGTCCTCCTCATGCTGTCTGGGATCCTCGTCGCGACCACCCTGTTCCCGTCGCTCAACACCACCCGGGTCGCGCTGTGGCTCGCCGGTGCCTTGGCCGTGGGGCTGCTGGGCGCCGGCGTGCGGCTACGCCTTCTCCACGCCCGCTGCATCCCCGTCCAGGCCCGGCCCCCGGAGATCCCCCGCGCCGAACGAGAGAGCTGGCGCATGCCACCCCTCGCCCTGCTGGAGCCGGTCGTCTGGTCCACCGGCCGGAAACTCGGAATGAGCCTGCTGCGCGGCTACCTGGTGATCGCCGTGCTGTTGCTGCTGGTCAAGGCCATCCAGCTGGGCTGAGCCGGGGGAGATCTTGTCTGAGCCGGGTGAGAACATTCGTGCCGGCCACTGCAAGGTGGCCACCGTCGTCACCGTCGCCCGGCTGCGTTGATTGCTGTGGTCGGACAAAGGCTGACGACCGCCGTGGTCGGTGCCCGGATGCCGAGTGAAGATGGAGGTGTGACGGGAGGCACTGATGTGGATGTGGGTCCTGCTTAACCTCCACTATGAAGACCGCGTGGTGGCTTTTCTGCCGCCGGTGTGGACGAAGATTCCGGCCGCCGATCGCGTGGGAGTAGCCGCTGTCGCCCTGGCCGCTGCCTTCGTCGCCCTGGTCGTGGGCACGAGGGTGCGTCAGGTGCATTTCCGGCCCAGGCTGTTCAAGCGCCCACAGGTCCCGACCGCCGAGTCGGTCGACACGTCATGGTTCGCCCCCCATAGCCTCGACGGTTTCCCCGAGGAGGTGGTCCATCTGAACCCGAGGGCCCCGGACGCACCGTCTCTCGACCGCCTGTATGCCGCGTGGGTTCTGGCCACCCACACCCCCGGGCTAGACGCCAGGTGGCTGGAAAGAAACCTGGCCCTGCCCGCAGACGCCGCGCACCTGATCGTCGAGGCCGCTGAATCGAGGCATCGGGAACCAGCGACGCGGGAGAACCTCGATGAGCAGGCAGGGACACCGCTGGACAAGCGGGAGATCCGCGCGAACACGGAGGAGGACGCTTCCGTTCCGGGACGTGGGCGTGCCGGACGACCGTGGGCTACCGGTCCGCCCTCTTCCGGACCGGGGCACGGCCGTTGACCGGCGCGGAAGGCCGGCCGGTGGCTGCGCCCCGCCCTTTCAGGGGTCCAGCCAAGGTGAGCGCGGTTGCGTATTGCGGCCCGTCCACAAGCCACAGTCGAGGGATAGGGCCCTCCTGGGCGTGGCGCGCACCGTGCGTTGCGCCCGGGAAGGGGGTTCACGTCATGGGGGGGCACCATTCTCTACTCGGTCGGCACACTGACGTTGTGTCAGCCTGGTACCGCAGTGTGAGGTTGCACCCGAACTCCGACCAAGGCCGCGCCTGGCGGTGTTCCTGGGCGAGTGGCTGCTGAATGCGAGGCTCCTGGCAGGCGGGGCCGCCCTGCTGGCCCTGATCGCCCCGGGCGTCGGTCGCCGCACTGATCGTCGGCTGCCGAAGCACGCCCTCCCACATAATCCGTGCCGTGCCGGTGCGAGTCGCAGTCCGGGCAGCCGCCGCTCATGATGGAGAGAGAGTCACATGGCTTTTCGAGTTCACATCCGCGGAGGTGAGCCTCATGACTCTGCCCGCACGACACCGGCACGGCAGCATGCTGGAGCGGGCCTACCCGCCGATGGCCGCCGAGTTCGACGAATTCTTCGAGCGGATGAACCGGTTCCTGGAGTCCGCCGCACCGTCCTGGACGGAGCCCATGGCCTGGGCGCCGTTGGCCGACCTGAGCGAGACCGATGAGACCTACAAGGTCGAGTGCGAACTGCCCGGCATCAAGCGCGAGGACATCAACGTCGAGGTCAGCGGTCGGGAACTGCATATCACCGGGGAGCTGAAGGAACGCGAACGGGAAGGCGTCCTGCGCCGCGCCACGCGTCGCACCGGGCGATTCGAGTACCGGGCGCTGCTGCCCACCGAGGTGAAGGCCGAGGATGTGCACGCCACCCTTGCCGACGGCATCCTCACCGTCGCTGTCCCCAAGGCCCAGGCGGCCAAGCCTCATCACATCGAGATCGAGGGCTGAACCACAGCTCCCGCAGGGGCACGATCGACGGGTGCGGACGGCTGACCCTCGATCCGCAACCGTGCGACCGCGTGGGGTGACCAGCCGAATCGGGTGGCGCACACACCCTGCACCATGCGACAGGAACACGCCAACAATGCGCCGTGCCGGGACGTGTGTCCGGCCGACCGGCCGGATCTCTGGACGATCATGACCACCGGGCCCGGGCATTCGCTGCGCGGTCATCGGAGTGTTCCGCACACCGGAGATCTGCGCGTCGAGGCCTGGGCGCCGACACGCGAGGAGTGCATCGTCGAGGCGGTGCGGGGCATGGTCGGCAGCTTCGCCGAACTGCCTGCGGACTCCTCCTGCGTTGCGCGGGAGTGTGTGGTGTCGGCCAAGGACGACGGCCGGCTCCTGGCCGCCGTGCTGGAGGAAGTCATCTACCGCATGGACGCAGCGGACGAACTCCCTGTGGAGGTCACGGTGGCGCCGGAGCCGGGTGGCGTACGCGTGCAATTCAGGATGGCCCGCAGCTCGACGGCCGTACAGACCGGGGCCGTGCCCAAGGCTGTCGCGTTGCATGGACTGCGGCTGGTCCAGGACGCGCACGGGTGGGCGTGCCGAGTGACGCTGGATGTGTGACGCCCGTCCCGGCGTCCCTCGCCGGGACGCCTCGTCGAGGAGGCCGAACCGACATGGACATCCGGCTGGTGGCGGACGGACCCTGGCGATTCCGCATCGAACAGACTGGCACCATGCGCGTACCCGGAGTCGTCCTCGCCCCACGGGACCTATTGCCGGACGAGCCGGGTGACCAGGCCCTTTCCCAGGTGGCCCGCGTGGCCACGCTGCCGGGTATCGTCCGCGCCTCGTACGCGATGCCCGACATCCACTGGGGCTACGGCTTCCCGATCGGCGGCGTGGCCGCTACCGACGTCGCGGGCGGCGGGGTCATCTCTCCGGGAGGGGTGGGCTTCGACATCTCCTGCGGGGTGCGCCTGCTCACCGCGCACGTGGACCGCGCCGCCCTGCTCCGGAAGCTGCCCGTGCTGATGGACCGCTTGGACGGGCTGATCCCGCGCGGGCTCGGGCGCGGCGGCCTGTGGCACCTGGCGGGCCGGGCACAGCTGCACGAGATCCTGCGCGGCGGTGCCCGGTACGCGGTCGAGCAGGGCCACGGGGTGCCGCATGACGTGGAGCGGTGCGAGGACGGCGGAGCCGTCGGTGACGCCGATGTCACCCAGGTCGGCGAGCGCGCCCTGGAACGCGGCGCCGGGCAGGTCGGCAGCCTCGGCTCGGCCAACCACTTCCTGGAGGTCCAGGCGGTCGACGCGGTCTACGACGAGACGTGTGCCCGGGCGTTCGGCCTGCGCCCCGGCCTGGTGTGCGTCATGATCCACTGCGGCTCGCGCGGTCTGGGCCACCAGATCTGTGCCGACCACGTGCGGGCCATGGACGCCGTGATGCAGCGGTACGGCATCGACGTACCCGACCCGCAACTGGCCTGCGTGCCCGTCGACTCGCCGGAGGGCCGCGCCTACCTGGGCGCGATGGCCGCGGCCGCGAACTACGCCCGCGCCAACCGCCAGCTGCTCGCCGACGCCGCCCGCCGGGTATTTCTGCAGCTCGCCGGCTCCGGCCTGGATCTGCTCTACGACGTCTCGCACAACCTGGCCAAGCTGGAAACCCACCCCCACGACGGCGCCCGGGCGCTGCTGTGTGTCCACCGCAAGGGCGCCACCCGGGCCCTGCCGCCGGGCCACGCCGACCTGCCGGACGCGCTGCGCCGCTTCGGCCAGCCGGTGTTCGTGCCCGGCACGATGGGTACCGCCTCGTACGTCATGACCGGCAGCACCGGCAACCGGGCGTTCGACTCCTGCTGCCACGGCGCGGGCCGCGTCTGGAGTCGGCACCGCGCCCACCGTGAGACGTCCGCCCGGCAGTTGCGCCAGGAGCTGGCCGGTGTGGGGGTCTCGGTGCGCCCCGCCTCCTGGCGCAGCGTGATCGAGGAAGCGCCCGAGGCGTACAAGGACGTCGACGCCGTTGTCCGTGCAAGCCAACACAACGACCTGGGCCGGCTTGTCGCCCGCCTGGTGCCGCTTGGCGTCCTCAAGGGCTAGAACGGGCTTGGGAACCCCCTAACCGGCTCTGTGAGGCCACTCAGACGTGACCGGGGCGAGTGCGAGGTTGCCGCCGCGCCGGGTCATGCTGCCGGAGTTGTAGTGGGCCCGGCGCCGCCCGGTGACCAGGACCAACGGGCAGTCGTCGTTGGGCAGTTCACCAGGCGGGAGGCATGGGGGTGCTGCGAGGTGGGCTCGCCGAGCACGAGAACCCCGGCGAAGCGACCCTGCTGGTGCTGCGCGGACGCGTCCGTCTCACCAGCGGCGACACCTCCTGGGAGGGCCGGACCGGCGACCTGATCACCATCCCCGAGGCCCGCCACAGCGTGCAGGCGGTCGAGGACGCCGCGGTGCTGCTCACCGTCGCCAAGACCTGACATCCAACCGCCAGGACCCAGGACCGCGGCGCCGCACGGTGCGGCACACGCCCGGCAAGTACCGACGGGGGCGATCACGCTATTCCCGTTCCCAGCTCCTGGTCGCAGCGGAGCCGGGCCATGAGCTGATGCGGCCCGTTCGCCGCGTCCTCCCCGGTGGGCCGTGGCCTTTCGACCCTCGCTCCGCTGGGCGGCGGGGCACCTCGGTCCTCTGCTCGGGGACTGTCGGCCCCTGCCCCGGCTGCCGTCCGAGAGGCAGGCTGAACTGATACCAGAGGGCCGGCTCTCTGGGACAGAGTCCGCAGGGATGACCGCGGCTACCACGGACCGGCGGGGCCCGTGCGTTCCGTCCCCCATGGCCCCTGCAGGTCGCCGCGGACCGCCCTCGCCGTCGGGCGATCGGGCGCAGAAGTACTCCGCCGCGCCTCGTTCGTGGACGGCGGGCAGGGAAGGAAGTGGGCGTGATGTTCCGCATCATCGGCGAAGTGATGACCCGTGAGGTCGTCCAGGCTCGCCCGGAGACACCGTTCAAGGACGTGGCACGGCTGCTGGATCGGCACCGGATCAGCGGGCTGCCCGTGGTCGACCGCGACGACAAGGTCGTCGGCGTGGTCTCCGAGACCGATCTGATCCGCCACCAAGCGGCCTCGTCCGCCAGTCGCCGGGCGACGGAGCTCCCCAGGCCGGCGACGGGGCGCCCGGCCCGCCACGCGGCCGACGGGAAAGCAGCCACCGCAGGGGATCTGATGTCCACACCCGCGGTCACCGTGCATCCCGAACAGCGGGTCGCGGATGCCGCACGCGTGATGGAACGCCACGGCGTCGAGCGGCTCCCGGTCGTGGATGAGGAGGACCGGCTGATCGGCATCGCCACCCGCCGCGACCTGCTGCGGGTGTTCCTGCGTACCGACGAGGAGATCCACCAGGAAGTCGCCGACGTGCTGAGCCGCGGCACGGGCCTGGCTGCCGACACTGTGACGGTATCGGTCCGGGACGGCGTGGTCACGCTGGAAGGGTGCCTGGAGCACCGCAGCGGCATACCCGAGGCGATCCATCTGACGTATCGGATCGACGGGGTTGTGGGCGTCGTCAACAGCCTGACCTGCCGCGTCGACGACGGCCGGGGGCCGGTTCCGCAGCATGCGGGCAAGCAGAGCCGCCAGATCGGCTGAGCAGCCGCTCGATTGCACTTCTCTGCACGCGGGGCCCTGGGCGGGCCATGGGCTGCCCAGCGCACACTGTTCACTGCACATCACTTGTGACGGCCGATGACCTGCTCGGTGGTCATCGCCTCACCCGTCACCTGTCACCCGCCGGCTGTCGCGGGTCGCGTTCCGAGCGTCTGGCATCCGTGATCGCCTCGACGAGCAGAACGTAGACGCCGTCGGGCGGGCCGATGCCCGGAGTGAAGCCGCCTTCGTTCCTGAGGCCGACGGGGCGCGCCGGCGGACAGGCGAACGTTGAGCCGCGCGTGCTCGTCCAGGCCGGATCCGGGGCTGCCGGATTATGTCGAGACGATGTGGGGAAAACCGGCCGGTTGCGGGAAGGACGGCAGGTGCGGGGGCCACGTCCGCGGTCTCCTCGCGCCGCTCCACCACGGTCCACTGCCGCCAAGGCTTGCGCGGGTCGACCTGGGCCTGCTGGTAGAGGCGGGCCTCCTGGGCGATGAGGGCGCCGGCCATCAGCCAGAACACCTCGTCCCAGGCCGCGGCCACCTCCGGGGTGACCGCATCGCCCAGCACATCGCCGATGGCACGGAAGAGGTACTTGTGGACGATCGTGTACTGGTCCTCGGTCACCCCGAGCGCGGCATGCTTGTGGGCGATCCTCGCCAACAGCTCATCCGGCCGGGAGTCGGGGTCGGCCAGCAACGCCTGGGCGAAGGCCGCGATCGATCCGGCCAGCGCCTTGCGCTGCTCGCCGCTGGCCTGGTTGCCGCGGTTGAACAGCCCGTCCAGCAGCTCGGGTTGCTCGCCGAACATGGTCGCGTAGAAGCGTGTCGTGATGTCGTCCAGGGCGCCGCCGACGGCGGGCAGGGTGGCACGGATGACAGCAGCCGACTCGGGCGAAAGCATGAGACTCCTTCAGGATGCGGGCACGCAAAGGTCGGAGCGCACCATCACCACTGGGTTGGTGGACAGGTCCGCCCGGCCCGTTCATGGTCCCCGTGGCCCTGTCGACGCCGACAGGGCCGAACTTCCCTCAGCATGGGGCCCGTCGGCCCGGGGCGAGGCAGCTACCGGCCTGCATTGGCCCTCCCGGCTCCGGCCGACGCGCAAGAGTGCGGGAATTGTTTCCCAACGACTCACCCGCAACCCAGGGGGCCAAACACCCCACCGGACGATCCCCTGGCCGTGGCGTCCACGCCCGTGATCGCACGATCTCGAGGACGTCCCGGACCGGGCGGCGTGGTGTGGCCGGGCCCTGCGGCCCGTATCCGAGGCGCAGCACCATCTGCATCTGCACGGTGCCGGAGGCCGGGTCGCGGGCCAGCCAACGCAACTGCGGCCAGGTTACGCAGCGAATCGGGCACCCGCAGCGAGCTGCAACCGTCGAAGGCCACAGTCCGGTACGCACCGAACCGCACCCCCGGCGGCGCCGAGCGGGCCAGCGGCCCAGCGAGCACCTCGAACATTGACCGCACCCGCGCAACCCCCAGCCGACGGCGCAAATCCCGCAGGGCCTTCACGCTCGGCGAGGCCACCGGCATCCCGGCCAGTCCGGCGGTGAGCTTGTCCCGGACCAGCCGGTATCCGACCTCGGGGACCAGACACAAAACGAGCAGGAAGTACATCCCGACCCGGGACGGCAGATCACGCAGCCGCCGCTCCACCGTCCGCGTCTCCGCCAGCACCGCGTCGACGAGCTCGAACGGCACCACGGCGGTCAGCTCTCCCAGGTGGCCCGGCGCGAACCGGCCCGCGGCCACGGTCACCGTACGGGGGATGGCCGTCAGCGCGGACGGCAGGGCAAGATGAACCTGCGACGGAGCCCCTCAGCTACAAGCTGTCTTGGTCGACTGCCTGTACCAACGAGCTCCGTTGTGCATTGCCCTCGGACTCTCAACGGGCTTGGGTGACCTGCGAACTTCCCGGCCTTGGGGGAAGCCCCCCTTCACAAAGCCACCGCAGGCCCCTTGCTCAGAGTGCCCACCGCATTCATGCCACTCCCTCCTGGCCTGTGAAGCTCAAGCCGTCGGTCGCGGCGACATGTTCGGCGGGTGCGATGAGGTGCCTGGCAGTGTCCAGGGTTTCCCGAATGTGCTGGACGAGGGAGTGTCGGTCAGGGTCGTTGACCCAGCGTTCGAAGGCGACCTTGAACGCGGCGATCCCGATTTCCGCGGCGAGTGCTGCGGTGATGCTCTCCAGACCGCGTTCGCGCAGCGCGTGGGCGAGCGTGGAGGCGAATGCGGCGAGTTTGGCCAGTTCGCGTTCCTGGAGCTCAGGGTTGGCGGCGATGACGGCCTGACGTTGCCGTACCAGGTCTGCGCGTTCTTCGAAGACGGGAGCGGCTTCGGTCAGGGCGCGGGTGATCACCTCCAGCGGCGGGAGCGGGACGGGGGCGGCGGCCGAGGCGTCCGCAAGGATGTCGGCGAGGGGGTTGTCCCCGGGGAAGAGCACTTCCCGTTTGTCGGCGAAGTGCCGGTAGAAGGTCCGTTCGGTGACCCCGGCGCGGGTGGCGATCTCCGCGACGGTGGTGGCGTCGAAGCCCTGGTGGTTGTAGAGCTCCAGCGCCGCCTTCTCCAGGCGGCCTCGTGCGTCGGGTTCCCATCGGCTCATGCTCCGATCCTACCCCGCGATGACAGAATCTGACATCAGAGTGATGACAGAGACTGACGTCGACGCTTAAGGTGATGTCACGAACTGACATCAGGGTCCCGCCTCCGGTGGGGAGCCCGCAGCAGGAAGGCACGCACCATGCGCGTATTCGTCACCGGAGCCTCCGGACACGTCGGCTCCGCCGTCGTTCCCGAACTTCTCGAAGCGGGACACCAGGTCGTCGGCCTGGCCCGTTCGGACAAGTCCGCCGCCGCGTTGACGGCTGCCGAAGCCGAGGTGCACCGAGGCGACCTCGACGATCTCGACAGCCTCGCCGCAGCCGCCGCCGCGGCCGACGGCGTCATCCACCTGGCCTTCAAGCACGACGCCATGTTCGCCGGCGACTTCGGCAGCGCGGTCGCAGCGGATCTGCGCGCCATCGAGACGCTCGCAAACGCGCTCGCCGGCACCGGCAAGCCTCTGGTGACCACGTCGGGAACCATGCTGCTCGCCTTCGCGGGGCTGGCAGACGCCGGCACCGAAGCCGACGTGATCGACGCAGGGCCGCGGATCGACGCCGAGAACGCGGTGGTCGCACTCGCGGAACGCGGCATCCGGTCGTCCGTCGTCCGGCTTGCTCCGACCGTGCACAGCACGCTCGACCGCAACGGCTTCATCCCGACCCTGATCTCCCTCGCCCGGTCCAAGGGCGTCGCCGCCTACGTCGGCGACGGGGCCAACCGCTGGCCCGCCGTGCACACCCTCGACGCGGCACGCCTGTACCGGCTGGCGCTGGAATCCGCGCCGGCGGGGTCACGGCTGCACGCCGTCGACGACCAGGGGATCGCCTTCCGGGAGATCGCCGAGGCCATCGGCCGCCGGCTGAACCTGCCGGTGGTCAGCATCCCGTCGACGCAGGCCGACGCCCACTTCGGCTTCCTCAGCAGCCACGCCACGGCCGACAACCCGTCCTCGAGCACGCTGACCCGGAACCTCCTCGGCTGGAAGCCCGTCCAGCCCGGCCTCATCGACGACCTCGGCCAAGGCCACTACTTCGACCTCCCTGCGAGCACCACACGCTGAGCCCGCCCCCCACTCCATCCCACCCGGTCCCCGCGCCACGTCCAGGCCCTGCTCGGCTGGGCCCAGCCACCCGGGCCTGCTCGATGACCGTCGGTGCGGCGACTACCTCGCCGCACCGACGGTCTGACCACCCTCCCGTGTCCCTGACGCAGACCCCACCCCCGGAAAGAAGAACCATGCCCCGCTCCCGTCCCGCGATCGACAGCGAACTGGCCGCAGCACTCCAGGCCATGTCGATCGGCCCGAACGGCGTCTTCGACCTGACCGACATCCCCGCCACACGCGAGGCCGTCCGCGCGCTCGCCGAAGTCATAGCCGGCACCATCCCCGACGAGCCCACCGTCACCGCCGACGAGATCCAGGTGCCACGCGCCGGAGCCCCCGACGTCCCGGTCCTCCTGCTGCATCCGCGGAACGCGCCTGGACCACTGCCGGTCATCATGTGGTTCCACGGCGGTGGGCAGGTGCTCGGCTTCGCCGCTCAGGACGCACCCTGGCTCAAGCAGCTGTCCGCGGCACTCGGCTGCGCCGTCGTCGCCGTCGACTACCGCCTGGCCCCGGAAACCCCCGCGCCCGGCGCCGCCGAGGACGGATACACCGCCTACCGGTGGATCAGCGACAACGCCACCGATCTCGGCCTCGACCCCACCCGGGTCGGTCTGGCCGGCCAGAGCGGAGGCGGAGGCATCGCCGCCGCCACCGCCCTTCTGATCCGCGACCGCGGCGCAGCGACCCCACTGTTCCAGCTGCTGCAGTACCCGATGCTCGACGACCGCAACACGACCGACTCGAGTCGGGAGATCACCGACATCGGCATCTGGGACCGCTCGACCAACCTCCTTGCCTGGCAGGCGATCCTGGGCGACCGCGCCGGCACCGAGAACGTCACGCCCTACGCCGCCGCCTCCCGGGCTACCGACCTCGCCGGCCTGCCCCCGACCTTCATCGGCGTCGGTGAACTCGACGTCTTCCGAGACGAGAGCCTCGACTACGCCGCGCGCCTGCGCGCCCACGGCGTCCCCGTCGAACTGCACCTCTACCCCGGCGCCTACCACGCCTTCGACCTGTTCGCCCCGCAGTCCCAGCTCGCGGAGAGCTTCCGCCACACCTGGAACAGCTACCTCGCCCGGCATCTCACGAAGGCCCCGGCATCGCCGACTGCTTCGTAACACGCAGGTCTGACGGCGTGCCGCCGGTATGGAATCCCACCGGCGCCTCCGAGCCGATTGCCACCCCGCTCGGCTCGGAGGCGCGTCCGAAATGAATTGGAGTACTCCCATGCGCATTGGAGTCCCTTGCGAGCCCGCAGGGGAGACTCGCGTCGCCGCGACACCGGCGACCGTCAAGCAGCTGACACAACTCGGGTACGACGTGGTGATCGAGGCGAGGGCCGGGACACCCTCGACAGGATGGTGGCCGTGGCCCGGGCCCACCGCGAGTCCCTGCTGCACCCGGTCCCTGTCGCGGACGAATCGACGGTGACCCAGAACTCCACGCCGCTGTCGTCTGGGGCCGCCCCCCGTTTGTGCCAACGCGGGCGCGGAGCCTTCGTCCCGGGCCTCCTCGCCTTGACCCTGACCATCGATCGGTCAGAACCGGTCAGAACGCTTCAGGAATCCTGATATTGCATCAGACCGCGAAGAAGTGAGGGACACGGCGGCGTTCAGGAGGACTCACGGGATGTCGCACAGGGCTCGCCGCACTCTTTCATGCGCCGCGTTGCAACCGACTTCGGCGTCTCCACCATGGCGCTCCACCGCCACATCCCGAGCAAGGGCGAGCTCGTACGGCTGATGTCAGAGGCAGCGTTGGACGGAGAACCGCTGGGGCCGCGACCGTCCGGCTGGCGCGCGCAACTGGAACGGGAGGCACGGTGGTTGTGGGGCCTGTACCAGCGCCATCCCTGGCTGGCACGAGCCATGGCTGCCCTCACCCAGCCGATGGCCTCGCCCCCCCGCGATGCGGTACACCGAGCGGGTCCTCAGCGACCTGAACGGCCTGGAGCTGATACCGACCCAGATCATCCACGTCCACCTCGCTCTTCTCGGGTACGCCCAGGGCGTCGCGGCGGCCGTCGAGCTGGAGTCGCAAGCGCGGCAGGACACCGGCATGACCCCCGAGGAGTGGATGGCCTCCAACGAACCACGGACGGAGCCGATCCAGACCGCTGGGTCCTATCCGATCCTGTCCGCTCTCTTCGACCAGGAAGGGTTCGGCCTCGAACTCGACCTCTTCGAATTCGGGCTCGCACGGATGCTGGACGGAGTCGAATCACTCATCGAGCAATCCGGAGGCTAGGACCACTGGGCCCGCACCTGGGGGTCGAGCTCAGACGCGCACTGTCAAAACTTCTGACAGCGACACCGGTTTGCTGTTCCGTTCCTACTCGGACCCCGGGCGCGCCACGACGTACGCGGCAAGACCCGCGAGGCCAAGCTCTTCCACCACGCCCAGGTCGGCGACCTGGAATTGCACTACGAGTCCTTCACCGTCAACAGTGCCCCCACCCAGTAGCTCGTCGTCTACCAAGCCGAACCGGGCACCACCTCCGCCGACGCCCTCGCCCTGCTCGGCTCGTTCAGTGTCGGTCCCGTGCCCGCACAGGACATGGCTACGGGCACCGTCTCCGACTGAATGCGCGCGCGGCTGTGAGGGGACCCAGCCCGGCTCCGCGTTTCCTGGGTGTGCCAGGGCGACGTCCACCGTTCCCCACCCCCGGGTGGATGCGAAGGAGCCTGACGCCATGACCCAGACCGTGGAGCCGGGAGAGTTGCTCCGTTTGTGCCTCGGCCGGCTCGCCCCGACCGAGGCACGAGTGCCGATGGCCTTTCGGCAGGGCATGCCGGGTCTGCGCGGTGAGATACCGATCACGCCGGGCACCTCGGACCGGGCCCTGCGGCCTGAATCCTGTGAACGGCCGACCCCGCAGGTGCGGCATGGCCGGACGCTTGGACGTTCTGTTCACCGACGGCCGGCATTGCGGACTCGGCCGGATACCGTTCCGGGCGCCCCGGCTCCGGAGAGCGGCGGGCACCATGTCCGCTGGACACGTTGACGATGACGGGGTTGGACGACTTGCGCAGCAGCGGCAGGAACGCGTGCGTGACGCGCACGACGCCGACGACGTTCACGTCGAGCAACCCCCAAGACGGCCGTAGCATTGCTCACCCCCGTCCCAGCCCTGCCGCTTGGCGGGGCCGCGGCGTGCCCGACGCATACGGCACACCGCTCGCCGCAGCGTTTCACCAGGCCGTCCTCGACGACCACGACGCGCTCACCGCCACCCTGTCCCGCCTGCGACCCCGGGCGTGCCGGGCGGCCTGGGGTTCTTCACTGCCCGGGACCAGCGGCATCGCTTCCCCTGCCGAACTATGCGGCAGCCGGGGCGGGTTCGGTATGGGTACCCCGAGGCCGCCACCGCCCCATCCGTTCATCCCCAGACCGGTTTTGTCTTGTTCTCGGGTTCGTCCTCAAGAAATCCGACCAGCATGCGGGCCTCCTTGCAGGCCTGACTCGTCGTCTGCTCGGTGATCTTGTAATCGTCGGCCCGCGTCCAATTACTCCAGGCGACCGTGATGCGGAGGTTTTCCTGCCGTAATTCGATCCTGGTGAAGTTGTACTTCGTTTCCTTGTCCTTCTCCTCATCCCTAACCTTCTGCATCGCGCCGTCAGGGAGTTCCTCGGTCTGGGAGACCTTGCTCGTGGTCATCGGTCCGTACTCGGAGCGGCCAGGAGTGATCTCGGCCATCGCCTTGGCGGCGTCCCGCGAGGAATCCAGCAGTTCCGCGCTGACCGTCAGCTTGAAGTCGTACAGGTCGCCGTTTGCGCTGTCCGGCTCGGTCCAGCCGCAGTTGGCCTTCTTGCTGGTGTTGGCGGAATCGGACAGATCGTAGACGCCGAGTTCCTTGAAGCCGTGCATCTCGTTGCTTCGCAGGTAGCCGCACAGGTCCGGCATCCTCAAGTACTTCTTGGCGACCACTGGCGTCTTTGTGGCCTTCTCGTCCGGCAGTGCCTGATCGTGGTCCAAGACGCCGGCAAAGTACGCAATGCAGGCGGCTATCACGGCGACACACAACGGTATGACTACGCCAATTCGGACCGCGCGAGAGGTGGGTTTTCCCTGCGGCTCCGGTGGTTCGCCGCTGGGCGGACCACTGTCCGCGCCGTGCTCTTGAGGGTAAGCGGCCGACGGAAGTGCGGGGGCGGGGTCCGTGGCGATGGCGGTACGGGGGACGGTCGGTGGCGCAGGCGCCCTTATCGGGTCGGCTGGTTCGGTCGCGACGAGCGTGGAAACTTCGCGGCGAAGGTCGGCGATGCGCCCGTGGACAGCGGCCGCGGTGCCAGGACGCCGTTCGGGATCGCACTGGAGCAGGTCCGTCAGCAGGTCCGCTACGGGTCCGGGAACATCGGAACGCAGTTCGGTCACACGGCGGGCCTCCTCGTCGAGTTTGCGGCGGATCACTGACAGGGGGCTGCCGTCACCGAACGGTGGCTGTCCGGTGAGGAGCGCGAAGAGGACGCTGCCCAGGGCGTAGAGGTCGGATCGTGTGTCACCGCGGTGATCGAGGAACTGTTCCGGCGCTCCGTACTGGGCGGTGCCGATGGGTGAGAGCAGGGTGGTGGGAGCGACGGTGAAGGTGTGCGTATGGATGAAGCCCGCAATGCCGAAGTCGACGACCTTGACGGTGCCGTCGCGGGTAAGCATGACGTTGGAGGGCTTGATGTCGTAGTGAACGATGCTCGCCGCGTGCGCAGCGACCAGGGCCTCGCAGATCTCCTGTGCGATGTCCAGCGCACGGTCCACGGACAGCGGAGCATGGGCATGCAAATGCTTCGCGAGGCTGGTCCCCTTGATGTGCTCCATGGTGAGAAAGCGGATGTCTTCATGAGCACCGCGGTCGTACAGGGCCGCGATGTGCCGGTGGTTGATCTGGGCCGCGGCCACTGCCTCGCGTTCAAAGCGCTGGAGAAACTCGGGCGGAGCGTTGTCGTCGGGTTGCAGGAGCTTGATGGCGACCGTGCGGTGGAGCTCGCGGTCACGGGCCGTCCAGACCTCCCCCATGCCTCCCCTGCCGAGCCGTTCCACCAGCTCATATCTGCCCGCGATCACAGTGCGGCGGTCCACTCAGTACCTCCAGAGTTCCGTCCGGTGTCAGGATCCCGCACCCTCAGTCACGCTAGTACCGGAGTTGCAGTTCCTCACACAAAGCCCACAGACGGTGACCTTGCTCTGGGGATCGGAGGACGAGGGGGTGCCGACGAATTCCGTCCCGGCTCCGCCGCCGCGGTGGCGGCGCGGCGCGGGGGCCCCGGCCGACGCGCAACCAGCCGAGCGCGCCCCGATCCCCGGCCGCGGCAGCGCCGCCCATCCCGCCCGTCCCTTAGACGTCATCTCATTTGGCCATCCTGCGGTAGCAGATGAGGGTGCAAGCGATGCTGGTGAAGGCAAGGAAGTGCTCGGCTTTGCGCTCGTAGCGACGGTGGAGCCGGCGACAGCACGTCGAGCGACTGCGCGCGGCTGATGCGCGGCACCGCGTCCATGGCGAGCGCCGTGATCGGCCGGGCAGCGAGCACCTCGACCAGTTCCTCGTTGCGCGCTGGCGCGAGCAGGCTGACCAAAGTCGAGCCGTCCCGGACGTTCTGCACTTCCGGCACGGTGGGCCCGTTGACCCGGAACACCACGTCGGCACCCCATGCGTTGTCGGCGGTCCCAATCCGGGCTCCGGCTGCGGCATACGCCTCGTCGGCGAAGGTGGACAGTTGGCCCGCACCGGACTCGACAACCACGTCGTAGCCCAGCTTGATCAGCTGCTTCACCGTCGTAGGTGTCGCGGCTACCCGGGTTTCGCCGGGCAGCGTCTCCTTCGTGACACCGATGAGCATCCTTGGCTCCTTTTCTTCATCCGCAGCGTCATCAGTTCTGACCGCTCTGCGTTCTCGTCGACCGGGTTGATGACTTGCCCACCACGCCCACATGCCGCTGATCCCGGCACCGGCCCGGTCGCCCGCCGGGAAGAGACGCTGGCCATCGACGGCAGCGGGCCAGTTCGGCGACGACGTCGCCGAACTGGCCGCGTCACCCGCCTTGATGCCCCAAATTCCAGGACGGCACAGGTCAGAGACGTGTCCCGATCGCGACTTTGGGTAACTAGTGCTGTGGCCGGCCTTGCGAGGTGCCGTGCCGGGCGTCGCGAGCCGGTGAACCTTTCCGGTCACAGCACTGGACGGATGCACGGAGACGACCCGCGTCGTCCAAGCCAGCAGAACGGCATGGCGGTCATGTTCGGTCAAACGCGCAGGCCGGCGCCTCCGCCGATGACGATGTTCTCTCCAGTGATGTAGCTGGCGTCGTCCGAGAGCAGGAACGCCACCGCTGCGGCGACTTCCGGGCCCTCGCCGAGCCGTCGTAGCGGGATCGCGGCAGCCATGGATTCGGTGACCGCAGTCAGCTGCTCGGCCGACATCCCGGACTTGGTCCAAATCGGCGTTGAGATTGCGCCGGGGCTGACCGCGTTCACGCGGACCCCGCGCGGCGCGAGCTCGACTGCGAGAGAGGGGAGCATCGTCAGGAGCGCGCCCTTACTGCCTGCGCCAAGGCTCATGCCCGCGAGGCCACGGGTGGCTGCGATACCGACAGTGAAGACTACTGACGCAGCGTCCGCCAGCAGGGGCAGTGCCTTCTGCAGCACGAAAAACTGCCCCTTCGCGTTTGTGGCGAACACCTCGTCGTACGTGTTCTCGTCGACTGTTTCGAACGGCATCGCCTTGTTGATTCCTGCGTTCAGGAACAGGCCCGTGAGGGATCCGAAGCGGTCGCGCACTTCCCCGATAACACGCTCGGTGTCGTCGAGCGACGCTACGTCTGCTTGCACGATTGCGACTTCGTCTGGGAGCACAGAGCGCGCCGATCGTATCGTTTCTGGGTTTCGACCGGTTACCAGGACGTTCGCGCCGCGCTTGTGCAGCAATTGCGCAGTGGCGAGACCGATCCCGCTTGTTCCTCCGGTGATAAGTACGGTTTCTTGGTTCATAAAGAGTTCCTTGTCAGTTCAATCGGAAGGTGTCCCCGATTTATTTTCGGGATGCCTGGCCCCTCGCACTGGGTTTATCCGACGAGCGACCGATGTGAGTCCGTGGACGACGGTAGGACTAACTCAGAGCTGGGTGGCGCCTCCGTCCACGGCGAGCTCGACGCCGGTGGTGTAGGTGGCGTCGAAAGCGAGGAATGCAGCAGCCGTGGCGATCTCTTCGGAGGTGCCGAAACGCTTCATGGGATTGTTCGCGGCCCGCTGCGCCTTGAACTCCTCTGCGGCCTCTTCGGTCATCCCGCTCTTCTCAAGAATTCCTGTGTCGATGGGACCGGGGCTGATCGCGTTGACACGAATTCCGTGCGGGAGCAGGTCGCCGGCGAGGGTGCGGGCCAGCGAGCGCAGCGCCGCTTTACTGGCCGCATAGACACTGGTCGTCGGTATGCCCATGACGTTCGCGATCGAGGTGGTGAGGACGACAACGGCGCCCGTGCTCAGCAACGGAGCGAGCTTCTGCACGGTGAAGCCTTGACGTTGACCGCGAACAGCTCGTCGTAGAACTCCTCGGTCGTCGACTCCAAGGGCATGGTGTTTGCCATGCCGGCGTTGACGAACAGGGCCTCGAGCGTGCCGAACTCGCCCTTCACACGGTCAGCCAGATCGTCCAGGTCGGACAGTGAGGCCACATCGCCTCGGACACGTCCGGAAAACAAAGAGAGGCAAAGTAGAAATGTCAATAGGTACCTTAGGGAATTCCTATGGTCCCGGGCCCCTCCATCAGAGACCTGCGGGGGAAGCGAAGCGAGGCGCCCCCGTCCATCCGGCGCCGCCGGGAGAGGTGACAGGACCACCCGGATCATCAAGGACAGGGGCAACGAGCCATACCGGCCCCGAAGACCACGAACCCGAACCGGGCTCCACCAAAAAAGGTAAAGCACTATACCGCCTTCTCGGTGGCTGTGCCGTGAGCCGGGAAAGCAGCGGTTACCGGCAACAGACCAATGCCGCCGAGCAAGTCTCGCCTCACTTCGCAGACCTCGAGCCATCTCGAATCAAGCGTCGCCTCGTCCGCCTCTGCGCGCTGCAGTGCCTGGACTGCGGCATCGTCCGCGCATCGTGCGTGGCTCACTAGGTAGTAGCGCCGCACCTGCGTCCTGAGAGGGCCGACGAACCTGAACCCGACGAGCCACTGATGATCTGCTGCAACGAAGGTTGCCGGAGCGCTGCCCGCGGGCGCTGCAATGAGTTGATAGTGGGGCAGCCGCATGAGCTCAGACTGGGACGATGCCATCGCGTGCTCCTCCGGTTGAACTGGCTGTTCACCAGGGAGACTTGTGCGATGGCCCGCGCTTACTCAGGGAGCATCCGTGGTCAACGGGGTACACGCCCCGAGCAGACACCCGCGCATTCCGGCACCACGCCCGGCTACCCCACTTCACGAGGCACGATCAAGCTTGGTGACCATCGCGCGCAGCAGATCGGGACTCGCCGCGGCGAGGTTGTCCTCCGCGGGGGCGTGCAGCGGCAGACTGTCAGGTGCGGTCATCGCGCTGATCTCCTTCAAAGACTTGGTCGTCTTGAAAGATCAGCCGGTGGCCGTTCGTCTGTGCGGGCCTCACCCCGACGCGCGAGCAAACCCCCGGATCAGGTCGAACCCGTACACCACTTCTCAGGACGCAACCGCCCTTTTCCTGCTTGACCGTGTCAAACAGACGGTCCAGGTCGTCCAGGCTGGCCGAATCGCCCTGCACGCCGGTCACGTTTCGGCCGATCAGTTTGACGGCTTCGTCCAGAGCTTCCTTCCGCCGACCGGAGATGAAGACGTGAGCCCCTTCTTCAACGAACAGCTTGGCGCCGGCCAGCGCCATACCGCTTCTTCCACCCGTGATCACCGCTACCTTGCCATCAAGCTTTCCCACGACCGCTCCATCGGTGAGTACCGGGCGACTAAGTAAACCGTTCTGTGTGCTTAGGCTAGCTGTCACCAGCTCACGACGCAAGCTATGTACACCGCCCGTTACCGCAACCGGCTCGACACGGCCTGCGCAAACCCCCGACCGCGCACGCCGCTCGCCAGCTACACGCCGTGGGCTGCGGGCGGGCATGCAGCCGACGAGAGTGGCCACGCCGACCACGTTCGGCGGCGAGGTGCCCGTGCAGGAATGCGGCGCCGAGCTGCGCGCCGACAATCATCAGGACGCTGGCGACGGCTCTTCGGGCTATCAGCCCGTAACCCGGCGCCCCCAGCCACTCGAGAGGCACACGTCCGCGGCCATTCCGTTGATCGTCGAGGTGATGACGACGGTCGTAACGTCCTTGACCGCGATGAACCGCGCCGTCGCGGCCTGCACACCTGCCGCGACTCCGAGCGCGGTGGTGACCGCGATCCGGACACCCGGAATGGCGTTTCCCCGACGAGGCGATCCACAGCAGCTGTGCCGGCGGCCACGGTCACCTCGGCAAGGAACCTTGCTGCCAGGTGAGCTCCAGCCGGTTCGTGCAGCACCGAGCGAGCGTCTATCGCCTTTGTTTAGTGGAGCCCGGTTCGGGTCGTGATCTTCGGGGCCAGTATGGCTCGTTGCCCCTGTCCTAGATGATCCGGGTCGTGCTGTCACCGTCCGTCAGCGCACGCGAGAATGATCCGGGCCCGCTCGGCAGCTCTCCGGTCCCGCGACCCGGCCCGACGCACCAACCTCATGTATTCAGCTACGACCGTGGCCTGACGGCCCGACAGAAACAGGGTGCCTCTCAC
>NZ_BMQA01000034.1 GCF_014647875.1 Streptomyces brasiliensis | reverse complement strand
ATGCGGCCAACCCGCACCAACCCCCGAACCCCACCACCGGACCTAACAAAGCCCTACTAGGGCGCCAGGGACAGGAGCCGGCCGACGAGTTCCCCGAAGGTACCGTCGGCCGGTTCGTCCTTGACCATGCCGCGCAGGACGTCGGCCATCTCCTCGTCGTGGGCGGCGCTGACCGCGGTGAGCGCCGCGAGGTCGTGCACGAGCTGGCGCTCCAGCTCGGCGCGCGGGACGCGGCGGCCGTCCAGCCAGATCAGCGCGGTCGACTCGGCGAGCGAGATCCACGAGCGGACGACCAGTTCCAGTCGCGGAGGCGGATCGGAGATCTCCAGATGCGAAAGGATCTGGACATACGCGGCCTGCCGCACGGAGTCGATGAGCGCGTTCGTAGCCGACGAGCCCACCGCCGGGCCGCCGCGCATCAACGCCGAGAAACCGGGCCCGTGTTCCTCCACGAAATCGAAGAACCGGCCCATCACGCGCACCAGCCGGGCACCCAGCGGCCCCTCGTGCGGCTCCATGAACCGGCCCGCCAGATCCTCCGAAGCACGCTTCAACGCGGCCTCGTACAGGCTGAGTTTGCCGGGGAAGTAGTGGTAGACCAGCGGCCGTGAGATGCCCGCGGCCGACGCTATCTCGTCGATCGAGACCTCGTCCGGCGAGCGGCGGCTGAAGAGTTCGAGGGCGACGCCGATCAGCTGCTGCCGTCGCTCCTCGACTCCCATTCTGCGGCGTACCCCGGTGCTCATGCGAACACCTTACCGATCGATTCCGGCCCTTGAGCGGGCCGGACCGGCGGCGGTGTTCACCCGATCGCTTCACATGTCCAGGACGAGCCGCTCACTTCGGGACCGCGAGACACAGATCAGCATCGAGTCGCCCCGCTCGGAGTCCGTCAGCAGCTCGTCCCGGTGGTCCACCTCGCCCTCCAGTACCCGCTGTTGGCAGGTACCGCAGAACCCCTGCTCGCAGGAGTACGACGTGTTCGGCAGCTCCGCCCGCACCGCGGCGAGGACCGTGGAGTCGGCCGGCACCGTCAACGTCCGCCCGCTGCGACGCAGTTCGACCTCGAACTCCGCATTTCCGCCGGCGGACGTACGCGGCGCGAACCGCTCCAGATGCAGCGTGGCAGTCTCGGGCAGCCGCTCCTCCACCGCCGCCATCAGCCCTTCCGGACCGCAGCAGTAGACGGCGGTGCCCTCGGCCAGGTCCGTCAACAGCCCGTCCAGGTCCGGCCGTCCGGCCTCGTCCCCCGCGACGACGGTGAGCCGGCCGTCCCCGGCCAGCTTCTCGACCTCCTCCAGGAACGGCATCGACGCCCGCGTCCGCCCGCCGAACAGCAGCCGCCACTCGGCGCCCTCCGGCAGCGCCCGCAGCATCGGCAGCACCGGGGTGATGCCGATGCCCCCGGCGACGAAGACGTACGCCGGCGCCTCGACGAGCGGGAACCGGTTGCGCGGCCCCCGCACCTCCAGCTCCATGCCCTCGGTCACCTGCTCGTACACCTCGCGCGAGCCGCCCCGGCCGTCCGCGACCAGCCGCGTGGCCACCGTGTACGACGAGGTGTCCTCCGGGTCCCCGCACAGCGAGTACTGCCGCACGAGCCCCGACGGCAGCACCAGGTCGAGGTGCGCGCCCGGTTCCCAGCGCGGCAGGTCGTGCCCCTCCAGCCGCAGCCGTACGACCCCGTCGGCCACCGTCTCGTGCGAGGTGACCGGCAGCCTGAGCGCCCGCGACCGCGGCCGTCCGGAGGTCGGCGGGTCCAGCGCGGGCATCGGCCACAGCGGCGAGCGCTCGATACGGCGCCGCAGCGCCTGCCGCGTGAGCAGAGCGGCGCCCGCGACGAGCACGACGGTCCTGAGCCTCGGCATCACACGGCTCCCTGCTCGGCGGCGGCTTCGGCGGCGAGCGCGGCCGGCGAGGACGCCAGATAGGCCACCGCCTGCTCGGTGGAGCCCTCCTGTGAGGGGTGGTAACTCCGGCTCAGATAGCGGGGGATGGACCTGAGCATGTCCCCGGTGGCGGGCAGCGTGCCGCGCCTGCCGCGGACGTAGAAGTCCTTGAAGCTCGCCTTGCCGTCGACCAGCGTGGGGTCGTTCTCCATGAAGAAGCGGGCCCCGCGTTGCCACAGGAACACGATCGCCGTGAAGGCGGTCGCCCAGGTGCGCACCCGGCGCCGGTAGCCGCCGTCGACGTGCATGAACAGGTCGAAGGCGACGGACCGGTGCTCGACCTCCTCGGCGCCGTGCCAGCGCAGCAGGTCCAGCATGGTCGGATCGGCCCCGCGCCGGTCCAGTTCCTCGGCGCCCAGCACCCAGTCGCCGAGGAACGCCGTGTAGTGCTCGATGGCCGCGATGAGCGCCACCCGCTCCAGCAGCCACCATCTGCGGGCCCTGCCCGGCGGCAGAGTACGGTCGCCGAGCAGCTTCTCGAAGAACCAGTCGACCTGCGCGGTGTACGGCGTCGGGTCCAGCCCCTGCTCGCGCAGGTGCGGCAGCACCTCGTCGTGGGCCTGGGAGTGCATCGCCTCCTGCCCGATGAACCCCACGACGTCCTCGCGCAGCCGGTCGTCCCGGATGAGCGGGAGCACCTGCTTGTAGACGTGCACGAACCACCGCTCACCGGCGGGCAGGAGCAGGTGGAGCACGTTGATGGTGTGCGTGGTGAACGGGTCGTCGGGCACCCAGTGCAGCGGGGTGTCCTGCCACGAGAAGGACACCTTGCGGGCCTTGAGGGCGACGCGCTCGGACTCCGACGGCCGGGCATGCGTGTTAGACATGGCGTCAATGTACTGACGGGTAAGTCCCGGGGAAACCCCTGTGCACGGACTTGTTGACGCTCGTGTCAACAAGCGGCCGGTCGCGGTGCGGTCAGTTCAGCCCGCTCAGCGACGACCCGTCGCCCAGTGTGCCCGTGAGCTCCGCCTGCGCGCCCTGCTTGGTCCGTACGGAGAGCAGGTTGCCTCGTGCGGACGCGCTGATCCCGCCGGTCGCGCGCACGGACGCGGTGTCCTTGCCGCCCGCGGCCAGCAGATACCAGGACCCCCGGCCGGACTTCCACAGCACCCCGGCCAGCACATGCGGATCGCGCGGACCGCACGCCGTCACGTCGGCGCCCTTCGCCGCGACCGCCCCGTACTGCCCGCCAGGCGTGTGGAACTGGGCCAGCGACAGCGTGCCCTCGCCGCGCCAGGTCTCGGCCCGGGTGCACACCCACGACGCCCTGCCGCCCGCTTCCGGCAGCTCCTGGTCGGCGTACGACCAGGCGTTGACGCTGCTGACACCCGCCGCGCGCGACGCCGACAGCGAGCAGGCGTACGGTGCCCAGGTCCGCAGAGCCGCGTCCCCGGACGTCTCGTGGGCCTGTCCGGGCCGGCCGGTGGTGAGATGTGCCGGGACCAGCTCGCCGAGGTCGGTGGAGAGCTGGGTGCCGGACGGGCCGGTCAGCTGCAGCACGTTCCACGACGTGCAGGTGCCGGGGCGCAGCGCCGGGCTGCCCAGCGGGGCGGTGACCCCGCCGGTCAGGTCGAGGTCCATCGCGCCCGCTCCGGGCTTCAGCAGGTCCCGCTCGGCCGCCTTCGTCACCCAAGGAGCGGTGAGATAGCGGACGTTGCCGTCGGAGCGGCCCAGCACGAGGGCGCTCGCGCTCGCACCGGTCGCACCGTCGACGCGGGCGAAGTCGAGGGCCGCGCCCGCCTCGCCGCTCGTCGGCTCGGCGTAGCGGGCGATGCGCAGACCGTCGTACAGGATCACCACGCGGGCGGTGTCGACCTCGCCCGCGTACAGCAGTTGGGGCGGTCCGGCCGGACCGCCGGTCTGGGTGCCGGGGGTCGCCGAGACACGGACCTGCTCACCGGGGCGGGCCCAGACCGCCAGGGCGCGGCGCAGCAGGGCGGAGTCGCCGGTGAGGGCGCCGCGGGCGGGCCAGACGGAGAAGTCGGTGCGGGCCGCGGACTTCCAGGCGGTGGGCGCCACCCGGACCAACCGGCCAGGATCCAGGGCCGCTTCGGCCGCCGGGTTCTGCGCGTACGCGGGAGCGGCAGCGCCGTCCGGGCCCCAGCCGCCGCCCGGCAGGGTGACCAGGACGCCGCACACCGCGAGCGCGGCGGCCGCGGCGATCGCCGCCCTGGTGTGCTGCCTGCGCCGCATCAGATCGGTGGGCCTGGCCTGCAGCGAGCACGGGTCGAACTCGGGAGAGCCGAGCAGCCCGTACTGCGCGGGGATGCCGTTCGCCTCCGCCAGCGCGGAGTCCGGGTACTCGACCCCGGCGGCGGTCAGCACCCGGCGCACGTCGGTGTCGGGAAGCCGCTCCAGGCCGCGCAGGACGTAGGCGGCGCGGGCCGGGCCGGTGAGGGCCGCGAGGCGCTGGTCCAGGGCGAGTTCGTCGGCGCCGCCCGAGCGCGGGAACAGCCTCAGGCCCCAGACCTGGGGGAGCAGCGGCGGCAGCTGGGCCCGCTTGGGCCACCCCGTGCGCCGCAGCGGCAGGCCCGCCTCCAGAGCCGTCCGTACGACCTGGAGCCGTACGAAGGCGTACCCCGGGTCGCCGTCCCGCCCGGACGACTGGGCCGGGATCGAGGGCATCTTGCCGCGCCCCCTCGGCAGTGCGCGCTGGGTGAGGGCATGCGCGGTCAGGACGCGTCGGCTGCGGCCGAGGCCCGGCGGCAGCACGAGATAGGCGAGCCGGGCCAGCCGCGGATAGTGCTCGACGAGCGCGGCCCCGGCCTGCTCGACATCGACCACCGCGCCGACGGCCGCATGGGAGACGGGCGCGCGAAGCTGGGCTGCATCCTGTGACTGCACGTCCGTGAGAACGAGCGAGCGGCCGGTTGGTCACCGGTGCGCCTGTCGGCTCAGTCGGACGGTTCGACCAGAGCCCGTGCGTAGGCGGCCATCGACCGCTGGTACCGCGGCAGATGAGACGCCAGGGCTTCGAGGACGAGGGACAGGCCCTCGCGGTCGCGGCCGAGGCTGGACAGGCACAGGGCCAGACAGGCGCGCACCGCGTCGTCCAGCTCGTCGGACGCGCCGTCCAGTTCCGGGGTGAGCAGCTTCACGCCCTCCTCCGCACGGCCGGTGTTCCGCAGCGAGCTGGAGAGCTGGATCTTGGCGCGACGCCCCTTGTAACCCTCCAGGCCGCGTGCCAGAGCCTCCTGGTACAGCGGCACGGCGCGGTCCGAGTGGCCGGTCGAGTCCCAGGCGCAGGCCCGCTCGAAGAGGCCCAGCGGGCTGTCCTCGGGCAGTTCGGCCACGAGCGCGTCGATCACGGCCCGGAACTCGGCCGCCTCGTCCTCGGCGTAGTCGTCGAAGGCCGCCCAGGCGGCGGTCACGCGGTCTTCCCAGTCACGGTTCACCGGCACACAGTCGCACGCCTGTGCCCACCCGTGCAGGGGATTTGAGCGCCGCGCGCGCCCGGCCCGTATCGAAGGGAGGGGCCCCACGCCGGGGCTCCAGTGCGGCATGCTGTCCGCCCACCAGGACCGGAGGAACAGATGAGGTTGAGAAGCGCGCTGCTCGCCGCCACGGGTGTCGTGGCCGCACTGGGCCTGGCGGGCTGCGGCTCCGGGGGCGACGCGAAGGCGGTGCCGCCCACCGCCACCGGCAGCCTGGAGAGCCTGGCCGCCGAGGTGAAGTGCCGGCCGGACATCCAGACCGACGCCGACGAGATCCGCCAGGCCATCTGCAAGAACGGCGACGGCAAGTTCGTCCTCGCCACCTTCGCCACCGACCGCGGCCAGCGCGAGTGGATCAACGACGCGAAGGACTACGGCGGTTACTACCTGGTCGGCCGCAAGTGGGTGGCCGTCGGCGACGACGGTGTCGTCAAGGCGTTGCGCGGCACGCTCGGCGGCGACCTGGAGACCGGTGCCGACCACCACGCCCACGGCGGCTGACCCGGCCGCAGGGCAAAGAGAAGCGGGCGGTGGGAGATTCCCACCGCCCGCTTACCTGGGGGGTGTGACTAACACCGCTGACCACGGTTCACGCAGCCGGCGATCCTGTTCGCCAGGCCGCCCGTCGTGATCGCGATGAAGTCGTCGTGGTCCGTGATCGGCTTGTGCAGCTGCTCCGGGAAGCCGTCCACCGCGTAGGCGTTCTTCACCACGCCGTTCTGGATGCTCGGCCGCGGCACGCTGTACACCAGGCGCATCGTCAGCTGCGGGATCGCCTTGAACCCGTTCTGGCAGTTGCCGTTCGCGTCGGCGAAAGCGACGTGCGTACGGTGGTTGGCGCTGTCGGTGTTCGCCCCGTCCCAGCAGCTCTGGAAGGCGAACGTCCGCACCACCTGGCTGCCCTGCGGGCAGATCGGGTACTTGTCCGTCAGCTGGACCTTGTTCTCGAAGCCGGTGCAGCTCCAGTGCGCGTTGGCGTTCGCCGTGCCGTTGGTGAAGGCCTTGGCGTCACCGGTGATGATGCGCAGGAACTGCGGCATCGCGACGACCTTGCCGGTCGGGGAGCCGACGTACTTGATCTGGGCCTGCGACGGCACGACGATCCGGCCGACGTTGCCCTCCTTGCCGCCGCCGTCCGCGTTCTGGTCGAAGTCCTGCGTGCCGTCCTGGACGCGGACCACCGGCCAGTAGTACGCCGACAGGTCGTTCTTGTTCTGGCAGCTGGTCCCGCCCTGCAGGAACGTGTCGTTGCTGGAGAACGCGTTGATCTTCTGGTTGCCGACGTAGTCGTGCAGATGGTGCGCGCCGTTGGTCACGCCGGGCGCCACGATCACGTTGTCGGTGTTGTGGTTCTTGTTGGCGTTGACCCCGCAGCGGGTGGTGAACGAACCGGTCGAGGCGTTGCGGTTCGCGCGCGGCTTCGCCGCGACGTCGGCGCTGACCCTCGTGATGTCGACGAAATCGGCCGCCGCGGGGCCGTTGCCGGCCTGGCCGCCGTTGCTCGCCTGCTGGCCGCCGCCGTTGTCCTGACCGGCGCCCGCGCCGCCACCGGCACTGGCGCTCGCGCTCGGGCCGGCCGTGTCGCCGCCCGGCGTCTGCTGACCACCGGTGTTCTGCCCGCCGCCCGCGCTGGTCTGGTCGGCGCCGCTGCCGGTGCACCCGGCCAGGGTCTCCAGACCACTGGGCGAGGTCCCGCCGACCCGGGTGATCTCGAGCTTGATGCGGTCGATGATCACCGCCCGGCGTTCCTTCAGCGGCTGCAGGATGGAGTTCTGGACGAAGCTCGCGTCCCTCGCCTGCGCGTCGCGGGTGGTCGCCAGTCGCTGGTAGGCCTCGGTGATCTGGCGGTCGAGATTGGCCAGTTCACCGTCCACGTCGGTGCGTGCCTGGTTTGGCACGTCGGTCAGCTTCTGGCCGACGTCCGGGCAGTCGATGGTGGCCACCTGTGTACCGGCGGCCTTCGTGTAGTTCTGCGCCGAGTCGGACTCGTGCGCAGACGCGTAGAAGTTCGCCCAGATCAGCCCGCCCCCACCGAGCGCTAGGGCCGCCGATGCGGCTATGGCCTTGGTGGCCAGCGGCGTACGGCGTTTTCGTGTGTTGCGTCCCATCAGTCTCCTAGCGAGAGCACCACCAGGTTCAGCTGGTGGGGTAGTCGCGTCCCGGTCGTCTGCCGGTGTCCGTTTGTCCCACAAGAGATCGGTTCGGGCCGGACCGCAACCTTCGGGTTGGAAGCCCCCCTTCTGCGGATGGGGGAGCGGAGTCACGGAACTCCGCTGACTTCCTCGGGGCACGCCATAGAGGCAACCCCGCCGAAGTGAAGCGGCGCCCTCTCATACGGACGCCGACGCAGGGGCGTTCAGCCGACCCACTGATTTCTGTCGGCCTCTCACGCGGTACCGCGCCGCAACCTCCTCTTCAGGAACGGAAGTTGTGGGGTACGGGTACCCCGCGCACCGAGTCTCACCGGTCGCGGTCGAGGTAGGCGAGCACCGCAAGGACGCGCCGATTGTCGTCGTCCGACACCTCGAGTCCCAGTTTGGCGAAGATGTTGGAGGTGTGTTTGGCGATCGCCCGTTCCGTGACGACGAGTTGCGTGGCGATGGCCGCGTTCGACCGGCCCTGCGCCATCAGCTCCAGCACCTCCAGCTCGCGCGGTGTCAGCCTCCCGAGCGGCTGCCCGCCGCCGGCCCGCCGGGACAACAGCTGCTGGATCACCTGCGGATCCATCGCCGTACCGCCCGCCGCCACGCGTCGTACGGCGTCGACGAACTGCTCGGCGTCGAACACCCGGTCCTTCAGCAGATAGCCCACCCCGCCGGTGCCGTCGGCCAGCAACTCCCGTGCGTACAGCTGCTCCACGTGCTGCGACAGGACCAGCACCGGCAGCCCCGGACGGTCCCGGCGGGCCTGCAGGGCGCACTGCAGGCCCTCGTCGGTGTGCGTCGGGGGCAGCCGGACGTCGACCACGGCCACGTCCGGCTCCAACTCGGCGAGCGCACGCGCAAGTTCGGGGCCGGTCTCGACGGCCGCCGCGATCTCGAAGTCGTAGGCCTCCAGCATCCGGACCAGTCCGTCGCGCAGCAGGAACAGGTCTTCGGCTAGGACAACGCGCACGGAATCTCCATGGTCACCATGGTGGGACCGCCCGCGGGGCTGCTGACGGCCAGGACACCGTCGAATGTACCGAGCCGACGCTCGACCCCGGCCAGCCCGGAACCGGCTCCGATCCCGGCGCCGCCGCGGCCGTTGTCGGTCACCGTGATCCGCAGCATTCCGTCGGCGTGGTGCAGGTCGGCCCAGATCCGGTCGGCGCCGGAGTGCTTGACCGCGTTGGTGAGCACCTCGCTGACCGCGAAGTAGGCGGCCGACTCCACCGGCGCGTCCGCGCGGCCGGGCAGCTCCACGGTCACCTCCGTGGGCGTGGGCAGCCGCAGTGCCAGTGCCCGTACGGCGTCGCCCAGTCCGCGCTCGGCCAGGACCGGCGGGTGGATGCCGCGGACCAGGTCGCGCAGCTCGTCGAGGGCGTCGGCGGAGTTGCGGCGGGCCTGTGCGAGCAACTGCCTGGCCTGCGCCGGGTCCTTCTCCAGGAGCATCTCGACGGTGCCGAGGTCCATGCCCATGGCGACCAGCCGGGCCTGCGCCCCGTCGTGCAGGTCCCGCTCGATGCGGCGCAGTTCGGCGGCCGAGGTGTCGACGGCGTCGCGCCGCGTCTCGGTCAGTACGCGGACCCGCTCGGCCAGTTCGCCCTCACCCGCGCCCAGCACGGCCCGGGTGAGCCGGAAGTGGGCGGTCAGCAGGTGCGGGTTGACACGCAGGGCGACCACCAGGATCGCGGTGCCCAGGGCGGCCGCACCGAGGGCGGTGGCCTGGCCGGCGACGGGGACGAAGCCGTACCAGTAGGTGTCGCCGGTGGCGTCCACGATCACCCGCCACAGCCCGGCCGCGAGGGCGTACCCCTCGAGCGGGTAGAAGAGCAGCACAGCGGGCAGCAGCGCGGTGAAGAACCCGGCGGTCATGTCGACCAGCAGCCAGCGCACGTCCCGCCAGGTCGCGGGGTCGCCGAGCATCAGGACGGTACGCGTCCAGGGTTTGGCACCGGCCGGGACGGGCCGGTAGGCCGCCGGGATGCGCACCCCGCACCACTCGGCCGCGAGCACCCGCCGCCAGTTCGCGAACATCCGCACCCTGGTGAGTATCCACGGCGTGGTGACGAGTCCGATCCCGGCCGGGATCAGCCCGATGGACACGGCGGTCAGCGTGAAACAGACGATGGCCGTCGGCAGCAGCGCAAGGGCCAGGACGAACCCTCGTCCGGCGGCCAGGACGACCTCCCGGATCCGTATTCCCGACAGTGGTCCGCCGGTCTTGGTGTCGATGCTCATGGCGCCAGTCTCGCCGATCGGCGCGGGCCGGTCACGGGGCGAAGGCCCCGGTCAGGGGGTGGTGTCAGGTACACCCCCGGTCAGTCCCAGCACCTTCGCCTCGACCTCCGGATCAAGCCCCTTGCTCGTGCGGTCCGGCCGCTGTGGCGCGACGCCGCCGAGGTTTTGCAGCCAGGCCCAGGTGTCCGCGACGGTCTCCTCGACGGCCCGGCAGGTCAGCCCCGTCGCCAGCGCCCGCGACACGTCCGAGGTGTGCAGGGCGTCGAACAGATCGCTGTCCGGCGGTACCCACACGGGCAGTTGGGTCCACGGCTCGATGCCCGCGCCGAGGACCACGTCCGGATCGGTCCAGCGCAGCTCGGCGCGGCCGCCGGTGATCGCCACGCACGCCTCGAGGAAGGCGCCCATGGTGGTGTGCCCGGGCGGGGAGACGAGGTCGTACGGCCCGCCGAGACCGCGCTCGATCGCGCCGAGGGTCCACTCGGCGAGGTCGCGCACGTCGATGTACTGCAGGCGCAGTTCGCGCGGCCCCGGCGCGAGCACCGGGCCGCCGCGCGCGATCCGGGTCAGCCACCACGGCAGCCGTCCCACGTTCTCGTACGGCCCGAGGATCAGCCCGGCCCGCACCAGCAGCGCGCGGTCCGTGCCGAAGGACTCGACGGCGGCCAGCTCACCGCCCCGCTTGTCGAGCGCGTAATCGGTCTGCTCCGCGCCGGCCGACGCACCCTCGACCAGGGCCCTGTCGCCGGTCGGCGGAAAGGCGTACACCGACCGGCTCGACACGTGGACGTACCGTCCGGCGCGGCCCCGCAGCAGCCGCGCCGTCTCCCGCACGGCGCGGGGCGCGGCCGACCAGGTGTCGACCACGGCGTCCCACGCGTCGTCCCCGGCGAGCGCGGCGAGCCCGTCCGGGGCGGTGCGGTCACCGTGCAACGCCCGTACGCCCGGCGGGGGTCGGTGCCGTCCCCGGTGGAAGACGGTCACCTCCCAGCCGCGCCGCACCGCCGCCTCGACGACGGCCCGCCCCACGAACTCCGTACCGCCCAGCACCAGAAGTCTCATGTCGGTGATCGTGCACGGCCGGGCCGCGGGAGGGAACCGTCCTCTGCCGAGGGCAGAGAGCGGGGCTCAGCGTCCGGCCGGCGGCGCGTACTTGTAGCCGACACGGCGGATCGTCTGGATCACCTTGCGGTGCTCCACGCCCAGCTTGCGGCGCAGCCGGGCGATGTGGACGTCGACCGTGCGGCCGTCCCCCACGTGCCCGTAGCCCCACACCGTGGCGACCAGCTGGTCCCGCGTGTGCACCCGGTTCGGATGCGCCACCAGATGGGCGAGCAGCTCGAACTCGAGGTAGGTGAGGTCGAGTTCGCGGTTTTCGACGCGCACGGTGCGTTGCCCGGAGTCGATGTGGATCAGCGGGTCGTGGGCGCCGGCCGGCGTTTCCTCGGCCCGGTCGGGCACCGCCACCGGCAGGAACGGCGGCCGCTGGTCCGCCGGGACCAGCACCAGGTAGCCGACCATCGGCGGCTGGCCGGGCAGGGTGGGCAGGGTGTGCGGCGGCGCGGGCAGCCAGGTGGCACCCGGCGGCAGGAAGTCCGCGACGTCCACGACCTCGTCCCGGGCGACGGCGCGCAGCCGGTGCCGGGCGGGGACGGTGCGGGGGTCGGCGGTGGAGAGGGGACGAGTGGTCGCCATGAGACGTCAGCTCTTTCGCGCGAGAGGTTCGTCGGGAAGGACGACGGCCGCGATGCGTGTCGGGGCCCGTCGAGGGACGTACGTCGTGTCGCGCCGGCCGAAGACCGGGGTGTACGGCTTTAGAGGGCCGGCGCGTTCGTCGCGCGGCAACACACCCGGTCGAAGTCGTGGTGCTGACGGGAAGGCCAGAAGGGCTCGAGGTCATGGCGACCTGTCGCGGTGCACCTCTGGAAACTGACCATGTGCCCATTGAAGCAGACACGGCCCCGCAACAGGAGCCTCCTCCCACTGCTCGGACGCTTCGCCGGGACGGATTCCGCGTCGCGCGGCTCGCCCCACCAGGCGTTTGCGCCAGTCCAGGGGCGTGAGCTCGATCGCCCGCTCCGGATCGCCGTCCCACACTGCGGACAGCCCGGCGCCGGTGAATGCCGCCACGACCTCGTGACCGACGGCCGTCGTGGTCGCGGCCGAGCCGTCGAACCCGCCGTAGCAGAGGCTCAGCCCGTGTCCTCGGCGGCGTTCCGTGGCCTGCCGGTGGAAGAAGACGAACCCACGGATACCCTCGCGCTCCGCGCCGATCTCCGCCGTTCCACTGCCACGGCAGCAGGTGAAGTGCTCCCGGGGCCGTGATGCCGGTCTCCTCCAGCGCCCCGAAGGCGAGCGCCGGCCGCTCGGGTCGGTCGCCCCCTCCCAGGTCTCCTGCTCGGCCATCCGCTCGAGCCACAGCCGGTCCACCACCTGCCGGGCCTGGGCTCCCGACACCGGTCGCTCGTCCCCGTCGACCGGATGGTCCTCGGCGGTCTCGGCCGGCTCCTTCCGGGAGTCGTAACCGCAGCGCGGCGACAGCCGTACGCGGTCCTCGACCTTCTCGCGCACCTCGTCTGGCAGGCCGGGCACCTCCTCGTGCGGCCCGAGGCCCACCGGCTCCCAGGTCACGCCCTCGTCCGGCCGTCCCGCTGTCGCGCCCAGCCGGTCAGGAGGTCCGCCACCCGGCCCGGATCCGTGAGGGCCGTACCGGAGAACTCGTCCTCGCCGCGGCGGTGCTCAGCCGGTGGTCCCCGCCCTCCTCGTGCCACACCTGGGCGAACACGTCAGGGATGTGGGGTGCGTCTGCCGGCTCTGCGTGTCGCCCTTGACGGCCAGGACCTGATCGATCTCCATGCCCCACCCCGACACGCCCCACCGACGACGCGAGGGCGCCCACCGCGGCGGTGGACGCCTCTCGGGGAGCCTTGGCGTGGATCAGACCTGGCCGGCCTTCTCCAGCGCGGAGCAGCAGGTGTCGACCAGGAGGCGGGTCACCACGTACGGGTCGACGTTGGCGTTGGGGCGGCGGTCCTCGATGTAGCCCTTGCCGTCCTTCTCGACCTGCCACGGGATACGCACCGAGGCGCCGCGGTCGGAGACGCCGTACGAGTACTCGTTCCACGGGGCGGTCTCGTGCAGGCCCGTCAGGCGGTCGTCGATGCCGGCGCCGTAGTTCTTGACGTGGTCGAGCGGCTTGGAGCCCTCACCGAGCGACTCGCACGCGGTGATGATCGCGTCGTAGCCCTCGCGCATCGCCTTGGTGGAGAAGTTGGTGTGCGCGCCCGCGCCGTTCCAGTCGCCCTTGACCGGCTTCGGGTCGAGGGTCGCGGAGACGCCGAAGTCCTCGGCGGTGCGGTAGAGCAGCCAGCGGGCCACCCACAGCTGGTCGGAGACCTCCAGCGGGGACAGCGGGCCGACCTGGAACTCCCACTGGCCCGGCATGACCTCGGCGTTGATGCCGGACAGACCCAGACCCGCCTTCAGGCAGTTCTCCAGGTGTGCCTCGACGATCTCACGGCCGAAGATCTCGTCGGCGCCGACACCGCAGTAGTAGCCGCCCTGCGGAGCCGGGAAGCCGCCCTCGGGGAAGCCCAGCGGACGGGAGCCGTCGAAGAACGTGTACTCCTGCTCGATGCCGAAGATCGGCTCCTGCGCGGCGAACTTCTCGGCGACCTCGGCCAGCGGGGCACGCGTATTGGACGCGTGCGGGGTGAAGTCGGTGTTCAGGACCTCGCACAGGACGAGGACGTCGTCACCGCCGCGGATCGGGTCCGGGCAGGAGAAGACCGGCTTGAGCACACGGTCCGAGGCGTGACCCTTGGCCTGGTTGGTGGAGGACCCGTCGAAGCCCCAGCCCGGCAGCTCGGCACCCTTGGCGTCGTCGGCGAGGATCTTCGTCTTCGAACGCAGCTTGGCCGTCGGCTCGGTGCCGTCGATCCAGATGTACTCAGCCTTGAAGCTCACGGGCCACATCCTTCGGGGTGTGTCTGGGTGCACTTGCGGGTGCTGCGGCGCTGCGGCACTGGGGCGCCGCTCGGTGATGCCCGGCAGCCTGTCAACAGGCGATTTCCCGATCATTGCCCGTTTGTGAACCCCTTGTTACCTGGCCGTTCTGTGCCGCGGCTCACATTGTGAGGACCCATCCGGCGGGGTAGGGAAGATCACTCGCCCTCTCGACCGGCGGCGTCCCGCACCCCGCGCAGGAAGCTCCGGACAGCGGCCAGTTCACGCTCGTCGTACCCGCGCAGCAGCTCCACCGACCGGTCGATCAGCGGCCCGAAGTACGCCTGCCCGAGCGCCACGGCACGCTCGTCCACCTCGACGAGGACCTTCCGCCGGTCCCCCTCGCCCCGCACCCGCCGCACATGACCCGCCCGCTCCAGCCGGTCCACCAGCGCCGTGGTCCCGGCCGAGTTGAGCCCGAGCGCGGCGCCGAGCCGCCCGGCGGTCATCTCCTCGCCGGCCCGCCGGGCGTCCATCAGCGTGATCAGGGCGCGGACGTCCGTCGGGTGCATGCCGTTGCGGCTCGCGAACCGGGCGCTGTGCAGGCCGAGTTCGACGGCTACCGCGCGCAGCAGGTGGACGATCTCCATCTCGGGAGCGGGCATGCGTCTCCTGCCTCTCGTCGGGCTATCATCTCGGTTAGCGTGTATCTCGCTCAACGAGATAATAGGGGGTTTCCATGAACGTGTACGACCCAGACGCCTTCCGCGTTGCGTACGACAAGGTCATGGCCAAGTGGCCCGCCGACCGCGAGGCGCTCACCGTGCCCACGCCCTTCGGCGACACGTACGTCAACGCCTGTGGCCCGCGCGAGGCGCCCCCACTGCTCCTTCTGCCGGGCGGGGGAGGGGCGACCTCGGCGTCCTGGTACGCCCAGGCCGCCGACCTGGCCCGCACCCGCCGCGTCCTCGCGGCGGACCTGCCCGGCGTGCCGGGCCGCAGCGCGCGGGGCGGCCTTCGTACGGTCACGGACCTGACGGCCTGGCTGGACGCGCTGCTCGCCGCCCTGGGAGCCGGGGACACGGACCTGGGCGGGCACTCGTACGGCGCCTGGATCGCCCTGCACTACGCGCTGCACGCGCCCGCCCGCGTACGCCGTCTGTTCCTCCTGGACCCGACCCAGTGCTTCGCCGGGTTCAAGACGGCGTACCTGCTGCACGCCCTGCCGATGCTGCTACGGCCCACGCCGTCCCGCGTCCGCGCCCTCCTGACGTGGGAGACCGGGGGAGCGCCCCTGGACCCGGACTGGCTGAGCCTCCAGGAGGCGGCTGCGGGCTTTCCCGCGGAGAAGCCGATCACCGGTCCCCGCCCCGCACCGGACGCGCTGCGGGGTCTGAACACGCCGGTCCTGCTGCTCCTGGCCGGGAACAGCAGGACCGTTGACACGTACCGGGTGGCGGCCGAGGCGGCCCGGGTGCTGCCGCGCGTGGAGACGGCCGTTCTCCCGGACGTCTCGCACCACGCGTTGCCCCAGGCGGCACCCACGGGCCTCGCCGACCGCCTCACCGCGTTTCTCGACGGCTGAGTCTCACCCCACCTTCTCGATCAGCACACGCCGGATCAGGAACTTGCCGGGCTCCCGGACCTGTTCGAAGGCGGCGTTGTTGAGCAGGACGCAACTGCCGGAGACGGAGGTCACCTTCACGGTCGTGGACTTGTCGTTGTCCAGGTTGGTGACCTTCAGCGTGGTCCCTGCCGGGAACTGGTTGCTGGACGCGGCGGGGGCGCCGGCCTCGCCGGAGAGCGTGACGGTGGAGCCGTTGCAGACCTGCTGCCCGGAGGCGGCGGCACCGCCACCGCTCTGGGCGGGCGGCGCGGACTGCTGACCTTGCTGTCCCTGCTGTCCGTTCTGGGCGGGCTGCGTCCCCTGGGAGCCCTGAGCCGACTCCCCAACGACGCAACCGGCCGCCTTCTGCTGGACCTTGATCTGCTCGATGACCGCCTCGCGGTTGGCGATCCGCGCCTCGGACTGCGCGTCCGGCGCGGCCCGCTGGCCCTCGATGAACTTCCCGTTGTTGCCGAGGGCGGTCGCCAGCCCCTGGCAGACGGTCGAGTTCGCGGCGGACAGCGGCTGGGCGCTCTGCGGACTCTGCGCGGCGTTCGAGGTGGCCGCCAGGGCGAAGGCCCCGCCGCCCGCCACCGCGGCGGCGGTGACCAGCAGCCCGATCTTCTTCTTCGTATTGAGAGTTCTCCTGTGCGACATGCGCGCCTCCTGAAGAGGTGGGGGAGCGTACGTCGCTATGTACGAGATGCCGAACGGGGTTACTCAGCGGTTACAGCAGTCACTGAAGTGACGTGGGTCACGCGGGAGTTGGGGTCACTTCCGGGAGAGGGCGTCGCGTACGGCCTCATCGGTACGGGCGACGACGGCCGAACCGTCGTCCGCGGTGATGATGGGCCGCTGGATCAGCTTCGGGTGCTCGGCGAGGGCGCCGATCCACCGTTCACGGGAGGCGTCGTCGCGGGGCCACTCCTTCAGGCCCAGCTCCTTGGCGGCGGCTTCCTGGGTACGGGTGATGTCCCACGGCTCGAGTCCGAGACGGTCGAGCACGCCCCTGATCTCGTCCGCGCTCGGCACGTCCTCCAGGTAGCGGCGCACGGTGTAGTCGGCACCCTCGGCATCGAGGAGGGTGAGAGCGCTGCGGCACTTGGAACAGGCCGGATTGATCCAGATCTCCATGGGGACACGGTAGCCGCCCGCGGAGTTCAGTCTCCGGCGGCCGGTGAAGAGGAGGCGGCGTGGTCCAGCGGGTTCGCCGCCATCCTTACCTCGAGGCGGGACCGTACCGCATGTGCGGCGGAACTGTCCGTCTTGCGCTCCGCCTGGGCCTGGAAGCACGCCAGGAACTCCGTGGCGAGACCCAGCCGGGGATGGCGTTCGAGCACCACGGCCCGGAAGGCGGGGCTGAAGTCGTCCACGTTCCTGCCCACGATCTCGAGGGCCGTCGAGCGGGACAGCAGGTGCCCCTCGGGATCCACGGACACGTCCACCTCGGGCCACATGTGCCTGACGATCACTTCTGCCAGGCGTTCGCGGCGCTCCGCCGGCCACTGCGCACCGGCCGCGAAAACCCGTGCCACATGGCCGGCGGCCTCCTCGAACGAGACGGTGTGACTGTCGAACTCCGGCACCAGACCGATGTCGTGGAACATCGCGGCCACATACAGCAGTTCCGCGTCGAACCGGATGCCGTGTGCCGTGCCGTGGGCCGCCGCCCACACGTAGGCGCGTACGGCATGGTTGAGCAGGGCGGGGGACTGGTAGGCGGATGCCACTTCCAGGGCGGCGGCCGAAGCGGCGGTGTCCGGCACCACGAGATCGTCGAGGGCCGTGCGGGCCGTGCGGGCCGTCGCCGCACTTCCGCTGCTCACCACTGGGCGGTGCTCGGTCATGGGTTCCTCGTTCTCCTGGGGACCGGCGTCCCCCGAGACTGTCTCCGCCTCGCGGCCGCCCGGCCCGGTTCTCGCCGTGATCTCCACCGTATGCGCGAGAAGGCCCATCCATGTGGGCCATTTCTGAGGCAGGTGACTGGGCCACTTGCTCGGCTCGGCCGGCTTCCCAGATGGGTGGCGGACCGGGGGCCGCGCCGTGCTCACCACCGGGTCTGTTCGAATTTCCCGCCGTCTCACGCGCCCCTCGCGGATCTGGTGTGACACCTCGACAATTCCCTTGCTCACCTGGACCTTTGACGTGTCCTGCGGGCTCCCTGGATGTCAGTGCCGGGCAGTAAACTGGAAGCAGTGTTCGAGGGCGTCGGCGGAAGTTCCGTACGACGTCCTGACCGCGACAGGAGGATGCCCGTGCCCGCTGCCGCACTGAAGCCGAAGCCGCTGCCCACCCAGTCCACCGCGAAGCGACCCGTCCAGCTCGATCTCCCGTACGCGCCCGTGGCGAAGCGTCCGCTGCCGGCCGGGCGGCCGCGCGAGTGGTACGTCACGCACAACCGCCGGCTCAAGGCCATGCGCCTGGCCATAGCCCTGCTCGACTCCGGCGTGTACGTCCCGAACCAGGCCCGCAACGAGACGATCCGCAGCACGGCCCGGCGGATCGGTGTGCATCCGCCGTCGGACACCACGTGCCACATGGTGCGGGCGCTGATGCGTTATACGCGGTGAGCCGTGGCGCCGGGTGCCCCGTGTCCGCCGGGCACCCGGCGTCGGTGCTCGTGTCCGGGGGCTGCCGCCCCCGGGCCCCGCTTTCGGCCTGAACGGCCTCGTCCTCGAACGCCGGACCGACCGGGGATGTCGGCCCGAGCCGAGTGGATTCCCCTCCTCAGGCCGACAGTTCCTTCTCCAGCGGCGTTCTGAAGCGTGGCGTCACCCTCGCCTCCGCCAGGACTCTCCGCAGGCGTTCCGCCTCGGCCGCGACGGTCGGTTCCGCCTCGCGGCCCGCCGTCGGGTCCAGCACCCGCCATACGATCTCCCCGTCCCCGCGCTGCGCCCACCCCCCGACCACCCGACCGTTCCACCACACCGTCGGTCCCACATTGCCGCTGCGGTCGAAGAGCTGGGGCCGTAGTTCCGGGGCGAGATACCAGTCGCGGTGCTGCCAGGCCATCGCCGTCGGGTCCAGGGCGGGGAGGAGGGCCGCCCAGGGTTCCCCGGGGTCGCTGACCGGCTCGGTGTCGTCCCTCGTCACGAAGCCCGTCGTGCCCTCGTCCAGAGACACCGTCTGCGCCCCGATCGTCGTCAGCGCCCGGCGGACCTCCGTCACCCGCCACCCCGTCCACCACTTCAGGTCCGCCTCCGTAGCCGGGCCGCACGCCTCGAGCCAGCGGCGCAGCAGTTCCGACTGGGCCCCGGCCTCGTCCAGTTCGGGGTGTTCCGGTGCCACCGCCCAGCGGAACTGGCTCGACGTCCAGGAGCCGAGGGGGCGGCCGCGGACCACCTTGCCCTCCACGCCCAGCACCCTCAGCAGCCGCGTCGAGACGGTGTGGACGCCCTCGTAGCTCTTCCCGGCCGCGTACACGAACTGCTCGCGCAAGCGCGGCTCGTCGGCCGCCAGTTCCGCCGCCGTCGCCTGGCCGCGCCGGGCCAGGGCGGACAGCGCCGACGCCTCGACCTCCGCCAGCCAGGCAGCGTCCGGAGCGCCCGCCTTGGCCATGTCCTTGAGGAGCGAGGCCCGCTCGCGCGCCGCGACCATCAGGCCCGTCGACGCGTGGACCACGGCGGTCAGGTCGGCCGGGAACACGAACACCGTGTGCCGCATGCCGTGCATCCGCACCAGCGTGCGGTCCTCGTACAGCGCCCGTTCCGTCTCCGGCACCGCCTTGACCGGCTCCGCGAGCCGCGCGGCCACGGCGAGGTACACCGTCGCCGGGTCCGTGCCGTGCAGCGCGACCAGTGCTTCGGCGACAGCTTCGGGGCCCGCCGCCCGTGCCGTACCGGCCAGTCGGTGCCGCAGGGCGAGCCGGGCCCGTCGCTCCTCCGTGCCGATGTGCCGCCGTCCGCCGTCGTCCATGCCGGCCTCCACCCGTCGTCCGCCGCCGATGCCGCCTGGGTGCATCCTCGCTCATGCCACTGACAGCGGGACACGGTCACCCGGACCGCCGTCCCCGGCGTGCGGGCGCCGCCGTTCCGTCCTTCACTGCGATCAGGAGGTGACCGGAACCGGAGGAAGGGGCGCGCCGCATGACCACCCCGGCAGACCGCGTGGACCGCGGCAAGGCCGCCCGCAAACGCGTCACCCGCTCCGCCCACGCCGACTGGCTGCCGCCCGTCGACCGGCCCGACCCCGTCGCCGTACTGGAGAGGCAGGGCCGGGACCGGCTGCCCGAACTGCTGCCGATCCGGTACGGGCGGATGTCCGGCTCGCCGTTCGCCTTCCTGCGCGGCGCGGCCGCCGTCATGGCCGCCGACCTCGCCGCGCAGCCCAACACCGGGCTCACCGTGCAACTGTGCGGCGACGCCCATCTGCTCAACTTCGGGGTGTACGCCTCCCCGGAGCGGGCGCTGCTCTTCGACCTCAACGACTTCGACGAGACGTTCCCCGGTCCGTTCGAGTGGGACGTCAAACGGCTCGCCGCGTCCGTCGCGGTGGCCGGGCGCGAGAACGGGCACCCCGAGGCGAAGGTCCACCGGGCGGTCCTGGCCGCCGTCGCCGCCTACCGCACGTCCATGCGACGGCTGGCCCGGCTCGGTGAACTGGCCGTCTGGTACGAGCGCATCGACGCCGAGAGCCTGGTGCCTCTGCTGCGCTGTGCCCGGCGGCGCGGCAGGGCACAGGCCAGCCTCACCCGCGCCCGCCGCCGTACCAGCCTCCAGGCCGTCGGAAAGCTCACGGAGGTGGTCGACGGGCGGCGGCGCATCGTCCACGACCCGCCGATCCTCGAACCCGCCGGCGCCGCCGACGAGGCCTCCTTGCGCAAGATCTTCAGCGACTACCGCTCCACCCTCTCCGAGGAGCGCCGCCTCCTGCTGGACCGCTACCGCTTCGTGGACGCCGCCCGCAAGGTCGTCGGCGTCGGCAGCGTCGGCACCCGGTGCTTCATCGTGCTGCTGGCCGGGCGGAACTCCGACGACCCACTGTTCCTGCAGATCAAGGAGGCCCAGAAGTCGGTGCTGGAGGAGCATCTGCCCACCGGGCCGTACGTCCACCCCGGGCACCGTGTCGTCGCGGGTCAGCGGATGCTCCAGGCGGCGAGCGACATCTTCCTGGGCTGGATGACCGGTCCCCAGGGCCGCGCCTTCTACTGGCGCCAGCTGCGCGACATGAAGGGCACCGCCGACGTCGCCGGGATGTCCCCGGGCGGGCTGCTCGACTACGCCCGGCTGTGCGGCACCGCCCTGGCCCGTGCCCACGCCCGCTCCGGCGACCGCATCGCCATCGCCTCCTACCTGGGCACCGCCGACACCTTCGACCGCGCCGTCACCGGCTTCGCCCTGAAGTACGCCGACCAGACCACCACGGACCACGTCGCCCTCGGCGCGGCGGTGGCAGCGGGAGTGATCCGCTCGGCCCCCGGGGTCTGACCGACACGCATCAGCATCAGCCGTACCGCTCCATCAGTCCGGCCACGTACACCTCGAGGCGACCGGCCAGCACCTCCGGCGTCAGATCGGTACGGCCCGAGTCGCGCCACGGCCCGGCGAGCTTGGCGGCGTCCGGGCAGTAGGCGAGGGCGTCCAGAAGGCGCCAGTAGAGGTGGTCCGGGCCGGCGGCCTGCGCGCGTCCGCCGGCGGCCTCGTAGCGCGCGCGGAAGCCCAGCCCGTGCTCCGGGCCGTGCAGCAGCGCGAGCGCGGTCGAGCAGTGTGCGACGTCGAGATCGGCCGGCCCCCAGGAGGTCTCCACCCAGTCCACCACCCCGCTCACCCGCAGCCCGTCGCCCGCGCCCGTGAACAGCACGTTCCCGGGGTGGAAGTCCCGGTGCAGGAAGCAGCCCTCGTACGACGGCGGCTCACGGCGCAGGACACCCACCGCCCGCTCCCAGAGGGCGCCGTGCGGCGCGCGCACGCGGTCCGCCGAGGTCCACGCCTGGTACGGGCGCGGACGCTCGTCGGGGACGACCTCGTGGACCCGGACCAGCTGAGCCGCCAGCAGATCGAGCCGCCGCTCCAGATCCTCCTCGTCCACCCGGACCCGGCCGGGCAGCCGGGTCATCAACAGGCTGGGGTGGTCGCAGTGTTCGGCCGTGGCGTCGACCGCGAGCGGCACGGGCGCCGGGACGTCCTCGTGGGCGGCGAGCAGGCCGAGCACGTCGGCCTCGCGGGTCAGCAGGCCGGGGGCGTGGTGGCGGAAGAAGGGCTTCACGAAGGTGCGCAGGACACGGTCGGTGCCGTCGTCGAGGGTGAGTGCGCGCATCTGGGAACTCCAGCCTCCCGACAGGAAACGGCTGGCGGCGACCGTGCGGCCCTCGGGAAGCTGCTTGGCCACCCACGCGCGCGTGGCCGTCCAGCCGCCGTCGTCCAGCCCGTCCAGCAGCACGTCCGCGAACTCCCTTCGGTCCTCCGGGTGATCGCGGAACCACAGGCCCAACGTGTGGTCCGCGTCGGGGAGTTCGAAGCGGGTGTACTGGGCGCGGGTTGTCAGTGACTCCTGTACCGCCTCCGTCACCTCCGGCGGGATCACCGTGTCCGTGCCCGGTACCACCAGTACCGCCCGGCCCTCGTACGCCCCTAGTACGTCGAGCGCCCAGGACCCGCGCCAGCTGCCCGGCGTGCGGATGATCCCGCTGAAACGGCCGTCCCCGATGCCGAACGGCACGTCCCACGCCTCCGGTGCGTACACCGCCGGTGCGCACAGGCCGAGGGCCGTGACCCGGGCGCCGTAGTGCCGGGCGAGGTCGGCCACCGTCTGGCCGCTCATGCTGAACCCGACCAGGATCAGGGGCTCGGCCGGGGGCACCCGCGCGTCGATCACCGCCACCGCCTGCTCGAAGCGCCGTCGCAGACTCAACTCCCGTAGCTCGCCCGTGCTTTTGCCGTGCCCGGAGAAGTCGAAGGCCAGGCCGCGGCAGCCGCGGGCGGTGAATTCCGCCAGCAACGGCAGCAACCGCTCCTTGCTGCCGTTGCCGGCGCCGTGGAGCAGGACCACGGCAGCCTGTCCGGAGCTGCCGCCGTGGACACCGCCGAGTACCTCGCCGTCGTGCCGGTGCGTGAAGTCGATGTGCTTCGAGGGCTCGCTCATCCGCCCATTCACTCACACCAGTTACGGCCCTGCCGAAAAGGAGATGCACGCCCTGTGACCGTCTCCCTACGCTGGACACGCGTTGCGGAGCCGCTCACCTCCGGTTTCCGCAGGAGAGGCAGCAGCCCGCGCAGCCGGGGCTAGTCTCGACAGCGCTCAACCACCCACGCACACGGAGGCCCGTGATGGGCACCATCGTCATGTCCGGGACCGTCGTCCTGGTGATCCTGGGATTCGGAAACCACGGCTGGTGGCTCGCAGCCGTCGCCGTGCTCTTCCTGTACCTGCAGTACGGCCGGGGTTCGTCCTCCTCCTCGGCCTCCTCGTCCGGCGGCGGAGCCGGCGTGCCCAACACTTACCAGGCGTACCGCGACCGCCGTGACCGGCAGGCCAGGTGGGAGCGGCGTTACCGGCGCGAGCGTCCGCTCGAGTCCCGTCGTCAGGAGCGCGGGAAGTGACGTCGCGGGGCGGCTTCGGTCACAGGCCGGGGGCTCCCCATACCGGGAACCAGCGGCTCAGGTCCGGCTCGATCTTCAGGTCGTCCGCCAGGGCCGCCTTGATCTGCAGCTCCAGCGCGTTGTCGCGCCGCTGCGCCTCGCCGGGCAGCGGCGCGAAGGGGTAGAACGTGCCCCGCTTGTAGAGGTAGACGAGGGCGAGCCGCCGGCCGTCGTTCTGGAACCCGGCCAGCGAGCACAGCAGTTGCGGGCCGAATCCGTTGACCTCCATGGAGCTGTTCACCGCGTGCAGGTCGTTGACCAGCTGCGGCAACTGGTCGGGGGTGCGGCGTGACACCAGCCAGGAGTAGCCGTAGTCGTCCCGCTGGAGCTCCACGGGCGAACCTCCCCGGTCCGCGTCCGCGTCGAGCAGGGCCTGGACCTCCCGGTGCGTCTGCTCGAACGCCGCGCCCTCGACCGTCGCGAAGCACACCGCGCCGCCCCCGGTCGGGGTGAACCCGGCCGCGGCCTCCAGGGTCACGGCTGCCGAGGGCAACGCGAACAGCCGGTCGAGATCGGGCGCGACGGGTTTCGTACGGCCCAGCAGGATGTCCAGGAACCCCATGCTCAGCCCGCCTTGCCCGGCGTCGCCGCCTCACCCAGCTCGGCGGAGATCCGGCCCAGCTGCTCCAGCCGCTGCTCCAGGGGCGGGTGGGTGGAGAAGAACCGCTCGATGCCGGGCTCCTTACCGGTCGCCGGGGTGAAGTAGAAGGCGTTGAAGGCCTGGGCCGTACGCAGGTCCTTGGTCGGGATCCGGGCGATCTCGCCGGAGACCTTGGTGAGCGCGGAGGCCAGCGCCGAGGGCCGGCCGGTCAGGTGCGCGGCGGCCCGGTCGGCCGCCAGCTCCCGGTACCGGGACAGCGCCCGGATCAGCAGGAAGCTGATCGCGTACACGGCCGCGGAGACGCCCACGACGGCGGCGAGGACGACGGCCGTGTTCTGGTCCCGGCGCCCTCCGAAGACCTGCGAGTAGAAGGCGAACCGCAGGATCAACCCCGCGAGCACGCCGAGGAAGGAGGCGATCGTGATCACGGCGACATCCTTGTGCGCCACGTGCGACATCTCGTGCGCGAGCACACCCTCCAGCTCGGCGGGCTCCAGCCGGCGCAGCAGTCCGGTGGTCACGCAGACCACGGCGTTGTCCGGGTTCCGGCCGGTGGCGAACGCGTTCGGCATGTCGAGGTCGGAAACGGCCACCGCGGGCTTGGGCATGTCCGCGATGGCGCACAGCCGGTCGACCACCGCATGCAGCTCGGGATACTCCTCCCGCTCCACGACCCGCCCGTGCATCGCGAACAGCGCGATCCGGTCCGAGAACCAGAACTGCGCCACGAACATCGCCCCGACCAGGACGACGACCAGCACCCAGGACTTCAGCAACACGATCAACGCGGCGACGAACGCCACGTACAGCAACCCGAGCAGGAACAGCGTGATCCCCATGCGCACGGTCAATCGCCGATCGCTCCGGAAGCGGCTCTGCATCTGCATCACCCCGCAGTCAGGCACTCGTCCCGCTGTCCAGTGTGCACCTGCGGACCCCCATAATGACGCCGCGAACGGCCCTGGTGCCGGTAAAAGGTCCCTGTGAGCCACCGCACGCACACACTGGGCGCCGTCACGCTCAGTAAGGCCCGTGCAGCTGCGCGTACCCCAGCAGAACGATCACCGCGGCCACGCAGCCGAGGACGATGGCCGTCGACAGCCACGACGAGCGGCGGGGCACCACCGGGTCCGGGTCGGCGCGGAAGGGCGCCGGGTCCGGCGGGCTCTCCTTCCAGCGGGCGGCGAGCATCCGGGCCCGCGCGGAGGGCTCCTTGTGCTCGGCCGAGCTCGCCCACCGATGGTCGAACTCGCGCTCCCAGTCGTCCTGTTCCGTCATCCCCGTTGCCACCTCTCTCGTCGGTCGGAGCCAGGGTGGATGATCTCCCGACAGTAGGAGATCTGGGAAGCACGGAAGGTTGTACGGCCCGCGGATTCGCACCCCGTAGCGCCCAGGATGCTGACTGCTCGTGACGCGGCTAGTCTCTTTAAGTGACCTAGGACCGCGCCCGACTTTCGCTCTGAGGCCGCGGCCATCCGTCTCGTGCAGGAACACCGCACGACAGGGTGGAAGGAAGGTATCCCCATGAAGGCACAACGTGTCAGGCGTTTCGCTGCGGTCTCCGCTGTGGGCGTTCTGCTCGCCGGCGGCGCCACGATCGCCACGGCATCCACGGCGTCCGCAGCCACACCGAACCAGGTTTCGACCCAGATCTCCACGAACCGAGGCTGCCGCGGCTTCGGCAACTGCCGCGGCTTCGGCAACCGGAACTTCTTCGGCAACGGCTTCTTCAACAGCGGGTTCGGCGGGTTCGGCGGGTACGGCGGGTACGGCGGGTACGGCGGGTACGGCGGGTTCGGCAACCCGTACGGCTTCAGCAACGGCGGCGTCGTGGTGGTGGTGGTGCGCTGAGCCTCCGGCCCCTGACACGGCAGAGGGCCGCCGCCCGCACTACGCGGGCGGCGGCCCTCACACTCGTATGGGACGTCGGCGTGGATCACACGTCGAAGAAGTGATGTCCTGGCTCGGCCACCTCGGCGGATGGCAGCCACTTTCTTCCTGACCAGCAAGGACGCTGTTGTTCTCTGGCGTCGTTGGTCGTCCTCGGTCTCCTTGGGACGGCCCACAGACGGCCGCGCTTTGCCGGTCGGGGGTGCCGCCCGCGATCGGGTAAGTCTGCTCCGTGCGGGTTCCCACCCGGCGCCTGGTGATCCTGGGCGAACCCGGCGCCGGCAAGAGCGTGCTGCTGATCCGGCTGCTGGACACCGGGCCCAAGTGGCCTCGCCGCGCCCGGGTTGCCACATTCCGGCTACTCGATGCACAAGGCGGAATCGTGGCGCTACGGGCGGCGTTGGCATCCGCAGGCCGGTATGCGGCGTGGGGTTCCCGAGGCGGGCGAACTGCGCGACCGGTGCAGGCACCTTTTCAGCGACTACGTGCTGCGGAGGCGCAAAGGGGAGGCCAGGGTGGACGACCGCACCGGCTCCCACCAGGGCGTATGAGGTTTTCGGCAAGGGCAGCACCCACGGAACCCGGAACTCAGAAGATGATTCTGGCCCGTTGGGTAGCTGAGAGGGCGGACTCGGCTCCGGACACCAGTTCCAGCGTCACTTCGGGGTCACGACCGGCCAGGGCACGCATGTACGCCAGGGCGTCCGCCCGGACGACCGACACCGGCTCGCCCGCGCCGATCAGCCACGAGCCGCCCGCAGCTCCGGTGAGCTCCAGCGCGATGGGCGCCTCGCGCCACGTCAGGGCCAGGTCGCGGACCACCTGCTCGACGATCTGTCCGTCGTGGTCGCCCACGGTGACGGTTTGTCCCGTTGCCTGCGCCAGGTCGATGCGGTGCATCCACAGGTCGCGGTTGTAGATGGTGTCGAGCAGATAGCCGACGGTCATGCGCGGCGCCGCCGGCATGCCGGTGTCGACCTTGGCGAGCCGCATCAGGCCGGGACGGCTTCGGCGTGCCTGTACGGCGCGGGGCCACAGCCGTGCGAACTGCGCGACCAGTACCGGTCCCGATGCCGCGGTGTGGTCTTCGATCTGCGCCGCCATATGGGCATCCACCGGGCCCTTGCCGCGGTGGCGCCGCCTGCCCGCGATCTCCCGACGCAGCATCGTACGCAGACTGATGTTGTCCTCGCACTGGGCGACGAGATGGGAGACCAGAGTGCGCACGTCCCATTCCACGCAGTCGGTGGGCCGCCGCCAGTCGTCGTCGCCGAGCTTTTCGAGCACTTCCAGAGCCGCCCGGCCTTCGGCCTCGGCGATCACGGCCGACTGGTCGTGATCAGTCTGCGGCAGGCGCGCGGCCTGGACAAAGGTCTGAGTCAACGGACTCGCCCTCCTCTGGGGCGTAGAAGCGGAAGAACATGTCCACTGCCGTCTGCGTGAGTCGGGTGAAGCGGCCTTCTTCGACCTGTGCGGACGGTTCATTGGCGAGCTGCTGGCTGATCACACCGGACATCAGTGCCGTGTAGAGGTCCACACCTTCGTCGCCGGCGGCCGCGGGGGCCAGTTGCCCGGCGTGTACGGCCGCCTGTAGCGCTGCCCGCAGGAGCTCCAGCTGCCGCACCGCGGGCTCGAAGGCCTGGGGGGTCGGTTCGAATCCGGGCACCGGCCGCCAGTACAGCAGCTGCGCCAGCACTGGATTGGCCATCGCCCAGGCGATGGCGGCCTGTTGGCCCGCCGTGATCGCAGCCCGCGGATCCTCGGCGAGCCCGGCACGGTACGGCTCCAGGATGCCGACCGACTCACGCATTCCCCGCTCGAACAGACGGTCGTAGATGGCCATCTTCGACTGGAAGTACTGGTAGAGCGAGGGCGGACGCACCCCCACCCGTCGAGCGACCTCGGCCATGCTCAGCGCGGCCACTCCTTCTTCCGCCATGACCTCGATCGCGGTGTCGAGGATCTCCTGCACGGTCTCAGTGCGCCGCCGAAGCCTCCGGTCGTCCCTCATGCCATTAAGAAAACCTAATACCAGTAGGGAAGTCAATGCCCCTTCAGTCAGCCCAGGTTGGAGGGGGACGCGCGGGCCGCTCGCCCGTCGGCGCCGCGCCTGGCGGTGCGCCGGCGTGACCTCGGTAGCGCTGGTGGTGGGGCGGCCCGTCGGTTCCAAACCCCCGGCGCCGGCTCGGGCAAGCGCGCCTCCGTAGCCAAACGAACCCGAACGCGTTGCTTCCCGCAGGGCACCCGCTGGCCCCGTACGTCAGCGACTTCGGGACGAGCCGGCATCGTCTCCATGACGACCAGGTAGCGATCAAGGCACTACGCCCAGCCGGGGACGACCAGGTACTGGAAGGTGCTCAAGGCGATGGCGATCTCCCCGGCCACTTCGTTCGGAGCGAGGCCTTCGAGGCGAACCCACTGGTCCCACATCGCGTCCCTCATCAGCTCCGAGATGATTTCCGACCGGGGTGGGTGCCCTTTGCGAGGCTTGCCATCACCGAGCATCGTTGAGGATTCAGTGAGCTCCACCCGTCCGGTCTTCCCCGAGCCCGACACACCCTCGGGCTCGCGGCACGGGCGTGCGGTGCACCTGGGGCAGACCGGTACCCGCACGCCACACAATCGCGGTTCCCTACGGGGAGCTGTCCCACCACCGGTCGGTACGGCGCTGAGGGTTGTAGTCCCCTGGTCAGCACACGGCCGACTGGTGTGCACCTCCATAGCTCAATGGCAGAGCGCCAGGGGCGCATCGCGCGGGCGTCAGCTTGTCGCTTGTCGGCTCACAGGTCCCTTTGCCGGCTTCGTGACCACGGAAGCCGGGTCTGCGCATCACGAGTTGTCCGATCTTGGTTCACAGGCATCCACGGTCGTCCGCTGACGAGCAGAACGGCAGGCATTAGATGACGTGCTCCGTAGACCCGCCGCGCAGAGGAAGTTCACCACGCCCGACAGCGACACCTATATCGGCGAGTGGGTCGCATATTTGAACCAAATGCATCTGATTGTTGGGCGATTCGGTGCAGGTGACATGCAGACTGTCGATCTCGACCACGGGCACATCGAAGAGCTGCGCCCCGGGTTGCGTCCTTGGAAGTGGTGTACGGGCTCCCACCTGATCCTGGCGTTTGGCCCGGCGTCTGAGTGAGTGCCCGGATACAAGAACGGCCACCGGCTGATCTTCGAGATGTCGAAGGCGCGAAAGAGATCAGCACTCGAAGTGCGCTCAGTTCAGCCGACCGGCCGGCACCGAAAAACGCCCCGCGTCGGTCGTTGCCGGTGCCAGGGCCTTGGCGTGGAGGCCTTTGACTCATTCCCTGTGCGGTAGGTTCCACAGGTGGAGGGTCGTCTGGTCCTTGGAGACCGTGTGCCAGGCGCCCTGCCCTGCCGATCGGGGAGGTCCCGAGACAGGGAAGGGGTAGGCGATCCGGCCGCGCAGGGCCATCGTGTGCGGGTCGACAAGCCAGTGGCGGGGGTCCTCCGCGGAGTAGTACTCGGTGCTGACCACGGCGGTGTCCTCGTAGGGGAACGCCGCCGCCTCGTAGTCCCAACGAACGCGGTCGTCGTCCACGCTTGCGGAGTGGGGCACGGCTTCCGCGGCGTCCAGGCTCCGCAGTTCCATGCCATCCTCCGCCCGGTGCAGGTAGAGGGTCCACTGCCCCAGATCCGTGGTCAGGAAGTGCTCCCCGGACGGGCTCACGGCGAGAAAGACCTCCTCGACGAACCGCTGGACGGTCAGGTTCGCGCCATCCCAGTGTCCCCACAGCACGGGCGAGTTCTCCTCGCCCTCGCCGACGGTCAGCCCCATGTACGCCGGGTTCGGATGGGGGGAGTGGTAGGAGCCCGATCCCACGGTCATCGTCTCGGCCTGGGCCAGCACCGTGCCGTCGGCGGGGTCGATGATCAGCCATTCCTCCTTGACGTCGCGCCCCGCGCGGTTGCGGACGTGTGCCCACAGGAGCTTGCCGTCCGAGGAGAAGGCCGCCGAGCCGATGTCCGCGTGGCCGTGCCCGTAGTCGTCGGCGTACTCGGCGAACGCAGCATGAGCCTCGGTGCACCTGGCGGCGGACCAACAACCATGCCGGATCTCCCACCGCACGGCACCGGTCAAATCCACGGCTCGCAACGCGTGCACGCCGGCGAATACGGCAACATCCCCCGTGGGCGAGACAGTCACCGAGCCGTACCGGCGAGGCCAGGGCGCGGGGAAGCGGACCTCTGTCCCCTCCCCATCGAGGTCGCGGACGGCCAGCTCGGTGTCCCCGCGCTGCAGCAGCAGCCTGCGCCCGGGCCAGTGCAGCACCTGGGGGGCGTCCGCACATGCAGGGTCGAGCGGAGCTGCGACGGTGGCCACGAGACGGGCAGCGACCTGGGCGTGACCCCCGTGAATAGCATCGTTCGGCATCGTCGTATGCTTTCACGCTCGTCAGATGGTGCAGCTGACCTGAAGTCGCCCGCTTCGACCAGCTTCTTGCATCGAGTCTTCGGCCTCACTTTGCGAGCCCGGTATCCGGTACGTCGCCGTGAGCAGGAGCCGGTTCACCTCGAACAGCGCCGCCAAGAAATCATTGAGCCATCTTCATCCTGAGTAGCGGCTGGTCTCGACGTGGTGCAGGACGAGGATGGCCTGCACGATCGGGGTCCTTCGGCGGGGGCAGCAGCGCAGCTGGGCCAGGATCAGCACGGCGAGGCCCCCGGTCGGGGCATCGCGTCTTGGTCGACCGCTGTCCTTACCTGGAGCCTCGCCGTCATCGATCTCTGGTCCCCGGCACCCACCGTGACCAGCATGATCACGATAAAAGGGCTCAGACAAAAGGGGCTCAACAGATAAAGCCGTCGGCCGGCTCTCCTGAAGATGGAGAGCCGGCCGACGGCCCAGAGACGGCCCGGGCGAGCGGTTATCCGCTCTGACCTGGGGCGATATCACACGTCGAAGTACAGCTCGAACTCGTGCGGGTGCGGACGCAGCTGCAGCGGCGCGATCTCGTTCGTGCGCTTGAAGTCGATCCACGTCTCGATCAGGTCGGACGTGAAGACGTCACCGGCGAGCAGGAACTCGTGGTCGCGCTCGAGCGAGTCGAGAACGGCCGGGAGCGAGGTCGGGACCTGCGCGACGTTCGCGTGCTCCTCGGGAGCCAGCTCGTAGAGGTCCTTGTCGATCGGCTCGGCCGGCTCGATCTTGTTCTTGATGCCATCCAGGCCGGCGAGCAGCAGCGCCGAGAAGGCGAGGTACGGGTTGCCGGAGGAGTCCGGGGCGCGGAACTCGACGCGCTTGGCCTTCGGGTTGGAACCGGTGATCGGGATACGCATCGCGGCGGAGCGGTTGCGCTGCGAGTACACCAGGTTGATCGGGGCCTCGAAGCCCGGGACCAGACGGTGGTACGAGTTCACCGTCGGGTTGGTGAAGGCCAGCAGCGACGGGGCGTGCCTGAGGATGCCGCCGATGTAGTAGCGGGCGGTGTCCGACAGGCCCGCGTAACCGGCCTCGTCGTAGAACAGCGGGTCGCCGTTGCTCCACAGCGACTGGTGCACGTGCATGCCCGAGCCGTTGTCACCGAAGATCGGCTTCGGCATGAAGGTCGCGGTCTTGCCGTTGCGCCAGGCGACGTTCTTCACGATGTATTTGAAGAGCTGCAGGTCGTCGGCGGCCGCGAGCAACGTGTTGAACTTGTAGTTGATCTCGGCCTGGCCGGCGGTGCCCACCTCGTGGTGCTGACGTTCGACCTTCAGGCCGGCCTTGGCCAGCTCCAGGGAGATCTCGGCGCGCAGGTCGGCGAAGTGGTCGACCGGCGGGACGGGGAAGTATCCGCCCTTGTAACGGACCTTGTAACCACGGTTGTCCTCGAGGGCACCGGTGTTCCAGGCGCCGGCCTCGGAGTCGATGTGGTAGAACGCCTCGTTCTCGGCGGTCTTGAAGCGGACGTTGTCGAAGACGTAGAACTCGGCCTCGGCGCCGAAGAACGCGGTGTCGGCGATGCCGGTGGAGGCCAGGTACGCCTCGGCCTTCTTCGCCACGTTGCGCGGGTCGCGGGAGTACTGCTCGCCCGTGATCGGGTCGTGGATGAAGAAGTTGATGTTGAGGGTCTTGTCCCGGCGGAACGGGTCCAGACGCGCGGTGGACAGGTCGGCGCGCAGGGCCATGTCGGACTCGTGGATGGCCTGGAAGCCGCGGATCGACGATCCGTCGAACGCCTGCTCCTCGTCGGGGTCGAAGGCCTCGGCGGGCAACGTGAAGTGCTGCATGACGCCCGGCAGGTCGCAGAAGCGGACGTCGATGAACTTGACGTCCTCGTCCGCGATGAACTTCTTGGCCTCGTCGGCGTTCTGGAACATCCAGCTCCTCCTACTCCCGACCGTCCGTGCCGGGGTGGTAGATCGTTCGTTCGTGCGGCCAGTGCGGTGGCACACGCTGGCCTCGACCCTAGGGACGTGTGGTTTCTCGCTCGTGACCCATTTGTTTCGCTGAAGTTAACCGGCCTTCTTCCACCGTAGCCCCGGGACACCCCGCCGTCCCCCGGTCATTTACGGGCGCAGTACCGTGGAGCGGTGGACAGAAGGCAAGCAGTGGGATCGTGGCTCTCCGGGCCGCGCGCGGCCATGGAAGAGGCCGGTGCCGACTTCGGCTACCGGGGCGAGCAGCTCGGTCTGCCGGAGGAGGGGCCGGGATCGATCGCCCGCCCGGGACGGCGCCTGGGCGCGCTGGCCGTGGACTGGGCGCTGTGCGTCTTGATCGCATACGGCCTCATCACCGACGGCTACAACCAGTCGACCAGCAACTGGGCGCTGCTCGTCTTCCTGGTGCTCGGCGTCCTCACCGTCGGCACGGTCGGCTTCACCCCCGGTAAGCGCCTCTTCGGCCTGCGCGTCGTCGAGCTCGCCACGGGCCGCGTGAACCCGCTGCGCGCCCTGCTGCGCACGGTCCTGCTCTGCCTCGCGATCCCGGCCCTGATCTGGGACCGCGACAGCCGCGGCCTGCACGATCGGCTGGCGAAGACGGTGGAAGTGCGGATCTAGTCCTCGTCCGGCTTCTCGTACGACGAAGGGGGGCGCCCGGAGTGATCCGGGCGCCCCCCTTCGTCGTACGGGTGACTAGCGGCCCTTCGGACCGCCGCGCGGCATCCGCATGCCCTTCGGCATCGGGCCCTTCGGCAGCGGCATGTTGCTCATCAGGTCGCCCATGGCGCGCAGCCGGTCGTTGGTGGTGGTGACCTGCGGGCCGGTCAGGACGCGCGGGAACTTCAGCAGCGTCGTGCGCAGCTTCTTCAGCTCGACCTGGCCCTCGCCCGTGCCGACCATCACGTCGTGCACCGGCACGTCCGCCACGATGCGGGCCATCTTCCGCTTCTCGGCGGCCAGCAGGGTCTTCAGCCGGTTCGGGTTGCCCTCGGCGACGAGGACGATGCCGGCCTTGCCGACCGCCCGGTGCACCACGTCCTGGCTGCGGTTCATCGCCACCGCGGGCGTCGTCGTCCAGCCCCGGCCGATGTTGTCCAGCACGGCCGCGGCCGCGCCCGGCTGGCCCTCCATCTGCCCGAAGGCCGCCCGCTCGGCTCGGCGCCCGAACACGATCGCCGACGCGAGGAAGGCGAGCAGCAGGCCCAGGATGCCGAGATAGATCTTTTGACCGATCAAGAAGCCGATCGCGAGGAAGACACCGAAGGTGACGATTCCGACAGCCGCGAGTACAAGACCGATCTTCTTGTCGGCCTTGCGGGTCATCTTGTAGGTCAGGGCGATCTGCTTCAGTCGCCCGGGATTTGCAGCGTCCGCTGCCGTGTCCTTCCTCGCCATGCCACGAAGTCTACGTGGCCCCGGGAGCGCCGACGACGGCAGTGTCCCGGAGAGGGAGGGACGTCAGGAGCGCGAGGAAGCGGCCTGCTCCAGGACGCGCTGTGCCTCGACCCGGTCCTTGGCGCGGCGGCGGTCCTCCAGGACGGAGGTCCAGGCGTTGCGGCGGGCGGTGCGCTGGCCGCCGCTCATCAGCAGGGACTCGACGGCACGGAGTGCGTCGGTGAAGGACGGGATGGGTGTGGCGCGAACCGGCGCGGCCTGCATGGCGGGGGTCCCCCTCGGTACGGCTCGTGTGTGGGTGTACCTGGCGTGAGTCGAGCGTCACTGACTGGTGTTACCAGGGCGTGACCGACCGGTCAAACACCAATGAAACCTTGTCGCGAGGGGCCGAAATGCTGACGCGGCCCTGACGGGCGCCCTCATCTGCGAGGACGCCCGGGGCCGCGTCGTATCGGTCGCTACTCGCCAGTAGCGGCGTGTGCGCGAACTCATACGAGTCCACCGCCGCTGCGGCGTAAGTCAAGTGACGGTGCGTCAGACAGCCTGGGCGGCGACCGGACCGCCCGGCAGCGGGGCGGCTGAGTGACGCTGTTCGACGGCCATCCGGTACAGCCGCCCGGCACGGTAGGAGGACCGTACCAGCGGGCCCGACATCACGCCGGAGAAACCGATCTGCTCGGCTTCCTCCTTCAGCTCGACGAACTCCTGCGGCTTCACCCAGCGCTCCACCGGGTGGTGCCGCACGGACGGGCGCAGGTACTGCGTGATGGTGACCAGCTCGCAGCCCGCGTCGTGCAGCTGCCGGAGCGCGTCGCCGACCTCCTCGCGGGTCTCGCCCATGCCGAGGATCAGGTTCGACTTGGTGACCAGGCCGTAGTCGCGGGCGGCAGTGATCACCTTCAGGGAGCGCTCGTAGCGGAAGCCGGGGCGGATGCGCTTGAAGATCCGGGGCACCGTCTCGACGTTGTGCGCGAACACCTCGGGGCGCGACGAGAAGACCTCGGCGAGCTGCTCGGGGACCGCGTTGAAGTCGGGGGCCAGCAGCTCGACCTTCGTGCGGCCCGCCTCGCGGCCGGCGGTCTGCGCGTGGATCTGGCGCACCGTCTCGGCGTACAGCCAGGCGCCGCCGTCCTCGAGGTCGTCGCGGGCGACGCCGGTGATGGTGGCGTAGTTCAGGTCCATGGTGACCACGGACTCGCCGACGCGGCGCGGCTCGTCGCGGTCGAGCGCCTCGGGCCTGCCGGTGTCGATCTGGCAGAAGTCGCAGCGCCGGGTGCACTGGTCGCCGCCGATGAGGAAGGTCGCCTCGCGGTCCTCCCAGCACTCGTAGATGTTGGGGCAGCCGGCTTCCTGGCAGACCGTGTGCAGGCCCTCGCTCTTCACGAGGCTCTGCATCTTCGTGTACTCGGGGCCCATTTTCGCCCGGGTCTTGATCCACTCGGGCTTGCGCTCGATGGGGGTCTGGCTGTTGCGGACCTCCAGGCGCAGCATCTTGCGTCCGTCGGGTGCGACTGCGGACACGACCGGCTCCCTAGCGTTTGATTCTTCGGCGTGATTCAGGGTACGCCCGTTGATTTGTTGGCCGGCGTGGGTGCTGGCCTTGGCTGTCTACAAGGGCCGGACTCGCTGGTTTATGCCGCCGAGTTCGATGCCGCCGGTGTCTTCTCGATCACCCTGGGGCTGAGGTCCGCGTTCTCGAGTACGTCGCTCAAGTGCCGCTCCACCACCGGCAGGACCTCGTCGATCGTCACGTCGCGGCCCAGTTCGTTCGCGAGGGAGGCCACGCCCGCGTCGCGGATGCCGCACGGGATGATCTTGTCGAACCAGCGGTTGTCGGGGTTCACGTTCAGTGCGAAGCCGTGCATCGTCACGCCCTTGGCGACGCGGATGCCGATCGCGGCGATCTTGCGGTCCTCGCGCCGCTGGCCCGCGTTGGACGGGGCGTACTCCGGGCCGTTGAGGCGGGGGTCGAACTCCTCGTCGTGCAGGCGCGGGTCGAAGTCGAGCGAGAGGCCGCCGAGCATCGGGCGCTGCTCGACCGGGTCGCCGAGGACCCAGACGCCGCTGCGGCCCTCGACCCGGGTGGTCTCCAGGCCGAACTCGGCGCAGGCGCGGATCAGGGCCTCTTCGAGCCGGCGGACATGGGCGACGACGTCCACGGGGCGCGGGAGCTTCTGGATCGGGTAGCCGACCAGCTGGCCCGGGCCGTGCCAGGTGATCTTGCCGCCGCGGTCCACGTCGATGACCGGGGTGCCGTCGAGCGGCCGCTCGTCGTCCGCCGTGCGCCGGCCCGCCGTGTACACCGGGGGGTGCTCCAGCAGCAGGACCGTGTCGGGGAGCTCGTCGGCGAACCGTGCCGCGTGCACCCGGCGCTGCTCGTCCCAGGCCTCCTGGTAGTCGACGGCCTGTGCCCCGAACCCCATGCGGACGAACCGCAACCCACTCACGGCAAACGCCTCCCTCGGCGATGTGTGTGTCAGGCACGTAACGCGCCCAAGCCACTGTACGTCCGGCCCGTGCACGTCAGCTCCGGAGGCAATCCTCACACGATCGGATGAATGGGGGGAGAAGTCTGCTATCGGCCGTTCACTCTCCGCTACATTCGCGCCGTCCATGAGGCCATAAGGGCTGCTCACAGGCAATCCGGGCACTTCGCCGGCCCGGAAGGCAGGAGACCGCACCACAGATGACGGAACGACCCGCGCAGCGCACGCCCAATCGCCAGCTCGCCGCGCTCATCGCAGAAGCGGGGTTCTCCAACGCAGGTCTGGCCCGTCGCGTCGACCAGCTCGGTCTCGAACATGGGCTGGATCTCAGATACGACAAGACGTCGGTGACGCGGTGGCTGCGCGGACAGCAGCCCCGGGGCACGACGCCCGCCCTCATCGCCGAGGTCTTCACGCGCCGGCTCGGACGCAGGCTCACGGCTCAGGACCTGGGCCTGGACGCCTGCGCGCCGGTGTACGCCGGGCTGGAGTTCGCCTCCACCCCCGAGGAGGCCGTGGACATCGTCAGCGGGCTGTGGCGCAAGGACTCGGGCAGCCACGCCGAGCTGCGCAAGATCGCGTTCACCCCGGCAGGCCTCGTCGTGCCCAGCCGCGACTGGCTGATCGGCCGGGCCGACGACAAGGTGGCCCGCGCCGAGCCCGCCCCCCGGGTGCCCGCCCAGGGCCGGACCGCCGCGCCCAGGTCCGTTCCGGAGCAGCCGGTACCCGCACCGTCCCGCCCGCGCGGCCCGCGCGAGCGGGACCCCGGCCAGAAGGTCACTCACGGCGACATCTCCGCGCTCCGTTCGGTCGGCGACCTCTTCCGCACGCTCGACGACCAGTACGGCGGCGGCCACGCCCGGCAGGCCCTGGTGCGCTACCTGGAGCACGAGTGCGAGCCCATGCTGCGCGGCAGCTACGACGAGCAGACGGGCCGCCGGCTGTTCGCCGCCGCGGCCGACCTCACCCGGCTCGCGGGCTGGACGTCGTACGACATCGCCGCGCACGGACTCGCCCAGCGCTACTACGTGCAGGCGCTGCGCCTCGCGCAGGCGGCCGGGGACCGGGCCTACGGCTCCTACGTCCTGGTCACCATGAGCCGCCAGGCCGTCTATCTCGCGCACGGGCGGGAGGCCGTCCAGCTCGCGCGCGTCGCCCAGCAGGGGGTGGGCACCAGCGCCCCGCCGGTCGTCCAGGCGCTGCTGCACTCCGCCGAGGCCCGCGCGCACAGCGTACTGGGGGAGGTGCGGGCGTGCACGGGTGCGCTGGTGCGGGCCGAACGCGCCCTGGAGGCGGCCCGGCCCGGGGACGAGGTCCCGCACTGGGCGCGCTTCTTCGACGAGGCACAGCTCGCCGACGAGTTGGGGCACTGTCACCGGGATCTGCAGCAGTTCCGGGCCGCGGCGCAGCATGCCGAGCGCTCGCTGCAACTGCGCGCCCCCCTGTACGCCCGCAGCCGGCTGTTCTGCCGGGTCGTCCTCGCCACCGCCCGGCTCGGCCTCGGTGAACTCGACCAGGCCTGCGCGCTGGCCGCCGAGGCGGCGGGCCAGGCGGTGGAGATGCGCTCGGCGCGGGCGGTCGAGTACGTCAGGGACTTCGAGCGCCGGCTGGAGCCGTACAAGGACGCGGCCCCGGTGCGCGGCTACCGGGACAAGGTGGCCGCGCTCGGGTAGACCGGGTCCTCCTCAGGCCGCCTTGCGCAACGCCGGGGGCGGGTCCGTGTGGTGCATCGAACCGGACGCGTCCAGGTCCGCCAGGATCGCCGACGCGGCCCGGTGGGCCGAGTGCAGGGCGCCCTGGACGGTGCTGGTGTCCCGGTGGTCGCCGCACACGTACAGGCCCGCCAGGAGCCGTACCGGGCGGCGCAGGTCGTGCGGCGGTCGCATCGCGGGGACGGCCTCGGGCGTGTGGTGCACGGCGAGGGTCTCCCAGCGGTGCGTCGGGGTGCCGTACAGCCGGGCCAGATGCATGCGTACGGCGGTGTCGACGTCCTCCGGGGGAGTGCCCAGGACGGTCGAGGAGACCAGCGCCCGGCCCGCGGGCGCGCGGCTCGGGTCGACCTCACTGACGACCGCGGTGTGCGCGACCGGGCCGCCGCGGTCGGCGTCGAGGAGCAACGAGGCGCCGGTGGCGGGCGGTTCGTCCGTGGTGTGGTGCACCACCGTCACCGGGTGGAACTCCGGGACGCGCAGGCCGGGCAGCAGCTCGGCGGCGGCGCGCGCGTCGGTCGCGAGCAGGAGGGCACGGCAGCGGATCTCGCCGTGCTCGGCGGTGGTCACCGAGGTCGTGCAGACGGAGGTGGCGCGGACGCCGGTGCGCACGGTGCCGGGCGGCAGTGCGCGGGCCAGCAGTTCGGGCACCACCTCGGCGCCCCCCTCGGGCACGCACAGCCGGCCGCTCGCGAAGGAACGCAGGGCGAGGTCGGCGCACCGGCTCGACGTGGTCAGCTCCGGGTCGCACAGCAGGGCGGCGAGCAGCGGGCGCAGAAATCCGTCGATCGTGCGGGCGGGCACCCCGCGAGCCGCGAGGGCGTGGGCGGCGGGCAGTTCGGGGCGGGCCAGGATGCGCTCGACGGGCGTACCCGCGATCCTCGCGAGGGCCACCCCCAGGCGGGCCTGGTCGACGGCTCCGCCCACCGGGGCGGGTGACGCGGCCGAGCCCCTGGGGGCGCTCGCCAGGGCGCGCACCGCGTGGAGTGCGCCCCTTGCGCTCCCTGCGCCCGCGGGTGCGCCCGCACGGTGCCGGCGTCCGTCGCGGTGCAGCAGAACACCGGACGCGAAGGGGCGCAGGACGAGGGCGTCCAGCCCCCGCGTCAGGCGTAGTTCGGGGTACGACGTGGACAGGAGCTGTCCGATCCGGTCGAGCCGGAAGCCGTCGACCTTCTCCGTCGACATGCGGCCGCCCACACACGGGGCGGCCTCCAGGACTACCGTCGACACTCCAGCGCTGGTCAGCCGATGGGCCGCCGAGAGTCCGGCGATGCCGGCCCCCACTACGACGACGTCCGCCTGGTACGCGGGCTCAAGCACGAGGCCCCTCCTCGAGGTTGCGCTGCCGGTGGAGACGTCATGCCCCCAACAGGCTCCAGGGATACCCGAGTTCGGGTCGAGGTTAGGTCCGTGATCGGTCGGGGGCAGTCGCGCATCGACAGGGCACGGTCGCACGGCGGTCGCACATCGGGCACACGCCCGCTCTCTCCTGGTCGGCCGTGCCCGTTCCGTGCGGTCCCGCGCGTCCCGTCAGTCCAGAGCGGCGCGGATCGCGTCCTCGATCCCGGGGAACGCGAACGTGAAGCCGGACTCCAACAGCCGCTTCGGCACCACCCGTTGACTGCCCAGCACGTCTCCCGCCAGCTCGCCCAGCACCGTCCGCAGCACCGGTGCCGGGACGGCGAACAGCGTCGGCCGGTGCAGCACCCGGCCCATCGCCGCGGTGATCTCACGGTTCGTCAGCGGCTGCGGGGCCGTCAGGTTGACCGGCCCGGACAGGCCGTCGGTGTCGATGAGATGGCGGAGCGCGGCGACCTCGTCCCGCAGCGCGATGTACGACCAGTACTGCCGCCCGCTCCCCAGCGGTCCGCCGAGCCCGGCCCGGAACAGCGGGAACAACCGGCCCCAGGCACCGCCCGTGCGCGCCACCACGAGCCCGGTGCGGGCGAACACCGTACGGATCCCCGCCTCCCGTACGGGCGCCGCGGCCTCCTCCCACTCCACGCACAGGGACGGCAGGAAACCGTTCCCGGGCGGCGCGTCCTCGTCCACCGTCCGCTCACCGGTGTCGCCGTAGAAGCCGATCGCGCTGCCGTTCACGAAGACGCGGGGCGGCTGGGGCAGCGACGCGACCGCCTCCGCCAGCGTGGCCGTGCCGAGCACCCTGCTGTCCCGCACCCGTTTCTTGTAGGCGTCCGTCCAGCGGTGGTCGCCCACCCCCGCACCGGCGAGATTGACCACCACGTCGCAGCCGGCCAGGGACGCCGCGTCCACGTACCGCCCCTCGGGGTCCCAGCACACCTCGGCGTCGCCGTGGGAGGCGCGGCGGACCAGACGCACCACCTCGTGCCCGTCCGCGGCCAGGGACCGCACCAGGGCGCTGCCGATCAGACCGGACGCGCCGGCCACCGCGATTCGCGAACGTTCCATGACCCCAGCATGCCGTTCCGGCGCCCGGAAAACCCTGCGGGGTGCCCGTGCCGTCCGACGTAGGGTGACCCACATGTCCGAGCTGCACATACGCGCCGCCCTGCCCGACGACGACGAGGAGTTGAGCCTCCTCGACCGGTCCACCTGGTCCCCGCTGCACGCGGTCATGCCCGAACCCCGGCCGCCGTATCCGCCCTTCTTCGACGAGCGCCACGCGGTCGACGACGTGCTCGTGGCCGAACTGGAGCGGCGCATCGTCGGCTACATCCGCCTGGGCCACCCGACCCGCCTCGCCGTCAACGCCCATGTGCACCAGATCCAGGGCCTCGCCGTCGCCGACGAGGCCCGCGGCCGGGGCGTCGCCCGCGCCCTGCTGCGCGCCGTCGCCGACGAGGCCCGCCGGCGCGGCGCCCGCCGCCTCACCCTGCGCGTCCTCGGCCACAACACCCCGGCCCGGAAGCTCTACGAGTCCGAGGGGTTCGCCGTCGAGGGTGTGCTGCCGGAGGAGTTCCTGATCGACGGCGCCTACGTGGACGACGTGTTCATGGGCCGGTTCCTGTAGCCGCTGTACCTGTTCTACGACGTGACCAGGTTCCCGGTGTCCACAGGGGCCGTCGCGTCCGCCGCCCGCCGGGCGTCGCCGGCCACCTCGTCGGCCGTCAGCACGTACCCCGTCTCGGCGTCCGACGTGGAGCGCGCGAACACCACGCCGTACACCCGGCCGTCCGTCGTCAGCAGCGGTCCGCCCGAGTTGCCGGGGCGGACCGTCGAGCGGATCGAGTAGATCTCCCGGGTGACCGTGCCGTCGTTGTAGATGTTCTGGCCGGTCGCCTGCACCCGGCTCGCCACGGTCGCCGCCTGGAGGTTCAGGGAGCCGTCCTGCGGATAGCCCGCGACCACCGCCGAGTCACCGCGCGCGGCACTGTCGTCGAAGCGCAGCACCGGCGCCGTGAGCCCCGGCACATACAGCACCGCCACGTCCCGGTCCGGGTCGAAGAGCACCACCCGGGCCTCGTACGACCGCCCGACGCCGCCGACGCGCACGGTCGGGTCGTCGATGCCCGCCACCACGTGCGCATTGGTCATCACGTGCCCCGCCGCGTACACGAACCCGCTGCCCTCGCGGCCCTCGGTGCCGGAGACGCCCTCGATCTTCACCGTGCTCAGCTTCGCCGCGTTCGTGGCGCCCGCCGTGACGCTGTCACCGGAGGGCCTGGCCACCTGGGCCGTCGACTCGTTCTCGAACGGGTTGAACACCTGCGGGAAGCCCGCCTCGGTGAGCGCCGACGTGGCGCGCGAGAACCAGGCGGGCGTGGTGTCCGGCATCGTGTCCTGGACCGCGCCCAGCAGCGCCGAGTTCCGGATCGCCGTCGTCAGCAGCGGCGAGGAGGAGGCGCCCAGCACGCTCGCCGCAACCCAGGCCACGATCAGCACCGCGACCGAGTTGGCCGCGGCCCCGCCCAGCCCGTCGGCCACCCGCAGCGGCCCCCGGTCCAGCTCGCCGCGCAGCCGCAGCGCCAGCCGCCCCGCCAGCTCGTGTCCCACCGCCGCCGGGACCAGCACCGTCAGCACCGCCGTCACCGTCGCCGCCGTCGTCCCGCGCGTGACCAGATCCATCACCCACGGCAGCACCCACACCCCGACGGCCGCACCGCCCACGAACCCGGCCAGCGAGACACAACCGGCCACGAGACCGCGCCGGTATCCCGATCCCGCGTAGACGAGGATCACCAGCACGAGCACCACATCGAGCAGATCCACTCAGCCGCCGCCTTTCTCTCGGACCCCCTGGTACGAGCGGGACGGGCCCAGTGATCAGGAACGCGCGCGTGTCGTCCGGAACCCGTCACACGTGCGTGTATCACATGAAACGTCCCGGACCGGGACGATGGTTCCGCCGGGTGGCAGAGCACACATCGCGGGCGGCGTGCGGCCCGCCCACAGTGGGACCCATGCGTGCCTTTCCGAGAGCGTGGGGAAAACGGGGGCCACGGGGGCGACGGGGGCGGCGCCGCGCCGTGCGGCTGCCCGGCGCCGTCCTGGTGCTCCTGGGCTGTCTGCCCGGCCTCACCGCCGTCGGCGCGCTGGTGCTGTGCGCCCGCACCGCCGAGGGTCCCGTCGTCCAGGCCCGGCCGGCGCAGCCCGCCGCGGCCCGCTCCGCCACCCCGCACCACGCGGCGGAGCCCCGCATCGTGCCCCGGTCGGCCTGGCTCGACACGACCACCCGGCACAGCCAGCCGCCGCCGCGCTACGACGACAAGGTCGTCGCCGTGTTCGTCCACCACACCGACTCTCCCAACGACTACCTCTGCGCCGACGCGCCGCGCATCATCCGCCATCTCTACGCCGGCCAGACCGGGGCCCGCGCCTGGGACGACATCGGCTACAACTTCCTCGTCGACCGCTGCGGCACGATCTACGAGGGCCGCGCCGGCGGCGTCGAGCGCGCCGTCACCGGCGCCCACACCCAGGGCTTCAACCACCGCACCACGGGCATCGCCGCCATCGGCACCTTCACGGCCGGGGTCCCGGTGCCGCGCGCGATGACCGAGGCGATCGCGAGCATCGCCGCCTGGAAACTCGGCCTCGCCGATGTCGACCCGCGCGCGACGGTCACCCTCACCTCCAGCAACAGCCTCAGCCGGTACCCGGCCGGCACCACCGCCTCCCTCCCCGCCCTGACCGGCCACGACAACGGCTACCGCACCACCTGCCCCGGCGCAGCCCTCACCGCCGAACTGCCGAAGATCAGAGAGCGGGCGGCGAAACTGCAGGGCCGCGCGGCGACGGGCATCGGCTGACGGAACCCGCTGGACACGTGCCGAGCATGCGGTGTTCCATGAGCCCGGTTCACGGCGGAAGCGGGGGAGGAACACACGATGGCCGGTGCGCCGCCGCTGGTGCGCATGGTCGACGCCACGATCGGTGAGGCGCTGGCCGGGGTGTCGGCAGGTGTCGTGGCGGACGTCGTCGTGTTCACCACCGTGGACGACTTGAGGCTCTCCGGCACCGCCGGGTGGATACAGCTCGGCCTCACCGGCGGCCTGGTGGTGGTCGGGCGCTCGGCTTCCTGCTGCACCGGCCGCGCCTGCGGCGGCAGTTCGCGGACGCGGTGGCACCGGCGTCGATGCCGGACCTGGAGCAGGAGACCCGCTGGCTGCGGACGGGCCGCCGTCGAGCGGCGCTCTTCGCCGTTGCCGTGACACTGGGCGGCGCTTACCTCGCCCACATCCCGCTCCTCGGCGTCGGCTTCCAGCTGATCTTCCTCATCGGCGCCGAGAACACCCGGAGCACCGTGCGGCAGTGGGAACGCCGGCACGGCGTCCGCCTGTGGAAGCCCTCGCTCGCCGCCGTGGGCCGGGAGGAGTTCCGCCGGGCGCCGTACTACGTGACACCGGACGGGGTCACTCCCTGAAGCGGTCCCACAGTTTGGGATAGCGCTCCGCGAGTGCCCGTTCGTTCTCGAAGTCCACCGGTGTGCCCTCCGGTTCGGCCGGGGCGGGGGCGATGCCCAGGTCCGGGGCCACCGTGCCGGTGAGCTGCTCGTAGGCCTCGTCCGGCGCGTAGCCCAGTTCCTCGCCGTCGCCGTCGATCTCCTCGTCGAAGTCGGCCAGCAGGTCGGCCAGCGAGTCCGGGTCGTGCACGGCGCCCTCGAAGACCTCCCGGCCCTGGCCGATCAGCCAGCACCGGAAGAAGTCGAACGCGTCGTCGCTGGCCCCGTCGAGCAGCACCCACGCGGCGCCCCACAGGTCCCAGGTGTAGGCGCGGTTGTAGCGGGACTCGAAGTGCCGGGAGAAGTCCAGGACCGACTCCGGGTCGAGCTGGACGAGACGGTCCACGAGCAGGTCCGCCTGATCCTCGGGGTCGCCCTCGGCGGCCTCCCGGGTGGCGTCCACCAGCTCCCAGAACTCCAGCTCCTCCATCACGGGACAAGCATCGTGCCTGTGCGGGTGGGACGCACGTGGAGTGCGGCGGATTGTTGTCGGGGCACACGGGTGCCCGGGTGCGCTCAGGGGCGTCCGTACAGCTCTCCGAGCCGCGCCGCATCTCGGGCGAACCGTTCCCGCAGCGTCTCGGGCGCCAGCACCTCGGCCTCCGGCCCGAGCGCCATGAGCTGGGTGTACGCGACCTCCTCCGACTCCACCGGCACCGTCACCGTGACCCGGCCGTCCGCGTCCGCGGCACCCGCGTCCCGCAACGCCTCGCGCGCCCCCGGCGGATCGACGGCGTACGCCAGCCTGCGCACGCCCTCGGGGGACAGCCGTACGACGACCTCGGCGCGCAGGATCGACCGGGCGAACTCCTCGGCCCGCTCGGCCCAGAAGCCGGGCAGGTCGAACTCCTCGTCGCGGACGAAGCGGGCGGCGGTCGCCTCGACGGCGGTGAACCGGTCGATGCGGTACGTCCGGAAGGCGTCAGCGTCCGGGACCCGCGCGCACAGATACCAGGTCCCCGCCTTCAGGACCAGGCCGTACGGCTCCAACACCCGCTCCACCTCGGCTCCGTCACGCCGGTAGCGGGTGGTCAGACAGCGGTCGGCCCACACCGCCTCCGCGACGGCGGACAGCAGAGCGGGCGTCTCCGGCTCGCGGAACCACGCGGGGGCGTCCAGATGGAACCGCTGCGCGGCCGTACGGGAGGCGTCGCCGAGGGACGGCAGGAGGGCCGCCGACACCTTCAGCCGCGCCGCCGAGGCCGCGTCCTCCAGCCCCATCTCCCGCAGCGCACCGGGCACCCCGGACAGGAACAGCGCCTCGGCCTCACTGCGGGCCAGCCCGGTCAGCCGCGTCCGATAACCGCCGACGAGCCGGTACCCACCGGCCCGCCCCCGGTCCGCGTACACCGGTACACCCGCCTCCGACAACGCCTGCGCGTCCCGCGTCACGGTCCGCTCCGACACCTCGAGCTCCCGCGCGAGCTCGCCGGCGGTCATGGAGGGCCGTGACTGCAGAAGGAGAACCATCTTGATGAGCCGAGCCGCACGCATGCGCTCATGATGCCGGGGGCCACCGACAGTGAAAGGGGTACGGCAGCTGCCGTACCCCTTTCACTTGATGCCGGGCGGATGTCAGGCCTTACAGCCCGTAGCGCTCCCGCGCCTCCTTCACCGCCGTCGCCTTGACCTCGCCGCGCCTCGCCAGCTGGGCCAGGGCCGCGACGGTGATCGACTGGGCGTCGACACCGAAGTGGCGGCGGGCCGCGTCGCGGGTGTCCGAGAGGCCGAAGCCGTCGGCGCCCAGCGAGGACCAGTCCTGCTCGACCCACTGCGCGATCTGGTCCGGGACCTGGCGCATGTAGTCGGAGACCGCGAGGACCGGGCCCTCGGCGCCGTGCAGCGCCCGGCGCACGTACGGCACGCGCTCCTCGCCCCGCAGCAGCGCCGCGTCCGCCTCCATGGCGTCCCGGCGCAGCTCGCCCCACGAGGTCGCCGACCAGACGTCCGCGGCCACGCCCCACTCCTCGGCGAGCAGCTTCTGCGCCGCCAGCGTCCAGTGGATCGCCGTACCGGAACCCAGCAGCTGGATGCGCGGCGCGTTGGCCGCCGGGGACAGCCCCGCGGACTCCGCCGTGTTGAAGCGGTACAGGCCCTTGACGATGCCCTCGTCGATGCCGGCTCCGGCCGGCTTCGCGGGCTGCGGCAGCGGCTCGTTGTAGACCGTCAGGTAGTAGAAGACGTTCTGGTCCTCGCCGGGGAGGGCCTCGCCGTACATCCGGCGCACACCCTCCCGCACGATCACCGCGATCTCGTACGCGAACGCCGGGTCGTACGTCAGCGCCGCCGGGTTCGTCGCCGCGATGACGGGGGAGTGGCCGTCGGCGTGCTGCAGGCCCTCACCCGTCAGCGTCGTACGACCGGCCGTCGCACCGACCAGGAAGCCGCGGCCCAGCTGGTCGCCGAGCTGCCACATCTGGTCGGCCGTGCGCTGCCAGCCGAACATCGAGTAGAAGATGTAGAACGGGATCATCGCCTCGCCGTGCGTCGCGTACGCGGTCGACGCGGCGACGAAGTCGGCCATCGAACCGGCCTCGGTGATCCCCTCGTTGAGGATCTGGCCGTTCTTGGCCTCCTTGTAGTACATCAGCTGGTCGCGGTCGACCGGCTCGTACGTCTGGCCCTTCGGCGAGTAGATGCCGAGGGACGGGAACAGCGACTCCATGCCGAAGGTGCGCGCCTCGTCGGGGACGATCGGCACCCAGCGCCTGCCCGTCTCCTTGTCGCGGACCAGGTCCTTGATCAGGCGGACGAACGCCATGGTCGTGGCCACGTTCTGGGAGCCCGAGCCCTTGTCGAAGGACGCGAACGCCTTCTCGGCCGGGGCGGGCAGCGGGGCGAGCGCGTGCGTACGGCGGGCCGGGGCCGGGCCGCCGAGGGCCGCGCGGCGCTCCTGGAGGTAGCGGACCTCGGGGGAGTCGGCGCCGGGGTGGCCGTAGGGCACCTGGCCGTCGGCGAAGGCGCTGTCCGGGATCGGCAGCTCCAGCAGGTCGCGCATCGTCCTGAACTCGTCCACCGTCAGCTTCTTCATCTGGTGGTTGGCGTTCTTCGACGCGAAGCCGTCGCCGAGCGTGAAGCCCTTGACGGTCTGGGCCAGGATCACGGTCGGCGCGCCCTTGTGCTCGAGGGCCGCCTTGTAGGCCGCGTACACCTTGCGGGACTCGTGACCGCCGCGCGAGAGGTGGAAGCACTCGAGGATCTTGTCGTCGCTCAGCAGCTTCGCCATCTCGACGAGCGCCGGGTCCTTGCCGAAGAAGTCCTGGCGGATGTAGGCGGCGTCGCGCGTCTGGTACGTCTGCACCTGCGCGTCCGGTACCTCACGCAGCCGCCGCACGAGCGCGCCGGTGGTGTCGAGCGCGAACAGCTCGTCCCACGCCGTGCCCCACAGCGTCTTGATCACGTTCCAGCCGGCGCCGCGGAACTGGGCCTCCAGCTCCTGCACGATCTTGAAGTTGGCGCGGACCGGGCCGTCGAGGCGCTGCAGGTTGCAGTTGATGACGAAGGTGAGGTTGTCCAGCTCCTCACGCGCGGCCAGGGCGAGCGCCGCCGTCGACTCCGGCTCGTCCATCTCGCCGTCGCCGAGGAAGGCCCACACGTGGGACGCGGAGACGTCCTTGATCGCGCGGTTGGTGAGATAGCGGTTGAAGCGCGCCTGATAGATGGCGGAGAGCGGACCGAGACCCATGGACACGGTCGGGAACTCCCACAGCCAGGGAAGGCGGCGCGGGTGCGGATACGACGGCAGGCCGTTGCCGCCCGCCTCCTGGCGGAAGTTGTCCAGGTGGGCCTCGGTCAGCCGGCCGTCGAGGAAGGCGCGGGCGTAGATGCCGGGGGAGGCGTGGCCCTGGATGTACAGCTGGTCGCCGGAGCCGTCGCCCTCCTTGCCGTGGAAGAAGTGGTTGAAGCCGGTCTCGTAGAGCCAGGCCGCCGAGGCGAAGGTGGCGATGTGGCCGCCGACGCCGTGCTTGCTGCCCCGGGTGACCATCGCGGCCGCGTTCCAGCGGTTCCAGGCGGTGATCCGGCGCTCCATCGCCTCGTCACCCGGTACGGCGGGCTCGGCGGCGGTGGGGATGCTGTTGACGTAGTCGGTCTCGAGCAGCTTGGGCAACGCGATGCCCGTGCCCTCGGCGCGCTCCAGTGTGCGGCGCAGCAGGTACGCGGCACGGTGCGGCCCGGCCGCCTTGTTGACGGCGTCCAGGGAGGCCTGCCATTCGGCGGTCTCCTCGGGGTCGCGGTCCGGGAGCTGGTCGAGCTCGCTCGGCTGGATGGCCTTGGGGTCGGTCATGTCGCCGCCTTCCTCAGTCGAAGGGGGTTCCCTCATCGGTAAGGGTTCGGGGGTGCCCTTGGTCTTTGGCAGGACAGGGCGGTGGACCTCGGTGGAAGTCCAACCGGGACTGTAACTCCCTGATCGATGATCGATCAAAGGGACCCGGGCAAAACTTCTCGATTTCGAGAAAGTCGGCACGGGGTGCCTTCGGCGATGGCACCGGGTGACGTGATTTGAGCGGGGTTTTTGCAGGTGGGGCGGGGTTTTGGGTGGGGCTCGGGGTGGCGGAGCCAGGGGGCGGTGGCGTCAGGCCCTCGGGGCGCAGCCCAGGACGTGGGACTTGACCAGGTCTGCGATGCGCGGGTCGTGTCTCTTGAAGGCGGCGACCAGTTCCTCGTGTTCCTCCGCGTACGACTGCTGCACCGTGCCCAGCCAGCGGATGGACAGGGCCGTGAAGACCTCGATGCCCAGGCCCTCCCAGGTGTGCAGAAGCACCGAGTTGCCCGCCGCGCGGACCAGCTCGCGGTGGAAGGCCACCGTGTGCCGCACCTGGGCCGTGCCGTCGGACTTGCGGTCGGCCTCGTACAGGGCCGCGACGTGCGGCTCGAGAGCCGAGCAGTCCTCCGCCAGCCGCTCGGCCGCCAGCTCCGCCGCGATGGCCTCCAGACCGGCCCGCACGGGGTAGCTCTCCTCCAGGTCGGCCGCGGTCAGGTTCCGTACGCGGACACCCTTGTTCGGCGCGGACTCGATCAGGCGCAGCGACTCCAGCTCGCGCAGTGCCTCGCGCACCGGGGTCTGGCTGACCTCCAGCTCGGTCGCGATCCGGCGCTCCACGATCCGCTCACCCGGCTGCCAGCGCCCGCTGACGATCCCCTCCACGATGTGCTCGCGGATCTGTTCGCGCAGCGAGTGGACGACGGGCGCGGTCATGAGGGCTCCTCAGTCGGGGCGGTTGACGTTTAGACAATAAGGCCGGTTCGCTCTGCGGGTAGGGCGGACGAGAGGGCTTTCGTGCAGGTGAGACGAGACTTACACGGTGCTCGAGACGGATTGGAGCTCGGGGTGGTCCGTCGTTCGGCGGGTGCGGGTTTCGTCGTTGTTTCTCGCGCCCACGCGGCGGAGCCGCATATCGACACAGCCTCGCGCCCCTGTTTTTTCGGGCTGCGCCCTCAAAAACATTGGTGCCCCTGCCCGGAGTTTTCCAGGCAGGGGCACCGATGACTCAGCGGTCAGAGGCGGTTACAGGCCCAGTTCGACCTCGAACTCGCCCGCCTCCAGGATCGCCTTGACCGCCGTCAGGTAACGGGCCGCGTCGGCGCCGTCGACCAGGCGGTGGTCGTAGGACAGGGTCAGGTACGTCATGTCGCGGACGCCGATGACCGTGCCCTCCTCCGTCTCGATGACGGCCGGGCGCTTGACCGTGGCGCCGATGCCGAGGATCGCGACCTGGCCCGGCGGCACGATGATCGTGTCGAACAGGGCGCCGCGCGAACCGGTGTTGCTGATCGTGAAGGTCGCACCGGCCAGCTCGTCCGGCGTGATCTTGTTGCCACGGACCTTGGCCGCCAGGTCGGCCGTGGCCTTGGCGATGCCCGCGATGTTGAGGTCGCCGGCGCGCTTGATGACCGGGGTCATCAAGCCCTTCTCGGAGTCCACCGCGATACCGATGTTCTCGGAGTCGAAGTAGGTGATCGTGCCCTCGGCCTCGTTGATCCTGGCGTTGATGACCGGGTGGGCCTTCAGCGCCTGGGCCGCCGCCTTCACGAAGAACGGCATCGGGGAGAGCTTGACGCCCTCGCGCGCGGCGAAGGAGTCCTTGGCCTGGGCGCGCAGGCGCATCAGGCGGGTCACGTCGACCTCGACGACCGACGACAGCTGGGCCTGCTCGTGCAGGGCCTTGACCATGTTGTCGCCGATGACCTTGCGGATGCGCGGCATCTTGACGGTCTGGCCGCGGAGGGGGGAGACCTCCAGCGTCGGCGCCGCCTTCCTCGCGGCCGGAGCGGCGGCAGCGGCCGGAGCCGGAGCCGCGGCGGCGGCCTTCGCGGCCTCGGCGGCGGCGAGGACGTCCTGCTTGCGGATACGGCCGCCGACGCCGGTGCCCTTGACGGTGGCCAGGTCGACGCCGTTCTCGGCGGCGAGCTTGCGCACCAGCGGGGTGACGTAGGCGCCCTCGTCGGTGGCACCCGCGGCGGGGGCCGGCGCGGCCGGGGTGACCGGGGCCGGAGCGGCCGGCGCGGGGGCCGGGGCCACCGGAGCCGGAGCGGCGACCGGGGCGGCCGGGGCGGCCGGGGCCGGGGTCGGCACGGGCGCCGGAGCGGCCGGGGCCGGCGGGGCCACGGGGGCGGCCGGGGCGGCGGCGGGGGCCGGAGCGGCGGCCGGAGCCGCGCCCGGGGCGCCGATGACGGCGAGCTTGGCGCCGACCTCGGCGGTCTCGTCCTCACTCACCACGATCTCGAGCAGCACACCGGAGGTGGGCGCCGGGATCTCGGTGTCGACCTTGTCCGTGGAGACCTCGAGCAGCGGCTCGTCGGCCTCGACGGCCTCGCCGACCGCCTTCAGCCAGCGGGTGACGGTGCCCTCGGTGACGGACTCACCGAGCGCGGGCAGGACCACGTCCGTGCCGGTGGCGCCGGCCCCTGCGGGGGCGGAAGGCGCGGCGGCGGGTGCCGGAGCCGGGGTCGGCGCGGGGGCGGCCGGGGCCTCGGCCACGGGGGCCGGGGCGGCGGCAGGTGCCGGAGCCGCGACGGGCTCGGCGGCCGGGGCGGGAGCGGCGACGGGGGCACCCGTGCCGTCGTCGATGACGGCCAGCTCGGCGCCGACCTCGACGGTCTCGTCCTCGGCGACCTTGATGGAGGCCAGCACACCGGCGGCCGGGGCGGGGATCTCGGTGTCGACCTTGTCGGTCGAGACCTCGAGCAGCGGCTCGTCGGCCTCGACGCGTTCGCCCTCGGCCTTCAGCCAGCGGGTGACAGTGCCCTCGGTGACGCTCTCGCCGAGCGCCGGAAGGGTTACGGAAACCGCCATGGTTTCGGTTGCTCCTTACGAGTTGCGGAAGTCTGTGTCGTCGCGTTCGTCGACCGAGGGTCAGTCGTGCGAGTGGAGGGGCTTGCCGGCCAGGGCAAGGTGGGCCTCGCCCATCGCCTCGTTCTGCGTCGGGTGGGCGTGGATGAGCTGGGCCACCTCGGCCGGCAGCGCCTCCCAGTTGTAGATCAGCTGGGCCTCGCCGACCTGCTCGCCCATGCGGTCACCGACCATGTGGACGCCGACCACGGCACCGTCCTTGACCTGGACGAGCTTGATCTCACCCGCGGTGTTCAGGATCTTGCTCTTGCCGTTGCCCGCCAGGTTGTACTTCAGAGCGACGACCTTGTCCGCGCCGTAGATCTCCTTGGCCTTGGCCTCGGTGATGCCGACGGAGGCGACCTCCGGGTGGCAGTACGTCACCCGCGGGACACCGTCGTAGTCGATCGGGACGGCCTTCAGACCGGCCAGACGCTCCGCCACCAGGATGCCCTCGGCGAAGCCGACGTGCGCGAGCTGGAGCGTCGGGACCAGGTCGCCGACGGCGGAGATGGTCGGGACGTTCGTCCGCATGTACTCGTCGACCAGGACGTAGCCCCGGTCCATGGCGACACCCTGCTCCTCGTAGCCGAGGCCCTGGGAGACCGGGCCGCGGCCGACGGCGACGAGGAGGACCTCGGCCTCGAACTCCTTGCCGTCGGCGAGGGTGACCTTGACGCCGTCCTGGGTGTACTCGGCCTTCGAGAAGAAGGTGCCCAGGTTGAACTTGATGCCGCGCTTGCGGAAGGCGCGCTCGAGAAGCTTGGAGGAGTTCTCGTCCTCGACCGGGACGAGGTGCTTCAGGCCCTCGATGACCGTGACGTCGGCGCCGAAGGACTTCCACGCCGAGGCGAACTCGACGCCGATGACACCGCCGCCCAGGATGATCGCGGACTGCGGAACGCGGTCCAGGACGAGGGCGTGGTCGGAGGAGATGATCCGGTTGCCGTCGATCTCCAGGCCCGGCAGCGACTTCGGCACGGAGCCGGTCGCCAGGAGGACGTGGCGGCCCTGGACCCGCTGTCCGTTCACGTCGACGGAGGTCGGCGAGGACAGGCGACCCTCACCCTCGATGTACGTCACCTTGCGGGAGGCGATGAGGCCCTGCAGACCCTTGTACAGGCCGGCGATGACGCCGTCCTTGTACTTGTGGACGGCCGGGACGTCGATGCCCTCGAAGGTGGTCTTGACACCGAACTGCTCGCTCTCGCGGGCCTGGTCGGCGATCTCGCCCGCGTGCAGCAGGGCCTTGGTGGGGATGCAACCCCGGTGCAGGCAGGTGCCGCCGACCTTGTCCTTCTCGATCAGGGCGACGTCCAGGCCCAGCTGCGCCCCGCGCAGGGCCGCGGCGTAACCACCGCTACCACCGCCGAGGATCACTAGGTCGAAAACGGTGCTGGCGTCGTTCGCCACGTCACGTCCTCCATGCATGTGCGCCGTACGCCGGTCTCCAGTGACCGGTCGGCGGCTGGTGTCCGGCCGCTCTTTCTTCGGCCCTGTGGTGGGGCCCTGTCCTGCCGAGGCCCATCTTCGCACTTGTCGAGGACGATGTAGACGCCGGGCCGGGGTGTGGAACGTCTGATCCGTCACGTCTCGAGCGCACGGCGAGGACGAACCTCCGGATTTCGTCGCCCCTTCAGGGGCAGCGCCCGAAGGGGCGCGGAGCCGTGTCGATATGCGGCTCCGCCGCGTGGGCGCGACCAGCCCCCACGCGGCGGCACTCGCCGACGCATCAGTCCGGACCGAGCTGGAAGGCGACCGTCACGCCAAGTCACCGGAGGCAGCGACCTCGGCCAGCCGCACCAACGTACGCACGGCAGACCCGGTCCCACCCTTCGGCGTGTAACCGAACGGTCCCTGCTCGTTGAACGCAGGCCCCGCGATGTCGATGTGCGCCCATGTGATCCCGTCGCCCACGAACTCGCGCAGGAACAGACCCGCGACCAGCCCGCCGCCCATCCGCTCACCCATGTTCGCGATGTCGGCGGTCGGGGAGTCCATCCCCTTGCGCAGGTGTTCCGGCAGCGGCATCGGCCAGGACGGCTCGCCGACCTCCTCCGCCACGTCGACGATCGACGAGCGGAACGCGTCGTCGTTCGCCATGACGCCGAACGTCCGGCTGCCCAGCGCCAGCACCATCGCCCCGGTCAGCGTCGCCACGTCGACGATCGCGTCCGGCTTCTCCGCCGACGCCGCCCACAGCGCGTCGGCCAGGACCAGCCGGCCCTCGGCGTCCGTGTTGAGCACCTCGACGGTCTTGCCGCTGTACATGCGCAGCACGTCGCCCGGGCGCACCGCGGAGCCCGACGGCATGTTCTCGGCGAGCGCCAGCCAGCCGGTGACGTTGACCTCCAGGCCGAGGCGCGCGGCGGAGACGACGGCGGCGAACACGGCGGCGGCGCCGCTCATGTCGCACTTCATCGTCTCGTTGTGCCCGGCGGGCTTGAGGGAGATGCCGCCCGAGTCGTAGGTGATGCCCTTGCCGACGAAGGCCAGGCTCTTGTTCGCCTTCGGGTGCGTGTACGACAGCTTCACCAGGCGCGGCGCCGACGCCGAGCCGCTGCCGACGCCGAGGATGCCGCCGTAGCCGCCCTTGGCCAGGGCCTTCTCGTCGAGGACCTGGATCTTGAGGCCGTGCTCCTTGGCCGCGCCCTGGGCGATGGCCGCGAACGCCGCCGGGTTGAGGTCGTTCGGCGGGGTGTTGATCAGGTCGCGGGCGCGGTTGAGCTCCTCGGAGACGGCGGTGGCGCGCTCGACGGCCGCCTTGTGCTCCTTGTCCCGAGGCTTGCCGCCGAGCAGCGCGGCCTCGGCGAGGGGCGCCTTGCCGTTCTTCGCCTTCGCCGCGTTGTCCGCGCCGGTCTCCTTGTACGTGTCGAAGGAGTACGCCCCGAGCAGCACGCCCTCGGCGACCGCGCCGACGGCGGCGGCGTCCGCGAGGGGCAGCGCGAAGGCGGCCTTCTTGGAGCCGGAGAGTGCGCGGGCGGCCACACCGGCGGCCCTGCGCAGCGCCTCCGGGTCGTGGGCGGCGTCCTTCTCGGGCTCGTCGCCCAGGCCGACCGCCACCACGAGCGGCGCCTTGAAGCCCGCCGGAGCGGGCAGCTTCGTCAGTTCGCCCTCGGCACCGGAGGCACCGAGGGTCTCCAGGACGTCGGCGAGCCTGCCGTCGTACCCCTTGTCCACGGCTTCGGCGCCCTGCGCGACGACGGGTCCCTTGGCGCCCTTGGCGACACCGACGACGATCGCGTCGGCCCGCAGGCCGGGCGCCGCGGCGGTGCTGAGAGTGAGAGCAGTCACGGTGGTGGAATCTCGCTTCCGGTGTGAAGTTGCTGTGGCCGAGTGGGTGGGTCGACCGGGCCCGGGAGCCGACCCTAGAGGTGTTCCAGGGGCTCGTCTCGACCGGGGCCTTCACTTCGTCGGCGGACACCCGGGACGAGCCTACGCGTGTGTGTGCGTTCGCTCATTCCTGCGGTCGTTCACCTGTGTGTGGGGGCATGGTCACTTTCCACCGCTCGGGCCCGGGTGCCGGTACACGCACGGGACCGGTGTGTTCGTGTACGCAGCCGTCGGTGCCGCCCAAGTCCCCCTGTCCGGCGCGCTGTTGGCAGGCGACGGCACCGCTGGACCTCCGGTGCCTTTGGTTAGCGCTGTGACCGGAAAGGTTCACCGGCTCGCGACGCCCGGCACGGCACCTCGCGGCGTTGTCGCCTCACCCGAGTACATCCAGTACGCGGGTGACGCTCCGCCTTGCGATGCACCGCACCGGACGCCGCGAGCTTCCCGGCAAACCTTCCCGGCCACAGCACTAGCGCCCCAGTGACAGCACCACGAGCGCCGTCGTCGCCGCCGTCTCGGCGAGTCCGCCGAACACGTCGCCCGTGACCCCGCCGAAGCGGCGCGTGCAGCGGCGGAGCAGGAGTTCGGCGGCCGCGACGGCGGCCACGACCGCGAGCACCGTGCGCGTGATGTCGTACGACCCGAGGAGCGCGCCGCCCGCCGCGGCCAGCGCGCCGACGCCGAGCGCGACGGCGACCGCGCCGCCTCTCGGTACCACCCCGGCGACCGCCGCACCCAGCCCCTCGGGGCGGGCGGCCGGTACCCCCGCGCGGGCGGCGAGGGTCAGTGCGAGCCGGGCGGCGGTCGCCGAGACGATCGCGGCGAGCGCGCCCCGGACCCACGAGTCGCCGTAGGCCTGCGCGAGGGCCGCCACCTGGGCCAGCAGGACGAACAGCAGGGTGATGACGCCGAAGGGCCCGATGTCCGACTGCTTCATGATCCGCAGGGCGTCCTCGGCGGGTTTTCCGCTGCCGAGCCCGTCGGCGGTGTCGGCGAGGCCGTCGAGGTGCAGGCCGCGTGTGAGCACGGCCGGTACGGCGGCGGTGGCGACGGCGGCGAGCAGGGGGCCGGCGCCGAGGAACAGCAGCAGCCCGCCCAGCGCCGCCGCGCACCCGCCGACCACGAGCCCGGCCAGCGGGGCGCACAGCATGCCGCCGCGCGCGGCGTCGCGGTCCCACCGGGTGACTCCGACGGGGAGCACGGTCAGGGTGCCGAAGGCGAAGCGCAGGCCGTCCGGCCAGGGGGTCTTGAGCACCGGCGCAGGCTACCCGGCGGTCCGGGAAGGCTGTACGTCCCTGGGGGCGAAGAGCTTTACGTCCTGGGGGCGAAGGGCTGTGCACCCTCGGGGATAAAGTGCGCATATGGGACAGTGGCTCTATCGGAACATCATCGAACCGGGCAAACTCCCGCTGCTCCTCGCCCTGACCGCCTTCGTAATGACGTTCCTGGTCACCCGGACCGTCACCCGTCTCATCCGGGCGGGCCGGGGGCCGTTCGGCAATGTGAAGGCGGGCGGTCTGCACATCCACCACGTGGTCCCCGGTGTCGTCCTCACCGTCATCGGCGGATTCGGCGCCGTGGCCAGCGGGCGGCAGGGCTTCGGGGCCGCCCTCGCCGCGGTCCTGTTCGGCATCGGCGCGGGCCTGGTCCTCGACGAGTTCGCGCTGATCCTGCATCTCGCCGACGTCTACTGGACGGAGGAGGGCCGCCGGAGCGTCGAGGTCGTCGTGCTCACCGCCGCCCTCGTGGGACTGCTCCTCGCCGGGTTCGTCCCCTTCGGCGTCAACGACCTCACGCAGGACGAACTCCAGGACCGTGGCACGGTCGTCGCGACCGTCGTGTCGAACTTCGTCTTCTCGCTCGTCGCCCTGAGCAAGGGCAAGGCCCGCACCGCGCTGTTCGGCGCGGTCGTTCCGGTCCTCGCGCTCGTCGGTGCCGTCCGCCTGGCCCGGCCCGGCTCGCCGTGGGCCAAGCGCTTCTACCGGAGCCGTCCGCGCGCCCGCGCCCGTGCCGGACTGCGCGCCTACCACCACGACCGCCGCTGGGCCGGCCGCGCCCGCGCGTTTCAGGACTGGATCGGCGGCAAACCCGACCCGGCCCGCCTGCCCGACCGCCGATGACCTCGACGGAGCCGGTGACGCAGCGCCGGCATCCCGCACAGCACCGCCACGCCCACCAGCGCCGCCAGATGTTCCTTGCCGGCGAGGTTCTCCTTGACCAGTACCTCGGTCGCCATCGCCGCCGCCACCGCCCCCGCCGTGGCATAGGCGCCGTAGCGCCAGCCCAGACAGACGGCGAGGCCCACCACGGCCGCCGACGGGCCGGTGTCCACGACCTGCGCGTCCGAGACCGGCAGCCCCAGCGGGTGGCCGGGGCCGAGGGCAATGCCCACGCGCGCGTACAGCGTCCCGGCCAGCGTCGCGACGTACGCGACAGTCAGCGTCCGCCGGCGGCCCAGGCAGATCTCGGCGACGCCGAACACGAACAGGATCTGCGCCAGCGCGCCCCACACCGGCAGGTCCAGCGCGGGGACGAACAGCGACAGTGGAGTGCGCAACAGGCCCAGCCACAACGGCTCCTCGGCTCGCACCGCGCCCGCGTTCTGCACGAGCCGGTAGCCCCACGACTGGTTCTGCACGATCTGCAGTACCGCCGTCAGACACACCGCCCCGACCGTCATCGGCACCGCCGCCAGGCGCCGCTTGAGCAGCGGTCTGCGCACGGTGACGTACAGCAGCCCCCACTCGACGCGGCCCCAGCGCGCGAGCCTTCTCATACAGCGGTCCTCATCGATGTGTCTTCAGCTGTCTGCGGTGCAGCCACTTCGGCAGCCCCGACGGCAGGGTGCCCAGGAACCCCTCCGCGCGCGCGGAGGCGAGGCCGATGCGCGGCAGGTCCGCGCTCTTCTCGAAGAGCAGGAACCGCGGCTCCCAGATGGGCCGGTACTTGGCGTTGGCGCGGTACAGCGACTCGATCTGCCACCAGCGCGAGAAGAAGCTGAGCAGTGACCGCCACAGCCGCAGCACCGGACCGGCACCGAGGCGCGCGCCACGTTCGAAGACGGACCGGAACATGGCGAAGTTGAGCGAGACCTGCGTGATCCCGATCTCCCGGGAGCGCCGCAGCAACTCGATGACCATGAACTCCATCAGCCCGTTGTCGGCGTCCCGGTCCCGCCGCATGAGGTCGAGCGACAGCCCGTGCGGGCCCCACGGCACGAACGACAGCAGCGCCTTCAGTTCGCCCTGCCCGTCCCGGCACTCGAGCATCACGCACCGCCCGTCCCCCGGGTCCCCGAGCCGCCCGAGCGCCATGCTGAACCCGCGCTCGGTGGCCCCGTCCCGCCAGTCGTCCGCCCGCTCGATCAGATACGCCATCTCGTCGGCCGGCACGTCCTCGTGGCGCCGGACGCGCACCGTGTACCCGGCCCGCCGCACGCGGTTGTGCGCCTGCCGTACGGTGCGCATGGCCCGCCCCTCCAGCGTGAACTCGGCCACCTCCACCAGGGCCTCGTCGCCGAGTTCCAGCGCGTCGAGGCCGTGCCGCGTGTACACGGTGCCGGCCTCCTCGCTCGCGCCCATCACCGCCGGGATCCACCCGTGCGCCCGCGCCTCGGCGAGCCACGGCACGATCGCGCCGGGCCATGCCTCGGGGTCGCCGAGCGGATCGCCGGAGGCCAGCGAGACCCCGCCCACGACCCGGTACGCCACCGCGGCCTTTCCGGTCGGCGACCACACCACGCTCTTCTCCCTGCGCAGCGCGAAGTACCCGAGCGAGTCCCGCTCGCCATGCCGCTCCAGCAGTTCCCGCAGCCGCTTCTCGTCGTCCTCGGTGAGCGGGTCGACGGCGCGCCGGGAGCGGAAGGCCGCGTACAGCACGGCGAGGACGAGGGCGGTGCTGAGCACGTTGACGACGACGTTGACCCAGTTGGGCGTGGAGATCCCGGGAAACCGGGACTCGTCGGCGGCGACCGACACCAGCCGCAGCGTCCCGTAGTGCCAGCGCTCCGGGAACGTCGAACTCCCGGCGTCCGGCGATCGGTTGGTGACCGTCACGAGGAGCGCGGCCAGCAGGGAGGCGCCGAGGCCGCCGCCGACCGCGACGCCGGCGGCGAGCCTCGGGTTGGACCGGTCGCCCTTGGCATAGAACGCGCGCCGCCCGACGAGCAGCGCGGCGACGAAGGCGGCCGTGAGGCCCAGGGAGATCCAGTTCTGGGCGTACCGCCGGATCTCCGGGAAAACCATGGCCACGGCGAACAGCGCGAGGAACGCTCCGCCGAGCACCAGATTCAGGATCCAGGCGGCGCGCTTGCGGCGGCGCATGGTGATGGCGAGGAACGCGGTGAACACACCGGAGGCGAAGCCGGCGGTCAGCAGGTACGGCGTGAAGAAGTTCTCCTGATTGTGCCGTCGTACGTCCTGCCCGAGGGACACCCACACGGCACTGAGGAAGTTGACGAAGGCGACGCCCCGCAAGTACCAGACGGCGAAGGCGGCGGCGCGAGCACCGGCCGCGCCGCCCGACGGCCCGTCTCCGGCTCCCCGTTCAGTGGCAATTCGGGCATATCTCATGAAAAGGGATCATATGCCCGCAATTCACCTGTCCCTGGTTATTGCTGACGTCCCCTCTGCCCCGTCGCCCCCTCGAATCCGCCGCGACAGCACTCGACCGGGACGGCGCAGTCCGGCGGTGCCGAACTCGCCGTCACCGACTACTCCTTCTCCTCCGCCTCGTCGGAAAGCCCCGCCTCCTCCGAAAGCCCCGGCTTCTCGGGGAGTTCCGCCTCTTCCGAAAGCGCAGGATCCTCGGGAAGTTCCGCTGTGAGAGACGCCGCGGCCTGGACCAACGGCAGAGCGAGCAACGCCCCGACCCCCTCGCCCACCTTCACGCCCTGGTCCAGCAGTGGCTCCAGTGCCATCCGGTCCAGCGCCTTCGCCTGCCCCGGTTCCCCGCTGTCGTGCCCGGCCAGCCACCAGTCCGGCGCCCGGAACGCGATCCGCTGCCCGACCAGCGCGCACGCCGAGGACACCACGCCGTCCAGCACCACCGGCAGCTTCCGGACGGCCGCTTGCAGCAGGAAGCCGGTCATCGCCGCGAGGTCGGCCCCGCCCACGGTCGCCAGCAACTGCAACTGGTCCCCGAGTACCGGCCGCGCCCGCCGCAGCGCGTCCCGGATCGCGGCGCACTTGCGCATCCACGCCAGATCGTCGATCGCGAGGCCGCCCCGGCCGGTCACCACCGACGCGTCGGTCCCGCACAGCGCGGCGACGAGCACGGCAGCCGCCGTCGTCCCGCCCACGCTCACATCCCCGAGGACCACCAGATCCGTACCGGAGTCGGCCTCCTCGTCGGCCACCGCGACACCCGCCCGGAAGGCCGCCTCGGCCTCGTCCAGGGTCAGCGCGTCCTCGACGTCGATACGACCGCTGCCGCGCCGCACCCGGTGCCGTACGACATCGGCCGGGAACGCCTCCGGTTCGCAGTCCAGCGCCATGTCCACCACCCGCACCGGCACCCCGAGCCGCCGCGCGAGGACCGCCACCGGACTGCCGCCCTCCAGGACCGCCCGCACGAGCAGTTCGGCACTGCCCGCGGGCCGCGCGGAGACGCCCAGTTCGGCGATCCCGTGGTCGCCGGCGAAGAGCACGACCCGCGGCCGTTCGACGGGGCGTACCGGTACCACGCCCTGTGCCGCGGTCAGCCACTCACCCAGGTCGTCGAGGCGCCCCAGGGACCCGGGCGGTACGACCAGACGTTCCCGGCGCGCCTCGGCGTCACGGCGCACGCCCCCGTCGGGGCGCTCGATCAGATCGGTGAAGTCGTCGAGATTAAGCGAGCTCATTCGCCGAACAGTACCGGCAGCGGGCGAACTCCCGGTCGCCACGTCGGCACCCCACCCGCACGGCGTCTTGGCAGCCAAGATCGCCATCCCCTACCTTCCGTTTGCGGCGGATTGCTAATGATTGCCGCGCATTGCCGAGGATCGGTGAGGATTGTCCTACGACCGGGAGTCACCCATGCCGCCGGAGCCGACCACGCCCCCCGCCCCCCGGGCCACCGCACCCGTGCACGAACCACGCCGCGAGGACTGTCCCTGGTGCGGCTCCAGACGGCTGCGCACCCGGCTCCGCGCCCCCGACCTGCGGCGCCGTACACCCGGGACCTTCGTCGTGGACGAGTGCCAGGACTGCGCCCACGCCTTCCAGAACCCCCGTCTCACCGCGGAGGGCCTGGCCCGGCACCATCGCGACCTGCGGGACGCACCCCCGCAGCCCTTCGCCGAGCGCGTCCGTTCCGCCCGCCGCCACCGCGCCGCGGCGCGGGCCATGCTCGTGTGTCCCGGTTTCGCCGAGCCGGAGAGCTGGCTGGACGTCGGCACGGGCCACGCCCGCTTCCCGGAGGCGGCGCGTCAACTGTTCACGTACACGTCGTTCGACGGTCTCGACCCCACGCCCCGCGTCCAGCAGGCCCGTGCGGCGGGCCGGATCGAGGAGGCGTACACCGGCCGGCTGACCGATCCGCGCATCGCCGTACGCCTGCGCGCCCGCTACGACGTGGTCAGCATGTTCCACCACCTGGAACACACCCCCGACCCGCGCGAGGAACTCCGCGCCGCACTCGGCGTCCTGCGCCCCGGCGGCCACCTCCTGCTCGAAGTCGCCGACCCCGGCAGCGCGTTCGGCACCCTGCTCGGCAAGTGGTGGCACCCGCACGGCCAGCCCCGCCATCTGCACCTCATGCCCTTGGGCAACCTCCGCGCGGAACTGGAGTCCCGGGGCTGCACGATCGTCACCACGGACCGCCGTGCCCCGCACACCCCCGACGATCTCGCGGCGGCCCTCTCCCTGGCGCTCACCCACGTCCTGCCGAAGCCCCTGCTGCGGGCGGCCGCGCCGCTGCCGGTGCTGGCGGCGGCCCTGGACCACGTCCTGGCGCCCGTGTTCCGCCGCACCCGCTTCTCCAACGCGTACCGCGTCATCGCCCGCAAGGCGCTCGACTAGTGCTGTGGCCGGGAAGGTTTGCCGGCCACAGCACTGGTCAGCCGCGCAACACCAGCGCCTGCCCGGCGACCACCAGCAGCACGTGCTCGCACTCGTGCGCGAACGCCGCGTTCAGCCGGCCCAACTCGTCCCGGTACCGGCGTCCGGACGCCGTCGCGGGCACGATGCCCGAGCCGACCTCGTTCGAGACGGCGACGACGGTCCGCCGGGTGGCGCGCAGCGCCGACGTCAGCTCCCGCACCCGCTCCCGCAACGCGTGCTCCCCGCCGGACGACCACTCCGCGTCGTCCCACGCCCCGACGGAGTCCATCGCGTCCGTCAGCCACAGCGACAGACAGTCGATCAGCACCGGCGGCCCGTCCTGTGCCAGCAACGGCACCAGATCGCAGGTCTCCTTGGTACGCCACGACCCCGGCCGCCGCTCCCGGTGGACCGCCACCCGCTCCGCCCACTCGGAGTCGCCGTCGCGAGCGCCCCCCGTCGCCACGTACAGCACGTCCGGGAACGCCTCCAGGCGCCGCTCGGCCTCCACCGACTTCCCCGACCGCGCGCCGCCCAGCACCAGCGTCCGGCGCGGCACGTCCGGCACCTCCTCGTACGCGCCCACCACCAGCGTCGTCCCGTCCGGCACCGCACGCGCCCCGGCCGCCGCCAGCCGCCGCCTGAGCTCCGCGCCCGGCGGCACGCCGTGGTCGAGGTGGACGGCGATCACGTCCGTGGCCGGCCCGACCGCGCCCACAGCCCGCAGCTTCGCCAGCGCGTCCGGCCGCCCCACGACATCGGTGAGCACCATGTCGTACGCCCCGTCGGTCCCCTCCTCCAGACCGGCCGGCGCGCTCCCCGGCGGCAGATACAGCAACCGCTGCCCGTCCGGCCCGGTCACCGCGTATCCGGTGCCGCCCGCGTCCATCGCCAGCGCCCGAACCCGATGCCCCGTCAGCAGCGTCAACTCCCGCCCGTCCGGCACCCGTACGGGCTGCGGCAGTCCGGCCGGCACCTCCACCGCCGGTCCGTCGTGCGGATGCGACAGCAGTACCTGCCGTACGCCGCCCAGCGAACGGCCCGCCCGCGCGGCCGCGAACGCCGCCCCGGGCGTCAGGTCGAGCAGCACCGCCCCGTCCACGAGCAGCGCGGTCGCCGCGCGCGCGTCCGGGCCGAGCGCGGTCGCGCACACCGCGCAGGGACAGTCGGGGCGAGGCAGTCCCGCCGGGGCACCGGTGCCGAGCAAAGTCACTTCCACGGAACTGATTTTCCCGTGTTCTCGCACGTGCCGCGCGTCTGAAGCGCCCTCAGTCCTCTCCCGGCCCCGCCCGAGGAGCGTCTACGCTTCGATCCAGACGCGCTCACACCTGGGAGGCCCCTACATGACGGCATGGACGTGGCGGTTCGAGAAGGCCGACGGGACGGAGGTCCAGCCCGCCGTGCAGCCCGAGGAGTTCACCACGCAGGGGGATGCCGAGTCCTGGATCGGTGAGTACTGGAAGGACCTGCTCGCCGGCGGCGCCGACCAGGTGCGGCTGTTCGAGGACGTCACGGAGATCTACGGCCCGATGAGCCTGCACGCCGACGAGTCGTAACGGCACCCGCACGCAAGGGGGCGGCCCCCGGGCCCGGCCGGGGCCGCCCCTTCCGCCCGCTCACTGCTCGCCCAGCGTCACGCCCACCGTCCGCTCGGCGCCGTCGCGCTGGAACGTCACCGTCGTCCGCTGCCCCGGCCGGTCCACGGCCAGCGCTTCGGCCAGCGAGGTGATCGTGCTGATCCCGGCGCTCCCGACCTTGGTGATGACGTCACCCGGCCGGATGCCCGCCTTGTCGGCCGCGCCGCCGCTGTGCACCTCGACCACGGCGACCCCGGCGGGCTGGAAGTTCGCGTCGACGACGGTCCGCCCCGTGATGCCGAGCGCCGCCCGCCCCGAGTTGGTGACCCGGCCCTCCTTGACGATCTGGTCGGCGATCCTCCTCACCATCGAGGACGGGATCGCGAACCCGATGCCCGGCGCCGTGCCGCCTAGGTCGGGGTCGGCCGCGGCGAGCGTGGGAATGCCGATGACCTGCCCGTCCAGGTCGACCAGCGCGCCCCCGCTGTTGCCCGGGTTGATGGCCGCCGAGGTCTGCACCATGTTCGCGATGGTGGCGCCGGTGCCTCCGCCCTGGCCGCCCTCGCTGACGGTCCGTCCGGTCGCCGACACGATGCCCTGTGTCACGCTGGACGACAGCCCGAGCGGCGAGCCCATGGCCAGCACGATCCGGCCGACCTGCACTTTCTTGGACTCCGCGAACCGGGCCGGCGCCAGCCCCTCGGGCAGGCGGTCGAGCTTGACCACCGCGAGGTCCTGTGCCGGGTACGAGTAGACGAGGCGGGCGGTGAGGGGTTCCTCGCTGTTGGCGGTGGTCACCTTGAAGGTCTTCTCGTTCCCGACCACGTGCGCGTTGGTGACGATGTGCCCCTGGGAGTCGTACACCACCCCGGACCCGAGATCCCGCCCGGCCTGGATCTGCACGACGGACGGCAGCACGTTGGCGATCACCTTCAGATAGTCGTTCTCCAGCTCGTTACTGGCCCGCGGCACCTGGGCCTCGGCCCGGGTGCTCGGATCCTGCCCCGGCGAACCGGAGCCCGTACACCCGGCCACGGCACACACGAGAACGACGACCAGCCCGACGGCCCGGGAAACATGGCAACGGAAGACGTCCATACGCCGAGTCTCCCGACCCGGTGACACTCCGTCCCCCGGACTTGACCCGAACGAGCCTCCGAATCAGCCCCCCTGCTGACGTGGCTCCGCCACAACAGCGCTCAGCGCCTCGCGCCATCCGGCCCCGCTGACGTGAATCCGCCGCAACGGCGCCCAGCCGAGGCGGCGCGATCCGGCGGTGCCGAACCGGCCCATCGCCCCCGGGCGGCTCAGCCCCGTACGCCGCACAGATGCAGCAGCGCCGCCACCCCGCGATACGGATCCGTCCGCCCCGCCCGCTCCTCGGCGGCCAGCAGCGTCTCCAGCTCACCCGGCCCACCGGGGAGATCCGTCCCGTCCGGCGCCGTGTCCGTGAAGACCCGCACGCCGTACCAGGCGTGCAACGGCGCCCCGATCCCGGCCAGCGTCGCCGTCACCGCGGACAGCCGGTCGGCGCGGACATCCAGCCCCAGCCGGTTGCGGTACGCCATGGTGTCGAACGCGGCCAGCGCCGTGGTCCAGTCGCCGGACAACCCGGAACGCATCGCCAGCGCGTCCCCGTTGCGCACCAGCAGCGACAGCAGTCCGCCCGGCGCGAGCATCCGGGCCAGCCCCGCCAGCAGGGCGTCCGGCTCCTCGACGTACATCAGCACCCCGTGGCACAGCACGACGTCGAAACCGCCCGGCAGGAAGTGGACCCCCGTGTCCCGCCCGTCCCCCTGCACGATCCGCACACGCTCGCGGATCCCCTCCGGTTCGGAGGCCACCGCCTGCCGCGCCGCCGCGACCATCGTGGCGTCCCGCTCGACGCCGGTCACCTGGTGCCCGGCGCGGGCCAGCCGCAGCGCCTGCGTGCCCTGGCCCATCCCCACGTCGAGCACCCGCAACCGCTGCCCCACCGGGAACCGCCCGGCTATCTGCTCGTCGAGCTGCCGGGCCACCAGCTCCTGTCGTACGACATCACGCAGCCCGCCCAGCCTGCTCAGCCAGGCGTTCACCGCGTCCCCGGAGAAAGAAGCTGCGCTCAGGGCCGCTCTCCGCGCTTGACCTGCGGCTTGGGCAGCCGGAGCCGACGCATCTGCAGGGAGCGCATCAGGGCGTAGGCGACCGCGCCCCGGGTGTTCTGGTCGGGGAAGCGCTCGGCGAGCCGCTTCTTGAGGCGGAAGCCCGAGAAGATCGAGTCCAGCACGATCAGGACGATCACGATCAGCCACAGCAGCAGCGCGATGCTCTGCAGGGCGGGCACCTGCACCACGCTCAGGATCAGGATCACCACGGCCAGCGGGAGGAAGAACTCCGCGACGTTGAAGCGGGAGTCGACCCAGGCACGGGCGAACTTGCGCACCGGACCCTTGTCCCGCGCCGGCAGATACCGCTCGTCACCGCCCGCCAGCGCCTGGCGCTGGCGCTCCATCTGGGTGCGGCGCTCGTCACGCTGCCGCTTGGCCGCGTCCTTGCGCGTCAGCTGCGTGTTGGCCACGCTGCGGCGCTGGGACTGGGCCTCACTGCGCTTGGGCGTGGGGCGGCCCTTGGGGGCCTGCGGGTCACGGGTCTGCTTGGAGTCGGTCACGGGCGCCTTGTCGGCGGGGACCTTCTCATCCTTGGCACGGCTACGGAACACAAAACCCAAGGGTACGGGGTGCCCGGGGTTGGACCCCAGCCCTGTGGGGAACGATCCGGCAACACCGGACGTCTGTAGGGGGACAGAGGGGACGTTGCAGACGGTTCACCCGGCGGCACCCCGGGAGCCACCTACTCCCTGCGCCGGAGCGGGATCGTACGCAGTCGTCCTTGGGGATGAGCGCATCGGTCCCCGAACAGTGCGGTAATGGAGGCAGGGCCCGTACTGTGGGTTCTGTCGCAGGATCTGTGAGCTGGAGTCCGTCAGAAGGGGGCGCGCGAAGCCCATGAGCGGTGTCATGAAGCGTATGGGGATGATCTTCCGCGCGAAGGCGAACAAGGCCCTGGACAGGGCCGAGGACCCGCGCGAGACCCTCGATTACTCGTACCAGAAGCAGCTGGAGCTGCTCCAGAAGGTGCGCCGCGGTGTCGCCGACGTGGCGACCAGCCGCAAGCGCCTGGAGCTCCAGCTCAACCAGCTGCAGTCGCAGTCCACCAAACTGGAGGACCAGGGCCGCAAGGCGCTCGCGCTGGGCCGGGAGGACCTGGCCCGCGAGGCGCTCTCGCGCCGCGCCGCCCTCCAGCAGCAGGTGACGGACCTCGAGACGCAGCACACGACTCTCCAGGGCGAGGAGGAGAAGCTCACCCTGGCGGCCCAGCGCCTCCAGGCCAAGGTCGACGCCTTCCGTACGAAGAAGGAGACGATCAAGGCCACGTACACCGCCGCCCAGGCCCAGACCCGCATCGGCGAGGCCTTCTCCGGCATCTCCGAGGAGATGGGCGACGTCGGCCTCGCGATCCAGCGCGCCGAGGACAAGACCGCCCAGCTCCAGGCCCGGGCCGGCGCCATCGACGAGCTGCTCGCCTCCGGTGCCCTCGACGACCCGTCCGGCATGGCCAAGGACGACATCCAGGCCGAGCTGGACCGGCTCTCCGGTGGTACGGATGTAGAGCTGGAGCTCCAGCGCATGAAGGCGGAGCTGGCCGGAGGGACCTCGGGTCAGCAGCAGGCCATCGAGGGCGGCACCGGCCAGGGGCAGCAGTCCCAGCAGCCGCAGGACACCCCGCGCTTCGACAAGCAGTAGCCGAACGCCTGGAGGGCGAGATGGCCGACATGGTCGTACGGATCATGGGGGAGGGGCAGCTGAGGCTGGCCGACAGCCACCTCGGCGAGCTCAACAAGCTGGACGACGAGCTGCTGTCCGAGATGCAGAGCGGCGACGGCCCGGGTTTCCGGGCCACCCTCCAGGCCCTCCTGGACAAGGTCCGTGAACTGGGCGAGCCCCTGCCCGACGACGCTCTCGAGCCCTCGGACCTCATCCTGCCGGCGCCTGACGCGACGCTGGACGAGGTCCGCAGGCTGCTCAGCGAGGACGGACTGATCCCGGGCTGACCGGCGGGCCGGCCCGCCCGGGACCGGCCGGTCAGCGCAGGGGGAACCAGGTGCTGCGGGACTTCTGCCACTCCGGGTGGTCGAGGTCCTTGGCCTGCCCGCCGTCGCCGTACAGGTCCGCGTCACCGTCGTCGGTGATCAGCTGGACCTGTGCGCCGGAGACGTCCGTCGAGGGCACCGACACGATGGACTCCCAGCCGCCCGCGTCCGACGTCGGCAGGTCTAGTACCTTCACCGGCTGGTGACCGGCCACGCCGTCCCAGGAGTAGACGGCGTACGGGTCGCTGTTGTCGTCGGCCGCCCAGGAGCCGGCCAGGATCAGGAACTGCCCCGAGTCGTTGCGGCGCAGGTCGCGGATGGACAGTCCGCCCAGGTTCAGCTCGATCGGCGTGCCGAAGGTGGCCTTGGTGCCCCGTGCGACCTGGTCGTAGTTCGTGACCGGGACGATCAACGCCTTGCCGCCCGACTGCGGCGGCACCAGCGGGGCCCGGAAGCCGACGTACGCCGTGGTCGTGGAGCCCGGCGCGAACTCCAGGCCCTCGACGTTGAAGCCGTCCACCTGCTTCGGGATCTGCCCGTCCGCGACCGCGTCCGCGAAGCCGTACCGGTCGCCGTTCGCCTCGTCCCACGCCACCAGGTCGTCCCGCAGCCGGTGTCCGGCGGTGCCGAAGGCCAGCGCGGTGGACGCGCCCGAGCCCGAGACCGTGGTGGTGAACACCGTGTTGCGGTCGGCCTTGTACTCGCCGTCCTTGTTGTTGCCGAGCGAGCCCGTCCAGTAGATCGTGTCGCCGACGCGGGCCGCGCCCTCGATGTCGACCTCCTTGTCGGCGTCGAGCTTGCCGTCGAGGTCCCAGGTCTTCACCGGCGGGCCGGAGGCGGCCCCGTCGTACAGGCGCAGGGTGTTGTCCTCGTCGTTGGCGACGACGACGTAGCCGTCACCGACGTCCACGGCGGCGGAGGCGTCCGAGGCGCCGGTCAGATAGCGTGCGTCGGCCGAGTGCTGCACGGCGGGCGAGGCGGCGTAGTGCAGCGTCGTCGTGGCGGTCTTGCCGCCGAGGCCGGTCACCTTCAACGTGAGGTCGGCGTAACCCTGGGCGTGCGCGGCCACCGCGAGGGTGCGGGCGGAGCCGGTCCCGGTGACCTGGACGTCGGTGGTGGCGGCCACCGACGTCTTGGTGCTCTTGGTCGCGGTCAAGGTCAGCGCGGACACGTCGGCGCCGCTCTGGGCGACGGTCACCGTGACGGTCGGGTCGCCGGTGCTGCCCACCGCGCCTGACAGATAGGCGGCCGAGAGCTTGATGGTGGGGGTGCCGTAACCAGCTGCCTGCGCGGGGGAGACCAGGCCCGCGACCGACACCAGCGCGATGGCCGCGACGGGCCAGAGCGCACGGCCGGAGGGCGAGGAATGAGGGCGCACGATGGCTGCCTTTCGTCGACGAGGCTCCGGCCGGTGCGGCGCGGACGCCGACGAGAAGGCTGAGCACGCCCGTCCAACACGGAGCGACCTGTACACGTCGTGATCGCGAACAGCGTCCGACACCTGACGCCGGGTGAGCTGGTCCCCGCGGCGTTCCGGCCGTCTCCGCGGCGCCGTACTGTGGCATGTCGTGAGCACTCTGGAACGCGCCCGGTGCCGTCTGAAGGCGCACCCCCTCGCGCTGGACGCGGCCATCGCGGCGGGCGCGCTGGTGTGCATGGTCGTCGGCTCCTTCGTCGAGCCCAACGGGGAGAACGGGGTGTCCTGGGGCGTCCGCACCCCGGACCACGTCAGCCTGCTCCTCATCACCATCGGTGCCGCGGCCCTCGTCCGCCGCCGCCGCGCCCCCAGGGCGGTCCTCGCCGTCACCGGCACGGTCTCCCTCGTCGAGGTCGTCACCGGCGACCCCCGCGCCCCGGTCGCGATCTCCGCCGTCATCGCGCTCTACACCGTCGCCTCCATCACCGACCGCTCCACCGCCCTGCGCGTCGGCCTGCTCACGATGACCGTGCTCACCGGCGCCGCCATGCTCGCCGGACCCCTGCCCTGGTACGCCCAGGAGAACCTCGCCATCTTCGCCTGGACCGGCATCGGCGCCACCGCCGGGGACGCCGTGCGCAGCCGCCGTGCCGTCGTACAGGCCATCAGGGAGCGGGCCGAGCGGGCCGAGCGCACCCGCGAGGAGGAGGCCCGCCGCCGCGTCGCCGAGGAGCGCCTGCGCATCGCCCGCGACCTGCACGACGTCGTCGCCCATCACATCGCCCTGGTCAACGTCCAGGCGGGCGTCGCCGCGCACGTCATGGACCGGCGCCCCGACCAGGCCAAGGAGGCCCTCGCCCACGTCCGCGAGGCCAGCCGCTCCGCCCTCAACGAACTCCGCGCCACCGTCGGCCTGCTCCGCCAGTCAGGCGACCCCGAGGCCCCGACCGAACCGGCCCCCGGCCTCAGCCGCCTCGAGGACCTCGCCGGCACCTTCCGCAGCGCCGGCTTCCGCGTCGACGTCGCCCGCGCCGACCAGGGCACCACCCTGCCCGCCGCCGTCGACCTGGCCGCCTACCGGATCATCCAGGAGGCCCTGACCAACGTGCAGAAGCACGCGGGTCGGGACGCCAAGGCCGAGGTCAGTGTCGTACGCGTCGGACCGAACGTCGAGGTGACCGTGCTCGACGACGGCCCGGGGGTGGACGACGCCCCCCAGGCGGGCGGCGGGCACGGCCTGCTGGGCATGCGGGAGCGTGTCACCGCCCTCGGCGGCACCCTCACCACCGGTCCCCGCTACGGCGGGGGCTTCCGCGTCCATGCGATCCTGCCGGTCAAGACCCGCACCGCCGCGAGTGGGGAGCGGGTGTGACGATCTGTACGGCGGCCGTGACGGGGCGCTGCGCGTGAGGAGCCGTACCGCCGCGTCGCGGCGAGCCCGTACGACGATCCGCACCGGCCGCCACGGGACCACTCGCACGGCCACCCGCCTCACCGCCACGGGAGACCCCGCATGACCATCCGTGTCCTGCTCGCCGACGACCAGGCGCTGCTGCGCAGCGCGTTCCGTGTGCTCGTCGACTCGGAGTCCGACATGGAGGTGGTGGGCGAGGCGTCCGACGGAGCGGAGGCCGTGCGGCTGGCCAAGGAGCAGCGGGCCGACGTCGTCCTCATGGACATCCGGATGCCCGGCACCGACGGACTCGCCGCCACCCGGCTGATCAGCGCCGACCCGTCGCTCGCGCAGGTCCGTGTGGTCATACTGACGACGTTCGAGGTCGACGACTACGTGGTGCAGGCGCTGCGGGCCGGCGCCTCCGGCTTCCTCGGCAAGGGCTCCGAGCCCGAGGAACTCCTGAGCGCCATCCGGGTCGCCGCGGGCGGCGAGGCCCTGCTCTCCCCGACGGCCACCAAGGGCCTCATCGCCCGCTTCCTGGCCCAGGGCGACGCGGCCGACGACGGCCGCGACCCGGCCCGCTCCGAACGGCTGGGTACACTCACCGGCCGGGAGCGCGAGGTACTCGTCCAGGTCGCGGGCGGCCATTCCAACGACGAGATCGCCGAGCGCCTCGAGGTCAGCCCGCTGACGGTGAAGACACACGTCAACCGGGCCATGGCCAAGCTCGGCGCACGCGACCGCGCCCAGCTCGTCGTGATCGCGTACGAGTCCGGGCTGGTACGTCCCCGGATGGACTGACCTCCACCCGGGCGTACTGCGGCCGGAGTAGACGCCGCACAAGGAAATGGACCTGGGGGCTACGGATCGGCCCCTGGACATGGCCGAAGGTGTTGGGGTGGGCGCCCCACCGTGCCCTTCTGCCGCTCACAGAAGAGAGACCCTGACCCATGTCCTGGCTGTCCAGATTCAGCCTCGCGCAACGGTCCCTGATCGGGCTGATGTCCCTCGTCGCGCTCGTCTTCGGGGCGATCGCGATACCGCAGATCAAGCAGCAGTTGCTGCCGACCATCGAACTGCCGTTGGTGTCGGTCCTCGCGCCCTACCAGGGCGCGTCCCCCGACGTCGTCGAGAAGCAGGTCGTCGAGCCCATCGAGGACAACCTCGAGGCGGTCGACGGCGTCACCGGTGTCACCTCCACCGCCAGTGAGGGCAACGCCGTGATCATGGCGTCCTTCGACTACGGCAACGACACCAAGCGGCTCGTCACCGACGTGCAGCAGGCCGTCAACCGGGCCCGCGCCCAGCTCCCGGACGACGTGGACCCGCAGGTCATCTCCGGTTCCACCGACGACATACCGACCGTCGTGCTCGCCGTCACCTCGGACAAGGACCAGCAGGCCCTGGCCGACCAGCTCGACAAGACGGTCGTACCGGATCTGAAGGACATCGACGGCGTCGGCCGGGTGCAGGTCACGGGTGTACGGGACCTCCAGGTAGCCGTCACGCCGAACGACGCGAAGCTGGCGAAGGCCGGCCTGACCCCCGCCGCCCTCGGTCAGGCCCTGCAGGCGGGCGGCGCGACCGTCCCGGCCGGCTCCTTCGACGAGGACGGCGCCAACCGCACTGTCCAGGTCGGCGGCGGGTTCACCTCGCTGAAGCAGATTCAGGACCTGATGGTCACCGGCGAGGCGGGCGGCAAGGCGGTGCGTCTCGGTTCCGTCGCCACGGTGAAGGAGCAGCCGGCCCCGGCCGACTCCATCACCCGCACCGGCGGCCGCCCGAGCCTCGCCGTCAACGTCACCACGGACCACGACGGCAGCGCGGTCTCGATCTCCAACGCGGTCAAGGACAAGCTGCCCTCGCTGCGCGAGGACCTCGGTTCCGGCGCGACGATCACCGTCGTCAGCGACCAGGGCCCGGCGGTCTCGAAGTCCATCAAGGGCCTGACCACCGAGGGCGCGCTCGGCCTGCTCTTCGCGGTCCTGGTCATCCTGGTGTTCCTGGCGTCGGTCCGCTCGACGCTGGTGACGGCGGTCTCGATCCCGCTCTCCGTGGTCCTGGCCCTGATCGTCCTGTGGACGCGCGGCCTGTCGCTGAACGTACTGACGCTGGGCGCGCTGACCATCGCGATCGGCCGGGTCGTCGACGACTCGATCGTGGTCCTGGAGAACATCAAGCGCCACCTCGGCTACGGCGAGGAGCGCCAGGCGGCGATCATCGGCGCGGTCCGTGAGGTGGCCGGCGCGGTGACCGCCTCGACGCTCACCACGGTCGCCGTCTTCCTGCCGATCGGTCTGGTCGGCGGCCTGGTGGGCGCGTTGTTCGGCTCCTTCAGCATCACGGTGACGGCGGCGCTGCTGGCGTCCCTGCTCGTGTCGCTGACCGTGGTGCCGGTCCTGGCGTACTGGTTCCTGCGCGCCCCCAAGGGAACACCCGAAGACGTGGAAGAGGCGCGCCGCAAGGCCGAGGAGAAGGAGGCGCGCAGCCGCCTCCAGCGCGCCTACGTCCCGATCCTGCGCTTCGCGACGCGCCGCCGCCTCACCAGCGTGCTGATCGCGATCGTCGTGCTGGTCCTCACGTTCGGCATGGGCGGCCTGCTCAAGACGAACTTCTTCGACCAGGGCGACCAGGAAGTCCTCACCGTCAAGCAGGAGTTGAAGCCCGGCACCAGCCTTGCGGCCACGGACGCGCAGGCCCGCCGGGTGGAGAAGCTGCTCGCCTCGACGAAGGGCGTCAAGTACTACCAGGTCACCGTCGGCTCGTCCGGCTTCATGGCGGCCTTCGGCGGCGGCACGGACACCAACCAGGCGTCGTACCAGGTGATGCTGGACGACTCGGCGTCGTACGACGCGGTGCAGCAGAACCTCGAGGACGGTCTCGCGAAGCTCAAGGGCATCGGTACGACCACGATCTCGGCCGGTGACGGCTTCGGCAGCCAGGACCTGAGCGTCGTCGTCAAGGCGGCGGACCCGGCGGCCCTGGAGAAGGCGTCGGAGCAGGTGCGTTCGGCCGTCGCCGGCCTGGACCACGTCACGGACGTGACGAGCGACCTGTCGCAGAGCGTGCCCCGCATCTCGGTCAAGGCCAACGCGAAGGCGGCCGAGGCCGGCTTCAACGACCAGACGCTGGGCGCCGCGGTGGCCCAGGCGGTCCGCGGTACGACGTCCGGCAAGGCGATCCTGGACGACACCGAGCGCGACATCGTGATCAAGTCGGCCAAGCCCGCGACCACCCTGGAGCAGCTGGAGAAGCTCCGCGTGGGCCCGGCCCGGCTGGGTGACATCGCCACGGTGAAGCTGGTGGACGGCCCGGTCTCGATGACCCGGATCGACGGTCAGCGCGCGGCGACGATCACCGCGAAGCCGACCAGCGACAACACCGGCGCGGTGAGCACCAAGCTCCAGTCGAAGATCAAGGCGCTGAAGCTCCCGGCGGGCGCGACGGCGGAGATCGGCGGCGTCTCCTCGGACCAGGGCGACGCGTTCAAGAACCTGGGCCTGGCGCTGCTGGCGGCCATCGCGATCGTGTTCATGCTCCTGGTGGCGACGTTCCGCTCCCTGGCGCAGCCCCTCATCCTGCTGGTCTCGATCCCGTTCGCGGCGACCGGCGCGATCGGCCTGCTGGTCGTCACGGGCACCCCGTTGGGTGTCCCGGCGATGATCGGCATGCTGATGCTGGTCGGCATCGTCGTGACGAACGCGATCGTCCTGATCGACCTGATCAACCAGTACCGGCGCCAGGGCCACGGCGTCGTCGAAGCGGTGATCGAGGGCGGCCGCCACCGCCTGCGCCCCATCCTGATGACGGCACTGGCGACGATCTTCGCCCTGCTCCCGATGGCACTCGGCGTCACGGGCGAGGGCGGCTTCATCGCCCAGCCGCTCGCGGTGGTGGTGATCGGCGGCCTGATCTCATCGACCCTGCTGACCCTGCTCCTGGTCCCGACGCTGTACGCGATGCTGGAGCTCCGCAAGGAGCGCCGAGCGAAGAAGCGGACGGCCAAGCGGGCGGCTGCCGCCGGGGCCGAGGAGGCCGAGGTGCGGGAGCCCGTGGGGGTGTGACGGCATGACGGCCGGGCCCGTACTTGCCGTACGGGCCCGGCCGTTGTCGTTGCACTACGTCCTCAGCGAGTCGACGAACACGTCCCGGACGCCGACCGGGACGACGAGTACGAGACCGTGAGGCTTCTTGCTGCCGCGGACGAGGGACGAGGCCGGGGGCTCGGTGCATCGTCCTCGTAGGCGCAGCTCCGACGCGTGTCCGGGCCGTCGCGATCGGCCGCTCGGCGCGCCTGTACAGCCCTGGCCTTCGCCTGATCGGGGATCGGTCGGTGTCCGAATCCAGGTGACGGGCCCCAGAGCCGTCGTCATGCCCGAGGCCCGTCCACCCGCTACGGCAGCGCCAGCATCCGCTCCAGTGCCAGCTTCGCGAATGTCTCCGTTTCCTGGTCGACCTCGATGCGGTTGACCAGGGTGCCCTCGGCCAGCGACTCCAGGGCCCAGACCAGGTGCGGCAGGTCGATGCGGTTCATCGTCGAGCAGAAGCAGACCGTCCTGTCGAGGAACACGATCTCCTTGCCCTCGGACGCGAAACGATTCGCCAGCCGGCGGACCAGGTTCAGCTCCGTGCCGATGGCCCACTTGGAGCCGGCCGGCGCGGCCTCCAGCGTCTTGATGATGTATTCGGTCGAACCGACGTAGTCCGCGGCGGCGACGACCTCGTGCCGGCACTCCGGGTGGACGAGCACGTTCACACCCGGGATGCGCTCGCGCACCTCGTTCACCGAGTCGAGACCGAAACGGCCGTGGACCGAGCAGTGCCCGCGCCACAGGATCATCTTGGCGCCGCGCAGCTCCTCCGCCGTGAGGCCCCCGTTCGGCTTGTGCGGGTTGTAGACGACGCAGTCCTCCAGCGACATCCCCATGTCCCGCACCGCGGTGTTCCGGCCGAGGTGCTGGTCCGGCAGGAAGAGCACCTTCTGGCCCTGCTGGAAGGCCCACTCCAGGGCCCGCTGCGCGTTCGACGACGTGCAGATCGTGCCGCCGTGCTTACCGGTGAACGCCTTGATGTCCGCCGAGGAGTTCATGTACGACACGGGTACGACCTGGTCGGCCACCCCCGCCTCGGTCAGCACGTCCCAGCACTCGGCGACCTGCTCGGCCGTGGCCATGTCGGCCATCGAGCAACCGGCTGCCAGGTCGGGGAGGACCACCTTCTGGTCGTCGGAGGTCAGGATGTCCGCCGACTCCGCCATGAAGTGCACACCGCAGAACACGATGTACTCGGCCTCGGGCCGCGCCGCCGCGTCCCGGGCCAGCTTGAAGGAGTCGCCCGTGACATCGGCGAACTGGATGACCTCGTCGCGCTGGTAGTGGTGGCCGAGCACGAAGACCTTGTTCCCGAGCTTCTCCTTGGCTGCGCGGGCACGCGCCACGAGGTCGGGGTCGGACGGCGAAGGCAGGTCACCGGGACATTCGACGCCGCGCTCGCTCTTCGGGTCGGCCTCCCGGCCGAGGAGCAGCAGGGCGAGGGGAGTCGGCTGAACGTCGAGCTCCGGGGTCTGGGCGGTGGTCACGACACGCACCCTTTCTGTTCTGCGGCTCGCCGGCCCGAGCTTCGGACCGGCGCTACTTTTCGTCGAAATGACGCTATCTATGATAACCGCTTCACGTCATATTGACGATGCCGATAGCGTCGATGTGACGTGAATCCCGAAGCGGGCCGGAGGAGGGTCCCGGCCGGTCGGAAACGGCGACTGAGGGCGCCCACGCGCTCGTCCACAGGGCGCTGTCCCCCTCCGGGGCCATGTGCGAGCATGAAGGCGGAAGCAAAAAGCCACAACGCGACGGCCCGGCCCGGAATGAATCCGCGGATCCGCCGGTTGCACTCGTCGGCAAGCAGTCTCCGTACAACCCGGGAGAGATGTAGATGTCCGTATCGGACGAGACCACCACCGTCACCGACGGCATCATCCTGACCGACGCCGCCGCGTCCAAGGTCAAGGCCCTGCTCGACCAGGAAGGCCGCGACGATCTCGCCCTTCGCGTCGCCGTCCAGCCCGGCGGCTGCTCCGGCCTGCGCTACCAGCTCTTCTTCGACGAGCGCGCCCTCGACGGAGACGTGGAGAAGGACTTCGGCGGGGTCAAGGTCGTCACCGACCGTATGAGCGCTCCGTACCTGGGCGGCGCCACGATCGACTTCGTGGACACGATCGAGAAGCAGGGCTTCACGATCGACAACCCGAACGCGACGGGCTCCTGCGCCTGCGGTGACTCCTTCAGCTGAGCCGGACCGCCCAGCGGCACGGTACTGAACGCGAAGGCGGCGGCCTCACGGGGGGTCCGCCGCTTTCGCGTGTCCGGCGCACCTACCGGGCCATCGAGGGCGGCGCGGGCAGCCGCGCCCCGGGCTTCAGCTGCGGGACCGCCTTCCCGTCCGAGCCGACCACCTTCCGGGCGCCCAGCGGCTCGTCCAGGTGCACGGTCTGCACGTATTCCTTGGCGATGAGGATGCACACCTTGTCCGGCCAGGGCGTCTCGGTCACCGTCACCTTCACCTGGTCCGCGCCCTCCTGGGCCGATGCCCCGTAGTCGGCGCACACCCCGCCCATGAAGCTGACGGTCAGCTCGTCGCCCTCGGCCGTATAGCCGTCGACGTGCACGTCCCGAGTGGTGGGAGCCGAGGTCGGGGCCGGAGTCGGGGTGGCGGACGGCGTCGCCGCCGGGGCCAGGTACTGGGGATCGAGAGCCGGATACGTCACCGTGAACGCGCCCTGCGCGCCCGGCCCCCGCACCGCGAACAGCCACGACGGCACCAGCGTCTGCCGCCCGGCCACGGAGTGCGAGGCCAGCCCGAAGACCGCCTTCTCGACGGTCACCGGGCCGGCCGCGGGTGCGGACGATCCGCAGGGCTGCTCGAGCCGGTCCTTCAGCGGTACGGGACTTGCGCAGCCCCCGATGCCCATCCGATGGTCGGTCCGCGGCGCCGCGTTCATCAGCTCCAGCGTCTTCTCCGCGCTCAGCACGGGATACGTGTCGCCCTTCACCGGTGCCTTCAACAGCCCGCTGCCGCCGACCACTTCACCCGGTCGGCTCACGGTCAGACCGGTCGCCCAGCCGTACGTCGGCAGCCCGCCCACCACCGGGTCGGCGTCGACCACCCGCCGGGCGCCCATGACCTGGCTCGCGTCGATCTTCGCGTCGTCCTGCCCCAGCGCCTTGAGCACGGGCGCCGCCGCCTTCTTCGCGACCGGCACGCTCACCGGGGCGGCGGCCGGGTCGGCGGGGTCCTGCGCGCAGACGGTGATCTTCTTGCAGTTGTCGGTGCCGGGGGCGTACCGCTCGAAGGTCCAGCTCCCCGGTGCCTGCCGGTTCACCCGCAGGCTCGGCCCGAATCCGTCCTTGCCCCCGACCCGCCAGGTCTGCCCCTCGGCCACCGGCGTCCCCTTCACCCCGAGCGCGTCGGCCAATCGGGTGACCTCGTCCCGGGTGACCTCGCCCGCGGGCCGGTACACGGCCGCCGAGCCGGGACCGCCGGGCAACGGTCCGCTCGCCCGATAGGTCACGCCGTACGGATCGGGCTCCCCAGGCGCGATGCCGTTGTTCGTACCACCGGTGGAACCACCCGCCGCGTAGCCGTCCAGGGACAGCGGCGGGGGAGTGCCACCACCGCCTGCCGACGCCTCCGTACGCCCCCCCGAGCCACCGCCCGCCGTCGCCGCGAGGTAGGCACCGCCACCACCGGCCAGCAGCACGGCGGCGGCCACCGAGGCGACGATCACGGGGGTGCGGCGGCGCGCGGGGCGCTCGTCAGAGGCCTCGGGGACGTCGTCGGCGGGTGCTCTTGCCGCGCCCCTCGGGACGTCGCCACCCGCCGCTCCGGTCGCCGCCTCCGGGACGTCGCCACCCGCCGCTCCGGCCGCCGCCCCCGGCTCCGAGAGCCCCTTCTCTTCCGCGGCACCGACCTCTTCCGAGGTCCCGGCAGCGCCCGCGCCCGCGTCGTCGGCGTGGTCCGGGTGATCGGGTCGCTCGGGGGTGTTCACCGCATCGCTCCTCGCTGGGTCGTATCCCGCCTCCCCGCCACGGGGGACAGCCTTGGGACGCGGCGGGGGAGCGCGCGGTTCCCGCGAGGGTGTCAGTCGCCGTAGTCCGACATCGCGTCCAGGAGCCGGGCCGACTTCGCCGGGACGCTCACCCCGTGGATGAGTGACGGGGGCACGGGACGGGCGTCGACATGCTCGGGAACGGCCCAGTGAGCAGCCATTTGCTCGCAGTCCCCGCGCAGCGACGCCAGGTCGCCTTCGAGGTCGGCCGGGGCGGGAGCATGGACCTTGAGGTTCGTCATGCCGGAACCGTAAGCACGGGGAGCCGTGCGACGAAAGATCTACTATCGGGTAGTTTTGTCGGCTTCGGAGCTAGGCCGGGAACCTTCAGAGCCCCGTCGGGAACCGGTAGCGTGAACTGTCAAACCCCCTCCCTCCAGGAGAGTCCCCGCCGTGCGCATCGCAGTCACCGGCTCCATCGCCACCGACCACCTCATGACCTTCCCCGGTCGCTTCGCCGACCAGCTCGTCGCGGACCAGCTGCACACGGTCTCGCTGTCGTTCCTGGTCGACAACCTCGACGTACGCCGGGGAGGGGTCGGCGCCAACATCGCCTTCGGCATGGGCCAGCTCGGCACCGGCCCCATCCTGGTGGGCGCGGCCGGCTTCGACTTCGACGACTACCGGTCGTGGCTCGGCCGGCACGGCGTGGACACGAAGTCCGTCCGTATCTCCGAGACGCTGCACACCGCCCGCTTCGTGGTCACGACCGACGCCGACCACAACCAGATCGGCTCCTTCTACACCGGCGCGATGAGCGAGGCCCGCCTCATCGAGCTGAAGACCGTCGCTGACCGCGTGGGCGGCCTCGACCTGGTCCTGATCGGCGCCGACGACCCGGAGGCGATGCTCCGCCACACGGAGGAGTGCCGATCCCGCCGCATTCCGTTCGCCGCCGACTTCTCCCAGCAGATCGCCCGGATGAACGGCGAGGAGATCCGCATACTACTGGACGGGGCGACGTACCTCTTCTCCAACGAGTACGAGAAGGGCCTCATCGAGTCCAAGACCGGCTGGAGCGACGAGGAGATCCTCGGCAAGGTCGGCCATCGCGTCACCACGCTCGGCTCGCGCGGCGTCCGCGTCGAGCGGGCGGGCGAGGACCCGATCGAGGTCGGCTGCCCGGAGGAGGAGCGCAAGGCCGACCCCACGGGTGTCGGTGACGCATTCCGCGCCGGATTCCTGTCGGGACTTGCGTGGGGGGTGTCCCACGAGCGGGCGGCGCAGGTGGGATGCATGCTCGCGACGCTCGTCATCGAGACGGTCGGCACCCAGGAGTACCAGCTTCGGCGGGCGCACTTCATGGACCGGTTCACGAAGGCGTACGGGCATGACGCGGCGGCCGAGGTTCAGGAGCATCTGGCCTGATTTCGGCTGCGGGTGCGTGGGGGCTGGTCGCGCCCGCGCGGCGGAGCCGCATGCCGGGCGGCAGCGCCCCCGAAGGGGCGCTGCCCCCGACGGCAATTCTCAGCTCGCCCGGCGTACCACGTACGCCGCCCCCCGTTCCGCCGGCTCCTCCCCCACGTACTCCTGCCCCCGCATCTCGCACCACGCCGGAATGTCCAGCCGCGCCGCCTCGTCGTCCGACAGGACTCGCACCGCGCCGCCCACCGGTACGTCGCCGATGACCTTGGCCAGCTCGATGACGGGGATCGGGCAGAGCTTGCCGAGGGCGTTCACGACCAGGACGTCGTTCCGTACGGCCGTCTCGGGCGTGGGCGCCCCCAGCTTCTCCCGTACGCCGGCCACCGCGCCCGGCAGCACGTCCAGGAACCGTTCGACGTCCTCGGCGGACGTCCCCAGCGGCAACGACACCCGTACGTTTCCCTCGCTCAGCACGCCCATCGCCTTCAGGACATGGCTCGGCGTCAGCGTGCTGCTCGTACAGGACGATCCGGACGATACGGAGAAACCCTCCCGGTCCAGCTCGTGGAGCAATGTCTCCCCGTCGACATAGAGACAGGAGAAGGTGACGATCCCCGGGAGCCGCCGCTCCGGATCGCCCACGACCTCCACGTCCGGCACCAACTCCGGTACCCGCGCGCGGATCCGCTCCGTCAGCTGTCGCAGCCGTACCGCCTCCCGGTCCGCCTCGGCCCGCACCGCCCGCAGCGAGGCCGCCGCCGCCACGATCGCCGGCAGGTTCTCGAACCCGGCCGCCCGCCCCGACTCCCGCTCGTCCGCGGGCCCTTGGACCGCGAACCGCACCCCCTTCCGTACGACCAGCAGCCCGACCCCGGACGGCCCGCCCCATTTGTGTGCACTGGCCGCGAGCAGCGACCAGTCACCCTCGACCGGCCCCCACCCCAGCGACTGCGCCGCATCCACCAGCAGGGGCACCCCGGCCGCCCGGCACACCTCGGCCACCGCGGCCACCGGCTGTTCGGTCCCCACCTCGTGATTGGCCGACTGCAGACAGGCCAGCGCGGTATCGGCCCGCAACGCGCTCTCGTACGACTCGACGCTCACCGCCCCCGCCCGCGACACCGGCACCCGCGTCACCGATCCCCCGTCCGTCTCGAACGCCTCCGCCGAATGGAGTACGGAGGAGTGCTCGACGGCCGACACGATCAGGTGACGTCCACTCCGACGACGCCCGGCCAACGCCCCGGCGATGCCGCTGTGCACGGCACGCGTCCCGGAGGGCGTGAACACCAACTCGTCGGGCCTGCACCCGACGGCCTCCGCGGCAGCCTCCCGAGCGGCGTCGAGCAGCAGCCGCGCCCGCCGCCCTTCCCGATACAGCCGTGAGGGATCGGCCCACCCCTCATCGAGGGAGGCCGACAACGCCTGACGGGCAACGGGGTGAAGAGGAGCGGTGGATGCGGCGTCGAAGTAGGCCATAGACCAACGTTAGAACGCCCGCGGGTGTCAAAGGGGCGCGGGACCGTGTCCATCTGCGGCTCCGCCCCCTGGGCGCGACGAGCCACGATGGAGCCGCAGCCGCCAAACCACAGGAACCGCCGAGCTATTAGGCACCCTCGACCCTCTCCAGAGTGACCCGGCGACGCGTATGCCCCCCTCCCCGCGAACCCCCGGAGGGCGTCGGCTAGGGTTTGGTCCGCATAAACATCCAAACCCCTGCCCGACGCAGGGCGGCGACCGACCAGCGAGAAGGCCGCAGCCGACCGCGCGGGCGAGACTCTCGGGAAGGCGCTACGTGAGTCCCAACGGCTCCGACCGCTCGCCGCGGCGCCCGATGCGGCGGAAGCTGCTGATGGCAATGACCGCGGGCCTGGTCCTGGCGACCGCAACCGGTTGCACATACAAGGACTTCCCCCGCCTTGGCATGCCCACCCCGACCACGGAAGAGGCTCCGCGGATCCTCTCCCTGTGGCAGGGCTCCTGGGCTGCCGCGCTCGCCGTCGGCGTGCTGGTGTGGGGCCTGATCCTGTGGAGCGCCATGTTCCACCGGCGCAGCCGCACCAAGATCGAGGTTCCTCCGCAGACCCGGTACAACATGCCGATCGAGGCTCTGTACACGGTGGTCCCGATCATCATCATCTCGGTCCTGTTCTACTTCACGGCCCGGGACGAGACGAAGCTCCTGGACCTCTCCAAGAAGCCCGACGTCACGGTCAACGTGGTCGGCTTCCAGTGGAGCTGGGGCTTCAACTACGTCACGGACGTTCCCGGTTCCACCGGCGACGCCAAGACCTCTCCGGAACTGAACGCGATTCCGGACCGGTACAAGAAGGACTTCCCGGCGAACGCCGGCGGTGTCTACGACGTCGGTACGCCGGGCACGCGGAACCCGCAGACCGGCAACCCCGGTCCGACCCTCTGGCTCCCCGAGGGCAAGACGGTCCGCTTCGTCCTGACCTCGCGTGACGTCATCCACTCCTTCTGGGTCGTGCCGTTCCTGATGAAGCAGGACGTCATCCCGGGCCACACCAACGCCTTCCAGGTGACCCCGAACCGTCAGGGCACCTTCCTGGGCAAGTGCGCGGAGCTCTGCGGCGTCGACCACTCTCGGATGCTGTTCAACGTGAAGGTCGTCTCCCCGGATCGTTACGAGCAGCACCTCAAGGACCTCGTCAAGAAGGGGCAGACCGGTTACATCCCCGCCGGCATCGCGCAGACGCCGCACGAGAAGAACCGGGAGACGAACAACCTGTGAGCATCCTCAACGAACCCCAGGGTGCCGCGGCAGCTGCAGACTCGTACGAGAACGAGCTGCCGGTCAGGCGCAAGCAGCCCGGCAACGTCGTGGTGAAGTGGCTGACGACCACCGACCACAAGACCATCGGAACGCTGTATCTGGTCACGTCGTTCGCGTTCTTCCTGATCGGCGGCGTCATGGCGCTGCTCATGCGCGCCGAGCTCGCTCGCCCCGGCCTGCAGATCATGTCGAACGAGCAGTTCAACCAGGCGTTCACGATGCACGGCACGATCATGCTGCTGATGTTCGCGACGCCGCTGTTCGCCGGCTTCGCGAACTGGATCATGCCGCTGCAGATCGGCGCCCCCGACGTCGCGTTCCCGCGGCTGAACATGTTCGCCTACTGGCTCTACCTGTTCGGCTCGCTCATCGCGGTGGGCGGCTTCATCACCCCGCAGGGCGCGGCCGACTTCGGCTGGTTCGCCTACAGCCCGCTGTCGGACGCGGTCCGCTCGCCGGGCGTCGGCGCCGATATGTGGATCATGGGTCTGGCCATGTCCGGCTTCGGCACCATCCTCGGCTCGGTCAACTTCATCACCACGATCATCTGCATGCGCGCACCGGGCATGACCATGTTCCGCATGCCGATCTTCGTGTGGAACGTGCTGCTGACCGGTGTCCTGGTCCTGCTCGCCTTCCCGGTCCTGGCCGCGGCCCTGTTCGCGCTGGAGGCCGACCGCAAGTTCGGCGCCCATGTCTTCGACGCCGCCAATGGCGGGGCCTTGCTATGGCAACACCTCTTCTGGTTCTTCGGCCATCCAGAGGTGTACATCATCGCGCTGCCGTTCTTCGGCATCATTTCCGAAGTCATCCCAGTGTTCTCGCGCAAGCCGATGTTCGGCTACATGGGCCTGATCGCGGCGACCATCTCGATCGCCGGTCTGTCGGTGACCGTGTGGGCCCACCACATGTACGTCACCGGCGGTGTGCTGCTGCCGTTCTTCTCCTTCATGACCTTCCTGATCGCGGTCCCGACCGGTGTGAAGTTCTTCAACTGGATCGGCACCATGTGGAAGGGCTCACTGAGCTTCGAGACACCGATGCTCTGGGCCACCGGCTTCCTCATCACCTTCACCTTCGGTGGTCTGACCGGTGTCATCCTGGCCTCGCCGCCGATGGACTTCCACGTCTCCGACTCGTACTTCGTGGTGGCGCACTTCCACTACGTCGTCTTCGGCACCGTCGTCTTCGCGATGTTCTCCGGCTTC
>NZ_BMQA01000033.1 GCF_014647875.1 Streptomyces brasiliensis | reverse complement strand
TCCGGTCGCGTCCTGCTCGACGGCGGCGATCGCCGGGACGCCGCGGCCCTCCTCGTACTGGCGGCGCACCAGGTGACCCGGGCCCTTAGGAGCGACCAGGGCGACGTCCACACCGGCCGGGGGCTTGATGAGGCCGAAGCGGATGTTGAAGCCGTGGGCGAAGAACAGCGCGTCGCCGTCCTTCAGGTTCGGGGCGATGGACTCCTCGTACACCTGGCCCTGGATCGGGTCCGGGATGAGGATCATGATGACGTCGGCCTCGGCCGCGGCCTCCGCAGGCGTCACCACGCGCAGGCCCTGCTCCTCGGCCTTGGCCTTGGACTTGGAGCCCTCGTGCAGACCGACGCGCACGTCGACACCGGAGTCGCGCAGCGACAGGGCGTGCGCGTGGCCCTGGCTGCCGTAGCCGATGACCGCGACCTTGCGGCCCTGGATGATGGACAGGTCGGCGTCAGCGTCGTAGAACAGCTCGGCCACTTTGGGTTCTCTCCTTGGTGTGCAGGTGTTGCGTCCCACCGTATGCCGGTGGGGGGAACGGAGGATGCGGGGTCTCGGCATACGGGCGACCGGTGTCCCCCGGTCGCCCGAACGCGTCGTTATGCGGACCGGTCGAGGGCACGCAGCGACCGGTCGGTGATCGAACGGGCACCGCGTCCGATCGCGATGGTGCCGGACTGGACCAGCTCCTTGATGCCGAACGGCTCCAGCATCTTGAGCATGGCCGACAGCTTCTCGCCGCTGCCGGTGGCCTCGACGGTGACGGCCTCCGGGGAGACGTCGACGGTCTTGGCGCGGAACAGCTGGACGATCTCGACGATCTGGGAGCGCGTCTCGTTGTCGGCGCGCACCTTCACCAGAACGAGTTCGCGCTGAACGGCCTGACCCGGCTCCAGTTCGACGATCTTCAGCACGTTGACGAGCTTGTTGAGCTGCTTGGTCACCTGCTCGAGCGGCAGGTCCTCGACGCCCACCACGATGGTGATGCGGGAGATGTCGGGGTGCTCGGTGACGCCGACCGCGAGCGAGTCGATGTTGAAGCCGCGGCGGGAGAACAGGGCGGCGATCCGGGCGAGGATGCCCGGCGTGTTCTCCACCAGGACGGAGAGCGTGTGCTTGGACATATCTCTGGTCTTCCTCGCTCAGTCGTCTTCGTTGTCGCCGAAGTCGGGGCGGACGTCCCGGGCGGCCATGATCTCGTCGTTGGAGGTGCCCGCGGCGACCATCGGCCAGACCATCGCGTCCTGGTGGACGATGAAGTCCACCACGACCGGTCGGTCGTTGATCGAGTTCGCCTCCTCGATGACCTTGTCCAGGTCCTCCGGCCGCTCGCAGCGGATCGCGTAGCAGCCCATCGCCTCCGACAGCCTCACGAAGTCCGGCACGCGGGTACCGGCGCTCGGCTGCTTGCCGTCCGCCCCGGGGCCGGAGTGCAGCACGGTGTTGGAGTACCGCTGGTTGTAGAACAGGGTCTGCCACTGGCGGACCATCCCGAGGGCGCCGTTGTTGATGATGGCGACCTTGATCGGGATGTTGTTCAGGGTGCAGGTGGTCAGTTCCTGATTGGTCATCTGGAAGCAGCCGTCGCCGTCGATCGCCCAGACCGTACGGTCCGGGGCGCCGGCCTTGGCGCCCATGGCGGCCGGAACCGCGTAGCCCATGGTTCCGGCGCCGCCGGAGTTCAGCCAGGTGGCGGGCCTGTCGTACTGGATGAAGTGCGCGGCCCACATCTGGTGCTGGCCGACACCCGCGGCGAAGACCGAGCCCTCGGGCGCCAGCTGGCCGATGCGCTCGATGACCTGCTGCGGGGACAGCGAGCCGTCCTCGGGCTGGTCGTAGCCGAGCGGGTAGGTGTCGCGCCAGCGGTTGAGGTCCTTCCACCAGGCGGTGTAGTCGCCCCGGTGGCCCTCGCTGTGTTCCTTCTGCACGGCCTGGACCAGGTCGGCGATGACCTCGCGCGCGTCACCGACGATGGGCACGTCGGCGTCGCGGTTCTTGCCGATCTCGGCGGGGTCGATGTCGGCGTGGACGATCTTGGCGTACGGGGCGAAGCTGTCCAGCTTGCCGGTGACGCGATCGTCGAAGCGGGCTCCGAGGGCGACGATCAGGTCGGCCTTCTGCAGCGCGGTGACGGCGGTGACCGAACCGTGCATGCCCGGCATTCCCACGTGCAGCTTGTGGCTGTCGGGGAACGCGCCGAGCGCCATCAGGGTGGTGGTGACGGGCGCTCCGGTGAGCTCGGCGAGAACCTTGAGCTCCGCGGTGGCGTGCGCCTTGAGGACGCCACCACCGACGTACAGGACGGGCCGCTTCGCGGAGGTGATCAGCTTGGCGGCCTCGCGGATCTGCTTGGCGTGCGGCTTGGTGACGGGCCGGTAGCCGGGCAGGTCCAAGATGGGGGGCCAGGAGAACGTGGTCTGCGCCTGCAGCGCGTCCTTGGCGATGTCCACCAGGACCGGGCCCGGCCGGCCGGTGGACGCGATGTGGAAGGCCTGCGCGATCACCCGCGGGATGTCCTCGGCCTTGGTGACCAGGAAGTTGTGCTTGGTGATCGGCATGGTGATGCCGACGATGTCCGCTTCCTGGAAGGCGTCCGTGCCGATCGCCTTCGAGGTGACCTGGCCGGTGATCGCCACGATCGGCACCGAGTCCATGTGCGCGTCGGCGATGGGCGTGACCAGGTTCGTCGCACCCGGTCCCGACGTCGCCATGCAGACGCCGACCTTGCCGGTGGCCTGCGCGTACCCGGTGGCCGCGTGTCCGGCGCCCTGCTCGTGGCGGACCAGGACGTGGCGGACCCTGGTGGAGTCCATCAGCGGGTCGTAGGCGGGCAGGATCGCACCGCCCGGAATGCCGAATACCGTGTCGGCGCCGACCTCCTCGAGCGAACGGATGAGGGACTGCGCGCCCGTGACGTGCTCGACGGGGGCGGACTGCTGTCCTCCGGAACGGGGCCGCGGCTGCGGCTGGTGGGCCCCGGTGGCCTGCTCGGTCATCGGCATTCTCTTCTCGATGCTGAGGGTTTTTGCGAAGTTCGTGCGGTGTGCGGCTGTTGTCCGCATGGTGCCTGTGCAACAAAAAACCCCTCGTGCCGCAAGGCAAGCGAGGGGAGCGCGCCGGTGTGGTCGCTAGGTTCCGGATCGTCCTCCGGTGTGTCCCAGCTCAGCCGACGCGCTGTCCAAGTACGAGAATTCGGGTGCGCATGGCACTGACCCTCCCCCCGGCACGCACCACGTGTCAAGTGGGTGGGACGGGAGTCTCATTATGTGAGCGAAGGGCACTGCCGCCTCCGAAGACAGCGGGAACACCTCCGGTGTACACCCGACTGGCCCCGCCCGCGAACGCCGGTTCGACCGGTCCGTGCGGGACCGGACAGCGGCCGGATCCGAGCGCCGTGCGCAGCCGGTACTCGTCCAGCGGGCCGGCGAACGCCATGCCCTGGCCGTGGGTGCAGCCCATCGCGCGCAGGGCGACGACCTGCTCCGGGAGGTCCACGCCCTCGGCCACGGACTGCAGCCCGAGGTCGGCGGCGATCCGGAGCAGCCCGCTGGTGATCTTGTGCAGCCGCGCGGACTCGACGACGCCCTCGACCAGGCCACGGTCGAGTTTCAGCACGTCGACGGGGAGCCGCCGCAGTGCCGTGATCGCTGCATAGCCGTTGCCGAAGCCGTCCAGCGAGATCCGGACGCCCAGTCGCCTGAGGGTGGCCAGCCGCCGCTCCAGGTCGTCCAGGGAGACCCGGGGGTCGGTGTCGGCCAGCTCGATCACCAGCGACCCCGACGGCAGCCCGTGCCGGGTCAGCAGGGCCTCCACCGAACCCAGCGGCATCGACCGGTCCAGGAGCCGCCGGGCGCCCATCCGGACGGCCACGGGGACGGCGAGTCCGGTCGCGGCGCGCTCGGCCGCCTGTTCCACGGCCTCCTCGAGGATCCAGCGGTCCAGCTCCGCGGTCTTGTCGCAGTCCTCGGCGACCCGCAGGAACTCGGCCGGCGTGAACAGCACCCCCTGCGAGGAGCGCCAGCGCGCCTGGGCGGAGACCGACGTGATCCGGCCGCTCTCGAGGCACACCACGGGCTGGTGCAGCAGCGCGAACTCGCCGTCGTGCAGCGCGGCCCGCAGCCGGGTGGCCAGCTCCGCCTTGCGTACGACGTCCTGCTGCATCTGCGGCTTGTACAGCTCGACCCGGCCCTTGCCCGCCGACTTGGCCCGGTACATGGCCAGGTCGGCGTTGCGCAGCAACTCGCCTGCGCCCAGGCCCTGTTCGGCGAAGGCGACGCCGATGGAGGCGTTCACGCGGACATCGTTGCCGCCGATGACGTACGGCTGGGAGAGGGTGGTCCTGAGGCGGTCGGCGAGCTCCAGGATGTGCCGCTCCCTGGCACTGCGGTCACGGGTGGTGGTGCCGTCCCCGACGATCAGGGCCGCGAACTCGTCGCCGCCCAGCCGGGAGGCGGTGTCCCCGTGCCGTACCGCCTCGTGGAGTCTGCGGGCGGCCTGGACGAGCAGCTCGTCCCCGGCCTGGTGCCCGATGGTGTCGTTGACGGCCTTGAACCCGTCCAGGTCGATGAAGAGGACCGCCGTACCGCGCACATGTGCGCCGCGGTCGGAGGCGCGGCGGCCGGACAGGGCCTGCTGAACGCGCTTGGTGAAGAGGGCGCGGTTGGGCAGGTCGGTGAGCGGGTCGTGCTCGGCGTTGTGCTGGAGCTGCGCCTGCAGGCGCACTCTTTCGGTCACGTCCCGGCTGTTGAAGATGAGGCCACCGTGATGGCGGTTGACGGTCGACTCGACGTTGAGCCAGCCGCCCCCGCCGGAGCGGAAGCGGCACTCGATGCGGGTGGTCGGCTCCTCGAGCGGGTTGGCGGCGAGGAAGCGGCGCACCTCGTGCACCACGCTGCCCAGGTCCTCCGGATGGATCAGCTGGGCCAGCTCCGAGCCCACCAGTTCCTCCGCCGTACGGCCGTAGACCCCGGCGGCGGCCGGGGAGACGTAGCGCAGGACGCCGTTGGGCGCGGCGATCATGATGACGTCGCTCGAGCCCTGCACCAGGGAGCGGAAGTGGTTCTCCTTCTGGGCCAGTTCCTGGGTGAGGGTGATGTTGTCGAGCAGCATGATGCCCTGGCGCACGACGAGCGCCAGCACCACGCAGCCGGCGGTGATCAGCACCACGTGGTCGGGACTGCGGCCGTTGAGGACGTTGTACAGGATGCCCAGCGTGCACACGGCCGCGGCGAGATACGGCGTGAGCGCGGCGAGGGAGCCGGTGAGGGGCCGGCCGGCCGGATACCGGCCGGTGTCACCGCCCGGGAGGGGTGCGGGCTCGTGGGGCGGGGTGCCGCTCCGCGGCCGGGGCAGTTGCTCGTGGACCACGCGCGCGTGCCCGTGCGGGACGTGCCGGTCCGCGGGGTACGGCTCGACGTCCCGCCGGCCCCGGTGCCGAGGAGCGGCCCAGGGGGCGTACGCGAGGAGCAGCGAGCCGGCGAACCAGCCCGCGTCGAGCAGCTGGCCGGAGTGGTAGCTGCTGTGCAGCAGCGGCGAGGTGAACAGGGCGTCGCACATCACGGTCAGGGCGAGCGCGCCGATCGCGGTGTTCACCCCGGTGCGGTTGCCCGTTGCACGCCTGAAATGCAGGGCGAGCACCATGCTGACCAAGGCGATGTCCAGCAGCGGGTACGCCAGCGACAGCGCTGTGTGCGCCACGCTGGGTCCGTCGAACCGGGCGGCCTGCGCGAGCGCCAGGCTCCACGACAGGGTCAGCAGCGAACCCCCGATCAGCCAGGCGTCCAGGGCCAGACAGATCCAGCCCGCCTTCGTCACCGGCCGCTTGGCGAGGACCAGGAGGCCCACGATGGCGGGCGGCGCGAAGCACAGGAAGAACAGGTCGGCGTAGCTGGGGCTGGGCACGGGTCGCTCAAGGACGACCTCGTACCACCCCCAGACCGCGTTGCCCAGGGCCGCCATCGCCGAGGAGAGGGCGAACAGCAGCCAGGCGGGTCGAAAGCGGACCCGCGGGCCGCGCGCGTAGAAGAGACAGGAGACGGCGGCGGTGCCCGCCGCCGCGGTCAGCCCGAAGTCACCCATGATCAGCGCGACTTCTTCCGAACCCCAGCCGAACGCGGACCCGACGGCGTAGGCCGCGCACACGAGGGCCAGGGCGAGCTGGTGGACCAGGGCGGACCCGCCGCCCAGGACCGGCGGACGGGTCGGCGGTGCGCCCGCCGGAGGCCGCGCCCGCAGCGCTCCGTCGAGGGTGGTCGTCAGGGTCGGCGGCGAGCTCACCGGTCCCTCCCGGTCCGCGCCGCTCCCGGGTCCCGCGGATCCCGGTGCGCTGGGTGCGCATGCCTTCTGCGTCCGTTGTGCCTGCGGTGGTGATGACCGGTGTGGTGGCCGCGTCTGTGCGCAGCCGTGTGCCAGGGCCACCGCCGACGGCCCCGCCGCGTCGGATCGTTCGTCCATAGGCCGTGCATCGTCCGTCGCCCCCCTCACACATCTGAAATGTCGATCCCCGGCGCCGAACGGTACGCGGCGCAGCCCCTGTCGGGACGATACACCAGTCTCGTCACTCAGGGACATAGGTTCTCTACGCTCAGTAACGGCTAGAGGTGTGCATCTACGGTCCGCGCCCGAAAGATTGCGGATGGTGTCCGAAGCGGATTACACGCTCGTCGCCGATCCCGTCGTAAGGATCACGTTGCGCAACGGCTCCCGGTTCACGAACCGGCTCAGCTGGTCGGCCACGAGCCGCTTGGCGCGCGGCAGGAAGGCGGAGGTGGGTCCGCCCACGTGCGGGCTGATCAGCACGCCGGGCGCCTGCCACAGGGGATGCGCCGGGGGCAGCGGCTCCGGATCCGTGACGTCGAGGGCCGCGCCGATCCGGCCGTTCTCCAGCTCCATGAGCAGGGCCTTGGTGTCGACGACGGGGCCGCGGGCGACGTTGACCAGCAACGCTCCGTCCTTCATGTGCGCGAGAAAGCCGGCGTCGACCAGGCCCCGGGTGGTGTCGTTCAGGGGCGTGGAGAGGATGACCACGTCCGCTTCCGGGAGCAGTGCGGGCAGATCGGTGAACGAGTGCACCGGACCGCGCGCCGTGGTGCGCTCGGAGCGCGCGACGCGCGCCACCCGCGCGACCTCGAAGGGCACGAGCCGGTCCTCGATGGCGGAGCCGATGGCGCCGTAGCCGACGATGAGGACGTTCTTGTCGGCGAGGGCGGGGTGGAACTCGCCCTGCCAGCGGCCCTGTTGCTGGGCCCGGACGAACTTCGGGATGCCGCGCAGGGAGGCGAGGGTCAGGGTGAGCGCGAGCTCGGCGGTGCTCGCCTCGTGCACCCCGCGGGCGTTGCACAGCCGCACGCCGGGCACGAGGGAGGAGAGCGCCGCGGTGATGTCGTCCACGCCGGCGGTGAGGGTCTGGACGACCTGGAGGTTGCGCATCCGCTCCAGGGGGCGCACCTTGACGGTCTGGCGCTTCATGTACGGCACCACGTAGACGACGCAGTCGGCGGGGTCGCCCGGGAACTCCTGCGCGCCGTCGTCGCCGCCGTCCCAGAACAGGTAGTTGAGCCCCTGCGGGAGGCCGTCGATCTCGTCCGGAGGGATGGGAAGCCATACGTCTGCAGTCATGGTCAGGAGGCTATGTCAGGGCTACGGGAGCGCAGAGGTTAGGTTGGGGTGGCAGGAGAGGGAGGTTCACGGGCAGGTGGAGCGCAGGACGATCGGCGCGGGGGCGCTCGCGGTCGGGGCCGTCGGGCTCGGGTGCATGCCGATGAGCTGGGCGTACAGCGGGTCGCGGCAGCGGGGCGACGAGTCGCTCAGGGCCGTGCACCGGGCGTTGGACCTGGGTTCGACGCTCCTGGACACGGCCGACATGTACGGCCCGTTCACCAACGAGCTGCTGCTGGGCCGGGTGCTGAAGGAGCGGCGCGGGGACGCGTTCGTCTCGACCAAGGCCGGTCTGCTGGTGGGCGAGCAGCACATCGTGGCCAACGGCCGCCCCGGGTACGTGAAACGTGCCTGCGACGCGTCGCTGCGTCGGCTCCAGACGGACGTCATCGACCTCTACCAGCTCCACCGCGCCGACCCCGAGGTCCCGGTGGAGGAGACCTGGGGCGCGATGGCGGAGCTGGTGCACGCCGGGAAGGTGCGGGCGCTCGGCCTGTGCGCGATGGGTGCGCGCGGCGGTCGCCGGTCCGGCGCCGGAATGCATGACGGAACGCTTCGCCAACTCCGGCGTGTACAGCAGGTGTTCCCGGTGAGTGCCGTCCAGGCCGAGCTGTCGGTGTGGTCACCGGAGGCCCTGGACGCGCTGCTCCCCTGGTGCGAGGCACGCGGCGTGGGCTTCCTGGCGGCGATGCCCCTGGGCAACGGCTTCCTGACCGGCACGCTGATCCCGGGCGAGGGCTTCGAACCGGACGACGTCCGAGCCCGCCATCCCCGCTTCACGGCGGAGATGATGGCGGCGAACCAGCCGATCGTGGCGGGCCTGCGCCGCGTGGCCTGGCGGCACGGCGAGAACGTCACGCCGGCCCAGGTGGCCCTGGCGTGGACCTTGGCCCAGGGCCGTCATGTGGTCCCGGTGCCGGGAGCGAAGCATGAGTGCTGGGTGGAGGAGAACGCGGCGGCGGCCGGCCTGCGGCTGACTGCGGAGGACTTGACCGCGCTGGCGGGGTTGCCCGCGGCCCAGGGGTCCTGGGACTGAGGGGCGGGAGCGGGAAGCGGGGGGGGCTGGGCCGAGAGTGTGCGCGATTTCGGCCGGGCTGATCGGGAACCCGGGGGGTGTGGGCGGTGTATGAGGAGTAGAACCTGCCTGGGGACGCCGCGTCGAAGGGACCATGATCGTGCAACGTCGAGCTTGGGCGGCCGTGCCGGCCGTCGCCGTACTCCTGCTGACGGCCGGGTGCTCCTCCGGGGGTGGAGGAAGCCCGGCCGGGAGTACGGCATCGAAGGGGACGGCGTCCGGTGCCCTGCCGTCGGAGCGGGCGGCGGAGACGCCGCCCGCCAAGGGGTCGGTGAAGGTGGTGCGGACGGTCACGGAGGGCCTGAACAGCCCCTGGGGACTGGCTCCGCTGCCGGGCGGCGGACTGCTGGTCTCCTCGCGGGACGACGCGACGATCACCCGGGTGGACGAGAAGACCGGTAAGAAGACGGACCTGGGCAAGGTCTCCGGCGTGGACCCGGCCGGCGAGGGCGGCCTCCTGGGCATCGCCCTCTCCCCGGACTACGCCTCGGACCACATGATCTACGCGTACTTCACCTCGGCCTCGGACAACCGCATCGTCCGCATGCTGTACGACGACCACAAGCCCGCCGGCGAACAACTGGGCGCTCCCGACACGGTGTTCAAGGGCATCCCGAAGGGCTTCATCCACAACGGCGGCCGCATCGCCTTCGGCCCGGACAACATGCTCTATGCGGGCACGGGCGAGAGCGGGCAGAAGGGGCTGGCGCAGGACAGGAAGTCACTGGGCGGCAAGATCCTGCGCATGACCCCGGAGGGCGAACCGGCCCCGGGCAACCCGTTCCCGGGCTCCCCCGTGTACACGTACGGCCATCGCAATGTGCAGGGCCTCGCCTGGGACGACAAACAGCGTCTGTTCGCCTCGGAGTTCGGTCAGGACACGTGGGACGAGCTGAACGCGATCAAGCCGGGCGACAACTACGGCTGGCCGAACGTCGAGGGCAAGTCGTCCGACACGAAGTACCACAACCCGATCGCCCAGTGGCACACGGACGAGGCCTCCCCCAGTGGCATCGCCTACGTGAACGGCGTCATCTGGATGGCGGGCCTGAGAGGTCAGCGTCTGTGGCGCATCCCGCTGAAGGGTACGGAGGCCGCGGCCGCGCCGCAGTCCTTCCTCGACGGCAGATACGGCCGTCTGCGCACGGTGGCCGCGGCGGGCGGCGACAAGCTGTGGCTGATCACGAGCAACACGGACGGCAGGGGCAGCCCGAAGGACGGGGACGACCGGATCCTTGAGCTGGAGGTGAAGTAGCGCCGCCGGTCAGTTCCCGCCGGCACCGGTCACCGGCGGGAACAGCGCCAGCCGATGCGCCATCGCCGCCGCCTCGCCCCGGCCGGAGACGCCGAGCTTGCCGAGGATGTTGGAGACGTGCACGCTCGCGGTCTTCGGCGAGATGAAGAGTTCCTCGGCGATCTGGCGGTTGGTGCGGCCGACGGACACCAGGCGCAGGACGTCGCGTTCCCGGCTGGTGAGCCCGAGGGCCTCGACGGGGTCGGCGGGGGCGGGTGCCTGCCGTGGGACACCGCCCAGGGTGAGCCGGGCTCGCTGGGCGAGGAGCGCGACGGCGTCGGCGAGAGGGCGCGCGCCGAGGTGGTCGGCGACGGCACCGGCCAGCCGGAGCAGTTCCGTGGCGCGATTGCGCTCGTCGTCCCCGCCGTCGGACAGCAGGGCCGCAGCGAGACGGAAACGGACGCGGGCGAGGTCGTAGGGCCGTTCCAGGGGCTCGAAGGCGCAGACCACCTCCGACCAGGTGTCCGGGGTGTCCCTGCCCTCGGCGCGCAGGAGTTCGGCGCGGACCCACTGGTCGTGGGCCAGCCAGACGGGGGCACCGGTCGTGAGATTCTTGGCGGCCCCGTGGAGGCGGTCGAGCGCTTCGGCGCGGCCCGCGTCCCCGGCGGGCAGATCGCGGGCGTCGGCCTCCGCGGTGGCGGCGGCCAGGACCATCGGCCAGGCATAGCGGTGGGTGCCGGGCGGGATGCCCGCGTCGAGGGCACGGGCAAGTTCGGCACGGGCGTCCAGCAGGCGGCCCTCCGCCGCCGCCAGCCCGACGGCGATGCGGGCCAGGGGCAGCCATTGCTGGGGCATGGGGTCGTGCGTGCCGAAGTAGTCGTGGGCGGCGGCGAGTTGGCGTGCCGCCTCGGGAAGGTCGCCGCGGCCGAGAGCGAGACAGGCCAGGCACAGGGCGGCCGTGCCCAGGGGTTTCGCGCTCGGGCCTCGGTGTGCCGCGCTCGACGCGGCCCGCGCGGCCTCGTGCCAGCGGCCGAGGGAGTGGAGCGAATCGGAGAGGTTGGCCCACACCCAGGCCTCGGAGCCCAGCAGGCCGAACCGCTGGGTGAACAGGATGGCTTCCTCGAGGATGGGGGCGGCCTCCCGGGAGCGGCCGACGGATTCGAGCTCGGAGGGCAGGTTCACATAGGCGCGGCCCGCGACATAGGGGAAGCCCTCCTTGAGCGCCTGGTCCTTGACCTCGTACATCTCGGCGAGGCCCGTCTCGACGTCGCCCGCGTCGACCTTCAGGCTGCCCAGGGTGACACGCGCGTTCAGCTCGATCTCGCGGGCGTCGACCATGCGTGCGTACTCCACGGCCCGCTCTGCGGCGGCGAGGGCCTCGGGCCCCGGCGCGTGCAGCATCGCCCAGTTGGCGACGTCGCCCAGCACCTCGGCGTGCACGTCCGACGGGGGCAGGCCGCGGACCAGTTCCTGCGCGATGGCCAGTTCGTGCCGGCCGTCGCCCCGCCCCAGGGCCTGGACCAGGCTGGAGCGCCGGGTCCAGAACCAGGCGGCGCGCAGCGGATCGTCCTCGTCCTCCAGTAGTTGCAGCGCCCGCTTGGTGATCTTCAGGGCCCGCTCGCGCTCCCCGCACAGCCGCCCGGCGACGGCGGCCTCCGCCATCAGGTCCAGATAGCGCAGTGGGGTGGTGGCGGGGTCGCAGCCGCAGGGAGGGTAGACCTCGGTGTAGTCGACGGGGCGCAGGGCAGAACGTACGTCCTCGGGGGCAGTGTCCCACAGTTCCATCGCCCGTTCCAGGAGCCGTAGTTGCTCGCTGTAGGCGTGCCGGCGGCGGGCGGCGACGGAAGCGTCCAGGACGGCGGGCAGGGCCTTGGCGGGGTCGTGGGCGTGGTACCAGTAACTGGCCAGGCGTGTGACGCATTCGGCGGCGGGGACGAGCGCGGGGTCGGTCTCCAGGGCTTCGGCGTAGCGGCGGTTGAGACGGGAGCGTTCACCGGGCAGCAGGTCGTCGGCGACGGCCTCGCGGACCAGGGAGTGGCGGAAGCGGTAGCCGTCGCCGCCGGGTGCGGCGGCGAGGATGTTGGCGTTCACGGCGGCCCGCAGCGCCTCGATGAGGTCGTCCTCGGTGAGCCGGGCGACGGCGGCGAGGAGCCGGTATTCGACGGTGGAGCCGCCCTCGGCGACGATCCGGGCGACCCGCTGGGCGGTCTCGGGCAGCGTCTCGACCCGCACGAGGAGCAGATCGCGCAGGGAGTCGGTGAGGCCGGTGCAACAGCCCTCGTGGGTGGCGACGGCGAGTTCCTCGACGAAGAAGGCGTTGCCGTCGGAGCGTTCGAAGATGTCGTCGACCTGGGCGGGGTCGGGTTCGGCGGCGAGGATGCCGGCGATCTGGCGGCAGACCTCGTCGCGGTTGAACCGGGCGAGTTCGATACGGCGGACGGTGCGCAGCCGGTCCAGTTCCGCGAGCAGGGGGCGCAGTGGATGGCGGCGGTGGATGTCGTCGGAGCGGTAGGTGGCGAGGACGACGAGACGGCCGGTGCGCAGGGTGCGCAGGAGGTAGGACAGGAGGTGGCGGGTGGAGGCGTCGGCCCAGTGCAGGTCCTCCAGGGCGACGACGACCGTGCGGTCGGCGGCGACGCGTTCCAGCAGACGGGCGGTGAGTTCGAAGAGACGGGCCACGCCCTCCTCGTCGTGCCGTCCCGTGGCCCGGGTGGGGGTGGCTTCGGCCAACTCGGGCAGGAGCCGGGCCAGTTCCTCCTCCTGCCCCGCGGCGGCGGCGGCGAGTTCCCCGGGCAACGCGTGGCGCAGCGCGCGCAGGGCCGTGGAGAACGGGGCGAAGGGCAGCCCGTCGGCGCCGATCTCCACACAGCCGCCGAGCGCGACGACGGCACCCCGGCGGCAGGCGGCGGTGGCGAACTCCTCGACCAGCCGCGTCTTGCCGACGCCGGCCTCACCGCCGAGCAGCAACGCCTGCGGCTCGCCCGCGGCGGCACGGGCGAGCGCGTCGTTCAGCGTGTCCAGCTCTTCGCTGCGGCCGACGAACACCGGACTGACGGACCTGGTCTCCACGGACCCGAGCATCGCACGAGGGTCCGACAGCACGGCACCGCTTTTCCACGGGCCGAGCGGCGCCGCCGTACCGCCTGGTTCACGCACGACGACGGAAGGTTCGCGCACGAGGGAACGGCCGTCTCCCGCGCGGCCGTTCCTCTCGCCGTCACCCTCCGCGCGGCCGTTCCTCCTGCTGTCGGCGTCCGCCCGGACCGTCGGTGTGGGCCGGGCGTCCCGCCCCGCGTTCATGCGGGGCGGGCGACTCGGCGGTGGCGGGGGCGGTCGGTATGGGTTTCGCCTTCGGCCCCCGCGGCCCGGCGTGTGTCCGCCTCGCGGCGGGCCGCCCGGCGGCCGCGCAGGAGCTCGCGGGCCAGGCGCTCGTGCTCGGCCCGGCGGAGCAGCTCGGCGGAACGGGCCTGGTGGAGTTCGTACTCGATCATGATGTGTCCCTCGGAGAGTTCGGTTTCCGGTATCGCTTCCTGCGATGCCTCTACCTTCGTCTCCCAGGGGGGTGTCCCACATGGGGAGAGTTCCGCATCTTGGGGCGGCCGGCCGGCCCCGGACGTGCGTAAGGGGCCTTAGGCGCTCCGTGAGGTGCTCACGGATGCGCTAAGACCCCTTACGGCCTGCGGTGATTCACTTTGCCGAGGGCAGGGCCAGCAGCGCGTCGGAGTACTTGAGGACGGCCAGGAGCAGGCCGATGACAGCGAGCGAGACGCCCGCCCAGGCGACCGACTTGATCCAGGGCGCCTGCGGCTTGCCGGGCGTGCCGAACGCGGGCCGCGCCAGCACGGCGACGCCGGTGATCAGCCCGACCAGCGCGAACAGGCCGGCCCACAGCGCGGTGGCCTGCCAGGCGTCGCCGTACAGCTCCTTGAGCTGCTGGGCGATGCTCGCGTTCGACGCCGTCTGCAGCTGGCCGACGAGGTTCTCGCGCGCGGAGGCGACGGTGCCGATCCAGCCACCGTTGAGCGAGACGACGCCCAGCGCGGCGGAGACGACAGCCGCGGCACCCTGTCCGACGCCGGAGGGCCCCTCCTTCTCGGCCGTCTCCTCGATCACACCGTCCGCCTCGGCGTCCTCGGCCCCGGTCACGCCATCGGCCCCGGCCCCGGCCCCGGCCCCACCATCCGCCTCGGTGGCGTCCGCAGCCGCCTCGTCGGTGAACGTTTCGTCCTGCTTGGTCTCGGTGCCGCTCCCGGCCCCGTCAACTGTCTTGGTTCCCATGCCCCGCACCGTACGGACGCCGTCTGAGAACTCTCTTAATGATCGCTGTGCTCGGTACGCGCGCGTGCCGCGCGCCATTCGGGGGCAAGCACCGACCACACCTCGAGGTCGTGCCGCACCCCGCGATAGGGGTGGGCCTCACGCCGTACGCCGTCGCGGGTCATGCCCAGGCGGCGGGCCACGTTCAGGCTGGCCTGGTTGCCCGAGGCGGCGACCCACTCGACGCGGTGGATGCCGCGCCGCTCGATGGCGTGGTCGATGAGGACGCGCATCGCGCGGGTGACGAGCCCGCGTCCGGTACCGGCGGGCTCCAGCCAGCAGCCGACCTCGCAGTTGCCGTGCTGCGCGTCGAAGTTCAGGAAGAGCACCCCGCCGACCAGCTTCCCCTCCAGCCACAGTCCGTGCAGGGAGCCGGTGTCCGCGGCACGCATGTCGGTGTAGCGCTGGAGCATGGCCCGCGCGGACGCCACGTCCGTCTCCTTGGACCCGAAGGAGATGAACTGCCCGATGAACTCCCGCCCCCGATCGAGGTGCGCGAGGAACTCCTCGGCATGCCAGATCTCCAACGGCCGCAGCTCCGCGCCGTCGTCACCCAGGGAAATCGCGTACATCCTGCCGTCGCTCCTCAGCCAGTTCCGTCACGACCGCGTCGAGCTTCTCATGGGCGGCGCGGCACTCGGGCGGCTCGATGCTGATCCGGGGCAGCCGGCGCTCCAGCCAGCCGGGCAGCCACCAGTTGGCGTCGCCGAGCAGATGCATCAGGGCGGGCACGAGCAAGGTGCGCAGGACGAAGGCGTCCAGGGCGACGGCCGAGGCCAGCGCGATGCCGAACATGGCGATCACGCGGTCGCCGCTGAGCACGAAGGCGAGGAACACCGAGATCATGATGACCGCGGCGGAGTTGATCACCCGGCTCGTCTCGGCGAGGCCGACGCGGACGGCGCGCCGGTTGTCGCCGGTCTCCAGCCACTCCTCGTACATCCGGCTGACCAGGAAGACCTGGTAGTCCATGGAGAGGCCGAAGAGGACCGACACCATGATCACGGGCAGGAAGGGTTCGATGGGGCCCGCGCGGCCGAGGCCCAGCGGTTCGCTGCCCCAGCCCCACTGGAAGACGGCGACGACGATACCGAAGGCCGCGGCGACGGCGGCGATGTTCATCGCGGCGGCCTTCAGCGGAATGCCGAGCGAGCGGAACGCGAGCAAGAGCAGTACGCAGCCGAACCCGATCACGACCCCGACGAACAGCGGCAGCTTGCTGACGATCACGGCGGAGAAGTCGTCGTAGGCCGCGGTCACCCCTCCGACGTGCACGTCGAGCGAGGTGCCCGCCTGCGCGCGCGGGAGGACCTCGGCGCGCAGGCGCTCGACGAGATCGCTGGTCCGCTGTGACTGGGGCGCCGAGTCGGGGACGACCGTGAGGTACGCGGTGTCGCCGGCGATGTTGTAGCGGGCGGGCGTCACGGAGGCGACGCCCGCGGTGTCCCGCAGGGTGGTGTCGAGGTTGTCGAGGGCGAGCTTGTCGTCGGCGCCGTCGACGCGCGTCACGAGGGTGAGCGGGCCGTTGGAGCCGGGGCCGAAGCCCTCGGCGATCAGGTCGTACGCCTGCCGTGTGGTCGATGTCCCGGGGTCGTTGCCCTGGTCGGCGGTGCCCAGGTGGAGGGAGAACGTGGGCAGGGCGAGGACGGCGACGACGGCCATGGCGACGGCGCCGAGCAGCTTGGGGTGGCGTTCGACGAACGCGGACCAGCGGGCGGCGAAGCCGGTGGGCAGCTCCGGCTGCGGACCGTGCTCGGCCAGCCGGCGCCGCTCGCGGCGGCTGAGGGCGCGGTGCCCGATGAGGGACAGCAGGGCGGGCAGCAGGGTCACGGCGGCCGCGACGGTCAGGACCACGGTCAGCGAGGCGGCGACCGCGACTCCGTTGAGGAAACTCAGCCGCAGGATCAGCATGCCGAGCAGTGCGATGCACACGGTCGCGCCCGCGAACACGACCGCGCGTCCCGTGGTGGCGACGGCGTCGGTGACGGACTCGGTGACGCTCAGGCCGCGTTTCAGGCCGCGCCGGTGCCGGGTGACCAGGAACAGCGCGTAGTCGATGCCGACGCCGAGCCCGATGAGCATGCCGAGCATGGGCGCGAAGTCGGCGACGGTCATCGCGTGTCCGAGCAGCGCGATACCGCCGTACGCGGTGCCGACGCCGATGAGCGCGGTGGCGATGGGCAGCAGCGAGGCGGCGAGCGAGCCGAAGGCGAGGAACAGGACGACGGCGGCGACGAGCACGCCGACCGCCTCGGCGAGGTGCCCGCTCGCGGACTCGGTGAGCCCGATGGCCCTGCCGCCGAGCTCCACCCGGAGCCCGTCGGTCTCGGCTGACTTGGCAGTGCGGACGACGGCCTCGGCCTCGGACTTGCCGATGTCCTCGGCCGGCCGGCCGAAGGTGACGGTGGCGTAGGCCGTGCGGCCGTCGCGGCTGATGCCGGCGTCGCCCTGACCGCCGTAGGGGCTGGTCACGGTGGTGATGCCGGGCAGCTCGGCGATCCGGTCGAGGGTGCGGTTCATCGTCTGCTCGACGTCGGCCGAGCGGACGGAGCCCTCGGTGGTGTGCCAGACGACGGTGTCTGTGTCGCCGCTGATGCCGGGGAAGCCCTCGCTGAGCAGTTCGGTGGCGCGGCCCGCCTGGGTGCCGGGGACGTCGTAGTGGTCGGAGTACGCGGAGCCGGTGACGGCAGCGGCCGCGGTGACTCCGCCGAAGGCGAGGAGCCACAGCAGGACGGCGATCAGTCGATGCCGGACACACCAACGTGCAAGGGCTGCCACAGACGTGCTCCCAGGGACGATTTGTGGATCTTTGACCGGGATCGATCGTCCATAGAGAGAACAACCCGCAAAGAACGCATGAGCAATCGAAGGACCACTCTCGCAGGCGAATGTGATCGTTTGTCGGGTTCGTGGGGCTCTTCACACGAGTGGGATGGATGTCACAGGACAGTTCCGGTGCGCTCTCCCCCCTGACCCCCCGGCCCCGCGGCGGGAACTTCAGTCGAACTGGTCCCCGAGGGCCATCACCATGACGCCTGCGATCAGCAGCCACAGCGCCCAGCGGGTACGGCCCCGGAAGCCGAGGACTGCGGCCAGCGCGCAGACGACCGCGCCGAGGCCATAGGCGGCCGGGATGCGGGCCGGCGCGGAACCGGTGAGCCGAAGCAGCGCGGCGGCGAGCCCGGCGAGGGCAAGCAGGGCTCCGGTGCCGAGGGCCGCCCACCGGGCACGGCGCACGTCCTCGGCGCGCTCCTCGGCGCCGTCCGCCGCACCCTCCGCCGCGGCCGGGTCGGGTCGTATGCCGGAATCACCGCGTCCACTCATGGCGGGCGAGCGTAGTACGTACGGCCGGACGAAGCAGGTGCGGTGGTCGTGGACGGTTGTCAGCGTCCGGCGATGTCCGACATGACACCGCAGAATCTCGCCGACGGCCTCACGAGCCGTCTGACGAACGCGGCCCGCCTCGCCGAGGCGGCCGTCGGCGACCGGGTACAGAAGGTGTTCGCGGAGGCGCACGCACGTTCGATGCAATCGTGTCAGTGGACGCGTATCAGGGTTTCCAGGCGTTCCACTCGGCCGGCTGGTTGGTGCGCACGCAGGAGAGGCCCGAGCGAGTTCATGGCCGGCATGGCACGCTAGTCGGCGGAGATGCTGCGCGTGGACCAGGAGCGCGCACTCGGCTTCGTACGGGTGGTGGGGTGCCGCGTCCGAGCGGACGCCCGTCCAGGGGGACTGCCTGACCAGACGCCCAGGGGGACGCATCGATGTCGATGCGTCCCCCTGGGGCTGACGGAACCGCCGGACTCAGCCCTCGCTGACGCCCAGCTTCTCCAGGATCAGTTCCTTGACGCGGGCCGCGTCGGCCTGACCCCGGGTCGCCTTCATGACCGCGCCGACCAGGGCGCCCGCCGCGGCCACCTTGCCGCCGCGGATCTTGTCGGCGACGCCCGGGTTGCCGGCGATGGCCTCGTCGACCGCCGTGCCCAGCGCGGAGTCGTCGGAGACGACCTTCAGACCGCGCTTGTCGACGACCTCGTCCGGGGTGCCCTCGCCCGCGAGGACGCCCTCGATGACCTGCCGGGCCAGCTTGTCGTTCAGGTCACCGGCCGAGACCAGCGCCGTGACCCGGGCGACCTGCACCGGCGTGATCGCCAGCTCGTCGAGCGCGACGCCCGACTCGTTGGCGCTGCGTGCCAGCTCGCCCATCCACCACTTGCGGGCGGAGGCGGCGTCGGCACCGGCGACGATCGTGGCGACGATCGGGTCCAGGGCGCCGGCGTTGAGGATCGCCTGCATGTCGGTCGCCGAGACGCCCCACTCCTCGCGGAGCCGGTTGCGGCGCACCAGCGGCAGCTCGGGCAGCACGGCGCGGATCTCCTCGACCCACTCGCGCGGCGGCGCCACCGGTACCAGGTCGGGCTCCGGGAAGTACCGGTAGTCCTCGGCCTCCTCCTTCACGCGGCCCGAGGTCGTCGACCCGGTGTCCTCGTGGAAGTGGCGGGTCTCCTGCACGATCGTGCCGCCGGACGACAGCACGGCCGCGTGCCGCTGGATCTCGAAGCGGGCCGCGCGCTCCACGGACCGCAGCGAGTTGACGTTCTTCGTCTCGGAGCGCGTGCCGAACTTGTCGGCGCCCTTGGGCATCAGCGACAGGTTCACGTCGCAGCGCATCTGGCCCATCTCCATCCGCGCCTCGGAGACACCGAGCGCCCGGATGAGCTCGCGCAGCTCACGGACGTACGCCCGCGCGACCTCGGGGGCACGCTCGCCGGCACCGACGATCGGCTTGGTGACGATCTCGATGAGCGGGATGCCCGCGCGGTTGTAGTCGAGCAGGGAGTGGGACGCCCCGTGGATACGGCCCGTCGCGCCGCCGACGTGCGTCGACTTGCCGGTGTCCTCCTCCATGTGGGCGCGCTCGATCTCCACGCGGAAGGTCTCGCCGTCCTCCAGCTGGACGTCGAGGTAGCCGTTGAAGGCGATCGGCTCGTCGTACTGGGAGGTCTGGAAGTTCTTCGGCATGTCCGGATAGAAGTAGTTCTTCCGGGCGAAGCGGCACCACTCGGCGATCTCGCAGTTCAGCGCGAGGCCGATCTTGATCGCGGACTCGACGCCGGTCGCGTTGACGACCGGGAGCGAGCCGGGCAGGCCGAGGCAGGTCGGGCACGTCTGCGAGTTGGGCGCGGCGCCCAGCTCGGTCGAACACCCGCAGAACATCTTGGTCTTGGTGCCGAGTTCGACATGGACCTCGAGGCCCATGACGGGGTCGTACGACGCCAGAGCGTCCTCGTACGACACCAGGTCGGTCGTGGTGGTCACGGTGAAACTTCCCTCTCAGCCCAGCAGGACGTCGTCGTCGCCCAGCCGCTTCAGCTCGCGGTAGAGGAGGGCGAGGCCGGTGACGATCGCGACGGCGGACACGGTGGCGTCGATCAGGCGCAGCGTGTCGTGCTCGGACCGGGCCCTCTTGATCTGCTTGGCGACGCCGATCGCGCCGAAAGCGGTGGTCCCCATGGACAGGTACGTGCCGGACTTCGACTTCTTGAAGCCCTTGGCCTTCGACAGTGCATTGCTCATAGCGACGGAGCCTCCTCGAGCAGCGGGTGCCCCCACTTTTCCACGAAGGCGGCCTCGACGGCTGCACCCACCTTGTACAGGCGGTCGTCCTTCAGCGCCGGGGCGATGATCTGCAGACCGACCGGGAGGTTGTCCTCCGGCGCGAGACCGCAGGGCAGCGACATGGCCGCGTTCCCCGCCAGGTTGGTGGGGATGGTGCACAGGTCGGCCAGGTACATCGCCATCGGGTCGTCGGCACGCTCGCCGATCGCGAAGGCGGTGGTCGGGGTCGTCGGGGAGACGATCACGTCGACCTGTTCGAAGGCCTTCTCGAAGTCACGCGTGATGAGCGTCCGGACCTTCTGGGCGGAGCCGTAGTAGGCGTCGTAGTAGCCGCTCGACAGCGCGTACGTGCCGAGCATGATGCGGCGCTTGACCTCGGGGCCGAAGCCCGTCTCACGGGTGAGGGAGGTGACCTCCTCGGCCGAGTGGCTGCCGTCGTCGCCCGTCCGCAGGCCGTAGCGCAGGCCGTCGAAGCGGGCGAGGTTGGAGGAGCACTCGGACGGCGCGATGAGGTAGTACGCCGACAGGGCGAGGTCGAAGGACGGGCAGTCCAGCTCGACGATCTCGGCGCCCAGTTCCTTCAGCAGCTCCACGGACTCGTCGAAGCGCTGGATGACACCGGGCTGGTAGCCCTCGCCGCGGAACTGCTTGACGACGCCGATGCGCATGCCCTCGACGCTGCCGTTGCGAGCGGCCTCGACGACGGGCGGGACCGGGGCGTCGATGGACGTCGAGTCCATCGGGTCGTGACCGGCGATGACCTCGTGGAGCAGCGCCGCGTCCAGGACCGTACGGGCGCAAGGCCCGCCCTGGTCGAGGGAGGACGAGAAGGCCACCATGCCGAACCGGGAGACGGCGCCGTACGTCGGCTTCACGCCGACCGTGCCGGTGACGGCGGCCGGCTGGCGGATGGAGCCGCCGGTGTCGGTGCCGATGGCGAGCGGCGCCTGGAAGGAGGCGAGAGCGGCGGAGGAACCGCCGCCGGAGCCACCGGGGATCTTGGTGAGGTCCCAGGGGTTGCCGGTCGGCCCGTACGCGCTGTTCTCGGTGGAGGACCCCATGGCGAACTCGTCCATGTTGGTCTTGCCGAGGATGACCACGTCGGCGGCCTTGAGGCGCTTGGTGAGGGTGGCGTCGTACGGCGGGATCCACCCCTCCAGGATCTTCGAACCGACGGTCGTCGGGACGCCCTCGGTGGTGAAGATGTCCTTGAGTGCGAGCGGGACGCCGGCCAGCGGGCCGAGCTTCTCGCCTCGGGCGCGCTTCTCGTCGACGGCGCGGGCCTGGGCGAGGGCGCCCTCACGGTCGACGTGCAGGAAGGCGTGCACCTTCTCGTCGACGGCCTCGATCCGGGCCAGGTGCGCCTCGGTGACCTCGACGGCCGTCAGCTCGCCGGAGGCGATCTTCGCGGCGGTCTCGGCGGCGGTGAGCTTGATGATGGTGCTGTCCGTCATGGATCAGTCCTCCCCCAGGATCTGCGGCACCTTGAAACGCTGCTGCTCCTGGGCCGGGGCGCTGGAGAGCGCCTGCTCGGGGGTGAGCGAGGGACGGACCTCGTCCACGCGCATGACGTTCGTCAGCGGGAGCGGGTGAGAGGTCGGCGGTACGTCTTGGTCGGCGACCTCGCTGACGCGGGCGACCGCGCCGATGATGTCGTCGAGCTGGCCTGCGAAGTGATCGAGTTCTTCGGGCTTCAGCTCCAGACGCGCCAGCCGGGCGAGGTGGGCGACCTCCTCGCGCGTGATGCCAGGCATGCAGCGATCCTCTGGGGTGAGTGCGTGTGGTTTGGGGCCAATCCTATGGGGCGGGGCCCGGTGACCGTGAAACGGTTTGCCTGGCACCCCCCATGAGGTCAGCGGCGCGCGTCCCAGACCTCGCTCGGCAGGTAGTGGTTGTCGTACAGCTCCTGCACCGACAGGAGGCTCTCCAGGGTGGCCTCGCCGAGGCGGAGGCGCTGGAGGTGACGGAAGTACTCGAAGCGTTCGACGCCCGGGGTGATGACGATCAGGATGTCGGCCGTCGCACCGGGAACCGCGGCGAAGGCGTGCAGTTTGCCCGGCGGGACGATGACGAGGTCGCCCTTGCCCGCGGTGAGGACGTCGTCGCCGGAGAGCACTTCGGCGGCGCCGTCGAGGACGTAGAACATCTCGGCGGAATTGCGGTGCAGATGCGGCCGGGCACCGTCGGCGCCCTCCCCCAGACCGACGCGCACGGTGGACAGCGCGCCCCCGCAGGCCCTGCTGTCGGCCAGCAGCCGCACCGCGACGGGATCGCCCCCGACCACCTCGGCCTCGGTGTCACGGACGACGACCGACTCTTCGAAATTCGGTACGAACAACGACATTTCTCAGCCCCTGTTGATGACGCGAACGCGGTCGGACGGTGAGGAAGTGGATACCGTAGGCGACGACTGTGGTGCCGCCGTGGCACGGCACGATCAGCGTGTCGAGAGCGACACGGGTACCGACGAACCCCGGCGACGACGGACGCGATTCGCGCGACGGCCCGCGGCCGCCGACGGCGAAGATCCCCACGGGATACATCCACCCCTTCAAGAGGGCTGAACGGGCGGACGGGGTGGAAAAGCTACTCGGCGGCCGGCAGAGCCGCCTGCACCCGGGCTCCCCGTGCGTGAAGCCACGCCGTGGTCTCCTCCGCCGGCATCGCCGCAGCCACCAGCCACCCCTGCACGGCGTCGCACCGCAGGTCCCGCAGCCGCTCCCACGTCTCGTCGTCCTCGACGCCCTCCGCGACGACGAGCAGCCCCAGCGAATGCGCGAGATCGATCGTGCAGCGCACGATCTCCGCGTCCTCCGGGTCCACGGCCAGCCGTGCCACGAAGGACCGGTCGATCTTCAGCTCGCTCACCGGCAGCCGCCGCAGATGCACCAGCGACGAGTACCCGGTGCCGAAGTCGTCCAGGGACATCTTCACACCGTGCCCGGTCAGTGCGGCCAGCGTGTCGGCGGCCCGCTGCGGGTCCTCCAGCAGCACGTGTTCCGTGATCTCCAGCTGGAGCGCCCCGGCAGGAACCCCGTGCCGGGCCAGCCGCGCGGCCACCGACCCGGCGAACCCGGGCGTGTGGACGTCCCGCGGGGAGACGTTGACCGCGACCGGCACCCGCAGCCCCTGCGCCCGCCACTTCGCGACCTGTTCGAGCGCCGTCTCCAGCACGTACTCCGTGAGATGGGGCATCAGCCCCGAGGACTCGGCGATCGCGATGAACTCGTCCGGCGGCACCTTCCCGCGCTCGGGATGCACCCAGCGCACCAGCGCCTCGAGCCCGGCCACCTGGCCGTCGAAGCGCACCTTCGGCTGGTAGTGCAGCTGCACCTCGTGCGCGTCGAGGGCGCGGCGCAGGTCACCCAGCAGTCCGAGCCGGTCAGGGGTGTTGGAGTCCCGCTTGGACTCGTAGACCTCGACGCCCGTACGGTCGCGCTTCGCCTGGTACATCGCCACGTCCGCCCGTCGCAGCAGCCCCTCCGCGTCGAGGGCGTGGTCCGGGAAGACGGCGACACCCGCGCTCGCCTCCAGGACGAGTGTGAGCCCGTCGAGGTCGAGCGGTGAGCTGAGCACGGTGACCAGGCTGCGGGCGACCCGCGTGGCCGACGTCGTGGAGTCCGCGACGGGCAGTAAAACGGCGAACTCGTCCCCGCCGAGCCGCGCGGCCTCCGCCCCGCGCGGCAGCGCCAGCCTGAGCCGGTCGGCGATCTGCAGCAGCAGCCGGTCACCGGCGAGGTGACCGAGGGTGTCGTTCACCGACCGGAAACGGTCGAGGTCGATCAGCATGAGGGCGGCCCGGGCGCCGATGCGCTCGGCGTCGTCGAGGGCCGTCCAGATCCGCTCCAGGAGCCACTGCCGGTTGGGCAGCCCGGTCAGCGGGTCGCGCAGCTGCTCCTCCGCCCGGGCCCGGGCCATCCACAGGGTGGAGTCGAGGGCTATCAGCGGTATCGCGAACAACGGGAGCAGCACCGGCTGGGCGACGGCGACCACGCAGACGAGGGGCGCGATGCCGAGCAGCGCGACGGCGACGAGGCCCTGTCTGACGAGGGCGGTACGGGCGACGGTGGGCAGTCCGCCGCCGCGCGGGGTGTGCAGGTACCAGAGCAGGGCGCGGCTGACCACCAGGTAGGCGGCGGCGGCGAGAACGATCTCGGGGGCGGTGGCGAACGTCCACCGGTCCGGGGTCCAGGGACCCTCGACGGTCGGTACGCTGCCGCAGGCGCCGAGCAGCAGCGCGCCGGCGCCGATGCCGAGGATGTCCACCGCGCCGTGCAGGACGCCCTGCCGCCAGCGGTGCCGGCGGGCTATGCCGACCAGGACGACGACGGTGAGGCTGACCATCCCTGCGGGCACCCAGCCGTACAGCAGCAGTACGGCGAGGGTGAGAGCGGCGCCGGAGCCGGTGCCGCCCCACCAGCGGGCGCGGCCGAGCATGACCAGGTGGCCGACGATGATGCCGACGAGCACCGCGAGCGACCAGCCGACCGTGCCGGACGGGAAGAGGGCGTGATGGTGGGCGAACGCGCGGTAGAAGCCGACGCCGAGGGCGAGTCCGGCGGCGGTGACGACGGTCGCGGGCAACGCGGGCCAGCACAGTTGCCGTTCGGGATCCGCGCCCGGCAGGGCGGGGGTCGGGCTCCCGGCGAAGGCCCGCGGTACTTGCGTGCGCTCCGCCGGGGTGAGGTGTGCGACGACGCGGGCTCCCGTGCCCGTGCGCTCGGCGGTCCGGGGGGTCCACAGACTTCCCCGCCATGCGACCGCCCTGCGGCGCAGGCGCAGCCATGAGTCCGGGGCGGCGCTCTCGGTCGGTTCCATTCCCGTCCCTCTCACAGCCGGCGGTGCCCACGCCACGCGGATCGATGCCCGACACCCATCAACGGCTCCGCGTTGGAAAAACCCTTCCCCGTGTCCTTCACGAGCACGGGGATGCCCCGACCGCAGCTGGGCACGGCAGGCGCATATCTCAACAGTAGGCCGCAGAAGGCTTTCAGGGGCAGCGGTCGGCGACGGTTACCCGAATGCGACCCGGTCACCCTTATGCGTCTGGTATGCGCCGATCGGGTGGCCTTCGACCGCTACTCCCCGGTCGGGACCGCGACTTCGGCGGCGGCTTCGGGTCCCTGTTCCAACAGGACGGCGAAACCGTCCTCGTTCAGGACCGGCACCTTGAGCTGCATCGCCTTGTCGTACTTCGATCCCGGATTGTCCCCTACGACCACGAATGACGTCTTCTTCGACACCGAACCGGTCACCTTCGCTCCGCGGCTCTGCAGCGCCTCCTTGGCGCCGTCGCGGGTGTGGCTCTCCAGCGTTCCGGTGACGACGACTGTCAGGCCCTCGAGAGGACGGGGTCCTTCCTCCTCACCGGTGCCTTCCTCCTCCATGCGGACACCGGCGGCCTTCCACTTGCGGAGGATCTCCCGGTGCCAGTCCTCGGTGAACCACTCCTTGAGCGAGGCGGCGATGATCGGGCCGACGCCGTCGGTGTTCGCCAGTTCCTCCTCCGTGGCCTGCTCGATGCGCTCGATGGAGCGGAACTCGCGCGCCAGCGCCTCGGCCGCGACGGGTCCGACGTGACGGATCGACAGGCCGGTGAGGACACGGGCAAGCGGGCGCTCCGTGGCCGCCGCGATGTTCTCCAGCATGGCCAGCGCGTTCTTCTTCGGCCCGCCCTCCTGGTTGGCGAAGACCAGCGCGACCTTCTCCTCGCCGGTCTTCGGGTCGCGCTTGGGCAGGCCGCTGTCCTGGTCGAGGACGTACGCCTTGATGGGCAGCAGCCGCTCGATGGTGAGGTCGAACAGGTCGCCCTCGTCCTTCAGGGGCGGCTCGGCGGGCTCGAGCGGCTTGGTCAGGGCGGCGGCGGCCACGTACCCGAATTGCTCGATGTCCAGCGCCTTGCGGCCCGCCAGATAGAACAGCCGCTCACGCAACTGGGCCGGGCACGCACGCGCGTTGGGGCAGCGCAGGTCGACGTCGCCCTCCTTCATCGGGCGCAGCGGCGTACCGCACTCGGGGCACTCGGACGGCATCACGAACGCGTGCTCGCTGCCGTCGCGCAGATCGACGACGGGGCCGAGGATCTCCGGGATGACGTCACCGGCCTTGCGCAGCACCACGGTGTCGCCGATGAGGACGCCCTTGGCCTTGACGACGTCCTGGTTGTGCAGGGTGGCGAACTCGACCTCGGAGCCCGCGACGGTGACCGGCTCGACCTGCGCGTACGGCGTGACCCGGCCCGTACGGCCCACGCCCACACGGATGTTGATGAGCTTCGTGTTGACCTCCTCCGGCGCGTACTTGTACGCGATCGCCCAGCGCGGGGCGCGGGAGGTCGAGCCGAGCCGTCCCTGGAGCGGGATCTCGTCGAGCTTGACCACGACTCCGTCGATCTCGTGCTCCACGGAGTGGCGGTTCTCGCCGTAGTACGCGATGAACTCCCGCACGCCGTCGAGGTCGTCGACCACCTTGTTGTGCGGGGAGGTGGGCAGGCCCCACGACTTGAGCAGGTCGTAGGCCCCGGACAGACGGGTGAGTCCCTCGTAGCCGCGCAGGGCGCCGATGCCGTGCACGACCATGTGCAGGGGGCGGGTCGCGGTGACGCGCGGATCCTTCTGGCGCAGCGAACCGGCCGCCGCGTTGCGGGGGTTGGCGAAGGGCTTGTCGCCGGCCGTGACCAGGCGCTCGTTGAGCTCGGCGAACTTCTCCATCGGGAAGTAGACCTCGCCGCGGATCTCCACGAGGTCGGGGACGCGGTCGCCGTTCAGCCGGTCCGGGATCTCGGCGATCGTACGGACGTTGGGCGTGATGTCCTCGCCGGTGCGGCCGTCGCCGCGGGTCGCCGCGCGCGTGAGGCGACCGTTCTCGTAGGTGAGGTTGACCGCGAGGCCGTCGACCTTGAGCTCGCACAGGAAGTGGTAGTCCTGGTCGCCCAGTTCCCGGTGGACGCGGTCGGCCCAGGCGGCCAGGTCGTCGTCGTTGAAGGTGTTGTCGAGGGAGAGCATGCGCTCGCGGTGCTGGACGGACGTGAACTCCGTCTCGTACGCCCCCGCGACCTTCTGGGTCGGCGAGTCCGGGGTACGCAGCTCGGGATACTCGTCCTCCAGCGCCTCCAGGTCGCGCAGGAGCTTGTCGAACTCCGCGTCGCTGATGACGGGAGCGTCGTTCACGTAGTACCGGAAGCGGTGCTCCTCGATCTGCTCAGCGAGCAGCGCGTGCTTCTCCCGTGCCTCGGCGGGCACCGTCGTCTCCGCTTGCTTGTCGCCGGCCACCGTGTTGTCCTCCCGTTACTCTGGGTTGTCCGCGAGAGATCTCGCCGCCCGGACGCAGTGGGCGAGCGCCGCGCGGGCGTACGCGGGAGAGGCCCCCGCGAGACCGCACGACGGCGTGACCGTGACCGCCTCCGCGAGAAGTCCCGGATGCAGCCCCAGCCTGCGCCACAGCGTCCTGACACCCATGACGCTACCGGCAGGGTCTGACAATGGGCCGTCCGTGCCCGGCACGACACCGGTGAACAGCCGCGTGCCGCCTTCCACGGCCTCGCCGATCGCGTCGTCGTCACGTTCGGTGAGGAGCGAGAAGTCGAAGGAGACCCCGGCCGCGCCCGCCCGGCGCAGCAGGGCGAACGGGACGTCCGGTGCGCAGGAGTGGACCACGACGGGGCCGGTGCCGTGAACCCCCACGACGTCACGGAGGGTGGCCTCGACGACCTGCCGGTCGACGGCGCGGTGGGTGCGGTAGCCGCTGGCGGTCCTGACCTGTCCGCGGAGTACGGCGGTGAGGGAGGGCTCGTCGAGCTGGAGGGTGATCCGCGCGCCCGGGACCCGGTTCTGCACCTCGGCGAGATGCTGACGCAGGCCCTCGGCGAGCGAGCCGGCGAGGTCGCGGCAGGCGCCGGGGTCGGAGAGGGCGGCCTCGCCGTTCTTCAGCTCGACCCCGGCGGCCAGCGTCCAGGGGCCGACGGCCTGCACCTTGAGCGGTCCCTCGTATCCCTGGGTGAACTCCTCGAGCGCGTCCAGGTCCTCGCCGAGCCAGGACCGGGCCCGCTTGGTGTCCCGCCCGGGCCGGTCCCCGATCCGCCAGCCGCTCGGCTCCACGCGCGCGTACAGCTCGACGAGCATCCCGGCGGTGCGGCCGATCATGTCGGCACCGGGGCCCCGGCCGGGCAGTTCGGGCAGGAAGGGGAAGTCCTCGAAGGTCCCGGTGACGGTCTTCGCGGCCTCCCGGGCATCGCCCCCGGGCATGGACCCGACACCGGTGGCGGCACCGAATCTGGACTGACTGTTTTCGCTCACCCCGGAAGCGTACGGAACCGGGGCGCGGTTCTCAGCCGCCCGGTCGCACCGTCAGGTCGTTGACCTCCGCGTCTCGTGGCAGGTCGAGCGACATCAGGATCGTCGTGGCCACCGACTCGGGGTCGATCCACTGCGCGGGGTCGTACTCCTTGCCTTCCTGCTGGTGGACCCTGGCCTGCATCGGGCTCGCCGTGCGGCCCGGGTAGACCGAGGTGACGCGGACGCCGGACGCGTGCTCCTCCTGGCGCAGGGAGTCGGCCAGGGCCTTCAGGCCGTGCTTGGACGCCGCGTACGCCGACCAGTCCGCGCTCGCCCTGAGGCCCGCGCCGGAGTTGACGAAGAGCACGTGCCCGCGCGCGGCGCGCAGCTGGGGCAGGAAGAGCCTGGTCAGCTCGGCAGGCGCGATCAGGTTGACGTTGAGCTGGTGCCGCCAGGACTTGGCGCTCAGCTCGCCGACCGGACCCAGGTCGACCACACCGGCGCTGTGCAGCAGCGAGTCCACTCGGTCCGGGAGCGTCTGGTGGGAGAAGGCCCAGGAGAGCTTGTCCGGGTCCGCGAGGTCGCCCACCAGCGTCTTCGCCCCGGGGAACTCCGCGGCCAGTTCCTTCGCGCGGCCGGCGTCGCGCGCGTGCAGGACGAGGTCGTCCCCGCGCGCGTGGAGGCGGCGGGCCACGGCCGCGCCGATGCCGGAGCCCGCCCCGGTGATCACATGAGTAGCCATGACGGCCATGCTCGCATCACTCGATGCCGAGGCTCTCCTCGAGGTACGCCAGCGCGCCGACCGGCTCCTCCGCGAAGAACACCAGCTCAGCGAGGGGACGCGGCAGGAAACCCTCGTCCTCCATGCGCCGGAACTGCTCCTTGAGACCGTCGTAGAAGCCCGCGGTGTTCAGCAGCACGACGGGCTTGTCGGTGTGCCCGTGCTTCTTCAGCTCGAGGATCTCGGTGGCCTCGTCGAGGGTGCCGGTGCCACCGACCATGATCACCACCGCGTCGGCCTTCTCCAGCAGCAGCCGCTTGCGCTCCGCCAGGTCCTTCGCGATCACCATCTCGTCCGCTCCGGCCCGCGCCTGTGCCGCCAGGAACTCGACGGAGACGCCCAGCAGCCTGCCGCCCGCCTCCTGCACACCGTCGGCGACCACCTTCATCAGACCGGCCTCGGAGCCGCCCCAGACGAGCGTGTGACCGCCCTTTCCGAGCAGTTTCGCGAACTCGCGCGCGGGGCGGGTGTAGCGGTCGTCGAGGTCGGCGGCGGAGAGGAAGACGCAGATGTTCATACCGCACACCGTAAGCGGGAAGAACCGGCGGCCCGCAAACGCTTTTCCGATATGGCACAAGGACACACGATCACCATCGAACAGGGCGAGCAGCACGTGCGCGTGGTGCACGGGGACCAGGTGCTCGCCGAGACCGACCGCCCTCTGGTGCTGCGCGAGACCGGCAGCCCGGTGCGGTACTACATCCCGGCCGAGGACGTACGCCTCGACCTTCTCACCCCCTCCGACACCCACACGGTCTGCCCGTTCAAGGGCACGGCGTCCTACTGGTCGCTGCCGGACGCGCCGGACCTCGTGTGGGCGTATCCCGAGCCCAAGGAAGACGTCGAAAAGATCAAGGACCACCTCTGCTTCTACGAAGTAGAGGTGTCGTGACCGATTAATTCCACGCCTGGTGGCAGTCTGCACAGGCATGGACAAGCAGATCACTTCACGCGACGGCACACCCCTCGCGTACGAGATCCGGGGACGGGGCCCCGCGGTGGTCCTCGTGAGCGGCGCGATGTCGACGGGCGCCACCATGGCCCCGCTGGCATCGCGGCTCGCGAGCGGCTTCACGGTCGTCGTGTACGACCGCCGGGGCCGTGGCTCGAGCGGTGACACGCAGCCGTACGCCGTGGTCCGTGAGGTCGAGGACCTGGCCGCGCTGATCGAGGCGGTGGGCGGGGACGCGGCGCTGTACGGCATCTCGTCGGGCGGTGCCCTGGTGCTGGAGGCCGCGGCGAGCGGGCTGCCGGTCCGTCAGGTCGCCGTGTACGAGACGCCGTTCGCGGACCACAGCGGCGACGGTGCGAAGGAGCGCGCCGAGTACACCGAGCGGCTGACCGAGGCCCTCGGGGCGGAACGTCGCGGGGACGCGGTCGAGCTCTTCCTGCGTCTGACCGGGATGGCCGAGGAGATGATTCTGGGCGCCCGCAACTCCCCCATGTGGGCCGCGATGGAGGCGATCGCGCCGAGTCTGGCGTACGACGACGCCGTGATGGCCGGCGGCCTGGTGCCCCGGGAGCGGATCGCGTCGATCGGTGTGCCGGTGCTTGCGGTCGCGGGCGGCGCGAGCCCGACGTGGCTCCAGGCGGCGGTCGAGGACGTCGCCGACGCTGCCCCCAAAGGCATGTACCTCACCCTCGAGGGCCAGACCCACATGGTCGACCCGGACGTACTGGCGCCGGTGCTGGCGGAGTTCTTCCAGGTGTAGGCGCTCGGTTACGCCGAAGCGCCGGCCCGCCGGGGCGGGAGGACGACGGGAACGGCTTCCGTGACCGGGTCGTGGTGGACGCGCTCCGGCGGCACGCCGAGTGCCGTGAGCCGGCGTACCGCGACTGCGACCAGCCGGGCGGGCCCCTGACGTGGGCGTCGTGGCTAGGCGACCCCGGCCGTCGCCCGGACCGTCGACGCGATCGTCGCCGAACCCACCACGCGTGTGTCGTCGTACAGGACGATCGCCTGGCCGGGGGCCACGCCGCGGACCGGCTCGGTGAAGATGACGCGCAGGTCGCCGTCGACCAGTTCGGCCGTCACCTCGGTCTCGCCGCCGTGTGCGCGCAGCTGGGCCGTGTAGGTGCCGGAGCCGGTCGGGGCGGTGCCGCACCAGCGGGGCTTGATCGCTGTCAGGCCGCTGACGTCCAGGGCGGCGGCCGGGCCGACCGTCACCGTGTTGGTCACCGGGGAGATGTCGAGGACGTAGCGCGGCTTGCCGTCTGCGGCGGGCGTGCCGATGCGCAGGCCCTTGCGCTGGCCGATCGTGAAGCCGTACGCCCCGTCGTGCGTGCCCACCTTGCTGCCGGACTCGTCGACGATGTCGCCCTCGGCCTTTCCGAGGCGCGTCGCGAGGAACCCCTGGGTGTCGCCGTCGGCGATGAAGCAGATGTCGTGAGAGTCGGGCTTCTTCGCGACCGCGAGGCCGCGGCGCTCGGCCTCGGCGCGGATCTCGTCCTTGGTGGTCACCGTGTCGCCCAGCGGGAACAGGGCGTGCGCGAGCTGCCGCTCGTCCAGGACACCGAGGACGTACGACTGGTCCTTCGCCATGTCGGAGGCGCGGTGCAGCTCGCGCGTGCCGTCGTCGTGGGTCACGATCTTGGCGTAGTGGCCCGTGCAGACCGCGTCGAAGCCGAGCGCGAGCGCCTTGTCCAGCAGCGCCGCGAACTTGATCTTCTCGTTGCAGCGCAGGCACGGGTTGGGGGTGCGCCCCGCCTCGTACTCGGCGACGAAGTCCTCGACGACGTCCTCGCGGAAGCGGTCGGCGAGGTCCCAGACGTAGAACGGGATGCCGATGACGTCGGCTGCGCGCCGGGCGTCGCGCGAGTCCTCGATGGTGCAACAGCCCCGCGCGCCCGTACGGAACGACTGCGGGTTCGCGGAGAGCGCGAGGTGGACGCCGGTGACGTCGTGGCCGGCTTCCGCGGCGCGGGCGGCGGCGACGGCGGAGTCCACGCCGCCGGACATGGCGGCGAGGACGCGGAGGGGGCGCTGCGAGGTCTCAGTCATAACCCTTCCAGGGTACGGGTCCACGGGAACCCGGACCCGCGGGTATCCGTTGACGATCACATGGGGGAGAAACAGGCCGACGCGAAGCGCGGCGACTCGGACCGTCGGCTGGGGCGGCGGGCCCTGCTCGTGGGCGGCGCCGTCGCCGCGGTGGGCACGGCGGCGCTGGCGCGCGAGGAGCTGGCCCACCTGTGGTGGCGGCTGCCGGGCGTGGAGAAACCGCGGGTGGCGGGCGCGGTCGACTTCCGTGGCGCGCGCTGGGTGGCGGCGTCCCCGGCGAACTACCGGCGGGCGGACCGGCCGGACGACTACGCGATCGACCGCGTCGTCATCCATGTCACCCAGGGCGGCTACCGCAGCGCGGTGCAGGTGTTCCAGGACCCGGGGCACGGGGCGGCGGCGCACTACATCGTGCGCAAGGACGGGCTGATCACCCAGCTGATCCGCGAGCTGGACGTGGCGTTCCACGCGGGCAACCGGGGGTACAACGAGCGGAGCGTCGGCATCGAGCACGAGGGCTTCGTGGAGCGCGCCTCCTCGTTCACGGGCGAGATGTACGCGTCCTCGGCACGCCTGACGGCCGCGATCTGCGGGCGGTACGGCATACCCGTCGACCGGAAGCACATCATCGGCCACGTGGAGGTACCGGGCACGGACCACACGGACCCGGGACCGCACTGGGACTGGGACCGGTACATGGGACTTGTGCGGAAAGCCCGGTCGGCGGGGGCGGTGCGGGGGGCCTGACGGCCGGGGCTTCGGGAGCACCGCGGCGCTCCCGCGCCCGCCGTGCAGCCGGGCTTCGGGAGTTACGTCAGGCCCGCCGCGCGGGCTCGTTCCACCGCCGGGCCTATCACCTTCGCGACCGCTTCCACGTCCGCCTGCGTCGAGGTGTGGCCGAGGGAGAAGCGGAGGGTGCCGCGGGCCAGGTCCGGGGCGGCGCCCGTGGCGAGCAGGACATGGCTGGGCTGGGCGACGCCCGCGGTGCAGGCGGAGCCGGTGGAGCACTCGATGCCCTGGGCGTCCAGCAGAAGCAGCAGGGAGTCGCCCTCGCAGCCCGGGAAGGTGAAGTGCGCGTTGGCCGGGAGGCGGCCCTCCGGTGCCGGGTCGCCGCCGAGGATCGCGTCCGGGACGGCCGTACGGACCGCCTCGATCAGCTCGTCGCGCAGGGCGCCGATCTCGCGGGCGAACCACTCGCGCTGCTCGGCGGCCAGCCGGGCGGCGACCGCGAAGGAGGCGACCGCGGGGACGTCGAGCGTGCCCGAGCGGACGTGCCGCTCCTGCCCACCGCCGTGCAGAACGGGTACGGGGGTGTACTCACGGCCGAGGACGAGGGCGCCGATGCCGTACGGACCGCCGATCTTGTGCCCGGAGACCGTCATCGCGGCGAGGCCGGAGGCGGTGAAGTCGACGGGGACCTGGCCGAAGGCCTGCACGGCATCGGAGTGCAGCGGGACCCCGAACTCCCCTGCGACCTGGGCGAGTTCATGGACCGGCATGATCGTGCCGATCTCGTTGTTCGCCCACATGACGGTGGCGAGGGCGACGTCGTCGGGGTTGCGGGCGATGGCCTCGCGCAGTGTCTCCGGGTGGACGCGGCCGTAGCGGTCGACGGCGAGGTACTCGACCGTGGCGCCCTCGTGTTCACCGAGCCAGTGGACGGCGTCGAGGACCGCGTGGTGCTCGACGGGGCTGGAGAGGATGCGGGTACGGGCCGGGTCGGCGTCGCGGCGGGACCAGTACAGGCCCTTCACCGCGAGGTTGTCGGCCTCGGTGCCGCCGGCCGTGAAGACGACCTCACTGGGGCGGGCGCCCATGGCTTCGGCGAGCGTCTCGCGGGACTCCTCGACCGTACGCCGGGCTTTACGGCCGGATGCGTGGAGCGAGGAGGCGTTGCCGGTGATGCTCAGCGCGGCAGTCAGTGCCTCTGCCGCCTCCGGGAGCATCGGGGTGGTCGCGGCGTGGTCGAGGTAAGCCATGATGAGGCCGATTCTACGGTGCGGGACCCGGGCAGTTGGCCTTGGCCGCGGCTTGAACAGGTGCAGCCGGGGTCGGTCGTGCGGCGCCCGGTGTGTCGGCCGTGCCCACCCTCCCCCACTCCCGGCTTCGCTCGAGCGAGGGACCCCATCGCCCTGCGGAACGACCGCCCGCAGCAGTAGCGGACGATCGTCCGCGTCAGGTGCGGGTGGTGGGTGCGGCCCGCCCCTGGCCGCCCGTCGTCGCCCTGGAACGAGTCGACGTCGCTGGTGCTGTGACCGGAAAGGTTCACCGGCTCGCGACGCCCGGCACGGCACCTCGCGGCGTTGTCGCATCACCCGAGTACATCCAGTACGCGGGTGACGCTCCGCCTTGCGATGCACCGCACCGGACCCCGCGAGCTTCCCGGCAAACCTTCCCGACCGCAGCACTAGAGGCTCCAGGACACCGTGCTGTCCGCCTGCATGAACGCCACCAGGACCAGCAGGTCCGCGAGGCCCAGGGCCAGGCCCAGGAGGGCTCGGCCTCGGCGGGTGGTGCCTCGCCGGAGCGCCGCGCCTGCCAGGGCGATGGCGATCGGGCCGAGGAAGAGGTTGAGGACGAGGAGGCCCAGCAGGCCCAGGATGAAGGATGCGACGGCCATGCCGTCGGCGTCAGGCGTGCCGGTGCGGCGCGTGGCCGCTGCGGTGAGTTGCATGGTGGTCGGCTCCCGGTGCTCGGGGCGGTCAGTGATTCGGGGTCAGTGGGTGGGCGTGCCGCGGTGGCGCGCGCGACGCTCGCGGAGCGCGAAGACGCCGAGCCAGACGGCGATGACGGCGGCGGCGACGGCGACGGCGGTGAAGGACAGCGGCGCGTGGGCGACGGTGCCGATCACGACACCGAACAGCAGAAGCGCGGCCACGATGAACAGCATGGGATGTGATCCCCCCTCCGAGATGCTCGCGGATGCTCGCACGGAACTTCGGCGAACGGTTTTGGTGAACGGTTGTAGAAACAACTGTTCACTGACTAGTGAGTCTAGTGCTCCCCGTCGCTTTGAAATTCCGGAGAACAGTTGTTAACTGGATGACATGAGTCACACCCTCGGCATCCGGCAGGCCCAGAAGCAGAAGACCCGGCAGGCGCTCCTGGACGCGGCGCTCGGACTGCTGGAGGAGCAGAGCCTGAGCAGCCTGGGCCTGCGCGAGGTCACCCGCGCGGTCGGCGTCGCCCCGACCGCTTTCTACCGGCACTTCCGCTCGATCGCGGACCTCGGCGTGGCCCTGGTGGACGAGGCGCTGGGCAGCCTGCACCCCATGGTCCGTACGACGGTCTCCGCCACCCGCGGCATCGACGAACGGATCACGCGTGCCGTCGAGTTGATCGAAAGGCACGTGGCGACGCACCCCGCGCACGTCCGGTTCATCGCCCGCGAGCGGCACGGCGGGGTCCAGCCGGTACGGGAGGCCGTCCAGGCCCAACTGGCCCGGTTCACCGACGAGGTGAAGACGGAGGTGGCCAAGGACCCGGAGGCGGCCGGCTGGAGCGACGAGGATCTGCTGATGCTCGCCCAGCTCTACGTCGACCAGATGCTCATCACCTCCTCGCTCTTCCTGGATGCCCTGGAGGAGTCCCAGGAGGAGCGGGAACGCGTCGCCCAGGTCGCCACCCGCCAGCTCCGCCTGATCAGCATCGGCCGCCGGCACTGGCTGGACTGACCCGCGCCGGGCCCCCGCCCATCACCCGTCCGGGTACGACTCCATGACGGAACACGCCGCCGTGAGTTCCGCGCGCCTCGGGCGGGTCTACGACCTCCGCCAGGCCGGAGAACACGGGCAGTCGACGGGCCGCGCGGACGACCGGCCACGACAGCCGTGCCGTCACCCACTCGCCCGTGCCGTCGCCGTCGTCGGGAAGTTCCGTCAGCGAGGCGGCCGCCAGGCGACGGAACAGGTCGAGCCGCTCGCACCGCGCCCGCACCGTGACCTCGACCCGGACGCCGTCCACCTCGCCACCGCGCGAGTACTGCGAACGGACTCGACAGCCCTCGTCACGTACGACGACCGGCCGGCGCTCGCCGCCAAGAACGCCGGCATCGAGGCCGTCAGCCCCCGTTGACGAGCCTGACCCGGGCCAGCTGCCGGGACTGGGCGACCAGCCGGTCCTGGCTGTCCCAGACCTCGGCGTCCTCCTCCAGGAAGCCGCCGGCCAGGTTGCGGGTGGTGATCGACACCCGCAACGGGCCGGGGGCCGGACGGTGGCGTACGTGCACGGTCAGCTCGACCGTCGGCACCCAGCCGGACAGGCCGAGTTCGAAGGCGGTGGGCGGCAGGGCGTCCACGGCGAGCAGCAGGGAGAGGGGGTCGGCGTCCCGGCCGTCCGCGAGGCCGAACCAGGCGCGCATCTCACCCTTGCCGGAGGGCGAACCGAGCGCCCAGCCCAGGGTGGCCGGGTCGAGCTTGAGCATCAGCCGGTCGGTGATCGCCGAGCTGCCCGACACCGGGGACGGACCGTCCTGCGGGCCGAAGCACTGGTCCAGGGGCGGCATCGCGGGCGGCGTCGCTGCCGTACGGACGTCGTCGGGGAGGGCGCCGAGGTCGCCATAGGAGGCGAGGACGCGGATGCGCTCGACCTCGTCGCCCTGCTCGTCGTACTGGAAGAGGGAGGCCTGGCCGGTGGACAGGGTGCGGCCGGTGCGCACGGTCTCGGTGCGGACCACCGCCGGGCCCGGCTGGGAGGCGGTCAGGTAGTGCGCGGAGATCGTGAACGGGTCGGGGTGCGGGAGCGCGTCCGCGAGCGCTCGGCCGAGGACGGCCAGCAGATAGCCACCGTTGACCGCGTTGATGATGGTCCAGCCGGCGGAGAGGTCGATGTCGTAGACGCCGGGCCCGCGCCGGGTGAGCGCCGTGTCGCGGTCGAACTCGCTGTCACCGATCACGGCCTGCGGTGGGGGTCCCCCCGCTCGAGCGAAGCCGAGAGCGGGGGAGGATGCGGTAGCTGCTTCTGACATGGATGAACGGTACAACATGCAATTACTAAGCGGTAGCTTTGCCTTTGGGTGAGATTTGAGCAATATCTTAGTAAGCGTCCGCAGTTATCCATGAACCTGACGTCCCAGCTCCCCCTCTATGAGGACATGAGCCTCACCGGGACTCCATTCCTTTCCACCCTGATCCTGCTGTCCGTCGTCGCCGTCGTCCTCCCGCTCATCCTGTGGACGCGGCTCCAGGGGCCGCGGGCGCTGCGCGCCGCGGGCCGGATGCTGATGCTCGCGTTCGCCCAGGGGACGGCGATCGCCCTGGTCTTCGTGCTGGTCAACAACGAGAACAACCTCTACGACAACTGGTCCGACCTGCTCGGCACGGGCAACGAGGTGCAGCAGGCCGCGAACCTGGGCGCGGACGGCACCGGCGGGGTCGTCCCGGACCGGCTGCCCCGGGTCAGGCAACGCTTCGGCGAGGCCGGCGACGGAGTGCGCGTCAGCCAGCTCAAGGGCCGGGTGTCCGGGGTGAACGCCGAGGTCTACGTCTGGCTGCCGCCGCAGTACGGCCAACCCGCCTACCGGCACCACAGGTTCCGCGTCGTGGAGCTGCTGCCGGGCTACCCCGGCTCGGCGAAGGCCTGGTTCGGCGCGCTCAGCGCACAGAAGCAGCTGGAGCCGCTCATGCGCACCGGCCAGGTGGCGCCGTTCATCCTGGTGGCGCCACGCACCAATCTGCTGGCCGGCGTGGACACCGGCTGCGCGAACATCCCGGGCACGGTCAACGCCGACAGCTGGCTGAGCATCGACGTGCCCAAGATGGTCATGGACAACTTCCGAGCCAAGCCCGCGCCGTCGGGCTGGGCGGTCGCCGGGTACTCGGCGGGCGCCCACTGCGCGGTCAAGCTCGCGGTGGCCCACCCCGACCGCTACCGCGCCGCCGTGAGCCTCTCCGGCTACAACGACCCGATCGGCGAACGCACGTCACTGGCCGCGCAGAGCCGGGCGCTGCGTGCCGCGAACAACCCCTACTTGCTGCTGCGGCGGCGGGCCGTACCGCCCCCGATCGCCCTCTATGTCTCCGGCCAGCCGCACGACGGCTACGAGGCGGGTCTGGCCCTCCACTCGATCGCCAAGGCGCCGACCACCGTGCACGTGGTGTTCCTGCCGCGCAGCGCGGGCGGGCACACCGCTGCGCTGTGGCGCCCGCAGGTGGTCCCGGCGTTCCGCTGGCTCACCCTGGAAATGGGCCAGGCCCATGTCCGCGGCCTCGCTATTCCTCGGTCACCGTCGACCGCCGGTTCCAAGCACGCGGCGCTCGCCAGTGGTACCGCATCGCCAACAGGCGCAGCACGAAGGCCACGACGACCGCGACCCCGCTGGTGAACGGGGTGAGCGCGTCGTAGTGGATGCAGAGCACCACGATGCACGCGCCGACGATCGCCGGGACCGCGTACAGGTCGCGGTCCCAGCGCAGCAGGGACGGCACCTCGTTGGCGAGCACGTCGCGCAGCACACCGCCGCCGACGGCGGTGGCCAGCCCCAGGGCCGCGGACGCGGTGAGGTTCAGACCGTAGGCGAACGCCTTCGTCGTCCCCGTGACACAGAACAGGCCGAGACCGGCCGCGTCGAAGACGTTCACGCCGACCTGGATCCGCTCCACGTGCGGGTGCAGGAAGATGACCAGCAGGGCGGCGAACAGCGGGGTGATGAAGTACCCCAGGTCCGTGAAGGCCGCCGGGGGCACGGCCCCGATGACCACGTCCCGGAACAGCCCCCCGCCGAGCGCGGTGACCTCGGCGAGGACAGCGATGCCGAAGACGTCGAAATTCTTGCGTACGGCCAGCAGGGCGCCGGAGATGGCGAACACGAAGATGCCGATGACATCGAGCGTGTGCTGGACGGAGGGGGTGAAAAGCGGCTGGAGCACCCTGCCATTCTCACCCAAGAACGAGCCCCTGCCTTACATTGCAAGGCAGGGGCTCGTCCGGGGCTTCGGCCGTTACTTGTCGGTGGCCTTCGGCGCGGTGGTGTCGGTCTCGGCCGTGTCCGGCTCGGTCGACTCCGACTCCTCGGCGGCCTCGGGCGCAGAGTCCTCGGGCTCGCTCTCAGCAGCGGTCTCCGTCGCCTCGCTCGCCTCGGCGGCTTCCGTCGCCTCGACCTGCGCGGCCACCGCGGCCGACGTCTCGGCCGACTCCGCCAGGACCTCGTCGGCGACCAGCTCGGCCGCCTCCTTGGCCACGGTCAGCAGCACCGTGTCCTGCGGGGCCTGGTCCTCGAAGTTCTCCGGGTGGTGGCAGGCCACGCGCTGACCGGGCTTCAGCTCCAGGAGCTGCGGCTCGGTCGTCCGGCAGATCTCCGTCGCCTTCCAGCACCGGGTGTGGAAGCGGCAGCCGCTCGGCGGGGAGATCGGCGAGGGCACGTCGCCCTTGAGCAGGATGCGCTCGCTCTTCGCGTTCTTCCGCTTCGGGTCCGGGATCGGCACCGCCGACATCAGCGCCTTGGTGTACGGGTGCATCGGCGCGCTGTACAGCGACTCGCGGTCGGCCAGCTCGACGATCTTGCCGAGGTACATCACCGCGATCCGGTCCGAGACGTGCCGGACGACCGAGAGGTCGTGCGCGATGATCACGTACGTCAGGCCGAGCTCCTCCTGGAGGTCGTCCAGGAGGTTCACCACCTGCGCCTGGATCGACACGTCGAGGGCGGAGACCGGCTCGTCCGCCACGACGAGCTTCGGGTTGAGCGCGAGCGCGCGGGCGATGCCGATGCGCTGGCGCTGACCGCCGGAGAACTCGTGCGGATAGCGGTTGTAGTGCTCGGGGTTGAGACCCACGACCGACAGCAGCCGCTGCACTTCCTTCTTGATGCCGCCCTCGGGCGCGACGCCCTGGAGCTTGAAGGGAGCGCCGACGATCGTGCCGATGGTGTGGCGCGGGTTCAGCGAGGAGTACGGGTCCTGGAAGATCATCTGCACGTCCCGGCGCAGCGGGCGCATGCCGCCCACACCGAGGTGCGTGATGTCCTTGCCCTCGAATTCGACCTTGCCGCCCGTCGGTTCGAGCAGCCGCGTGATCAGCCGGCCCATCGTCGACTTGCCGCAGCCGGACTCGCCCACGACACCGAGCGTCTCGCCGGCCCTGACCTCGAAGTCGAGGCCGTCGACCGCACGGACCGCACCGACCTGCCGCTGGAGCAGGCCCTTGCGGATCGGGAAGTGCTTCTGGAGGCCGGTCACCTTCAGCAGGGTGTCGCCGGGAGCGGCGTCCTTGGTGAGGGCGGCGCCGCCACTCTGCGCGGGGATGGTCACTGCCTTTTCGTCGCTCACAGCTTCGGCGCAATCTCTTCGGTCCAGATACGCTCCCGCTGCTCCTGCGTCATGTGGCAGGCGGCCCAGTGCTGACTGCCGACCTCGGTCAGCTCGGGGCGGACCGTGCGGGTGACGTTGTCCTTGGGGATGTCGGCGTACGGGCAGCGCGGGTTGAAGGCACAACCGGACGGGACGTTGATCAGCGAGGGCGGGGAGCCCTTGATGGGCACGAGCCGGTCGGTCTCCTCGCGGTCGAGACGCGGCATCGAGCCGAGCAGACCCCAGGTGTAGGGATGGCGAGGCTCGGAGAAGACCTTCTCGGCCGGACCTCGCTCGACGCACCGGCCGCCGTACATCACGAGCAGGTCGTCAGCCATCTCGGCGACGACGCCCAGGTCGTGCGTGATCATGATGACCGCGGAGCCGAACTCCTTCTGCAGATCCCGGATCAGGTCGAGGATCTGAGCCTGCACGGTGACGTCCAGGGCGGTGGTCGGCTCGTCGGCTATGAGCAGCTCGGGGTTGTTCACCAGCGACATCGCGATCATCGCGCGCTGGCGCATACCGCCGGAGAACTCGTGCGGGTAGCCGTCCACGCGCTTGTCGGGCTCAGGGATGCCCACGCGGTCCAGCATCTCGACGGCGCGCTGTCTGGCGACCTTCTTGGACACCTTGTGATGGACCCGGTAGGCCTCGATGATCTGGTGCCCGACCGAGTAGTACGGGTGCATCGCGGACAGCGGGTCCTGGAAGATCATCGCCATCTTCCGCCCGCGCAGCCGGCGCACCTCGTCGGGTTCGGCGCCGATCAGCTCCTGACCGTCCAGCCAGACCTCACCGGAGACCCTGGCGTTGGCCGAGCGGTGCAGGCCCATGACGCCGAGGGAGGTGACGGACTTTCCGGAGCCGGACTCACCGACGATGCCCAGGGTCTTCCCGCGCTGCACGTCGAAGCTCACCCCGTCGACGGACTTGACCAGACCGTCGTCGGTGTTGAAGTGGATGCGCAGGTCGCGGACGGAGAGGAACGCGTCGTCGGCGTCGGTGGGGGCGACGGTGGCCGGTTCGCCCAGCGCCGCCTTTTCGAGCTTGCTCACGAGTACCTCACGCGGGGGTCGATGGCTGCGTACACCAGGTCGACGATGAGATTGCAGAAGACGATGAAGAACGCGGCGACCAGAGTCACGCCCATCACGATGGGCAGGTCGTTGTCCTTGATCGCCTGGATGGAGTAGGCGCCGATGCCCTGCAGGGAGAAGACGGTCTCGGTGAGCACCGCCGTACCGATCAGGGTGCCGAAGTCCATGCCGAAGATGGTCACGATCGGCGTCAGCGCGGCGCGCAGGCCGTGCTTCGTGACGACCGTGGTCTCCTTGAGGCCCTTGGCCCGTGCCGTTCTGATGTAGTCCTCGCCCATCGTCTCCAGCATGCCCGCCCGGGTGAGCCGGGCGTAGAGGGCGGAGAAGAGGAACGCGAGGCTGATCCAGGGCAGCAGCAGATGCCAGGCCCAGTCGGCCGGGTTCTGGGTGAACGGCACATAGTCGGTGCTGTCCCAGATGGGCCACTGGTAGACGAACAGCGCGTTGATGACCTGGCCGGTGAAGAAGATCGGAAGGGAGACGCCGGCGAGCGCGATGAACATGGCGATGCGGTCCACCGGCTTGCCCTTGCGCAGCGCCGAGATGACACCGGTCGTCACGCCGAAGATCAGCCAGATCACGGCCGCGCCGACCGCCAGCGAGAAGGAGACCGGAATACGCTCGGTGAGCTGCGGCCACACCTCGACGTGACTCTTGAAGGAGTACCCGAAGCAAGGGGCGGCGCAGTGCGTGGCGTCGGGGCCGAACTTGTAGTCGGCGCCCACGAACAGGCCCTTGAGGTAGTCCCAGTACTGGATGTAGATGGGCTGGTCGAAACCCAGGTTCCGCTTGATCGCGGCAACGGACTCGGGGTTGGCGTCCTTGCCGACGTACTGGGTAGCCAGCTGGGTGGCTGTCTGACCGCCGAGGCGGGGGACCAGGAAGAAGATGGCGAAGGTGACTGCGCTGACCACCAGCAGCAGTACCAAGGCGCCGAAGACGCGTCGGATGATGTACGCAGCCACAGCTGTGCGGCTCCCGGTGGCCGGGACGGGGTTGTCCGTCCCGGCCACCCGGTGCCTTCACCTGCCTTTCAGGGGGATCCGGCCTGTGCTTACTTCGACGAACTCAGCAGCAGGTAGTCGTACATGCCGAGGTACGCCTGCGTGACCGTGACGTTGGTCGCGGACGACGGCCGGAGCAACAGGTTCTTGCGGTAGACGAGCGGGACGACCGAGGCGTTGTCGAGCACCATCTTGTCGATGTCGCCCCAGGCCTTGGTGCGGGCCGCGGAGTCGGTGTTGGCGATCGCGCTCTTCAGGGCGTCGTTGATCTTCGGGTCGTCCAGCTCCATCAGGTTGTTGCCACCCGACGGCTTGATGGCCGCGCCGTTGATGATCTGGTCCAGGAAGCCGTAGCCGGTCGGCCAGTCGGCACCCCACGCCATGGAGAGCATGCCCAGCTTGTGCTCGTGGACGTAGCTCGGGACACCGGCGAAGTTGGAGAAGTACTTGCCGGAGGGGAACTGCTTGATCTCGACGTTGATGCCGACGCTCTTCAGCGAGTTCTGGATGGCGGTGGCCTGGGCGACCTCGGCGGGACGGTCGGAACGGGCCGTCAGCGTGGTGGAGAAGCCGTTCGGCTTGCCGCACGCCTTGAGCTCTTCCTTGGCCTTGGCCGCGTCACCCTTGTGACCCGCGGACGCGTAGGTGTCGAACTTGGTGTAGCCGTTGACCGACGGCGGCAGCAGCGTGGTGGCCACGTCGCCCTTCGGGGTACCGCCGATGGCGTCGAGCACGGACTGCTTGTCGATCGCCCACTGGACGGCCTTACGGCAGTGGACGTTGTCGAACGGCGCCACGTGGACGTTCAGCGCGATGTACGACGTGGCACCCGCGTACGAGTTGTCCGTCTGCTTGGAGTACTTGCCGTTGAGGACCTTCGGCTGGGTCTGCGGCTGGACGCCGGTGCCCGCGATGTCACCCGTGATCTTGTCGGCCAGCAGGTCGTTGTCGATCGTGACCGGGTTGACCTTGAACTTGACCGTGATCTTGTCCGGCAGCGCCTTGCGGATCGAGTCGGTCTTCTGGTCCCAGTTCGTGTTGCGGACGAGGGTGGCCGCGCGGCCCTCCTCGTACGACTCGAACTTGTAGGGGCCGGAGGACACGATGTGCTGCACGTACTTCGCACCGTCGTCCTTCGCCGCCGGCACGGGGGCCGTCTGCGAGAAGGTCGCCAGGTAGTCGAAGTCGGCGAACGGCTGGTTCAGCTTGAAGACGATCGTCTGGTCGTCCGGGGTCTCGATCGACTTCAGGCCTTCGGGGGACTTGTCCTTGTAGGGACCCTTGTACTTGTCGCCACCCTGCAGGTACGCCTTGAAGTACGTCGGGCCGTTGGACAGAGCCTCGGGCGCGAAGTTGGAGCGCTCGATGGCGTACTTCACGTCCTTGGACGTGATCGGCGTGCCATCGTCGAACTTCAGACCGGAACGCAGCTTGTACGTCCAGGTCTTGGCGCCGTCGCTGGGCGTGCCCAGGGACTCCGCGAGGTCCGGGACGACCGTCAGGCCGTCCTTGCCGGCGGCCGGCTTGAACGTGACGAGCGTACGCGCGTAGAGGCGCGAGAAGTTCTGCACGAACCCGTAGTACGTGTTGCCCGGGTCCAGGGAGTCCGGCACGTCGGAGTCCTCCAGCGTGACAGTACCCCCCTTCTTGTTCGACACGTTGACGATGGCGTCGAGCGCCGCGTCCTTCTTGCCGCCGCCGCCACCACTGCTGTCGTTCTTGCCGCCCCCGCCGCCGCATGCGGCAGCTCCGAGCGAGAGTGCCAGCACCGACGCCACTGCGGCGGTAACCCTTCTCGTCTTCACGTGAGGAAAGCCCCCTCTATCGTTGTGGATCACTTGCTGCGAGGGTCGAGTGCGTCACGCAGCCCGTCACCCAGCAGATTGAAGGCCAGGACAGTGATGAAGATCGCCAGTCCGGGCACGAACATGTACTGCGGATCTGCGGTGTAGAGATCCACGGCGTTGCTGAGCATTCCGCCCCAGGAGGCCTGCGGCGGAGCGATGCCGACTCCGAGGAAGCTCAGCGCGGCCTCGAAGAGGATGTTCGTCGGGATGATCAGCGTCGAGTAGACGAGGATCGGCGCGACGAGATTGGGGAGCAGTTCACGGAACAGGACGTACGGACCACGCGCTCCGAGGCTCTGAGCCGCTTCGATGAACTCACGCTTGCGCAGGCTCATCGTCTGGGCGCGCACGATGCGGCCGATGTACGGCCAGCTGAAGAAGCCGATCACGAAGATCAGCACGCAGATGCGCAGCGACAGTCCGTTGAGCCCGAAGAAGCCGTCCTGCACCGACGCCGAGATGGCGATGGCGAACAGCAGGAGCGGGAAGGCGAGGAAGGTGTCCATCAGCTTGCTGATGAGACTGTCCACCCAGCCGCCGTAGTAGCCGGCGACGACACCCAGCACGGTGCCGATCACCACCGACAGCAGTGTGGCGCCACCCGCGACCAGGAGCGAGACCCAGGACCCGTCGATGATGCGGGCGAGCATGTCGCGACCGTACTGCGGCTCGACGCCGAGCGGGTGCGACCAACTCATGCCGCCCCAGCCGCCCTTGGGGGCCAGCAGGGCGGGGTCGATGAGGTCCTGGTGGAACTTGTCGGGGTCGAGCCCGAAGATCCACTCGATGGGCTTGGCCAGCACTGCCATCAGAACGAGCAGCACGACGATCACGCCACCCGCAACAGCCACCTTGTCCCGCTTGAACCGGGTCCAGGCGATCTGTGTGAGTGAACGCCCTTCGATCTGGCTCTTCTTGACCCCGGCGAGCACAGCCTCGGGCTGTGCTCCAGCCTCCGCGCCGGTGGTCTCGATCGGTGCGGTCACAGTGACCTGACCCCTCTCGCCGGTGGTGACCGGCCTTTGTCCGCCGCTGTGGGCGGCTTGGTTCGCTTACGTGCTGCGCGGCCTGTGTCGTGATGCGACCCAACTGTCCAACTGATCCTCGATTGGCACCGATGGGCACTCGCTCACAGGATCGATGGCCTCGCGTCTGAGAGGCGAGTCTTCAACGCGTTCACGATCACACGCCAGATCTGATGGAGAAAGTATGCGCAACCGTGATGCCACCCTGGGGAATCCGTTATCCGAACAATGGGATCCGGCCTGCGGGGCGACCCATCGGAAGCGGGACCGCGCAGCACCCTCGCTCTCAACTCACGCTACAGGCGTCCCGGCTGAGGTCGCGTGCACCATATGTGACGAGCATCACATCATCCATGCATTTGGGTGCTCGATCGCAAATGGGATCCCCGAGGATGAGGAAAAAGCGGGGGCGAGAGCCATTTCGTCCCGACATCTGGACGAATTTCAAGTTCGCAACAGCAATGTCCTGACCGTGGGACCGGCGCTCAGTAGGCGCGGGGGCCCGGATAGCCGTACCCAGCCGCCGGGGACTGGGCCGGGGCCGTCGCGTGGGCCTCTCGGTCGTAGAACGGGCGGCTGCCGGCCCGCATCCACATCACGACCGGGTCGTACTCGTCGGACATCGCGACCGTCGACACCGGCAGCCCGTCCGGGACCGCGCCGATGGACTGCTGCATCATCGCGCGCACGGAGTCGACCGCGGGCGGGGAGCTGTCGTACACGTCCAGGCCGATCGCGAGGTACGGCGACCCGAGCGCCGGCTGGACCCAGGCGCGGCGCAGGGCCCGGACCGCCGGGGTGCGGTGGGCGTTCTGCGCGAGCAGGGCGTAGAACTGCGGGATCTCGATGCCCGGTTCCGACAGCCGCAGCGGGCCCGCGGGCTGGCGGTCCAGGCCGGTCGCGATGCGGCGCAGGTCGAGCCACGGGATGCCGACGCCGCCGCCCGGGGCGTGCGGATTGAGCCAGAGACCGTGGTGGTCCGGGTAGAGGGTGCGGGCGACGTCGACCCCGTCGACCACCTCGTACGAGCGGTTCCAGCCGCTGGCGGACAGTTCCTGGGCGGAGGTGACGCACGGGGCGTAGCCGTAGCCGTCGATCTCCATGTTCCCGTACTGGGCGTCGGGGGAGCCCGCCTGGCCGTGCCACAGGAGCATCCAGATCTGGCCGGAGGACGGGGTGGCGAGGGCGCGCAGCAGGGCCTCGTAGGCGTCGTATCGCCCGGGGGTCACCTGGCGCAGCATGTGCTCCACGCTGCCGCTGCGGCTTGCACTCACCTTTCGTACCGCCCTCTTTGAGAAGTTGCCCCGCGTTGGCGAACAGCTTAAGCGCCCACCGGCTCGGGGCCTTGTGTTCGTCGGCGGGTACGGGTGCGTTGTGGCTTGCCGCGCCCACGCGGCGGAGCCGCATGTCGATACAACCCCGCGTCCCCGGGTCGGCTGCCCCTGGGTGGGCTGCTAGTGGCCGTACTGGTAGAACGGCCGTACGTGCTGCCTCATCCAGTGGCCCACCGGGTCCTCCGCGACGTCCAGGAGGACCAGGTTCACCGGCCACTGGACCGGGACCTTGCCGAGGGCCTTGCCCAGGGCTTCCAGGGGGCGGGCTCTCAGGTCGCCCTCCCACTGGGAGAGTTCGACTCCTACGAACATCACCGGGTCCGCCGTCTCTATCGCGGCCAGGCAGCGGCGGGCCGTGGCGACCACGCCCGTCGCCGCGAACTCCGCGGAGGCCGCAGCGAGGAAGTCGACCGGGTCGTCCTGCCAGTCGGGTTCGAAGAGGCGGACCCGGCCGCCGCTCGCGGCGCCGTCGAGCGGGGTGCGGCCCGCCCGGCAGAGTTCGGCCACCGCCTCCGGCGGCAGCGGGACGCCCACCACGCCGCCCGGGTTGACGGCGATGCCCACCTGCGGGGGCAGACCGCGGGCGAACTCGACCGCCGGGGCGATGGTGTACGACATGTGGGAGCCGACCACCTGCTGGAACTGCTCCTCGGAGCTGAAGACCGGGACGTACACCTGGCCGCCGATGTCCGTCGTGGGCAGGTCCAGCGGGCCGCTGTGCGGACCGCCGCCGGACGGCAGGGGTATCCAGACGAAGCTGCGGCCCAGGACCTCGACGATGCGGCCGCCGGCCGACGGGACGCCGAGGGAGGCCGAGAGGACCTCCTCGAGTTCGTTGCCGGGCCATCCGCCGTGTGGATGGGGGTGCGCCTGTGCCGGGAAGTCCGTGGGAAAGTCCGCCGGGAAGTCCATGTGCCTACCGCCTGCTGGGAACCACTGGTGTGGCTGAAAAGGCTAGCGGGTACCGGTGACAGCCCCTCAATCCGAGAAGCCGATCCGGCGCAGGACGTCCGCCGCGTCCCGGTCGAGCAGCACCGCCGAACCGCAACCCTCGGGCAGGGTGCCCTGCTCCACGGAGCGCAGCAGCCGGCCGGCCGCCCTGCGGTGGCGCAGGAAGGCGTAGCGCGAGACGCCCCGGCCGCGCTCGCGCTGGCCCTCGAGTGCCGTGTCCGGGGTGACGTCCAGGAGCAGCAGGTGCAGAGTGCCGCCGCGGCGGCGGGCCTCGCGGGCCAGCCAGCCGCGCACCCAGGCCTGGGTGCCGCAGTCGTGCACGACGACGCCCGCACCGGAGCGAAGGGCGCGGCGCAGTCCGGCGAAGTGGGCCAGGCGGACCAGGGGGCGGTAGAGGGTGTAGGGGAGGAGGCGCGGGGTGCGGGCGTCCCAGCGGTCGCGGGTGTCCTGCGAGTCGACGCGGACGCCGTGGACCGCGCGGTGCATCAGGGTCGACTTGCCGCTGCCCGGCAGGCCCGTGATCACGACCAGGTCGCGGGGGCCGAAGAGAAGGTGGTGCGGGCTGCGGCCGGAGCGTTCGCGCAGGTCGCGGAGTACGGGGGCCGGATGTTCGGCGCAGCGCTCGCGGGCCGGTGCGGCGGGCCGCTTCGGCAGTGCGAGGCCCGTCGTCGTGGCGTACGCCGTGGTCCTGTTCACCGTGAATCGTCCTCCCCTGGGCTCGGAGGGTCCCCTGCCCGTCGAGTGTAAAGAGAAGGTAATACTCGGTGTCCCGGGTTTTGTACGCGTAGTGCCACAGGCTGGTTACAGAGGTGGCCTGCCGCGCGGCGGCCGGGCGTGCAATGATGTCCGCGCCAACTGCATACCGGCCGCTTGAATCCGCGCGGGAGAGTCCCCGGCAGTACGTCACCGGGGCGCCGAAGGAGCAAGTCCCTCCCTTGAATCTCTCAGGCCCCGTTACCGCGCGGGCGAGGCACATCTGAAAAGCGGGCCGCTGCCACAGTGGCTCCACCCAAGGTGCAAGCCGTGACCGTCGTCCCAGGTGGTCATGGCGAACCTCTCAGGTTCCGATGACAGATGGGGAGGAACGACCTCGCCCGTCATTTCCTGGGAGACGACCGTCCGATGAGCAGTACCGAATCCTCAGCATTCCCCGGAGTTCGCCGCACCGCGCTCGACGCGCTGCACCGTTCCCTCGGCGCGACGATGACCGACTTCGCCGGCTGGGACATGCCCCTGCGCTACGGCTCCGAGCGCGACGAGCACATCGCCGTGCGCACCCGGGCCGGCCTGTTCGACCTTTCCCACATGGGCGAGATCACCGTCACCGGACCGCAGGCCGCCCAGCTGCTGAACCACGCCCTGGTCGGCAACATCGCCTCCGTCGGCGTCGGCCGTGCCCGCTACACCATGATCTGCCGGGCCGACGGCGGCATCCTGGACGACCTGATCGTCTACCGGCTGGCCGAGGCCGAGTACATGGTCGTGGCCAACGCCTCCAACGCCCAGGTGGTCCTCGACGCGCTCGTCGAGCGGGCTGCCGGCTTCGACGCCGAGGTCCGCGACGACCGGGACAACTACGCGCTGATCGCCGTACAGGGCCCCGAGTCCCCCGCGATCCTCAAGTCGGTCACCGACGCCGACCTGGACGGCCTGAAGTACTACGCGGGCCTGCCCGGCACCGTCGCCGGTGTCCCCGCGCTGATCGCGCGCACCGGCTACACCGGTGAGGACGGCTTCGAGCTGTTCGTGGCGCCGGAGCACGCCGTGGAACTGTGGCGCGCGCTGACCAGGGCGGGCGAGAGCGCCGGGCTGGTCCCCTGCGGTCTGTCCTGCCGGGACACGCTGCGCCTGGAGGCGGGCATGCCGCTGTACGGGCACGAGCTGAACACCTCCCTGACCCCGTTCGACGCAGGGCTCGGCCGGGTCGTGAAGTTCGACAAGGAGGGCGACTTCGTGGGCCGCGAGGCGCTGGCCGAGGCCGCGTCCCGCGCCGAGGCGAACCCGCCGCGCGTCCTGGTCGGCCTGATCGCCGAGGGCCGCCGGGTCCCGCGCGCGGGGTACCCGGTCGTCGCCGGTGGCGAGGTGATCGGCGAGGTCACCTCGGGCGCCCCCTCGCCGACGCTGGGCAGGCCCATCGCCATGGCGTACGTCGACGCGGCGCACGCGGCGCCAGGGACGGCGGGCGTCGGTGTGGACATCCGGGGCAGTCACGAGCCGTACGAGGTCGTGGCGCTGCCCTTCTACAAGCGGCAGAAGTAGACACTGGGCGCGGTCACGGTGTGACCCTGCGCATGTTTCACCTGCTCACGAGCAGTCACTCGAGTCCCCCATTCACCAGCACTCCCCCGCGTACAGGAGAATTCAGGCCATGAGCAACCCCCAGCAGCTGCGTTACAGCAAGGAGCACGAGTGGCTGTCGGCCGCCGAGGACGGCGTCTCGACGGTCGGCATCACCGAGTTCGCGGCCAACGCGCTCGGCGATGTCGTCTACGCCCAGCTCCCGGACGTCGGCTCCACGGTCACCGCGGGCGAGGCCTGCGGCGAGCTGGAGTCGACCAAGTCCGTCAGCGACCTCTACTCGCCGGTCAGCGGTGAGGTCACGGAGATCAACGAGGACGTGGTGACCGACCCGTCGCTGGTGAACTCGGCCCCCTTCGAAGGCGGCTGGCTTTTCAAGGTGCGCGTCGCGGAGGAGCCGGGCGACCTGCTCTCCGCCGACGAGTACGCCGCCCACACCGCCGGCTGAGAGGTCGTAGAGCATGTCACTTCTGAACACCCCCCTGCACGAGGTCGACCCGGAGGTGGCCGCCGCGGTCGACTCCGAGCTGCACCGCCAGCAGTCCACGCTGGAGATGATCGCGTCGGAGAACTTCGCTCCCGTCGCGGTCATGGAGGCGCAGGGCTCGGTCCTCACCAACAAGTACGCCGAGGGCTACCCGGGCCGCCGCTACTACGGCGGCTGCGAGTACGTCGACGTCACCGAGCAGTTGGCCATCGACCGGGTCAAGGAGCTGTTCGGCGCCGAGTACGCCAACGTGCAGCCCCACTCGGGTGCCTCCGCCAACCAGGCCGCGCTGTTCGCGCTGGCCCAGCCCGGCGACACCATCCTCGGTCTGGACCTGGCCCACGGCGGCCACCTCACCCACGGGATGCGGCTGAACTTCTCCGGCAAGCAGTTCGACGTGGTCGCGTACCACGTGGACGCCGAGACCGGCCTGGTCGACCTGGCCGAGCTGGAGCGGCTGGCCAAGGAGCACCGCCCGAAGGTGATCATCGCGGGCTGGTCGGCGTACCCGCGGCAGCTGGACTTCGCCGAGTTCCGCCGGATCGCCGACGAGGTCGGGGCGTACCTGTGGGTCGACATGGCGCACTTCGCGGGTCTGGTGGCCGCCGGCCTCCACCCGAACCCGGTGCCCTTCGCCGACGTCGTCACCTCCACCACGCACAAGACGCTGGGCGGCCCGCGCGGTGGCATCATCCTGGCGAAGAAGGACTTCGCGAAGAAGCTGAACTCGTCCGTCTTCCCGGGCTTCCAGGGCGGCCCCCTGGAGCACGTGATCGCGGCCAAGGCGGTCTCCTTCAAGATCGCCGCGTCGGAGGAGTTCAAGGAGCGCCAGCGCCGTACGGTCGAGGGCGCGAAGATCCTCGCCGAGCGGCTGACCGCTCCGGACGCCCGCGCGGCCGGGGTGAACGTGCTGTCCGGCGGCACCGACGTGCATCTGATCCTGGTCGACCTGCGCGAGTCCGAGCTGGACGGACAGCAGGCCGAGGACCGGCTGGACGAGGTCGGCATCACGGTCAACCGCAACGCGGTCCCGAACGACCCGCGTCCGCCGATGGTCACGTCCGGCCTGCGCATCGGCACGCCGGCCCTGGCGACCCGCGGCTTCCTCGCCGAGGACTTCGCCGAGGTCGCCGACGTGATCGCGGAAGCGCTGAAGCCGTCGTACGACGCTGCGGCGCTCCGGGGCCGGATCCTCGCCCTGACCGAGAAGCACCCGCTGTACCCCGGTCTGAACAAGTAGTTCCCCGGTGGGGGCACCCGATCCGGACGCCCGGCGCCCGGGTGCCCCATCACCCCCTTCCTGAGGAGATCCCGTGGCCGTCTCGGTCTTCGACCTGTTCTCGATCGGCATCGGCCCGTCCAGCTCCCACACGGTCGGCCCGATGCGCGCGGCGCGCATGTTCGCCCGCAGGCTGCGCAACGAGGGCCTGCTGGGCTCCGTCGCGTCGATACGCTCCGAGCTGTACGGCTCCCTCGGCGCCACCGGCCACGGCCACGGCACGCCGAAGGCCGTCCTGCTCGGTCTGGAGGGCGCCTCGCCGCGCACGGTGGACGTGGAGACGGCGGACGACCGGGTGGACGCCATCAGGTCGTCGGGCCGGCTGCGGCTCCTCGGCGAGCACGAGATCCCGTTCGACTTCGACGCGGACCTGAAGCTGCACCGCCGCAAGGCACTGCCGTACCACGCGAACGGCATGACCGTCTGGGCGTACGACGCCTCGGGCGCGGAGCTGCTGTCGAAGACGTACTACTCGGTGGGCGGCGGCTTCGTCGTGGACGAGGACGCGGTCGGCGCGGACCGGATCAAGCTCGACGACACGGTCCTCAAGTACCCCTTCCGCACGGGCGACGAGCTGTTGCGGCTGACGAAGGAGACGGGTCTGTCGATCTCCTCGCTGATGCTGGAGAACGAGCGGGCCTGGCGCACCGAGGAGGAGATCCACGAGGGCCTGCTGGAGATCTGGCGGGTGATGCGGGAGTGCGTGTCGCGCGGCATGTCCCGCGAGGGCATCCTGCCGGGCGGCCTGAAGGTGCGTCGGCGCGCGGCCGTCACCGCACGTCAACTGCGGGCGGACGGCGACCCGTTGGCGCACGCGATGGAGTGGATCACGCTCTACGCGATGGCGGTGAACGAGGAGAACGCGGCGGGCGGCCGGGTGGTCACGGCGCCGACGAACGGCGCGGCCGGCATCATCCCGGCGGTCCTGCACTACTACATCAACTTCGTGCCGGGCGCGGACGAGGAGGGCGTGGTCCGCTTCCTGCTGGCGGCGGGCGCGATCGGCATGCTCTTCAAGGAGAACGCGTCCATCTCCGGCGCCGAGGTCGGCTGCCAGGGCGAGGTCGGCTCGGCCTGCTCGATGGCGGCGGGCGCGCTGGCCGAGGTGCTCGGCGGATCTCCCGAACAGGTCGAGAACGCGGCCGAGATCGGCATGGAACACAACCTCGGCCTCACCTGTGACCCGGTCGGCGGCCTCGTCCAGATCCCCTGCATCGAGCGCAACGGCATGGCCGCGGTCAAGGCGGTCACGGCCGCCCGCATGGCGATGCGCGGCGACGGCTCCCACAAGGTGTCCCTGGACAAGGTCATCAAGACGATGAAGGACACGGGCGCGGACATGTCGGTCAAGTACAAGGAGACGGCCCGGGGCGGGCTGGCTGTGAACATCATCGAGTGCTGAGTACCGAGGGGGCGGGTCCGGCCGCCGGCCGTTCCTGACGGGGCATCACGTCGCAGGTGCACACGGCGAACACCGGCATTCCGCCGCGAGGAAAGATGCAACTTACAGCCAGCGTTAACCGACGGCTCGCAATGGCGTCGTTCGCACGTATCGGTCGATCTTTGTAATCGGGTATGCACCCATGATCGAAATGGGCGTAGCGGGAGAGTTTTCCCCGCTTCCTTTCCTGACCCGAGGTTCCCATGAGATTGATGGTCTTGAACCATCGACGCAAGAGACCACTGCTGGTCGTGCTCGCCACAGCGACCGCGCTCGCCGCCGCACCTACCGTCGCGTACGCGGACAGCGGCCCGCTCGCGCCCGTCGCCGTTGCTCCGGCCAACATTGATCCGGTCACCGGTGTGCCGGTCACCGGTGCTCAGACCACTGGTGCGCCCGTCACCGGTGCACCGGCCACCGGTGCGCCCGTCACCGGCGGAATCCCCCTGACCAACACGTCCGAGAAGATCGGTCCGGGGATCGACCTGCAGCATGTGAAGGCGCTCGACCAGAAGGGCTGGTACGACGCACAGTTCCTGAACGTGGACCTGTCCAACAGGGCGGTCAGCACGGACCTGCTGACCTCCGGAGCGGTCGCGTCCGGGGCGCCGCTCAGCACGGCCGCCAACAAGGCCGGCGCCGTCGCGGGCGTCAACGGCGAGTTCTTCGACATCGGAAACTCCAACGCGGCGCTCGGCGGCGAGGTTCAGAACGGGCAACTGGTCAAGTCCGCCGACATCGGCGGCCGCCAGCACGTGGGCATCAGCAAGGACGGCATCGCCCAGCTCGTGGACCTCACCGTCGACGCGAACGCGAACTTCGCGGGCGCGGACCACAAGGTCCTGTCGCTCAACGCCGCGAACGGCGGCGGGGTCCCCGCGGACGGCCTGGTCGCGTTCACGTCCGCGTGGGGCGACTACAGCCGCAACAGCGGCCTGACCGGCGTGGCCAACGACCAGATCGCCGAAGTGCTGGTCAAGGACGGATCGGTCGTGTCGGTCACGCCGAACGGTCCGGCGGGCTCGGGGACGATCCCGGACGGCGCCTTCGTGCTCGTCGGGCGCGGGGCCGCGGCGACCGCGCTGCGCGTGCTGCAGCCCGGCGACCCGGTGAAGCTCGACTACGATCTCGCCGACAACGTTGCCAAGACGATGAAGTTCGCGCTCGGCCACGGCGGCACCATCGTCTCGGGCGGCCAGGTCGTCAAGGGTCTCGACACCTCGATCGCCCCGCGCACCGCGCTCGGCTTCAAGAACGGCGGCAAGACGCTCGTGCTCGCGACCTGGGACGGTCCGGGCGGCACGGGCAAGGGCGGCGTCGGGATCGACAAGGAGGCGCGTGACCTCGCCGCGATGGGCGTGGAGACCGCGGTCAACCTCGACGGCGGCGGCTCCACCACGATGGTCGCCCGCGCCCTCGGCGAGGACGCCGCGACCGTCCGGAACGTCCCGTCCGACGGCCATGAGCGCAACGACCCGAACGGCGTGGGGGTGTTCGTCGCGAAGGGCGACGGCAAGCTGGACCAGCTCCTCGTCAAGCCCGCGCCCGGTGCGGCGGCTGCCGATGGCGGCGTGAAGGTCTTCCCGGGGCTGCACCGCGCGCTCGTCGCGGAGGGCGTCGACGACCACGAGACGCCGGTGGCGGTCGACCCGCAGTCCGTGCACTGGTCCGCGGACGGAGCCTCCGTCAAGGGCGGCGCGCTCACGGCCCCGGCCGCAGCGCGCGGCACGATCACGGTCGGCGCTCGTGTGCGGAGTGAGGAGGCGGCCAGGAAGGTCACCGTCCTCGGCCCGGTCAACAGCGTGGAGCTGTCGTCCCAGCGCCTGTCGATCGCCGACGCGACGCCCGACAACGCGGTCTCCGTCTCCGTGACCGGCCGCGACGCCCAGGGCTACACGGCTCCGATCGACCCGCAGGACCTCTCGCTCGACTACGACCACAGCGTCGTCGACATCAAGTCCGTGAACGGCAAGCTGAAGATCACCCCGCTCACCAACGCGGGCACGATCCTCACGGTCTCGGTCGGCGGCAAGTCGGTCCAGCTCCCGATCACGGTCGGCGTGCAGACCAAGACGGTCTACGACTTCGACGACGACGTGCTCGCCCGCTGGCGCAACAACAGCACCGCGGCCACGACGTTCTCGGCGGACCCCGACGGCCTGCGGATCGACTTCAACGCGATGCGCAACGTGGGCATCACGGTGACGTCGGCGACCGGGCGCATCCAGGTGCCCGGCCAGCCGCTCCGCCTGCGGATGCGGATCAAGTCGAGCATCAGCGTGCCGAACGGTCTGACCTACATCAGCTACGTCGACGCGGACGGCAAGAGCAACGGCGTCTACGGCACCGGTCTGAGCGCGAGCAACGACTGGCAGTACGCGTCCTTCACGCTGCCGGCGAACACGAAGTTCCCGATCGCGGTCTCGGGCTTCCAGGGCATCAACACGAGCGTCGCCCAGCAGAAGGCGGGCACGTTCGTCCTGGACCGCGTCGAGGCCGACGTCCCGACGTCGATCGACCTGCCGGCCCAGCCCGACCTGCAGCCCGACGCGCTCGTCTCCGACGACGGCTCGCTGCTCCAGGGCCCCCACACGTGGAAGTTCGCCACGCTGTCGGACGTGCAGTTCACGGCCGACAATCCGGCGCTGACCCAGGTCGCGACGGCCGCCATCCAGCGGATCCGCAAGACCCGTCCGGACCTGATCGTCCTGAACGGCGACATCACCGACCGCGGCCTGCCGCAGGACCTCACACTGGCCCGCCAGGTGCTCACCGACGCCGGATGCGACCTCGTCCTGCTCGGCCAGGAGCCGGCCGAGGACAGCACTCCGGACCCGAAGGCCGGCTCGGTCCCCTGCTACTACGTGCCGGGCAACCACGAGTCCTACGGCCTCAACAACGTCCAGTCCGACCTGACGAACTTCACCAACGAGTTCGGCCGGCCGTACCGGACGTTCGACCACAAGGGCACGCGGTTCATCCTGCTCGCCAGCTCCCTCGGGTCGCTGCGCGCGACGGCCTGGGACCAGCTCCCGATGCTCCAGCAGGCTCTCGCCGACGCCGAGAAGGACAAGTCGGTCCACAACGTCATGGTCTTCGCCCACCACCCGGTGGACGACCCGGCCGAGACGAAGGCCAGCCAGCTCGGCGACCGTGACGAGGCCGCGCTCATCGAGAAGATGCTCACGGACTTCCGTGGCGCGACGGGCAAGGGCGCCGCGATGGTCGGATCCCACGCCCAGATAGCCGACGTCCACCGCATCGAGGGCGTCCCGTACACGGTGCTGCCGTCGTCGGGCAAGGACCCGTACGGCACGCCGGACCGCGGTGGCTTCACCGGGTGGGTGGACTGGTCCGTCGACTCGCAGCGGCACGCGAACCAGCAGTGGCTCGAGGCCGACGTGCGTGCCTTCGCGCAGTCCATCACGCTCAACACCCCTGAGTCGCTCGAGGTGAGGGGGACCGCACAGCTCTCGGGCAGCATCGTGCAGCCGCAGGGCGTGTCGACGGGCACGCGTGTGGTGCCGCTGCGGTACCCGATGTCGGTCGACTGGAGCGGATCGCGCAACCTGGCGATCGGCAGCGGGGAGGAAGCAGTCGCCGAAGCCCGCCACGAGGGCAAGGTGGCGATCCTCGACCCGCAGACCCGGAAGCTCACCGCGCTGCGCCCCGGCACGGTGACCGTGTCGGTGACGAACGACTCGATGCGCGCGTACACCGACGACAGCTCGCTCGCGCCGCTCACGACCTCGAAGACCATCGAGGTCGTCCCGGCCGCGGCCGACAGCGAGTGACCGTCACCAGCATGCGGCCTCTGCGGACCGACTCCTGAGCGTCCTGTCCGGCGCACGAGGCCTTGGCTGAGGGCGAGCACGTACGTGCTCGCCCTCAGCGCACCCGTCGAGTGCTGAGACGGCGGATACGGGGCATACAAGAGTCAACTCCTGTCACCCCACTGACACTTCGGGAAGTACCCGCATGCTGCACGGCATCGACGTGAGCGCTTACCAGCCCACCGACTACGACACGGACGGCAGTTCCTTCGTCTTCATCAAGGCGACCGAGGGCCGTTCGTACGTCAACCCACGACTCAGCGCCCAGACCAGGACGGCCCGCGACGCCGGACTGGTCGTCGGCTTCTACCACTTCCTCTGGCCCGGCAACCTCACGGCCCAGGCCGAGTACTTCGTCAAGCACGCCCCCGAGAAGGCGGGCGACATCCTCGCCGTCGACTGGGAGACGACGAGCGAGGGAACCCACGCGACGAACGCGGAGAAGGACCTGTTCATCCGCAAGGTGAAGGACCTCCGCCCCAGCCACAAGGTCCTGCTGTACGCGAACCGCAACTACTGGCTGAACGTCGACGTCACCTCGTACGCCGGGGACGGCCTCTGGATCGCCGACTACGTCACCGCGGGCAAGCCCCGCATCAAGGCCAAGTGGCGCTTCCACCAGTACACGAGCGACCCGCACGACAAGAACGTGGCCGCCTTCGCGGACAAGGCCGCCCTGCGCGAGTGGGCCGAGGAAGGCTGACGCACAGGGCGGTTTCAGGTCGCGGAACGTGTGGTGGGCTGACCCCGGAAGTCCGCCGGGCGTTCCGGGGAGGCTTCTGCGAGGGCCTTGGTCACTCCGGCCACTCCCTCGCGGAGGCCGTACACCGGCGTGCCCGGCTGCTGGCGCCAGGAGTCGGCGATGCCGCCGGAGTCGACCGTGTCGAAGCCGAGTTCGTCGATCAGGGCTCGGACCTTCGCCTTCGCCGCCGCGTCGTCGCCGGCCACCGGGAGGGCCATGCGGTCGGGGTCGCCGGCCGGGCGGGGGCGTTCCAGGATGTCCTGGGCGAAGGTGCCGTTGAAGGCCTTGACGACCGGGTGGCCGATCTGCTGTTCCGTCCAGCGGCTCTCGGTGATCCCGTCGTCCTCGATCCCGGCGATACGGCCGTCCCGCTCGCGCGGGTAGTAGTTGCCGGTGTCGATCACGACGACGTCGTCGGCCGCGCCGTCCAGCAGGCCGGACGGCAGGTTCGGTACCGCCTTCACAGGGACCGTGACCACGACGACCTCCGCGCCGCGCGCCGCCTCCCCGACCGGGACGGGGGTCGCGCCCGTCTCCTGGGCGAGGTCGGTGAGGGTGTGCGGGCCGCGTGAGTTGGCCACCGAGACGTCGTGGCCGAGCACGGTGAGCCGGCGCGTCAGATTGCCGCCGATGTTGCCCGCGCCGATGATGCCGATCTTCATGACAGACCCTTCCGGCATACGCATGCTTCTGGGAGAGGCGTCAGCCCCGGCACACAAAGGTGTATTCCGGGACTCCGGCAATCGGGTGGCCTTCGGGGCGCAGGACACGACGACGGGGGGTGTCCGGCCGGACACCCCCCGTCGCGGTCGTGTCACTTGCTCAGGTACGCCCAGAACTCGTCGAACGACAGGACCTTGTCGTCGTTGAGGTCCCGCTGCGCGATGATGGTCTCGGCCACCGACTCGGTGACGTTCCAGTCGCCACCCTGGGCGAGGGCGGACTTGAACTCGGCGGCGGTGATGAACCCGTCACCGTCCGCATCGATCCGCTGGAACTGCTTGCGTGCTTCCTCGATGTCCGCCACCGATCCGCCCCTTTTTGTTCGTGTTGCTCATGCCGTTCTGGCCTGCTGACGCAGGTCAGATTAACGGCCCGCGCGCGCCTCCAGTGCAGCGACCACCCACGCGAAGTCCTCCTCGTGCGCGGGCGCGGCCGTTCCCTTGAGGCTGGCCAGCAGCTCGCGGTAGCGGGCGAGCCGTACGTTGTGGGACGCCTTCATACGGGCGAGTACGGCGGCCCGGTCGGCGGTGCCGAGCAGGTCCGCCAGCACCCGGTCGGCCTCGGGCGCCTCGGGGGCGATCCCCTTCTCACGGGCCCGCCCCACCAGCTCGACCAGCCGCTTGAAGAACCACATGGACGCGCCGGCGGGCGTCTCGTGCCCCCGGTCGGCGGCGTTGAACTCGGCCGCCTGCCGCATCTGAGCCCGGAATTCGGGGTCCTGGATCAGCTCGGCCAGCTCCACCCAGGCGTCGACCTGCTCGGGCGTCGGATCGTCCGGCAGCGAGAGCGCGGAGGTGCGCATGCGCTCGCGGATGTCCGGGTCCGCCGTGTCCAGTCCGTGGAACATCTCCTCCACGAACTCCTCCACGATCCGCCGCCGCTCGGCGGCCGACAGCCGTGCCAGTTTGTTCATCAGGGTCATCTCCTCCGCGGTCGCGCCGCGTTTCGCCACGGTCGACAGCACCGCCCTGGTCACCTTCAGCGAGCGGATCTGTGCGTCAAGGGCGGCCACGTGCGCGGCCGCGACCTCTGCCACCGTCGTCTCGCCCGCCAGCACCTCACGGACCGCGTCCAGGCCGAGGCCCAGTTCGCGCAGGGTGCGGATGAGCTCCAGACGGGCGGCGGACTCGGCGTCGTAGAGCCGGTAGCCGCCCGCGGAACGGGCCACGGGGGTCAGCACGCCCTCGTCGGACCAGTAGCGGATGGTGCGCACCGTGAGACCGGTGGCGCGCGCCAGCTCGCCGATGGTGAAAAGTCCGGTGCCGTCGTCGATCATGTCTGCGAGTCTGGGCCTTCCAGTGGGTGGAGACTCAAGGAGCGCCGTGGTGGAGACTTTGCGGGACATTCTCGACGCGGCGGTGCGCGGTGTCTTCCCGCCCGCTGACGGCGGTACGACCGTGGTGCCACAGCCCTCGGACCGGGACGCGGGCGTGCTGTCCTTCACCGCGCACTCGGTCGTGTTCACCGACGAGGACCCCGCCTGGGTGCGCGAGACGCTGCGCGCGGCCGACTGCGACGCGCTGGCCGCGACCATGAACCCCCGCTTCCTCATGGCCTTCCTGGCGCGCACGGGCCGCCGGCACGACACGATCGACGCGCTGCTGACCGCCGCTCCCCTGCCCGGCGCGCCGCCGCTCGCGCTGACGGAGATCAGCGACCCCGCCCACTCCCGGATCGCGTACGCGCGGCGGCGGCGCGACGACGTGCGCGCGTGGGCGGCGGACGGTGGCGTGGTGGTGCTGGGGCGCGGGGTGGCCGGACGCCTCGAGGTGTCGGTGGAGGTGGACGAGGCGGTGCGGCACCGGGGACTTGGGCGGCTGTTGGTCACGGCCGCCCGGCATCTCGCGGGCGAGCCGCTGTGGGCGCAGGTCTCACCGGGGAATGCCCGCAGCATGCGGGCGTTCCAGGCGGCGGGCTACCTGCCTGCGGGGGCGGAGGCGCTGTTCCTCGCCCCCTAGGCCCCCGCGCTCAAGTCGCCCTTTCTCAACGGAAGACGCCCGTGTGCCCGAGCGAATAGCGGCCCGGCTGCGGGTAGACGGCGAGTCCGTGCGGGCCGCTGCCGACCGCGATGCGGGCCAGCAGGGTGCCGGTGCGGGTGTCGAGGGCGTACACCTCGGAGTTGTAACGGCCCGACAGCCACAGGACTTTGCCGTCCGCCGAGACGCCGCCCATGTCGGGGCTGCCGCCGCCGGGCAGATGCCACTTGGTGGCGAGCCGGTTCTGGGCGAAGTCGAAGAGGGAGATGGTGCCTTCGCCCCGGTTGGAGATGTACATCACGCGGGAGTCGCGGCTGACGTACAGGCCGTGAGCACCCTTGCCGGTGGCGAGGAACGTGGGCTTGGCGAAGGTGTCGCCGTTCAGGATCCACAGCCCGTTGGCCACCATGTCGGCGATGTAGAAGCGCCTGCCGTCGGGCGAGACCTTGACGTCCTGCGGCATCGCCCCCTGGAACGGGAGTTTCTCCTGGGCGACGACCTTCATCATCGCGGTGTCGACCTTGAGGATCTCGCCGCTGAACTCGCAGGAGACGATGAAGTAGCGGCCGTCCAGGGAGAAGTCGGCGTGGTTGACGCCGGAGCAGCTGACCGGGACGGTCTTCACGCGCTTCATGGTGTGCGCGTCACGGAAGACGAGTTCGCGGTCGAGGGAGGCCATGACGACGGCGTACTTGCCGTCGGGCGTGAAGTACAGGTTGTACGGGTCGTGCACGGAGACCGGCTTGCCCGTCTTGCCGGTCCTGGGGTCGATGGGGGTGAGGCTGTTGCCCCGGTCGTTGTTGACCCACAGCGTCTTCAGGTCCCAGGAGGGGACGACGTGCTGCGGCTGGGTGCCGACGGGAACGGTCTCGACGACCTTGTACGTCGCCGGGTCGATCACCGAGACCGTGTTGGAGTTGGTGTTGGGGACGTAGACGCGGGAGGGGAAGCCCTTGACCACCGGGGACAGCCGATTGGGGCGGTCGGCGGCGTAGACGTCGGACGGGTCGAGCACGGGCGGCATCCCGGGCAGCCCGTCGACGACCCGCCCCTTGTTCGGGGGCTTGACGGGTGCCGGGCTGGCGAGGGCCTCGTTCGCGCGGTGGCGGACGTCGCTGCTGCACGCGGACAGCAGCGTCAGGGCGGCGAGGGCAGCGCCTGCGGCCAGGACGCGGGCGGCGTGTTGGGGTTGCATCAGCTCAGCAGCTCCGTGGTGGTGACCGCGCGCAGTCCACGGCGGTCGAGTTCTTGGAGTACGGCGGGGAGGGCGGTGACCGTGTCCGCGTAGCCGAAGTGCAGGCTCACCACGGAACCGTTGCGTACCTCGGCGAGGATCTTGCGGGTGACGGCGCCGGCCCCGGGCCGGGTGTAGTCGAGCGAGTCGACGTCGTACGACAGCACGTGCGGATAGCCCGCGGCGCGGGCCAGCCGGGCGACGAGCGGGGTGGCGGTCGGGGCGCGGGAGGGCCGGAACCAGGTGCCGATGGAGCCGGTGAGCCGCCGCAGGCGGTCCGCGCACCCGGTGATCTCGGCGCGGGCGCCGGACTCGGACAGGGTGTTGACGGCGATGTGCCGCTGGGTGTGGTTGCCCAGGTCGTGGCCGCCGTCGAGGATACGGCGGGCGATGCCGGGCTGTTCGTCGAGCCAGCTGCCGACGGCGAGCACGGTGACGCGGGCGCCGTGCTTCTCGGCCGCGGTGAGCAGGTCTTTGGCGATGGCCGGGTCGCCCTGGCCGTGGAAGGTGAGGGCGACGCGGGGGCGGTCGCGGGGGCCGTGGGTGATCTGGCCGGGCTGCCGGGGGAAGGCGCGGGGTGCGGGGGCGGCGAGCGCGGTGGCGCGCGCCGGGGTGCGGGAGGGCGCTCGCGCGGCGGTGGGCCGGGCGGCGGGGTCGATGGCCGGTGAGCATCCTGCGCCGAGGGCGCCACCGACGACGAGCCCGGCACCCGCGCGCAACGCCCCGCGGCGGTCGGTCGTGGTCACGCGCACCATTTAAGACGCAATAAGCAGGAAAACATACGATTGCCCCATTTGAGGGACATTCTCGAGTCGCGCTCAGCGAAGCCGAAGAGGGTTCACGGCCCTCACCGATCGGGGACCCGCATCTCGAACCACGTCGTCTTGCCGCGCGGCAGCAGGTCCACGCCCCAGCGGTCGGACAGCTTGTCCACCAGGAACAGACCCCGGCCGCTGACGTCCAGTTCCTGGACCGGCATCAGACACGGCAGCCCGCGCGAGGGGTCGCGGACCTCGAAGCGGATCCAGCCGCGGCGGCGGCGCATGCGGAGGCCGAAGACCCGGGCGCCGGTGTGCCGTACGGCGTTGCCGACGAGTTCCGAGACGAGTAAGACGGCGTCCTCGGTGAGCTTGGGGGTGAGCCCCCAGTGGCGCAGGACGACGACCTGGGCGAGCCGGCGGGCGGTGGCGGCGGACTCGGGGCGGGACGGCAGCGGGACCTCCGCCTCGGTCGGGTTGCCGAACAACTCCAGTGCCCTGAGCGCCCGTTCGTCCTCGACTGCGGGCGACCATCGCGCCGCGGTCGCACGGCTGTGTCCCCGCGGCTGTTCGATGCCCTCCAGCCCCGCCATGCCCCCATCATGGACGCCCTGCGCGGGCTCCGGGGCCGTTCCGGAGGAATCCACCCCCCGGAACGTTTCGTCGCGCCGGCTCCGATCGGCATATGCCGACGGCATTTCAGGGCCGTCCGCGGCCCCGCCGACCTGCGGAGATGTCTCGCTTCCGGGCAATCGACAGGCCTCCTCGACAAGGCAGGCTTAAGGGTGCTTTAAGGCTCCCATAAACCGCCCCATCGAGGGACCCGGATCAGACATCGCGTCAATTGCAAGGACTTCGGCGGAAATCCTCAGAGGAACTTGGCCTTGCCGGGGCCCTCCTCCACGAAGCTGCGCATGCCCCGCTCGCGGTCCTCGGTGGCGAACAGGCCCGCGAACCAGTTCCGTTCGACGGCGAGCCCGGTCTCGAGGTCCGTCTCGATCCCGGTGTCGACCGCCTCCTTCGCCGCCCGGAGCGCGATCGCCGGACCCTGCGCCAGCCTCGCGGCCCAGGCGTGCGCCTCGGTGTACACCTCTTCGGCCGGCACGACCCGGTCCACCAGGCCGATGGTGAGCGCCTCGTCGGCCTTCACCATCCGGCCCGTGAAGATGAGGTCCTTGGCCTTGGAGGGGCCGACGAGCCGGGGCAGGCGCTGGGTACCGCCGGCGCCCGGGATCAGACCGAGCAGGATCTCCGGCTGGCCGAGCTTGGCGTTGTCGGCGGCGATGCGGTAGTCGGCACACAGGGCCAGTTCGCAGCCCCCGCCGAGCGCGTACCCGGTGACGGCCGCGACCACCGGCTTGGGGATGCGGGCCACGGCGGTGAAGGAGTCCTGCAGGGCGCGGGCGCGCAGGACCATCGCGGTGTGGTCCATGTTCTGCATCTCCTTGATGTCCGCGCCCGCCGCGAACACCTTCTCGCCGCCGTAGATCACCACGGCGCGCACGTCGTCGCGGCGCGTGGCCTCCTCGGCGAGTTCCTTGAGCCGGTCCTGTGTGGCGACGTCCAGCGCGTTCATCGGCGGACGGTCCAGGCGCAGCGTTCCGACGCCTTCGGCGACTTCGAGATTCACGGTCATGCCCGCAGGTTAGCGGCCGTTCACGCGGATGGGGACGCGCGGTCGGTGCGCCGTACGACACAGCGACGGCGAAGGGGCGGGGCGCCCGGCGCCCCGCCCCTTCTCACACGCTGTCGTGCGACCTCACGAAGTCCACTTGTCCCACGACATGTTCCAGCCGTTGAGCCCGTTGGCCGGGTCCACGGTGCGGTCGTTGGAGTTCTTGACGACCACCACGTCACCGCTCATCGAGTGGTCGAAGAACCAGGCCGCCGGGGCGTTCTTGTCCCAGCCGCCGCGCACGTCGCGCAGGCCGATGCAGCCGTGGCTGGCGTTGTAGTTGCCGAACGCGCCGCCGCCCCAGTAGTTGCCGTGGACGAAGGTGCCGGAATCGGTCAGACGGATGGCGTGCGGGACGTCCTTGATGTCGTACTCGCCGCCGTAGCCGACGGTCTCGCCGTTCATCCGGGTCACCGTGAGCTTCTCGCGCATGACCATCTGGCCGTTCCAGGTGTCGTAGCCGGGCTTGCCGGTGGTGACCGGGATGGTCCTGATGACCTGGCCGTCCTGGGTGACCTTCATGGTGTGCTTCTTGGCGTCCACGTACGAGACCTGGTTGCGGCCGATGGTGAACTTCACGGTCTTGGCCTGCTTGCCGTAGACGCCCGGCCGGCCCTCGACGCCGTCGAGGGAGAGCGTGACCGTGACCTTCGTGCCTTTCTTCCAGTACTTCTCCGGCCGGAAGTCGAGACGGTCGTTGCCGAACCAGTGGCCCTCGACGTCGACGGCCGGCTCGGTCTTGATGCTGATGGCCTTCTCGACGTCCTCGGGGTGCGTGATGCCCCGGGTGAAGCGGAGTGAGAAGGGCATCCCGACGCCGACCGTGGAGCCGTCCTCCGGGGTGAAGTAACCGATGAAGGTGTTCTGCGGTGTCAGTGTGGTGAAGCTGGAGTCCTCGGCGGCCTCGCGGCCCGCGGAGTCCTTGGCGACCGCGTGCACCGTGTACTTGGTGGACGCGGCCAGATGCGTCGAGGGCGTCCAGCCGGTGCCGTCGCCCGTGATGGCGCCGTCGACCTTCGCGCCCTTGACGTCCTCGACCTCGACCTCGGTCAACTTGCCCTTCGCGGCGGTCACCTTGAGGACGCCGCTGGTGTCGACCGACTTGGCGCCGTCCTTCGGCGCGATGGTGACCACGGCGTCCGACTGCTTGCTCTGCTGTGTCGCGGAGCCCTTGTCCTTGCCGTCGCCCGAACCGGACTCCCCCGAGCCCGATCCTCCCCCGCCGCAGGCAGTGACGGCCATGAGCACCACGCCGGCCATCAGCACCAGGCCCCTCCGGCCCCGCCCCCGCGCCCCTGTCGGCGCCCCCGATATCGGCCGCACGTTCAAGTTGTCTCCCCTCGCCGGGCCTGGTCAGACCCGCACCCCGGCGCGTCCCGTGCGCGCCCTGGCGCATATTAACTGCAGGGTTTTTGACATCGTGTTAGTCCGAGGTCACCGTTCTGTCGCAAATTCAACTGCGTGTCGGCGCGGCTCCCTCCTGATTACTTCACCGCGCTGCCGGCCTTCCATTCCTTCCAGGCCATGTTCCATCCGCCGAGTCCGTTGTCGGGAGAGACCGTCTTGTCCTTGCTGTTGACGACCTCGACGACGTCGCCGATCAGGCTGCGGTCGTAGAACCAGCCCGCCGGCGTGGCCGAGCTGCCGCCCTTCACATCGCGCAGACCCACGCAGCCGTGGCTGACGTTGACGTTGCCGGGGGCGTCCGGCGACCAGTAGTTGCCGTGCAGATAGGTGCCGGAGTCGGTGAGCTTCATGGCGTGCGGGACGTCGGCGATGTCGTACTCGCCGCCGAAACCGACCGTCCGGCTGTTCATGCGGGTGACCTCGAGCATGTCCATCACCACCATCTTCCCGTTGTAGGTGGTGGTCTTCGGGGCGCCGGCCGTGATCGGGACGGTGGCCAGCAGTGCGCCGTCGCGCGTGACGTCCATCGTGTGCGCGGCCGCGTCCACCAGCGAGACCTGGCTGCGGCCGACGGTGAAGCCGACCGTCTTGTACTGCAGCCCGAAGACGCCGCGCGCCCCCTCGACGTCGCGCAGGCGCAGGTCGACGGTGACCTGGGTGCCGGGCTTCCAGTAGCGCTCGGGGCGGAAGTCCAGGCGGTTCTTGCCGAACCAGTGGGGGCGGATCTCCACCGCGGGCTTGGCCGTGACGCGGACGGCGCGCTCGACGGCGGCACTGTCGGCGATGTCCCGGCTGAACGCCAGCGACACGATCATCCCGGTGCCGACGGTAGAGCGGTTCTCCGGGGTGACGTACGCGATGAAGCGCTCGTCGGGAACGTACGTCGTGAACGTGGTGTGCCGGGCCGATCGGTGCCCGTCGTCGTCCAGGGCCACCACGTCCACGGTGTACTCGGCGGCCAGGGCCAGTTGCCGTTCGTCGGGTTCCCAGCTCATGCCGTCGTCGGTCATGTGCCCGGGCACCGGGGAGTCCTGCGCGTCCTGGGACTTGACGACGCTCACCGATTCCAGGCGCCCCTCGGACACACGTACGTGCAGCCGTTCGGCGGAGCGCACGCCCTTGCTGCCGTCGTCCGGGGTCACCCGGATGACGTCCTCGGGGGGCTGTGGTTTGCCGCCGAACACGCCGCCCGGGCCCGAGCCGCCGATGCCGTCCGAAGTGCAGCCGACCGCTGTGACCAGCAGCGTCGCCCATGTCAGTACCGCGGCCAGCACGGCCGCCGCGCGCCGTGCGCGCCCTTGTGCATGCCTCACGGGTGACACAACGACCGGGCCCGCCCTGGGGAAACGTGAGTGCGACGCAAGCGCTGGGCAGAACAGTGGGAGGACGAGTTGGGGAGCCGCCGCACCCGCGGGAGCCGTCGTGGGAGCAGCCGTGCCGCGCGGTCGCGTGCGCTCCGGGCCCCGAGGGGCGCGGAGCGACCGCCCGGCACCGGCCGAGTGCGCCCCGGAGGCGAACGAGCCGACACAGAGGGGCCGACAGGTGACGAGCGCAGCCGAGCAGGAGGCAGTGGCTCAGGAGCGGGCCGCACAGGGCGGGCTCCCGGCAGCCGTGGTGAACGGCCCCCGGCGCTCCGCGCCGCCCACCGTGTCGGCCCGGCCGGGTGCTCCCACCCCGCTCGGGGCCCGCTTCCGGGTCGGCCCGGACGGCGTGGCCGGCACCAACTTCGCGCTGTGGGCGGCCGGGGCGGAGGCGGTCCAGCTGTGCCTGTTCGACGCGGGAGGCCGGGAGACCCGCGTGCGCCTGACCGAACTGACGCACGAGATCTGGCACGGCTTCGTGCCGGGCGCGATGCCGGGCCAGCGGTACGGCTTCCGGGTGGACGGCCGCTGGGACCCGTGGATCGGCGCCCGCTGGAACCCGGCGAAGCTGCTCCTGGACCCGTACGCCCGTGCGGTGGACGGCGAGTTCGGCCTGCCGCCGGAGACGTACGGGCACGTGCGGGACTGGCCGGAGCAGCATGTCGCGGACACCGTGCGCGACGACCGGGACTCGGCGCCGTTCGTCCCGAAGGGCGTCGTCGTCCACGACGACGACGACTGGTCCGACGACCACCGTCCGAAGACGCCCTGGGCGGACTCGGTCATCTACGAACTGCACGTGCGCGGTTTCACCAAGCTGCACCCCGGCATCCCCGAGGACCTGCGCGGCACGTACGCCGGCCTGGCCCACCCGGCGGCGATCGCGCACCTCGTGGACCTGGGCGTGACGGCCGTGGAGCTGCTGCCGGTGCACCAGTTCGCGCACGAGGACCATCTGCTGCGCCGGGGCCTGAAGAACTACTGGGGCTACAACTCCATCGGCTACTTCGCCCCGCACGCGGCGTACGCGGCCTCCGGTACGACGGGGCAGCAGGTCGGCGAGTTCAAGCGGATGGTCCGCGCGCTGCACGCCGCCGGCATCGAGGTCATCCTCGACGTGGTCTACAACCACACGGCGGAGGCGGGCGAACTGGGCCCGACGCTCTCCCTGAAGGGCATCGACAACCGCGGCTACTACCGTCTCCAGGACGACGCCCGCCGCTACGCCGACTACACCGGCTGCGGCAACACCCTGCACGTCGTCCAGCCGCAGGTGCTGCGTCTGATCACCGACTCGCTGCGCTACTGGGTCACCGAGATGGGCGTGGACGGCTTCCGCTTCGACCTGGCCGCGGCGCTGGCCCGCTCGATGCACGACGTCGACATGCTCTCCCCGTTCCTCGCCGTGATCGCCCAGGACCCGGTGCTGCGCAGGGTGAAGCTGATCGCGGAGCCCTGGGACATCGGCTCGGGCGGCTACCAGGTGGGCGCCTTCCCGCCCCTGTGGACGGAGTGGAACGACCGCTACCGCGACGCCGTCCGCGACTTCTGGCGCGGCGCGCTCCCGGACGTGCGCGACCTCGGCTACCGCCTGTCGGGCTCCAGCGACCTGTATGCCTGGGGCGGCCGCCGCCCCTACGCGTCCGTCAACTTCGTCACCGCGCACGACGGTTTCACGCTGCGCGACCTGGTGTCGTACGAGGGCAAGCACAACGAGGCCAACGGCGAGGGCAATCGCGACGGCACGAACGACAACCGCGCGTGGAACTGCGGCGCGGAGGGCGCGACGGACGACGAGGGTGTGCAGTCGCTGCGGCGCCGGCAGCTGCGGAACCTGCTGACGACTCTGCTGCTGTCCACAGGCGTGCCGATGCTGGTGGCGGGCGACGAACTGGGCCGCACGCAGCGCGGCAACAACAACGCCTACTGCCAGGACAACGAGATCAGCTGGCTGGACTGGAGCCTGCTGGAGGAGCCCGGCTGGCGGGCCCTGTACGACCTGACGTCCCGTCTGATTTCCCTCCGTCACCGCCATCCCGTGCTGCGCCGCCGCGCGTTCTTCTCCGGCCACGCCCACTCGGCGGACGGGCTGCGCGACCTGGCCTGGTTCACCGCGCGGGGCGAGGAGATGACCGAGGGCGACTGGTACGCCCCGGCGCCCACGCTCGGCATGTATCTGTCCGGGAGGGACATACCGGGCCGGGACGAGCGGGGAGATCCGATACTCGACGACAGCTTCCTGGCCGTCCTGCACGCGGGCGCCCACCCGACGGACTTCGTCCTGCCCGGACTGCCGTGGGCGGCGAGCTACGAGGTGGTCGTCGACACGTCGCACGAGGACCAGGAGGCGGTGACCGGGCTGCTGCACCCGGCGGGGACGACGGTCTCGGTACCGGCGCGATCGGTGCTGCTGCTGCGGGTGATCGGTTAGCCGAGGATCCCGCGGTCGTAGGCCACCGCCACGGCCGCCGCGCGGTCGTTGACGCCCAGCTTGGCGTAGAGGTGGGTGAGGTGGGTCTTGACCGTCGCCTCACTGATGAACAGTTCACGGGCGATCTCGCGGTTCGACGTGCCCTTGGCGACCAGGGCCAGGACCTCGCGCTCCCGGGCGGACAGCGGTTCGTTGCCGGGCGCCCTGGGCGCGCGGACAGCGGAGACCAGCCGGGAGGCGACCGCCGGGGACAGCACCGTACGGCCCTCGGCGGCGGCGCGGACGGCGGTGAACAGTTCGTCGCGCGGGGCGTCCTTGAGGAGGTAGCCCGTCGCGCCCGCCTCGATCGCGGGGAGGGTGTCGGAGTCGGTGTCGTACGTCGTCAGCACCAGGACCTTGGCGCGGGCGCCGCGACGGGTCAGCTCCCGGATCGCGTCCACTCCGCTGCCGCCCGGCATGCGCAGGTCCAGGAGGATCACGTCGGGGTCGAGGGCGGCGGCCCGTTCGAGGGCCTCGACGCCGTTGGACGCCTCACCGAGCACGGCGAATCCGGGTGCGGACGTGAACATGCCGCGCAGACCGTCGCGTACGACGGGATGGTCGTCGACGATCAGCAGGGTGATCAGCGCGTCATCGGTCATGGCGGACCAACGGTACGCGAGCCGACACCGCAGTGCCGTGGCCGGGCTCGGACTCGACAGTGAGAGAGCCGGCGATGCGTTCGGCGCGGGCACGCATGCCGTCGAGGCCGAAGCCGCCGGAGTGCGAGCGGGCGGGGACGGTGAGGAGGTCGAAGCCGGTGCCGTCGTCGCGGATGTCGAGGATGACCTCGTCGCCCAGGAACGAGAGGGTGACGCCGACACGGGTGGCCCGTGCGTGGCGGCCGGCGTTCGCGAGGGCCTCCTGGACTATGCGCAGGAGGGTGGCGGCGACCTCCTCGTGGAGCTGTTCCGCGGCGCCGGTGACCGTGAACTCGGCGCGTATACCCGTCCGTTCGCCCCATCCGGTGACCGTCTTCGTCAAGGCTTCGGGCAGTCCGTCGTGCTCCAGCGCCACCGGGGCCAGGTTGTGCACGGACCGGCGGGCCTCGCCGAGGCTGTGCCGGGCCAGGTCCGTGGCGCGGTCCAGGTGCTCGCGGGCCAGGTCCGGGTCGGGGATGTTCGTCACGACCTGGAGCTGGGCGATGATGCCGGTCAGGCCCTGGGCGATGGTGTCGTGGATCTCGGCGGCGAGCCGGCGCCGTTCGTCGGCGACCCCCGCCTCCCGCGCCTGGACGAGGAGTTGGGCGTGCAGGGCCGCGTTCTCGTCGAGGGCCTGCTGCAACGCCGTGTTGGTGCGCTCGAGTTCGGCGATGGTCTCGGTGCGCTCGCGGGAGCGCTGCGTCTCCTGCTCGGTGAGATGGGCTACCACCATCTGCAGGCCGGAGTTGGCGACCAGGAGCCCGGCGAAGACGATCCACTGGACTCCGCTCCCGAACGGCAGCCCGCCGGACTGCGCACCGGCCACGGTGACCGCGCTCCCGAACAGTCCGAGCCGCTGCCACCTGACCGGTATCAGCTCGTCGGCGTCCATGTAGCCGGAGGCGGCGTAGAACGCGAAGAACGGGCTGAGCCAGGTGAGGGCGAAGGCGATGGCCCAGCGGACGGTGTAGTACGCCGTCCCCGCCGGGGACGGCGTCCGGCCGCGGCCGGCCCGGCGGGAACGGGTGCCGTGCCACCACAGCTGGAGAGCGACCGCGGCGGCGAACAGGGCCCAGGCCGTGTACCACTTGGTGGGGCCGGCCGTCGGATCGGCGGAGGCGACCGCGAGGACGAAACTGATGCCGAGCAGCCCGTACGGCCCCCACGTGTGCAACTGCTCCCAGCGCCGATCCATCTGCCTGTCCGCGATGGTCATCTCCCCAGTCTGCACGGCCTCTCGCCTACTCCCAGCGGAACCAGCGGGACGCGGCTCCGGTCAACACCAGGATCCACATCGCCAGCACGCCCAGGTGGCCCCAGCCCGGCCAGTGCCCGGCCATCGCCCGGTTGAGGGCCTGCGCGGCCGCTCCGAACGGGGTCCAGCCCACGATCCGGGCCAGCAGGTCCGGCATGGCCTGCACCGGCAGCCACACGCCGGCGCAGAACATCGACGGGAAGAACACGGCGGACCCGATCGCACCCGCGATCTTCGTCGTACGGGACAGGGCGGAGACCACCGATCCGAGAGCGAGGGCGACCAGGACGGCCAGGAGCAGGGCGAGGGCGTATCCGAAGGGCTGCTCCGGCACGCTCACGTCGTAGGCGAGCCGCCCGACCGCGAGGACGAACACCGCCGATGCGAGGGAGGCCGCGCCGTACACCAGCATGTGCGCGGACAGCAGGGCACTCGGCCGGACCGGCGTGACGGCCATCCGGCGCAGGATGCCCTGCTCCCGGTAGCCGGTGAGGGTCTGCGGCATGGCCTGCAGCCCGCCGACGATGAGTCCGGTCAGCACGGCGATGGGGACGTAGGCGTCGATGGTGCGCAGACCGCCGAGGTCGTCGTCGGCCTGCCGGAACGAGGGGATGGAGCCGAGGATGACCAGCAGGAGGGTGGGAAAGAGCAGGATCCAGAAGACACTGCCCGGTTCACGCCGGAAGAGACGGATTTCGGTGCGCAGGACGGCGGAATTCACGTGAGTGTCCCTTCTGTCTTCTCCTTCTTCTCCTTCGTCAGGTCGAGGAAGGCGTCGTCGAGCGTGGCGTCCAGGACGCGGAGCTGGTGGGCGGTGATGCGGTGGCGGGCGAGGAGGGTGATGACGGCGTTGACCGTCCCGTCGGTGCCGGAGAGCGTGATCCGGCCGTCCTTGCGCTCGACGGAGACGAGGTCGGGAAGGGCTCCGACTTCGTCGTCGTCGAGGGGCGCCGAAGGGGTGAAACTGATGACGGTGGCCCCCGCGGAACGCCGAACGAGCCCGGCCGGCGTATCGAGAGCGACCACGGCGCCCCGGTCGATGACGGCGATGCGGTCGCACAGCCGCTGGGCCTCCTCCATGAAGTGCGTGACGAGCAGAACGGTCACCCCGCCCGCCCGCACATCCTCGATGAGCTCCCAGGTGCCGCGCCGCGCACGCGGATCGAGCCCCGTGGTCAGCTCGTCGAGCACGACGACGCGCGGATTCCCGACGAGGGCGAGGGCGATGAACAAGCGCTGCTTCTGTCCACCGGAGAGCTTGCCGAACCGGCTCCCGAGCTTCTCGGCGAGCCCCAGCCGCTCGGCGAGCGGCCGCCAGTCGAGCGGACGCGGATGGAAGGCGGCGTACAGTTCGAGCGCCTCCCGCACGGTCAACTTGGCCTGCAGCTCGCTCTCCTGCAACTGGGCACCCAGCACACGGGCGACCTTCTCGTGATCGGCGACGGGATCGAGCCCGGCGACCCGGACCCGCCCCGCATCGGGAACACGCAACCCCTCGACACACTCGACGGTGGTGGTCTTGCCGGCGCCGTTGGGTCCGAGAATCCCGAAGATCTCGCCTTCCTCGACGCCGAACGAGACCCCGTCGACGACGGCCCGGCCGCCGTAGGACTTATGCAGATCGGTGACTTCGATGACGGGCATGGATCGAGAGTGCCGGGAGGGCGGGGGCCGGCACATCGCCCGTCGCGCTCGGATCCGCATCAACCGATCGGACGATGCCGCTGTACGCCCCCTCGAACGCGCTGGTCGTAGGTCCAGGGGCCGAGGAGGGTCCGGCCGAAACTCGGTGGGCGTTGTCAGTGGCGAACCGTAGGCTCGCTGCTGATGTCGACGACACCTGTAACCACCAAGGACCCCGGACAACGCTCCGTCGTGCGGACGCTGCTGCGTCTGTGGCCGTATGTACGGCCCGTGCGGGTGCGGCTGTTCACCGCCGCGTTCGTGGCCGTCGTCGCCTCCTGTACGGGGCTGGTCATCCCGCTCGTCCTGAAGTGGCTGGTGGACGGGCCGGTGGCCGACCGGGACACGGGCGGCGTGTGGCTCGGCGCGCTGTATCTGCTGCTGCTCGGCATCGCGGAGGCCGGGCTGTTCGGGCTGCGGCGCTGGCTGGTGGCGCGGCCGCTGTCGCACGTCGAGGCGGAGATGCGGGCGGATCTGTACCGGCATCTGCAGCGGCTGCCGGTGGCCTTCCACGACCGCTGGGCGTCCGGCCAGCTGCTCTCCCGGGGCACGACCGACCTCATGCTGCTGCGCCTGTTCCTCGCCTTTCCGCTGACCTTCCTGCTGGTCAACGGCGTCACCATCCTCGTCGGCGTGGCGATCATGCTGATGCAGGACTGGACGCTCGGCCTGGTCATCCTCGGGCCCGCCCTGCCCGTGATGTGGACGTGCGTCGTCTTCGAGCGGCGGTACGCGGACGTGGCCCGGCTGGCCCAGGACCAGGTCGGGGACCTGACGACGGTCGTCGAGGAGAGTGTGCTCGGCATCCGCATCGTCAAGGGGTTCGGCCGGCACCGCAGTCAGGCGCGGGCGTTCCAGAAGCTGTCGCGGAAGCTGCGGGGGACGGAGCTGCGGAAGGCACGGCTGCTGGCGTCGATCTGGGCTGTCATCGTGACGCTGCCGGAGGTGGCCATCGGGGCGGCGCTCGTGTTGGGGGTCGTGCAGGTGGCGGACGGGGAGCTGTCCGCGGGGACGTTGGTCGCCTTTTTGAGTACGGCACTCGCTCTGCGGTGGCCCGTGGACTCGATCGGGTTCCTGCTGGCGATGACGCAGGAGGCGGCTACCGCTACCGAGCGGTACTTCGAGGTGCTGGACGAGAGGCCGGAGTCCGAGGATGCCGACGGAGGCGCGGGCACCCGAGACACCGAGTCGCGCGGCATCCGGTTCCACGACGTCCGGTTCCGTTACCCCGACGCTCCCCCCGGCTCGCCGCCCACCCTTGACCTCATCGACCTCCACATCCGCCCCGGTGAGTCCATGGCCCTCGTCGGGGCCACCGGCAGCGGTAAGACCACCCTCACCGCTCTCGTCCCCCGGCTGCACGAGGTGACGTCCGGGCGGATCACGCTCGACGGTGAGGACATCACCGCCATGTCCCGCGCAGCGCTCCGGGACATGGTCGCCGTCGCCTTCGAGGAGCCCACCCTGTTCTCCGCCAGCGTGGGCGACAACGTGCTCATGGGGGCAGGGGACGGTTCGGGCGCGGCGGAGCTGAACCGGGCCCTCTCCGTCGCGCAGGCCGAGTTCGCGCACGCGCTGCCCCAGGGGACGGACACGCAGGTCGGTGAGCAGGGGCTCAGTCTGTCCGGTGGACAGCGGCAGCGGCTCGCTCTCGCACGGGCCGTCGTCGGCAGGCCCCGGTTCCTCGTGCTCGACGACCCGCTGTCCGCCCTCGACGTCCACACCGAGGCCGCGGTCGAGGCCGCGCTGCGGGACGTCCTCGCCGACACCACCGCCCTCATCGTCGCGCACCGCCCCTCCACCGTGCTGCTCGCCGACCGCGTCGCCCTGCTCTCCGGCGGCCGTATCGCCGCCGTCGGCACCCACCACGAACTGCTGCGCACGAACGCCGAGTACGCCCATCTGATGTCAGGGGAACAGGAGGACGACGCCCGATGACCGCCCCCGCCACCTCCACCTCCGCCCCCACCGGAGACGCCGAGGACGATCTCCCCCGCCCGCCCGACTCCGGCGACCCCTTCGACCGGGACGTCCTGCCCACTCCCCCCGGTGCCACGGCCATCCTGCTTCGGTCCCTCCTCGCCCCGCTGAAGCGTCGGGTCGCCGTGACCACACTCCTGCTGCTGCTTCAGCAGGCGGCCGTGCAGGTCGGCCCCCTCCTGGTGGCGTACGCCATCGACAAGGCCGTACCCGCGTTCCGTGACCACGACCACGGGCCGCTCGTCGCCGTCGGCGTGGGCTATGTGCTGTGCGCGCTGGTCGCGGGCGTGCTCCAGTTCGCGTTCATCGAGGCCTCCGCGCGCGTCAACCAGGACGTGCTGCTCGATCTGCGCGGCCGGATCTTCCGGCACGCGCAGGCGCTGAGCATCGACTTCCACGAGCGGTACACCTCCGGCCGGCTCATCTCCCGCTCCACCACGGACGTCGAGTCGCTGCGCGAGTTGCTCAGCGAAGGGCTGCAGGAACTCGTCACCGTCATCCTCTCCTTCGTCTACATCTCGGCCATGCTGCTCTGGCTGGACCTGGGGCTCGGTGCCGTCGCGGTGGCTTCGTTCGTGCCGCTGTACCTCCTGGTGCGGGTCTACCAGCGGCGCGCCGGGCGGGTGTTCCAGGCGCGGTCCACCGCCATCGCGGCCGTGATCGTGAAGTTCGTGGAGACGATGAACGGCATCCGGCCGGTGCGCACCTTCCGCCGGGAGGCCGCGAACGAGGCCGATTTCCGGGTGCTGAACCGGCGGCACGAGTGGACGAACGGCGACGCCCTGCACGAGATGGCCCGCTATGTCGTCGGCTCCCGGCTGGTCGCCAACACGGCGGTCGCGGGCATCGTCCTCTGGGGCGCCTACCGGGTGGCGAGCGGCTCGCTGGAACTGGGTGTGCTGGCCGCGGCGGTGCTGTATCTGCGGCGGCTGTACGACCCCATCGACCGGCTCGGCATGTTCCTCAACTCCTGGCAGTCGGCGGCCGCCTCGCTGGAGAAGATCGCAGGCCTGCTGGCCCAGAGGCCGTCGGTGCCCGAGCCGTCGGCCCCCCGGGAACTGCCCCCACCGGCGAGCGAGTTCCCCGGCCGCGAGGTCGTCTTCGACGGCGTCCGCTTCGCCTATCGCACGGGCGGCGAGGTCCTGCCCCGCTTCGACCTGGTGATCCCGGCCGGGCAGACGGTAGCGGTCGTCGGCTCGACCGGCGCCGGCAAGTCGACCCTGGCCAAGCTGCTCGCCCGCTTCTACGACCCCTCCGAGGGCCGGGTCCTGCTCGACGGCGTGGACCTGCGCGAGCTGGCCCTGCCCGAGCTGCGGCGCGGGGTGGTGATGGTGACGCAGGAGGCGTTCCTGTTCTCCGGCACGGTCGCCGAGAACATCGCCGTCGGGCGGCCGGATGCCACCCGTGAGGAGATCGAGCAGGCCGCGAAGGCCATCGGCGCCCACGAGTTCATCAGCGCCCTGCCCGACGGCTACGACACGGACGTACGCAAGCGCGGCGGCCGTATCTCGGCGGGCCAGCGCCAACTGGTGGCGTTCGCACGTGCGTTGCTGGCCGACCCGGCGGTACTGATCCTCGACGAGGCGACCAGCTCGCTGGACATCCCCGGCGAGCGGGCGGTGCAGCGGGCGATGACGACGGTCCTGCGGGGCCGCACGGCCGTGGTCATCGCGCACCGGCTGTCCACCGTCGAGATCGCCGACCGGGTGCTCGTGATGGAGCACGGCCGGATCGTCGAGGACGGCGGCCCGGCCGAGCTGATCGCCGGGACGGGCCGGTTCGCCGATCTGCACCGGGCGTGGCGGGACAGTCTGGCCTGACGGGTACCGGGACGGGGGAATCGATGATCGACGCGTACGAGGAGCCGGGCACGCCGGACTGTCGTGGCGGATGGCGGTTTCTGTGGTGGCTGGTGCTGCGGCAGCCCGCGCGGTCCCTCGCGGGCGCGGCGCTGGCCAGTACGTGGATGGTGCTGATGGCCACGGCGCCGTATCTGATGTCCCGGGCGATCGACGACGGGCTCGTGGCCGGTGACCTGGGCGCGCTGACCTGGTGGTGCGTGGTGCTGTTCGTGGTCGGCGCCGTCAACTCGTGGGTCAGCATCATGCGGCACCGGACGATGACGCGGGTGCGCATGGACGCCAACTTCCGCACGGTGAAGGTGGTGGTGCGGCAGGCGGTCCGGCTGGGGGCCGCGCTGCCGCGCCGGGCCGGGGCCGGGGAGATCGTGACGATCGGCGTCGGCGACGTGCAGACGATCGCGACGGCGCTGACCGTCGTCGGACCCGGTGTGGGCTCGGTGGTCGTGTACGCGGTGGTGGCCGGCGTGCTGCTGTCGATCTCGGCGCCGCTGGCCGGGGTGGTGCTGCTCGGGGTGCCGGTGATCGTGCTGGTCGCCGGGCCGCTCACGGTGCGGCTGCAGCGCACGGAGACCGAGTACCGGGAGCGGCAGGGCGTGCTGACCGCCCGCATCGGCGATCTCGCCGGCGGGCTGCGCGTCCTCAACGGGCTCGGCGGGAAGGGCCTGTTCGCTGACGCCTTCCGGCACGACTCGCAGCGGCTGCGCGAGCAGGGCTACCGGGTGGGCGCGGTGGCCAGCTGGGTGCAGGCGCTCGGAGTGGGCCTGCCGACGCTGTTCCTGGCGACGGTGACCTGGCTCGCGGCCCGGCTGGCTGCCCAAGGAGACCTGACCATCGGCGAGTTGGTGTCGGTGTACGGCTATGTCGCGGTCCTGGTGGGCCCGGTGGCGTTCTTCCTGGAGATGGGCTACCAGCTCAGCCGGGGCGTGGTGGCCGCGCGTCGGGTCGTGGGGCTGCTGCGGCTCGAGCCGGAACCTGACCGGGGCACGCGGCCCGCGCCCGCCGAACCGTCCGTGCTGTACGACCCCGAGTCCGGTGTACGGGTGGCGCCCGGCCGGCTGACGGCGCTGGCCGGTGCCCGGCCCGCCGACGCCGCCGCCGTGGTCGACCGCCTCGGCCGCTACACGCCGTCGGCAGCCACCTGGGGCGGGGTACGGCTCGACGCGGTCCCGTCGGCGGAGGTGCGGGAGCGGATCCTGGTCGCCGACAACGAGGCGGACCTGTTCGCCGCGACACTCCACGAGATGGTCGCCGGGCGGGGCTCGCCCGGCGAGGAGGCCGTACGACGGGCCGTGCACGCGGCCGCCGCCGACGACATCGTGCAGGCGCTGCCGGAGGGGCTCGACTCCCCGGTGACGGCGCAGGGCCGCAGCCTGTCCGGCGGTCAGCGGCAGCGGGTGCGGCTGGTGCGGGCACTGCTGGCCGATCCGGAGGTGCTGCTCGCCGTGGAGCCGACGTCGGCACTGGACGCCCACACGGAGGCCACGGTCGCCGAGCGGCTGCGGGAGGCGCGAGCGGGCCGTACGACGGTGGTGACCAGCACGTCCCCGCTGGTGCTGGACCGTGCGGACACCGTGCTCTATCTGGTCGACGGCAAGCTCGCGGCCGGCGGCAGCCATCGCGAACTGCTGGCACGGGAGCCGGGCTACCGGGCCCTCGTGGCACGGGACGCCGAGGAGGCCGTACGGTGACGGCGTCCTCGGGCCGGCTGCCGGTCGCGGAACGGGCCGACGTACGGCGGGCGACCGTTCGGTTGGTCCGGGCGGACGGGCGGAGTTTCGCCGTCGCGCTGGTGCTGAACGCGCTGGCCGCGTCCGCGGGGCTCGCCGGACCGTGGCTGCTCGGGCGGATCGTGGACGAGGTGCGGGCCGGACGCGGTGTCGGCGCGGTGGACCGGCTGGCCGCGTGGATCCTGGTGTGCGCGCTGGCCCAGCTGCTACTGGCGCGCTGGGCCCGGTACGTCGGGTACCGCTTCGGGGAACGGACGCTGGCCCGGGTCCGCGAGGAGTTCGTCGACCGGGCGCTGGCGCTGCCCGCGTCGGCGGTGGAGCGGGCCGGCACCGGTGACCTCACGGCGCGCGGCACCGCGGACGTGGCCGCGGTCGGGACCACGCTGCGGGACGTCGGCCCGGACCTGCTGGTCTGTGCCGTCCAGGCGCTGTTCGTGCTGGTCGCGGTCTTCGTGCTCGACCCGCTGCTCGCCGCCCTGGGCGTGCTGGGGCTGACCCCGATCTGGTTCGCCCTGCGCTGGTATCTGCGCCGGGCGCGGGACGGCTATCTCGCCGAGGGGGCGGCCACCTCGGAGGTCGCCGAGATCCTGGCGGCGACCGCGGCCGGGGCCCGTACGGTGGAGGCGTTCCGGCTCGAGGAGCGGCGGACCGGGGCGAGCCGGGACGCGCTGGAGACGGCCCGCAGGACACGGCTGTACACGCTGTTCCTGCGCACGGTGTTCTTCCCGGCCGTCGAGGTGTCGTACACGATCCCGGTGGCGGGGGTCCTGCTGGCCGGCGGTGTGCTGCACGCGCACGGACAGGTGGGGCTGGGCACGGTGGTGGCGGCCACCCTGTATCTGCGCCAGTTCACCGATCCGCTGGACCAGTTGCTGAACCGGGTGGAGCAACTGCAGAGCAGCGGCGCCTCGTTCGCGCGGGTGGAGGGGCTGGCGCGGGCTCCGAGGGCCGTGCCGGGCGGCGCTGCCGCGACTCCGGCCGACGACCGCATCGACGTGACCGGGGTGCGGTACGCCTATGAGCGCGGTGGTGAGGTGCTGCGCGGGGTGGATCTGACGGTGCGGCCCGGGGAGCGGCTCGCGGTGGTCGGTCCGTCCGGCGCGGGCAAGACGACGCTGAGCAGGCTGCTCGCGGGCGTGGACGCGCCGGGAGCGGGCACGGTGACGGTGGGCGGGGTGCCGGTCGCGGGCCTGGAGCCGGAGCGGCTGCGCCGCCAGGTGGTGTTGGTGACCCAGGAGCACCATGTGTTCCTCGGCACGGTGCGCGACAACCTGCGGATCGCCGAACTCTCCGCTACTAACGAGGAGTTGTGGGACGCGCTCGCCGCGGTCGGCGCCGCGGACTGGGTGCGGGAGCTGCCCGACGGACTCGATGCCCGTCTGGGGACCGGCGGTTGCCCGACCGATGGTTCACAGGCCCAGCAACTCGCCCTGGCCCGCGTGGTGCTGGCCGACCCGCACACGCTCATTCTGGACGAGGCCACGGCGCTGCTCGACCCGGCGACGGCCCGGCACACCGAGCGCGCCCTGGCCGCCGTACTGGAGGGCCGTACGGTCATCGCCATCGCCCACCGGCTGCACACGGCCCATGACGCGGACCGGGTGGCGGTGATGGAGGACGGCCGCCTCACCGAACTCGGCACGCACGACGAACTGGTGGCGGCCGACGGGGCGTACGCGGCGCTGTGGCGGACCTGGCACGGGGACCCGCCCGGCTAGTGCTGTGTGTCGCGAGCCGGTGAACCTTTCCGGTCACAGCACTGGCGTCGTCCGAATCGGCCAATGGCACCGGGAAGTCGAAGGTCCAGGACCAGGCCGCGCAGGACGTCGGAAGGATCAACAGCTGAAAGCCGACGTTTCCGTAAACCGCTGAGCACGGCCGCGGGCACAGGGCGTCGTCCCGGGGGTCCGGCCCCCCGGGACGACGCCCCTTCACATGTCGGCAATGTTCACCGGGCAGTCGCGTTTCGGCCAACATCACGATGAGGGCCTGACATGTACGCGTCCTTGATGTCACTCTTCCCTCAACCGCCGCAACAGCACAGCAGCTTCACCTCACCACACCCCGGACAGCACCCCCACGCTGCCCGGACTCCCCCACATGAAGGAGCTTGAGTGAGCCCCCTCTACGCGCGTCACCAGCGCACCACGCTGGCCATCGCCACCGCTGTCGCAGCCGGAGCCCTGCTCACCACGGGCCTGACCACCACCGCCTCGGCCCAGACCCCGACCGGGTCCGCCACAGCCGAGTCCCTGGCCGCCGCACCCACGGCACTGACCGCCGCGACCCGCACCACTCTGATCCAGCAGGCACAGGCCGACGCCGCCGACACGGCGCAGCGAATAGGCCTCGGCACCAAGGAGAAGCTGGTCGTCAAGGACGTCGTGAAGGACGTCGACGGCACCGTCCACACCCGCTACGAGCGCACCTACGCGGGCCTGCCGGTGCTCGGCGGCGACCTGGTCGTCCACACCTCGAAGACCGGCAAGGCCGAGGGCGTCACCAAGGCCGCGAAGAGCGCCATCAAAGTGGCCTCGCTCACGCCGCGGATCGCCTCCGGCAAGGCCGAGAAGCAGGCGCTGACCGCGGCCCAGACCGCGGGTTCGGACAAGACCGCCGCGGACAGCGCGCCACGCAAGGTGATCTGGGCCGGCTCCGGCAAGCCCGTCCTCGCCTACGAGACGGTCGTCGGCGGCCTCCAGGACGACGGCACCCCGAACGAGCTGCACGTCATCACCGACGCCGCCACCGGCAAGAAGCTCTTCGAGTACCAGGGCATCGAGACCGGCACCGGCAAGACCCTGTACTCCGGCACGGTCACCCTGAACACCACCCTGTCGGGCTCGACGTACCAGCTGACCGACTCCACGCGCGGCGGTCACAAGACGTACAACCTGGCCCACAAGACCTCGGGCACCGGCACGCTGTTCACCGACGCGGACGACGTGTGGGGCACGGGCTCGGCCTCCAGCTCCACCACGGACCAGACCGCGGCCGCCGACGCGGCGTACGGCGCGCAGGCCACCTGGGACTTCTACAAGAACACGTTCGGCCGCAGCGGCATCAAGAACGACGGCAAGGCCGCGTACTCCCGCGTGCACTACGGCAACTCGTACGTGAACGCGTTCTGGGACGACAGCTGCTTCTGCATGACCTACGGCGACGGCTCGGGCAACACCCACCCGCTGACCTCGCTGGACGTGGCGGGACACGAGATGAGCCACGGCGTCACCTCCAACACCGCGGGCCTCAACTACAGCGGCGAGTCCGGCGGCCTGAACGAGGCGACCTCGGACATCTTCGGCACGGGCGTGGAGTTCGCCGCGAACAACTCGTCCGACGTCGGTGACTACCTCATCGGCGAGAAGATCAACATCAACGGCGACGGCACCCCGCTGCGCTACATGGACAAGCCCAGCAAGGACGGGGGCTCGGCGGACTACTGGTCCTCCTCCGTCGGCAACAAGGACGTGCACTACTCGTCCGGCGTCGCCAACCACTTCTTCTACCTGTTGTCCGAGGGCAGCGGCTCGAAGACGATCAACGGCGTGACGTACGACTCGCCGACGTCCAACGGCTCCACGGTCACCGGCATCGGCCGCGCCAAGGCGCTGCAGATCTGGTACAAGGCGCTGACGACGTACTTCACGTCGACGACCAACTACAAGTCGGCCCGCACCGGCACGCTGAGCGCGGCTGCGGCGCTGTACGGCTCCGGCTCCACCGAGTACAACGCGGTGGCGGCGGCGTGGTCGGCGGTCAACGTCAGCTGATTGCAGGCAAGTTGACGAGGGGCGGCACCCGGGAGGAAGCCATTCCGGGTGCCGCCCTACTCTTGGGTGCCATGCCCACGGACTCCTCCCCCGACTTCACCTACGAGCCGGTCGGCGCGACCCGCGACAACCTCACGGTCTGCCCGCCCGGCTACCACCCCCTGCACGTACGCACACGCGTCGGCGAGGGCGGGGAGTTGTTCCGCCGGGCCGCCGAAGCGGTCCTCACCTGGGAGATGCACCGCGCGCTCGGCGTGGGCATCGACGCCACGGCAGACCGCGCGGCCCCCGGCGTCGACGTCACGGTCACCCTGGCCGGCGTGGTCAAGGCCCCCTGCCGCGTCGTCTGGACGCTGGAGGAACCCCGCCATGCGGGCTGGGCCTACGGCACCCTCACCGGCCATCCCGAATCCGGCGAGGAGGCCTTCGTGGTGGACCGCACGGGCGACGGCACGGTCTGGCTCACCGTGGCGGCCTTCAGCCGCGCGGCCAAGTGGTACGCCCGAGCGGGCGGCCCCGCGACCCGGGGGTTGCAGCACGCGTACGCCCGCCGGTGCGGGACGGTGCTGCGAAAGCTGTGCGCACCGTACGACGAGGCCTGAGCGAGACGCCGCGTCAGTCCCCCTCGAGGTGCAGTTCCGGCGTGGCATCGACGGCGCACCGGTCGGCCAGTCCTCGGACACCGTCCAGGACGTCCCGCTCCGCCGCCCCGACCGCGCCGCCTCGCTCCGCGTCGAAATGCGGCATGTCCCGGGCGGTCAGGACCAGCGTCCCGTAGGGATCCACCCGGCCCAGCAGGGGCCGCCCGCTCCGGCCGCAGATCCCGGCGAACACGTCGGAGCCGTCCGGCACGACGTCCACCTGGGTCAGCCGGCGTCGCTTCGGACTCGTCCCCGCACGGCTCACCCGCTTCAGGACCACGTCCACGCCCATGACGGCCCCGACCTCCTCGCCGGCCTCGCGGTGATCAGCCCCCGCTCACCGCAGCAACACCCCCGCCGCCTCCACCACGTCCTCCGAGGGCGACACCACCAGTCCCAGTTCCGCGCTCGAGGCGAGGAGAGGGTGGGACGGAAGGATACGGACCGTATAGCCGTACGGGCCCGTGCGGTCCAGCGCCAGGGGGCCCTCGTAGAGCCAGCGGCCCTCCAGGTCCGAGCCACCCGCCGGTTTCAGCGGAACCGTCGTCGCGTCCGTGATGCGGTCCTCCGCGTCGACCCGGCCCGAGACCGCCTGTACCTCGACGTCGTCGGGGGTGAGGCCACCGAGGCCGACGCGGACGCGCAGGCCCAGGGTGCTGCCCAGTTCCGCGGTGGCCGCGGCCGCCGTGGTCTCGACGTGGTCGACCGTCACCCCGTGCCAGGCCGAGCGGACCCGGGCCTTCCAGGCGGCGAGTTCCCGGGCCGCGTCCTGGGTGAGGGCGCGATGGGCATGGGCGGCCGGGGTGTAGAGGCGCTCCACGTACTCCCGGACCATCCGGCCGGCCAGCACCTTCGGGCCCAGCAGGGTCAGGGTCTGGCGGACCATCTCGATCCAGCGGTCGGGCAGACCGCTCTGCCCGCGCTCGTAGAAACGCGGCGTCACCCGCTGCTCGAGGAGGTCGTAGAGCGCGGCGGCCTCGATGTCGTCCCGCCGCTCGGGGTCCGTGCCCACGCCGTCCGCCGTGGGGATCGCCCAGCCGAAGTCCGGCTGGAACCATTCGTCCCACCAGCCGTCGAGGACGGACAGGTTGAGGCAGCCGTTGAGCGCGGCCTTCATCCCGGAGGTGCCACAGGCCTCCAGCGGGCGCAGCGGGTTGTTGAGCCAGATGTCGCACCCGGGGTAGAGCTTCTGCGCCATCGCCATGCCGTAGTCCGGGAGGAAGACGATGCGGTGGCGCACCCGCGGGTCGTCGGCGAAGCGGACCAGTTCCTGGACCAGGCGCTTGCCGCCGTCGTCCGCCGGGTGCGCCTTGCCCGCCACCACGATCTGGACCGGCCGCTCGGGGTGCAGCAGGAGGTCCATGAGCCGGTCGCGGTCGCGCAGCATCAGCGTCAGGCGCTTGTACGACGGCACGCGCCGGGCGAAGCCGATGGTCAGCACGTCGGGGTCCAGGACGCCGTCGATCCAGCCCAGCTCGGCCGTACCGGCGCCGCGTTGCCGCCAGGAGGCGCGCAGCCGCCGCCGCACCTCCACCACCAGCTGCTCGCGCAGCGTGCGGCGCAGTTCCCAGATGTCCTGGTCGGCGATGCCCGCGACGACGTCCCAGCGCTCCGCGCCCCCGGCCGACAGCTCGTCCTCGGCGCGCTCGACACCGAGTGCGCGGGCGCCGAGCCGGAAGACCTCGGGCGCGACCCAGGTCGGGGCGTGCACGCCGTTGGTGACGGAGGTGATCGGCACCTCGTCGGGGTCGAATCCCGGCCACAGCCCGGAGAACATCTCCCGGCTGACGTTGCCGTGCAGCAGCGAGACGCCATTGGCCCGCTGGGCCAGACGCAGCCCCATCACGGCCATGTTGAACAGGTTGGGCTCCCCGCCCGGGTAGGTCTCCATGCCCAGGTTCAGGATGCGCTGGACGTCGATGCGCGGGAGTTCGGCGTCGGGGCCGAAGTGCCGGGCGACCAGCTCGCGGTCGAAGCGGTCGATGCCGGCCGGGACGGGGGTGTGGGTGGTGAAGACGGTGCCGGCCCGGACCGCCTCCAGCGCCGCGTCGAAGTCCAGCCCGCGGCCGGACAGTTCGTTGATCCGCTCCAGGCCGAGGAAGCCCGCGTGGCCCTCGTTGGTGTGGAAGACCTCGGGCTCCGGGTGGCCGGTGAGGCGGCAGTACGTCCGTACCGCCCGGACACCTCCTATGCCGAGCAGCATCTCCTGGAGCAGCCGGTGCTCGCTGCCGCCGCCGTAGAGCCGGTCGGTGACGCCGCGCTCACCGAGGTCGTTCTCCTCGACGTCCGAGTCGAGCATCAGCAGCGGGACGCGGCCGACCTGGGCCAGCCAGATCCGGGCGTGCAGCTGCCGGCCGCCGGGCAGGGCGAGGGAGACCTGCGCCGGACTGCCGTCGGCCTCCTTCAGCAGGAACACCGGGAGTTCATGGGGGTCGAGCACCGGATAGTGCTCCTGCTGCCAGCCGTCCCGGGACAGGGTCTGCCGGAAGTAGCCGTGCCGGTAGAGCAGGCCGACCCCGATGAGGGGCACGCCGAGGTCGCTGGCCGCCTTGAGGTGGTCGCCGGCGAGGATGCCGAGGCCGCCGGAGTACTGCGGCAGGGCGGCGGTGATGCCGAACTCGGGGGAGAAATAGGCCACGGCGGCAGGCAGTTCGGTGGACCGGGTCCGGTACCAGCGGTCGCCGGTCACATAGTCGCTCAGGTCGCCCGCGGCCGCGGTGAGACGGCGCAGGAAGCGGCGGTCCTCGGCGAGCTCGGCCAGCCGCGACGGCGGCACACTGCCCAGCAGCCGCACCGGGTCGCCCCCGGAGGAGGCCCAGCGTTCGGGATCGACGGTCTGGAAGAGGTCACGCGTCTCCGCGTGCCAGGACCAGCGCAGATTGCGCGCCAGGTCGCTCAGCGGCCGGAGAGACTCGGGGAGAACGGGACGGACGGTGAACCGACGGATCGCCTTCACACTTCCACCTCGGACGCGTTGCATGGTGAGCCGCACGGCGATGTGCGACTCGTCGTCTGTGACGAAGGTACCGGTGCGAGGGCCCGCCCGATGCGGGCTTCGCCGGGCGACTCCACCCGCGCTCCAGCCATGACCGATATGGCCGATTCCGCCCCCATAGGGGTTCTTGTCGCACCGCACCCCGCACGAGACGCTGCCCGGGTGAGCCAAGGAGGGGAACTCGGACCATGGCACGGACGCGAACACGGTGCCTGCGCCGGGCGGGAGGCCTGATCACGGCCGTCACGGCCGTGGTGCTCTCGGTCGTCACCCTGCCCGCGCACGCCGCACCGGAGGGAAAGAAACTCGGCGCCGGCGAGCCCTGCTCGGTCGGCGGAAGCCATCTCGTGACCCTGAAGGCGGGGTGACGGCCGCGTCGACGGCCGGCCGGAGCCTCGTCGCCGCATACGGGGCGAGAATCAGCCATGTCTACGGCAGCGTCCTGAACGGCTATGTCGTCCGGGCCGGTCAGAGACAGGCCCGGCTGCTCGCCGCGGACCCGCACGTCGCCTCGGTCAGCCAGGACAGCCACGTCAATCCGGAAAAGCGGCAGAAGAACCCGCCGCCGCGGGGCATCGACCGCCTCGACCGGCGCGGACTCCCGCTGAACAGGAGCTGTACCTCGCCCGGGCCGGGGGCGCCGGGGTGACGGTGAACGTGATCGACACGGGCATCCGCATCACGCACGACGAATTCGGCGGCCGGGTGGGCTACGGCTGGGACTTCGTCGGCGACGACAAGACCGCCGAGGACGGCAACGGCCACGGCACCCATGTCGCCGCGACCGTCGCGGGCACCCGGTACGGCGTCGCCGAGAAGGCCCTCCCGGCGGTTCTGTACTCCCCGGCCTACGTGAAGGATGCGATCACCGCCGGGGCCACGGACCGGACGGACGCGCGTCCTTCTCCGACTTCAGATCCGCGCTCGATCTGTTCGCCCCGGGCGTGTCGATCACGTCCGCGTCCTCCGCGAGCGGCAACGGCACGGCCACCTACTCGGGTACGTCGATGGCGTCACCGCACGCGGCCGGCGCGGCCGCGCTCCATCTGTCCGCCCACCCGCGGGCCACGCCCGCCCAGGTCGCGAAGGCCATGGCCGGGCGGGCGGCGAGCGTCAGGGTGTCCGGTCGGGGTCCGTTGTCTCCCGGCAAAATCCTCCAAGTGCCGCCCTCGTAATGGCAGAGTGTTGCCACCGGCCCCCTTCGCACCGGATGGGGCCGGTCTTGTGTGTAGACATACGCGTGAGTAGTTAACAAAGTGCCGGATTGCCCACCCGAATAGGGTGGGAAGGCTCCTCCGGTACCCCTCACAGGCACACCACGGTTCCACCCGCAGGACCCCCTCCCCATATCCATCCGCCCACACCCCCGTTGACGCGGACAGGAGCGGTCATGCCCGCCACGCACAACTCGTCACCACCCCCGACAAGCAGCAGGAACTCCACGCGGGCCAGTACGCCGGAGCGCCCGGCCGGCCCCGCCACGGCGACGGACCGGACCGACGCGCGGCCACCCGGCCGGGAGGCGCCCGCCGCGGTCGGGAGGACCGCCGTCGGCCGTGTACCGGTCCTGGACGTCCGCCCTGTGATCCAGCACGGTTCCAGGCCGGCCAAGGCGGTCACCGGAGAGTCCTTCGAGATCTCGGCCACCGTGTTCCGCGAGGGACATGACGCCGTGTCGGCCAATGTCGTCCTGCGCGACCCCGACGGCGTCCCGGGTCCCTGGACGCCGATGCGCGAACTCGCGCCGGGCACCGACCGCTGGGGCGCCACCGTCACCGCCGGCGCCCCCGGGCTGTGGACGTACACGGTCGAGGCGTGGGGAGACCCGGTCGGCACCTGGCGGCACCACGCGCAGATCAAGATCCCGGCCGGGATCGACACGGACCTCGTGCTGGAAGAGGGCGCGCGGCTCCACGAGCGGGCGGCCGCACAGATCCCCGTGGACGGCGGCCGACGGGACGTCGTCCTGGCCTCGGCGGCGGCCCTGCGCGACGACGACCGGCCGGCCGCGTGGCGCCTTGCGGCGGCGCTGACGCCGGAGGTGACCGAGGTGCTGGGGCGGTATCCGCTGCGGGAGCTGGTCACCGCGTCCGAACCGCTGCCGCT
>NZ_BMQA01000032.1 GCF_014647875.1 Streptomyces brasiliensis | reverse complement strand
GCAGCGCTTGGCCCCCCAGCCCGGCTTGAGCAGTCGCACGTTCATGCACCCCGAGATCGGACCGATCACAATGGACAGCGACTTCCTCACTGTACGTGACAGCGACCTCCGGTTGATCGTCTATACCAGGGCGCAGGACAGCGAGGCAGCCGGGCAGCTCGACCTGCTGGCGACGATCGGCCTGCAGCCGTTCAGCTGACCGGGTTGGGTGATCAGGTTCTGTCGTCTGCGCTGCGCGAGGTCGGACGCGGGAACACGACGTGGTCTTCCTGCCACAGCTCCCCGGCCGCGGTCCGCATGGCCGCCTGTCGGGCCTTGTGGTCAGCCGGAAAGGGAATGAAGACGGGCGGGATCGGGACGGCGTTCCGGCTCTTCTTGGTCTTGGGGCGGGTGAAGGCGAGACCGCCCTCCTTGCGCTCGGGGCAGACACTCGCGTGCCTCGTGCAGGTCTTGGCGCAGGGCTTAGGGCAGCCGCGCTTGTAGCCCTTGTGCGTGGTGCAGTCCGGCGGGCACGGCTCGAAGCGGTGGAGGCGTGCCCCGCACGCGCGCTTCGCGTGGTCGTATGACTTCAACTTCAAGGTGCCCACTCAGCGAACACGGAGAGTGACATCAAGTGATCTCGGCTCAGACGTGGGCGGATGCTCAGCGGCTCTGGGACTTCCAGCAGATGGGGCATGAACCGCGCCCCTGCTCCGTAGCCATCGGTCTCGGCAGTCATGACCTGGGAGTGGCCGACACCACGGCGGACCTCTACCACCGCGGCATGGCTCCCCTCGTCGTCTTCACCGGGGCGACCAGCCGCACGACACACGAGCGGATGCCGCGCGGCGAGGCAGAGCACTACCGCGAGCGCGCGATCGAGCTGGGAGTTCCGGAGCGCGCCATCCTTGTCGAGCCGAACGCTCGGAACACGGGCGAGAACATCCGGTTCTCGCGTGCGCTCCTCGAACAGCGGCACGTGCCCGTCTCGTCTGTCCTTCTGGTCAGCAAGCCGTACGAGGAACGGCGTGCCTACGCGACTGCCCGCAAGCTGTGGCCTGATGTCGAGTGGGTGAGCGCGTCCACCCCCATGACGCTTCCCGACTACGTCGACTCGATCGGGGACGCGCGTCTTGTCGTCGACATGCTGGTCGGCGCTCAGCAGCGGCTCATGATCTACCCCCGGCAGGGGTTCATGATCGAGCAAGAGATCCCGGACGGGATCAGGGCGGCCTACGAGCGTCTGCGTGACGAGGGCTTCACGAGTCGACTCGTGCCCGAGACGGCGTAACGCGCCTGATGGGGCCCGGTACGGTCCGTCTCAGTTTCCGTCTCATTCAGGCCCGTCCGACCTCGTTCGCGGCGGATCGCGGCCCGCTCGGGAGTACGGCAATGAACGAGGGTGAACGGCCCCGGATCACGCCCTGACCAGCACGAACAGACCTCGAAAGCGAGTGCGGAGCGAGCAGGGAAGCTCCTCTCTCACGGTAGAGCTTCCTACCTCCTCAAGGCGCTTCGCTCCGCTCACCGCGCGCGGCTCGGCCCTCGGCCGGGCCCGCGCTGTCCGCCCCGCTCCAGCCCGGCCGGCGCCCGTGCCGCGCGCATGGTGGCGGCCGCCCTCCGGGGCGGCCGAGGATCGCAACCGGAAGTACCAGCGGTCCTCTGTGGGCGGGGTGTCCGGGTGGACCGAGTGCGGCCCGTTGTCCCGGTAGACCAACTGGCCCCGCTCGACCGCGGCTTGCAGTGCGGCGCGGACGGTCTTGCGGTCCTTGCCGACCAGTTCCGCGACCGCGGACGGCTTCATGCCCTCCGTGCCGGTCGCCTTGATCGCTTCCAGCACGGTGGGCAGCCACGCGGGCCCCTGCTCCCGCTCGCGCCGCAGCGCGGACAGGTTCAACCCGCCCGCCCCGGCCGTCGGGGCTTCCTCGACCGGGTCGGTGTCGCCGCCGGTCGGGGTGAGGGGGCGCGGTCCAAGCGGTCATGGCCGCGCAGGAGCAGAAGGTCGTCAGCAGTGGGCACGTCGGCGTAGGAGAGTTCGCCGTAGCTGACCTTCTGGTCGGCGCCCCTGTCCGCGGTCCGGGCGCCCAGGCTGCGGCGGGTAGGTCGTGCGGGCCGGCATTGGTCACCGTCCGGCCTGGGCGAATCCTGCTGTGCGCGGCCGCGTTCGTCCGACAGCCACCGTTCACGTGGCCTCCTTGGAGCCTACGACAGATCCCATGTCAAGCAGCGACTCGCCGACACTTTCCGGCGACCTACCGCCACAGCGGGTGAGTAGACGTCAGAAGATCACCTGTAAGGGCTAATCGTCATTCAATCTCCCAAGCTGCAGGCAAATTTTGACCGTCATTCAGCTCTCCTTCGGAGCGGCGTAAAGGAGCTCTACAGACCCGATCAGCCCCTCCAAGCCGGAGATTCCGATTTGCTCAATATGACAGCAATGGGGGGTCTTAGTACGTTCAATCACGCACCCGGCTGTCACAGCGAGCGTTTCTCTGAATCCGAGAAGGAGAACAAACGACATGATCATGACCCGTTCCCACGCGATCGCCATGGCCGTCGCGGCCGTCGCGGCACTGACCGCGACCGGCATCACCTACGCCGCCCCCGCCCCAGCCCCCGTCCCCGCCCCCCAAGCCCAGGTGGCCCCGGGCGCCGTCCCTGCCCCCGCCCCCCAAGCCCAGGTGGCCCCGGGCGCCGTCCCCGCCCAGGCCTTCATGGGCGGGGGGGTGGCCCCGGCCGCCGTCCCTCCCGAGGCCCTCATGGGCGGGCCAGGCGGCAGCACGGGCAAGGGCAACGAAGGCAACGTGCTCCTGGGCAACGGGTTCGTGGGCAACGGGTTCGTGGGCAACGGGTTCGTGGGCAACGGGTTCGTGGGCAACGGGTTCGTGGGCAACGAGCGCCAGGGCAACGAGCGCGAGGGCAACGAGCGCGAGGGCGAGCGCCATCACGAGGGCAGGATCCACATCAACGAGCGCAGTTTCTCCGGCCGTCCCGACGGCTGCATCAGCGTCATCAGCGGCCTGGGCTCCACCAGCTTCAACATCCGTAACGACAGCCGCAACACTGTCGAGTTCTTCCGCGGTGTCACCTGCGACAACGGCGCCCCCATCGCCACCGTCGGCCCCCGCAGCGAGGCCAACAACGTCCGCCCGAGGATCCATGACGAGGACGAGGACGAGAACGGCGAGCTCCACGAGGAGATGGAGGACGGCGTAAGGGTGAACGGAGTCGTCGGCAGCTTCCGCGTCATCAAGCGCCACTTCAACGAGGAGGGCGAGCGCGGCGATTTCGACGACTTCGACGAAGACTGAAACCAGCAACACGTCTGATGCGCATGCTGGAGAACGCCGGGCCGCCGCAATCGGGCCGGCGCCCTCCAGGCGGGCGCACAACACAGAATCCCGACCCGTGGTCATCGGGCCGGGATTCTCGTCTGGACCCCGGCCCAGGGACATCCCTTCCCGGAACATCCACACCAGACCATCGTCCGACAGATCACACGCCTGCTACGCCACCCTTACCCCAGCGACGACCGCCAGTCCACCGTCCACGGCGTGCGGGCGGCCGGTGGCGGGTGGCGGCGGGAAAAACGGGTTCAAAACCGGCTCAAAAGGGCGGAAAAGTGAATTGGCGTCGGGAGAATCAGATGATCTGAGGCAACATCTTGGTGAACTGTGGACGCCGCGTGCCTGGGGCGTGGTCGCCACCGTCGGTCGGATGGGGTGAGTGACGTGGTGGAGCCGAGGATCGCCGTCGCCATCGTGACCATGGGGAACCGGCCCGACGAGGTCGACGCCCTGCTCCAGTCCGTGGCCAAGCAGGACCTCGCCCCCACCCGGATCGTGATCGTCGGAAACGGCTGCCCGCTGCCCGAGTTCGCGCGGCGCCTCTTCCTGCCCGGTGAGGTCACCACCATCGACCTCGACGAGAACCTCGGCTGCCCCGGCGGCCGGAACGTCGCCCTCGCCCGGCTGCGGGAGTTCGGGGACGTTGACGTCGTCGTCGAACTGGACGACGACGGGCTGCTCGTCGACCCCGACGTGCTGCGCCAGGTGCGCGACCTGTACGCCGCCGACCCGCGCCTCGGCATCGTCGCGTTCCGCATCGCCGATGAGAACGGCGAGACCCAGCAGCGGCACGTCCCGCGCATCGGCAACTCGGATCCGCTGCGCGGCGGTTATGTCACCGGCTTCCTCGGCGGCGGACACGCCCTGAGCACGGCCATGCTCGCCGAGACGGGCGACTGGCCGGCCGAGTTCTTCTTCGCGCACGAGGAGACGGACCTGGCATGGCGGGCCGCCGACGCCGGCTGGAAGATCCTTTACGCGCCCGAACTGCTCCTCCAGCACCCCAAGACCTCGCCGGCCCGGCACGCCATCTACTACCGGGTCACGGCCCGTAACCGCGTCTGGCTCGTCCGGCGCCGACTCCCGTTCACGCTGATCCCGGTCCACCTCGGCGTGTGGACCCTCCTCACCCTCGTACGCACCCGGTCACTGGGCGGCTTGCGCGCCTGGCTCGGCGGGTTCGTGGAGGGGGTGCGCCGGCCCGCCGGTGAACGGCGGCCCATGCGGTGGCGTACGGTCTGGCGGCTGAGCCGGCTCGGGCGTCCGCCGATCATCTGAGGCGAGCCCGTCGTCGGACGGCGAAGAAGGGGCGAGGGTCCCGGTCGTGCACCTCTGCCGACCGGGGTTCCCGCGTGTCCCCGGACCCGGCCTGCGGTGACACTCCCCCGAGTTGCGCGGCGTGCGCGCGCACCGTGCGACCGGATCCGATGTAGTGATCACATCAGGACCCGCCAACGGATGGCTAACATGTGGCCAACGGCTTTCCCGACGTGGTGGCCCGGTTGGTGCGAAGGCGACGGGTTGTGAGCGAGCAGCGGCCGAGCCGCCATCCCATCACTTCGCGTCGGCATAGCACTCCACCACCGCCGTCGTGAACGGGAACCGCACCGGCGTCTCGCCGAACGTCAGCCGGCCCGCCATGTCGGCCGCTTCTTCGATCGCGCCCACGATCGCATCGGCCTCCTCCCGCGGACAGTGCACGATCACCTCGTCGTGCTGGAAGAAGACCAGCTCGGCCACCATGTCCGCGCAGGTCCGCCGCAGGCCGGCCAGCATCAGCAGGGCCCAGTCGGCGGCGCTGCCCTGGACGACGAAGTTGCGGGCGAATCGGCCGCGGGCACGGGCGTTGGTGGACGCGTACCCCGGCACCCAGCCGTCGGCCGGCAACGGCTCGATCCCGGCGTCCTGGGGGATGCCCGCCTCTTCAGTCGCGGCGTCCCCCGCCCTGGCCGCCGGGGGACACGTGCGCCCCAGCCATGTCCGCACCAGTCGCCCCTCCTCACCGGCCCGCGCCGCCTCGTCGACGTACGCCACCGCCTTGGGGAAACGGCGTCTGAGCGCGGCGAGGTTCTTCAGGCCGTCGCCGGAGGTCTGGCCGTAGACCGCGCCGAGCACGGCGAGCTTGGCCTGGGCCCGGTCGCCGGAGAAGGCGCGGTCGGAGACGGACTGGTACAGGTCGCTCTCGCGGCCGGCCACCTCCATCAGACCCGGGTCGCGGGAGATCGCCGCGAGGACGCGGGGCTCCATCTGGTCCGCGTCGGCCACCACCAGCCGCCAACCGGGGTCGGCGATCACGGCGCGCCGGATCACCTTGGGGATCTGCAGCGCGCCGCCGCCATTGGTGACCCAGCGTCCGGTGACCGTCCCGCCCGCGAGGAACTCCGGCCGGAACCGGCCCTCCCGCACCCAGTCCTGCAGCCAGGACCAGCCATGGGCCACCCAGATCCGGTACAGCCTCTTGTACTCGAGGAGTGGTTTCACCGCCGGGTGGTCGACGGACTCGATCTCCCAGCGGCGGGTGGATCTCACCTTGATCCCGGCCTGCGCGAAGGCTTTGATCACGTCGGCGGGCAGATCGGGTCGCACCCGCCGCCCGAACGCGGCCGACACCTCGTCCGCCAGCTCGGCGAGGCGGCGCGGTTCGCCCCCGCCCGCGTACCGCTCGCCCAGCAGGTCGTGCAGCAGCTCCCGGTGCGCGTCAGCCCGCCAGGGCAGACCCGCGCGGTTCATCTCGGCGGCCACCAGCATCCCCGCCGACTCGGAGGCCGTCAGCAGCCGCATGCGGTCGGGGTGTTCCGCCGCGTCGTGCCGCCGCTGCTGCTCGGCGTAGACCGCGATCAGGTCCTCGAGCGGCAGCCGGGCGGTCTGCGGCTCGAACAGCGAGGACTGCGCGCCGGGTTCGGCGGCGCGCAGCGGAGGGTCGGGCGGTACGGGGGTGCCGCGCAGCCGGGCCAGGGCGGCGGCGGCCGAGCGTGGCTCGCCGTACCGCCCCTCGTGGCCCAGCAGGAGTGTTTCGGCGTCCTCGATGTCGTAGCACCGCTCCACTCGCACCCCCGTGGCGAGCAGACGGGGATAGACCTCGGGGGTCGACCGCCACACCCAGCGCGTCACCTCCGGACGGTCCCGCACCGCCCCGGCGAGATCGGGCTCCCGCCGCACCGGCCCCGCGGGCAGCCCGTCCGGGCCGAGGGGGGCGACGTCCACGCCACCGTCCTCGGCCGGAGCGAGCGCCCACCGGCCGGTCATGCTCGCGAGTTTCGCAGGCGGGTCTGACAACACGCTCTGACCTGCGGATTCAGTCCTCGGGCTGATCCAGTCGCCGATGCTGCTCGACCAGCTCCTCCAGCGCCTTCGCGACGTACCGCTCGGTCTCGGCCTTGCCGACGCCCAGGCCGCTGAGGACGCCGGCGCCGTTCTCGTGCTCCAGCAGGGCCAGCAGGATGTGCTCGGTGCCGATGTAGTTGTGGCCGAGGCGGAGCGCCTCGCGGAAGGTGAGCTCCAGGACCTTCTTGGCGTCCGGGCCGTACGGCACGAGTTCGGGCGCGTCCTCGGCGGCCGGCGGAAGCGCGGCGGTCGCGGCGGCCTCGACGGCCTCCAGGGCGACGCCCTGTGCGGTGATCGCCTTCGCGGCGAGGGCCTCGGGCTCGGCGAGCAGCCCGAGGACGAGGTGTTCGGGCCGGCCCTCGGCGCTGCGTGCGGCCCGCGCCCTGCTGTGCGCGGACACCACCACGTTGCGGGCGCGGACGGTGTAGCGGCTGAAGCTCTGGTCGAGGTCGGCCGACTCCTTCGGCACGAAGCGCTTCTGGGCCGCCTGCCGGGTGACGCCCATGCTCTTGCCGATCTCGGTCCAGGACGCGCCCGAGCGCCGCGCCTGGTCGACGAAGTGGCCGATGAGGTGGTCGGCCACGTCGCCCAGGTGGTCGGCGGCGATCACCGCGTCCTGGAGCTGGTCGAGGGGTTCCGGGTGGGCCTTCTTGATGGCCGCGATGAGGTCGTCGAGACGGATGGACACCGGGCCGCCGGGTTTCGTCGTCATGTGTCAACCGTAGGTTGACGATAGAAGGGTGTCAACCGGAAGTTGACACTGCGCTCGCCCTACTTCGGCGCCGCCGCCAGCCGCACCGCCAGCCCCGCGAACACCGTCCCGCTGAAGCAGTCGAGCCCCCGGGACACCCGGCGGCTGCGCCGCAGCAGGGCGGAGAGCTTTCCGGAGAGCAGTCCGACCGAGCCGTCCACCAGGGAGCCCATGGCCGTGATCGTGACGCCGAGGAGCAGGAACTGCTCGCCCACGTGCCCCAGTTCGGGGTTCACGAACTGGGGCAGGAAGGAGACGTTGAAGAGGATCACCTTGGGGTTGAGCAGGTTCGTGACCGCTCCTCGCCAGAAGGCCCGCCGTCGGCCCGAGCCCGCCGGCCCCTCCGTCCCGCCCGCGTCGACCGGTCCGTCACCGCCCCGGAACGCCCTGTACGCGAGGTACAGCAGATAGGCCGCGCCCGCCCAGCGCAGCACGTGGTAGAGCGTCGGCAGTGTCAGGAACAGCGTGGACAGTCCGAGGGCCGCGGCGACCGAGTGCACGAACATCGCGCAGGCGACCCCGAAGGCGGCGGTCACTCCGGCCATCGGACCGCCCCGGCCGCCCATCGCCACGATGAACATCAGGTCGGGACCCGGGGTGATGCAGAGCGCGAAGGCGGCGACGAGGAAGGCCGCGTAGAGAGATGTGTCGACCATGGCTCCATGCTTGACACGCTTCTGACGGACAGGCGAGCGAATTTCGGTGCCCGGGACGCCCCGGCGCCCCGGACCGGGTGAGTTGTCCACAGGGTGTGGACGGCCACCGCCCGCTGTCCGTGGCGCGTGGCACGATCGACGGGTGAGCAGCAGTACGAGCAGCACTGTGGAGCGAGCCTTTCAGGCCGCCCTGTACGACGACACCGATCCCGGCCTCGACACGGGCGCGTCCCTCCTCGCGGCGGACCCCGGCGCGGACGCGGAACTCGCGCGGCGGGGCGCGGAGTTCGTGGCGGCGGCCTGGCGCCGCGGCTGGCAGCCCGCCGACGTCGTACGGCTCGTACGGCGCGAACTGGACGACGTGCACGTGCGCGTGGCCGCCGAGCTGATCCGGGCGCAGGCACCGGACGACCGCCCGCGCGGCCGCCGCTGGGCCGACCAGCTCGACGCCCTCCCTGCCGCTCCCGCGCGCGGGGCCGACCGCTTCTCGCGCGCGACCGCCGTCCTGGAGCTGTACCGGCTGCTGCTGCGCCTGCCCGCCCTCGAACCTCTGGACGAGCCGACGCGCGAACACCGCCCCGCCGCCTCCCGCATGCTCACCCGCATCCGTGCGCTGCTCGCCAAGGCCGAGGCGACCGGGTATCCGGAGGAGGCGGAGGCGCTGAGTGCGAAGGCGCAGGAGCTGATGGCCCGGCACAGCATCGACGAGGCACTGCTCGCCGCCGGGGCGCCCGCCGCGGACGCGCCCGGTGCCTGCCGTATCGGGGTCGAGCCCCCGTACGAGCAGGCCAAGGCGGTGCTCCTGGACGCGGTCGCCACGGCGAACCACTGCCGTGCCGTGTGGAACGAACCGTTCGCGTTCTCCACGGTGGTCGGCTTCGAGGCCGATCTGGAGGTCGTCGAGCTGCTCTACACGTCGCTCCTCGTGCAGGCCACGCACGCGATGTCGAAGGCGGAGGCGGCCCAGAGAGCGGGCGGGCGCAAGCGGACCAAGACCTTCCGGCAGTCCTTCCTCGCGGCCTACGCCCACCGTGTCGGCGACCGGCTCGCGTCCGCCGCCGAGACACAGGTGACCCAGGGCCTGCTCCCGGTCCTGGCCACCCGCGAGATAGCCGTCACCGACCGCATGGAGCGGATGTTCCCGCGGACCACCACGACCCGGCTGCGCGGGGTGACCGACGAGGCAGGCTGGACGGAGGGCGCCCACGCGGCGGACCGAGCCCAGGTCAAGGCCCACCCACGGCTCGACTGACGACTGTCGGGACCCGCGCGCCCCGGCCGACGGTCAGGGCCGGGCCGAGCGCAGAGTCCCCGCGCACGCGTGGCCCGGAGTCACCCCCGCCCGCGCGTCAGTCCCCAGCCTGCTGGAAGGCGCCCACCGAGGCATCCGGCGAGCCCGCCGCGCCCTTACCCGCCACCGGCCCGTACGACCACGGGAAGCTCTGCGTCGCGCCGGAACCGGCCAGGCCGATCTCGACCGACTTCGCGTCGATGTTCGCCCCGTCGCCCGCCTTGCCGCGTACGTAGCTGATCGTGAAGGACGCCGAGTCGCCCTTGGCCAGCTTCAGCTTCTGGGCCTTCGCGCCCTCGAGCGCCGGCACGGCGGCCGTCGTGCCGCCCGCCTTCAACCGCACGGCGGCGAAACCGGACAGCGTGCACGGCGTGCTCTGGTTCGTGATGCTGACCGGAACCTCGCCGGTGTCCCCGGCGGCCGGTGCGACGCTCGCCGAACCGATCTGTACGGAGACCCCGCCGATCTCGCAGGCCGAGCTGTCCTTGCCCTTCGCGTTGCCGCCGTCGTCGCAGGCGGTCAGGACGAGGGCGGCGGCGAGGGCGGTGACGGTGAGCGGAATGACGCGCATGAGAGGGTCCTGTCGAGGTCGTGACGGTGTACCGGCATCATCACTCCTCGCCCCGGCGCCCGCTCGCGCGCCCCTCCGTTCACGGCTTACGACCCGAGACCGGCCGTGGGCAGACCGGACGGCAGCTGCCCGCCCTCGGCCTTGGTGTAGGTCTCCACGCGGAGCCCGCCCGACCAGGTCACCTTCATCGAGGTCTCGTCGACGGAGTCGACCATCCCGGTGGCCCGGTTCTTGCTCCCATCTGTGCAGGTCAGATGGATCATCCGCATACCGGACTCCTCACCCGCGGCCCCGTTGCACACGGACCCGCCGGTCGCAAACAGCCCGGCCTGCTTGCCGGTGATCACCAGCGCCACGGCCTTGCCGTCGGTGGTGGCGAGCCAGCTCCCCTGCAGCGCGTCGGACGCGGACGCCGCGCCGGTCGTGGCCCCGGTCGCGGTCGGGGCCGCCGATCCGGTCGGGCCGGACGTGGAGTCGTCCTTGGAGTCGCCGCCACCGCTGCACGCGGTCAGCGCGAGCGCGCCCGCAAGTCCCGCGGCCACGGCCGCGATCCGCACCCTCGTAGTCGCCGAAGTCACTGGAAGCTCCCAAGCTGTAGCCGGTCGGCCGCCCGTCTGCCGGAACGACCGCAGCAAGCTACCAGGGACCCACCGGCAGGACTGTGTACGCCGGGCAGGGATCCGATGTGCGCCAGCTCGATAGGTAGGAGATCTCCTATGTTTGACGGGTAGGGAATCTCCTACTTATGCTCCGCCCATGAACATCACTCACGCCTCCTTCGTCACGCTCCCCGTCGCCGACCAGGACCGTGCCCTGCGCTTCTACACGGACGTGCTCGGCTTCGAGATCACCGCCGACCTGGACATGCCCCAGGGGCGGTGGCTCCAGGTCGCGCCCAAGGGCGCGCAGACCGTCTTCACGCTCTCCGGCCCGGGCATGGGCGATTTCGAGCCGGGTTCGACCCGGGGGATCATGTTGGTGACGACCGACGTCGACGCCGACTGTGCGCGCCTGGCCGAGGCGGGCACCGCCGTGCAGGGCCCGGACGACCTCCCGTGGGGCCGGATGGCCACCTTCCGGGACCCGGACGGCAACGGTCTGATGCTGCTGACGGAGGCGCGGCACCAGGAGCGAGAAGAAGGGGACGCATGACCACGACCGGGGCAGACGTAGCCGAGGAGGACCGCGTCTTCGCCGCGCTCGCCAACGCCACCCGCCGCGAGGTGCTGCGGCTGTTGCGCGAGGAGGGGCCGCAGCCCGTCCAGACCCTGGCCGACCACTTCGACATGCGACGGCCCAGCCTCTCGGAACACCTCAAGGTGCTCCGGGAGGCCGGTCTCGTCTCCGAGCAGCGCTCCGGCCGGCAGCGCATCTACCGCCTGGAGGCGGCCCCGCTCGCCGACCTGCAGGACTGGCTCCATCCGTACGAGCGATTCTGGCGCGACCGTCTGAAGGGCCTCGGCGCCCTGCTCGACCGCATGCCCGACGATGACCGCACATGAACGACCGTCCCGAGACCCCCGCAGACGCCGACGACCTCACCACCATCCGCGTCGACCAGTTCCTGCCGCACTCTCCCGCCAAGGTCTGGCGCGCCCTCACCGAGCCCGATCTGCTCGTGCAGTGGCAGATGCCGGGCGTCGAAAACTTTCGGCTGGAGGTCGGGCACCGGTACCGGATGACCTCCGTCCCGCGTCCGGGCACTCGCTTCTCCGGAGTCGTCGACGTGCAGGTTCTCGCCTACGACATCGAGCGGATGCTGTCCGTCCGCTGGGCCGACGCCGATCCGGACAATCCTGCAGACTGGACCATTACGTGGACCCTGGAACAGGAAGGGCGCGGTACGCGTCTCTTCCTAGTGCACGAGGGATTCGATCCGGACGATCCGGCGCAGAGGATGGCCAGGAAGATCATGGACGGGGGATGGCGTTCGCATGTCCTGCGAGCCCTGGGGCACACGCTGGAGCAGCTTCGGTAAAGGAGTCGCCAAAGCTGTAACCGGAGGACCACCCCCCGTGCACGTGCATCTGCCCATGCATCCGCACGTGAACAAGGTTATGATCCGGCTCAGTTGACTACAGCATCCATGGCCACATCAGCCAGTGCACCACCGGGGAGCGACCTGTGGACCGCGACGTTGACGGCGTGTACGTGTACAACGGCATGGCTGCCACGCAGCTGGACGGAGTGGCCTGGCAGAAGAGCAGGTACAGCAACTCACAGGGCTCCTGCGTCGAGTTCGCCCGCCTCCCGGGCGGAGACGTGGCGGTACGCAACTCGCGCTTCCCGGACGGTCCCGCGCTCGTCTACACACGCGCGGAGATCGAGGCGATGCTGCTCGGCGTCAAGGACGGCGAGTTCGACCACCTGGTGGCGAGCTGAGACGAGTGACGTCCGAGCCGACGGGGGGACAACCGGTCGCATTCGCCGGAAAGTTCGCGGGAACGCGCGTAGACACGTGACGTCGTTCGACGCCGCGTGTCGTCAGTCCGCCATGGGGAGCCGGAACAGCGCCCAGACCACCTTGCCGCCCAGCGTGCCCGCGAGCGGGTGCCAGCCCCAGCTGTCGCTGAACGAGTCGACCAGGAACAGCCCGCGGCCCGACTCGGCCGAGTAGTCCTCGGAGTCGCGCGCGACCGGCGTCTCGTGGCTCGGGTCGCGCACCGCGCACACCAGCCGCTCGGTCCAGCGCATCAGGTGCAACCGCACCGCCGGGGACTGGTCCGCCGTAACGCCGGCGTCGCCCGGCAGCGCGTGCCGCAGGGCGTTGGTGACCAGTTCGGAGACGACCAGACAGATGTCGTCGAAGCGGTCACCGACGTCCCACTGGTCCAGCGTTCTTCGGGTGAACTGCCGGGCCTCGCGCACCGCTTCGTAGCGGGCGGGGAGGGCGCAGGAGGCGGCGTCGGACACGGCCGCGGGGTCCAGCGGCGGAAGGCCCTGCCGTAACGGCTCGAGCATGGTCGATCCATTCGTCCCCATGCGAGGCACTCCCGGGAATTCGCGGTCGTTGCGATGCAGCGGTGGCGCGGGACCATGGTTTCGGATGCGCACAGCAGATGCAAGGGCAGATGCACGTGCACGAGACCGAATTGAGCCCTCCCGTACCGCTTCTTGGCCATTTTTTCCGCCAGTCTCTTGGACTTGGCTCACCTGTGTCTTGCCTCTTCCTGCAAGTAAACGTTTGACGTCTTTCCGTTTCCGTAACCGGACGAGTACTGCTCGAAGTGTTTTAGTGGCAGACTGCGGGCCCTGAAGACGGTTGGGGAGGCTGGCGAACGTGAGCGCGGGAGAGCCCGGATCGGTGGTGCGACGCATGCTGCTCGGCTCGCAACTCAGGCGGCTGCGTGAGTCGCGCGGCATCACGCGCGAGGCTGCGGGGTACTCGATCCGTGCCTCGGAGTCGAAGATCAGCCGGATGGAGCTGGGCCGGGTGAGCTTCAAGACGCGGGATGTGGAAGACCTGTTGACCCTGTACGGCATCACGGACGACATGGAGCGCGAGTCCTTGCTGTCCCTCGCCAGGGAGGCCAATGTGGCCGGCTGGTGGCACAGTTACTCCGACGTGCTGCCCAGCTGGTTCCCCACGTATGTCGGCCTGGAGGGCGCGGCCTCGCTGATCAGGGCGTACGAGGTGCAGTTCGTACACGGTCTGCTGCAGACGGAGGAGTACGCGCGCGCGGTCGTCCGGCGCGGTATGAAGGGCGCGAGCGTGGCCGACGTCGAGCGGCGCGTGGCCCTGCGGCTCGAGCGGCAGAAGTACCTCGTCTCCGAGAACGCCCCCGACTTCCACATCGTGCTGGACGAGGCCGCCCTGCGCCGTCCCTACGGCGACCGCGAGGTGATGCGCGGCCAGCTCCAGCATCTGATCGAGGTCTCCGAGCGGCCCAACGTACGGCTGCAGATCATGCCGTTCAGCCTCGGCGGCCACTCCGGCGAGGGCGGCGCCTTCACCATCCTGAGCTTCCCCGAGTCGGATCTGTCCGACGTCGTGTACCTCGAGCAGCTGACCAGTGCGCTGTACCTGGACAAGCGCGAGGACGTCGCCCAGTACGAACAGGCGCTCAAGGAGCTCCAGCAGGACAGCCCCGGTCCGGACGAGAGTCGCGACCTGCTGCGCGGGCTGTTGCAGCTGTCGTAGGGAATACCCTCGATCCCCGCCAGATCCCTCCCGGCGTGGCCCCAACTCGCCTGATCCGCACGTAGGATGACGCGTGATCAGCGAGTGGATAGTTGAGAAGAAGTGATCGGAAGTCGATCGCACTCCGACTGCTTCGACCGACCACATCGGCAGCAGGGGATCGAGGGATCACATGTCGTCCTATTTCACCGACCTGGCCCAGCAGTTCATCGACGGTGAGTGGCGCCCGGGCACCGGCTCCTGGGACATCATCAACTTCAATCCGTACGACGGCGAGAAGCTGTCCTCGATCACCATAGCCACGGTCGACGAGGTGGATCAGGCCTACCAGGCCGCCGCCCGCGCCCAGAAGCAGTGGGCCACGACCAACCCCTACGCCCGCCGCACGGTCTTCGAGAAGGCGCTCAGGCTGGTCGAGGAGCGCGAGCAGGAGATCACCGAGGCCATCATCGCGGAGCTGGGCGGCACCCATATCAAGGCCGGCTTCGAGCTGCACCTGGCCAAGGAGTTCCTGCGCGAGTCGATCCACTTGGCGCTGCGTCCCGAGGGCCGGATCATCCCCTCGCCGATCGACGGCAAGGAGAACCGCCTCTACCGCGTCCCGGTCGGCGTCGTCGGTGTGATCAGCCCCTTCAACTTCCCCTTCCTGCTCTCCCTCAAGTCGGTCGCCCCGGCGCTCGCCCTCGGCAACGGTGTGGTCCTCAAGCCGCACCAGAACACCCCGATCACGGGTGGCTCCCTGATCGCGAAGATCTTCGAGGACGCGGGGCTGCCCAAGGGTCTCCTCAACGTCGTCATCACGGACATAGCCGAGATAGGAGACGCGTTCATCGAGCACCCGGTCCCGAAGGTCATCTCCTTCACCGGCTCCGACAAGGTCGGGCAGCACGTGGCCACGGTCTGCGCCGCGCACTTCAAGCGCTCGGTCCTCGAACTGGGCGGCAACAGCGCGATCGTGGTCCTCGACGACGCCGACCTCGACTACGCGGTCGACGCGGCCGTCTTCAGCCGGTACGTCCACCAGGGCCAGGTCTGCATGGCCGCGAACCGCGTCCTGGTCGACCGCTCGATCGCGGACGAGTTCACCGAGAAGTTCGTCGCCAAGGTGAGGTCGCTCAAGGTCGGCGACCCGAGCGACCCGCACACGATCATCGGGCCGGTGATCAACTCGGCCCAGGCCAACGCCATTTCGGGCGTCGTCGAGCAGGCCATCGCCGAGGGCGCCACGGCCCTGGTGCACGGCGCCACCACGGACAACCTGGTCGAGCCGTCCGTCCTGACCGACGTACCCGCCGACTCCGCGCTCCTCAGGCAGGAGATCTTCGGTCCCGTCGCCTTCCTCATCCCGTTCGACGGCGAGGAGGACGCGCTGCACATCGTGAACGACACCCCGTACGGACTGAGCGGCGCCGTCCACACCGGCGACATCGAGCGGGGCGTGGCCTTCGCCAAGCAGGTCGACACCGGCATGTTCCATGTGAACGACGGCACCGTCCACGACGAGCCGCTGGTCCCGTTCGGTGGCGAGAAGCACTCCGGGGTCGGCCGGCTGAACGGCGAGACGACGCTGGACGCCTTCACCACGCAGAAGTGGATCTCGGTGCAGCACGGGCGCAGCCCGTTCCCGTTCTAGTCGGTCACGGACCGGCTCGCGGCTGAGACGACGCAGCGCGCGGCCCGGACTACGTCGGCCGGCCGATTCGCCGAGGGTCCTCATGGCGAAGGACCGGGTGGCCGGGACGACCCCCGGGTGCGGAGTGAGGCGCCTCGGGCTCGTGCAGGATCGGGGCCCGCCGACCGCCCGACGTTCCACACGTCGTAGACGAATTCCGGCCGGAATCTCCGCGGCAGGTGCGGGCCCTTGCGGACAGAATCTGACCGCAAGGGCCCGTAGCTTCGGCGGTGTCGAGGGAGGCCCCGCGAGCCTCCCCGGCTCCGACGAAAGGTTGCGGTCATGGTCACTCACGTGCGCGCCGAGGCGCAGGGCGACGAGCGCGGGGCGCTGATCTCCTTCCTCGCCGAACAGCGCGGCGGCATCAGGCGGGCCCTGCTGGGGCTGACGGAGGAGCAGGCCGCGAGCCGGCCCAGCGCCAGCGAGCTGTCCCTGGGCGGGCTGCTCAAGCACGTCGCCGAGGTCGAGCAGGGCTGGGTGGCGCGGGCCAAGGGGGAGCCGCCGGCGGTCAAGCGGGACGAGTCGAACTGGCACGAGTGCTTCGTCCTGACCGACGGCGAGACGGTGGCCGGGCAGCTGGCGTACTGGGAGGAGGTCGCGGCCGAGACGGAGAAGTTCATCCGTGCCGTCCCCAGCCTGGACGACACCTTCCCGCTGCCCGACGACCCCTGGTTCCCGCCGGACGAGGCCGTTTCCATGCGCTGGCTGGTGCTCCACCTGATCCGCGAGACGGCCCGGCACGCGGGCCACGCCGACATCGTCCGGGAGTCCCTGGACGGGAAGACCGCCTTCGAGCTGGTGGCGCAGGAACAGGGCACGACCTGGGGCTGACCGGCCGGGCCCTAGGCTGAGGCGCATGTCAGCGATCCGTCTCCTCGTGCTGGGCGCGGTCCGCCAGCACGGGCGCGCCCACGGCTACCAGGTACGCAACGACCTGGAGTACTGGGGCGCGCACGAGTGGTCCAACGCCAAGCCGGGGTCCATCTACCACGCCCTGAAACAGATGGCGAAGCAGGGCCTGCTGCACGCCCACGAGATCGCACCGTCCACGGCGGGGGGCCCGCCGCGCACCGAGTACGAGGTCACGGACGCGGGGACCGAGGAGTTCTTCCGCCTCCTCCGTGAGTCCCTGGTCGCCTACGACCAGAAGATCGACATCCAGTCGGCGGCCATCGGCTGTCTGGTCGAGCTGGAGCGCGACGAGGCGGTGGCCCTGCTCGAGGAACGGATCCGGCGGATCGAGGAGTGGCGGTCCGCCGTCACCGAGCACTACATCCCCGAGGACGGGCCCGAACAGCTCGGCCACATCGGCGAGATCATGAACCTGTGGGTCCACCGGGCCGACTCCGACGCCGCCTGGACCCGCGAGCTCGTCGCACGCCTCCGGAAGGGCGCCTACACGTTCGCCGGCGAGGGCGAACCGTTCGTCGGCGTCCTGGCCGAGGGCGAGGAGAACCCGTACGCGACGGGGGAGCGGCATCCGGAGGACGACCGCTGAGGTTGCCGGGTCGGCGTTCGTCGGCGGCGTCCGTCAGTGGTGGAAGCCCGTCGCCGCCTGCTTGTCCTGTGTCCAGGGGTGGGGCTGGCGGTGCAGTTCGGGGAGCAGACGCGTCACGTCCTCGAGGAAGAGTTCCGCGAGGTCGACGGAGAAGCCGTTGCGGCACACCACCCGCAGCACCGACAGATCCTCCCGCTTGGGCGGGAAGGTGTACGCCGGCACCAGCCAGCCCTCCTCGCGCAGCCGCCGTGAGAGGTCGAAGACGTCGTACGACGTCACGCCCGGGACGGTGGTGAACGCGAAGACCGGCAGCTGGTCGCCGCGCGTCAGGAGCCGGAAGTCGCCCAGTGCCTCGATCCGCCGGGCGAGCTGGGTCGCCACGTCCCGGGTGGTCTGCTGCACGGCCCGGTAGCCCTCGCGGCCGAGGCGCAGGAACGAGTAGTACTGCGCGACGACCTGTGCGCCGGGGCGGGAGAAGTTGAGCGCGAAGGTGGGCATGTCGCCGCCCAGGTAGTTGACCCGGAAGACCAGTTCCTCGGGCAGCGCCTCCTTGTCCCGCCACACCGCCCAGCCGACGCCCGGGTAGACGAGGCCGTACTTGTGTCCGGAGGTGTTGATCGACGCCACGCGCGGGAGGCGGAAGTCCCACACCAGGTCCTCGTCGAGGAAGGGCGCGATCATCCCGCCCGACGCGCCGTCCACGTGGACCGGGATGTCCAGGCCGGTGCGCTCCTGGAGGGCGTCCAGGGCCGCGCACAGCTCGGCGATGGGCTCGTACGAGCCGTCGAAGGTGGAGCCGAGGATGCCGACGACACCGATGGTGTTCTCGTCGCACAGCTCGGCCGCAGCCTGCGGGTCGATGTGGAAGCGGTCGCCCTCCATGGGCACCTGGCGGGCCTCGACCTCCCAGAAGTTGCAGAACTTGTCCCAGCAGACCTGGACGTTGACGCCCATGACGAGGTTCGGACGCACTCCGCTCGACGGGTAGCGGTCGGCGTTGCGCTGCATCCAGCGCCGCTTGAGCGCCATCCCGGAGAGCATGCACGCCTCGCTGGAGCCGGTCGTCGAACAGCCCACGGCGCTCGACGGGTCCGGCGCGTTCCACAGGTCGGCGAGCATCGCCACGCAGCGCCGCTCGAGCTCGGCCGTGCGCGGGTACTCGTCCTTGTCGATCATGTTCTTGTCCCGGCACTCGGACATCAGCACCCCGGCCTGCGGCTCCATCCAGGTGGTGACGAACGTGGCGAGGTTGAGCCGGGAGTTGCCGTCCAGCATCAGCTCGTCGTGCACGACCTGGTACGCCGTCGTCGGCGGCAGCGGGTTGTCCGGCAGCCGGTGCTTGGGCGGTGCCTCGATCATGTCGCCGAGCGGATTCGCCTCGCCGTAGAACGGGTTGACGGACATGGGCCGCTCGTCGTGCTTCTCGGGACCTTTGTGGAGGGGCATCGTCGTGTCTCCTAGGGGATCGGGGGCAGCCGGGCGGTCAGCGGATCGCCGACCCGTCCGCCCGCAACTGCATCTGCGGCAGCCCCGTCACCAGCAGCCAGGCCGGCAGCGAGGCGATGCACAACAAGGCCAGGATCGTCGGTGAGGTGACGAGCGCGGCGGCGGTGAACAGGCTCACCCAGCCCTGCCGGGTGATCGCCAGGAGCATGCCCAGCACACCCGCCGACACGCCCACCGCCGGTTGCACGCCGGACACCAGGGCGTGCGCGCACAGACCGAGGGCGGTGCCGATGAAGACCGCCGGGAAGATCCGCCCGCCCCGGAAGCCGCAGGACGCGGCGACGATCAGCGCGGCCAGCTTCACCACCGTCATCAAGGCGAACTGCCCGGCCGACCAGCCGTCGGGATCGCGCGCCAGCATCGTCACCTCGTCGAGACCCTTGAACAGCGTCAGATGGCCGCCGAGCGCCCCGAGCGCGCCCAGGACGAGGCCGCCCGCCGGGAGCATCAGCATCGGGTGCCGCAGCCGCTGGAAGAGGCCGTGGGCGTACGGGAAGGCGTGGACGCCGGCCATGCCGAGCAGCGCGCCGGCCGGCGCGATCACGAGCACCGCCAGCAGGTCGGCCCAGTCCGGGCGGCCGACGGGAGGCAGGCCGAGGTCGAAGGTCGGATGGGCGACCAGCGTGGTCGTCATGGCGCCGGCCGCGCCCGCCGCCAGGGGCGCGAAGACGTTGTCCCACAGGCGACCCTGCATCTGCCGCTCGGCCAGCGCCTCGGACATGACCAGCGCCGCCGCCACCGGCGTACCGAACAGGGCGCCGATCGTCGCCGCCTCCGCCAGCGCCGCCCACGCCTCGCCCGGGATCCGCGCGACGAACCGGGTGCCCAGCCACACCGCCAGCCCGACGTTCACGGCGATGATCGGGTTCTCCGGGCCGAGGCTCGGCCCGCCCGCGAGCATCAGCGCCGCCGCGAGCAGCAGGCCCGGCAGGACCAGGGGTGGCAGGGTGGGCGCGTTCAGACTCATGGTCGCCGGGTCGGGTCCGGCGTGTCCCGGTACCTTCCACACCACGAGCCCGACCGCGACGCCGGTCGCGGTGAGCACGACGAACATCCACAGCACCGAGTAGTCGCCGATCCCCAGCGCCCTGGGCACGGTGTGCCACAGCACGTGCTCGAGCCTCTCAGCGATCGCGCTCACGGCGAGGTAGAGCAGGCCGGCCACCACGCCCACGGCCAGGGCGGGCAGGATCAGCGACAGGAGGGCGCGGGCGGGCGTCGTCGGGGCGATGGGCGCCTTGTGCACGGTCTCCTGGGCCACGGGCTCACGATAAGCGGACGTAACGGACTGAACATCCGGAGAAGAACGACGCCGAGGGGGCGCCTCCGAGGGAAGCGAGCCCGAGGCGGGCGCTTCCGTGGAAAACGGCCTTGCACCTCACGTGGCGTGAGGGCCCACCGTGAAGCCGTATCGACAGAAGGAGCGGAAGTGAGCTACTCCGTGGGACAGGTCGCCGCGTTCGCCGGAGTGACGGTGCGCACCCTGCACCACTACGACGAGATCGGCCTGCTGGTCCCCAGCGAGCGCACCCACGCCGGCCACCGGCGCTACGGCGACGCCGACCTCGACCGGCTGCAGCAGATCCTGTTCTACCGGGAGCTCGGCTTCCCGCTCGACGAGGTCGCGGCCCTGCTCGACGACCCGGACGCGAACCCGCGCGCACACCTGCGCCGGCAGCACGCGCTGCTGACCGCCCGGATCGAGAAGCTGCAGAAGATGGCCACGGCCGTGGAGCACGCCATGGAGGCACGCAAGATGGGCATGAACCTCACACCCGAGGAGCGGTTCGAGGTCTTCGGCGACAAGGACCCCGAGCAGTACGCCGAGGAGGCGGAGCAGCGCTGGGGCGGCACCGAGGCCTACGCCGAGTCGCAGCGCCGGGCCGCCCGCTACACCAAGGACGACTGGAAGCGCCTGCAGGCCGAGGCCGATGCCTGGAGCGAGCGCTACGCCGCCCTGGTGACCGAGGGCGAGCCCCCGACCGGCGAGGCGGCCATGGGCCTGGCCGAGGAACACCGCCGGCACATCAGCACGTGGTTCTACGAGTGCCCGTACGAGATGCACCGCTGCCTGGGCGAGATGTACGTCGCGGACGAGCGCTTCAAGGCGTTCTACGACTCGATGCGCCCCGGCCTGGCCGAGCACCTCAGGGAGGCGATCACGGCGAACGCGGCCCGCCACACCTCGTGACCGTGCATCCCGGCGCCACCCGTGGAACCCGGGGCTGACATCGAGCGTTGATAGCTTTGTACGGCCGCACATGGACGGCGCCGTCGCCTTCACCCTCAGGAGCCCGGACCCGTGATGACACTTGCCCTCGGCCCGAGCTGGCTGGATCCCAACTACCTGCTCGACACCTACGGCATCTGGGGCCTGCTGCTCGTCGTCTTCGCCGAGTCCGGACTGCTCATCGGTTTCTTCCTGCCGGGCGACTCCCTGCTGTTCACCTGCGGCCTGCTGATCACCTCCCACCAGCTGGACTTCCCGCTGTGGGGGGCGATCGCCCTGATCTGCCTCGCCGCGGTCCTCGGTGACCAGGCGGGCTACATGTTCGGCAAGAAGGTCGGCCCGAGCCTCTTCAACCGCCCGGACTCCCGGCTCTTCAAGCAGGAGAACGTCACCAAGGCGCACGAGTTCTTCGAGAAGTACGGCCCCAAGTCCCTGATCCTGGCCCGCTTCGTGCCCGTCGTGCGCACGTTCACGCCGATCATCGCCGGCGTCAGCGGCATGAGGTACCGCTCGTTCCTGGTCTTCAACGTCATCGGCGGCGTCCTGTGGGGCGCGGGCGTCACCCTGCTCGGCTCCTGGCTCGGCAACATCGACTTCGTCACGAAGAACATCGAGGCGATCCTGATTCTGATCGTGCTGGTCTCGGTGGTCCCGATCGCGATCGAGTTCCTGCGCGCCCGCTCCAAGGCCAAGAAGAACCCGCCGGTCCAGCAGCCACCGGCTCCGGTGATGGACGACGCGACGACCCAGCTGCGCCGCATCGAGCCGACGTACGACCAGTACAACCAGCAGCCGTACGACCAGCAGCCGTACGACCAGCAGCCGTACGACCAGCAGCAGTACAACGGCAACCAGAACCACGACCAGTACTACGGCCAGCAGCAGTACCCCCAGCAGCAGTACCCCCAGCAGCAGTACCCCCAGCAGTACCAGCAGCAGCCGTACGGCGAACAGCAGTACCCGTACGACTACAACCAGGGCAACCACCGCGCCCCGTAGGCGCTCAGAACCCCCTGGTCCTCTTGGCGGCCCGCCGCTTCCCGGCGGAGCCGACCCGGAGCGTCAGCCGGGAGATCTCCGACCCCAGGTTGACCCCGATCGCAATGGCCATGGCGAGGGACGCCGCCTTGGCCAGCGACACCAGCCCGTTGTCCACATTGTTCTGCGCGATGGACAGCAGCCCGAAATACGTCGCGGACCCCGGCAACAGGGGCCCGATCGCGGCGGTCGTGTACGGCAGCGCCGACGCGAACCGGAACCGGGACAGCAACTGCCCGAACAGCCCCACCAGCCCTGCCGCGACGGCCGTGGAAGCAACCGGTGAGATCCCGCCCGCGTAGTGCATCGCGCCGTACACCGACCACGCGACGCCCCCGTTGAGCGTCACCGCCAGCACGGTGGAGCGCTCCTGCTGGAGCAGCACAGCGAAGGTCAGCGACAGCAGCATCGACGCCGCGATCTGCAGCAGCGGCCGTTCCTCGATGTTCAGCGCGGCGTCCGGGTCGAGCGTGCCGCCCACCTTCACACCGAAGTACAGGACGACCAGCACGCCGATGACGATGCCGACGAAGAAGTACATGACCTCGAGCAGCCGGGCCGCCGCCGTGATGTAGAAGCCGGTCAGGCCGTCCTGCACGCCCGCAACCAGCGCCCGCCCGGGCAGCAGCGCGAACAGCCCACCGGTGATCACGGCGGACGCCTTCACGTCCACGTGCGCCAGCGTGATCGCCACGCCGATCGCGGCGGGCGGCATCGCGGCCACCGTGAACTGGTAGAACTCCGGCAGCCCCCGTCCCGCACACAGCCACGCCAGCCGGTCGCCGAGCATCGCGCCCAGCGCGGCCGCGACGAACACGATCAGGTCACCGCCGACCAGGACCGAGGCCGCACCGGCCAGCAGCCCGCTCGCCGAGGTCAGCGCCCAGCCGGGGTACGGGTGCCGGTTGCGGCGCATCTCCGCGAGCCGCCGGTAGGCCTCCTCGAGCGAGACGTGCGTCTCGGGGTCGGTCAGGTCGTCCACCAGCCGGAACACGGCCGCGAGGCGCGTGTAGTCGGTGCCGCGCCGGCGCACCGTCCGGGACGCGGTCACCGGGTCGTCCACCAGGGACGGCTGGTACGAGATCGACAGCAGCGTGAACGTGACCGTCGGCTCGCACCGGTCGAGACCGTACGAGTGACAGACCGCGAACATGGCGGCCTCCACGTCCTCCGCGCCCTCGCCGCCCGCGAGGAGCAACTCGCCGATGCGCAGGGTCAGGTCGAGCACACGCGGGACGGCCGGGCCGCTCTCCTCCTCGACCTTCTGGACCGGTTCCGGCGCCGGCCGTTCGGCCACCGGCATGCGCAGCATTGTGCGCATCCGGTCCTGCCAGGGCGCGTCCTTGGCCAGATTGACCGAGGGGAGGCCGGTCGGCGGGGTGAACGTGGTCCGGGTGTCCTCGGCGCTGTACGTGCTCGGCAGGCTGAACGCCGACCCCTCCGGCCCGGTCCCGGGCGGCTGCGGCGTGTCGAGCCCCTCCGGCACGGCGAACTCGGACGTCGTCTCCGACTCACCGCCGGTCCTCGGGACCGCCAGCCCCTCCGGGATCGCGAACTCGGACGTGATCTCGGGATCGTACGTGCTTCTCGCCTCGTCCGACCGAGGCTTGCGGTCCTCCGCCTCCGTCACTCCGCAACGCTCCCTGAACGACTCTTCCGTCAGGCTCAGTATGCGCATGACCACACGGCGGGCATGCAAACGGGCCGCACGCGTGCGCGTACGGCCCGTGGGACAGGGGAGTCAGGAGGGTTCAGTGACCGCCCTGCTCCTTGAAGCGCTTGTAGGACCGCTCGATCTCCGCCTCGGCGTCCGTGCGGCCCACCCAGTTGGCGCCCTCGACCGACTTGCCCGGCTCCAGGTCCTTGTAGACCTCGAAGAAGTGCTGGATCTCCAGGCGGTCGAACTCCGACACGTGGTGGATGTCGCGCAGGTGCTCCACGCGCGGGTCGGTGGCCGGAACGCACAGCAGCTTGTCGTCGCCGCCCGCCTCGTCCGTCATCCGGAACATGCCGATCGCGCGGCACTTGATGAGGCAGCCCGGGAAGGTCGGCTCGTCCAGGATGACCAGCGCGTCCAGCGGGTCGCCGTCCTCGCCGAGGGTGTTCTCGACGAATCCGTAGTCGGTCGGGTAGGCGGTCGAGGTGAAGAGACGACGGTCGAGGCGGATCCGACCGGTCTCGTGGTCCACCTCGTACTTGTTCCGCGAACCCTTCGGGATCTCGATCGTGACGTCGAACTCCACCGGTGGCTCCTCCATGATCAGCACATAGTTCTGGTGGTTAAGTGTCCCTCACGCAGGTGTGTGATCGCGAAAGGGGCTGGTGGTCGTGCCAGAACTGAGGCCTTGGCGAGCCGCGAGACCGCACGTGGTGCGGATCACGAACGCCGTACGACCGCGACTGGCACGGGCCGCGGCGCCCGTGAGACCGCGGGTCGCACGGCTCACGCGGGCCGTGAAACCGCAGCTCGCGCGGGTTCCCCGGACCGCAACCGCGCGGACCTGGCAGTACACCGCCCTCGCCGCCGGCGCCGGGCTGGCGCTGGCCGCCGGTGTGGTGACCGCCGCCGGACCCTGGGGCGCCACCGGTCAGCGTACGGCCGAGCGGGACCGGGCCGCCGCCCTCCAGGAGCCAGGTGGCGCAGATCACGGCCGCGCATCCGGTACGTCGTCCAGGGCGCCCCGGCCCGCACCCAGCGCCGCGACCGTCCTCGCGGACCTCGGCCGCACCACGACCACCGTCAAGACGGCACCCGGCGAGAAGCCCCTCACGGACGTCCTGGGCCCGCTCCTGGACGCCCCGGAGCTCGGCGGCTCCCACACGGCCGCCGTCGTCGACGTGACCACCGGAGAACGGCTCTACGGCACCGGCGGCGACACCGCCCTCACCCCCGCCTCCACCACCAAGATCGCCACCGCCGTCGCCGCCCTGTCCGCCCTGGGCGCCGACCACCGCCTCACCACCCGGACCGCCCTCGAACCCGACACCAGGGAACTCGTCCTGGTCGGCGGCGGCGACCCCACCCTCACGGCCCACCCGAAGGACGAGGGCTGGGCGAGCCTGCGCACCCTGGCCACCGACACCGCCAAGGCCCTCAAGGCCCGCGGCATCCGCCAGGTCACCCTGTCGTACGACACCACCCTCTACACAGGCCCCGGACTCCACTCCATCGGCGTCAACGACAACCTCGCCCCCGTCAGCGCCCTCACCGCCGACGAGGGCCGCACCGACGATTCGTCCAGCGGTCCCGTCACGCGCGTGCCCGACCCCGCGGCGGACGCAGCCCGCAAGTTCGCCGGCTTCCTCCAGGACGCCGGCATCAAGTCGACCTCCCCCGGCCCCTCCAAGGCGACCGGCCGCGCCCTCACCCTCGCCTCCGTCTCCTCGCCCCCGCTGTCCGCCCTGGTCGAGCGCATGCTGACCAACAGCGACAACGACATCGCCGAGGCCCTCCTGCGCCAGACCGCCGCCGCGACGGGCCGACCCGCGAGCTTCGACGGCGGCGCGCAGGCCGTCGCCGACCAGCTGAAGCGGCTCGGCCTGCCGGTCTCCGGCGCCGTCTTCCACGACGGCAGCGGCCTCGACCGCGAGGACCGGCTCACCGCCGACCTCCTCACCGCCCTCCTGGTCAAGGCCGGCTCCCCGTCCCGGCCCGACCTGCGCCCCGTCCTCACCGGGCTGCCCGTCGCCGGCTTCACCGGCACCCTGAGCACCCGCTACGCCGACGGCGCGGCCGGGATGGTACGGGCCAAGACGGGCACCTTGACCGGCGTCAACGCGCTGGCGGGCACCGTCGTCGACCAGGAGGGCCGGCTGCTGGCCTTCGCCTTCCTGGCGTCCGGCACGACCAGCCCCGAGGAGGCCCAGTCGGCCCTGGACCGGGCGGCGACGACGCTCGCGGGCTGCGGCTGCGGGTAGCCGCAACCAGCGGTCCGGATGCCATCGCCGCCCCTGTGGCCGCCGGCAGCGCGGTCCGCGGCTGTGGGCGGCCGCGCCACCTGCCGAAATCGTCACGGCCTGCCCCAAGTCGTAACGCTCACGTACCGTTGACGCATGACGAGCATCGGTGGTGCCGCTTCTTCTGGGATGGTCGACTGGAACCTCGCGGTGGCGACCGCGACCCGGCTCGTACGGCCGGGCCCCGAGGTCAGCCGCGACGAGGCCCGGGCCGTCGTCGCGGAACTGCGCCGCCACGCCAAAGCCTCGGAGGGCCACGTCCGGGGCTTCACTCGTCTGGGCACGGACGACGCCCACGACACCCCGGTCCTGGTCGTCGACCGCCCCGGCTGGGTCCGGGCCAACGTCGCCGGCTTCCGGGAGATCCTCAAACCGCTCCTCGACAAGATGCAGGAGCGGCGCGGCAGCACCCCGGGCGGCACGGTCCTCGGCGCCGTCGGCGGCAAGGTCACCGGCGTCGAACTCGGCATGCTGCTGTCGTTCCTGTCCTCCCGCGTCCTCGGCCAGTACGAGACCTTCGCCCCCGCCAGCCGCGACCTGCCCGCGGGCGGTCCCCCCGATTCACCGACCGGCGGGGGCCGGCTGCTGCTCGTGGCGCCCAACATCGTCCACGTGGAACGCGAACTCGACGTGGAGCCGCACGACTTCCGCCTCTGGGTGTGCCTGCACGAGGAGACCCACCGCACGCAGTTCACCGCCGTGCCCTGGCTGCGCGACCACCTCGAGGGCGAAATCCAGTCGTTCCTCGCGGAGACCGACGTCGACCCCATGACCGTCCTGGAACGCATCCGCGAGGCCGCCCAGTCCCTCGTCGGCGGGCGCCCCGAGGCCGAGGAGGGCGACGGCGGGCGCTCCTTCGTCGAACTCGTCCAGACCCCCGCCCAGCGCGAGATCCTCGGCCGCCTCACCGCCGTGATGTCCCTGCTGGAGGGCCACGCCGACTTCGTCATGGACGGGGTCGGTCCGGACGTCGTACCGACCGTCTCCGAGATCCGTGAGAAGTTCCAGCAGCGCCGCGCCAGGGGCGCCTCCCGCCTCGACATCGCCCTGCGCAAGCTGCTCGGTCTGGACGCCAAACTGAGGCAGTACCGCGACGGCGAACGGTTCGTACGGGCCGTCGTCGACGAGGTCGGCATGGACGGCTTCAACCGCGTGTGGACCTCCCCGAACACCCTGCCGACCAAGGCGGAGATCGCCAAACCGGCGGACTGGGTCGCGCGGGTGCACGGCAGGCCGGAATCGTGAACGGAGCGGCGACGTGGTGATACGGAATCCGCCGACGGCAGGCGGACGCCCCTCCAATCACCCGTCCGAGGGACCGTGGGGCATGAGTAGGCGTGCAATGCTCGGGGAACCGCCCGTTTCTGTCACCATCGACACACTCTGAGTGACCGGCCTCGGGCTCACCCCCCGAAAACTTCATGAAGGGAACCGGACATGGGTCCCCATCCTGCGGTCGCGGCGATACGCCTGGCGGTCCGCCGCGTCCTCCACGACATCCTCATCGAACACAGCGCCGACTCCCCGGACAGCGCACTCCGGCACGTACCCCGGCGCACGAGCGCCCCGGGCACCGCGTACGAGCGCCCGACGTCCCCGCTCGTGCTCGTGGCCTGCTCCGGCGGCGCCGACTCCGTGGCCCTCGCCTCCGCCCTCGCCTTCGAAGCCCCCAAGCTCGGCATCCGTGCAGGCGGCATCACCGTCGACCACGGCCTGCAGTCCGGTTCCGACCTGCGCGCCGAGGAAGTCGTCCAGCGGATGTGCGAACTCGGCCTGGTTCCCGCCGAGTCCATCAGTGTCACCGTCGGCCGCGAAGGCGGACCCGAGGCCGCCGCCCGTGACGCGCGCTACGCCGCCCTCGACGCCGCCGCCGACCGCCACGGCGCCACCGCGATCCTGCTCGGACACACCCGCGACGACCAGGCCGAAACCGTCCTGCTCGGCCTCGCCCGCGGCTCCGGCATCCGCTCCCTGTCCGGAATGGCCGCGGTCTCGGGGGCCGACGGCCGTTACCGCCGCCCCTTCCTCCAGCTCGACCGGCAGACCGCCCGCAAGGCCTGCATGGTCCAGTCCCTGCCCGTCTGGGACGACCCCCACAACGCGGACCCGGCCTACACGCGCTCCCGGCTCCGCCACGAAGGCCTGCCCGCCCTAGAGAAGGCCCTCGGCAAGGGCGTCGTCGAAGCCCTCGCCCGCACGGCCCAGCTCTCCCGCGACGACGCCGACGCCCTCGACCACTGGGCCAGCCTGGCCGAGGCCGGCGTCCGCGACGACTCCGGCCGGCTGGAGTGCGCCAAGCTCTACGCCCTGCCGCCCGCCGTGCGCCGTCGGATCCTGCGCCGCGCCGCCATCCAGGCCGGCGCTCCGGCAGGCGCGTTGTTCGCCCGCCACATCGAGGAAGTCGACCGGCTGATCACCGGCTGGCGCGGCCAGGGAGCCATCAATCTTCCGGGCAAAGTCGTCGCCCAGCGCCAGGGTGGCAGACTGGTGATTCGGCAAGGCTGAATCCCGACCCCTCGGAGTGACCCTCCGACGGTCCGGGCAGCCGGTGGGACGACCGACCGAAAGTGATGCGGGTGGACGCGAAAGACATGGGTGCCGACCTCCAGCAGGTGCTCATCACCAAGGAAGAGATCGACGCGAAGCTGGCCGAGCTGGCCGCGAAGATCGACGCGGAGTACGCGGGCAAGGACCTGCTGATCGTCGGAGTCCTCAAGGGCGCCGTCATGGTCATGGCGGATCTGGCCCGGGCGCTGTCCACCCCCGTCACCATGGACTGGATGGCCGTGTCGTCGTACGGCGCGGGCACCCAGTCCTCCGGTGTCGTGCGGATCCTCAAGGACCTCGACACCGACATCAAGGGCCGGCACGTCCTCATCGTCGAGGACATCATCGACTCAGGCCTGACCCTGTCCTGGCTGCTGTCGAACCTCGGCTCCCGCGAGCCCGACTCGCTCAAGGTGTGCACGCTGCTGCGCAAGCCGGACGCCGCCAAGGTCGCCATCGACGTCGAGTGGGTCGGCTTCGACATCCCCAACGAGTTCGTCGTCGGCTACGGCCTCGACTACGCCGAGAAGTACCGGAATCTTCCGTTCGTCGGTACGCTCGCGCCTCACGTCTACGGCGGCTGAGCCCCTCCCCGGACGGGCACGGCCCCACAAGGCCACAAGCTTTGTAGGACGATCGGGAACCCCAGCGGGTTTCGCGCCGTTGGAGCATGCAGAGACGGGATTGTCAGCCGCCCGGGCGACTTCGGGCAACAATGCTGGGGTACCGTCAGAAGAACTGTCTTATCAAACTCACTATGGCAGGAGGGACGGGGCGGCACCGCTCCGTATGGATGGACGTGAAGCGATACTTCCGTGGGCCGGTCATGTGGATCGTGCTGGCCGTCCTTGCCGTGGTCGTGTTGATGCAGGTCGTCGGCTCGTCCGGCGGCTACAAGACGGTGGACACCGGCCAGGTCGTGGCGGCGATCAACGACAACCGCGTGCAGTCGGCCAAGCTCACCACCGGTGACGAGCAGACCGTCAAGGTCACGCTCAAGGACGGTCAGAAGGTCGACGGCAGCTCGAAGATCCAGGCGAGCTACATCGGCGACCAGGGCGTGACCATCGCCGGCACCCTGCAGACCAAGTTCGAGCAGAAGCAGATCCCGGACGGCTACACGGTCTCGCCGTCCAAGCAGAACCCCTTCGTGGGCGTCCTGCTCTCGCTGCTGCCCTTCGTCCTGATCGTGGTCGTCTTCCTGTTCCTGATGAACCAGATGCAGGGCGGCGGCTCCCGGGTCATGAACTTCGGGAAGTCCAAGGCCAAGCTCATCACCAAGGACACCCCCAAGACCACGTTCACCGACGTCGCCGGCGCGGACGAGGCCGTCGAGGAGCTCCACGAGATCAAGGAGTTCCTCCAGGAGCCCGCGAAGTTCCAGGCCGTCGGTGCCAAGATCCCCAAGGGAGTGCTGCTCTACGGCCCGCCCGGCACCGGCAAGACGCTCCTCGCGCGTGCCGTCGCCGGCGAGGCAGGGGTCCCGTTCTACTCGATCTCCGGTTCCGACTTCGTCGAGATGTTCGTCGGTGTCGGTGCCTCCCGAGTCCGTGACCTCTTCGAGCAGGCCAAGGCCAACGCGCCGGCGATCGTCTTCGTCGACGAGATCGACGCGGTCGGCCGCCACCGCGGCGCCGGCCTCGGCGGCGGTCACGACGAGCGCGAGCAGACCCTGAACCAGCTGCTCGTCGAGATGGACGGCTTCGACGTCAAGGGCGGCGTGATCCTGATCGCCGCGACCAACCGACCGGACATCCTCGACCCGGCCCTCCTGCGCCCCGGCCGCTTCGACCGCCAGATCGCGGTCGACCGCCCGGACATGCAGGGCCGTCTGGAGATCCTCAAGGTCCACCAGAAGGGCAAGCCGGTCGCCCCCGACGTCGACCTGTCCGCCGTCGCGCGCCGCACCCCGGGCTTCACCGGCGCGGACCTGAGCAACGTCCTCAACGAGGCCGCCCTGCTCACGGCCCGCAGCGACAAGAAGCTCATCGACAACCAGATGCTCGACGAGGCGATCGACCGCGTGGTCGCGGGCCCGCAGAAGCGGACCCGGATCATGTCGGACAAGGAGAAGAAGATCACCGCGTACCACGAGGGCGGTCACGCCCTGGTCGCGGCGGCCTCCCCGAACTCCGACCCGGTCCACAAGATCACGATCCTGTCCCGCGGCCGCGCCCTCGGCTACACGATGGTGCTTCCGGACGAGGACAAGTACTCGACCACGCGCAACGAGATGCTGGACCAGCTGGCCTACATGCTGGGCGGCCGCGCGGCCGAGGAACTGGTCTTCCACGACCCGACCACGGGCGCCGCGAACGACATCGAGAAGGCCACCGCCACCGCCCGCGCGATGGTCACCCAGTACGGCATGACCGAGCGCCTGGGCGCCATCAAGTTCGGCGGCGACAACACCGAGCCGTTCCTCGGACGTGAGATGGCTCACCAGCGCGACTACTCGGAAGAGGTCGCCGCACTGGTGGACGAGGAAGTCAAGAAGCTCATCGAGAACGCGCACAACGAAGCCTGGGAGATCCTGGTGGAGAACCGCGACGTCCTCGACAACCTCGTCCTGGCCCTTCTCGAGAAGGAGACCCTGGGCAAGGAGGAGATCGCCGAGGTCTTCGCGCCCATCGTCAAGCGGCCGCCCCGGCCCGCCTGGACCGGTTCCTCCCGCCGTACGCCGTCCACCCGCCCGCCGGTGCTCTCCCCGAAGGAGCTGGCACTGACCAACGGGGCGAACGGCGCGACGCCGGCGATCAGCACGGCCAAGTCCACGGCGACGGAGGCCGCCCCGCTGACGGAGCAGTCCCCGGAGGACCGCCCCGAGCGCTGACCCGCCCGGCCCGGCGACCACACACCGGGCCCGGAATGTATGCCGCGCACCCCAGGTTCTAGCCTGGGGGGCGCGGCATTGCGCATGTCCGCACGTGAGAGACACAGGAACGAGGCACCAGATGACCGACCCCGTGACGCTGGACAGCGAGGGCACCATCGGCGAGTTCGACGAGAAGCGCGCCGAGAACGCCGTACGCGAACTCCTGATCGCGGTCGGCGAGGACCCGGACCGCGAGGGCCTCCGGGACACGCCGGCGCGAGTGGCGCGGGCGTATCGCGAGTTGCTGGTGGGCCTCACACAGGAACCCGAGGACGTGCTGACGACCACGTTCGACCTCGGGCACGATGAGATGGTCCTGGTGAAGGACATCGAAATCGTATCTTTGTGCGAGCACCACATGCTGCCATTCCACGGCGTGGCCCACGTGGGGTACATCCCGGCGGAGACGGGCAAGATCACAGGGCTGTCGAAGCTGGCGCGGCTGGTCGAGGTGTTCGCTCGTCGTCTTCAGGTGCAGGAACGGCTCACCACGCAGATCGCCGACTCCCTCGTACGGATCCTCGAGGCGCGGGGCGTGATCGTCGTCATCGAGGCCGAGCACATGTGCATGTCGGTCCGGGGCATCCGCAAGCCGGGCGCGAAGACGACGACGTCGGCTGTACGGGGACAGCTCCGGGACGCTACGAGTCGGGCCGAGGCGATGAGTCTGATACTGGCGCGCTGACCCGATTGTCAGTGGGGTATTGGTGGGGTACGGGCTGCCCAGCAAGCAGCTGGTGAGAGCCGTTGGCGGCTCACATCGTCGGCGCCGTCCCCGGCCCATCGTGCTCGTCGTCATCCGGCAGCTTGCATACCCGCTCCAGGAAGATGGCCGCCGCTATCACGCCGATGCCCGCCACCACTGAGAAACCGGCGTAGAAGGCCTGGTCGCGGCGGGCCGGGATGTCCAGCTGTTCCAGCAGGAACACGCCCGTGCCGCCGTACATCCCGGCGACCAGGGCCGCCACCAGGGCGCTGGCCTGGCCGAAGACGACCGCGCGGGCGGCCATCAGCGGGTCGACGCCCTTCGCGCCGGGACGGCGCTCGCGCTGGGCCTTGAGGCGGGCGCGCAGCGACAGCGCCGTGGACAGCAGGACCACCGCGATCAGCGCGAGGACGATGGGGGCGGCCAGAGGGACGCTGGGGAGCGTCCCCACCGAGTTCCACAGGCGGGCGCCCGCCCAGGACAGCACTCCCGCCACGACGAACACGCCCGCCAGCATCCTGATGCGCAGCTCTTTCACGGTGTTCCTTCAGCTCCCCCGCACTGTGGTCGTCGGCGGCCCACCCCAGTGTGCCCGTCCCGCGGTCGTCTCGACCTTAACGACTACTCGGGCAGTCGGAGTTCCAGGTCCGCGCGGGCTTCGACACCTTCGCGGGTGACGGAGTGCAGAAGGTCGGCCACCGTGCCCCGGCCGGGCAGCTGCGCCTCGGGGTCGAGATCGTGCCAGGGCGCCAGCACGAACGCGCGCTCGTGGGCGCGCGGGTGCGGGAGGGTGAGCTGCGGGTCGTCGGAGACGACGTCGGCGTACGCGACGATGTCGACGTCGAGGGTGCGCGGGCCCCAGCGCTCGTCCCGTACGCGGTTGAAGGCCTCCTCGACGGCGTGCGCGCGCTCCAGCAGGGAGGACGGAGGGAGCGTGGTCTTCAGGACCACGACCGCGTTGTAGTACGACGGTTGGCTGCCGGGCTCGACGCCCCACGGCTCCGTCTCGTACACGGGCGAGACCGCCTTGATACGGACGCCGGGGGTGTCTTCCATGGCGTCGACGGCGCCCTGCAGGGTCTCCAGGCGGTTGCCGAGGTTGGAGCCGAGGGAGAGTACGGCCCACTTCGGGTTCTGGAGGGTGGTGTCGGCGGCGTCGACCTTCTCGACGACGGAGGCGGGGACCGGCTGGACGGTCGGGTCGGTGGGGCCGTGCGAGAAGGATGTGGTCATACTCGGCTCCGGATGATGGTGACGGTCACGTCGTCGAAGGGGACGGTGATCGGTGCGTCCGGTTTGTGGACGCAGACCTCGACCTCCTGGACCCCTTCGTGCTTCAGGCAGGTCTGGGCGATGCGCTCTGCGAGGGTCTCGATCAGGTTCACCGGCTCGCCCTCGACCACGGCCACGACCTCCTCGGCCACGATGCCGTAGTGCACGGTCTTCGCCAGGTCGTCGTCGGCCGCGGCGGGCCGGGTGTCCAGGCCCAGGACGAGGTCCACGATGAAGGTCTGGCCTTCCTCGCGTTCCTTGGGGAACACCCCGTGGTGCCCACGGGCCTTCAGGCCGCGCAGCGCGACACGATCCACGCGAATCACTCCTGCAATCGTCGGTGACGGCCGGGTCGTACCGCGTGCGGACGGCACACCGGCCACAGACGAATCTACCTGCGGACACTGACAGAGCCGGTTCACGGGTGCCTGGGTCCGGCCCGGGGCCGCGAGGGTTCATCACGCGTTTCCCCTGGGGAACCCGGCGGCTCAGGGGCTGGTAGCCGCACCTACCCCGGGGTAGGTGATTCCAACCACTTCCCGGTCTCCAGCAGTGCGTCTGCCCCTCAGGACGGCGTGTCGTCGCCCTCGTCCTCGTCGGTTTCGGTGAGTACGGGGGAGGCGTGGTGGGACCAGAGTTTCCAGCCGTCGGGGGTGCGCCGGAAGAGGTTCGTGGCCACGACGAGCTGGCCCACGAGGGGGCCGAGCTCCGAGCCGCCCTCGGGCGCGGGGCCGCCGCTGAGGATGTTCTCGGTGCAGGTCACCACGGCGGTGTCGCCGGTGACAGAGACGTGCACGTCGGTGAGGAAGAACTGGATGTAGTCGGTGTTCGCCATGATCAGCGCGTACGACCTGAGGACCTCGCCACGGCCCGTGAGCACCGGCCAGCCGGGGTGCACGCAGGAGACCACGCCCGCGTCCGCCGGGTCGTGGTACTCCTCGTCGATGCCCAGGTCGGACGGCGAGAGCCAGAGCCCGGACACCTCCTCGAAGTCCCCGCGCTCCATCGCCTCGTAGTAGGCGGTGTTGGCGAGCTCGACCTGCTCGACATCGGTGTGGGGGGCGCTCACCGGTCTCCCTCAGCACCGGGGGCCTGCGGCGCTTCGGTGGGGGTGGCGGGGGGCGTGTGTTGGGTCGCGTGCGCCCTGAGCGTGTTGTCCGCGCCCGGCGCGCCACCCGCCGTACGCGCCTCCTCCACCGCCCGTGCGACGCGTACCGCGTCCGCCGTGGCGCGGACCTCGTGGACTCGGACCGCCCATGCGCCGGCGTGTGCGGCGAGGGCGGAGACGGCGGCCGTGGCGGCGTCGCGCTCGCGGGCCGGTGGGGGTGCTCCCTCCGGTCCGGCGAGGACGCGGCCGAGGAAGCGCTTGCGGGAGGCGGCGACGAGCAGGGGGTGGCCCAGGGCGTGCAGACGGTCGAGGTGGGCGAGGAGGGCCAGGTCGTGGTCGGAGTCCTTGGAGAAGCCGAGGCCGGGGTCGACGACGACGCGGTCGGGGGCGATGCCGCCTTCCAGAACGGCCGCCACGCGCGTGTGCAGTTCGTCGACGACTTCGGAAACGACGTCGGCGTAGACGCCCTCGACGTTGCCGCCCTCCAGGAAGCCGCGCCAGTGCATGACCACGAAGGGGGCGCCGGCGTCCGCGACGACGGGGATCATCGCGGGGTCGGCGAGGCCGCCGCTGACGTCGTTGACGAGGGCGGCACCGGCCGCGAGGGAGCGTTCCGCGACGGAGGCGCGCATGGTGTCGACGGAGACAGTGACGCCCTCGGAGGCGAGGCCGCGGACGACGGGGATGACGCGCCGCAGTTCCTCCGCCTCGTCGACGCGGGTGGCGCCGGGGCGGGTGGACTCGCCGCCGACGTCGATCAGGTCGGCACCCTGGGCGACGAGGTCGAGTCCGTGCTTGACGGCGGCCGTCGTGTCGAAGTAGCGGCCGCCGTCCGAGAAGGAGTCGGGGGTCACGTTCACGACGCCCATGACCGCGCAGCGGTCCCACGTCGGAAGGCCCGCGACTCGGCCGCGCCCGCTGCTCTGGTTGCTCATATGTTCAGCGTAGGCCCCGGGCGGGGCCGTCAGAGCGTGCGGCCCGGGCGGAAGCCCCGGTGGAGGGGGAGGGCTTCCGCCCGGGCCTGTCCGGGGTCACGCCGCGCGCACGTCCCGTTCGGCCGGCCCGTGGGCGCACGGGCGCGCGACGGCTGTACGGCGGCGCAGGAAGCGTGGCAGCGGCAGGGCGACGTCGACGAAGCCCTCCGCCTGCAGGGCGGCGAGGCCGATGCGCGGCAGGTCGCCGGAGGCGCGGTAGACGACGAAGCGAGGCTCCCAGCGGGGCTGGAACTTCGCGTTGAACTTGTACAGAGACTCGATCTGGAACCATCGCGACAGGAACACCAGCAGCCCGCGCCAGGCGCGCAGCACCGGCCCCGCGCCGATCTTCTCGCCGCGCGCCAGCGCCGAGCGGAACATCGCGAAGTTGAGCGAGACCCGGCTGATGCCGAGCTTCGGCGCGGCCTGGAGCGCGGCGACGATCAGCAGCTCGTTCATGCCGGGGTCCGCCGACCGGTCGCGGCGCATCAGATCCAGGGAGACGCCGTCCGTGCCCCAGGGCACGAAGTGCAGGATCGCCTTCAGATCGCCGTACGGACCGGGCTCGCCCTCGGCCTTGTGCGCGGTGGCGATCAGGCAGTCGCCGTCGGCCGGGTCGCCGATGCGGCCGAGCGCCATGGAGAAGCCGCGCTCGGTGTCGGTGCCGCGCCAGTCCTCCGCGGCCCGCCGTATCCGCTCGAGTTCGGCGTCGCCGAGGTCACGGATGCGTCGTACCCGGGTTGCGTAGCCGGCCCGCTCGATGCGCTTGACCATCTGGCGCACGTTGCGCATCGCGCGTCCGGCGAGCGAGAAATCCGCGACGTCGACCACCGCCTCGTCGCCCAGTTCGAGGGCGTCCAGGCCGGTCTCGCGGGTCCACACCTCGCCGCCCGTCTCCGAGCAGCCCATCACGGCGGGCGTCCAGGAGTGGGCCTTGGCCTCGTCCATGAAGCGTTCGATGGCGCCCGGCCAGGCCTCGACGTCGCCGATCGGGTCACCGCTGGCGAGCATCACGCCGGACACGACCCGGTAGGTCACCGCGGCCTTGCCGCTGGGCGAGAACACGACCGCCTTGTCGCGGCGCAGCGCGAAGTGGCCGAGGGAGTCGCGGCCGCCGTGCTTGTCCAGGAGCGCGCGCAAGTGGGCCTCGTCCTGCGCGGTGAGTTGCGCGGCCGGGTGTTCGGGGCGGAAGGCCAGATAGATGGTGGTGACCGCGGTGAGCAGGCCGAGGGCGCCGAGCGAGAAGGCGACGGTCCAGGAGGTGCTGCCCTGGTAGTCCACCGGGCCCTCGAAGCCGAACAGGCCGTACAGGACGTGGGTCAGGCGGTCGGCCACGCTGGGGTCGCCGATCGTCCGCTTCGGATGGACGCTGACGACGATCAGCCCCAGGACGAGCGAACCGGCGCCCATGAGGACGAAGTTGGCGAGCGCGCGCCAACGGCTGCGCGGGTCGGGCAGGGCCGCGAACTCGTCGCGATGGAGGAGCAGGGGCACGAGCAGCGCGAGCGAGATGAGGACCCCGATGACGGAGTGCCGGTACGTGAACTGCGCGACCGCCCCGGCCGGCAGGAGTGCGACCGCGGCCCGCCACGCCCGCCGCTTGCGCCGCCTGAGCCCGTGCGCGAGCAGGAGCAACAGCACGCCGGTGCTGAGCGAGAGCGCCGCCGCGAACGGGCCGAGCGCGCCGGGCAGCACCTCGGCCATGGCGTGCATACGGCTGTGACGGAAGCGCGGGAAGACGCCCGCTGCGATGTCCAGGACGCCCACGAGGGCGCACGCCCTGGCGACGAGGGTGGGGACGGCCTCGGGACGCGGGCCGCGCACTATGCGCCGCGCCACGCTGGATCGGCTCGGAACCTCGCCCGACATTTCCCCATCTACCCTGACAGACATCGCATCCCGTAGTTCTGCGAGAGACCTTGAACCCGGTGCCGATTCGGGCATCCGGCGACATTGCGCCCTCTAGGACGGTGTCTTGGGGAGAGAGGTTCACTCCCCACTGGAAAGCCGGTTCAAAGGCCGAGGAAAGTCCGGGGCAAGCCCACGCCACGAATGCGTCGGCCGGCCTCGGGCGGAAAGCGCAGCAGGAAACAGCCCATGGGTCTCACGAGCAACAAAGTGCTGGTGCTGGGGATCGCTCTGGCCATCGTGCTGTTCGTCGGCACGGTGTGGCTGTGGCCGCGGCTGGCCCGGCACGGCTGGCGGCCCGTCAGCGGACGCGTCGGCCTGCTCCTGGCCACCCAGCTGGCGCTGTTGGCCTCTCTGGGGATCGCCGTCAATCAGGCATTCGGTTTCTATGCCGGCTGGGCCGACCTGTTCGGCAGGGAGACCGGCCAGGGCGTCGTCGTGGACCACACCGCCAGGCGCGGCGCGAGCGGTCCGATCGAGGTCCTTGCAACCGCGCGTGTGCAGGGCGCGAGCGGATCGTGGCCCCGGACGACGGGGCAGATCCAGAAGGTCGACATCGTGGGGCGTACGACGCGCATCGCCACGCCCGCGTACGTGTATCTGCCGCCGGAGTACTTCCAGTCGCGGTACCGCACGCGCGCGTTCCCGGCGGCCGTCGTCCTCACCGGCTATCCGGGCACCGCGCAGGCCCTGGTGGACAAGCTGCACTACCCGCGCACGGCACAGCAGTTGGCCAAGGACGGGCGGATGCAGCCGATGATCCTGGTGATGCTTCGGCCGACGGTGGCGCCGCCGCGAGACACGGAATGCGTGGACGTCCCGGGTGGGCCGCGGGCCGAGACGTTCTTCGCGAAGGATCTTCCCGATGCCGTACTCGCCCACTACAGGGTGGGCGGAAAACCGGGGAGCTGGGGGATCATCGGCGATTCCACGGGCGGTTACTGCGCGCTGAAGCTCGCCATGCACCATCCCGATGTGTTCGCGGCGGGCGCGGGCCTCTCGCCGTACTACAAGGCGCCGATCGACCCCACCACCGGTGATCTCTTCCGCGGGAAAGAGGGCCTGAAGAACCGTGCCGACCTGTGGTGGTGCCTCAAGCACCTTTCCGCACCGGACACTTCACTGCTCGTCAGTAGCAGCAAGGTCGGCGAGTCGAACTACAAGGCCACGCTCGGGTTCATCGCGCGTGTGCGGGCCACGGACCTGACGCGGATCTCGTCGATCATCCTCGACAGCGGGGGCCACAACTTCAACACCTGGCGGCGCGAGATTCCGGCTGCCCTGCAGTGGATGAGCGGGCGGCTGAGCGACCACTGAAAACGATCTTGCGGAATTCGGTGCGGGTCCGATGACTCATGTCGTTCCCGATGCCTTGTGAAGGCATCGGAGCGGCTGTGTTTTTACGGGGCGGGCCACCACGATTCGCCTACGCGCGGTAAGTTTCTGGCCATGCCACGTGGACGTCACCGCCATTCCCCGCCTTTGCACAGGCTGTTGCCGCCTTCGGTGATCGCAGGCGTCTCCCTAGTGTGCGCCCTGGGTCCCTGGGTTTCCTCGGAGACCATGGTGCTCCGTTCCCTGGCCGCGGTCGCCGCGGCGACGGCCGTCGCCGGCGCGTTCGTCATGCGCCGCTGGGACGCGCAGGCCGGAAAACAGGTCGCCGACCTCACGCGCGCGCGTGCCAGCGACGACTGGCGGCACGAGGAGCGGGTCGCCGAACTGGAGACCGACCTCGAGGAGTCGCGCGAACTGCGCACCAAACTCGAGCAGCGGCTGCGGGCGAAGCGCGCGGAGCTGGCGGGGCTGCGCAACGAGCACGCGGCCCTGCTGCGGCGGTACGCCACGGCGGAGACCGAGCGGGCCAGCGCCCTGGAGGGCCGCCGCCTGCTGGAGATAGAGGCGGCCACACCCGCGCGCGCGTTGCCGCCCGCTCCCGCGCCGACCCAGGAGGCCGAGCCTGTGGCTGCGCCGGCCGACACCGAGGCCGACGAGGCACCCCAGGTTGCGGAGGCGTCCGAGACCGCCGAGGAGCAGCCCGAGGCTCCCGCCGTGTTCTCGCCCGCGGGCTCCCAGCTCTTCCTGCGGGCCAAGGCGGCGCTGTCCCGCTTCGGCGACGGTGACGACGGGACGACCGCGGACGTGCCCGCCGCCAAAGGAGAGAGCGCCGACAACGGCGTGACGGAGACCGGCGCCGCGGTCGAGCCGAAGGGCGCGCAGGCCGAGGTCGCCGAGGAGCCCGCTCAGGAGGGCGACACCGAGGGGCAGCCGGAGGCGGTCGACGGGCACGAGCGCGCGGCCGCCACCACCACGACGGCGAAGGCCCTTCCCGCCAAGGCGGCGCAGCAGCCCTCCGGGCACTTCACGGTGCCGACCGCGGTGGCGGTCGTACCGGCCGCGCCCGTACGGCGCCCGGCCGTCGAGGGCGGGTTCGACTTCTTCGGTACGCAGAAGGGCGCGTCGCCGGGCGCCCTGGACACCGTGCAGAACGAGGACCTCGCCGACGTCGTCGGCCAGGAGGCGCTCGCCCTCCACAAGGCCGAGTCCGAGGCCGAGTTCAAGCCGGCCCACGAGAGTGCGCGCGGTGTCGGCCAGGTCATCGACCTCACGGCCCACGACGAGACGGAACAGATCGACGTCCAGGGGCTGCGCAGCGCGGCTTCCTGAGGGCGAGACGCACCCGGTATCCGGCCGTTCAGGCCATCCAGCGGTCCGGCAGTGCGTCCCTGCGTCCCGTCCGGGACCTCTCCGCCTGGCCGTGGAGCAGCTCCGCGGCCCCCTCCGCGTCCCGCAGACGGGCTGTGACGGTCTTGTCGGCCCCCGTGTCCACGTGCACGTCGGAAAGCCGCCAGAGGCGCTCCCAGGGGCCCTGAGCGAGCCGCACGCTCTGAACCTTGGCGTGCGGGACCAGGGACAGGCTCCGGCGCAGCAGACCGTGCCGGGCGGCGAACACGGTGCCGGTGACCTCGATGCCGTACCCGCGCCACCACAGCGGCACGCACCACCCGGCCCGCCGCGGCGGGCGCTCGAGCGACCGGGGCACACTCACCCCGGGCAGCACGCGCGCGACGACGTCCTCGGCCACCGCGCGCGGGGCGACCGGCACCAGGACCGAATTCGAGGACCCGGCCACGTCGAGCTCCACCCGCACCCAGCCGCGCCGCCGCCACAGCAGCGGCTCCACGATCCGCACGGTCTGCACCCGCCCCGGCGGCACCGTCTCGTGTGTGCGGTCCAGCAGCCCGTGGTCGATGCGCAGCCCGTCCGGGGACTCGGCCACCGTCCAGTCGTACTCGGCGACGAACCGTCCCACACTGCTCGCGCCCGCCGCGCCCAGCAGGGGCAGACCGGTGGCGAGGACCGTCCACACGCTCTGGGTGAGCAGCCACAGCACCGGCGGTACGACGAGTGCGGCGGCCAGGGAACCCCAGGTGGCGCCCGTCAGCACCAGGGAGAGCGCGAGCTCACGCGGGGGTACGTGCATCAGCTCGCGCGCCGGCGCCTCGCCGACTTCGTGCGCCGTCTCGGGCGCGAAACCGGCGGCGCGGGCGAGCAGTTCCGCGCGCAGGGCGCGCGCCTCGCCCTCCCCGAGGAAGGCCAGCTCGTCCTTCTTGTCGGCCCCCACGACGTCGATCCTGAGCTTGGCGACGCCCGCCACGCGCGCGAGGAGCGGCCGCGTGACGTCGACGGCCTGGATCCGCTCCAGCCGGATGTGCGCGGTGCGCCGGAACAACAGGCCGGTACGGATGCGCAGTTCGCTGTCGGTCACCGCGAAGTACGTGAACCACCAGGACAGGAACCCGTAGAGGGCGGCCGCCGGGACCAGCACCGCGAGCCCGGCGAGGAGCATGGTCGTGGTCAGCCTCGTCAGCTGCTCCTGCGCCTGGTTCGGGTCGTGCGCCGCCCATCCGGCGAGCACGGCGACCGGCGCCCACGCCCGCCGGAACGGCGTTATGGGGTGCAGCCGCCGATCGGTCACCCACCGCTCCTCGCGTACGGCGTCGGCGGCGCCCGGGGCCGTCACAGGCCGGCCGATCGGGCCTCGCCCAGCTCGGTGAGCCGGTCACGCAGCCGTTCCGCCTCGGCCGGGTCGAGGCCGGGGATGGTCGCGTCGGTCGCCGCGGCCGCGGTGTGCAGCTGGACGCTGGCCAGGCCGAAGTGCCGTTCGACGGGACCGGAGGTGACCTCCACGAGCTGCATGCGGCCGTACGGCACCACGGTCTCCTCGCGCCACAGCACACCTCGGCTGATCAGCAGGTCGTCGGCGCGCTCGGCGTACCTCCAGGAGCGCCAGTTGCGGCCGAGGAGAACCCAGCCCCACACCAGCAGGGCCAGCGGCAGCAGCGCGAACGCGGCCCAGGGGGGTCCGGCGAACACTCCGGGCAGCACCCCGGCGGCGAGCGCGGCCAGTCCCAGCCACACCACCAGCAACAGCCGCCGCATGCGCAACAGCCCCGACGGCAGGCCGGTCCACACCGGCTCGGCGCCGGACGCCGTGGTCGGTGCTGAGGTCCCCGAGTTCTGTGAGCTCCCCGTCTCCATACGGTCAGCGTACGTAGGGGAGACTGTGTCCATGACTCCTACGACGGAGACCACGGTCGGGATCGGCGGCGCAGCGGAGAGCACCGACATGGTGCTCAACATCGGTCCGCAGCACCCCTCCACGCACGGCGTGCTGCGGCTGCGGCTCGTGCTGGACGGCGAACGCATCGTGCACGCGGAACCGGTGATCGGCTACATGCACCGGGGCGCGGAGAAGCTCTTCGAGGCGCGCGACTACCGGCAGATCATCATGCTCGCCAACCGGCACGACTGGCTGTCGGCGTTCTCCAACGAGCTGGGCGTGGTCCTCGCCGTGGAGCGGATGCTCGGCATGGAGGTCCCCGAGCGGGCGGTGTGGACGCGCACGCTGCTCGCCGAGCTGAACCGGGTGCTGAACCATCTGATGTTCCTCGGGTCGTACCCGCTGGAGCTGGGCGGCATCACGCCGGTCTTCTACGCGTTCCGGGAGCGTGAGGTGCTTCAGCACGTCATGGAGGAGGTCTCCGGCGGGCGCATGCACTACATGTTCAACCGCGTCGGCGGCCTCAAGGAGGACCTGCCGGCGGGCTGGGCCTCACGCGCGCGTGGCGCCGTCGCCGCCGTGCGCTCGCGCATGGACGTGTTCGACGACCTGGTCCTCGGCAACGAGATCTTCCGGGGGCGCACCCGGGGCGTGGGGGCGATGGCGCCGGAGACGGTGCACGCGTACGGCGTGAGCGGGCCCATCGCGCGTGCCTCGGGCGTCGACTTCGACCTGCGCCGCGACGAGCCGTATCTGGCGTACGGGGAACTGCAGGACACGCTGAAGGTGGTGACGCGCGAGGAGGGCGACTGCCTCGCCCGCTTCGAGTGCCTCCTGGCCCAGACCCACAACGCCCTGGAGCTGGCCGACGCCTGCCTCGACCGGCTCGCCGAACTGCCGCCCGGACCGATCAACCAGCGGCTCCCGAAGGTCCTGAAGGCGCCCGAGGGACACACGTACGCGTGGACCGAGAACCCGCTCGGGATCAACGGCTACTACCTGGTCAGCAGGGGCGAGAAGACGCCGTACCGGCTGAAGCTGCGCTCGGCGTCGTACAACAACATCCAGGCCCTGACCGAACTGCTTCCCGGCACGCTGGTCGCGGACATGGTGGCGATCCTGGGATCGATGTTCTTCGTGGTCGGCGACATCGACAAATAGCCGCCGCCGACCGGGTCACGCGGAGGTGCTGTCGCCGGCGTCGTGGAGCGGGTCCGGAATCCCAACGGCCTGCACGAGCCAACCGAAGTCCCCGAGCCCACCGGTTGCGGTGAGCTCGGCGGCTTCACCGGCGCCGGCAAGGGCGCGCAGGTAGCCGCCGGGGTCGGTGGAGGCGAGCGCGAGCGGGGGGCGCACGCCGACGACGCCCAAGGCGCGCAGAACGTCGCGCTGCACAAGCACCCTCGCCCCGGACGACGCACGCGCGCCACGGTCCGCCGCTGCCGCGCCCGGCACGGCACGCGCGCCCGGCGCACGCAACGCACCCCCGTCGCGCACAGCACCCGCATCCCGCTCCGTGTGCCCGTCCGGAGCGGCGCCCGCGTGCCCTGCCGCGCCCCCGTCCAGCTCCACGCCCCCACCCGGCGCGCCCTCACCCGCCGCCGCACACGCGTCCAGTGCCACATGCGTCGTGATGTCGCACGAGCCGTCCGGGACCGGTCTCGTCTCGCGGCCCTCCCGGAATGCGGTGAGCGTGCCGAACGGGGGGCGGGTTTCCCTGGTGTGGGCGTAGTCCACGGCCACCGTCAAACCCCGCGTGACGCCGGCGACGGCGGACGTCCATGCCTCGTCCCGGGGCAGGCCGATCTCCGCTCGCAGGCCCTCCTCCGGTGGCAGGGGCCACCAGCGGGTGAGCCAGGCCGCCTGCGGACCGGACACGGGGTCCCCCAGGCGTTCGGTGCCGTCGTGGCGTACGAGGACCAGGCGGGGCACGCCCGTGGAGTCCACCTCGGCGATCTCCAGCGGTACGTTGTCCAGCCACTCGTTGGCGAAGAGAAGCCCGGTGATCTCCCTCGGGGGTTCGTTCAGCCAGGTGATCCGGTCGTCGAGGCCGGCCGGACGTTCCGCGCGCTCCACGGCGAATGCACGCGCGCGTGCGGCCACCTCCGTGGGCAGCGCGGCCAGGACACCCGTGATCAACTCGCCCCGCCCGGCGCCCACGTCGACGAAGTCCAGCCGCTCCGGTCGCCCCAGCGCCTCGTCGACCCGGCACAGCAGCCGTGCGACCGCGCCGGCGAAGAGCGGCGACGCGTGGACGGACGTACGGAAGTGCCCGGCAGGGCCCTCGGGGCGCCGGTAGAAGCCGCCGGGACCGTACAGAGCCGCCTCGGTGGCCGCCCGCCACCCGCGCCAACCCTTCTCGGCCGCGTCCGCTGTCCCGTCCGTCACGTCAACAGACTAGGCGCACAGGTGATCACGGCCTCCACCTTGCGGAGTATGCGCACGGGGCGCGGATCGGTCCTCCGGTTGACCCCTGCACACACCACGTTTCCCTACGCTGGGTTACGTGCAGCGCCTCTACGACTTCCTCCGCCGGCACCCGACATGGGTCGACGCCTTCTGGGCCGTCGTGCTGCTCGGAATCGCCGGCGCGAGCGTCTACAGCGTCAACGGGGCACGCGACCACCACGGAGGCCTGGCGGCGTCGATCGCCGTCTCCGCCGTGATGTGCCTGGTCGTCGCGCTGCGCCGCCGTATGCCGGAGAAGATGCTGCTGCTGGCCGTCGCCACGGGACTGGCGCAGCTGGTCCTGGACGTCGAGACGACGGTCGCCGACTTCGCCATGCTGGTGATCGTCTACACGGTGGCTGCGGTCGGCGCCGGCTGGGCCTCTCGCTTCGCCCTGATCGCGGGACTGAGCGCCGCGCCCCTCGCGCAGATCCGCTGGCCGCAGGAGCACTCCAGTGCGCTGGGGAACGTGGCGGTAGCCGTGTTCCAGACGGTGCCGTTCGCCCTCGCCTGGGTGCTCGGCGACTCCATGCGCACCCGTCGCGCCTACTTCGCGCAGCTGGAGGAGCGCGCCGCCCGGCTGGAGAAGGAGCGCGAGGCGCAGGCCAAGGTCGCGGTCGCGGCCGAGCGCGCCCGGATCGCGCGTGAACTGCACGACGTCGTCGCGCACAACGTGTCGGTGATGGTGGTACAGGCCGACGGCGCCGCCTACGTTCTCGACTCCGCGCCCGACCAGGCCAAGAAGGCCCTGGAGACGATCTCCTCCACCGGCCGCCAGGCCCTCGCCGAGATGCGCCGCCTGCTGGGCGTGCTGCGCACCGGTGAGCACAAGGAGGCCGGGGAGTACGTCCCGCAGCCCGACGTCGAGCAGATCGACGAGCTGGTCGAGCAGTGCCGCAGCTCCGGCCTGCCGGTCGACTTCAAGGTCGAGGGCACCCCGCGCCCGTTGCCGAGCGGCGTCGAGCTGACGGCGTACCGCATCGTTCAGGAGGCGCTGACCAACACGCGCAAGCACGGCGGGCCCAATGCCGGCGCCAGCGTACGGCTGGTCTACTTCGACGACGGGCTCGGCCTGCTCGTCGAGGACGACGGCAAGGGCGCCGCGCACGAGCTGTACGAGGAGGGCGGCGCCGACGGGAAGGGCCACGGCCTGATCGGCATGCGCGAGCGCGTCGGCATGGTCGGCGGCACCCTCGACGCGGGCCCTCGCCCGGGCGGAGGATTCCGTATCAGCGCCCTGCTCCCGCTCAAACCGGCGCACTGACGCCGCGGTACGCCCCGGATGACACCTGCCACGCCCCCACCTGCACCAACCCACGGAAGAGGCCAGGATGACGATCCGCGTGATGCTCGTCGACGACCAGGCGCTGCTGCGCACCGGGTTCCGGATGGTGCTCGCCGCCCAGCCGGACATGGAGGTCGTCGCGGAAGCCGGCGACGGCGTCGAGGCCCTGCAGGCGCTGCGCGAGACCGCCGTCGACGTCGTCCTCATGGACGTCCGCATGCCGAAGCTGGACGGCGTCGAGACCACGCGCCGGGTCTGTGCCGAGCCCAACCCGCCGAAGGTACTGATCCTGACCACCTTCGACCTCGACGAGTACGCCTTCTCAGGGCTGAAGGCGGGCGCCTCCGGCTTCATGCTCAAGGACGTGCCGCCCGGTGAGCTGCTGTCCGCCATCCGTGCCGTGCACAGCGGCGACGCCGTCGTCGCCCCCTCCACGACACGCCGCCTCCTCGACCGCTTCGCGCCGATGCTGCCCGCCACCGGCAAGGAGCCCCGGCACAAGGAGCTGGACCGGCTCACCGACCGCGAGCGCGAGGTCATGGTGCTGGTCGCCCAGGGTCTGTCCAACGGCGAGATCGCGGCCCGGCTGGTGCTGTCCGAGGCAACGGTGAAGACCCACGTGGGCCGCATCCTGACCAAGCTGGGCCTGCGCGACCGGGTACAGGTCGTGGTCCTGGCCTACGAGAGGGGTCTGGTGCGGGCGGGCGGCGGGCACGCCTGACCGGCTGTCGGCTCACCGGCTGTCCGCGCACCCGCTGACGGGCGCCGGCCGTCCGCCGTCCGGCTATCTGAGGATGCCCTCCAGGAAGTCGCTGCCCAGCCGGGCGACGACCGTGACGTCCAGCTGGTGCAGCACATACCGGCCGCGGCGGCGCGTGGTGACCAGGCCCGCCTTCTTCAGCACGCCGAGGTGCCGTGACACCTCGGGAGCGGTCAGCCCGTGGACCTGCGCCAGCTCGCCGGTGGTGTAGACGCTGCGCGCCAGGTGGCGGCATATCCGCATGCGGACGGGGTGGGACAGGGCCGTCATCCGCAGCGTGAGCTGTTCGACCGACGGCGGCGACGCCAGCTCCGGAGAGCCCACCGGGTAGTGCAGGACCGGTTGCCAGCCGTGCCGGTACAGCACGTTCAGATGCGGCCAGCCCAGGCTCGTCGGGACCAGCAGGAGGGTGCCGCCCGTGGTGGCGGCCCGGCCCTCGCTGAGCTTGTCCACCGTGATCCGCTCGGCCGCCTCGTCGAGCGTCACCGCGGGCGAGACGGCGGCGAGCGCCTCGCCCAGCCCCTTGCGCCGCAGCAGCTCGGTCTTGTGCCGGGCGTCCGCCGCGAGCTGGTGGCGCAGCCGAGGCCAGGTGCCGCGGAAGACCGCCTCGTCGCACTCCTCCAGGAACCGGCGCAGCCACGCACGGACGCTCGGCGGGTCGTCGAGCAGCCGCCGGGTGAACCGCACCGGCCCCGGGCCGCGCGCGGCGGCCACCTCGAGGACGCGGCGACGCTCGGCGGGGTCGGACAGGATGAACGGGGCCTGAGCGTCGTACGCGGGTACGCACGTGAACTCCAGGGCCGCATCCACGAACTGCTCGTCCGTCAGCTTGTCCACCAGGTCGAGTTCCTCGGCGAGCGTCTCGCCGGGCAGGGCTCCGGGGATGCCCGCGAACGGCAGGAAGAGGTCCGAGTACGTCGTCCGCCACAGGAAGTCCGCCTCGCACATCCGGTCGGCCAGGTGCGAGTCCAGGCGGGCGGTCACGCCGGTCACCCAGCCCTGCAGGCCCGGGTGGTGGCCCGGTTCGGACAGCGCGTGCAGCGCCATGCCGAGCTCGGCCAGGGGCGAGGGCACGACGGCGACCCCCTCCGGCCGCAGCCCCGCGATGTCGATGCGAACGCTCATGCCCCCATGGTGCACGCCGCCACCGACAACGCCGTCGTCGATTGACGGCGGCCGTCAATCGACGCGACACGGGCGCCGTACCGGAGCAGGGCGGGAGTCCGGGGCAGCAGCAGGGCCCGGCCGGCCACGTCCCGAGCACGTCCGAGAAGGCGATCCGCCATGAGCGTCGCCCAGCAGTACCTCCTGGACATCCACCGCGCCGCCCTGCACGGCGAGCCGGCCCCGCCCGCACCCGGCACCGGTGGCGGCCGCCTCGTGCGCGAGCTGCGCGAGTACCGCCGCTTCCGCGCCGTCCTGGCGGGCCGCCCGGCCCGCGCGCGTACGGCTTGCGAGCGTACGGCTCGCCCTGAGCCGGTGGCTGCACGCGCGCGTGCCGTAGTGCGCACGATCCGGTGGTCCAGCTGCCGCCGGTCGTTCAGCTGCCCTCCGGCAGCCGCCCCACGAACTCCGCCACGGCCGCCTTCACGTCGTCCGCCGTCCACTCCAGCCCCGCCGCGACGACGGTGACCTCGGTGAACGAGATGCCGGGGCCGACCGGCTGCCAGCCGCTCGCGAAGAGGAGCACCGAGGTCTCCTCGGCCTGGCGCACCGCCGCTTCCTCCAGTGCGTCCGCGTCGTACGGCAGCCAGACCTGGAACTGGTGCGTGTGCGGCTCCTCGGGGTGCACACGCGCCCACGGGACCTTGGCCGCGGCGAACCCTTCGCGCAGTCCGGCGGCCACCACGCGCGCGTGGCGGACGTACTCCGGCAGCCGGGGCAGCTCCCGCTCCAGCCCGACGAGGGCCGACAGCACGGTCGGGAACTGCTGGAACACCATGCCGCCGTACCGGTGCCGCCAGGTCTTCGCGTCGTCCACCAGTGCGCGCGGGCCGGCCAGGGCGGCGCCGCCGAAGCCGTCGAGGGACTTGTAGAACGACACGTAGACGCTGTCCGCCAGGCCCGCTATCTCGTCCAGGGGGCGGCCGAAGTGCTCCGTGGCCTCCCACAGGCGCGCACCGTCGAAGTGGACGACCGCGTCGCGCTCCCGGGCGGCCGCGACGGTCGCCTCCAGTTCGCCCCAGGTGGGGAGCACGAAACCGGCGTCCCTGAGGGGAAGTTCGAGCATCAGCGTCCCGAAGGGCTCCGTGAAGTCGCGCACTTCGTCGGCCGTGGGGAGCCGGGGCTCACTGGTCACCCGGACCGGGCGCAGGCCGCTGACCTGGCTGAGCGCGTTCCGCTCGTGCACCTCGGGGTGGGCCAGGGCGTGCAGGGCGACCGTGGGGTCGCCGGTGCGGGCCGCCCAGCACCGCAGGGCGACCTGCTGGGCCATCGTGCCGGTCGGGAAGAACGCCGCGGCCTCCGTGCCCAGCAGCGTGGCGACGCGTTTCTCCAGGGCCGCCACGATCCGGTCGCCGTACATGTCCGCGGGCTCGTCCAGGTCGTACACCTGGGGTCCGGCCTCCTGGAGCAGCGCGAGCCGTTCCCCGATCGTGCCCCGGAAGCCCGTGCGCGACAGCACACGGCGGGCCTGCCGGTGGGCGGCCGCCCGGCGCTCCCGCATCCGCTCCTGTGCCGACCGCTCCTCGCCCTGCTCAGCCTCGTCGCTCATGCAGGGGATGATGCCGTGCCCGGCTGTGCGCGGGCATCCCGGTTTCCGCGGATGCGGTACGACCGGACCCCACAGCCTGTGGACGACCGACCGGCCCTCGACCCGATCGCGTTAACATGACGAGAAATCGTCCGGTACCCAGAGCGGACTGGAACGGGAAGGCCTCCGTCGCGTGAGTACAGACCAGCAGCCAGACCTCAAGGACCGCCCCGCGCGGCTCACCGTCGGCGTCGTGGGCGCCGGACGCGTGGGCCCCGCGCTGGCCGCGTCCCTGCAGCTCGCCGGGCACCGCCCGGTGGCCGTCTCCGGGGTCTCCGACACCTCCCGGCGGCGCGCCGCGCTCATGCTGCCCGACGTGCCCCTCCTCCCGCCCGCCGAGGTCCTCGAGCGGGCCGACCTGGTGCTGCTCACCGTCCCGGACGACACCCTCCCCGGCCTCGTGACGGGCCTCGCCGAGACGGGGGCCGTACGGCCGGGACAGCTTCTGGTGCACACCTCGGGGCGGTACGGCGCGCGGGTTCTGGACCCGGCGCTGCGCGCGGGCGCGCTGCCGCTGGCCCTGCACCCGGCGATGACGTTCACCGGCACCCCGGTGGACGTCCAGCGGCTCGCCGGCTGCTCGTTCGGCGTCACCGCACCCGAGGAGCTGCGGATGGCCGCCGAGGCGCTCGTCATCGAGATGGGCGGCGAGCCCGAGTGGATCGCCGAGGAGAACCGCCCGCTCTACCACGCGGCCCTCGCGCTCGGCTCCAACCACCTGGTGACCCTGGTCGCCCAGTCCATGGAGCTGCTGCGCACCGCCGGTGTCGAGGCACCCGACCGGATGCTCGGGCCGCTGCTCGGTGCCGCCCTGGACAACGCGTTGCGCTCCGGCGACGCGGCGCTGACCGGGCCCGTCGCGCGCGGGGACGCGGGCACGGTCGCCGCGCACGTGCGCGTGCTGCGCGAGCACGCTCCGCAGACCGTCGCGGGCTACCTGGCGATGGCCCGCGCGACCGCCGACCGGGCCCTCGCCCACGGCCTGCTGAAGCCGGAGCTGGCCGAGGACCTCCTCGGGGTGCTCGCGGGCGACGACGAGGACACGCGATGACCGGGGCCGGGTTCGGGACGGCAACGTCCGGTGCGCCCGAGACGGGCCGTCACATCACACGCGTGGCCGAGGCTGGACGCCCGGTGACGCGTGTGACCGAGAACGGAGACAACCGATGAGCACCGCCCTGCTGAGCACCGCCGAGGAGTTGCACGCGCGCGTGCGCCGCGGCCGCCGGGCCGTCGTGATGACCATGGGCGCCCTGCACGAGGGCCACGCCACCCTGATCCGCACCGCGCGCGAGATCGCCGGGCCCGACGGCGAGGTCGTCGTGACCGTCTTCGTGAACCCGCTCCAGTTCGGTGCCGGCGAGGACCTGGACCGCTACCCGCGCACCCTCGAGGCCGACCTGAAGATCGCCGAACAGTCCGGTGCGGACGCCGTGTTCGCGCCCTCCGTGGACGAGGTCTACCCGGGCGGGCAGCCCCAGGTGCGGATCTCCGCCGGCCCCATGGGCGAGCGACTGGAGGGCGCCTCGCGCCCCGGGCACTTCGACGGCATGCTCACCGTCGTCGCCAAGATGCTGCACCTCACCCGCCCCGACGCGGCCCTGTTCGGCCAGAAGGACGCCCAGCAGCTGGCCCTGATCCGGCGCATGGTGCGCGATCTGAACTTCGGCGTCGAGATCATCGCCGTACCGACGGTGCGCGAGGCGGACGGCCTGGCCCTGTCCAGCCGCAACCGCTACCTGTCGGCCAACGAGCGCCTCACCGCCCTCACCCTGTCCCGCGCCCTGTTCGCGGGCCGTGACCGGCACGCCGCGCAGGAGGCGCTGCGCGCGCGTGCCCGCGAGGTGCCCGCCACGCGTGCGCGTGCCGAGGCGCTCAGCGCCATAGGGGAGTCCCGAGCCGCCGCCGACGCGCACGCGGTGGCGAAGGCCGCGCCCGGCGGCCCGGCGGCCGTCCGCGCCGCCACCCGGCTCGTGCTCGACGAGGGCGCCCGCTTCGACCCGCCGCTCGAACTCGACTATCTGGCCCTGGTCGACCCGTCCGACTTCACGGAGATCGAGGACGGTTTCACCGGCGAGGCCGTCCTCGCCGTCGCCGCCCGGGTCGGGACGACCCGGCTGATCGACAACATCCCACTCACCTTCGGAGCCGCCTCGTGACCAGCACAGGCATACGACTGCACGCGCCCGCGCCCGGGTGGTCCATCGACGCGGACGTCGTCGTCGTCGGCTCCGGCGTCGCCGGCCTCACCGCGGCCCTGCGCTGCGAGGCCGTGGGCCTGCGGACGGTCGTCGTCACCAAGGCCCGACTGGACGACGGCTCCACGCGCTGGGCGCAGGGCGGCATCGCCGCTGCCCTGGGCGAGGGCGACACCCCCGAACAGCACCTGGACGACACGCTGGTGGCGGGTGCGGGCCTGTGCGACGAGGAGGCCGTACGGATCCTCGTGACCGAGGGCCCCGACGCCGTACGGCGGCTCATCGACACCGGCGCGCACTTCGACGAGTCCACCGAGGGCGGACTGGCGCTCACCCGCGAGGGCGGTCACCACCGCCGTCGTATCGCGCACGCAGGCGGCGACGCGACCGGTGCCGAGGTCTCCCGGGCGCTCGTCGAGGCGGTACACGCGCGTGGCCTGCGCACGATCGAGAACGCGCTCGTGCTGGACCTGCTGACGGACGCCGAGGGCCGTACCGCGGGCGTGAGCCTGCACGTCATGGGTGAGGGCCAGCACGACGGCGTGGGCGCCGTGCACGCCCCCGCGGTGGTCCTCGCGACCGGCGGCATGGGTCAGGTGTTCTCCGCGACCACCAACCCGTCCGTGTCCACCGGCGACGGTGTGGCGCTCGCCCTGCGTGCGGGCGCTGAGGTCTCCGACCTGGAGTTCGTGCAGTTCCACCCGACCGTGCTGTTCCTCGGCCCGGACGCGGAGGGCCAGCAGCCGCTGGTCTCCGAGGCCGTGCGCGGAGAGGGCGCCCACCTGGTCGACGCCGACGGCGTGCGCTTCATGGCCGGGCAGCACGAGCTGGCCGAGCTGGCGCCCCGGGACATCGTCGCCAAGGCGATCATGCGGCGCATGCAGGAGCGGGACGCCGAGCACATGTTCCTCGACGCCCGGCACTTCGGCGCCGAGATGTGGGAGCACCGCTTCCCGACGATCCTGGCCGCCTGCCGCGCCAACGGCATCGACCCGGTCACCGAGCCCGTGCCGGTCGCCCCGGCCGCCCACTACGCCTCCGGTGGCGTCCGCACCGACGCCCGGGGCCGTACGACCGTGCCGGGCCTCTACGCGTGCGGCGAGGTCGCCTGCACCGGCGTACACGGCGCCAACCGGCTCGCCTCCAACTCCCTCCTCGAGGGCCTGGTCTACGCCGAGCGCATCGCCGCCGACATCGGCGCGCGGCACGCGGAGGACCGCCTCCACGCGCGCGTGCCCGAGCCGGTGCCCCACCCCGAGAAGCCGGCGCACCCCCTGCTCGCCGCCGAGGCCCGGTTCGCGATCCAGCGGATCATGACCGAGGGCGCGGGCGTGCTCCGCTCGGACGAGTCCCTGGCCAAGGCCGCGGACCAGCTCCACCGCCTGCACACCGAGGCCCGCGACGCGCTCGAGGAGAACGGCAAGACCGCCGAGCCCGGCGTCGACACCTGGGAGGCCACCAACCTCCTGTGCGTCGCGCGCGTGCTGGTCGGCGCCGCCCGGCAGCGCGAGGAGACCCGCGGCTGCCACTGGCGCGAGGACCACGCCGAGCGCGACGACACGCACTGGCGGCGCCACATCGTCGTACGGCTGAATCCGGACCGCACGCTGGCCGTACGCACCACGGACACCGCAGACTTCCCCCCGACCCGGCCCACCCGCAGGCCCCAGCGTCCCCAGGAGCAGTGACCAAAGTGAGCACCCCCGATCTTCCCCTCGCCTCGTCCGGCGGCTGCGGCGACGGCTGTGCCTGCGGCGCCGAGGGCGACGCGGAGTACCTGGAGTGCGGGCTCGACCCCGCGCTCGCCCAGCTCCTGGCCGACGCCGGACTCGACCCCGTGGAGGTCGAGGACATCGCGAACGTCGCCATCCAGGAGGACCTCGCCCACGGCGTGGACGTGACGACCGTCGCGACCATCCCCGAGGACGCCGTGGCCACCGCCGACTTCATCGCGCGCGAGGCGGGCGTGGTGGCCGGCCTCAGGGTCGCCGAGGCCGTGATCTCGGTCGTCGCCACGGACGAGTTCGAGGTCGAGCGGCACGTCGAGGACGGCGACACGGTGGAGGCGGGGCGGAAGCTCCTGTCGGTCACCACGCGCACCCGCGACCTGCTGACCGCCGAGCGCAGCGCCCTCAACCTGCTGTGCCGTCTGTCGGGCATCGCGACCGCCACACGCGCGTGGGCGGACACCCTGCAGGGCACGACGACACGCGTGCGTGACACCCGCAAGACGACGCCGGGCCTGAGGGCGCTGGAGAAGTACGCGGTGCGCTGCGGCGGCGGCGTGAACCACCGCATGTCGCTGTCGGACGCGGCCCTCGTCAAGGACAACCACGTGGTCGCCGCAGGCGGCGTGGCGCAGGCCTTCGACGCCGTACGGCAGGCCTTCCCGGACGTACCGATCGAGGTCGAGGTCGACACCCTGCACCAGCTGCGCGAGGTCGTCGACGCGGGCGCCGATCTGATCCTGCTGGACAACTTCACGCCCGGCGAGTGCGAGGAGGCCGTGGCGATCGTCCACGGGCGGGCGCTGCTCGAGGCCTCGGGCCGGCTCACGCTGGAGAACGCGAAGGCCTACGCCGACACCGGCGTGGACTTCCTGGCCGTCGGATCCCTCACCCACTCCTCGCCGATCCTGGACATCGGCCTCGACCTGCGTGAGGCGGAGTGACGGCCATGCTCCTCACGATCGACGTGGGCAACACGCACACGGTCCTGGGCCTGTTCGACGGTGAGGACATCGTCGAGCACTGGCGGATCTCCACGGACGCCCGCCGCACGGCCGACGAGCTCGCGGTGCTGCTGCAGGGCCTGATGGGCATGCACCCGCTCCTCGGCGAGGAGCTGGGTGACGGCATCGACGGCATCGCGGTCTGCGCGACCGTGCCCTCCGTGCTGCACGAGCTGCGCGAGGTGACACGGAGGTACTACGGCGACGTGCCCGCGGTGCTGGTCGAGCCGGGCGTGAAGACCGGCGTGCCGATCCTCACCGACAACCCCAAGGAGGTCGGCGCGGACCGCATCATCAACGCGGTGGCCGCCGTCGAGCTGTACGGGGGCCCGGCGATCGTCGTGGACTTCGGCACGGCGACGACCTTCGACGCGGTCTCCGCGCGCGGGGAGTACATCGGCGGGGTCATCGCGCCGGGCATCGAGATCTCGGTCGACGCGCTCGGCGTCAAGGGCGCCCAGCTGCGCAAGATCGAGGTCGCCCGGCCGCGCAGCGTGATCGGCAAGAACACGGTCGAGGCGATGCAGTCGGGCATCGTGTACGGCTTCGCCGGTCAGGTCGACGGGGTGGTCACCCGGATGGCCCGGGAGCTGGCCGACGACCCGGACGACGTGACGGTGATCGCCACGGGCGGCCTGGCGCCGATGGTGCTGGGGGAGTCGTCGGTCATCGACGAGCACGAGCCGTGGCTGACGCTGATAGGGCTCCGTCTGGTGTACGACCGCAACGTGTCCCGTATGTGAGCACCGGGCGCGCTGTCCGTGTTGCGGACCAGAACCGTCCAGGTGGGTGGGTCACGAGCGCCACGCGCGGATCATTGTGTCGGGTTTGTCTGATTAGTGCGTATCTTCTGTCCATGCCCACGCCATACGGATCCCGCGGCGGCATGGCGTTCGGCGTGGAGGAGCTGCATGTGCTCCGCCGCGCCCTCGCCCTCGCCGTCCACCCCCGTCCCGCCTCGGCAGAGGACGTCCAGGACTGTCTGCGGCTGGCTGAGTCGCTCGACGAGGCGGAGCGCGAGGGTGCCCGGCTGCGCGCCTTCCTGGTGGCCGACCTCGCCCGGTACCGCGCCGCACTGCCGGGCAGCGCCGTCGGCTATGTCGCGCTCCTGGAGGAGGCTCTGAGGGCCGGCCACCGCCCCATGCCCGACGACCTCGCCGCCCTCGGGGCCCTGCGCGGCAATCCCGCCGCGGCGGCCCTGCTGGAGCGCTGCGGGGCCGGCCTGGGCGCCGACATGCCGAGCGTGCCCGCCTGCCGCAGCCGTACCCGCCTGACCGCCCTGCCCGGCGGCGGGGCCATCTGGGCCGACGAGGACAAGGGCAAGAAGCCCGCCGAGAAACCCGCCGAGAAGCCGGCCGAGAAGCCCGCGCCGCTGCCCGGTGCCCCGAAGCCGTCTCGCCCCGTCCCCACCCCGGGCGAGGTCTTCCCGCGCCGCAAGCCCCCGTCGGCCCCGCCCGTCGCGCCCACTCCACCGCAGCAGCGCCTCGCGGCGGGGTGAGCAGGGGCCTGTGAGCGGGGTGGCGGGACCCCGGCGCCGGACGGCCCCGCAAAACCCGCCAGAACCCCCGTCCCGGACCTCCGTGCCCCCGTGGCTACCCTGGGGGCATGGACTATGTCTCCGCGCTCGTGCCCCCGGTCGTCATGGCCGTCTTCTTCATCGGTGTGGTCAGGGTGATCGTGAAGACCCAGGGCGGGGCCGCCAAGGCCAAGGAGGACGCCGCCGTCGACGCCGCGCTCGCGCGCGCCGAGGGCACGCGCCAGGCCTCCGCCGGCTCCGACGCCTGAACCGGTCCGGCACTCCGCCGGGCCACGGCGTACGACTCGCACACCCCACGCTTTCGAGTCGTACGCCCTTTTTGCTGCCGTTTGTAGCTGAAGTGCCTGTTCGGCACGCCAATGTGGGGATCTCCCACTATTGTTCTGAGGGTGCCTCGCCCATTGGGAGAACTCGAAGACGCGGTCATGACGCGGGTGTGGAAGTGGAACCGCCCGGTGACCGTTCGAGAAGTCCTGGAAGACCTTCAGCAGGAACGGTCCATCGCATACACCACGGTGATGACCGTTTTGGACAATCTCCATCAGAAGGGCTGGGTACGCCGTGAGGCGGAAGGCCGGGCCTATCGATATGAGGCCGTCTCCACGCGTGCCGCGTACGCCGCCGCCCTGATGAACGACGCGTGGTCGCAGAGTGACAACCCGGCGGCTGCTCTCGTCGCCTTCTTCGGGATGATGAGCGACGAACAGCGTCAGGCCCTCCGGGACGCCGTACGGATCGTCCAGGGTCCGGAAACCCGGCAGGACGAGAACCCCGGCTCCGCGCGGGACGACGGTGGGCGATAGCGTCCGCCCATGTCAGCAGAGCGTCCCGAAGTCACCGCAAAAGCCGTCACCGTCCGGCGCGCCCGGACCGGCGATGTCCCCGTCGTGCGCGACCTCCTTGACGCGTACGCACGCGAACACATCCTGCTCGACAAAGCGACGGTGACGCTTTACGAGGACATCCAGGAGTTCTGGGTCGCGGAACGCGACGACAACGCCGAGGTGGTCGGCTGCGGCGCACTGCACGTGATGTGGGAAGACCTCGCGGAAGTCCGCACTCTCGCGGTGAAGCCCGGCCTCAAGGGCGCCGGCGTCGGGCACCAGTTGCTGGGGAAGTTGCTGCAGACTGCGCGCTGGCTCGGTGTTCGCCGCGTTTTCTGTCTGACCTTCGAAGTGGACTTCTTCACCAAGCACGGCTTCGTGGAGATCGGGGAGACACCTGTCGACCGAGATGTGTACGCGGAGCTGTTGCGTTCCTATGACGAGGGCGTCGCGGAGTTCCTCGGTCTCGAACGAGTGAAACCGAACACCCTGGGCAACAGCCGGATGCTTCTGCATCTGTGATCGCCAAGGGATCGCCGGGCATCGCCCGGTATTCCGGCGCTCCGACGCTGCCCCGGTTCCCTATGTCCGAAACGCGCACCTTTTACGCGGGAGTGGTCCCCCGGGTCTCTCCCAGGGGTTTGTGTTTTTCCCGCAAAAGGGGTTTGCTTTCCGACGTAGTGCAGTACTGCATATAACAGGGGGCGGCGAAACGGCGGGCGCCGCGGACCCCAGGTCCTCAAGTTATCGATGAAAGGAAATCCGGTGGCACAGAAGGTTCAGGTCCTTCTTGTCGACGACCTCGACGGCGGCGAGGCGGACGAGACCGTGACGTTCGCGCTGGACGGCAAGACGTACGAGATCGATCTCACGACGACCAATGCGGACAAGCTGCGCGGACTTCTCGAGCCCTATGTCAAGGGTGGTCGTCGTACCGGAGGTCGTGCTTCGGGCGGGCGTGGAAAGCCCCGCGCCGCTTCTGGTGGCAGCCAGGACACCGCGCAGATCCGCGCGTGGGCGAAGGAGAACGGTTACGAGGTCAACGACCGCGGCCGTGTTCCCGCGACCATTCGCGAGGCCTACGAGAAGGCCAACGGCTGAACGACCGACGGCCCGGCGCAGGCGCGCCGCAGCCGGATGCGGTGACAGTGTGTGGCCACCGTGTCCACGAGCCGTACGAGATCGGGGGCGTTCCCGACGCCCCCCACGGCCGACAGTGTCGGCAGCGAGGCCTCGACCTCGCACCCCGGCTCGGGGGGCCGCAGCCACACGGCGGCCCCCTGTAAGGGCTGCGGCGGTACGTCCATGCGCCCGGCCCCATCAGCCCTCTGCTCAGGCACCGGCGGAGCCTCCACGTGGCCGTTCGTGCCCATCGCCCTCAGGTCCGGTGTCAGGGCGCCCCACTCCAGCCACTCCAGCAGGCCCGGCAGTTCCTCCGCGCCGCCCGCGGCCACCAGCAGCCGCATCCGCTCGCCGCACAGGGCCACCGGGGAGCCCGGGCCCAGGTGCCGCAGCGCCGCCGCTCCCGCCTCCGCCGGGACGTCCAGGACGTCGAAGCGCACCCCCGTGACGAGCCGCAGCGGCTCTCCGAGGGCTCCGGGCACCGTGGCCCAGCCCAGCTCCTTCTCGTACCAGTTCCGCGTCCGGACGACCGGATCGCCCGGACCGCCCGTGCCGCCCGGCTCGGGCGGGCGACGGGGGAGGGGGACCAAGGGAACGCTGCCGGTCATGTCCGGTGCAACCACCGGGAGCGCTCTCGAGTTACGTTGGGTGGTCATTTGATTGCGTACGGTTTCCGATGAGGGGGCGCTCGGGGGTCCGGAGGGGCGCAAGGTTGTTCGCCCATAGCGGAGGGAACCGGTGCGCGCCCGCATGGAGTGTCAGTCCGTGCGGGTAAGACATCCCTAGTGGGAGGGGGCGACACGCAGATCGAGCCGTCTCGCGTTCGCCATCGGCGTAGTGATGGTGGGGGTAACTGTCTGGCCTGCGGGAACATCGTCTCGCACCATCGGGTTGGAGCATATGTCGGCGTTCGGGGTCAGGAGGCCATCGACGGTGTCGGCAGTTGGAATGAGCGGTCCCCGCTTGCGGGACTAAGCTGCGGAAGGACAGGGAGGGGAAGTTCCCCCCACTGCCTGACCGCTCTGAGGAGCGATTAACGATGTTCGAGAGGTTCACCGACCGCGCGCGGCGGGTTGTCGTCCTGGCTCAGGAAGAAGCCCGGATGCTCAACCACAACTACATCGGCACCGAGCACATCCTCCTGGGCCTGATCCACGAGGGTGAGGGTGTCGCCGCCAAGGCCCTTGAGAGCCTCGGGATTTCGCTCGAGGCGGTCCGCCAGCAGGTGGAGGAGATCATCGGCCAGGGCCAGCAGGCCCCGTCCGGGCACATTCCCTTCACCCCCCGTGCCAAGAAGGTCCTGGAGCTGTCGCTCCGTGAGGCTCTTCAGCTGGGCCACAACTACATCGGCACGGAGCACATCCTGCTCGGCCTGATCCGTGAGGGCGAGGGCGTCGCCGCCCAGGTCCTGGTCAAGCTGGGCGCCGATCTCAACCGGGTGCGGCAGCAGGTGATCCAGCTGCTCTCCGGTTACCAGGGCAAGGAGACCGCCACCGCAGGCGGGCCTGCCGAGGGCACCCCCTCGACGTCCCTGGTCCTCGACCAGTTCGGCCGGAACCTCACCCAGGCCGCTCGTGAGTCCAAGCTCGACCCGGTCATCGGGCGCGAGAAGGAGATCGAGCGGGTCATGCAGGTGCTGTCCCGCCGTACGAAGAACAACCCGGTCCTGATCGGTGAGCCCGGCGTCGGCAAGACCGCCGTCGTCGAGGGCCTCGCCCAGGCCATCGTCAAGGGGGAGGTGCCCGAGACCCTCAAGGACAAGCACCTCTACACCCTGGACCTCGGCGCACTGGTCGCCGGCTCCCGCTACCGCGGTGACTTCGAGGAGCGCCTGAAGAAGGTGCTCAAGGAGATCCGCACCCGCGGCGACATCATCCTGTTCATCGACGAGCTGCACACGCTGGTCGGTGCGGGTGCCGCCGAGGGCGCCATCGACGCGGCTTCCATCCTGAAGCCGATGCTGGCCCGCGGTGAGCTGCAGACCATCGGTGCCACCACGCTGGACGAGTACCGCAAGCACCTGGAGAAGGACGCGGCCCTGGAGCGCCGCTTCCAGCCCATCCAGGTCGCGGAGCCGTCCCTGCCGCACACCATCGAGATCCTCAAGGGCCTGCGCGACCGGTACGAGGCGCACCACCGCGTCTCCATCACCGACGAGGCGCTGGTCCAGGCCGCCACCCTGGCGGACCGCTACATCTCGGACCGCTTCCTGCCGGACAAGGCGATCGACCTGATCGACGAGGCCGGCTCCCGGATGCGCATCCGCCGGATGACCGCTCCGCCGGACCTGCGCGAGTTCGACGAGAAGATCGCCGCCGTCCGCCGGGACAAGGAGTCCGCGATCGACTCGCAGGACTTCGAGAAGGCCGCCTCCCTCCGCGACAAGGAGAAGCAGCTCCTGGCCGCCAAGGCCAAGCGGGAGAAGGAGTGGAAGGCCGGCGACATGGACGTCGTCGCCGAGGTCGACGGCGAGCTGATCGCCGAGGTCCTCGCCACGGCCACCGGCATCCCGGTCTTCAAGCTGACCGAGGAGGAGTCCAGCCGGCTGCTCCGCATGGAGGACGAGCTGCACAAGCGGGTCATCGGCCAGGTCGACGCCGTCAAGGCGCTGTCGAAGGCGATCCGCCGTACGCGCGCGGGCCTGAAGGACCCGAAGCGTCCGGGTGGTTCGTTCATCTTCGCCGGCCCGTCCGGTGTCGGTAAGACCGAGCTGTCCAAGGCGCTCGCCGAGTTCCTCTTCGGTGACGAGGACGCGCTGATCTCCCTCGACATGTCGGAGTTCAGCGAGAAGCACACGGTCTCGCGTCTCTTCGGTTCGCCCCCCGGTTACGTGGGGTACGAAGAGGGCGGCCAGCTGACCGAGAAGGTCCGCCGCAAGCCGTTCTCCGTCGTTCTGTTCGACGAGGTGGAGAAGGCCCACCCGGACATCTTCAACTCGCTGCTGCAGATCCTGGAGGACGGTCGCCTGACCGACTCCCAGGGCCGGGTCGTGGACTTCAAGAACACGGTCATCATCATGACGACCAACCTCGGCACCCGGGACATCTCCAAGGGCTTCAACCTCGGCTTCGCGGCCTCGGGTGACACGAAGTCCAACTACGAGCGCATGAAGAACAAGGTCTCGGACGAGCTCAAGCAGCACTTCCGCCCCGAGTTCCTCAACCGCGTCGACGACGTGGTCGTCTTCCCGCAGCTGACGCAGGAGGACATCCTGCGGATCGTCGACCTGATGATCAGCAAGGTGGACGAGCGCCTGAAGGACCGGGACATGGGCATCGAGCTCTCCCAGTCCGCCAAGGAACTGCTGTCCCAGAAGGGCTACGACCCCGTGCTGGGCGCCCGGCCGCTGCGCCGCACGATCCAGCGCGAGATCGAGGACACGCTCTCCGAGAAGATCCTCTTCGGCGAGCTGCGCCCCGGTCACATCGTGGTCGTGGACACCGAGGGCGAGGGTGAGAACAAGACCTTCACCTTCCGCGGCGAGGAGAAGTCGGCACTGCCCGACGTCCCGCCGATCGAGCAGGCGGCCGGCGGTGCCGGGCCGAACCTGAGCAAGGAGGCCTGACCCTCAGAGGGTTGAGCCGAAGAAAGGGGCCGGTGCCACCAGCACCGGCCCCTTTCGCATGCCTTCCGGCGTCAGGACAACTGCCCGTTGTAGTCCGGCAGCTTGAACGTCTTCTCGGCGTGGCCGCCCGACAGGTCGGTGGCGCTGTTGCCGATGTTCGCGATGATCGTGTAGCCCTTGTTCTCGATGTCGACGCGCTGCGCGGTCTTGTAGGCGGCGACGTCCTTGAAGAGGTCGAAGAGGCCGCGGACGTACAGGCCGGAGACGTCGTAACCGTCGTACTCGAGGTTGTACTCGGTGGGCAGGTAGATGATGCCCGGGCGGGCCGTGACGAAGAACAACGAGACTCCGTGCTCCTGGGCGTACTTGGCGACGTCCAGGACGGGCTTGTTGGCCGGCTGCGGGTAGGTGAAGCCGAAGTCGGTCTCCAGCGTGGTGTTGTCGATGTCGAAGACGATCGCCTGCTTCTCGCCCGGCTCGGCGGCGGCGATGCGGTTCTTCAGGTACGGCAGGGCCTGGTTCATCACCGATTGGCAGTCCCGCTGCCAGGTGGCGTAGTCGACCTCGGCGGCGGTGCTGCTCGCGGCGGTGGCCGGTGCGGTCGTCGTGGCCGTCGTGGCCGCGTCGGCGGGTGCGGCCATCGCGGCCACGGCGGCCACGGAGACGGCGGTTACGGCGATACGGCGCGCCCAGGGGCGTCTGGTCATCGGTGGGGGTCCTCTCACGTCCGTGCGCTGCCTGTGTCAGGGGCATGATCTTTGGTGACGGTGGCGTGAGGGAAACCGTAGGGTTACTGAACGGTAGGCGCCCAGAGATGCGCGTCACATGGAGGGAACTCCCAGGCGTACAGGGGGTCCAGACGAACCGTCAACTTCCCTGTTGCGAAAGGACCTTCGAACTCCATCCGGAACGGCGCACAGCCCGCGGCCCACGCCGAGGATCAGAGCCGGCAGCCCCCGCCGTCCACGGTGAGTTCGGCGTCGGTCGTGCGGACACAGCACGTTCGCCACGGACGTGGTGAGCACCACGCCGCTGCCCTCCGCCGGCGGCGGACCGGGTTCTGGCGGCTCGAGCCCCGTTCGGACGGCAGCCCGGTTCCGTGCGGACGACCCGCGCGGCGCACTCCGGGACGACCTCGCCACCGTCCCCGCCGAGGGGATCGAGCCTTGCCAGGTGGTCGTCGCCACGTGCTCCGGATCCACGGACCCGCTCGTCGCCCGGGTCCGTGGATCCGCGCAGAACCTTCTCGCTCGCGAACCTGACGTGCCCGCCCGTGTGACCGCTGGTCAGAGTAGCGCCGGTCACATTCAGGGGGTCGTCGATCTTGCCCCTCAGTGACATGCCTTACAGGCGAAATGTCCGGTACTACACGAGATAGTGGGACATCGGATGCGGGCAAATGCGGACATTTATTTCGGAATGTTACGTAAGGATTCGGCGTCGTCAGGGGCATTGCCCGGCCGGCGCGGCCACTGTCAAGGATGGGGCGATTTCGCCGTCAATTACTAGATTGCTTCGTAGATGGGCTGTTTGAGGGCAAGTGCGTCGCCGGGTTACCAAGGTGATGCCCCACCGGCAGACGGCTGTGTGCCAGGTGGTTCTCTGTCCCCGAACTGACGAGGTCTAGATGTTCCAGCGCGTCACGTCCCGCAAGTCCCTCGCGTCCACGCTCCGCTCCCGCGCCGCCGTCATGGCCGTCGGCCTGGGCACCTCGGTCGTCCTGGGAGCCGGGGTCGCCGGCGCCGCCACCGCGCACACCGCCGCACCGGCCACCGCCGCCAAGGCGGGCACCGTCGCGGCCGCCGCCAAGTCCTCCGCCGCCTGGGTCGACCCGGTGAAGAAGTACACGCTGTCCGCGGGCTTCGCCCAGTCCGGCAGCCACTGGGCGCACAAGCACAGCGGTCAGGACTTCGCCGTGCCGATCGGCACCAACGTCGTCGCCGCCCACGGCGGCACCGTCGTCAAGGCCGGCCCGAACGGCGCCGGTGACGGTCCGGCGTACGGCAACGCGATCGTCATCAAGCACGGCAACGGGACCTACTCCCAGTACGCCCACCTGTCGAAGGTCGACGTGCGGATGGGCCAGGTCGTCAAGACCGGCCAGCACATAGCCCTCTCCGGCAACACCGGCAACTCGACCGGCCCGCACCTGCACTTCGAGATCCGTACGACCCCGAACTACGGCTCGGGCATCGACCCGGTCCCCTTCCTGCGTGCCCAGGGCGTGCACGTCTAAGAGCCTGAGTCGTGGGCGCCCTCGTGCGCCTGCGTCACCAGGTCCACGGCGACCTCGAGAACGGCCTTGCGCTTCTTCTCGGGGTCGCCTTCGAGGTCCTGCATGACGAACATCCCGGCGTGCAGCGTGAACAACGCACTGACGCAGCGGACCTGGTCGACCAGGTCCGCGTCCGGGTCGATGATGATGTCGCGCAGGCCGCGCATACGGTCCTTGAACGAGTCGCCGATGCGCAGTTCCCGTACGGTCGCCTGGTTCTCCTGCATGAAGCGGAACAGCGGTCCGGCGTCGGCGAGGGCCTGGCTGTAGCGCCGTACGATCTCCTGCTTGGTCTCCAGGGTGTGCGGCTGCCGCTCGCCCCACTCGATCAGGTCCTGGATCGGCTGCGTCAGATCCTCGAAGAGGCTGACGATGATCTCTTCCTTGGTCTTGAAGTGGTAGTAGAGCGCCGCCTTGGTGACGTCGAGGCGCTCGGCGATCTCGCGCAGCGAGGTCTTCTCGTAGCCCTGCTCGGCGAAGAGTTCGAGTGCGACGTCCTGGATGCGCTGGCGGGTGTTTCCCCGGCGCTGCTGCTTGGTGCCGTCCATGGTGACGCCCATCCTCGTACTCCTCGCGCTCCGGCGAAACTTACCTGCCGCCCGGCTGGCCCCGCCCAAGAAACTTACTTGACGACCGGCTAGTGACAGGTCTACCTTCCCGAGTGTAGTCAACTAGCCGGGCGGCAAGTAAGTGCGGTCGCAGGGGGAGTGAGAGGGATGGCGGACACAGAGACGGCCGTGACTGGCCAGGGGGCAGCGGGCAAGCCCGAGAAACAGCCGAGGAGCGTGCGGGTCGTCCTGCTCGCGCTCATGATCGCGATGATGCTCGCGATGCTCGACAACATGATCGTGGGCACCGCGATGCCGACGATCGTGGGTGAGCTGGGCGGGCTCGAGCACCTGTCGTGGGTCGTGACCGGGTACACCCTGGCGACCGCGGCGGCCACCCCGATCTGGGGCAAGCTCGGCGACATGTACGGCCGCAAGGCCACCTTCATGACCTCGATCGTGCTCTTCCTGATCGGCTCCGCGCTGAGCGGCATGGCGCAGGACATGGGCCAGCTGATCGGGTTCCGCGCCGTACAGGGCCTCGGCGCCGGCGGTCTGATGGTCGGCGTCATGGCGATCATCGGCGACCTGATCCCGCCCCGCGAGCGCGGCAAGTACCAGGGCATGATGGCCGCGATCATGGCGCTGGCCATGATCGGCGGTCCGCTCGTCGGCGGCACCATCACCGACAACTGGGGCTGGCGCTGGTCCTTCTACATCAACCTGCCGCTCGGCGCGGTCGCGCTGGTGCTGGTCAGTGTCGTGCTGCACCTGCCGAAGAAGCGGACCAAGGCGGGCATCGACTACCTCGGCGTCCTGCTGCTGACCGTCGGCATCACCTCGATCGTGCTGGTGACGACCTGGGGCGGCACGCAGTACGCCTGGACGTCCGCGCGGATCACGGAGCTGACCGGCATCGGCGTCGTCGCGCTGATCGGGTTCGTGTTCTGGCAGACCAAGGCCGCCGCGCCGGTCGTGCCGCTGCACATCTTCCGCAGCCGCAACTTCACACTGATGTCCGTCATCGGTTTCATCACCGGTTTCGTGATGTTCGGCGCCACGCTCTTCCTGCCGCTGTACCAGCAGTCGGTGCAGGGCGCGTCCGCGACCAACTCGGGTCTGCTGCTCCTGCCGATGCTCGGCGCGATGCTGGTGACCTCGATGGTGGCCGGGCGCGTGACCACCAACACCGGACGCTACAAGATCTTCCCGATCGTCGGCGGCGTGCTGATGATCACGGGTCTGTATCTGCTGTCGCTGATGGACACCGGCACTTCCCGGTTCACCTCCGGCGTCTACATGGCCGTCCTGGGCCTCGGCATGGGCTGCCTGATGCAGATCACCATGCTGGTCGCGCAGAACAGCGTGGAGATGAAGGACATGGGCGTCGCGTCCTCGTCGACCACCCTGTTCCGTACGCTCGGTTCGTCCTTCGGCGTCGCGATCATGGGCGCGCTGTTCAACCACCGCGTCCAGGACGTGATGGCCGAGCGGGCGGGGGCTCTGGGCGCCAAGATGACCGAACAGTCCGCGCAGCTCGACGCGGCCAGCCTCGCCAAGCTGCCTGCGGCGGCGCGCGAGGCGTACCAGCACGCGGTGTCCGCCGGTACGCACTCGGCGTTCCTGCTGGGCTCGGTGATCGCGGTGCTCGTCCTGCTGGCGGCCCTGTTCGTCAAGGAGGTCCCGCTCAAGGGCGGCCCGCAGAAGGCGCCCGAGGAGGCGGCCGACGCGGCGCCGGCTCCGCTGGCCGAGGCTGTCTGAGCCGACCTGAGCCGAAGGTCCCCCGGTGTGTCCGCCCCCGGGGGACCTTCGCCGTTGCCGGGAGGCGTCCGGGGCTGCCGCCCGGCGGCGATGTCAGTGCCCCGTGTCACCATCGGCCCATGGACAAGATGCGCCAGTTGCGCCTGGCCAAGGACGCCATGGACCGCGACTGGGCCGACCCCGCGCTCGACCTGGACACGGTGGCCAGGCACGCGGGCTACTCGCGCTATCACTTCATCCGCGCCTTCAAGGAGGCGTACGGCGAGACGCCCGGCCAGTATCTGACCCACCGCCGCATCGAGCGGGCCGAGGATCTGCTGCGCACCGCCAACCTCACGGTCACCGAGATCTGTCACCTCGTCGGCTTCAGCAGCCTGGGCACCTTCTCCGCCCGGTTCAAGAACTGGACCGGGCTGACCCCGAGCGAGTACCGGGCCAAGCACGTGGGACGCGGAGCCGCCCTCATACCGGGGTGCTACGCCATGCTCTGGGCGGGCGGCTTCAGAAAGGGACCCGGCGACGCACAGCGCAATTCCGGAGAAGCGGACTGACGCCGCGGCTGCCTACGGTGACGGTGCAAGAGGGATCGCCGCCGACAGGAGCGCACGATGATCAAGGGACTGAAGATCTCGACCGTCTGGGTCCTCGACCAGGACCGGGCCAAGGAGTTCTACACGGAGAAGCTGGGCCTCGAGATCCGTACGGACATGACGATGGGCGAGGCCGGTGCGCGCTGGCTGACCGTGGGCTCCCCGAGCCAGCCCGACGTCGAGCTGACCCTGATGGTACCGGGCCCGCCCGCGATGGACCCCGAGTCCGCCGAGATGGTCAAGAAGCTCGTGACCAAGGGGGCGCTCGGCGCCGGGGTGCTGACCACCGACGACATCCACGGCGACTACAAGAGGCTCAAGGACCGCGGGGTGGAGTTCCTCCAGGAGCCGCAGGAGCGGCCGTACGGCACTGAGGCGCTGTTCCGCGACGACTCCGGGAACTGGTTCTCGTTCACCCAGCCCCGCGAGGACCTCGACCTGTCGCAGGACTGGGCGAGCTGACCTGCGCCCCTACGGCATCACCGGATAGCTGCCGGTGCTCGTCGGCGCGTGCTCCGGCAGCCACAGCACCGCCACCGCGCCCTCCGCGGGCACGTGCTCCGGCGCGCCCGCGGGCCGTACGTTGCGGAAGGTCAGCCGGGCACCCAGCACCCGTGCCTGACCCGCGGCGATGGTCAGGCCGAGGCCGTGACCCTGGCCCGCGCGGTCCGTGCTGCCCGTGCGGAAGCGGCTCGGCCCCTCCGCGAGCAGGTCCTCCGGGAAGCCGGGGCCGTGGTCGCGGACCCGGATGACACGGCCCTCCACGGTGACCTCGATCGGGGGCTTGCCGTGCCGGGCGGCGTTGGCGAGCAGATTGAACAGGACCCGCTCAAGGCGCCGCGGATCGGTGGTGACCTCCGACTCGTGCACCACCCGCACAGCGATCTGCGGATCCTTGGCCGCCACGCGCCGGGTGACGAACTCGCCCAGCATGATGTCCTGCAGCTCGGCCCGCTCGGAGGCGCTGTCGAGCCGGGCCACCTCCAGGACGTCCTCGACGAGGGTGCGCATCGCCTTGGCCCGGTCCAGGACCAGTTCGGTCGGGCGGCCGGGCGGGAGGAGTTCGGCGGCGGTCAGCAGGCCGGTCACCGGGGTGCGCAGCTCGTGCGCGATGTCCGCGGTGACCCGGCGCTCGGCCTCGAGGCGCTGCTGGAGCGCGTCCGCCATGGCGTCCACCGCACGCGCAAGGTCGTCGGTCTCGTCTCGTACGACTCCGCCGATGGCGTCCCGCACCCGTACGTCCGTCTCGCCCTTGGCGACCTGGTTCGCCGCGGCCGCCGCCTTGCGCAGCCGGCGCGACAGCTGCCCGCCGATCAGCACACCCAGCGCGCTGCCGCCGAGGACGACCGCTATCGAGCCGATGACCAGGGCCTTGTTCAGGTCCGTCATCACGTCCGTGCTGCGGTCCGGGAAGTGGGTGTGCAGCGACAGCACATGGCCGTCCTTGACCGGGACGGCCGCCCAGATGTCCGGCACGTTCCCGCCCCGGTCCGTGACGTAGGTGGCCCGGCGGCCCTCGTCGACCTTCTCGCGCAGCTCGGACGGCAGCTCGGGGTCGTCGATCTTGATGCTGGGGAAGTTCGGGCGCCCGGACAGCTCGTAGTTGCGCTGTGCGATCTGCACACGCTCGTCCGCGAGGTCGCGCGCGTTGTCCAGCATCGAGACCCGGGCCGCGTTGTGCACGACGAGGCTGAGCGCGACCGCCACCAGTGCGCCGACCAGCGCGATGGCAGCGCTGAGCTTCCATCTGAGTCCGGTTCTGAGGCCGGCCTTGAGTCCCCTGCCGACGCCCGCCTGCTGGACGCGTTCACGGGCTGGGTGTCGGATCGTCCCGCGCATGCCGCCGCCCCGCTCAGGCCTTCAGCTTGTAGCCGAAGCCGCGGACCGTCTCGATCCGGTCCTGGCCGATCTTGGTGCGCAGCCGCTGCACATGGACGTCGACGACCCGGGTGTCCCCGCCCCAGCCGTAGTCCCACACCCGCTCGAGCAGCTTGTCGCGGGAGAGCACCGTACCCGGCACGGCGGAGAACTCCAGCAGCAGCCGCATCTCGGTCGGCGTGAGTGCCACCGGCTGCCCGGTCCGCCGCACCTCCATGCCCTCGGTGTCGATCTCCAGGTCGCCGAAGGTCAGCGTGCCGCCGTTCACCGACGCAGCGGCCTCCTCCGCGTGCGCGGCCCCGCCCGCGTGCCCGAACCGGCGCAGCACCGCACGGATGCGGGCGACCAGCACGGCACCGTCGAACGGCTTGGTCACGTAGTCGTCGGCGCCCGCTTCCAGCCCCAGCACGACGTCGATCGAGTCGGCGCGCGCCGAGAGCATGATCACCGGCACCGTCGACTCGTCGCGGATGCGCCGGCACAGGCTCACCCCGTCCAGGCCGGGGACCATGACGTCCAGGAGCGCGATGTCGGGCCGGTCCGCCCGGAACGCCGCCAGGCCCGACAGCCCGTCGGGCATCGCCGTGACCACGAAGCCGTCCCTCTCCAGGGCGAGTTGCGTGGCCTCGCGGATGACGTCGTCGTCCTCCACGAACAGGACGTGGGTCTGGTCTGCCATCCTGGTGCTCTCAGTCCTCGTGTCGTTGTGTGCCGGTGGTGTCTCGTACGGATGATGCCGGTGCCGTCGCTCAAGTGACGTAAGGAAGTGCCCGCCCGGTGGACCGCGGTCCGCGCCGGCCTGCCGTCAGCCGGCCGGGGCCGATGACGCCGAGCCGCCGACCGCGTTGCCGTAGTCGGTGTGGTGGTACGACTCCTGGACGAAGCGGCCCCCCGTCCAGCTGTACGTGATCACGTTCTCGCCGGACGGGCTGGAGACCGGATCGCCCCTCTCGTACACCTGCTTGGTCACCATCAGGTCGCCGCGGTCTATCTCGGCGTACACCGGTGACTCCTCGGCCCGGAACACGTTCTCGTACCGGCCGCCGCGCGCGCGGTACACGTACGCGCCGACACCGACCGCGTCACCGCAGGTCAGCACGTTGACCACGACGTCCTCCGCAGCCGAGCCGGTCAGGTCGCCGTACGACACGTCGACCGGGTACTCGTCGCCGACGCACGGCTTGAGGTCCCGCTTCACGGCGTCCGAGACCTTCGGGTCGTCCTTGATCAGCTGGACCGCGTCGACCTTCTGGTAGCTGTGGGAGGGGCTGGGCTCGGGGGAGGGCGCCGTGCCCGCCACCGAGTCGGCGTGCGCCGGGCCCTCGTCGCGGGCTCCGGTGCCGCCGGTGGTGCAGGACGTCAGAAAAAGGCCGAGGGCGGCGATCACGGCCAGTGCCGTGATCGCCGCCTGCAGGTTCCCCAGGGCCCGGCTGAGCCCGGCGCCGGTCAGGCCGCGCAACGCTCCTGCTCCTCACGCTCCGGCGCGCGTGCGTCCTGATCGCGCGCCTCCAGCTCCTCGCGGAGCCGGGCGAGCGCCCGGTGCAGCGTGCTCTTGACCGTTCCGGCCGACATGCCGAGGGCGGCGGCCGTCTCCTCCGTGGACATCTGCTCCCAGTGTCGCAGCACGACGACACTGCGCTGCTTCGGAGCGAGCACCTTCATGACGTCCATCAGGAGCGCGCGGTCGGCGTGCTGCTCCGTGGTGTCGTCCACGCACGCGTCCGGCAGCTGCTCGGTCGGGACCTCCTCCAGCTTGCGCGCACGCCACCACTCGGTCCGCGTGTTGATCATGACTCGGCGCAGATAGGCGTCCGCGAGGCGCTTGTCCGCGATGCCGTCCCAGCGGCCGTACGTCCGTACGAGCGCCGTCTGCAGCAGGTCCTGGGCGTCGACCGGGTCCGGGACCAGTCGGCGGGCGCTGCGCAGCAGCGCGTCCTGCCGGGTGCGGACATACTCCTCGAACTCGAGCACCTCACCCTGCGCCATATCAACCGCCTCCGATCCCCGTATTTCTCCGGCCCTGTGCCTGTCGTTCCTGCGGTCCCGTGGTCGTTCGGGCACAGAAATGAAGCTACGGAGTTGTTGTCACGGGGCTGTCCGAAGCAGCCTGCGGCTAGCACTCGGCTGTCCGTCGGTTGTGTAACGGAAGTAGGGGCAGGGTAAGGGCAGTTGGTTGTTCGTCCCGCTATGTGGCGATGTGTCCGCTCAGTGGGAGTCGATACATACCGCCGGCCAACGGCTCCACCAGACCGTCCGAGACGAGTCCGTCCAGTGCCCGGGCCCGTTGCACCGGCTCGTGCCAGACGCGGTCGAGCGATGCCTGCGGTACGGGCCCGTGCGCCTCGCGCAGTACGGCGAGCAGCTTGCCGCGCACCTGGCGGTCGGTCCCGGCGTACGTCTGCCCGCGGCGCGGCGGACCCTCGTGCTCCGGCTTGCCCGCGAGCTGCCACTCGCACAGGTCCGCGATCGGGCAGCGCCCGCAGGTCTCGTTCTTCGCCGTGCACACCAGGGCGCCCAGTTCCATCGAGGCGGCGGCCCAGCGCGCGGCCGTCTTCTCGTCCTCGGGCAGCAGTTCGCGGGCCAGCTTGCGCTCCGCGGCCGTGGTGGCGTTCGGCGGGTACTGCACGCCGGTGACCGCCCGCGCGAAGACCCGGCGGACGTTGGTGTCGAGGACGGCGTGGCGCTGGCCGTAGGCGAAGGAGGCCACCGCAGCGGCCGTGTACTCGCCGATGCCGGGCAGCGCGAGCAGCTGCGCGTGGTCCGTCGGTACGTCGCCGTCGTGCCGTTCCGTTATAGCGACCGCGGCGCCGTGCAGGCGCAGGGCGCGGCGCGGGTAGCCGAGCCGGCCCCAGGCACGGACGGCCTCGCCGGGCGGTTCCTCGGCGAGGTCCGCGGGGCGCGGCCAGCGGGCCAGCCACTGTTCGTAGACGGGCAGCACCCGGTTGACCGGCGTCTGCTGGAGCATGAACTCGCTGACCATCACGCCCCAGGGGCCCGCCTCCGGGCGGCGCCAGGGGAGGTCGCGGGCATGGACGTCGAACCAGGCGATCACGGGGGCGTGGAGCTTCTCAGTCATGGCCCTCCCGATCCTGCCACGGGATGGGCGGGAGCGGTCCGTGGCACCGCCGGGACGGGCGCAGCGGTAACGCGAAGGGTGGGCGCTCTCAGGGCAGTTGCCGTGATGATGATCCGGAAAAGTTGAGCCGAGGCGGCGGGTGGCGCAAGCAAGCGCGCCGATCTCTCGTACAGTTTGCGCCGTGGGATCTCTGCGCAATCCTGTCGGGCCGCTTCCCTCCTCCATCTACTGGCGACGGAGGGCCGTCATGCTGTCGGTGGTCGCCGTGCTGGCGCTGCTGACCGTGTGGATCGTCACGTCCGGTGGCGGCGGGGGCGGCAAGAACAGCGCCGACGGGACCAACGGCAAGAATCCCGTGTCCACGATCACGCCGGGGCCGACCGGTTCCGGGCCGGCGATAAGCCAACACCCGGGCGGGCGTGACGAGTCGAGCGGCGGGGGTACCGGTGGGGGCGGTGCCGGGTCGGGCGGCTCCGGTGACGGTGCGGACGACGGGTCGGGTGACGGGAGCGGTTCTCCGGGGGCCGGGGGTGGTGCGGGTGCCGGAGCCGGTGCCGGGGGTGGTGCGGGTGCCGGGTCTGCCGGTGGGGTCAGTTCGGGCGACCAGGTGCCGGCGTCGTCGGTGCTGCCCAACTGCACTGCCGGGTCTGTGACGTTGAGCCTGCGGAGCGTCCACAACTCCTACTCGCCCGACCAGACGCCCGCGTTCGAACTCACCGCGAAGAACAAGTCCGGGAGCGACTGCAAGATCGATCTCGGGCCCAAGCAGGCGGTGTTGACGGTCACTCAGGCCGACAGCAGTGACGACTACTGGTCGTCCGCCGACTGTCCGAAGGTCTCCGGGAACCGGATGTACCGGGTGCCGGCGGGGAGCAGCATCACGTACACGGTGAAGTGGGACCGGAAGCCGAGCGCCGCACAGTGCGCCACGCCTCCGGCGGGGTCGGCCGGGGCGGGGACGTATCTGCTGGAGGCGTCGGCTGCGGGGTTCCCGAAGATGCAGACGTCGTTCGTGCTGGCGGCTGACTAGTGCCGTGACCGGAAGGGTTCACCGGCTCGCGACGCCCGGCACGGCACCTCGCGGCGTTGTCGCCTCACCCGAGTACATCCAGTACGCGGGTGACGCTCCGCCTTGAGATGGACCGCACCGGACGCCGCGAGCTTCCCGGCAAACCTTCCCGGCCACAGCACTGGGCGCCCGGCGCTGTGGCTGGGCGGGGTGGGTCTCGCTCGCCCGCGCCGGCGGCGTGCTCCCCGCTCTCGGCTTCGCTCGAGCGGGGGACCTCCATCGCCCACCCGTGCCGCCTGGGGTCCGCCCAGGCCACTGGGGAGACTGCCCGCAGCTACGGCGGGTATGCAGGCTGCCTGCGGAGCTCAGACGTAGCGTTCCAGGATCGACGACTCCGCCAGTCTCGACAGGCCCTCCCTGACGCTGCGGGCACGTGCCTCGCCCACTCCGTCGACCGTCTGGAGGTCGTCGACGCTGGCTGCCAGGAGTTTCTGCAGGCCACCGAAGTGTTCCACCAGGCGGTCGATGATCGCGCCGGGCAGGCGGGGGACCTTGGCCAGGAGGCGGAAGCCGCGGGGGGAGACCGCCGAGTCGAGGGCCTCGGGGGAGCCGGTGTAGCCCAGGGCCCGGGCCACCGTGGCGAGTTCGAGGAGTTCGCCGTGGCCGTGGGCGTCCAGCTCGGACAGGGCCTCCTCGACCGTGCGAGAGCGTTTCGCCGTGGGCTCGGGGACGTAGTCCCGGACGACCAGCTCGCGCTCCGGCTCGACGCCCGCGATCAGCTCGTCCAGCTGGAGGGCGAGCAGGCGCCCGTCCGTGCCCAGCTCCACCACGTACTCGGCGATCTCCGTCGCGATACGGCGGACCATCTCCAGGCGCTGCGCCACCGCGGAGACGTCGCGGACCGTGACCAGGTCCTCGATCTCCAGCGCCGACAGCGTGCCCGCGACCTCGTCCAGGCGGAGCTTGTAGCGCTCCAGGGTGGCCAGCGCCTGGTTCGCACGGGACAGGATCGCGGCCGAGTCCTCCAGGACACGGCGCTGCCCGTCGACGTACAGCGCGATCAGCCGCATCGACTGGGAGACGGAGACCACGGGGAAGCCGACCTGCTTGGAGACGCGGTCCGCCGTGCGGTGCCGGGTGCCCGTCTCCTCCGTGGGGATCGTCGGGTCCGGGACCAGCTGCACGCCGGCCCGCAGGATCTTCGACAGATCGGAGGAGAGCACGATGCCGCCGTCCAGCTTGCACAGCTCGCGCAGCCGGGTCGCGCTGAACTCGACGTCCAGGACGAAGCCGCCCGTGCACATCGTCTCGACCGTCTTGTCGCAGCCGAGCACGATCAGACCGCCGGTGTTGCCGCGCAGAACCCGCTCGAGGCCGTCACGCAAGCCCGTACCGGGTGCCACGGCGCTCAGCGAGGCGCGCATCAGGCCATCGGAACCGGCACTCCCACCGGACTTTCCGGGAGCTGCTGCCCGGTCGTTGGCTGCCACTGCACTCCTCCGGTCGCAGGTTCTGGGGTGCTCCCGTGCGCGCACTCGGTTCGTACGGACGGGCGAGACCAGGGCAAAGTCTACCGGCGGTCCTCGTCCTCCCGTGGGGCGTCTCGGCGACGGGAGCGCGGCAGCACCCTGAGCGCGTCCCCTATGTCGGCCACTTCCAGGACCTTCATGCCGGGAGGGATCTTGCCCGGGTCGCCCGGCACGAGCGCGTGCGTGAAGCCGAGGCGGTGCGCCTCCGCGAGTCTGCGCTGCACGCCCGTGACCCGTCTCACCTCGCCCGCGAGGCCGACCTCGCCGATCGCGACGAGGTTCTTCGGCAGCGGGGTGTCACTGGCGGCCGACGCCAGGGCGAGCGCGACGGCGAGGTCCGCGGCGGGCTCCGAGAGCTTCACACCGCCGACCGTCGCCGAGTAGATGTCCCGCTTGCCGAGCGCGCTGATCCGGCCGCGCTGCTCGAGGACCGCCAGCATCATCGAGACCCGGGACGTCTCCAGCCCCGACGTCGTACGGCGCGGAGAGGGGATCTGCGAGTCGACGGTCAGTGCCTGCACCTCGGCGACCAGCGGGCGGCGGCCCTCCAGGGTGACCGTGAGGCAGGTTCCCGGAACCGGTTCGGCACGTCGTGTCAGGAAAAGTCCGCTCGGGTCGGCGAGGCCGGTGATGCCCTGGTCGTGCAGTTCGAAGCAGCCGACCTCGTCCGTCGCGCCGTACCGGTTCTTGACGCCACGTACGAGGCGCAGGCGCGCGTGCCGGTCGCCCTCGAAATGGAGGACGACGTCCACGAGGTGCTCCAGGAGGCGCGGGCCGGCGATCGCGCCGTCCTTGGTGACGTGGCCCACGAGCAGGGTGGACATGCCGCGCTCCTTCGAGGCGCGGATGAGTGCGCCGGCCACCTCCCGGACCTGGGCCATGCCGCCGGGGGCGCCGTCGATCTCCGGGGAGGCGACCGTCTGCACGGAGTCGAGGATCAGCAGGGACGGCTTCACCTCGTCCAAGTGCCCGAGAACCGCGGCCAGATCGGTCTCCGCGGTGAGATACAGATGGTCGGCGATCGCGCCGATGCGGTCGGCGCGCAGCCGGACCTGGCTCGCCGACTCCTCACCGGTGACGTAGAGCGTGGGGTGCTCGTCGCTCGCCGACTTGGCCGCCACGTCGAGCAGGAGCGTGGACTTGCCGACGCCGGGCTCGCCCGCCAGGAGCACGACCGCGCCGGGCACCAGGCCGCCGCCGAGCACCCGGTCCAGCTCCGGCACGCCGGTCGTGCGGGCGGTGGCCTGCCTGCCGTCGACCTGGCCGATGGGCAGCGCGGAGGTGGTGACACGCCCCGGCGTCGTGGTCCGCACCGCGGGCGCGCCGTACTCCTCGATCGTCCCCCAGGCCTGGCACTCGGGGCAGCGGCCGAGCCACTTGGCCGTCTGCCAGCCGCACTCGGTGCAGCGGTAGGACGGGCGGTCCTTGGTGGTCTTGGTACGCGCAGCCATGGACGAAACCGTAGCCGCCGGCACTGACAACCCGGACCCGGGTCGTCCCGCGCGCGGGGGAGGGGGCGCGCGCCGAGGCGGCCGAGGCGGACGTGGGTGGACCGCAACCGGCCATCCCGGTCACGATCGAGCCATGGAATGAAGGGCTTGTGTCCCCTTATGAGGGATCGTTTCACCCGTACGGATTAAAAGTCCTCAAGGCTCCGGAAGCGCCCGTCCGCCGCCGCCTACGGTCGCACAGGTGATGAGCAGCAGTCCGCACACCTCGACCCGCACCACCGGCGCACACCGGGCGCACAAGGAGGCACGCGACCGCGCTGCGGCGCGCACGCTGGCGCAGCGGCCGCCCGCGTGCTACGAGCCGTACCTGGACGGCCTGTTCACCTACTGTCTGTCGGTGCTGTGCGACCACGACGCGGCGACGGCGGCGCTGGGCGACGTCCTGGCGCTGGCCGAGCGGCGCGGTCAGCGGGCCCCGGAGGCGGCCGGTGACCGCAGGGCCTGGCTGTACGCGCTGGCCCGCTGGGCGTGTCTGCGCAAGCTGGCCGAGGCCAGACGGAAACGTCATGCCACACACGCGTCCGGCCGCGACGGCACCTCGGACCGGCACGCCCCGCAGCCCGCCGGACCGTCCGTCCCCGACGAGGTCCAGGAGCGGCGGCGGCGTGAACTCGCCCTGCTGGCCTGGCCGGAGGCCGCCGGAACGACCCCGGAGCAGCGCGAGGCCCTCGAGCTCGCCGTCCGCCACCACCTCGCCGCGCACGAGGTCGCCGCCGTCCTCGGCATGGACCAGGCCGCCGCCCGCGACCTGCTCGCCTCCGCCGCCTGCGAGGTCGAGCGCACGCGCGCGGCGCTCGCCGTCGTCGAGACCGGCACCTGCCCGGGCGTGGCCCGCCTCACCGGCGACCACCAGCTCGTCCTCAGCGCGGCCGTACGACGGGAACTCGTCCGGCACGTCGACGACTGCCCGCGCTGCCGGCGCACCGCCGAGCGCGCGATCCCGGGGACCTGGCCCGGCGCCACCGTCACGCCCGCCGAACTGCCCGTCCTGGAGGCGCCCCGCGCGGCCCTGCACCTCGCCCCGGGGCACCACTCGCGCGCGCGGGGCACCGCCGTACCGCGCTTCGACCGGCGCGGCTTCCCCATGGACCCCAAGGACCGCGCGGCCCGCCGCGACCGGCTACGCGCGCGTGCCGTCACGACCACCGTCGTCGCCACCGTCATCGCGGCTCCCGTGCTCGCCCTGTGGGCCGCCTACCGGGGCTCGCCGGCCGGTGACGGGCCCAGCGACCCCGCCGCCACCGCGCGCGAGGCCGACGGTGCCGGCAGCCCCGGCGGTGACACGGTCGGCGGCTACGAGAACGCCGGGAACGCCAGCACGAAACCGGGCGTGGACCTCGGCAAGGACGGCAGGCCCGACGTCTCCGTGGAGGTCGTCAGCGTCTCGAGGGCCGGGAAGAAGGGCGAGGGCCGGCTCGCGGTCTCGGCCGGATCCAGCGGCGACACCACCCTCGTCACCCTCACCGCCTCCGGCCCCGCACCGGTGCGCTGGTCCGCGTCCACCTCGGCCGCGTGGCTCTACCTCAGCCGGTCCTCGGGAACCCTCCGCCCCGGCGAGTCGTTGACGATCAAGGTGTACGTCGACCCTCTGCGCGAACCGGCCGGGTACTGGAGCGCGCAGGTGGCCGTGGCACCGGCGGGCGCAGTCGTCTCGATCAGGGGGTACGGCACCGCGCCGACCGGTCCGACGACCCCCGGCAGCCCGCCGCCGTCGACCGGGTCCCCGACCCCGACACCGTCGACCTCACCCCCGACCGACCCCCCGTCGAGCCCCACGCCGACCCCGACTCCGACAGACCCGACCCCGACCCCGACGAGCCCGTCACCGACCGCCCCGGAGACGCAGTCCCCGCCGCCCAGTGACAGTGGTGGGCCTGAGCCGAGTCCTGGCGGGAGCTAGAGATCCGGGCGGTGGGCGCGGTCGGAGCCTCGGCCAGTGGCCGTCCGTCAGCCCACCGGATCCGCCGGATGCGGTGCCAGCAGGGGCAGACCCGATGCCAGGCGCTCCTCGCACAGCTCGACCAGGCGGTCGTAGCCGGCCTTGCCCATCAGCTCGGTCAGTTCCGCACGGTAGGAGACGTACACCGGCTCACCCGCGCCGTGCGCCGACGTCGCCGACGTGCACCACCAGTGCAGATCGTGGCCGCCCGGGCCCCATCCCCTGCGGTCGTACTCACCGATCGACACCTGGAGCACGCGTGTGTCGTCGGGCCGGTCGATCCAGTCGTACGTCCGCCGGATCGGCAGCTGCCAGCAGACGTCCGGCTTGGTCTCCAGCGGCTCGCGGCCCTCCCTGAGCGCCAGGATGTGCAACGAGCAGCCCGCGCCGCCCGCGAAACCGGGCCGGTTCTGGAAGATGCACGACCCCTGGTACGGGCGCGTCTGACGGGAACCGTCCTCGTCCTCCGCGACCCAGCCGTGCTCCATGCCCTCGTCGTGGTGCTGCCAGATCTCCGGCGTGAGACGCGCCACGTGCTCGGCGACCCGCTTCTCGTCGTCCTCGTCGGAGAAGTGCGCGCCCAGCGTGCAGCACCCGTCGTCCGCGCGGCCCGCCTGGATGCCCTGGCAGCCGCTGCCGAAGATGCAGTTCCAGCGGGAGGTCAGCCAGGTCAGATCGCACCGGAAGACCTGCTCGTCGTCCGCCGGATCCGGGAACTCCACCCACGCGCGCGCGAAGTCGAGCCCCTTCTCGTCGGCCGCCAGGGACTCCTCGGCCTTCTTCGACTTCTTCGGTGACGTCTTCGCCGGCTTCACCTGCGAAGAACCGCTGGATGATTTGGCTGTCTTGTGGTCCTTCGCCTTTTTCGTCTTTGGCACCCGTCCAGGGTAAGACGCCGAGCACGGCTCCGGGGACGGCTGACCGCGCAGGTGGCAGTAGCGTTCCGTACATGAGACTCGGTGTCCTCGACGTTGGATCGAACACGGTGCATCTACTGGTGGTGGACGCACACCCCGGCGCGCGCCCGCTGCCCGCACACTCGCACAAGGCGGAGCTGCGCCTCGCCCAACTTCTCGACGATGACGGGGCGATCGGCCCCGAGGGGATCGACAAGCTGATCGGTGTCGTCCACGACGCGCTGCAGGCGGCCGAGGACAAGGGTGTCGAGGACCTGCTGCCGTTCGCCACGTCCGCCGTGCGCGAGGCCACCAACGCCGACGACGTCCTCGCGCGCGTGAAGGCCGAGACGGGCGTCGAGCTCAAGGTCCTCACCGGCGCCGAAGAGGCCCGTCTCACCTTCCTCGCCGCCCGCCGCTGGTTCGGCTGGTCCGCCGGAAAACTCCTGGTCCTGGACATCGGCGGCGGCTCCCTGGAGATCGCCTACGGCATCGACGAGGACCCGGACGCGGCCGTTTCGCTGCCCCTGGGTGCCGGCCGCCTGACCGCCGCCCGGCTGCCCGGTGACCCGCCCGCGCCCGAGGCGATCAGGGCCCTGCGCCGTCACGTGCGCGCCGAGATCGCCCGCACTGTCGGCGAGTTCAGCCGCTTCGGCGCACCCGACCACGTGGTCGCCACCTCCAAGACCTTCAAGCAGCTGGCCCGTATCGCGGGCGCGGCACGGTCGGCGGACGGCCTGTACGTCCAACGCGAGCTGAAGCGCGAGTCCCTGCAGGCCTGGGTCCCGCGCCTGGGTGCCATGACAGCCGACCAGCGCAGGGACCTCCCCGGAGTCTCCGAGGGCCGCTCGAACCAGCTCCTGGCCGGCGCGCTGGTGGCGGAGGCGGCCATGGACCTCTTCGCGGTGGAAAACCTGGAGATCTGCCCGTGGGCACTGCGGGAGGGCGTGATCCTTCGGCGCCTGGACCACATGGGCACGGCGTAGCACGCGCCCACAGGGGTGCGCCCCGAAGGGGCGCGGGGCCGTATCGATATGCGGCACCACCGCGTGGGCGCGAGCAGCCAGGGCGGATCCGCACTCACCAAGACGGCGAATAGGCAGACAACCCCCGAACCAATGACACCCCGTACCCTGTCCAACGTGGCTGAACCAAGGGACGTCCCCGTCCGAATCCCGGATGCGAAGGTCGCCCTGTCCACTGCCTCCGTCTACCCGGAGTCCACGGCGACGGCCTTCGAGATCGCCGCGCGTCTCGGATACGACGGCGTCGAGGTCATGGTGTGGACCGACCCGGTCAGCCAGAACATCGACGCCCTGCGCCGGCTGTCCGACTACCACCGCATCCCGATCCTGGCCGTGCACGCCCCCTGCCTGCTGATCACCCAGCGCGTCTGGTCCACCGACCCCTGGGTCAAGCTCCAGCGGGCCCGCGCTGCCGCCGAGAAGCTGGGCGCGAGCACGGTCGTCGTCCACCCGCCGTTCCGCTGGCAGCGTCAGTACGCCCGTGACTTCGTCGCCGGGATCTGGCGGATGGCGAACGAGACGGACGTACGGTTCGCTGTCGAGAACATGTACCCCTGGCGCTACCGCGACCGCGAGATGCTCGCGTACGCCCCGGACTGGGACGTCACCAAGGACGACTACCGCCACTTCACGATCGACCTCAGCCACGCGGCGACGGCCCGTACGGACGCCCTGCACATGGTCGACCGCATGGGCGACCGGCTCGGCCACGTGCACCTCGCCGACGGCAAGGGCTCGGCGAAGGACGAGCACCTGGTCCCCGGCCGCGGCGGCCAGCCCTGCGCAGAGCTGCTGGAGCGGCTCGCGCACACCGGCTTCGACGGCCACGTCGTCATCGAGGTCAACACGAGGCGCGCGATGTCCAGCGCCGAACGTGAGGCCGACCTGGCGGAGGCCCTGGCCTTCACCCGCCTCCACCTCGCCTCGGCGGTGAAGGTGCCCCGCCGATGACCGGGACCACACGAGGTGCGACCCCCGACGCCAGGGATGCGAGCGGCGGCCGTACCGACGCGACCGCCCGCCGCCGCGGCCGCCCCCGCCGCACCGAGTCCGCCGACACCCGCGACCGCATCCTGACCGCGGCCCGCGAGGAGTTCTCCGAGCGCGGCTACGAGAAGACGTCCGTACGAGGCATCGCCAAGTCCGCCGGTGTCGACTCGGCGCTGGTCCACCACTACTTCGGCACGAAGGACCAGATCTTCGAGGCGGCCATCGAGGTCGCGTTCGCCCCCGCGCTGGAGGCGCCGACGGCCGTGGCCGAGGGCCCGCCGGACAACGTCGGGGAGCGGCTCACTCGCTTCATCTTCGGCATCTGGGAGAACCCCACCACCCGTACGCCGCTGCTGGCGATCGTCCGCTCCGCCGTCAACAACGACAACGCGGCCGCCGTCTTCCGCCGCCTGGTCGCCGCCCAGCTGCTGCGCCGTATCGCCGGACAGCTGGACCTGCCGGACGCGGAGCTGCGCGCGGAGCTCGCGGCGGCGCAACTGGTGGGCTGTGCGATGCTGCGCTACGTGATCAAGGTGGAGCCGCTGGCCTCGGCGGATCTGGAGCAGATCGTGGCGCGGGTGGCGCCGGTGGTACAGGGACACCTGACCGGTCCCTGACGGGTCACCGCCCGCGTCGCCCGGCCCGAGACCGCCTGGGGGCGGGGCGAGACATGTGTCCCGTATTCCGGACAGCGCGTCCCGACCCATGGATGACCGGCGTACGCTCGTGAGCAATCAGAAGTCTCTCTGATCGCAGTCTCCATCGCAGTCTGTAGAGCAGTCCATGAAGGAGCGAGTGACGATGCCCGAGCTGAGGTCCCGCACAGTCACCCACGGCCGCAACATGGCGGGCGCCCGCGCCCTTATGCGCGCTTCCGGTGTACCCGGTGCGGACATCGGCCGGAAGCCGATCATCGCGGTCGCCAACAGCTTCACCGAGTTCGTGCCCGGCCACACCCACCTCCAGCCGGTCGGCCGGATCGTCAGCGAGGCGATCAAGGAGGCGGGCGGCATCCCGCGCGAGTTCAACACCATCGCCGTCGACGACGGCATCGCGATGGGCCACGGCGGCATGCTCTACTCGCTGCCCTCCCGCGACCTGATCGCGGACTCGGTCGAGTACATGGTCGAGGCCCACTGTGCCGACGCCCTGGTCTGCATCTCCAACTGCGACAAGATCACCCCGGGCATGCTGATGGCGGCGCTGCGCCTGAACATCCCGACGGTGTTCGTCTCCGGCGGTCCCATGGAGGCCGGCCGCGCCACCCTCGTGGACGGCACGGTCCGTACGCTCGACCTGATCGACGCGATGGTGGAGGCCGCCAACGAGCAGGTCTCGGACGCGGACGTCCTCAACATCGAGGAGAACGCCTGCCCGACCTGCGGCTCCTGTTCCGGCATGTTCACGGCCAACTCGATGAACTGCCTGACCGAGGCCATCGGCCTCTCCCTCCCCGGCAACGGCTCGGTCCTCGCCACGCACACGGCCCGCAAGCAGCTGTACGTCGACGCGGCCCACACGGTCATGGACCTCACCCGCCGCTACTACGAGCAGGACGACGAGACGGTCCTGCCCCTCTCCATCGCCACCTTCGCGGCCTTCGAGAACGCCATGGCGCTGGACATCGCGATGGGCGGCTCCACGAACACGATCCTGCACCTGCTGGCTGCGGCCCAGGAGGCGGGCGTCCCGTTCGGCCTCGAGCAGATCGACGCGGTCTCCCGCCGGGTGCCGTGCCTGGCGAAGGTCGCCCCCAACGTCGCGAAGAGCCGCACGTACTACATGGAGGACGTGCACCGCGCCGGCGGCATCCCCGCCCTGCTCGGCGAACTGCACCGCGCCGGTCTGCTCAACGAGGACGTGCACGCGGTCCACAGCCCGTCCCTGGCGGACTGGCTGAAGACGTGGGACGTGCGCGGCGGCTCCCCCTCGCCGGAGGCAGTGGAACTGTGGCACGCGGCGCCGGGCTGCGTCCGCTCGGCGGAGGCCTTCTCGCAGTCGGAGCGCTGGGAGGCGCTGGACGACGACGCCGAGGGCGGCTGCATCCGCAGCGCGGAGCACGCGTACTCGAAGGACGGCGGCCTGGCGGTCCTCAAGGGCAACCTGGCGGTCGACGGCTGCGTGGTCAAGACGGCCGGCGTCGACGAGTCGATCTGGACGTTCGAGGGCCCGGCGGTCGTCTGCGAGTCGCAGGAGGAGGCCGTCGAGAAGATCCTCAACAAGCAGGTCAAGGACGGCGACGTGGTCGTCATCCGCTACGAGGGCCCCAAGGGCGGCCCCGGCATGCAGGAGATGCTCTACCCGACGTCGTTCCTCAAGGGCCGCGGCCTGGGCAAGACCTGCGCGCTGATCACGGACGGCCGCTTCTCCGGCGGCACGTCGGGCCTGTCGATCGGCCACGCGTCGCCCGAGGCGGCCTCCGGTGGCACGATCGCGCTGGTCGAAGACGGCGACCGCATCCGCATCGACATCCCGGGCCGCACGATCGAGCTCCTGGTCGACGAGGCGGAACTGACCCGCCGCGAGCAGGTCCACGACGGCGTGTACGCCCCGAAGAACCGCGACCGCAAGGTCTCGGCCGCCCTGCGGGCCTACGCGGCGATGGCCACGAGCGCGGACAAGGGCGCGGTGCGGGACGTCACGAAGCTGGGCTGACCGTTCGTACGAGGATCGGGGCCGTTTCCGTATGGGGACGGCCCCTTTCCGCGTTCCGCGTCCGGTGTCACCAGTCCGACGGATCACGCGCGTCCACGGCGAAGACGGTGCCGTCGGGGGCGGTGGCGTAGACGTGGTTGTGGGCGATGACGGGGGCCGGCAGCACGGCGGTGACCCGGTCCCCGCTTGCTCCCCGCCGGGGCGGTGTCTGGCCGATGGGCCGTCCGTCGCGGGCGTTCACGGCGAGGAGCCGCCCGTCTGCCGCCGTGAGGTACACGTGGCGGTCGTCGGCCACCGGTGCCGAGCCTCGGCTCACAGACGTGTCGACGTGCCAGGCGCGTTTGCCCGCACCGGTGTCGACGCCATCGAGCGCGCCGTCGGCGCCCAGCAGGAAGACCACGTTGCCCCGGACGGCGGCCTGGGCGTCGTGGCGCGGTGCCGGGAGTTGCACCCGGTGCGCCGTCCCGGATTTCGCGTCGTAGCGGACCACGGCGTTCGTATCGAGGTAGACGGGGTCGGCCGCGAGGAGGTAGACGGACCCGGCGCGGGCACCGACCGGCTCGAGCAGCCCCTTCAACCGTGTGTCCCACCGTAGGGCGCCGCTTGCCGGATCCACCGCGGTGACGTGGGTGCTCGCCCCGTCGTTCGAGGTGCTCGTCGCGTATGCCAGCGAGTCCCCCGAGAAGTAGTGGATGTGCAGCTGACCGTGGCCTGGTATCCGCTCGGTCCACTCCGTGTGGCCCGAGGCACTGTCGACACCGGTGACGGTGCCGTCGGGGCGGCGGAGCAGGAGCATGTTGCCGGCGTACACCGTTTCGTTGTTCTCGGGCAGGTCCCGCTGCCACTGTGTTCTGCCCGAGACGGGGTCGAGCGCCTCCACGTGGCGCTGCCCGTCCGCCTTGAACTGGACGAGTCCGCCCGACACGATCGGCGGGCCGCTCCAGTGGGTCTTCGCGACAGAGCGCTTCCACAGAACCGTGCCGTCGGCCGGGTCGAGAGCGAAGACCGACCCGGTACGGGAGCAGATCAAGTACCCCGCCCCATATGTGCATTGAGGTGTGCCCGAGCCTCCGTCGCCCGGTCTCGTCTGCCAGCCGGCGAATCTGTTCGGCGCGCCCTGGGCGCCGGTCGCCTTCGGCATAGGACCGCTGTCGCTCAAGAGCCACACCACCGAGGCAAGCGCACCCGCCAGGACCAGGCCGAGGGCTCCGATGGAGAGGGCGGCCCGTCTGCTGAGGCGACGACGCCTGGGCCGTACCGCCGGTGGCACGACGGGATCCGGCTTCGGCCTGTCGTCGGACCGCTGCGCCGGTATGAACGCCTGTGTGTCGTACGAGGCCGAGACCGAACGCAGTTCCCGCATGAGTTCGTCCGGAGTCGGCCGGTCCTCGGGCTCCTTGGCGAGGCACCGCAGCACCAGCGGAGCCAGATTCTCCGGTACGCCGGTCAGATCCGGCTCGTCGTGCACGACCTGATACGCCACGACGTACGGACTGTCGGAGTCGAACGGCCCACGCCCGGTGGCCGCATGCACCAGCACAGAACCCAGCGCGAAGATGTCGGCGGCCGGCCCGACCTCCCGCGGTCGCCGGAACTGCTCGGGTGCCATGAACGGCGGCGTGCCGATCAGCTTCCCGGTCTCGGTGCGCAGTTCGCTGTCCTTCGGCCGGGAGATGCCGAAGTCGATGACCTTGGGACCGTCCTCGGCGAGCAGTACGTTGCTCGGCTTCAGGTCGCGGTGCACGACCCCGACCCGATGGATGTCCCGGAGGGCCTCGGCGAGCCCTGCCATCAACCGGCGCAACTGCGCGGGTGGCATCGGGCCGTTCTGCTTGACGTACTCGGAAAGGGTCGGCCCCGGGATGAACAATGTGGCCATCCAGGGCCGGTCGGCCTCCGGATCGGCATCGACGACGGGCGCGGTGAAAGCACCGCTGACCCGTCGGGCAGCGGCGACCTCCTGCCGGAAACGTCCCCTGAACTCACGGTCCTTGGCGAATTCGGCGTGTACGACCTTCACCGCGAGCTTCAGCCCCGAGGTGCTTCGGGCCAGATGCACGACGCCCATGCCACCCGACCCCAGGCAGGACTCCAGGCGGTAGTGACCGGCGTACTCGGGAAGTTCTTCTTCCGCGCTCGCTCCGGTGTTCCACCGTGGCGCCATGGGACCACCCCCGTGCTGTTCATCCGCGCGCGCGACGCAGGGAGCCTAGTCGATGACTCGTACGAGACAGAGGCGGCTTGCTAGCCTCCGAGTGCGAGTTGCGTACATGCGTTTCGTCGCGCGATTCAGGGGAATCAACGGGTCCCATGGCAGTCATGGGACCAACGGGGGAGGTTTTTCATGTCTGTTGACCGCATCGAAGAGGGCGACAGCAAGGGCGAGGCAGAGGCCGTCACGGCGACGTCGCCAACCGTGCGCTACTACCCGGTGGCACCGGGCGTCCGGCTCAATGTCCGTAGCGGTCCCGGCACCGGCTACGGCATCGTCCGGCTGCTGCCCGAGGGAGCCAGGGTCCCGGTCTACTGCCAGACGCCGGGCACGAAGGTGACCGGCTACTACGGCACGTCGAACATCTGGGACAACATCAGCAACGGCGAGTTCGTCTCGGACACCTACGTGCACACCGGCAGCGACGGCTACGTGGCCGACCGGTGCGCCTGACCGACACTCCTGAGGGGGACTGGAATGAAATCCCGCAGACGCAGATCCGTCTTACTCGCAGGCGCAGCAGGCGCCTTTCTCATGGTGCTGGGAACTCCTGTTGTTGCCGACGCGGACACGATCCGCACCTACCCGGTCGCTCCGGGCGTTCGTCTGAACGTCCGCAGTGGTCCCGGCACGACTTACGGCATCGTGCGCGTCCTGCCCGAAGGCGCGCGCGTTCCGATTTTCTGCCAGACGACGGGTACGACGGTGACGGGTCCGTACGGCACGTCGAAGATCTGGGACAACATCGACAACGGTGAGTACGTGTCCGACGCCTACGTGTACACGGGCAGCGACGGCAATGTCGCCTCACCCTGCGGCTGACCCCCATGCAGGAGCCCACCACCCCGGCGCCATAATCGTCCCGTGAGCGACGAACCAGGCACCCCGGGCACCCCCGCGGCCCCCACCGGCGGCGAGCCGGGTGGCGGCCCACGGCCCGAGCCCCTCCGATTCTTCGGCACGTCCTGGGTGAACCACGACGACGGCTACGCCGCCCGCCGGGCCGGCGTGGCCGTCGGCTCGCTCGTGGCGGCCGGCGTCTCCTGCCTGGTCCTGCGCTTCGCCTACCAGGGCCTGCAGATCGCCGACACCGGTTCCTTCGTGACCGTCCTGGTCGTCGTGATGTTCGCGATCTGCAGCGCGATGGCCTTCCGCAACACCTGGGACGGCTTCACCAAGCGCCCCGACCCCGACCGTCAGGCTTCCCTCCGTGGCCTCCTGGCAATCGGTTTCGTGGGCTCGCTCCTCGCCTGCTTCTTCCGCTCCCTCACCGAGGCCCCGGGCGAGAAGCTGCACCGCGAGGAGTACGAGTCGGCCCTCCGTCAGTACGAGAGCCGCTCGGCCCGCCGCACCGGCAACCCGTCGAAGAAGCGCCGCAAGAAGTAGCCCGGAACGGCCCCCGCCGCCCGGGCCGCGGTGCATCACGGCCGGTTATGTCCGACAGCCGGAGCCGGAGCCGGAGCCGGAGCCGGAGCCGGCAAGCCGTCGCCGGTCCCGCCATGACGGAAGACCCCGTCGGACACGCTCCGGTACCGACCTCCCACCTATATCGACTGTCCCCTTCCGCCCCACCCGGACGACCATGTCTGTATGACGACGAAGCCGCCCACCCCGGACCCGGACACCTCCCGTACCGCCGACACCACCGGCCTCATCTCCACCCGCGCGCACTCCTTCAACGCCGCCGCAGCCCAGTACGCCGAGAACCGCCCCTCCTACCCACCCGCCCTCTTCGACACGCTCGAAGAGCTCGCCGGCCGCTCCCTCACCGGTGCCCGGGTCGTGGACGTGGGCGCCGGCACGGGGATCGCGAGCGCGCGGCTGCGTGAGCGCGGTGCGCGGGTGATCGCCGTCGAACCCGGTGCCGGCATGGCGGCCGAGTTCCGTCGCGGCCTGCCCGACGTGCCGATCGTGCGCGGCAACGGCAACGCCCTGCCCCTCGCCGGCGCCACCGCCGACTTCATCACCTACGCCCAGGCCTGGCACTGGACCGACCCGGAGCGTTCTCTGCCGGAGGCACTGCGCGTGCTGCGGCCGGGCGGCGCGCTGGCGCTGTGGTGGAACACCGACGCGCTCGACGTGCCGTGGATAGGCGAACAGGCGGACCGCATCCAGAGCCACTTCGGCGTCGACGGGGTCGTGGCGAAGAACGGCGACGGCGCGCGTTCCGCGATGGCCCACTTCATCGACCGCCTCGGCTTCACCCGCCGCACGGTCCGCTGGAGCCGCCGCATCACGCTCGACATGCACCTCGCCAACATCGGCAGCCACTCGGCCTTCCTCGTCGCCCCGGAGGGCAGCAGAGATGCCTTCTTGGACGCGGAGCGCGCCCACCTGCTGAACGTCTTCCCGGACGGCATCGTCGAGGAGACGTACGACGTGATGCTTCTCGTCGCCCTCAACACCCGGACCGACCTGGACACCTGACCCCGTCCTCACCCCCTCGCCCCGCGCGGCAGTCCCCGGACCCACTCCGGCGGCTGCCGCGCCCGCATGTCCGGACCCGGAAGGCCGGCATCCGATCGCGCACCCCGGTGGGGCAACCCGGGCGGATACCCCCTAAGCCCTACCCCGTCCGGCACTTGACGGGTCCCGACCCTCAGAGCATTATTCATCGCATGATGAATTACTTGCCCGGTCCTGCCGAGACCCCCGCGGTCAGGGCCGTCGGCCTCACCGTCGTACGCGGACCCCGCACCGTCCTCCGCGGCCTCGAATTCGCCGTCCCACGCGGCCAGATCACCGGCTTGCTCGGCCCCTCTGGCTGCGGCAAGTCCACGCTGATGCGCTCCATCGTCGGCACCCAGGCCAAGGTCGCCGGCACCCTCGAAGTCCTCGGCCGACTCGCCGGTCACCCCACCCTCCGCACCCGCATCGGCTACGTCACCCAGGCCCCCTCCGTCTATGACGATCTGACGGTCCGCCAGAACCTCGACTACTTCGCCGCGATCCTCGACCCCGGCCGCGCCGCCGCCGAACGCCGACAGGCCGACGTCACCCGCGCCATCACCGATGTCGACCTCACCAGCCACGCCGACGCTCTCGCCGGCAACCTCTCCGGCGGTCAGCGCAGCCGCGTCTCCCTCGCCGTCGCCCTTCTCGGCACCCCCGAACTCCTGGTCCTCGACGAACCGACCGTCGGCCTCGACCCGGTCCTGCGCCGCGACCTGTGGAACCTCTTCCACGACATCGCCGCCACCCGCGGCGCCACCCTCCTCATCTCCTCCCACGTCATGGACGAGGCCGAGCGCTGCCACCGGCTCCTCCTCATGCGCGAGGGCGAGATCCTCGCCGACGACACCCCCGAGGCCCTCCGCACCCGCACCGGGTCGGAGACCGTCGAGGCGGCCTTCCTGCACCTGGTCGACGAGGCGGTCGCAGCGGGCCGCGCCAAGGAGACGACGCGATGAGCACGACGACGACCCCTGCCCCCACCGGCGCCCTGAACGTTGCCCGGACGACGGCCACCGCGACCCGTGTCCTGCGCCAGCTGCGGCACGACCCGCGCACGATCGCGCTGATGATCCTGATCCCCTGCCTGATGCTGTTCCTGCTCCGCTACGTCTTCGACGGCAGCCCGCGCACCTTCGACAGCATCGGCGCGTCACTCTTGGGGATCTTCCCTCTGATCACGATGTTCCTGGTCACGTCCATCGCCACCCTGCGCGAGCGCACCTCGGGCACCCTCGAACGTCTCCTCGCCATGCCCCTCGGCAAGGCCGACCTCATCGTCGGCTACGCCCTCGCCTTCGGCGTCCTCGCCATCATCCAGTCGGCGCTGGCCACCGGACTGGCGGTGTGGTTCCTGGGCCTGGACGTCACCGGTTCTCCCTGGCTCCTCCTGCTGGTCGCCCTCCTCGACGCCCTGCTCGGTACGGCCCTCGGTCTCTTCGTCTCGGCCTTCGCGGCCTCGGAATTCCAGGCGGTCCAGTTCATGCCCGCGGTGATCTTCCCCCAACTCCTGCTCTGCGGCCTCTTCACCCCGCGCTCCAACATGCAGTCCGTCCTCGAGGGCCTCTCCGACGTCCTCCCCATGTCGTACGCCGTCGACGGCATGAACGAGGTCCTCCGCCACACCGATATGACGGCCACCTTCATCAGGGACGCCCTGATCGTGGCGGGCTGCGCCCTGCTGGTGCTGGGCCTGGGCGCGGCAACCCTGCGACGCCGCACACCGTGAACCGGGGATCGGTGACCCGGGGATCCGAAGGGCCCGAGGGATCCCGCGCCCGCCCACAACATCACCCCGCTCGCCCACTCCACCCATGTCCGCCAACCGGACAACCACCCACGCCCCACACCCCCAGTGCGACGATGTACCCCGGACGACGCACCCCCGGAGGCATCCCTCGCCATGACTCAGAAAGTCGCAGTCCTCGGCACCGGCAAGATCGGTGAAGCCCTGCTCAGCGGAATGATCCGAGCCGGTTGGGCCCCCGCCGACCTCCTCGTCACCACCCGCCGCCCCGAGCGCGCCGATGAGCTCCGCGCCCGCCACGGTGTCAGCCCGGTCAGCAACCCCGAGGCCGCCAAGACCGCCGACACCCTGATCCTCACGGTCAAACCGCAGGACATGGGCGCCCTCCTCGACGAACTCGCCCCGCACATCCCCGCCGACCGCCTGATCATCAGCGGAGCCGCAGGCATCCCCACCTCCTTCATCGAGGAGCGCCTCGCCGCCGGCACCGCGGTCGTCCGCGTCATGACGAACACCCCCGCCCTCGTCGACGAGGCCATGTCCGTCATCTCCGCCGGCAGCCACGCCACCGCCGAACACCTCGCCCACGCCGAGGAGATCTTCGGCGCCGTCGGCAAGACGCTCCGCGTCCCCGAGTCCCAGCAGGACGCCTGCACCGCCCTCTCCGGCTCCGGCCCGGCGTACTTCTTCTACCTGGTCGAAGCCATGACCGACGCCGGCATCCTCCTCGGCCTGCCCCGCGACAAGGCCCACGACCTCATCGTCCAGTCCGCGATCGGCGCAGCCACGATGCTCCGTGACAGCGGCGAACACCCTGTCAAACTCCGGGAGAACGTCACCTCCCCCGCGGGCACCACCATCAACGCCATCCGCGAACTCGAGAACCACGGTGTGCGAGCAGCCCTCATCGCCGCCCTCGAAGCCGCCCGCGACCGCAGCCGCGAACTGGCCTCCGGCAAGAAGGACTGACCCCGGCCGCGCGGCCGCTCACCCGGCCGCGCCCACCACCTCCTCGGTGGTCACCACCCGGGCGAACCCGCCGCCGTGCAGGGAAACCGCAGACGCCTGGGCGATCTCCTCGGCGCTCCGCCGCCAGCCGAACGGCCCTGCCAGATCGAACGTGTACGTCGCGTCGTACGCCACCAGCACGTCGTACCCCAGGTTGCCTCCCATCCGGGCCGTCGTCTCCACGCACATGTTCGTCTGGATCCCGGCCAGCACGATCTGCCCGATGCCCTGCTCCTTCAGCCAGGCGCCCAGATCCGGCGCCCCGAGGAAGGCCGAGTTCACCGTCTTGGTGACGAACAGCTCGCCTCCCGCCCCCTTCCCGCGCCGCTCCTGCACGTATTCCTTGAACTCGTTCCCCTCGTAGCCGGGGCGGAGTGGCGACTGCGGCTTCGGCGAATCGTGCCGTACGAACACGACCGGGCGCCCCGTCGACTGCCAGGTGCCGATCAGTGCCGCGATGTTGTCGTCCGCCCCCGGATTGTTCCGCGGACCCCAGAAGTCGAGCTCGTCAAAGCCCTTCTGCACGTCCACGACCACCAGCGCTGCGTTCTCTGCGATCTCCATGCCCTCGATCCTGCCGCCGGAGCCGCTCGCGCCCCAGAGGGGTAAAAGTCACCGATCGATGGTTTACTGCCAGGCGTGATGCCGGACCCGACGTCAGCCGAGAAGCCCGACGTGACCTCCCCGTACCGCGTCGCCCTTGTCGCCTTCCCCGGCGTCCGCGCCTTCGACGTCTCCGTCATCACCGAGGTCTGGGGCACCGACCGCACCGACCGCGGCGCCCCCTCCTTCGGCCTCCGCCGGGTGGCGGCCGAACCCGCCCCCATCCCGATGCGCGGCGGTCTCGCACTCCACCCCGACCGCACCCTCACCTGGCTGGACCGAGCCGACCTCGTCGTCATCCCCGGCCTCGACGACCACCTCACTCCCGCACCCGCTCCCGTCCTCGACGCCCTCCGCGGCGCCCACGCTCGCGGCACCACCCTCGCCGCCCTCTGCGGCGGCGCCTTCACCCTCGCCCAGGCCGGCCTCCTCGACGGCCGCCGAGCGATCACCCACTGGAACCTGATCGACCTCTTCCGCACGCATCACCCCCACGTCACCGTCGTCCCCGACGCCCTCTTCATCGAGGACGACAACATCTGGACCGCCGCCGGCACCGCGGCCGGCATCGACCTCTGCCTCCACCTCGTCCGCCTGTCCCACGGAGCCGAGGCAGCCGCCACCATCGCCCGCTCCATGGTTACCGCGCCCTTCCGCACCGGCACCCAGGCACAGTTCATCGAGCACCCCACCCCGCGTGTGGACCGCGACGCCGACGCCATGGCCGCCGTACGCGAACACGCCCTGCGTCGCCTCCACGAACCACTCACCGTCGCCGACCTGGCAGCCCATGCGGGCATGTCCCCGCGGTCCTTCGCCCGCCACTTCACCGCGGTGACCGGAACGACACCGCTCCGCTGGCTCCTCGACCAGCGCATCGCCGCCGCCCAGAAACTCCTCGAGCGCACCGACCTGCCCATGCCCGAGATCGCCCGCTGTGCGGGCTTCGGCAGCGAGGTCACGATGCGCCAGCACTTCGCATCGCGCCTCGCCACCAGCCCACGTGCCTACCGCGCGGCGTTCAGTACAGGCTCCGCCACCGGGTCCGACGAGGGCTCCAGCAGCCCGATCGCCCGATAGGCCGCGTCGACGGTCGGCCGGGCCATCGCCCGGGCCTTCTCAGCACCATCCCGCAGCACCCCCTCCACATACACAGGATCCGCGCACAACTCCTTGTGCCTGGCCTGTACGGGCTTGAGGACCTCGACCACGGCGTCCGCGGTGTCCTTTTTCAAGGCGCCGTACGACTCATATACACCGCCCAAGGCCCCGGGGTTCCCACCCGTGCACGCCGCCAGGATCTCCAGCAGATTCGCGACCCCCGGCCGTCCCTCCGGGTCGTACACGACGTCCCGCCCGCTGTCCGTCACGGCGCGCATCACCTTCTTGCGCACCACGTCCGGCTCGTCGAGCAGATAGACGATGCCCGACCCCGAGTCGTCCGACTTCCCCATCTTCGACATCGGGTCCTGCAGGTTCATCACCCGCGAGGCCACCGGCGGCCGCGTCGCCTTCGGCACCACGAAGGTGTGCCCGTAGCGCTGGTTGAACCGCACCGCCAGATCCCGCGCCAGCTCCACGTGCTGCGTCTGGTCGTCCCCGACGGGCACCTCGTCCGTCCCGTACGCCAGGATGTCCGCCGCCATCAGCACGGGGTACGTCAGCAGCGACAGCCGAACGCTCCCGCCCCGCTCCCGCTCCCGCGCGGCCTTCTCCTTGTACTGGATCATCCGCCGCATCTCGCCGTCCGTGGCCACGCACTCCAGGACGTACGACAGCCGAGCGTGCTCGTCGACGTGTGACTGCACGAAGAGCGTGCACAGCTGTGGATCGAGCCCGGCCGCGAGCAACAACGTCGCCGCCTGCCGACTGAGCCTGCGCACCCGCGCGGGATCGTGGTCCACGGTCAGGGCGTGCAGGTCGACGACGCAGAACAACGCGTCGGACCGGTGCTGGTCGACGGCGGCCCACTGTCGGATCGCCCCCAGGTAGTTCCCCAACGTCAGGTGCCCGGTCGGCTTGACCCCGCTGAAGACCCGTGTCATCTCCACTCCATCTCCTGGTCGAGACCGCCGCCCCGGGCGGCCGGCCCTCAAGAGCTCTGGAGGGAGATACGAGAACGGCCGCCGAGGCGGCGGCCGTTGAGTGCATACGTGAGCGCGGCCGCCGTCAGGCGGCCCACCACTGGTCGTTGCACGTATGCGTCATCACGCGTTCCACAGTACGCCTCCGGGGGTCGTCCGGAGGTGAGTTGACACACCCCGACCGGATACGTAGTGTTCTCCGAGTTGTCCGACGTGAGCGCCGACTCCGGTCGGTCCCCGGGCAGCCATTCCGTAGGTACTCACCGAGCAATCGGCGATCCGTCGTCGCGTTGTTTTGGCGTGCGTATTTGCGAAATGAGGAATCCGCGTTCGAAAGGACGACGACCCCCGATTAGCTCGGAGGCCGGGAATCCGCTAAAGTCTCACTCGTCGGAACGGCCCAACAGCCGCGAAGACGGGCCCGCCGGCTGGGAATCGGAACCGAAAGGATCTGATAGAGTCGGAACCGCCGGAAAGGGAAACGCGAGAGCGGGAACCTGGAAAGCACCGAGGAAATCGGATCGAGA